>NZ_JARKNB010000001.1:0-1769874 GCF_029360735.1 Flavobacterium sp. H4147 | reverse complement strand
AAATTTCTTTTCATTTCAATTCAGCTGCCTGACGGTATTTCTAAGAGCGTTTCGCTGATGCGGGTGCAAAAGTAGAACCTTTATTTACATTTACAAGACTTTTTTTTACATTTTTTCCATGTTTTTTAAAACTATTTCTTAACTCGCTGGAAGCGGATTATTTACGTTTTTATATTTTTTTATAATCTGTGGGATTTTTCTGGATTACTCTGTGTTTTTCTTATTTTGACTTGGCTTTAGATTGGCATTTCTGAGGATTTTTTATTCTTTACAGCCGTTTTCCGCTCTTTTAGTATGGTTTTGAAAACACCTGTTTCTGGAAACTTTCTTCTAAAAACTGGATTTCCAGCCCCGGCAGCAGCGGAAATCCTTTTTGAGGCGGGGTCCGCCCCCAAAAAGACTGCTGCGCACAGCGGGAATAAGCTCCTTATCTTTATCGAAATTAAAATTTTTAAATTCTAGATTCCAAAACTGTATCGCTTCGCTGCGCTCAGCCGGACAAGCTGCATTCATATTATATATATGTATAAAAACAAATCCCGGCAGGTTTAAGAAACCTGTCGGGATTATAGTATGTAAAGCATTTTGAGATTAATCGAAGCGAATAGCTTTTACTGGAGATATCTTTGTTATTATATAAGAAGGAATTAATAAGACCAGAAAACAAACCGTAACGGTTAATAGGTTTAGTAAAATTATATATCCCCAATTTAAATATACTGGAGCTTGATTTACATAATAGTTTTCGGGATTAAGATGAATGATTCCGAATTGCTGTTGAATTAATAACAATGAGATCCCGATGAGATTCCCCCAAAACAATCCACGCATAATTAAATAGAATGCATTATAAAGAAAAACTTTTCGAACTTTCCAGTTATTCGCTCCTAAGGCTTTTAGAATCCCAATCATTTGAGTACGCTCTAAAATTAAAACCAATAATGCAACCACCATATTAATAGTCGCTACCAAGATCATTATTCCCAGAATAACGATAATATTAAAATCAAAAAGCTGCAACCAGTCGAATATATAACTGTATTTTTCTGTTATGGTTTTTGTATCAAGATTAGATGAGATTTGTTCGTAGATTTGATTTCCCGTTTCTTTAATTTCAGAAAAGTCTTTTACAAAAACTTCAAAAGCTCCAATTTGATCAGGATTCCATTTATTGATGCGCTGGATATGCCTAATATCTCCTATTATATAAGTAGCATCAAAATCTTGAAATCCTGAACTGAAAATTCCTGCTATTTTAAATCTACGACTATTCGGCAATTTCCCTTGTTCTTCTTTAATAAAAAAAGTATTAAAACTGTCTCCTAACTTTAAGTTAAGTCTATCGGCAAGAAATCTTGAGATTATTACATCTTCATTTAGGTTTTTAGAAAAATCTGGTAATTTTCCTTCTACTAAATATTCTTTTATATTATTCCAATTGTAATCAGTACCTACTCCTTTGAATACAATTCCTTCAAAAGCATTTTCGGTTCTTATAATTCCCGCTTTAGTTGCGATTGCCTGAATATGGCTTACTTCTGGAACAGATTTAAAATTTGGATAAAAGTCTTGTTTCTTTGAAATAGGAATCAAAGTAATTTCCGAATTGTTATTATCGTAATTAGAAATAATAATCTGCCCATTAAAGGCCGATACTTTTTCGCGTATTTTTTGCTGAAGACCAATTCCTGTTGCCACCGAAACAATCATCATAATCATACCAATTGCGATAGCAGAGATTGCAATTTTTATAATAGGAGCCGAAATACTGCTTTTGTAATCTTTTGCAG
Source organism: Flavobacterium sp. H4147 (assembly GCF_029360735.1). Classification (NCBI taxonomy): domain Bacteria; kingdom Pseudomonadati; phylum Bacteroidota; class Flavobacteriia; order Flavobacteriales; family Flavobacteriaceae; genus Flavobacterium; species Flavobacterium sp. H4147. The sequence goes on along the minus strand of NZ_JARKNB010000001.1, from coordinate 1,768,084 downwards.
TTATCAGTCTTTTTGCTATAAAATATTCTATATTCAATTTATAAGTTCTTAGTATGATTTATATAGTATTCAAAAATACATTTAAAAACTAAATTCTTTGTTTTTAAAGAGGCAACTTCTTTTTCATTTCTTCCACAATATTATAGGCTGCTGGACAAATTGCAACATTTTTTAAAGTCAAATCTGAAATCTGATAAAATTTTTTGCGATCTGTATGAGGGAATTCTCTGCATGCTTTTGGCCGCACATCGTATATCATACAATAATTTTCATTATCTAAAAAAGTACAGGGCACGCTTTTCAGAACATAATCTTTATCTTCGTCAATACGCAAATACTGATCGATGAATTGCTGTGGTTTCTGCCTGAACGATTTTGAGATTCTTTCTATATCGGCCAATGTAAATAATGGTCCTGTCGTTTTACAGCAATTAGCACATTGGAGACAATCCGTTTTTTTAAATTCAGCATCATGTAAGTCCTGCATTACATAATCTAAATTTTTAGGCGGTTTCTTTTTAAGCTTATCGAAATACTTTTTATTTTCGATATGCTTATCTTTGGCTAACTTATGTAAGTTATTTAAAATTTGTTTCAAGTTTACTCTTTAAAGTTGATCTGCAAAATTAAACAACTTTAAACTTGAAACCTTAAACTTTGAACTAAAATAAAATGAAAGATCTTTTTGGGAAAGCAATTTACGATTTCCAAACTCATAATTCACCTGAAGATATTATAACCGAAACTTCGATTTCTGAAGAAGACGAAATGAGTGTCGCTTATTTATTCCGTTCTTATGATGAAATGCCAAAAATTGAACAAAAAGCTTTACAGTTAGCTTCAGGAAAAACACTTGATGTTGGATGTGGAGCCGGAAGCCACAGCTTATCACTTCAGAATGATCGAAATTTAGATGTAACTTCTATTGACATTTCAGAAAAAGCAATAGAAACCTGCGTAATAAGAGGTTTAAAAAAAGCCAAAAAAGCTAATATTCTAGATTTTGAAGGAGAAAAGTTTGATACGATTCTTTTACTAATGAACGGTACGGGAATATTTGGAAAATTAAAAAACTGTAACAGTTATTTATCGAAATTAAAATCACTATTAAATCCAGGAGGACAGATATTAATTGACAGCTCAGACATAATTTATATGTTTGATGAAGATGAAGACGGCGGTAAATGGATTCCATCTGATAATGAATATTATGGCGAGTTAATTTTCAACATCTCATATAAAGGGGAAAAAGAAGAACCTTTCGACTGGTTATATCTTGATTACAATACGTTACAAAATGCAGCAATTGCTAACGGATTAAAATGTGAATTAATCCTTGAAGGCGAACATTATGATTATTTAGCTAAACTTTCATTATAATAAATAATTTTTGAACGATGACTGAATCAGATTTAGAAAAATTAAAGTATCCTATTGGAAAATTTCATACACCTGAAGAATATACGTCTGAATTTATTTTAGACAAAATTGAGCAAATCGCTTCTTTTCCAGAAAGATTAAAAAAAGAAGTTGTTGATTTTGATGATGAAAAGCTGGATACACCCTATCGCCCTGAGGGCTGGACTGTACGACAAGTTATTCATCACTGCGCAGAAAGTCATATGAATTGCTACATAAGGTTAAAATGGGCATTAACAGAAAACAATCCTATTATAAAACCGTACGATGAAAAACGATGGTCTGAATTGCATGATAGTTTAAATATGCCAATAGCTCCCACTTTAAGTTTATTGGAAGGATTACATTTTAGATTAGCATATATAATGAAAAATTTATCTGAAGCTGATTTAGAAAAATCTTTTGTACACCCTGAAAGTAATTCAGAAATCAGATTAAAACAAATGGTAAGTATACCCTTTTTACACCGAAATTAAAACTTCTATAAAAAAGGCGGTTAAACTTTTTGTTTCAGTTTCTAAGATTATATATTCTCTATTTGAGAAATCAAACTTAGACACTTCTTGAAGATATTCAATCATTTCTTTTATATTTTCCGCGAAATGTGTGGCAATGATTGAAATAAGTTGTTTTTCGAGGTCTTCTGTCTTATATAAGATTATAAATTCACTTGGTTTATTGACAGTATTTTCGTATTCTTGTCTGGTTAACTGTTTAATTTGTATCATATTATGAGAATTAAAGATTTGAATGACCTTGCACCTATAAAAAATAAAAGAACAAGGTTTTTAGTGAATAATACAAGTATTCCCTTTACGGATATTTTTTATGGTGTGATAAAAGAAATAAAAAGTGATCATATAATTGTAGAGCAACAATATATAAAGTCTAATGAAGATTATTCTGAAGAACTTATCACACAGAATAGAAAGCTTAAAAACGGAACTTTTAAGCTACTGGAAGATAAATAAAAAAGCCTTACTGTTTATGTAAGGCTTGATTGTTTTTTAGCTTTTTGCGAGATTTATCATTTCTATTATTTCTTCAGGCGTAGAATCAGTTTGAAAAATGGTCGGTTTTTCTGTCCCTACCACCCATATGAAACTACTACCTGCGTGTCCATTTCCTGTTCGGGAAATCTTTACAATATAATCAACATTTAAGTAATGATCGTCTTTACGCATGTCTGTAATCTTAATAAATCCTTTCATAGTTAGTTAGTTTTAATGTTCTCTCAAATATACAAAATTGTTATAATCAGCGACAATCAAAATATAATCAGCTAATTAACTTTGTATTATGGAAGAACGATATAAATATACAAACGAAAAACTTTTCGAAACTGATCCAGCAGTTGATAAAGCAAATGAAGAATATCAAGAAGCAATTCAAAGACTATTAGCAAAAGAAATTACTCTTGAAGAATGCCGTAAATATCAGCAGGCTGTTTTTGATGCTGTTAATAAAAGTACTATTGGTTGGATTATTAGAAAAGAAAAAGCCTCTGATTAAGGAGACTTTTAATTCTTAATTATAAAATCTGATATTGTAAATGAGGTTTGAACTAAATCAATTAAAGATAGAATTGATAGAATAAACACCGTTAACATTGAAGCGTTTTTTATATCTGATATTTCTATGTTTAATGTGCAGAGATCAATACTCATAATTGCTTCATTTAAAACCGCCACTAACACAACAAAAACTAAGGCGTATATAAGAAAGATGATGTTTTCTTTGATTTCTAGATGTAATAAAGGAAGTAATTTAAGTTTTTCATCTCTTGTTTTAACATCTTCGGAATGTTTAGTCCTTATAATCTTTTTCATATTTTCAAACATAGAAGTGAGATAAGTGTACAAAGTGAGTGCAAATCCAATAAATACACCTAAAAAAGTAAACAAAAAATTTGTTTCTATGAAATATTGATAGGAAACAACATTACTTATTACTACAAAGTAGCTAACTAACATAGTAACTAGTATTATACAAACCAATTTAAATGCTCTCATCATCATTTATGTCTTCAATTTCTTCAAATCTAGATTCTAAAGATTCTTTTGTTTCTTCTTCAATATCAGGAATGTCTATTTTTATATGGGATTTTGTCTTTTTTGTAAAAATGTGCTCTATACCATCTTTTATTCCTTCAATAAAATAATTTCCTGCACCTTGTGATATTCTTTGAATATGCTCTTTAAAATCTTCATATTGAAACCTTAATCCTTCTTTTTTATTTCTAAGTATTATTTTAAACTTATCAAAATTGGTTTCCTCATGAACATCTTTCACTAATTTATCTGCTACATTTTTCCCTCCAAAAAAATTTGGCGGTTCATATTCTAATTCTACTTTTTGAACAGAGTCCAGATCCTCTATTTGTTCCCAAAAATCTCTATGATCGGTAATTTCAGACAAGTTACAGTAAACATGGTCTTGTAACATTTCCTCAGTAAATGCCTTCACTAACTTATCTTTTACAGCATCCATTGTTTGAAATACTGTGGTGTTCTTCTCTATTAGTATGATTTGTTTAGTAAGATGGACTAAAAAATATATGTTTGGATACCTAACATCTTTAACATCCTCAATTTTACCATCTTCTAATGTAGGCTTATCAAATTGTTGTTTTTTTGCTAGTTTTAATAAATAGATATCTTGCCCTAACTTTTTGTCAAAAATTACAATATGCTCACCATAATCATTAAACTTAATTGTTTGCTGGTCTTGAATTCGTATAAAAAAATCAATGAATGAATCTTTTTTAGATCTAAATTCAAGTAAGATTTGTTTATTAGGTACTTGATTTAGAAAAATTCTATAAGCGTAAAAATGTTTCATATTAAAAATGTTACAATTATTCAAATATATGTAAAATCTTTACGCCTATAAAATACGTATAAACACCTGTTTTATTTCTTAAAATGCCTAGCTTTTAAAAGTGCTTTATTAAAGTCTGACAGCTCTTCTTTTTTCCGTCCTTTTTCAATGTCTTCAAAAATAGCTGTTTTAACTGTCTTTCTTTTTCCGCCGATTAACAACGGAAGTTCTAAATATTCAACCTCTGATAAATCTTCTTGTAAATACTCTGTCATATCTTCAAGACTAAAATACCATTGTTGTTCAAATTCTGTCTTGTGTATGCTTTCGTCCTGCAAAAGCTTCTGTTTATCTAGTATTTTCAAATCATTGTATTTAAAGTTTCAAAATTAGTAATTATATTTGGTTAAAAGTCTTTATTTATGGAATCAGATAAACTAATTGAGATTATTACAGTTCAGTCAGAAATTATTGAAATCTTATGTCGAGAATATACAGATGCTCCTAGAAGTCCTTATGAAAAACAAGAAATGAGGGATTTAATAAGATTATTAAAAGACCTGCAAAAAGATCTTATATAATAAATCAGCTTTAAAATGTGCGTATTCTTGTGAATCAGTCTGATCTAAAGAATTTAATTTATCTAACATTTTTTGCGCTTTTTCACTTCCTTCACTTTCTAAGAATTTTAAAAACTGAGTATAATCATAATTGTTTTTCAAACTGTAATCTGTCTGCATAATTAAGCTGTTAATTGTTTGTATTTTGTTCTCACCTGCGAATTAGCTAACAAGTGGTTAAATCTGTCTGATGTTTTTAAATCTCTCAGATTAAATCTGAATACATGTTCGTCTACATATTTCTGAATGTGTTTTCTTGACCACCAGTTATGAATTCCGTTATAGCTTCTTTTCATTATTCCCCAGAATCCTTCAATTGAATTGCTGTGTATTTCGGGGTTATCAAAATCAACATATTGTTTTTTAGCATGATCCACAATGTGATGGTCATAACAGTTTTCTAGTCCTCTGTATCCGTGCCATTCATCTGAGATTAAAACCGTGTCTTTTTCTACAAATGATTTTATAAACGGCTGTATTGATTCTTTTTTAGTGTTTTCCACCGCTATGCATTTTACTTTACTTGGGGAAAGTATTACTTTTTTACCGTCTATTATTTCAGATTCACCTCTCTGCAGAACTCCAATTACTGGGGTTTTGTCTTTGAAACTTCTTCCCTGCGACTGTTCAACTTTTTTGTCTTTGTGTCTGTTTTTATTCTTCCCGCCAAAAAATGATTCGTCAGCTTCGCAGATTCCCTCAAACTTATCGTCAATGTCATTTTCTATTCCGAAACAGGCTCTGATTCTATGTAGCATATGCCACGCTGATTTCTGGCTTATCTGTAAATCTCTCCCAAGCTGTACAGAACTGATTCCTTTTTTATGATTGATAACCAGATATATTGCCATAAACCATTTAGGAAGTTCAATCTTAGTATTATCAAACATTGATCCAGTCTTAACTGTGAAGTATTTACCGCTTGTTTTGCATTTGTACTTATTTCCTTTACACTTATAGACTTTACTGTCTTCATGGAAAGGACTCACTGGTTTATTATTCCAATAGAGTGCTTCTAAATGCTCAATACACTTTTGTTCAGTAGAGAACTCTCTAGCTACTTCAAGTATTGAATTGAAATCTTTGTTAAACATGACTTTAAATTTTTCTTTCCCCAAATTTACGAACATTTTTACACTTAAACAATAATTTAGTGTAACTAAGTTCTATTTTTAACATTTCAGGTGTTTCTTTAAAGCCGTGGGTACAAAGATAACCGCTAATTTTTTGTACTCCAATTCTTTGAAATCTGTTGTAATTTATTACTTTTACAGCATTGAAAATATAGGCGTTAGCTATTATCATGGTATCGAAATCTGGACAATTTCACATGCACCACAGGATAATAAGACTATGCTCATGCTACGGCGTGGGCGTAACTTATCTTGGTGCAAGGTTTGTCCAGAACCCCGATTCAGGTATTGGTTACAAACCCACGCTTTTTTATAAAGCAACTTCACTTCGGGTTTGGGTGGAATAAAAAGCTCGCAATGAAACCCTGTCTTCTACTTTTTCTTGTCTTTTTTATATCCTGCGAAATAAAATCTGACCAACCTTTACCAGTTCAAGATAACAATACTTTAGTTTCTCAGAAACATTTAAAACCTGCTGTAAAATATGTGTTTGCTGTTTTTGAAGTAAAAGAGCCACATTTAATGTATGTTCCTCCACAATATATTGACGACAAACTTTTTGAAGAAACTGCTGTAACCGAATGGAAAAATCAAACATATTGTTCTGAGATAAAAGAATTTGAAAATTTCACAGATAAACAAGGAAAAGAATTATTGCTGGAACTTTTAGAACAAATTCCAAATACACCTTCTGAATATTTGAATGATATTATAAGACAAGTGAAAAATCCTTCTTCAATAGAAGTGCTGAGTAAACAAACAACAAAGATCATTTCAGATAAATATTTAGAATTTGATAATTTAAGTGAGGCAGTTACTGAACGTGAAAAAATTATAAAAGATGGAAACTAAAAGCACTATTTCAATTAAAAAGACCACTATTACTGCATTATTATGCTGTTTATTTTTGGGAGCTTGTGCAGTTTTTGCATTAAATCATCTTGGAAAATTCACGTACATTGCAGATACTTCTAATGTCGAAAATGCGGATGAATTTGGCAGACCATATCTAGAAGTTCCGATTCCTGTTACCAACGGTGTTTTATCAGTTACTTATACATCTTATTTTGGCAGTATCATAAAGATAGACCGACCTGGATTTATTGTAGACGATATAAGATTTGAGGGCATGGGTAAGTTTAATCAATATGATAATGTTTCAAAGTACTATATTAATGCCACAATTAAAGACTACAATTATATCTTACTAGTTTCTGTTTTATTATTCACTGTTTATCTGTTCTTTAGAAAGTTTAAAATCAAATTAACCTAGAGCAGTTTTACATTTTAAATCAAATGTGAATAGTAGATAGAAAAGCTGTATTTTCAATTATTAACATAAAATATAACATCATGATAAACAACGATTTAATTGAACAAAAAATAACTATTTTAATAGAATCTTTAAAATCTGTAGTTGACGAAATAGAACAGAATAAAGATTTACCTCAAGATAAGCTTATGGATATATGGTATAAACATAAAGAGCGTATGAATATCGAACGCAATGGTTTGTTAGGATTGCTTTTTGAGGAGCTAAATCTTAATAATGAAAAGAAACAAGGGGAGGCTGATGTGGTTGGAACAGTCTTTTTTGAAAAAACTAATAATGCTATTGATGAGTTTTATAAAAACAAGGTAAAACCTCTTATTTACTCATAAAGTTTTCTATGTACTCATCATAAGCAGGATTTCTTTCTATTAAATAAGGAAAAGGACAATCACGTTCAATTTCAGAAAGTGTATTTTTTATTTCACTGGCGCAGGTCTGCAAAAATAGGTATAAGTGTAAATTCTCTTTGAAAATTTTTGAATTAGATTCCTCTAACTTTATGATTTTTTCTATCAGTTCTTTTTTTGATAAGTTTTCCATTATGTTATAAATTAGAAAAGCCACTTCAATTAAGGAGTGGCTTTATTGTTAGACATTTATTAGCTTTAATTAAAATTCATTCTTGTTTAATAGTGCCTGCCATTGAGTATATTTTGATGCCTCAGCTTGATTTGTATAATGACGTTTTGTTAAATTGAATAAATCTTCATCTCCTAATATCTCTTTCATAACCGTTTCATTAAATATATCCTCTACAACATTGTTTTGTAAATAACTTACTGTTTTAGGATGATCTAAAAAAGATTGATTAAATTCATGTAGATCTTTCTTATGGGCTTCTTTTAAATTTTCAATAGTTTGATCTGTGTAGTGGGTATAATATAAGCACTCGTCAAAAAAATCTTTTTTGCTATAACTCATATTTTCACCATAGAAAAACCATTTATGAAGTTTTACAGAAAATAAGTCAGAACCCATGTTTAAAGGAAAATTAATTCCACCGCCATCATTATATAATGAAATTGTATCGTTTTTATAATACAAATTTAAAATAAACAATGCAGACATAATATCAAAAAGATACTTGAGAGTACCATATTCTAATGAATTTGCTCTATCATGTTTAAGATTTTGGTATGAATTATTCCATGTATATGTTAGCCCATTATGATAACCACTTCTTTCATTTTTTAAAAATGGTTTTAATTCTTTTATGGTTTGAAAACAATTTGCAGAACTTATTAACACTACTTTTTGATCTAACTTCCATAGAGCGTTTAAATGTTCTAATGCATCTGAATCGTACTTTATCTTTGACGTTTTTGTTCCGCCATTTAATTTATACAACTCTTTAGATATTGACTCGATTTCAGCAGAGGCTCGTAGAATAAGGTCTGAGATTTGTGATGAATAAACATTTAATTGATTATCATCAATATGAATTGAATAACTTAAAGTTAACACTCCCATTTCTAAATTTTTATAAACAGGCCAGTAGATATTTGACATAGAAATTTTATTGTAATTGTCTAATTTTATTATCAAATATACCTAATTTATTAATCTTATTAGAATTATTGTATAATTTGAAAAGGGTACTCGCTAGTAAAATAAAACGAGTATTTATACCTAGTTTGTGTTTTAGTGTTTTTGATATATTTGGATCACTAATTTTTAAAACCCACTTATGTCAGTTCAACCACTTATACCATTTAAAGCTCAGTTTGTTTTAAGCGTAAAGACTTCCATGTATGACTTTTTTGAAAATCCTGCAGAGGTAAAAATAACAGATAAATATGCAAAAGTTAAAGACGATATAGGTAATGTTGATATGGTTAAATTTATAAATTACTATAGTCTTAGTTTTTCTTTATATGAAAAATACAAACTTTTAGGTTTAAATTACCATCAGGCTATTGACGTACATCCTACAAATCTATTATGTAAAGATGAAAGAGATTCTGAACTAAGTTTTAAACTTGAATCCTCTACAGTAGAAGTTTTACAAATTGTTGATGGTAAAATGATTACTTTTTCAAATTATGCTAATGAAGTGTGTACAATTGAACTTAGCGATAATCTAAAGCTTATAAAGGTTTAGGGCTATACAAACTCTCAGGAGCTGATTTAAGCATTTTGTAGAGATTTTCATAGTTCGTATTAAAATGCTCAATAGTTCCATCGGGTAATTCAAAAGTTAATTGAATATAGTCATTTAATTTTTGGTTCATTAATCTATATTGGGTATTATCTGTTGTAACCCATAAGTTCATCTTTTTCATGATTTTTAAGTTTTTAAATAACTACAATAGTAGTTGTGGTTAATATTAATTTGTAAATTAAAGTGAATTACAATGCTTACAAATAGTATAGCAAGGATTACAAGATTTTTAAATAGTCTTTTTAGGGTTTTGAATAATTTTTTAGTGTTCATATATAGTGTTTAATTATTTACTTTCTAAATTTTCTCCGCCCTGCTAATCCTAAATAAAAAAGCCTCCATTTAGGAGGACTTAAATTGTTTTATTTTTGTTTGGTGTAAAAAGGGTATACTTACCAAACAAATTATCGGATTATATGCCTGGCATGGAAATCATCATTTAGCACATATCACTTCTTTAAAAAAACGCAAAAACTGGTAAGAACAAGATGTTTCTTTTTATACAATGTATATTTATTACATAAAAAAAACTCTCCAAATTGGAGAGTTTTTTTATGGTATATTTAAATATTTATGGGTCTGCAAGGAAACTCTCCATTTTGGATTATTCATAACATACTCTACTATTAATGGAGTCATTTCTTCTTTTTTACTCCATTCCGGTTGTAAAAACAAGATGGCATTGTCATTAACTAATTCTGCCTGCTCTTCTGCAAAAATAAAATCATGTTTATTATAAATAATCACTTTTAATTCATGCGCATTGTCATACACATCTTTTGTTGGAAGTTTATTTTTTTTAGGCGAAAGGCAAATCCAATCCCAAGTTCCGCTTAATTTATAAGCCCCAGAAGTTTCGATATGCACTTTTAAATTCTTGTTTTTTAACTCTTGAGTCAGCAATGTCATGTCCCACGTTAGAGGTTCACCACCTGTAACCACAACAGTATTTGCATAACTTGCTGCATTATTTACAATTACATCAATATTAGTTGGCGGGTGTACATCTGCATTCCAGCTTTCTTTTACATCACACCAATGACATCCTACATCACATCCTCCAATTCTAATAAAGTAAGCAGCTGTACCAGTATGAAAACCTTCACCTTGTATGGTGTAAAACTCTTCCATTAAAGGAAGCATCGCTCCTTTGTTTACTTCTAATTGTATTTCTTTTGATAACATTATTCTAATTTAATGTGCAAAGATAGTCAATTAAATACGGAACAAAAAAACCTGATAGTTCCCTTGAACTATCAGGTTTAATAATTTTAATTTAAAACTATATTATTTTAAAGCTTTTACTGATTGAGAAGCGTAAGCATTTGTTGGATCCAAAGCTAAAGCTTTATTGAAATATTCAACTGCTTTAACTTTATCAGTATTTGCATAACTTGCTCCAATACTGTTGTATGCTTCAACTATTTTCTTAACTGTAGCTGGTTTAGATGATTCTTCAGCACCTTTAGCAGTAATGTTAGCAACATACGTTTCGTAGTTTTTAACGATTTGATCTTCTTTCTCTAATAAATTACCTATTCTTCCTTTGTAAAGATAAGCTTCATCATAAGAAGGAGAAGCTACTAAAACTCTGTCGAAAGCAGCGTCTGCTTTAGCTAAATCAGCAGCAACTTCTGGTGAAGTAGCTTTTTTATCTAAGTTTGCATAATAAAGAGCGATACCATAATACACATTATCAGTCAAATAATTTTTTGATTCTGAATTAGACGAGCTTAATTCATAAATAGCAGCTGCCTGTGCCCATTGCTTTTTACCAAATAATTCTTTACCGTAATCCCCAAGTTCTTCAACAACTAATGGCTCTAATTCAACTGCTTTTTTAATATTAGCTATACCTGAATCAAAAGAAGCTTGATCTACAAGACCTTCTGCATTTGTTCCTTTTTTAATTTTAGCAAGTCCTAAATACATATAATCGCTTCCTATTACTTTGTTAGAAGGATTTTTGATGTAATCTTCAAGAGATTTAATAGCTACATCTACGTTTCCGTTTTCATAAGCAGCATATCCTAAATATCTAAAAATTCTAGGATTTACTTTATCTTCAGCAATCATTTTGTTAGCAACAGTTTCTAAACTCTTATAATCTTTAACTAAGATTAAGAAATCTGCATGACGCATTTTTGAATCTAAAGAGTAATCTGTTAAGCTTAAGTATTTCTCATAGTTTGTAATTGCATTTTGCAAATTAACTTTAGCTGTAGCAGGTTTATTTCTTCCCCATTTGTAATAAGTTTCAGCTAACTCTCTGTAAACAGGACCGTAATTTGCGTTTAAAGCGATAACTTCGTTGAAAGATTTAATAGCTTCATCATAAGATTTAGCTCCTTTTAATAAAACTCCTAATTGCATTTTAGCTCTTAAAAGAGTTGGATCAGCAGTAAATGCATCACGATAAGCTTTGTAAGCTTCATTTTGATTATTAGCACCATAATAAGCATCTCCAATAGCTAAAAGAGCATTAGCATTTTGAGGTTCAATTGCTAAAGCTTTCTTTAAACTAGCAATGGCACTATTGTAATCAGGATTGTCTGAATTTGTATACGCTTTACCAATGTAGATATATTCATCTACATCTTTACGCTTCATATCTTTTGTAGCTAAAGCAAAATTAGCTTGTGCTGCAGCTGTGTTTTTGTTATCAAGGTCAATTTGACCTAATCCAATATAGTTTAGGTTCTTCTTATCAGATGCTTCAACTCCATTTAAAAAGTAAATTTTCGCAGAATCAACAACACTTTGATTTAAGTAAACGGTACCTAAAACAAAATTAGCTTCTCCATCAGATGGTTTTGCTTTAATGATTGATTTAAGTAATGTTTTCGCCTTTTGAAATTGTTCAGCATCAATTGCCTTTTTTGCTTCTTTAATATCCTGCGCGTTTGCAACAGAACCTGCAGCAACCAAAGCAAGACTAAAAATTTTAAATTTATTCATCTCTATAGTAATTAATTTATTCGTTATCTTTTAAAATTCCATTTCTAATTTGTAGTTTTCTACCTGGAGTTCTTACTGGAAGTAATCCTGATTTTAAAACTATTCTCTGTCCAATATCTCCAGCAATGAATGAAGAAAGTCCCATTCCTAAACCAGAATATCCCTGACAGTTAATAATAAACAAATCACGTGCCAAAGGGTATTTCACCTCTGCCAAGTCATTCTGAGTAGGATTATAATACTTTGTATCATTTAAACCTTTAACACTCAAAACATTTATTTTTTTTATAATATCTATCATATTTGGTGATGGCTGTGATAACCAATTTACGCCAACTACACCAATCATTCCATCATTTTCTGAAACGAATTTAATCACTTCATCATTTGTTTTAAAAGAAAAGACTCCCGTTTTTGGAACATCTTTTACTTTTGCTAGCTCTTTCATGTATCGAACTGTACTTGAATTAGGATTATCAAATACAAGACCTTTAATTCCTGTATCTGGTTTTCCCTGCATGAAGTCAAGTACTGTTTTCAACGCAATTAATGTGTCGTTATTGCTTTTGTTAGTAACAAATGCAATTGCATCTGTTGCAAAAGGAGTAACTCGAGGTTTTATTTTACTTTTTTCAAATCTGCTCAATTCTTCCTGAGTCAAATTTCTTGCTGTTACAACAACTTTTGCTTTCTGGTTTAATAAGTCATTTATCAGTTCAGCTTCAGATTTTGGTTTAACTGCAATTTTAGCCCCATAATAGGTTCCTTCAAAAACAGCAACCTGATCGTCTACAATAGGCTTTACTGTTTCGTCAACAGTAATATCTAAGTTTCCTTTTAAAATTGTTTCTTTGTCAGATTCATTTTTGCTTTTTTGGTTACACATGGCAAACAAAAAGACAAAAACAACTAAACCTAAAAATCTGCTATTCTTCAGCATAATTACTCTGTATTTGAATTTATTAATCTTAAAAAACGTATTGCCGAATACACAATAAGCAATCCACCAAATGCATATCTGTATTTAGGTTCCATATTTAAAGGAAGCTTTTCCCAAAACATAATCATTAAACCTAGTACAAGATATATTAAAAAAAACAGTATTCCTAAAACAAGAAGAAATCGCTCTTTGAGCGATTTCTTCTGAATATTATTAAGCATATCTTTTAACATTATTCTGCAGATTGAATAGTAATAGGTAAAGAGTAAAGTACTCTCACTTTTTTACCATTTTGCTCGCCAGGAGTCCATTTTGGACATTTTTTAAGAACACGAATTGCTTCTGCTCCTGTACCATATCCGATATCCCTTAAAACTTTAATGTCGGTTAATGAACCGTCTTTTTCAACCACAAAAGTAACGTAAACTTTACCTTTTAGACCTTCTTCTTCAGGAGTCTTATAGTTATTTCCTACGAATTTGTAAAATTTATCCATTCCTCCAGGGAAGTCAGGTTTTACTTCGATACCAGCTGTGTTATATACACTGTTATCTTCTTCAACAACCTGAGAAACTGGTCCTTTACCAACCGGCTCGTCAACAGTTAATACTGCATCTGGATCTCCTTTAATTGTTTCAGAACCTACTTTTTTATCTTTAAGTTCTTCAATTTTTGGTGGATCTTCAGTTACCTCATTTGCTTTAGCAACCACCGGTTTCACGAATTTCACTTGATCCACTTTTGGCGGAGGCGGTGGTGGTGGTGGTTGGTTTGGTTTTATCTCCTCTTTTGGTTTAGGAGGTAATTTTACTGTAGCAATCTTAATATCCGTATTTGCATCTTCTTCACTAGAATCTGGCAGGAAGCTTGCAATAAGAGGAGCTGCAACAGCAAAACTGAAAATCACAGAACCTATGATAAGTGCTTTTACCGTAGTTTTTCCATTTGATTTTCTCAGCTCATATGCACCATATATCTTATTACGTCCTTCGAATACGATATCAAGCCACTGATTTTTTATAATATCTAATTTCATAATTATTGATTATTAGGATGTTAAAACAAGACAGCTCTTATTTTTTATCTATCAATTTCGTTTCCTCTGGTGTGAACTCAGGAACTATTGCATAAGTTTCAACTCCAGTAATTGCCATTTCATCCAGCATATCAACTAAATTACGATAAGTTGATTTTTTTGTTGGTTTAATAATCACAATAATTCCATTTTTAGGTTTTCCCTTAGCAGCAGAATACTCTAAAACTGATTTCTTTCTTTTAAGCAATTCTCTTCGAATCCCATCTTTACCATATGTGATATCTTTAGGCCCAGCAATAGGAGATTCAAGTAATCCCATATAGTAAGTCAGTTTATTATTTTCACCTAACATTACTGTCATAGTACGATTTTCATCTACTTTTACTGGTGGAGTATCATCTTTAGGATCTTTATCCGGCAATGACAAATCCATTGATTGAGGTTTTGACAACGATGTAGTTAACATGAAGAACGTAATCAATAAGAATGCCAAATCCACCATGGCAGTTAAATCTACCTTAGAATTTTGTTTTTTGCTTCTTACCTTGCCGCCTTTCCCGCCGCCACCGTCGCCGGTATTTAATTCAGCCATTTTACTGTATCTTTTTTAATTAAAAGTCTTTTCCTCTCATTCCAGTAACTAAGTTAAAGGAATTGATTTTCTGATCTTGTAAGATATCCATAATCTTTTTGATTTGTGGATATTGTTCTTTCGCATCTCCTTTAATTGCAATCTGCAATTCTTTATCATCAAGGTCAATTGTAGCTCTTCTTGAAACTAAAAGCCAGTCTTTTAATTGATTATCTAAAGAATCGATTGGAATCCCAGGTTGATCCGCTTTAACTCTATCAGCTGATTTTAAATCGATGATTTGTTTTAAACCAGAAACTGGTACACCAAAATCATCCATTAAAGCGAATTTCGTTTTATCATCTTCTGAAAAATTAACACCGTATTTAGCTCCCATTCCTTCTAGGGTTTTTTTACGGATTTCTCTTCCTTTAATGTCAAAAAACACTTTGCTTTTCCCATCTTTTCCTTTACCTATTGTAATAATTGCCAAATCAGAATCTGGTAATTTACTTTGTACAGTAGAAGAAGGCATATCTACAGGAAGTGCTTCAGGAACTTTAGCAGTTGCGGTCAAGATAAAGAACGTAAGCAAAAGGAATGCAACGTCACACATCGCAGTCATATCTGTCGACGTTGACTTCTTTTTCATTTTTATTTTAGCCATTATCTTTTATTTTTATTTGATATAATTAATCGTAATTATTAATATCAAAAATTAATTATTGTTTTAAACTTCCTCTGAATTTTCTGTAAGTATTTACGATTGTAGTACCAGCCTCATCGATAGAGTAAGTTAAATCGTCAATTTTAGCAGTAAAGAAGTTGTAAGAAACGATAGCTAAGATAGAAGTAGAGATACCTGTTGCAGTGTTGATAAGTGCTTCAGAGATACCTGTTGCAAGAGCAGCTTGGTCAGGAGTACCAGCAGAAGCTAACGCACCAAACGCTTTAATCATACCAGATACAGTTCCTAATAATCCTCCTAATGTACCTAAAGATACTAAAGTAGAGATGATAGTCATGTTTTTCTCTAACATTGGCATTTCTAATGAAGTTGCCTCTTCGATTTCTTTGTGGATTACTTCAGAAGCTTCCTCACTGTTGAATCCTTCTTTTTTAACGTCTTGGTATTTAATTAAAGCAGATTTAATTGCGTTTGCAACTGAACCTTGTTGTTTGTCGCATGAAGCGATAGCAGCCTCGATGTTTCCTTCTTTAATACTACCTTGAACGCTTTTCATGAATTTATCTAAGTTAGTTTTACCAGCAGCTTTACCAATAACGATAAATCTTTCAATAGAAAAAACAACAACCATTAAAAACATACCTAATAATACAGGTACAAT
The DNA here is from genome assembly GCF_029360735.1 of Flavobacterium sp. H4147. Taxonomy (NCBI): domain Bacteria; kingdom Pseudomonadati; phylum Bacteroidota; class Flavobacteriia; order Flavobacteriales; family Flavobacteriaceae; genus Flavobacterium; species Flavobacterium sp. H4147. Next base: position 1,751,744 of record NZ_JARKNB010000001.1, on the reverse strand, counting down.
AAATCCTCCTTTATAAACTTGTCCTAATGTATTGATTGGATGTCCAGTTTCAGGGTTACCACCTTCGAAGTTAGCAGAGTCTCCCATGATTACTTTCCAAATAAACACCCCCACTAAAATACACGCAGCAATAATGATTCCTGTAATCATTCCTCCCCCATTTGAAGTGCTTTCTTTTTTAACTTTAACGTTTGCCATTTTTTTAAATTTTAATAGTTTTAAATAATTTTTATTTTTTAGTTATATTTAACTTGTAGGGTAGCAAATTTATACGTTTAGTTTAAATAAAAAAACTTTTTTTAATTTTATTGAAGGAAATTTAACGTCAATTTAAAAAATATCTCATTAATTTGCCGGCATGATTTTTTTAATAAAACAAAAAAAAAGGCGAATAATAAAAAATTTACAACGTTTTAGTAATTATTCAATTAATCCATTGAAATCTTCTTAAAAAGCTGCGAAATTATTTTTTATGTACTTTTCAATCAAAAAAAGCATTTTCTTACTAAAAAAAACACATACAAATTGTTAAAACATCAAGTAAAATCCCGATAATCATCTAAATTACAAATAAAAACATGAATAAAAAAGAAAATTTCATTCAGGACATTACTACTGGTTATTCTGCTAAAGGCGCAACAATAGTACTGGGAGGGGCTATTTTAGATGGTGAAGCAGTTGCAGAAGCTCACGTGCAGATTCCTCTGAAAACATTAAACCGCCACGGACTTATTGCAGGTGCAACTGGAACGGGAAAAACCAAAACAATTCAGGTTTTTTCTGAACAGTTATCAAATTCCGGAATTCCTGTGTTAATGATGGATATTAAAGGGGATTTCAGCGGTATTGCTAAGGAAGGAAAGGAAGAAGGTTTTATTACAGAGCGACACGCTAAAATTAATGTACCTTATAATGTAGCAGCTTTCCCTGTTGAATTAATGTCATTATCCAAACAAAACGGAGTTCGTTTACGTGCGACGGTTTCTGAGTTTGGTCCTGTTTTATTTTCTCGAATTCTGGATTTAAACGATACACAGGCTGGAGTGGTTGCGGTTATCTTTAAATACTGCGACGACAAGCAAATGCCTTTATTGGATTTAAAAGATATTAAAAAGGTAATCAATTATATTACTGAAGAAGGTAAAGATGAAATCACGGCTAGTTATGGTAAAATATCAACTGCTACAACTGGAACGATTTTAAGAAAGATTATCGAATTGGAGCAGCAAGGCGGTGATTTATTTTTTGGTGAATTATCTTTTGAAACGGATGATTTAATGCGAATTGACGAAAACGGAAAAGGCTATGTAAATATTATTCGTCTAACTGATATTCAGGACAAACCTAAATTGTTCTCGACTTTCATGTTAAGCCTTTTGGCTGAAATTTATCAAAAAATGCCTGAAAAAGGAGATGCTGACCAACCTGAACTGGTAATTTTTATTGATGAAGCCCACCTTATATTTAATGAAGCCAGTAAAGCGCTTTTAGAACAAATTGAAACGATTGTAAAATTGATCCGTTCTAAAGGTGTCGGAATCTATTTTGTAACTCAAAATCCTATGGATGTTCCAAGCGGAGTTTTGGCGCAATTAGGTTTAAAAATCCAGCATGCGTTAAGAGCTTTTACAGCAAATGACCGTCAGGCAATTAAAAAAACGGCAGACAATTACCCTACTTCTCAATATTATAAAACAGATGAATTATTGACCAATTTAGGAATTGGAGAAGCATTGGTAACAGCTCTAAATGAAAAAGGTATTCCAACGCCTTTAGTAGCAACCATGATGCGTGCTCCAATGAGCCGAATGGATATTTTATCTGCTGAAGAAATTGAAGAAATAAACAACAAATCGAAACTCGTTAAGAAATACGCTGAAGAAATTGACCGCGAAAGTGCATTTGAAATTCTAAACAAAAAAATTGCAGATGCCGCAGAAGTAGCATCTCAGAAGGAAGAACAAGCACCTGCAAAATCTTCAAAATCAGAACCAAGCGCTACAGAAGTAGTTACAAAATCGGTTCTGAAAGTAGTAACAAGTGCTACTTTTATAAGAGGCGTTTTTGGGGTTCTATCCAAATTTCTAAAGAAATAAAAAAATACAATTACAATGTCAAAAATCAATATCAAATTACAATATTAAAAAATTGTAAATTGATATTGACATTGTAATTGATATCGAAATTATGCTTTTTCTAGCAATGCTAGTATTTTATTTTCAACTTCGGGAGTATTCCAAATGTTTTCGATATTTTGCATTCGAAGTACTTCTTCCATAATTCCGTTTTGATAATCACCAATTGCCAAAGCTTCGGCATACGGACGATCACTGAAGGTTACACGACTGTAAAGAGGGATCCATTTATCAGGATGTTTATCTGAAAATACCTTTTCTATTTTCTTTTGCAACAGGAATTTTTCATCGGCAGTTTTGGTACTCATTTCTACGAAATTACGGTATGAAAGCTCTGCAATAGCGTCTGCATTTGGTTTTCGAGAAATCTGATATTCGCTAAAGATTTTTTTCCAATCGTCTTGGTACTTTTCAATCATTTCGCTCAAAACTGTGATATCTTCAAAACCAGCATTCATACCTTGTCCATAAAATGGAACAATGGCGTGACAAGCATCTCCAATTAGGGCAATTTTATTTTCAAAAGTCCACGGGAAACATTTCATGGTAACCAGCGTACTTGTTGGATTTTTAAAGAAATCATTTGCCAATTCTGGAATTACTTCAATTGAGTCTGGGAAATTTTTCTCAAAGAAATTCTCCACCATTTTTCGATCTGTTAGCGATTCAAAAGAATTTTCTCCTTCAAAAGGCATAAATAAAGTACATGTAAAACTGCCATCTAAATTAGGAAGCGCAATTAACATGTATTCTCCGCGAGGCCAAATATGAAAAGAATTTTTATCGAGTTTATGCGTTCCGTCTGGATTTGCCGGAATGTTTAATTCTTTATATCCCATGTTTAGAAATTCCTGCGAATAATTAAACATGCTCTGACGCTGCATTCTGTGACGAATTCTCGAAAAAGCGCCATCGGCACCAAAAACCATATCGAATTTTCGTTCCTCCCACTCGCCTCTTTCGCTTTCACCAATATGCAAAGTAGCATCGTTTAAAGTAACGTCCCAAACTTTTTGTTCAAAGTGAAATTCGGCTCCAGCATTTTCAGCCAGATCGATCATTTTTCTATTTAAAGTTCCTCTGGAAATCGAGTAAATAGATTCGCCTTCTTGTCCGTAATTCTGAAAATTGAGTTTATCAACTAAATGAATCGCACGTTTGTCCATAGGAATTGCGATTTCACGAACGGCATCGCCTACTCCAACAGCATCAAGCGCTTTCCAACCGCGATTTGACATGGCCAGATTAATAGATCTGCCGGAAAAATTTATTTTGCGTATATCAGGGCTTCGATCATAAACATGAACGGTGTGACCTGCTTTTTTGAGATAAATTGCCAGCAGCGATCCTACAAGTCCAGAACCTACGACAGCAATTTTTAGTGAAGTTTGCATGAAGGGAAATCTAAATATAAGATCGTAAAAATAAGTAATAATTATAGATAAGTCTTAAAATAAATCAATTATTTGATGCTACAGAACAAAATAGATTCAATTTGATGTTTTATTTTTTTAGATAATTTTTTATAACAAATTGTTATTTTATCGAATTTATTTACAGAAATCAAACAATTACTTTTGCTTTCAAAATTATTAGAATATTTAAATCAGAATGTATGAATAACGAAATATTGCGATCAAAAATTATTTTAGAAAACGAAAAAGTGCTTTTAGTTCCATTTGAAAACGAAAGAAACATCGAACTCAAAGAAATTATTTTTGATGATGAAATATGGAAGTTTATGGGAATGTATATTCGAAACGATCAGGATTTCGAAAATTATATTCAAAGCACCTTAAAACAGAAAACTGATGGCATTTGTTATCCGTTTTTAATTATAGACAAAGCAACCAATAAAGTGGCCGGAAGCACTCGTTATGGCTATTTAAATCATGCAAGCAAGAAATGTGAAATTGGCTGGACTTGGTACGGAAAAGCTTTTCAGGGAACAGGATTAAACCAAGCTTGTAAATTTGAATTGCTCAATTTTGGTTTCGAACAAATTCAATTTAGAAGAATACAATTCAGTGCCGACTTTGAAAATATAAGATCCCAAAAAGCGATTAAAAAGTTAGGAGCTATAAAAGAAGGTTTTTTCAGAAATAACTATGTGGATTCTGAAGGAAAAAGCAAAACCGATATTTACTTTAGCATTATATCAGAAGAATGGGAAAAAACTAAAAGAGAGTATTTTTTGGAATTTGTTTCCAATTAAAAAGCAACCCAATTAAAAACTGGGTTGCTTTATGAATTAATTTACCTTTTATACATTGTATAAGCTTACTTCACTTCTTCAAAATCTCCTGGTTTCCAGCTTCCATCAAAAGCAGCTTTTTCTGGCCCGTATATGCGTATGTAAACAAACCAACCTTTATTTGGAATTGTTTTTATCCATTGTCCTTCTTTCCCTTCTGGTGCTTTTGGGCCAAAATATAAATCGACTGTTTTTCCTCCAATTTTATCTTTTAGCTCAAACATCGAACGAAGCGCCGCTTTATTTTGATCTGTTGCAATCTGGCTTCTTGTCTGGGCATCATAAACCGTAGCAGACCAGAAAAGTTTTGCAGGTACAGGAGTTGGAACTGTCAATTTATAAGTTTTAGAACCATCAACATATTTGCCTGTATTATCTTTTAGTCCTAGCCAATACAATGAACCAGAACCTTCTTTTCGTCTAAACATTGCTGGAGAAGCACCAATTGCTTGATAAAACCAAGTTTCACGAGCATCGATGTCAACATAATTTTGGGTATCAAAATCGCCATTTTCAGAACGAAGCCCAACCCACTCCCATTGACGGTCTTTCCAAACCACTCTATCAGGGCGACGATCAGCAAAAGATTGTACTCGCATTTGTGCATTCGCAATTTTTGCAGCTTTCTCCAGAATTCCTTTCATGCGGGCATTGGGATTAAATGGTTTTCCTTTTACAATTCCTAAAACAGCTAATTCTCCATAATAATCACGATAACCATCATAAGAAGGTTCACGGTCTATTACGTCCTTTAAAACTTCCCAATACTTAAAAGTTTTTTCATATTCTAGTGGTGTAGTATTTTGTGGTTTATTGCTTAGTTCAAGCCAAGTTGGATCTTTCCAGTCTGAAGTTTTATTAAACGGATAAACTTTTACCGTTTTTAAACGCTCTAATGCTGCTTTTACATCTCCGCCCACAGGTAACGAACGCACACCAACAGTTAGGTTATCTGATGAAGAATGCCATATATAATAGCCCGAAGCTGGCACTGTACCTTTATAACCAAATGGCAGAATAAGATGTTTACCACCTTTTCCTGCATCAGGACCAGGAATTCCCATATCGGCAACCCATCTTTGATTTACATCCATAGCCACCACAATAAGCGGTCCTGCCGGAACTTCTACGACGATAGGTCCTTTTGACAAATCAATTATCACAGGAGCATAAGGGGTATCTGAATTTAATGTGTAACCAACTTGTCCTGGTTTTGTGTCTAATGTTCCAAAAACAGTATTTGCTTTAACACCTATATCAAGATTTCCTAAACCAATTGCCGCACCAGAAACGGTCGGATAGAAAAATTTATAGGTCTGAATTGCACGATTAAGATCGGCATCATCATAAGCTTTCTGAATAGTTGCATCTGTGGGATAACCCCCAACAAATTCATAATCCTCTACAGCTGAGGAGTCTTTAGTAGTATTTTCATTATTTACAATCGTTTCTTTTTTACAAGCTGATAAAATCAGCAATAATAAAAATAGGTAAGTAATATTTTTTTTCATGGTATAAGATTTAGGATGGATAAGAGAGAAATTTTCAATCAAAATTAAATTAGGGAGATAAAATCACATCACTATTATAGCTGTATTTAGGTTTCACTTTAGAAAATGAAACCATTTTTTTAAATTTGAAATGAGAAGAAATCGAAATTCCAAAAAAATGCAGTTATACACAGAACATTATGTCAGTACAAAATCAGAAAGGTTTGTCAATAAGATCTGGTGTCTGGATAACGGCATCGGCGAAAGCCTGATCGAAAACAAATTAGTGCTGCCAAACGGCTGTTTTAATCTTGCTATTGTCAGTGGCACTGCAATCGAAGTTCATACGAGTAAAAATAAATATGAGATGAACGAAGGAATTTATTTTTGCTCGCAGATGACGAATAAAGTTCTCGTTAATATACAGCCCAAAACAAAGGTGACAATAATTCAGTTTCACGCTTGGATACTTTCGATGTTTCCTAAATACGATGCAAGCAATTTTACAGATTCAATTATCAAAATAAATCCCGTTGAAATGCCTTTTTCAATTGAATCAACTGCAAATATTCCTATTGAAAAGTTATTGAATACCATAAATCTTTATTTTGAAACATTGGCTGATTCAAACCCGAATTTGAATACCATTGAAAAAATCTGCAAAATAATCCGGCTTGAAAAGGATGAAATTTCGGTTTCGGAAATTGGAAAGCAATTGAATGCTTCACAGCGTTTACTTCAAATAAAATTTAAAGCTGCAACAGGACTGACTATTAAAAAATATATTCAAATATTAAAATTCAGAAAATCGGTCGATCAAATGGTAAATGCCGATCTGGAAAAACTAAGCCTGACTGAAATTGCTCTCTACAACAAATATTTCGATCAGTCGCATTTTATAAAGAAGTTTAAAGATGTGACCAAAACGACTCCTAAAATGTTCGATCCTGATTTGTATTTCCTTTCTAAAAAAAGATAAAATTTCGCTTTTGTACTATTTTGATTGTTTTGATTGCACTACTATTGCAAAATCATTAATCACCAATCAATCATCAAAATGAAAATTATCAATCAAATTTTTCAGTTAAAATTAGTTCTAACTGGAGTTCTACTGTTTCTTGTACAAATTGGATTCTCGCAAGAAACCCAAAATTCAGAATTGTATAAAACGATTATGTCTCGAGACAGCCTGCTGTTTACTATTGGTTTTAATAACTGCGATTTTTCTCAATTCGAAAACTTATTCAGCGATCAGCTAGAATTTTATCATGATAAAGGCGGATTATCAAATAAAGCTGAATTTCTAAAGACTTTTAAAAGCGGATTATGCGGTTCTCCGGACACTTATAGATCCAGAAGAGAATTAGTTGCAGGAAGCACCAAAATTTATCCGCTATATAATAAAGGTGTTTTATACGGTGCGATACAAGAAGGAATTCATTTGTTTTATGAAACTACTGCAGCAAAAGGCCAGCCGTTATTAAAACAAAATGAAAAATTAGTCGGCAAAGCCAAGTTTAACCATTTGTGGATTTTAGAAAATAATGTATGGAAGTTAAAACGATCCTTGAGTTACGATCACGAAGCCACAAATACAACTGAAGCGCGTTCGGGACTTTTTGACGATGATACCGAAACGGAAAAATGGCTCAAAGAAAACAATGTTCCAACTTTAGGTCTTGGCATTATTGCAGAAGGAAAACTAAAACAAGTTAAAGTATTCGGCAAATTAAAAAGAGAAGTTTCTGCTCCTTATAATACACTTTGGAATATGGCTTCGCTAACCAAACCAGTTACAGCAGTTGTGGCTTTAAAATTAGTCAGTCAGGGAAAATGGAATCTAGACGAACCACTTTATAAATACTGGATAGATCCCGATATTGCGCAAGACCCGAATCATAAATTGTTAACGACAAGAATTATTCTAAGCCATCAAACTGGTTTTCCGAACTGGAGGTATTTTAATGAATCTGGAAAACTCGATTTTAAATTTAAACCAGGAACACAATATCAATATTCGGGCGAAGGCTTAGAATATCTGCGAAAAGCACTTGAGAAAAAATTCCACAAAACATTGGACCAACTGGCTTCAGAATTGATTTTTGAACCTTTAAAAATGAACGACACACAATTAATCTGGAATGATAAAATTGATCTTTCGAGATATGCTGTTAACTATGACAACAATGGAAATGCTTACGAGCCAACCAAAAATAAAACAGCAAATGCTGCCGATGATTTAATAACCACAATTGAAGATTACAGCACTTTTTTATGCAGTGTTATGAGCAGCGAGGGCTTAAGCAAAAAAGTTTTCAATGATATGGTTACGCATCAAGTTCAAACAAAAAAGGATAAATATTTTGGTTTAGGTTTCGAAATCTATGATTTAGGAAACAACAATTATGCACTTTCACACGGTGGCGCCGATAAAGGTGTTCAGACCATTTTTTTCCTTTTACCAAAAACCAAACAAGGTCTTGTTATTTTTACGAATGTTGACGATGGCTATAAAGTTTACGAGAAAGCAGTTCAGCATTATTTAGGAGAAGATGGAAACAAAATAATTTCTATCGAAATGAATAAATAACCCGTAAATTATGGTACCGATGATAAATACTTTAGTGCTGTTTATGTTATTTTTAAGCAGACAGGCATCTGCTTACGTAAAACATGAAAATGTAAAAAACAATCTTTTACATGCTGAAATAATTGAAATGGACACTTTGCTTTTTGATGTTGCTTTTAATCAATCCGATGCCGCAGCGTTTCGAAGAATAATTAGTGAAGATGTCGAATTCTACGATGATCGTTATGGATTAAATGTTTCCAATGATAATAAAATAAAATCCTTGATTGGAAAACAGACAAGATCAATAAAAGTAACCCGAAAACTAAATTCATGCACAATTGATAAATTAGGTGACTTTGGCGCCGTACAGCTTGGCGAGCACACTTTTTATTCGAATGATATTCCGCAAGTCAAGGGAAAGTTTATACATATATGGGAACGTAAAAACAAAGACTGGAAATTAAAACGAGTTGTGAGTTATGAACACAAACCTTTTGAGCCATAATTATTATGAAATGAAGAAAAAATGAAAAAAGTTAATAGATTGTGAAACCAAATCTAAAATCAATCGTCTAACAATTTGTAAGCATTCGTTTATTCAAGTAAAAAAAATCGTACTTTCGGTTTAATATTCTGAATATCTTAATGTTAACAAGTTTCAGTCATCAATCAAAAAACGATCATTTCATTAATCTTAACCCCATAATAATCAATCATTATGAAAAAATCAATCAAACTAATTGCGCTCTGTTTCGTGCTGCAGTTTTTTACTTTTACTGTTTTTGCACAGGATAAAGCACAGAAAATCGAACAGCTTTTAAGCAAATACAACGAGTACGGACAATTTAACGGTTCGGCTCTTGTAGCAGAAAACGGAAAAGTTATTTTTAAAAAAGGTTTTGGTTCTGCCAATATGGAATGGAATATTCCAAACCAGCCTGACACTAAATTCAGATTAGGTTCTATTACCAAACAATTCACGGCACTTTTAATTGTAAAATTAGCCGAAGAAGGAAAAATAAAACTAGATGCTCCTGTGAGCACTTATTTACCGGATTATCCAAAAGAAAATGGCGATAAAATTACGATTCATCACTTACTAACGCATACATCGGGAATTCCAAATTATACCAATGCACCAAACTTCTTAAAAGAGAAAGCCAGAAATCCTTATACTCCTGCCGATTTTGTAAAAACATTTTCAAGTCTGCCACTTGATTTTAAACCAGGCGAAAAATTCAATTACAGTAATTCTGGATATTTTTTATTGGGTTATATTATTGAAAAAATCACAGGAAAAACGTATGAGCAATATTTACAAGAAACCATTTTTACGCCGTTAAAAATGATGAATTCCGGTTTCGACCACAGCGATGTGATTTTAAAAAACCGAGCTGCGGGTTATGAAAAAAATGGAAAAAAAATTGTGAATGCAGCTTATCTGGATATGAGTATTCCGTATGCCGCAGGATCTTTATATTCAACTGTAGAAGATTTGTATTTATGGGATCAGGCACTTTACACAAATAAACTGCTTTCTGAAAAATCAATGGAATCTTTATTTAAACCTTATATCAAGGCATGGGGAGATGAATCGTATGGTTACGGATGGTCTGTTGAAGACATTAACAATGGCGATAAGGGGAAGCTAAAAATTATTGAACATGGCGGTGGTATAAACGGATTCAACACGATTATTTCACGCATTCCTGCAGATAAAAATCTGGTAGTTTTATTAAACAATACAGGCGGAACTGTTTTAGGAGAAATGAATACTGCAATTCGTTCCATTTTGTACAATCAACCTTTTGACCAGCCTAAAAGATCATTAGCGCTTGAAATTTTTGATGTATTTTCAGAAAAAGGAACAGCAGCAGGTTTAGAGAGCTACAAAAAATTAAAAAACGATCCGACTTATGGTATTAAAGAAGGAGAGATCAACCAAATTGGATATCAATTGCTGCAGAATGGAAAGAAGAAAGAAGCAATCGAAGTTTTCAAAATAAACGTAGAAACTTTCCCAAAATCAGGAAATGTTTACGATAGTTTAGGGGAAGCGTATTTGGCAGACGGCGATAAAAAATTAGCCATAGCAAATTATTCAAAATCGGTTGAACTAGATCCTTCCAACCAAAGCGGTAAAAAAGTACTGGATGAACTTTTAAAAAATAAAGCGAAGTAATTTTTAGAAAACACTTAAAATTCAGCTCCGATAAAATAGATTTCACATCTGTTTTATCGGAGTTTTTTTTGTTACAACTTGTAACAGTAAAAACCACCTGATTTATTCTAAAAATAGTATTTTAGCCCTACCCAAAACAAATCAAAAACCTATGAAAAATCTAAAAAACTACAGTTTTATTGCTGTATTGTTCTGTCTTTTTGTTTCTACAAAATCTTTATCGCAAAACACGCATCCTGCAATGCCTTCACAGCAAAATAAAATTATTGTAGATAAAATTGTCGAAGCTGCACATTACAAAACGTATGTAATTGATTTTTGTGTGGCTAAAATAAATGAGGCTTCTGCCAAGGAAAAATGGAACGAACAAAAAGCAATGGAAATCACACAAAGCATTAATTACAAGAATTTCAGAGACGCGATTTATAACAGCTTTGTTGTATTTGACGAAGTAGAATTGGAAACGCTGTTAAAAGCCTACGAAAAAGATCCGGCTTATCAAACCAATAATGTTATGACAAATAATAAAGTGCTTATTAATAACTTGAATATTTTCGCAAATGATATTGTAAAGGGGAAATATGTTTCTAAGTAAAGGTGCTGAGATGCTAAGGTTCTAAGGTTTTAGATTGAAACCTTTGAACCTTTTTATTTTATGACTTTGAACAAAAATTATTTCTTCGGTTTAAAAACCAATTTTGTAGAAGTTTTAATGATTTCGTCTTTATTCAATTTCATTTTTCTGAATTTGCCGGCGTTGTACATTTCCGCTTGGTCGTGATAATGTTTGCTGAATGGATTTCCAGATTGTCCCGTTGGTAAAATGCTCCAACTGTTTTCGATATCTGAGAAATCAACAATTCTTCTCGTCGATGGTCCGCCTTTTACATAATATTTTCCTTCATTCGTTAAACCGAAAAAAAGATTATTAATCACTTCATTTGATCCCGGAGATTCAAAAGGGCCAACATTAAATAAACCACGAAGCGCGGCCACTTTTCCTAGCGGATGTTCGTGTTCTACGGTATGAACAGTTCCCCATTTCCAATCAGTAATTGTGGTGCCTAATTGTTCCTGAAGTGCTTTAACCGTTTCATGAAATGATTTTGTAACAATCTCTTTTCTGGTTTCTTTTGCATTTTTTGTTTTGATATTATCCCACCAAACTGAATTTTCATTTTTAATCTGACGAGCAATAACTTGTTTCCCAAGAGAAATTCCTAAAAACAAATTGAAATTATCTTCGCCCATTTCATCTTCAAATGTATTTTTCAGATATAAGTAAATCCATTTATTATAAATCGTTGGTGCAACATCTTCTAAATTAGACGTTCCTTTCCATGATTTTAAAACTGAAACAGCTTCTTTTTCTTTTGCAGAAATAGCATTCAAATCAATATTCGAAATCAAATCTTTTACAACCCCAACTGCAACATCCGAAGTATTATCGTAAATCATTTTACTGATCGCTTCTTTATCCCAATCTGATTTAGCATCCATCAAACCAGAAATTCTCTTGGCGCGGTCTTCAGGCAGATAATATCCCGGATACAAATATCCATTATCAATCGCTTCCGGCTGATTATTGGCAGAATATACATAACCCCATTTCGGATTTTCAGCTGATGGATTTTTTTCAAAATCTAAATATTCGGCAATGTCTTCTTTTCCGCTTGCACCGTCTAAAATCAAATGCGAATTCACGCCTTTATTATGTTTGTATAATTTTCCGCTTGCCCACCAGCCCACATTTCCTTTCGCATCGCCGTACATTACATTCAATCCCGGCGCAGCAATTAAAGCAACTGCTTTTTTAAAATCTTCTTTATTTTGAGCATGCGAAAGTCCGTAAGCCGCATCGAGAATTTGAATTGGCTCTCGAGTATACGTCCACGACATCGCAATCGGATTTTTCCTGTCCAAACGTTCCAAAAGATCGTTCATCACTGGACCGTGCCGGGTTGTTTTTATAGTCAGAACAACATCCGAAGTATCTTTAACTTTTATTGTCTTTTTACTAATTTGATATTTTGCAAAACCTTCCGGAGTTTGATATTGGCTTGCATCTCCTGCTTTATTTTTCTCTTGATAAAAATCAATATCATCATTTTCAAACATTGTCAATCCATATGCATAATCACGATTGTGTGCCAATAATGGAAACGGAGTTCCCGCCAGATAACAACCATACAACTCATGTTTTGGTGTAATTAAATGTGCTTCGTACCAAGTTCCCGGCTGCGAAAACCCAATATGCGGATCATTAGCAAAAATTACTTTCCCGCTTTTCGTTTTTTGAGGACCTGCCACCCAGCTGTTACTTCCCACAAATGGAGGAATTGGCGATTGGTCTAACAAAGCCGCGACTGATTTTGAAATTGCTGCATAATCTTCTGCATTTTCTTTTGAGATTTTAATTCGTGTGGTATTAAATTCGCCTTCAATTCCAAGATCTTTTAAATAAGCATCTCCGTATTTATTTTTGATGTCCGTCAATAAAGGATCTGTTTTTTGAGCCATAGCAAAACTGAAAGACATATACCCAAAAATATTATAAACGTCTTTTATCGTAAATTTTTCTTTTTTTACTCCAACCAAAGTAAATTCTATCGGTGTAACTCCTTCTTCTAAATACTGATTAATTCCGTCTAAATACGCTTGCGTTAATTGATAGCTCGGACTATTTTTATCTAATTGGGCAATGGCTTTCGCCGAAGCTTCTTCAATACCAATTCCAGCAAAAAATTTATCATTTTTAAGGGCTACAGACCCGAAGATTTCAGACAAACGTCCCGGTGCAATTCTGCGAAGTAATTCCATCTGCCACAATCTTTCCTGCGCATGCACATAACCCAAAGCTGTCATCGCATCTTTTTCAGAATTGGCATAAATATGAGGAACACCAAAATCATCAAAATAAACGGTGGTTTCTGCCTGAAGGTTTTTCAGTTGTAGTTCTCCTTCGTATTTAGGTTTTAAATGAAAAATGTAACCACATAAACCAATTCCAACAATAACAATAAGGATCACTAAAACAAGAAGGATTTTTTTAAGCTTTTTCATATTACGCAGCAAGTATAAATAATGAAGTTTTTAAAATGATATAAAGAAATCGCAGAATAATGTAAAAATCATTCTTTTTTAAAAGTCTAAATTTATGTATTTAAAATTAATACTATAAATGTCAATCTATAAAAAAATAGCAATCGGAGTAATTTCTCTTTTTATTTTAGTGATTTTAGCAAATGTTGGCTTGAATTACTGGATCAAAAAACAGCTTCCGATTATTATTCACGAAAAAAACAAAACGGCATATAATATTAATTACGAAAAAATTGAAGTTTCTCTCTTATCCAGAAACATCTACGCCCAGACTTTATTGGTTAATCCGAAAAACGAACCGAAAGACAGCAAAAATGGGCTTTTTACCAAAATAGAATCCATTACCATCAAACATTTTAATATTTGGGATCTGGCTTTTCGCGATATTATTCAGGCCGAAAGCATCATCATTAATAGACCTCGAGTTATTTTATATAAAAAAGGGGAAAAACTGATCAATAACAGCAAAAGCATCAAAAATGAAATTGTGGAACCTTTTCGCAAAATCGTGGGCGTTTCGAATATTTATCTGAATGACGGAACAGTTGATGTGGTTTCACTTGATACTCAAAAACCCATTTTCAGTGTCAAAAAAATCATTTTAAAACTGGAAGGTATTTTAATTACCGATGCTACTTTAAAAGAAAAAATTCCAATTCAATATAAAACGTATGCTTTAGTCATTGACAGCTTGTTTTACAGGCCAAGTGCTTTTTATCATATTAATATTGGAAAAATCAGCACCGAGAAAAATTTCTTAAAAATCAATAGTTTTTCAAATCTTCCTCAATTTACCAGACCAGAATTTGTAAAGCGTTTAGAAAAAGAAAAGGATATTTATTCCCTTAAATTTGATTCGGCACAAGTAGCCAAAATGGATTGGGGTTTTAAAAATGACCGCTTTTATTTCAAAGCAAACTCATTAGTCATCAATCATTTTGATGCCAATATTTATCGTGGAAAAATGCCAAAAGATGATTTAAGCAAAAAATATTTGTACAATCATTTATTACGAAACCTGAAATTTCCGCTTCAGATTGATACTTTACAGGTTTTAAAATCGAAATTGGTATATGAAGAAGAAGTTGATTTTTCGAAAGGCCCTGGAGTTTTAACTTTTGATAAATTCAATTTGCAAGCCACGAATCTTCGAAGTGGTTTTGGATTGAAAAAAACAAACGATGTAAAAATCAAAGTCAAATGTATTTTCATGAAAGAATCTCCTCTTGATGTTGACTGGAATTTTAATGTTCTCGACAAAAAAGACAGTTTTCATATTCAAGGTGTGATTTCGAATTTTAATGTTAATGCGATGACACGATTCAGTAAACCATATATGAACGCTACTTTTACAGGAACTTTCCATAAATACCGATTTAATTTTTATGGAAATGATGATGTTTCAAAAGGAAATGCTTCTCTGGATTATGACGATCTTAAAGTCAAATTATACAAAAAGAAAAATCCTGAAAAAGAAGCAAAACTCAAAAGTGCTGTTGTCAATTTATTTGTAAAAGACGATTCAAAAGACAAAATCAAAACAGCCGATGTAGAATTGGAACGCATTCAGGAAAAATCATTCTACAACTTTTTATGGCGTAATATCGCCGAATCTTTGAAGAAGATTTTGATTTGATTTTTTTTCCACTACCACCCGAGCGGTAGCGAAATGGCGAAGCAATTCACGAATTTTACTTTTAGAATTTATGTAATTTGAATTAAAAAATCACAAAGATTTGAGCTAATTCGTGAATTCGTGGCTAAAAAAAATTATACTCAACCCTTTACGAACCTGACAATTATCAGGTTTTGCACAAAAATATTTTTTTTCATTTGTCTTTATTTTAATCTGAAAAACAAATGACAAAAACACCCTTACACACTTTTCATATCCCTGTAATGGGGCTTGCTTATACCATTGACAGCCCGATAAGAGTGGCACAATACGGTATTTCGTCTGTTGTTGCTCTTGCAGATGACGATTTAATTGAGAAGATGCGTAATTTCTACAGCACTAAATTCAATTTTCCATACGAAGAAATCACTCAGAAATTTCATGATTATCGTGCCGAAAGAATTACCTCGTATTTAAATTTAGTTGATAAAATCGTTAAAGAAAAATTCGAAAGCTTTAAAGCAGAATTAGCAGAAAGCAAAACAGCTGTTGAAAATTTTATGGCGATGTTACCGAATACTTCTGACATTAAAAAAGGGTTTCAAAATTTGCTCGATGACGGAATTGCTTTTAAAGAGAACATTCAGCAGTATATAGAATCGCATCTTTTTCCGGGAGAAATTGACGTAAATATCATGACAAAATTGGATAAAGATAATTTTGTCAAAAACGAACCGCTTCCTATCGAATTTAACGATGCTCATGCTGCTTTACGAGGTTTTGCCAATAGCACTTTAGAATCTTCCGTTGTCCTTTCTGCCGGAATGAATCCGAGATTGTTTGGCTACTTTGAAAATTTCAAAGATTTTTTTCCAAACGAAAATAACGAGCTTAAAAAGAAAATAATTTTAAAAGTCAGCGATTTTAGATCGGCGATGATTCAGGGAAATTTCTTAGCCAAAAAAGGACTTTGGGTTTCAGAATACCGAATTGAATCGGGATTGAACTGCGGCGGCCACGCTTTTGCCACCGACGGACTGTTATTAGGCGCTATTTTAGAGGAATTCAAGCAGAAAAAAGAACAATTAGTACAATCCGCTCACGAATTAATGATTAAAGCTTTAGAGGCAAAAAATCAGCATTTCCCAGAAAACCCTCTTGAATTGAAAATTACCGTTCAAGGCGGTGTTGGAACGGCAGAGGAACATGAGTTTTTATTAGATGAATATAAAGTAGATTCTGTAGGCTGGGGTTCTCCATTTTTATTAGTTCCCGAAGCGACTTCTGTAGACCAAGAAACCCGTAATTTATTAATGAATGCCAAAGAAGATGATTTTTACTTAAGCAACATTTCGCCATTAGGAGTTCCGTTTAACACTTTACGAGGTACAAGTAATGAATTCTTAAAACAAAAGCGCATTCAGGAAAATAAAGCCGGAAGTTCTTGTCCGAAAAAATTCTTAGCATTAAGCAAAGAATACGATCCACACGGAATTTGTACGGCATCTAAAAAATATCAGGATATAAAACTGGAAGAATTAGAATCTAAAAAAGGCACTTTATCTCCAGAAGAATTTGAAAAGGGCAAAATCAAAATCACTGAGAAATCGTGTTTGTGTGTTGGTCTAGCAAATGCTTCTTATCTTGAAAACGATATAACCATAAAAGGTCAGGCGCAGGGAGTTGTGATTTGTCCGGGACCAAATCTCGCGTATTTTGATCAGGAAGTTTCTTTGAAAGAAATGCTGGCACATATTTATCAAGGAAAATCGGTTTTAAGAACCAATGACCGTCCAAACTTATTTGTAAAAGAATTGAAAATGTATGTGGATTATTTCCGAAATGAAATTGAAAACATTTCTGGAGAAATCACATCCAATCAAATTAAAAAATGGAATTCTTTTAAAGCGAATATTTTAGAAGGAATTGAATATTATCAAAATCTATTTTCATCCACTTTTTATTTTAAGAATGATGAAGAAAAAATCAAAACGCAATTTAATTTTTATAAATCAGAATTAAACGCAATTCAGATTCCAAGACTCGAAGTAGCCTAAAAGCAAAATGCCGATTTAGATTTTCTAAATCGGCATTTTTTTATTTATTTCTAGAATTAAAAATTTATTCTTTCTTTTTCTTGCTGTCAATAATAGCACCTGTTCCGGCACCTACTCCAGCTCCGGCTAATCCACCTATGATGGCTCCTTCGCCTTTTTTCTTACTGACAATTGCTCCAGTTGCAGCACCCACTCCGGCACCAATTACAGCACCTTTAGCCGTTGAACTCCATCCTTTCTTTTTTGTCGTAGTTGTAGTTGCAGCAGTTGTTCCATTTGCCTGCTGATGTACAACAACTACTTTTTCTTTTTGAGATTCAACTTGCTGTTGCTCTTTTATCTTAGCCATTTCAGTCTTCATTGAATCGATTATACGCTGTTTATTAATCTCAACTTTCATTGAATCAATACTGGCTTGTTTGGCTTTACTTATATTCTCTTTACTTTGATTTTGACAAGAAGTTAAGAGTATCGCTGCTAATAAAATATATAAGCCTTTCATGATCATCATATTTTAAATTATACACTACAAAATACGACATATCTGGCATATAGGTTGTTACAGAATTTTTTAGAAAATTTATAAAATTAAAATCTCATTTGTTTTTTTTGCTCCTAAAGTTATCTGGAAGTAAATACAAAGCTTTTAAATTTTGAATTGCCTACAGCTTTAGCTGGAGATTATTGAAATATAATAGAAAGGGTTTAGCCAAAACTATCATTTGGGCTAAAGCCTTTTTGAGCCAATTTTAAATCCTCCAGCTAAAGCTGCAGGCAATTCAATTAAAAGAGCCTTTGGCTCAATCTATATTGTAGGGCTGGATTTCAATCCGGTTGTTTTATAACGTTTACAATATTAAAGATCCATAGGATCGAAACATATTTTTATGCATCGTTCCCACGGAACTCAATGTATGATGTCAATTTTTTATTCAACGGATTAAAATCCGTTGCTACAATATTGAGACATTCCTAACGGAATTTTTTTTTTAAACTTTGCGATTCTGCGAGAGGTAATATCTATTTCCCTAAAATTCCTTTTTTCAGGATTTGTCCAAAATCGTACATATCTTCATAAGAACAATACAAAGGAACTGGTGCCAGACGAATTACATTTGGTTCTCTCCAATCTGTAATTACGCCGTTTTTCATCAAATAGTCAAATAATGCTCTTCCTTCTCCGTGTAAAAAGACGGATAATTGCGAAGCTCTTTCTGCTGGATTTGAAGGTGTAATTATTTCGAAATTTCCTTTTACTTCTTTATCAATTTCATGAAGAATAAATTCGAGATAAGACGTAATATGATCTCGTTTTGTAATTAATGCATCCATTCCAACTTCAGCAAACATTTCAACTGAAGCTAAATAAGGTGCTAAAGAAAGCACTGGAAGATTGCTAATCTGCCATCCGTCCGCTCCGTGAACCGGATCGAAATTTGGTTCCATTTTAAAACGACGTTCTTTATTATGTCCCCACCATCCTGCAAATCTTGGCAAGTCAGAATTGTGATGTTTTTCGTGAACGAAACAACCCGAAGCATTTCCTGGTCCAGAATTCATGTATTTGTAACTGCACCAAGCGGCGAAATCAACATTCCAATCGTGAAGTTCTAACTTGATGTTTCCAGCAGCGTGTGCTAAATCCCACCCTACTTTTGCTCCTGCTCTTTGTCCGGCTGCCGTTATGGTTTTGATGTCAAAAACTTGTCCGGTATAATAGTTTACACCGCCGATTAAAACCAAAGCCAGTTCATCGCCCACTTCTTCGATTTTTGCTAAAACATCTTCCAGGCGAATATTGTGTTCTCCTTCTCTACGTTTGATTTCTACAATGGCATCTTCAGGTTTATACCCGTGAAAATTCACCTGACTTTGAAACATATATTGATCTGATGGAAAAGCTTTTTCTTCGCAGATAATTTTATAACGTGTTTTAGTTGGCTGATAAAAAGAAACCATCAACAAGTGAAGATTCACCGTCAACGTATTCATAACAGTAACTTCTGATGGAAGTGCTCCCACAATTTTACTCAATGGTTCTGCAAATCTTTCTTGATAATCCCACCAAGGCTTTTCAGCATAAAAATGACCTTCAACTGCCAGTTCAGCCCAGTCATTCATTACTTCGTCTATGTATGCTTTGGTACGTTTTGGCTGTAAGCCTAAAGAATTTCCTGTGAAGTAAATTACTCGTTTGTCGTTTACTTTCGGAAAAATGAACTGGTCTTGATAATGATTTAATGGATCTTTCGAATCTAGCTCTCGTGCAAATTCGCGTGTATTTTGAAAAGTCATTGTTTTTTGTTTTGATTGCTAAAATAACAAATTTTGTTTGTTTTGTTTGAAGCTTCAGGTTTCAAGTTTCAAGTCGAAATTCTTTGCGTGATTTACCGCAAAGTTCGCTAAGATTTGTTATTAAGGTTAACGTTTACAAACGCTAAGTTCGCAAAGCTTTGTCTTAAAAACATTTTTTCAAGCTCTATATAAAACATAACCCAAGGTTTCAACCTTGGGGACGTATCGTATCCCAATCTTTGTGTACCCAAGGTTAAAACCTTGGGCTATGTTCTGAATAAATTTCGAAATGATTATATAAAAAGCCAGCCACAGATTAAAAAGATTAAAAAGGTTTTTAAATCTGTATAATCTATCACTAAATGAAATCTTCGAAATTTGCAGTAAATTTCACAACTAATGTAAAACTTGAAACTTAAAACCCTTTAAAAACAGAAAACCCGACAGTTCTTAAAAACTATCGGGTTCTTATATTGAAAATTAATTCCGATTAAAGAATTAACATCGCATCTCCGTAAGAATAGAATTTGTATCCTTCTTTGATTGCTTCTTCGTATGCTCTTTTCATTAAATCATGTCCACAGAAAGCAGAAATCATCATTAATAATGTTGATTTTGGTGTGTGAAAGTTTGTAATCATACAGTTTGCAATACTGAAATCGTGAGGAGGGAAAATAAATTTATTTGTCCATCCTTCATAAGGATTTAAAGTATTAGCAGAAGAAACAGAACTTTCAATTGCACGCATAGAAGTTGTTCCAACTGCGCAAATACGTTTTTTCTTTGCTTTTCCTTCGTTTACAATATCACAAGCTTTTTGAGTAATGATTAATTCCTCAGAATCCATTTTGTGTTTCGATAAATCTTCTACCTCAACTGGGTTGAAAGTTCCTAAACCAACGTGTAAAGTTACCTCAGCAAAGTTCACTCCTTTGATTTCTAATTTTTTCAAAAGGTGTTTTGAGAAGTGTAAACCGGCAGTTGGTGCTGCTACAGCTCCTTCTTCTTTTGCATAGATCGTTTGGTATCTTTCAGCATCTTCAGGAGTAACATCTCTGTTGATGTATTTGGGAATTGGAGTTTCTCCAAGTTCTGTTAATTTGTTTCTGAATTCTTCGTATGATCCATCGTATAAGAAACGTAATGTTCTACCACGAGAAGTTGTATTGTCGATTACCTCAGCAACTAACGAATCGTCGTCACCAAAATAAAGTTTGTTACCAATACGGATTTTTCTAGCCGGATCTACTAAAACGTCCCAAAGTCTTTGCTCAGAATTTAATTCTCTTAATAAGAAAACTTCAATTCTAGCTCCAGTTTTTTCTTTGTTTCCGTACAAACGTGCAGGGAAAACTTTTGTATTATTAAGAATTAAAACGTCTCCGTCATCAAAATAGTTGATAACGTCTTTAAACATTTTATGTTCGATAGTTTGAGTTTTACGGTCAATTACCATTAAACGAGATTCATCTCTATTTTCTGCTGGAAATTCAGCCAAAAGTTCTTTTGGTAAATTGAAATTGAAGTGTGATAATTTCATATTTGAATTATTGATTTTAGAGTGTAGATTTTAGATTTATGTACCTAAAATTTTAAATCGGATGCAAATATACGATTGTGAGACAGGCGTTGTCAAGTGTTTTGGCGTTTATTTTCAAAAGTCCTTGATTTACCAAGCTTTCAGATTGATTTAAAAATAAATTCTTTAAGTCAATTTTAACTTTTTTTGTGTTATTTCAACTAAAGGGAAAAATTACACTAGGAACTCTACAAAATATATTGCCAATCTTTGTCGAGCTTCTTACGTGGTCTTCGACTTCGCTCAGACTGACAAACTTTACGATTATACTAAACGGATATCCATAAAAAAAACCTCTGGTTGAAACCAGAGGCTATCATTTTTTCGTCACGAATTCACGAATTATTATTTTAAAATTAAATTCGTGAATTCGTGGCTATCTTATTTTACAATTCTGAGATTTGGAAATTCAAAGCTTTTAAATCGTTCCAGAAATCTGGATATGATTTCGAAACTACTCCAGCATCTTCAATGATAATTGGCACTTTAATTGCTAATGGTGCAAATGCCATTGCCATACGGTGGTCATTGTAGGTTCCAATTTTTACATCGTGGTTTATTTTCTCAGATTTCACTAAAGTCAAGCTGTCGTTAGTAACAGAAATATTTGCTCCTAATTTTGTCAGCTCGGTTTTTAAAGCTTCGAGTCGGTCTGTTTCTTTAATTTTTAAAGTATGAAGGCCTGTTAAATTACATCCAATTCCTAAACCTAAACAAGTTACAACGATTGTCTGTGCAATATCTGGTGTATTGTTCAAATCGAAATTTACATCTTGATAATTGAATCCTGCCACTTTTTCCAAAGTCATTTTATTGTTTTGGAAAGTCGTTTTCACACCCATTTTTGCATAGAGAGAAACTAACTCAGAATCTCCTTGAAGACTATTTTCTTTATAACTGCTCAACGTGATTTTTGAAGCATCAGACAAAGCTACGAGACTAAAGAAATATGAAGCCGAACTCCAATCAGATTCAACCACCATTTCTTTTGATGCAACTGCTTCTTTGGGATACACTTTGATGATGTTTCCTTCAAAACTGGTTTGAATATCCAAATCATTAAGCAAAGCCAAAGTCATTTTGATATACGGAATGGAAGTAATTTCTCCTTCTAAAGTCAGTTCTAAACCATTTTCTAATTTAGAAGCGACTAATAAAAGTGCCGAAATATATTGACTGCTTACATTGGCTGCCAAGGTTACTTTAGAAGCAGTAACTTTTTTCCCTTTGATTCTAATTGGCGGATAACCTTCTTCTTTTTCATACGAGATCTCAACTCCAAGTTGTCTTAAAGTATCGACCAAAATTTTAATAGGACGCTCTTGCATTCTGCTTGAACCTGTCATTACCACTTCTCTTCCTTCGTTTACAGCAAAATAAGCTGTTAAAAAACGCATTGCAGTTCCTGCGTGATGAATATCTACAATTTCGTCGTTTCCAATTAATGCTTTCTGCATTACTTCGCTGTCATCTGAGTTTGAAGTATTGGCTAAAGTAATATTTGGAAATAATGCTTTTAGTAATAATAAACGGTTCGTTTCGCTTTTCGAACCTGTGATATTTAGTTGCGAATCATCAATTGTGAATGGTGAATTCGTCGTTAATTTTAAATTCATTTTTTTAATTGTAAGTTGTGAATTATGAATTATGAATGATTAGAAAAATAATTCAGCCCCGCAATTTACCACTCCTCATGCGTAAATCAAAATTCACGCTTAAATTTCACAATTATTTCAATTTATCGTTGTTTTTGTGACGATCTTTATCTCTAACTGATTTTAAGTCCATTTTTTTATCAAAAGCGGCTTGTAAATCGATTCCAGTTTGATTGGCTAAACACAAAACAACGAAAACAACATCTGCTAATTCTTCTCCTAAATCTTTGTTTTTATCACTTTCTTTTTCAGATTGTTCTCCATAACGACGTGCAATAATTCTAGCAACTTCTCCCACTTCTTCAGTAAGTTGTGCCATATTGGTTAATTCGTTAAAGTAACGAACTCCGTGTTCTTTGATCCAGTTATCGACATCAAGCTGTGCATTTTTCAAATCCATGATTATATTTTTTTAAGGACAATTTTTTGATTTTGACTGGCAGTAACTTTTTGAAAGACATCTTTCAATGTTTGATACTCCTCAGCTGCAAAAATACTATTGTTAATATCTTTTGTACAGTTTATTTGGATTTTCTTTCCTTCGGCAAAAAAGTTAAGAAGGTATACAATCCCTTTATCTTCAGTAGCAATTTTTATAGGGACTGGCAGTGATTCTACTGTATAACCGTTTGGAATTTCAAGTGTTATATTATATTTTTCTTGATTTTTATATCCGAAATATACGGGCATTATTCTTTTTTCCTGATTAAACGGATTTTTTGTTCGGGTAAAGAAAAGTAATGGATTTACAAAAATTTTATCTTCAATAATATCCGACTGATTATTGGATGCAAATGAAAAAGTCTCGATGATAGGATCTTTTAAATTTGATTTTTGGTTTTCGATACGATAATTTGAAATGTTTAAATCGCCCAGTTCGGTTTCAAATTTTTCCAAATAATTTTCTTGGTTTTTGGCATTATTTTCCACTCTGAATCGGTATGCATCATAATCTGTACGCAGAATTCTGGCTTGTCCGTTCATTTTTCCTCCACTATCAATGGAAACCATCAAATTAAAATTCTCCTTTGATGGAATTGACGGTTCTAAATCTATCTCTGTAGAAGTTCCGTCATTTTTTATAAGTCTACCTTTCCAATTCAAAACATTTAATGGCAGAATATTAGGTGATGTAAATTTATGTGTTGCATCTAACAAAATTTGCTTACCATCAATTTCGGCGGCTGCGATGACATAATTAAATCCTGTTCTGGTAGGATAAACAGGTAATCCATTTTCGATTGTACTGACTAAGACTGGATTTGCTTCTACACCTGCAAGGCGCAACATGCTGATTAAAATAAAATTAATCTCGGCTACATTTCCTGTTTGATCTTTGTATGCTTTTATAACGCCTTTATCTGTATAATAACTTCTTGTTTCATCCCAGTTCATTCTATTTTGAACGTAGGTAAAAACAAGATTGAGTCTTTCATTGAAAGATTCCACATTCCTAACTAAACGTTTTACATCTTCAACTAAAAAGCTTTTTTCGCTGAGCTGTTTTCCAAAATCTTCATCCTTAAAAATCGTTTTGGCTACACCTTCCCATGTTAAGGCATAATCTTTAACAGGTTGGTCAGGCATACGTATTCTTTCCAATTCGTGCTTTATTGTTCCTTTATAGTTTTCAATATTATTAACATAAGGTTCATCTGTTAAAGCAGGAATATTTTTTCCCGAATAAAAAGATTCTATTTGTTTGTAATAAAGCGTATTGGTTTGGTTGTGTTCATTTTCAAAATTCTGGCTTGCGTTCTTAAATTTCGAATCGGTTTCAAGGGGAATTCCTCCAATTAAAATTGGTTTGTAGATGTAATATTCGGGAAGTTCTGTTTTATAATAAAAGTAGTTCACCGGAATTTCGTACTGAATGTCGAAATCCGGGAACTTTACAATATTTTCAGATTTAAGAATGTATTTGTATTCGATTATTGAACCGACTTTTACATTGGGAAAAGTAATCGATTTTTCTTTCCAGTAATTGTTTATCTTTTTCTTAAACTCGCCTTGATTTTCAAGTTTTGTTTTTACAATAGCACCATTTTCTAAATTGTAGGTAATCGCATTTGAAAACTCTAATTGTTCTTTGTTTAAGTTTTCATACCCAATATAATACCGTACTTTTTGATCGGCCCAGCTTAATCCTTCATTTTTATAGATTTTAATTTTTATTTCGCAAACATGATTGGCTGTAAAACCCACATCTCTTGAATACGTAAAAAATGTTCGTCCTTTTTTAAATAGAATCGCTGCCGAGGCACTACTGTCTATTGGATGTACTTTTTCCTGTAGTTCTGCAATAGTCACTTTGCCTAATTCGTAGTTTTGAGAATTAGCTTTTATACCAATTAAAAAGAATACGACAATTGTAATTAAACCCGAAAATCTCATGAGTTAAATCTTTTTCAGAACTATTTTCTCAGTTTCTTTTGCGATCATGTTTTTATAATATTCTTTTAGCATTTCATATTTATCAGCAGAAACAATTGCCTCATTTATTTGATGTGAAATAACTAATTGAAGGGTATTGCCACTAGCCGCAATATTGAATTTAAAAGATCCTAAATTATCTTCCATATTTACAGCTGCTGGAGCTGGTAATGTTTCCACAGCGAAACCTTCTGGAATTTGAATTGTAATATTGTATTTATCTGCAAAAGGATAACTAAAATCAACTGGATATTCACGCACTTCCTGTTTAAACGGATTTTTGTCATTTGTAAAGAATAACATTGGACTTACATAAATTTTTCCTCCAATTAATTCACATAGATTATTTCCTGTAAAAGAATACGTTTCAATTATAGGAAGTAGAATATCTTTTTCATTGGTTTTAGAATATTCGCTGATTTCTATTTTACCATTATTATTTTCCAATTTATCTAAATATTCTTCTTCTTTAAGACTGTTTATATTACTTCTGGTAACCATAGCGTTGTAATCCAAACACTGTCTTCTTGTTTTTCCAGTTACTTTCCCTTCGGCATCAATACTGTAAGTCAAAAAAACATTATCACCAGATGTTTTTTCTGGCATCAGGTTAATTTCTTCAGATGTACCGTCTTTTCGTATTAATCTTCCGTACCAGTTTAAAACTCTAATAGGCAAAACATTTGGAGTAGAGAATTTTTCAGATGCATCTAATAAAACATATCCGTTTGGTGTTTCAACTGCAGCAATAACATAGTTAAATGCAGTTCTGTTTGGGAACAAAGCAATACCATTTGAACGTGTACTAACTAAAACCGGATTTGCTGTTAAGCCTGCGTAACGTAACATGGCAGTAAGCATCAGGTTAATATCGGCAATATTACCTGTTTTTTCTTTGTAGGCTTTTTTAACACCGCTGTCACAGCTGTAACCATTATAGGTATTCCATTTTACATTTGATTTTACATGGTTAAAAATAACCCAGATTTTTTCTTCTGGTGTGTTTGTTCCTGCCAATAATTTTTTCACATCCTCTTCAAAATAACCTGTTTTATTTAATTCAGGTCCAAAATCTTCGTAGTCATAAATTGTTTTAACTACAGAATTCCAATCTGTGGAAAGTTGTTTTATTGGCTTATTTGGGAATTTTGTCATTGACAGTTCGTGACCAACAGATGATGTATAATTATCAATATTATTTACATAAGCTTCGTCTTTCATGGCAGGAAAATTCTCGGCAAGGTAAATAGTTTGGGTTTCCATATAATCAATTTTATCCTGATAGAACTCTGTTTTTGTGGCTCCACCTCCAAAATTTCCAGTATTATATCTTTCTTTAGAATTTATGATAAATGATTTACTGCTTTTTTCAGAAGTAACTTTAGGAAAAACATATCCCTTTTGTGCGGGTGTAAAAACAAAATATTCAGGAACAAATGTTCTAAACTCTGAATAATTTACCGGAATACTGGTTTGAAAATCCCAATCACGAATTAAAACATCAGGACTTTTAATGGTATACTTAAATTCAATAACAGATCCTTCTTTTACGTTTGGCATCGTCATTTTTTTCTTGCTTCGGTATTTATTGATTACTTCATCGAATATCCCATCGCTCTTTAACTTGGTACTTTCAATTTTACCGCCTGCTAAATTGTATGTAACAGCATCACTAATTGATACTTTTTCTTTGAAACCAGTTCCATAGTAATACCAGACTTCTTGATTTGCCCAATCATAACCTTCTTTGTTATAAATTTTAATACGGGTTTCAACATCCATAACTGTTATAAATCCATCGTTTTGATCGTAATCTATTCTTGCTTTTCCTCTTTTATAAAGAATAGCGGCTGAGGCTGATGAATCTTTTGGGTGCACTTTTTGTTGAAGCTCAGCAATGGTTACTTTTCCTAGTTTAAATTCCTGTGCTGTTATATTTGAAACAGACAATAACAGAAATATAAAAACAAATAATCTGGTAATTTTCATGTTTTATTTTTGTTTTGGTTAGTTTTTATTTAATATGATTTTGGCATTATCATTTTTGGAAACTTGTTCCATAAAAAGACGGTATTCATCGTATTCTTTATTTGAATATTTACCTCGATTGATAAAAATCGAACGCTTATAGGTAAGTTTATTAGAATCTTTTTTTATGATTTCGGTTTTGTATTCTCCAAATTTCCCTTTCAATTCATAGTTTGCAGGCAGAAATTCGATCGAAAAACCAGACGGCAGATTGATTTCGATTTCATCAGTATCTAAATAACCGCGCTGAATTAGAAATGGGTTTTTACGGTTTCTGATTCGTTTTACATTTTCAGAATTTTGATTGAAAGCATCCACCACAAAAATCATTTTGTTTCCGCTTACTACTCCGTAAGCATCGGCACTTATCTGTACATTTTCAGAAAAACGAACCTCTTCTTTATTATTATCAAGGGTTATTTTTCCGAGTTTGAGATTGTTGATATTGTTCCAGTAGTTTTTATAATGTTTTTCCTTTTCAGTAGGAATTTCATTTTCTAACCTAGCTTTTGAACTATACTGCGAACCTTGTGAAGCTATCACAATTGATCCTGAGAAATTTCCGCTTCCATCGATTGTGTAACTTCCTTTTCCGTTTTGGGTATTTCCTTTATCATCGTAGATCTTAGTTCGTACAATTTCTCCACCTTCAGGTTTTACAACCAAAACATCTCTGTCATCTGTAAAAGTTCCTTGATAACCAAACGGATCATCTTGACTTGTACATTCGAGCCAGATATAATCCTTTCCATTAGGAACCGCAAGTATCATATGGTTTCCCTGCATTGAAACAAAATCAGACTGAATATTTGATTTATAACGGCTGCCGTATAAAATGGTATTATACGATGGTACATCAACCGCTTGCAGAAGCGCTTTCGTATAATTTGATAGTGCTTTACAATCGCCGTATCCTAAACGATCAACATCTGATGCCAGCATAGGTTTCCATCCTCCTATACCAACTGCAATATTTACATATCTAGACTTTTTCTGAACATAATCGTATATAATTTTTGCTTTTTTAACAGGGTCCTTTTCATTCCCGACAAGTGCTTTAATCTTTGCTGTTGTTTCATCTGGTAAAATAGTTGTACCTGTTAGAATCTTATCTCCGTACCATTTACCGAATGCTTCCCAAGTTGTCGCCGTACCATCAACTCCTTCCAAATGAAATTTTTCTAGTCCCATCATTACTTTTGGAAAAAGATCACTTGAAAACGGGCTAAGTTCTTCTGCCTTTTGGGCTAAAATATTTTTTGCGATATAACTTAATTGTGTATTGGACTCAACTGTTTTTTTTATGTTGAAATCAGAGAATTGAAATTCTTTCTTTTTGAATCCTAAATCGCTTGGAAAAGTAACGTTTAAGGCACATTTTTCAACACTTAAATTATAATCTCCTAAAAAATACCATTGTGGTATAAAAGCTGTATTTGAAGTTTCTACTTCGCTAAAATACGCAATTGTAAAAGGATAAGTTATGGGTGTATAATCTAAAAAAAGAATACGGTTATCTGAAAAAAGAGTTCCGCCATCAACGGCGCTTTGATCTCTAAAATCTTTACGTTTAACTTTTTTGATTTCTTTTCCAAATGCATCATAAACAACAGCCTCTATATTTTTTATAGAAGTTGTTTTATCATAATTTTGGTAAGCATCAATATTCCTAAGCCCTTTTTCATTTAAAACAGATACAATTCTCTGTACCTTGATATTCATATTTCTTTGTGAGGAAATTACAATATCCATTTGGTCTAAACGCAGAACAGCATTGGCATTTTCTTTAAGACTGTCGGAGATTTTAAGAATGGAATAATCGCTCTTTTGGGCAAAAGAGGTAATGGAAAATAAGGCGAGAAAAAGCCTTAAAAGGGTCATTTTCATTAATACATAGTTTCGCCAAATATAGAAGTATTTTTAGAATTTCTTAACAGTCGTTTACTTTATTTTTTACTCCCTGTTTTTACTGTCTATAACAATAGTTACAGGTCCGTCGTTTAGCAAATTAACTTTCATATCGGCACCAAAAATTCCAGTTTGTACCTTTTTACCAAGTTCTTTTTCAACTGCTTTTACGAAATTCTCGTAAGTAGGAATGGCAAAATCAGGTTTGGAAGCTTTTATGTAAGAAGGACGGTTTCCTTTTTTAGTGGATGCATGAAGTGTAAATTGGCTAACCACAATAATATCTCCATCAATATCCTGAACGGAACAATTCATAACATCGTTTTCATCGCCAAAAATTCTCATTTTAACAATTTTGCCAGCAAGCCAGTCAATATCTTCTTGTGTATCGGCATCTTCTATTCCGACTAAAACCAATAAACCTTTTTTAATATCTGCTGTTTTTTGACCTTCTACAGTCACTGATGCTTCTGAGACTCTTTGGATTACTACTTTCATTATAATTGTAAATGGTGAATGGTGAATGCTAAATTTTATTAAACTGTAAGCTTTTGTTTGGAAGTAATAATAATTGAAGCTAGGATTTTATTTAATTCAACTATGTCACTTTTTATAGATTGAAATTGAATTTGATTTAAATAATCTGATTGAAACAATAATTCAATCCAATAATCAGTTTCATTAGCCTCTTTTTGCGCTATTGCAAGTTTATGGATAAAGTCTTTCTTACTTTCTGCTTGTTCAGATTCTCTGACTAAGGCTCCAATAGCAGTTCCACTTCGAAGTAATTGTTTGCTTAAAACAAACTCTTTCTTTTCATCTTTTAAAAATTGAAAAAGTTTAATAATTCTCAAAGCAAAATTAAAAGATTTTGTTTTTATTACATTGTCAGCCATAATTCACAATTTACAATTCAGCATTCACAATTACTTTCTCGTTTCATCACTAGCAGCGCGATCTTCACCATAAATATCGGTACGATAATGTTCGTCGTCGCCTTCGAGGATCTTGAGATAACTATTGTAACGTGACCAAGCAATTTCATCTTTTTCTAAGGCAGTTTTGATGGCGCAATGTGGTTCTTCTTTATGGAGGCAATTATTGAACTTACATTGATCTTGCAATCTGAAGAATTCTGGAAAGTAATGACTGATTTCTGAAGGTTCCATATCGACAATTCCGAAACCTTTAATTCCTGGCGTATCGATAATTCGGGCATCAAAAGACAAATCGTACATTTCGGCAAAAGTGGTAGTATGCTGTCCTTGTTTGCTTTGTTCTGAAATTACGGAAGTTTTTAAATGAAGACTTGGTTCTAAAGCATTTACTAAAGTAGATTTACCAACACCAGAATGGCCGGAAAACATGCTGACTTTGCCAATCATCATTTCTTTCAGCTTGTCAACACCTTTATTTTCTGTAGAAGAAATTCGGAGACATTTATATCCAATTTCAGAATAAATATGCTGTAGATAAAGCTGATCGTCTAGAGTCTGATCTGTTAAAGTGTCAATTTTATTGAAAACAAGAACAGCTTCAATTCCGTACGCTTCCGCAGTAACCAAAAAACGATCGATGAAACTGGTAGTAGTTGGCGGATTATCGATTGTAATCAACAGGAAAACCTGATCGATATTAGAAGCAATAATGTGAATCTGCTTAGACAAGTTAACCGATTTACGAACGATATAATTTTTTCTTTCGTGGATATTATGTATCATTCCGGTAACAGCATCCGAAGTTTGCTCCAATTCATAATCGACTATATCGCCTACAGCAATTGGGTTGGTACTTTTAATACCTTTTATTCTGAATTTCCCTTTCATACGGCATTCCACAAAATCTCCATTTTCAGATTTTACGGTATACCAGCTTCCTGTAGATTTATAAACGGTTCCTGTCATTCAATTCAAATTGTTGATTTTAGATTTCTGATTTTAGATTTTAGCCTAAATCTCTGCAAAGATAAATGAATATTTTTAAACATAGCCCACGGTTTCAACCGTGGGAGACAAAGATTGGGATATGGATAGCGTTCCTAAGGTTAAAACTTGGGCTATGTTTTAAAAAACAAAAATCCCCAACACTTCTTTTACAAAGTGATGAGGATTTTAAAAAACAATCTAATTTTAAATGTGTGATATAATTAAACTCAATAACAAACTTGAAATGAAGTTTAAATTAACTTATATCACTTATATGGTTTAAAGAAAATTATGCGTTGAAAATTTTCTCTTGGTGACCAATACTTTCTTGGTGAATCGCTTTGAATAATTTCAAAACAAACTCTTCTGTAAGACCTTTTTTCTCACCTTCCAAAATCATTTTTCCTAAAATTTCGTTCCAACGGTTGTTTTGAAGAATGGCAACGTTTGCGTCTTTTTTCACTTGACCAATTTCGTCAGCCACTTTCATACGTTTCCCTAACAACTCTAATAAGTTGGCATCCAAAACGTCGATGTTTGCTCTTAGTTTTGTCATTTTTTGGCTGTACTCATCTGTAGTATCATCCGTTTTTCTGATCGTCAAATCTTTGATGATTTGTTTTAAAGAATCTGGAGTTACTTGTTGAGCTGCATCAGACCAAGCATTGTCTGGATCAAAATGCGTTTCGATAATCATACCATCGTAATTCAAGTCTAAAGCCTCTTGAGTTACTTCAAAAATCATATTACGGTTTCCTGTAATGTGAGATGGATCAATGATTAATGGTAAATCAGGGAATTTGTTTTGTAATTCGATAGCAATCTGCCATTCTGGAATGTTTCTGTATTTTGTTTTTTCGTAAGTAGAGAAACCTCTGTGGATAACTCCTAATTTCTCGATACCTGCCATGTGTAAACGCTCAACACCACCTAACCATAAAGCTAAATCTGGGTTTACTGGGTTTTTCACCAAAACAATTTTATCAGTTCCTTTTAATGTATCAGCAATTTCTTGAACTGCGAAAGGGTTTGCAGTTGTACGTGCACCAACCCATAATACATCGATATCGTGTTCTAAAGCTAATTTACAGTGCGCTGCAGTTGCTACTTCAGTTCCCATTAATAAACCAGTTTCAGCTTTAGCTTTTTGTAACCATTTTAATCCAATTTCACCAACACCTTCAAATCCTCCCGGACGAGTTCTTGGTTTCCAGATTCCCGCTCTGAATACGCTTACTTTTGAATCTTTTAATTCGTGAGCAATTTTCAAAACTTGATCTTCAGTTTCTGCACTACAAGGTCCAGCTATCACAAGTGGGTGATTTAAATTGAAATCTTCTAACCACTTTCTCATTTCTTTTTTATTTTCCATCGTTTTTATAGTTTACTTTTTTATAGTTATTCCGTTTAATATTTCTCTAATTTTATTTACACTTTCCATTTCTTCAAAAATGGCGTTGTAGTTATCGTCTGCCAGCAAATCTCTAAATTGAGTTAAATTTGCAATATACCCTTCTAAGGTTTCCAGAACGTATTCTTTGTTTTGTTTAAAAATGGGTGTCCACATCGCGGGTGAACTTTTTGCCAGACGAACGGTGCTTTCAAATCCACTTCCCGCCATATCAAAAATATCTTGTTCATCTTTTTCTTTTACCATTACAGTTTTTCCGAGCATAAACGAACTAATGTGCGATAAATGCGAAACATAAGCAATGTGTTTGTCGTGCGAAACGGGATCCATATATCGAATTCTCATTCCAATTGAAGTAAAAAGATTTAATGCTTTCTCTTGTAATTTAAAAGCTGTCTTTTCGACTTCGCAGATAATGTTTGTTTTTCCTTGAAACAAACCTCTTATTGCTGCTGATGGTCCCGAGAACTCTGTTCCGGCGATTGGGTGTGTGGCAATAAAATTTCTTCTTTTTGGGTGATTGGCTACTGCTTCACAAATTGGTTTTTTAGTCGATCCTACTTCAAAAACTATTGTTTTATCTCCTACTGCATCCAAAACTTTAGGTAAAACGGTCAGTGATACATCTACTGGAACCGAAACAATTACAAAATCGGCTTTTTGTAAATCGTCAAAGCTTCCCGCTTCATCAATAACTCCAAGATCAATTGCTTCCTGCAAATGTTTTTCGTTATTATCGATTCCTAAAATAGTCGCATCAGGATAACGTCCTTTGATGTCTAACACCATCGAACCTCCTATTAATCCTATTCCTATTACGTATACTTTCATATTCTTTTTTATTTGAAGCCGTTCCTGCAAGGTTTTCAAAACCTTGTAGGTTTCTAATTTCAGACTTTCGAATTCATACCTACAAGGTTTTGAAAACCTTGCAGGAAACGTTAGTCCTAAAATCGATCAATCGCTTCTTGTACTTTTTCTTCTTTTACACACAATGAGAATCTAATATATCCTTCGCCGTTGCTTCCAAAAATGGTTCCCGGTGTAATGAAAATATGTTTCTCATATAATATTTCGTCAATGAACTTCTCTGCTGATTCTATTCCTTCTGGAAGTTTGGCCCAGACAAAAAGCCCAACTCCTTCTTTATACACTTTGCAGTTTAATTTTTCAGCTAGTTTTTCAGTCAATTCCCTACGGCGTTTGTAAATTTTATTTTGATCTTCAAACCAAGATTTATCACATTTCAACGCTACAATTGCTCCTTTCTGGATTCCGTAGAACATCCCGCTGTCCATATTGCTTTTTACTTTTAGAACTGCATCGATAATTTCAGGATTTCCTAAAACCATTCCGACTCTCCAGCCTGCCATGTTGAATGTTTTACTTAAAGAGTTTAATTCTAAAGCCACTTCTTTCGCCCCTTCAACTTGCAATAAACTCATCGGATTATCATTCAAAACAAAACTATACGGATTATCGTTAATCAATAATATGTTGTGTTTTTTAGCAAAAGCAACCAATTTTTCAAATAACGCCAAACTTCCTCTAGCCCCTGTCGGCATGTGTGGATAACCCAGCCACATTATTTTTACTTTCTCCAGCTCTAATTTTTCTAAAGCTTCGAAATCCGGCTCCCATGCATTTTCTTCTTTCAAGTCATAATAAACCGGAACTGCTTCTACCAAATTGGTTACCGAAGTATAAGTTGGATAACCTGGATTCGGAATTAAAACGTGATCGCCCGGATTTAAAAATGCAAGCGAAATATGCATAATTCCTTCTTTTGAACCCATGAGCGGTAAAATCTCATTATTCGGATTCACTTCAACACCAAACTGATTTTGATAAAAATCTGCCATCGCCTGCCTCATTTCTGGTAATCCCTGATAGCTTTGATAACCATGCCCATTCTCGTCCTGAATTGCTGAAGCTACTGCTTCAATTACTGCTTTCGACGGACTCAAATCAGGGCTTCCAATTCCCATGTTGATGATCGATTTTCCTTCAGACATCAGTTGTCTCACTTCTCTTAATTTTGATGAGAAGTAGTATTCTTCAACTGTGTCTAATCGTTTTGCTGTTGTAATCATTTTTTTATTTGCTTTTTAATTTTTGCTTTAGGCTTTAGGCCATAAGCTTTAAGCTTTCTAACTTGTAACTTATAATTATAACTCTTAACTTATAATTTCTTTAAGGTCTCGTATTTTTATATTCTCCCAACACTTTAAAATATTCTGCCATTATGTTTAATAGCGCTTTGGCTTTTGCAAAATCTTCGTATTTCTCGAATGTTACGTCAACGAAGAATGAATATTTCCAAGGTGTTTCTATTTTTGGAAGCGACTGGATTTTTGTCAAATTCAATTTGCAGTCGCTCATTACATTCAAAACTGCTGCTAAGCTTCCTCTTTTATGATCTAATTCAAATTTGACAGAAGCTCTGTTGATTTCGCTTTCTGGCAAAAATGAATTTTGCTTTTTAATGATTACGAAACGAGTCATATTGTTTTTGATCGTTTGAATCGATGATGCAATAATATCAAGATCGTACATTTCTGAAGCCGTTACACTCGCAATGGCAGCAATTCCGGTTAATCGGTTTTCCTGAATTCTTCTTGCTGTTTCTGCTGTATCTTTATCCTCAACCAATTTGATATTTGGATATTGTTTCAAGAAATCCATACACTGTAAAAGTGCCATTGGGTGCGAATGAACTTCTCTGATATCTTCAATTTTCTGACCTTTTAAAGCCATTAAATTCTGCTGAATATTCAAATAATGCTCTCCAATAATGTGCAAATTATTCTTGTCGATCAAGGCATAATTCGGGATAATCGGGCCAGCAATCGAGTTTTCGATCGCCATTACAGCTTGATCAGATTTTCCGGCAATAAGGCTGTCGATCAATTCTTCAAAAGATAAGCATTCATCAATTTCCACATTTTCAGAGAAATACTCTTTCACAACCTGATGATGAAATGATCCTTTAATACCTTGTATTGCAATTTTCGTTGTCATATAGTCAAAAAAAAATCCTGATTTGCATCAGGATTGTATCTTAGTTTTATTTGTCTTAAAATTTGATCTCAAATAACCATAGCACAATCCTGACTTCTACTAAAGAAGAAATAAAAATTGTTGCTAAAATAAAAACGGTTAGTTGCCATTTTGTTTGTGTTATTTTGTAAATTCTTTGCGAATGTATAAATTATTTTTACTGCACCAAAAAAAAGATTGCATTTTATGAAACAAAAAAGGATTTCTTAACAAATTTAGAAGGTTTTGTATGATAATATAAAAAAATCGGCTTAAAATGAGAATATTAAAATGAGGTTCTGAGGTTCTTAGATGCTAAGATGCTGAGTTTTTTTTGCCACGAATTCACGAATTTAACTCAAATCGTTGTGGTTATTTGATTCAAATTTCTCGAATGAAATATGTGATTGTGATTTCGACAAAAAAGAAATCTTCATAAGTTTTCAAACATTACGATGAATAGATAGTATTATTTTTCTTTTTTATTCTCCAAATTCTCATTATAACTTGTCAATTTTTCCCTTATTAATTTCGTTGAAAGAGCAATTCCCGAGCTTAATCTTTGTTCTCTCGATATACAAATATTGTTCTTATGATCATGTCTATATTTTTTAGGTAACTTCACTAAACTCGTTTTGCTAAATCTCCAACCAAGTTTATTTAGGCCCAAATACAACTGTCGATCAATATAGAAATCAAGTTCTTCAGAATATTTATATAAGTTAGTATAGATAAATGAGGATATCCAACCATCATGAATATTAATTAATTTTTTCAGAAGTGAAAAAACGGTATAATCCACCTTACCATTACAAACATCTCTAATTTTTGATTTTAATCTGTTAAAATTAGCTATAGATGGATAAATTTCCTTTCCATCAAAAGTTACTGAAAGAAAAGTCAAAAAATCAACATCAATCTTTAGAATTTTAGTTTTTTCTCCTTCCTCTAAACTATGAATATCTAATTTTAGTTCCTTTAAAATTTTGCAACAATCCACATAAGCATTCTCACATTCTTCTTTAGTTTTACAAAGAATTACAAAATCATCTGCATATCGAACTAATTTATAATCTCTTTCAATGAGAAATTGATCAAAAGGCGAAAGAAATATATTAGAGAATAATGGTGACAAAGGACTGCCTTGTGGAATACCTTTATCTACATCTTTAAAATTGGATCTTTTTTCAAGATCAAAATCATCTAATCCACCTAATTCCTGATTAAGTGCTTTATATAATAATTTATTAATAGAAGCATCTTGAAGCTTTGGATAAATGTAATTATTTAATAAATCATCCTTATTAACCTTACCAAAAAAATTTATCAAATCTGCTTCTAAAGAATATATGTAACCATTTTTATAATGCTCAATGATTTTAAAAATTGCATCTTTCGTTCCAAGACCTTTTTGATAGGCAAAACTAAAGCCGTTGCTTTTTTCTAGTAATTCTTTAAATACTTCTTCAAGTTCTATAGCAATAGCTTTTAATACAACCCTATCAGAAATCTCAGGAATTTGCAATGGTCTAAATTTCCCATTATTTTTTGGAATTAACACCGCTCTATTGGGCGAGAAAAAGTATTTTCCTTTTAATAAGAGAGATGATATTGAAGCAATTTTATCATCTTTATTTTTTTCAAAATCTTCTATTGTTTCTTTAGAAATACCATGAGAAGATTTATTAGTTTTATCTAAATTATCCCAGGCTTTTTTTAAAGATTCAACTGAGGATACTTTTTCTAATAATGTTTTTGACATGTAGTTATATGATTGTAAAGACCCTTAGAATAACAATTTGTTAGTATGACAGACTCCACAAAATGAGCTCAGAACCCTTTAATGAAATGAATATCCAAACAACGAATGAAGTTCGAACTAACACTTTGGAAAGGTGTTCTTGGGCAATCCTGACGAAAGATTGAAGAGCCAATCTAAAGTCGAACGCTAACTTAAATCGAAATCTAAGCTGAAACTCTTGAGCGTTAAAGACTGCATTTTTTTGGTTTGCTGGGTTTTCTCCAGTTCTGAATTCGATAGTATATCCATAGTTTTCAAAATTAAGGTTTTTTCCGACATACGAAAGTTTTTTCGAAATTTCGCGTGTTTTTTTAAATCCGCAGCTTTCTGCCTGTCTGCCTCACTAAATAAATAGCTTGGTGCCAATGTTTCTATAGGTTTCTGTCTGTCATACACAGTGGCATCAAACGAGATAGACACAGAACCCTTTAATGAAATGAATATCCAAACAACGAATGAAGTTCGAACTAACACTTTGGAAAGGTGTTCTTGGGCAATCCTGACGAAAGATTGAAGAGCCAATCTAAAGTCAACCAAATTAATTCAAAGAACTAAATTTTAAATTAGTTAAGTTTTTCTATCTTAAGATTGAAAAGAAAAACTTAACTATATACTTATAAAAAACTATTAAGAACCACACATTTCGCAATCCTCTGGATCTGCAGCTTGTGCTTTTAACAACATTGCTTTGTAATCTTCAACGCTGATTGCTTCACTTTCTTGAACTAAAGAAGGCGCCGTTTCTTCTTTTTTATCGTTGTTTAACGTGAATTTAATCGCATCTACAGCCGCTTTTGTTCTTAGGTAATACATTCCTGTTTTTAAACCAGACTGCCAAGCATAGAAGTGCATTGACGTCAGTTTAGAATAGTTTGCATCTTGCATGAACAAGTTCAATGACTGAGATTGATCAATGAAGTAACCTCTTTGACGAGACATATCAATAATATCTTTCATTGACATTTCCCAAACTGTTTTGTAAAGGTCTTTTAAGTCTTGCGGAATAATGTCAATATTTTGAACAGATCCATTATGACGCATAATTTCTTGCTTCAATGACTCGTTCCATAAACCTAATTTTACTAAATCTTCCAGTAAATGTTTGTTTACTACGATGAACTCTCCAGACAATACACGACGCGTATAAATGTTTGAAGTATATGGTTCGAAAGCTTCGTTGTTTCCTAAAATCTGAGAAGTTGAAGCTGTTGGCATTGGTGCCACTAATAAAGAGTTACGAACTCCATGCTCCATAACTTCTTTTCTTAAGGAAGCCCAGTCCCAACGACCTGATAATTCTTCGTCTTTCATTCCCCACATATTGTGCTGGAATTCTCCTTGTGACATTGGAGAACCTTCGAAAGTTGAATATGGTCCTTCTTCTTTTGCCATTTCCATAGAGGCAGTTACAGCAGCGAAGTATAATGTTTCAAAAATTTCTTGGTTTAATTTTTTAGCCTCATCACTTGTAAAAGGCATACGCAACATGATAAAAGCATCTGCTAAACCTTGCACTCCTAATCCAACCGGACGGTGACGCATGTTTGAGTTTTCAGCTTCTTTTACTGGATAGTAGTTTCTATCGATTACTTTGTTCAGGTTACGAGTTACGCGTTTTGTAACGTTGTAAAGTGCTTGGTGATCGAATTGTCCGTTTTCAATGAACATCGGCAATGAGATTGAAGCTAAGTTACAAACTGCAATTTCATCTTTAGAAGTAAACTCCATAATCTCTGTACACAAGTTTGAAGAACGGATAGTTCCTAAATTCTTGTGGTTCGATTTACGGTTTGCTGCATCTTTGTACAACATATATGGCGTTCCAGTCTCGATTTGAGATTCTAGGATTTTCTCCCATAACTCACGAGCACGGATTGTTTTTCTTCCTTTTCCTCTAAATTCATAATCTGTATATAATGCTTCGAATTCTTCTCCGTAAACATCATATAGTCCTGGACATTCGTTTGGACACATTAAAGTCCAAGTTGAATCTTCCTGAACACGTTTCATGAATAAATCTGAAGTCCACATAGCGAAGAATAAATCTCTAGCACGCATTTCTTCTTTTCCTGTGTTTTTCTTTAAATCCAAGAATTCAAAGATATCAGCATGCCAAGTTTCGATGTAAATCGCAAAACTTCCTTTACGTTTTCCACCACCTTGATCTACATAGCGAGCCGTATCGTTGAACACTCTTAACATTGGAACAATTCCGTTTGAAGTTCCGTTCGTTCCACGAATATATGATCCAGTTGCACGAACGTTATGAATAGAAAGTCCAATTCCTCCTGCTGACTGCGAGATTTTTGCTGTTTGTTTTAATGTATCGTAAATACCATCAATACTATCGTCCTGCATTGCCAAAAGGAAACAAGAAGACATTTGAGGTTTTGGAGTTCCTGCATTAAACAACGTTGGCGTTGCGTGCGTAAAGAACTTTTTAGACATTAAATCGTACGTTTCAATTACTGATTTTAAATCATCTAAGTGAATACCAACAGAAACACGCATTAACATGTGCTGCGGACGCTCTACGATTTTTCCATTTATTTTAAGAAGATAAGAACGCTCTAAGGTTTTAAAACCAAAGTAATCGTAATTAAAATCTCTTGTATAAATAATGTGAGAATCAAGAAATGCGGCATTTTCCTGAATTACTTTGTATACATCATCAGCAATTAATGGAGCATCTTGTCCATTTCTTGGATTTACATAATTATACATGTCTTTCATCGTTTCCGAGAAAGATTTTTTAGTATTTGAGTGTAAATTTGAAATTGCCACACGAGCTGCTAATTGTGCATAATCAGGATGCGCAATAGTCATAGAAGCAGCAGTTTCTGCCGCAAGATTATCTAATTCAGAAGTAGAAACCCCATCATACAATCCTTCGATAACTCTCATGGCTACCTTAACAGGATCTACAAGCTCATTTAAGCCGTAACACAATTTTTTGATTCTTTCTGTAATCTTATCAAACATTACGGGCTCTCTGTGGCCATCTCTTTTTACTACATACATAAGCTTACTTTTTTAGTTTGTTGAAAAAATGAAAGTAAAAGTACCTAGAGAACGAGTTCCGGCACTTAAACATTGCGTGTTTTAAATTTATTTTTTGAGAATTACCAAATTCTCAATAGTTACTCGTTTCAAATTCGAAAATCGAATTTAAATACGTCAAAAATTGCTATTGAACCTGCGACTTGGGGAAAGAGATTCAACCTTAAAAATATTCTGTTATCTTTTTTCGGCGTCTCTTGAAGAGTAGACGCCAAAAGTATTTTTGTTACCTAAAAATCTGCATCAAATGAAATTTTCTGAGCATCGCTGTCTGTGTTCATAACACCTGATTTTTGATACTCTGCAACACGTTTTTCAAAGAAATTAGTTTTTCCTTGAAGAGAAATCATATCCATGAAATCAAACGGATTCGCTGATCCATACACACGCTCGCAACCTAATTCTACCAACAATCTGTCTGCAACAAATTCTAAATATTGTGTCATTAAAGCTGCATTCATTCCAATTAAACTTACCGGAAGAGATTCTGTAACAAACTGTCTTTCGATATCTAAAGCATCAACAATGATTTCTTTAATTCTATCTTTTGGCACTTTGTTTACTAAGTGGTGATTGTGCAGGTGAACTGCAAAATCACAATGTACGCCTTCGTCACGAGAAATCAATTCATTAGAGAATGTTAAACCTGGCATTAAACCACGTTTTTTCAACCAATAAATTGAACAGAAAGCACCTGAGAAAAAGATTCCTTCAACGGCAGCAAAAGCAATAAGTCTTTCAGCAAATGAATCTGACTCAATCCATTTTAAAGCCCATTCTCCTTTTTTAGCAATTGCAGGGAATACTTCTAAAGCATTAAACAATTCTGTTTTTTCTGCTTCGTCTTTTACATAAGTATCGATTAATAAAGAATACGTCTCACTATGAATATTCTCCATCATGATTTGAAACCCGTAAAAAAACTTCGCTTCGGCATATTGAACCTCGTTAACAAAATTCTCAGCAAGGTTTTCATTTACGATTCCGTCAGACGCAGCAAAAAATGCTAAAATGTGTTTAATAAAATATCTCTCGTCGTCATTAAGTTTGTTATTCCAATCAGTCAAGTCTTGGTGCAAATCAATTTCTTCAGCAGTCCAGAAACTAGCTTCCATTTTTTTATACCATTCCCAAATATCATGATGTTTGATAGGAAAAATGACGAAACGATTTTTATTTTCTTGTAAGATTGGCTCTATTTGCGACATGACAATTTTGTTTAATTTTTGTACCGATTTTTCATCCAAATCAATAGACTACAAAGATTGTCAATTAACGCCAAAAATGAAAGCCAAACTTATTCACAATTCGATGGAGTTTTTAACAACGCCGAAAAAACGCACTATTTTCAAGAAAATAATTAAAGAACTAAAAATGAGTGTATTAACAACACTAATTCAACTGAAAACCCGCGTAAAATATAGAATTTTTGAAATAAAAAACAAGAATTTTTAAATACTTTTAAAAAAGATTTTTTGAGTTAAAACTATATTTTTTTGAGTCAAAAAAGCGCATAAAAAAAGCCTAGATTATAGGCTTACTTTTTTACGAATTTTTAAGTTCTTCGGCTACTTTTTCAAGCTCCATATACCAGTCTTCTCCAAAGCGTCGAATGAGCGCTTCTTTAACAAATTTATACACTGGAACTTCTAATTCTTTTCCTAAAGAACAGGCATCATCACAAATATCCCATCGGTCATAATTAACCGCAGCAAATTCTGTGAAGTCTTTTACTCGAATTGGATACAAATGACACGAAACAGGTTTTTTCCAGTCAACAACTCCTTGGTTGTATGCCTGCTCAATTCCGCAAAGTGCTGTTTTACCATCAAAAATAACATACGCACAATCTTTATTATCTATAAGAGGAGTTTCAAGATCGCCATCGGTTCCTGTTACCCAGGTTCCCTGAGCTTCGATTGCTTCAATTCCTTCTTTTCGTAAAAAGGGTTTTACTTTCGGATAAATTTCTTCTAAGATTTTCGTTTCAGCCTCATTTAAAGGCGCGCCCGCATCTCCATCAACACAACAAGCCCCTTTGCAAGCAGACAAGTTGCACACAAATTCTTTTTCCAGAATGTCTTCTGAAATAATCGTTTTACCTAACTGAAACATGATTTTAAAATACTGTAATTTATAAAGTGCAAAGATAGTCAAAGAAAGCAGATATTCATTGTCAAAAATTTAACCTCAAAGTTCACATGGATTTACGCAGTGTTCGCAAAAATTATTTTTGCAAGACTTACAATAGCCATTAAAACTTACGAACCTTGCGAAATAACTTTGCGTGCTTTGCGGTTAAACCTATGATAACTTTTTACTAAATGCAAAAGAAAACAACAAATGTTACAAATATCACTTTTTTAACCAGTAAAACATGTTTTTATAACAAAAATACAATCTGTCGAAAAAACACCTAACTTTATTAACTACTTTTGCAGCAGTTTTTTAAACCCTAAAAATCAAAGCGATATGTTAGAAATCGATTTTAAAGAAATCATTACTGTTAGTATGGTACTTTTTGCCGTAATTGATATTGTAGGTTCTATTCCGATTATTGTAAATTTAAGAGCAAAAGTTGGACATATCGAATCTGAAAAAGCATCTATCGTTGCTGGCGCCATTATGATTGTTTTTCTTTTTGTTGGAGAAGGATTATTGAATTTAATTGGTATCGATGTTCACTCGTTTGCCGTTGCCGGATCGTTTGTATTATTCTTTCTTGCTCTGG
Organism: Flavobacterium sp. H4147; assembly: GCF_029360735.1. Lineage (NCBI taxonomy): Bacteria > Pseudomonadati > Bacteroidota > Flavobacteriia > Flavobacteriales > Flavobacteriaceae > Flavobacterium > Flavobacterium sp. H4147. Next base: position 1,708,472 of record NZ_JARKNB010000001.1, on the reverse strand, counting down.
AAATGATTTTAGGAATAAGAATTTACCGCGACGAAGAACCAGGCTCTGCTTCTATCGTTCCATTGGCATTTCCACTTATTGCCGGAGCCGGAACCATGACTACTTTATTATCATTGCGTTCGCAATTTCACACCATTAATATAATCATTGCAATTGTACTGAATATTATTCTGGTTTATGTGGTTTTGAAGTCTTCTAAAAAGATAGAAGATTTGTTGGGTGAAAATGGACTTGGAGTAGTTCGTAAGACGTTTGGAGTGATACTTTTAGCAATTGCTGTTAAATTATTCGCTGCTAATGTTAAAGGTTTGTTTGTCTAAGATTTATTTTTATACTTTTACCCAATAAAATTTCTAAAACACAACTTTAAGGCTAGCAACCACAAAGTTTAACTTGAGTATTTTAGACCAACAACAACCAATATGAAAATCTTTACTTCAATTTTAGTGCTTTTAGCATTGGCTCTAATTGTTTTTAATATAACGCTATTAGACTTTAAAAATCCTTTTCAGGGTGATAGTATGGTCGCGTTTATTGGAATCGCAGCTTCTTTTTGCGCCGTATTGATTCTTCTGATTTTTAGAATTTCTAAAAGAATCGAAGAAAAAACAAATGGCAGATAATATATGTTTGATGTTTTAATTATCGGCGGCGGAGTATCAGGAATGTCCTGCGCTCTTGTTCTGGGATCAGCAAAAAACAAATCGTTTGTTACCGACAAAAAAATCGGAATATTTACACATCAAAAAAATTCTTCTTTACAAGAAGCGATCTTTTATAACGCTTACGGAATCGTTCCAGGCAAATTAGGTTCTGAATTGCTTACAGAAAGTACTCAGGATCTTGCAGTGACTTATCCGCATATTGAGCAGATTCCAAATGAAAAAGTAATGCAAATTGAGGGTTCTTATCCTGAATTTACAGTAGTAACCAACAAAAACTCGTATAAAACAAAAAATATCGTGGTTGGAATTGGTTCTGCTAATACTTTTGACATCCAAGGCTTGATGCAGTTTGTTGAACCGCATAAAAAAGCTCTTCCTGAAAAACAGCGTATTCAGCTGAAAAACGAAGACCACAAGGTTGCCGACGGTATTTATGTGATTGGAACTTTGGCAGGCTGGAGAAGCCAGTTAGCAATTGCTGCCGGCAGCGGTGCTGCTGTTGCAACAGACATTCTTACTTTATGGAATAATGGCGTGCAAACTCACGCTCACGATAGTATTCGATAATTTTCTTCTTTTTGAGCCATTAAGCATTACGCTTTTGCTTTAAATACTTTTGTCGAAGCAACTTTAAGAATTAACAATAAAAAAACCATTAAAAGATTAAAAAATAAGCTGTAAAGCTTAATACACTTAATCTTAATGGTTTATTTTTATTTATGTTTAATTATTTAACCGAAACGATTTCAGTTACTTTTAGATGATTTTCATCTTCGGTTTTCCAGCCTTCTCCTTTTAAGGAAACTTGATTGCCAATTTTCAATTGTTTGTAGTTTTGAGGTCCGCCTACATTTACAATACTGATGGTAGCAAAATAAACTTCTTTTTTATCAGTAATGATTTTTGCCGTGTAGCCGTCTTTTCCACCTTCAATTGATTCGACTTTTCCTGAAATTGAAATTGCATTATTGTTTTTCACACCTGAGCAAGAGATAATAAAGGTCATTAAAATGACAAGTAAACTGATTCTTTTTAGATTTTTCATAGGACAAATTTTAACCGAAATTCAATAATAATTCTACTATTGAAAAGATTGCTTTATATTTTAAGTTATGTTATTTCTGCGGTCAAAATTTATGCCAGTTGCGTACAACTTCCAGCAATTATCTTTAAGTTTTCATTAAATTGTTTCCAAACCCGAATGTATCTAAAAACGCCCTTAATAGGATTTTGATCGTAAGTTCCTTTTAATGAAATCGTAACAGCAACAACTGCCGAATCATCAATTACATTAATAACTTGGTCAAAAGCTTCTAAGCTGTCAATTTTCATTTTTCCAGAACGGTAGGACTGCAGATCAAATTCTTTAGTAATCGTTTGCCCATCGGGCATATTAAAGAGTAAATCTTGATGCAACATTTTATCCAGAACCTCAACATCAGCCGTTTTAATAGCTGTTAAAAGTTCGATTTCAGCGGTTACAATTGCAGCTTTTTCCATTAAACTAAAGATTAAAGTTATTTTTTCGGATTCAAAATGGTTTTAATCATGGCATCATCTTTTAAAATAACATCATAATAATAATTTTCACCAAACAACTGTCGGGCAAATTCTGCCGTAATATATCGATTTACCAGAGATTTTGTTTTGTCCAGTTTTAAATCTAAACCCGTTAAAGCAATATAAGTTTTGAATTTTTTAAAGTACGAATCCGAATTCTTCATTTTATCCAGAAACTCATTAAATTTGAGTCCTGCAAAAGCATTTCGGTCTTTGTCTAATTCTTCAAAAACAAAATGACCTACGATTCCAGTCTGCAGAAGATAGGCTACATTTTCATTTCCATGTTCGGCCTCCATTGGCACAAAAACATCCGGAACGATTCCGCCACCGCCGTAAACGATTTTTCCTTTTGGTGTTTTAAATTTTAAAGAATCCGCTACTTTTATGCTGTCTTTTGCATACAATTCGCCAGTTGTAATTCTTGATTCTGATTCTTTAAAATATTCTTCATTCCCTTTTTTATACGGTTTCTGAATCGAACGTCCGGTTGGCGTGTAATATCTTGCTACGGTTAAACGAACAGCTGATCCGTCGTTAAAATCCATTTCGCGCTGTACAAGTCCTTTTCCAAAAGAACGACGCCCAACAATAGTTCCGCGGTCGTTATCCTGAATAGCTCCAGCCAAAATTTCACTTGCAGAAGCACTGTTTTCATTAATTAAAACATATACTTTTCCAGTTTCAAAACTTCCAGCTTTTGTAGCAAATGTTTTTTCGGTAGTTCCGTTTTTACTTTTGGTGAAAACGATGAGCTGTTTGTCTTTTAAGAATTCATCAGCAATTGCAATCGCTTCTTCCATATAACCTCCGCCATTATCGCGAAGATCGATCACAAGCGACTGAATTCCTTTTTGTTTTAGTTTCGTTAAGCCGGTTTTAAATTCATTAAAAGTAGTTTCGGCAAAACGATTGATTTTTATATATCCAACATTATTTCCAATCAATAAAGAAGCATCGACGCTTTTTATTGGAATAACATCTCTTTTGATTTTAAATTTTAATTTCTTCTGTTCCGATTTTCTAAAAACCGTCAGTTCGATCTCAGAACCTTTTAATCCTTTTAATTTAGAGAATAAACTATCTGAAGGTAATTTTCTACCGTATAATTTGGTTTTTCCAGCAAATAAAATTCGGTCTCCAGATTTCAGTCCCGCTTTCGCAGAAGGCCCGTTTTCGACTGGTTTTATGATGGCAACCGAATCTTTGTACATGTAGAAATTAATTCCAATTCCAACAAAATCACCTTTCATGCTTTCGGCAACTTCTGCTTGTTCGCTTGGAGGAATATAAACGGAATGCGGATCGAGTTTTGAAAGGATATTATCAACGGTAAGATTCACGATCGAATCAGTGTTGATGCTGTCAACATATTCTGTATTGATAAAATCAATCAGTTTATTCAGTTTGGTTTTAGAGTAATTTTTAGCCAAAAACTGATCGTTAGCAGGAGCGTTCATTAAACTTCCAGCTATGGTTCCAAGAGCAAAAGTCGCTCCTATTACAATTGGCAGATATTTAGAATTAAATTTCATTTATTCTTCTAAAACAGGAATATGTTCTACTTCGACACCTGCTTTTAATAAAAACTGAATCCCAGAATCATCACGGTAACCAGTGTGATACACTACACGTTTAATTCCTGATTGATGGATTAATTTACTGCATTCTTTACAAGGCGAAAGTGTAATATATAAAGTAGCTCCTTCACAAGATTGTGTTGATCTGGCTACTTTTAATATTGCATTTGCTTCGGCATGCAGAACGTCCCAGCGTGTTAATCCGTTTTCGTCTTCGCAGCAATTTTCAAATCCAGATGGTGTGCCATTGTATCCGTCAGAAATAATCATTCTGTCCTTTACAATTATGGCTCCAACTTGTTTTCGTTTACAATACGATAACAGACTCCATTCTGTGGCAATTCGCAGATAAGCCTTATCGTATTTATTTAGTTTTTTTACTTCCATTTAAATTTATCTGTTCCAAATCGGACTATCAATGATCATTGGAATTACTACTCCAATAATGAAAGCCGACATTACTAGTGCCCAGTCACGTTTTGAAAAACGGAAAACGGTCTGCACTATATATGATATAACTAAAACGACAAAAACAACTACAAGCTGTGCCGCTTCTATTCCTAAAGCAAACTCTCCTAAAGGTAATAATTTTGATGTAGCAGATCCTCCTAAGATTGTTTTGAAATAATTAGAGAACCCCAAACCATGAATAATACCAAAGAATAAAGTTATAAAAAATACCAGATTTATACTATCATTTTTTGAGGTCTTTCCTGCTGTAAATAAATGATATAAAGCGGTAATTAAAATTGTAATCGGAATTAAGAATTCTACTATATTCACTTTTATGGCAATTATTCCAAAAACAGAAAGTATTAAAGCCAATGTGTGCCCGATTGTAAACACAGATACCAGTAGCAAAATACGTTTCCAATCCTTAAAAGTATAAGGCACTGTTAGGGCAATTAAAAAAAGAACATGGTCGTAGGCATTGATATCTAAAACATGTTTTAATCCTATTTGAAAATAAATCCAAAATTGTGACATAGGTATTCGAAAATTAAATAATTAGGGGTTGTAAACTTACGATTAATTTTCAAACTTAAGGATTTACCTTGTCAAATCGTACAATAAAAATAAGTTAAATTTTATGAGAAATTTAAAATCGATAATTTAAAAATAGGACTATATTTGTTCTATAAAAACTTATTTAATTATGCCATTTTCAGAATTATTTGATAACGAATTCAAACAAAGAAACAGAGGTCATTTCTCTGCAATTGTGCGTGTAGCTTTTGCTGACGGTAAAATCAACCAACAGGAACAAGAGTTTTTGGATAAAATTGCGTCGACATTGCAAATTTCAGACGAGGAATACAAAGAGATTCTTGCTGACCCTTGGAAACACCCAATAAACCCACCTTATTTATACACTCAGCGTTTAGAGCGTTTATATGATTTAGCAAGAATGGTACACGTTGACCATCATTTAGGAGATCTTCAGGAAGTTATGCTAAGACGTATGGGATTAGCTTTAGGATTTACTCCAGGAAACGTAAACCACATTGTAGCAAAAGCACTTTCTCTAGTTGACAAAAAGGTAGATCTAGATACTTTCCTTTTTGAAATGGAGAATATGAACAAATAATAGCGTTTAGTTTTCGGTCGCAGTTTATAACTTATACCGAATTTTTAAAACTTACATTAAATTATAAACCCGACAGACTTTAAAATCTGTCGGGTTTTTATTTTGTAGTTCCGATTATGACAACTGAATTTATTTTGCCTGTGAAATATTTATATTATCATAATAATTGCCTTCCTGCAGGGTAATAATAAGATTTCTGTCCTGATTGGTCGTGTTTTTATTTATATTAATTATGATAGTCGTTCCTTCTTTTCTTTCAATCTGAAACTCGTTATACTTTAAAATAAAACTCTGCTGAGCTGCTATTTCGCTGTTAAAACCGAATTTTTCATCATTCAGTCTTATATCACCTATCTTCCACCATTTTGATTGAGAAGTTATTGTAACTGAATTTGCTTCTGAACTGAAACTTATTTTTTTATTAGAAAGTTTAATAGGATCAGAACCGCCGCCTATAACACCGCCGCCATTATTTTCATCACTACTGCAGGAAATTATAAAAAAGGAAAGCGCACTAAACAAGGTAAATAGTAATCTGGTTTTCATAATACTTTATTTTTTTGAATAATAAATATGTGGTTATCTTAATAAAGATGAGTAAGTACAAAAATGGTTGCGTATGCTTTTAGTATTTTTCAGTTTACAGTCGCCGTTTTTTAGTTTACAGTATTTTGCTTAATCAGTATCAAATAAGAATGTTTTTATTATTCCGTAGGAATATCTCATCGGTATAAAAAATTATTGTTTTGCGTTTGTGTCCTGTAAGGGTATTTGTTTTTATAGAAGAATATATCTGCATCATCATCAAACCTTCCTACGGAACGTATAACTGTACTCCAAATCTAATTCTACCCATGAAACATTCCTATGGAATGTATATCTCCTAAATAAAATGGATTAATACATATAAATATTAAACCCGACAATTTTAAAATTGCCGGGTTTGTTTTTTAAATATAATCAATTTTCAAATGATTTAAGGATGTTTTTATATTCCTCAACCTTTGGATTTTTTGTATCGTTGCTTAAACGATGTAATAGAAAAATCGTGTATTCTTTTGGCTGACGTTTCAAAGAATCTATTAATTTTTCTTCATAACCTTTATGATAAAATTTTTCTAAAAAACTTCCAAAAGGTCCAGGTCCTCCATAATCGATTTCTGGGCTTCTCTCAATTAAACGAAATATTGGTTCTACAAAATCAAAAGCTTCTTTCGAATCTTCTATTTCTTCAATAAGATCATATGCTGGATCCTGAAATGCATATTTATCGTCTTGTTCAACAGCATCATTTATCCATCCTTCTAATTTTTCAATAAAATTCTCAACAGTCATAAAACAAATTTTTATCATTAATACAAAAATAAGAATAATATTACTTTTTAATACTTAATTGAAACAAAAAAATCCTAACAAGTCTAAAACCTGTTAGGATTATCTGTGACTAAAAAACTGAGACTAAAAGCTATTCAGCCATAAACTCTTCAGCTTTTTCTACCATACTTTTGCTTCCGCAGAAAAACGGAACTCTTTGGTGTAGTTCGGTTGGTTGGATTTCCATAATTCGTCCGAAACCATCTGTTGCTTTTCCTCCAGCCTGCTCAGCAATAAAAGCCATTGGATTGCATTCGTATAATAAACGTAATTTTCCTTTTGGTGCTTTTGAACTTGTAGGATAAATATAGATTCCGCCTTTAATCATGTTTCGGTGAAAATCGGCTACGAGACTTCCTATATATCTAGAAGTATAAGGTCGGTCTTCTTCTTCGCGCTGGCAGTATTTAATGTAATTTTTTACGCCCTGCGGAAAATGAACATAATTTCCTTCGTTTACAGAATAGATATTCCCATTTTCTGGAAACTTCATATTCGGATGCGAAAGGTAAAATGTACCAATGGCAGGATTCAAAGTAAATCCGTTTACACCATAACCCGTTGTGTACACCAACATTGTTGATGTTCCGTAAATTACATATCCGGCTGCCACTTGATTTACGCCCGGCTGTAAAAAATCTTCAATAGTTACCGGAGTTCCTATTGGAGTTATTCTTCTAAAAACAGAAAAAATAGTTCCCACAGAAACATTGACATCAATATTAGATGACCCGTCGAGCGGATCCATTAAGATCACGTACTTGTTATTATGACAGTTGTCGCTCCCCTGAACTGTAATAAAATCGTCGTTTTCTTCAGAAGCAATACCACAGACAATCTCACGGTTTATTAACGTCTGGATAAATACTTCATTGGCATAGACATCTAATTTTTGCTGATCTTCTCCCTGGATATTTTGTTCGCCTGCAGCGCCAATAATATCCACCAATCCGGCTTTGTTTACTTTATAGTTTACGACCTTGGCCGCTAAACGTATAGAGTTGATAATTCGGGAAAGCTCTCCCGACGAATATTGAAATGCTTTTTGGTTCTCAATAATAAACTCTCCCAGTGTTTTATTGCGTTCTTCCATTACTATATCGTTGTAGTTTTAATTTTAAGTCACAAATATCGTGTATTTTGTGAGAATGATTTAAAAATTATTTCGTTAGTTTGCTACTATTGTATATTTGCTAATTATCAGCAAAAAGCATCAAATAAAACTTAGCTTTTTTAGCTAATAAGTAATTAATAATAGGAATTTATGAATATTAGAAAGGGAAATCCTGAAGACATGAAATCGGTGTTGGAGCTAATTCAGGAGTTGGCAATATTCGAAAAAGAACCCGAGGCGGTTGTCATTACAGAAGAAGATCTGGTACGTGATGGATTTGGCGAAAAACCGTTATTTCATGTTTTTGTAGCAGAGATTGAAAACGAAGAAAAACAAAAAGAGATTGTTGGAATTGCGTTGTATTATTACCGCTATTCTACTTGGAAAGGAAAAACAATCCACCTTGAAGATCTAATTGTAAAAGAAAAAATGCGCGGAACAGGTTTGGGTTCTGCTCTTTATTCTGAAATTATGAAACAAGGAAAAAGAGATAATGTACGAAGAGTAGAATGGAATGTTTTGGCTTGGAATACACCGGCAGTAAATTTTTATAAGAATTCTGGCGCTAGAATTCTTGAAGATTGGCAAGTGGTACAAATGGATGAAGCAGGCGTTAATGCATTTTTAGAAAAACTATAAAAAATTGTTCGCCACGAATTCACGAAATTTTTATTCGCAAAGATTTAAAAAGATAATTCGTGAATTCGTGGCGGAAAAATAAAATCTATAAATTAAAAAATGAGAGTATTTAAATTTGGAGGAGCATCTGTAAAAGATGCAGATGGAATTAAAAACGTTTACGACGTTTTACAAACAGTAGGTTACGAAGATGTGATTCTGGTAGTTTCGGCTATGGGAAAAACAACAAATGCTCTTGAAGTCGTTATCAAGAATTATTTTGATAAATCACCTGAGTTAAATTCTTCTGTACAAGAAATTAAAAAATATCACAATCAAATCTTATTGGATTTATTTGAAGACGAAAGCAATCCCGTTTTCGCAGCTGTAGATACGCAGTTTGCCGAACTTGAATATTTTCTTGCTCACAATAAATCTCCAAACTACAACTTTGTTTACGACCAAGTGGTAAGTTTTGGTGAATTGATTTCTACTAATATCTTAAGTCACTATATGAATTTTAGAGGAATTCAGACACAATGGCTGGATGTTCGTAATTTCATTAAAACAAATGCGAATTACAGAGATGCAGAAGTAGACTGGGAAACGACTCAGGAAAACATCAGCAAAAATGTACCTAGAAAAATGCTGAATATTACGCAAGGATTTTTAGGTGCTGATGAAAACAATTTCACCACTACTTTAGGACGTGAAGGTTCTGATTATACTGCCGGAATTTTTGCATACTGCTTAAATGCCGAAAGCGTAACGATCTGGAAAGATGTTCCTGGAGTTATGAATGCTGACCCGCGTTATTTTGAAAATGCAAGTTTGTTAAATCAAATTTCATATCGTGAAGCAATCGAATTGGCATTTTACGGAGCAACGGTTATTCACCCAAAAACGTTACAGCCTTTACAGAAAAAAGAAATTCCTTTGTATGTAAAATCATTCGTGAATCCGCTTTTAAAAGGAACTTGCGTTTCTAAAGGGGTTGATTTAGAACCACAATACCCATGTTTTATTGTAAAAAGAGAACAGCTTTTAATCTCGCTTTCCTCTATTGACTTCTCTTTTATTATGGAAGAAAACATCAGCGAGATTTTTGGATTATTCCACGAGTTTAAAATAAAAGTAAACTTGATTCAGAATTCGGCGATTAGTTTCTCTGTTTGTGTGGAAGATAAATTTGGAAATTTCCCAGAATTGAATGCGATTCTTTCCAAAAAATTCAAAGTAGAATACAGCCAGAATGTAACTTTATACACTATTCGTCACTTTACCGAAGAAGCCGCGCAAATTGTGGAAACCAACAAAGAGGTTTTACTAAAACAAGTAAGCCGTGAAACGATGCAGATTGTTACTAAGGAATTAAATTAATTTATAAGCAGGTAATTATTTCAATTCACATTATAGAAGACTTCACCCAAAAAGTGAAGTCTTTTTTTTAAACTGATATTCAAAAACAATAATTTTATCTCGCTCTATTATTCTCAGATTGTTCAATTTCAGATTTTTTATAAGTCGTCTTTTGGGAATTACCGAAGTTGTAAGTGGCTGTCAATTTAAAATAATTACTCGTGTAGGTTCTGTGGTAATAGATCTGTGTTTGGCCAACATTATAATCTCCAGAAACCATAAATTTATGAAAGATATCATTTGCCGAAAAATTGAGCTTTAACGCATCCTTTAAAAAGTTTCTTTCAATTCCTACTGTTACAGTCGAACGACTGTTATCACTTCCCAATCCGTAACTGCGATTTCCTAAATACCAAGCCAGCAATTGAAGTTTAAAATATTTCGGAATGGTAAAAGTATTATTCGAATACAAATAAATTTGAGGTTTTACCGGACTAAAAGCATATTCATAAAAGTTGTCAATTGATTTTGTTAAGTTCACGCTTATGGTATTGGTTGAAGTCCACCATTTGAGATTAAAAGATCTAGAAAGCGAACTAAAAAAAGTATGTCCCTTTTCGATGTTTAAAGCTCTTAAGATATAACTATTTGGCGTGTCGCCACGAAGTGCAGCCGCAGCAATAGGATCAATTTTATACGTATAGCCTATTTTAAAATCGAACTTTTTGTACATCGTGCCAAATTCAAAAGAATGTGTTTTTTCTGGAAGCAAATTTGGATTTCCTTCTATTGTGGTAAACGGATCCTGATAAATAACATACGGATTTAATGCCTGATATCTCGGTCTTGTTATTCGGGCCGCGTATGAAAAATGTCCTTTCCAATCTTCAGAAAAATCGAAATTTAAAAGTAAGTTCGGAAAAAAGTTACTGTAGCCTTTCTCAAATTTCTGGATTCCGTTTGCATCTGTAAACAAATTATAGCTCGTTTTTTCGGCTCTTCCGCCAACAGAAAAATTGACTTTATTGCTTAATGCTCCGCCAAAATTTAAATAAGCAGCAGCGATTTCTTCATTGTATTCAAAATCACTCGAAAGTTCATCATCGAGTTCGAAATCTGTATTCATATCATCAGCAATTAAAAAATCCGTTCCCGATTTTATGGTGGCGTGGCTAAACTTCGCTCCTATTTCGATTTTCGTTTTTTCATTTATCGTTTTCATATAATCGCTCTGCACTGCAATTATATTGATTCTGCTGCCTACATTATTCTTTAAATATCGTTGATCTGTTTCTTCATCAACCAAACTGTTTTCTTCAATTAAATCACCTATTGTCTGATTGTAATTCGAATATTGTGAACCAATAAACAGTGTTGAACCTTTTTGATCTGTTTTTAAATTATAATTTAAGTTGATAAATTGATTGAGCAAAACATCATTTCGGTCAACATCAGTTGCATAAAAACTGCGTCCAGAATAGTTATCGAGTGTATTCCGACTTTCGACAACTCCGCCTAAATCACTAATATTTCCGCTGTAGGCAAGCGAAAGATAATTATCGGCAGAAAAACTATATTGAAGACCGAATCCGAAATTCGAATAATTATTGAATCTTCTTTTCCAATCAGTTGTCAATTCAGATTTCATATAATCATCAGGATTGGATCGTGTTCTTGTGGTGTACAAAAGTTCGCGGTTTCTGCCCAACTGTAAACTGTAATTGGCAATAAAAGAGAATTTCCCTTTCGAATAATTAAAATCAAGAAAAGTGTTGGTGCTGGCTCCTCCAAATTTAGAAACCGCTGCATGCTGGCTCGCACTCCCCATTATGCCGCTTTCAATACTTTGTTTGGTAACAATATTAATTACAGCTTTACCTTCGGCATCATATTTTGATGATGGATTTGAAATGACTTCAATTTTTGCAATCTGCGAAACCGGAATAGCAGCAAATCGTTCGTAATTAATCAATACGCCATTTAAGTAAATAATAGCTTCCCCTTTCCCGAGAACGCTGATTTGTCCTTCGGAAACTACTACATTTGGAACTCTTCCTAATAATTCATCAACCGAACTGCTCGTGGCGAGAACCGTTCCTTTTACAGTAACATCAATATTTCCGTTAGCACCGTATTTCAACAGCGATGGCTGGCTTGTAACTACGACTTCATTCAATTGATTGTTGTTTTCTTTTACGATAATAGTTCCTAAATCTACATTTTCACTTCCGTTATAATTAACTCGTAAAAAACGGTCTGCGAATTCAGCCGAAGTTAGTTTTACTAAAACCTCTTTTTGATTGATGTCGGATATTTGAAAACTTCCATCTAAAAAATCTTGCTGTTTGATGATTGTTGAATCTTGAACTATGATGACAGACGCAGTTCCCATCATCAATTCGTTAGTTGAATTGACGACTTTCCCTGAAATTTTTTGAATGGATTGTGCTTTTCCTACTGCAGTATTAAAAAGGAAAACATACAGGTAAACGAAAACTAGAATTAAAAACCTCATAAATTTTGCGATTAAGATTTGACTTTTTTGTTGAACAAAAGTCAGCTGTAAATCGCGATATGAGGTAATCGAAAGGGAAATCAGGAGTACGGATTTATAAATCGATACTGTTTTTAGGTTTGTAAAGCCTGAATTTGGTAATTTAAAGGTGTCGTGCCAGTATGTTTTTTAAATGCCGCAAAAAATGTTGATTTTGAATTAAAACCTACATCATAACCTATAGATTCTAAAGTCAATTTTTCGTTTGAAAGCATAATTTCGCAGGCTTCGTTTATTCGAAATTCATTTACAAAAGTGGTAAAATTCTTTCCGATATTGTTGTTCAGAAACTGCGACAATTGATGCGTCGAAATCCCAAGTTCTTTTGCCGTATCGTTTAAACTCAAATTCGGATTTTTAAATAATGACTTTTCGAGCATTAATTTTTCCAATTTTTGAGATAAGACGAAAGCTTCTTCTTGGTTCAGTTTTTTCTCTTTGATGTTGAACACAAATAAATCATCGGTTCGTTTTCTATGCATCAAAACCAAAATAATCAAATACAAAATAAACGTAAATGCAATTGCGCCAGTTATGCATGAAACAAAAGGCACTCTTGAAAATCCTAGAAAATAGGATAGAAATAATAACGCATTTCCAAGAAATATAGTTCCAAACCATTTTTCTGCTGGAACAGCGTTAGCATAATCTGAGATTATTTTTTGAAGAAGCATTCTATTTTCAAAACCTGATAAAAGACTATACGAAAACCACTGAAAGAAAATCAGGGCAACCAAATAGTTATTCCATAAAATGGGATAGTTTTGATACGGAAACCAAAATCCAGCCAGCATAATGATGACCAGCCAAACTGCTATATGCAGTTTCCATTGCAACGGAATTTTTACAATAGAATGAATTCCTGATTGCAAAACAAAATATAAAAACGGACCGATTAGCAGACACGCTGAAAGTCCAATCTGCAAATACGTTTTAGGCAGATCATTATTAAAATAAACAAAAACCGTAACCGTTATTCTGATGCTTAAAGCCAGTAACATGGCGCCGAGAAAGTAATTACTCAAATATTTTTTCTGGGTTAAAAAGAAAAAATACAGACTTAAAACAAATCCGTTGAAAGCGCCCAAAGCACCAAAGAAGAACAATATTTCTTTACCAATACTCATTTAGGTTTGTAAAGCTTGCAGCTGATAATTAAGCGGAGTCGTTCCGGTATGTTTTTTAAACGCAGCAAAGAATGTTGATTTCGAATTAAAACCCACATCATAACCAACCGATTCCAAAGTTAGTTTATCATTTGAAGTAATAATTCGGCAGGCTTCATTTATTCTAAACTCATTTACAAAACTGGTAAAATTCTTTCCGAGATTGTTGTTCAGAAACTGTGAAAGCTGGTGACTTGAAATATTAATTTCCTGCGATAAATCCTGAAGCGATAAATTGGGATTTTTATATAATGATTTTTCAGTCATTATGTTTTCCAGTTTTTCAGATAAAATCAAAGCTTCTTCTGATTCTATTTTTTTACCTGAGATTTTTGGTCCATTCAGCAGAAACAAATCGTCGGTCTTTTTTCTATATAAAAGAATTGAAATAATTAGATACAGAATAAATGAAAAAACGACTGCACCGCTTATATAAGTTGCTGCCGAAGCGCCCATGATCGAAAGGAAGTAAAAAAGGAACAATAAAAAATTCCCCAGAAAAAGCATTCCAAACCACATTTCGGCGGGAGTTGTTTTTTCTTTACTGCTGAATATTTTTCTCAGAACGTTTTCAATAAGCAATGTTGAAAAAGCGATGTAAACAAACCATTGAAAATAAATGACTTTTATAAAATACTGTCTCCACAAATCGGGGTAATCTTCATACGGAAATGCAATTCCAAACGCTACAATTAGAACTGCCCAGAAAACCAATATCAGTTTCCATGATTTTGGCATTACATTGACTTCTTCAACTGCCGATTTAAGAAAGTAATACAAACAAGGGCCAATAAAAAAGCAGGCCGTAAGTCCTAACTGCAAATACATTTTTGGCAGCTCAGGATGAAAATAAACAAAAACCGATTTTCCAATTCGAATACTTAACGCAAATAATAGTGCGCCTAAAAAGTAATTCGTCAGGTATTTTTTTCTGGTAAAAAAGAAAAAGTAAACGCCCAGAATAATTCCGTTGAAAGCGCCCAAAGCACTAAAAAAGAATAAAAGTTCTTTACCGGTATCCATGGTTTGAATTCGTTTTTGCCTAACAAAGCTATAAAAAAGATTGATTTATGATGAGAATTGTACTTCAAAAAATAAACAATCAGTGCTTTACATTTTTTGCAATGTCTGCAAAAGCACATTAAATTCAGTCATTTACCAGTCAATAAATGCCTGATTATTTCTTGATTATAAATACTACTTTTGAATTTTCGGAGTTAAAATGTTTATGTTTAAAAAATTACTGTTTTTTGCGGTGCTGATTTGGTATTCCGGGCTTAAGGCACAGGATACTGAATCGTTGTACAAAACCAAAAAAGTAATTGCAACACGCGACACGATCCATCTGGAAAATTTCAGCATCAACTCTGATTTCTTCGAACTTTTAAATACCAAAAACCAGCCTATCGATTCGACTTTTTATAAAGTTGATTTTCAAAAAGGAACACTTCTTTTAAACGAAAAATTCACTTCGGTTTCTGATACTTTAGTAATTAATTATCTCAATTATCCTGATTTCCTGACAAAAGAATACAGCCTTTACAAAAACAGCCAGGTTGTGAGCAACGATGTCGGCACTGATAAGTTATACAAAATCGACAACGACAATGGTAAAAAAGTAACTCCGTTTGACGGACTCAACACAACAGGAAGTATTACCAGAGGCGTAACCGTTGGGAACAACCAAAATACCGTTTTAAATTCGAATCTTGATTTACAGATTACAGGAAAAATATCCGACAAAGTCAGTCTGCGGGCGTCACTTCAAGACAATAATATTCCGCTTCAAGATGGGGGTTATTCGCAAAAACTTGATCAGTTTGATAATATATTTATGGAACTTTTCAGCGATGACTGGAACATTCGGGCGGGAGACGTTTTTCTGGAAAATCGGAAAACGCAGTTTTTAAGTTTTAACAAAAAAGTACAAGGAGTTGCCGCAAGTGTCGATTTTGATACCGAAAAAAGCAAAACCAATGTTTTTGCTTCGGTTTCATTTGTAAAAGGACAATATGCCAAAAGCACTTTTACGGGACAGGAAGGAAATCAAGGGCCTTATAAATTAAAAGGGCAAAACGGCGAATTGTATGTTTTGGTAATTTCGGGTTCAGAACGCGTGTATGTAAATGGTACATTATTGAAACGAGGCGAAAACAACGATTATGTTATTGATTACAATGCAGGAGAAATTGTGTTTACCTCACTTTTCCCCATTAACTCTGAAATGAGAATTAATGTTGAATACCAATATTCGGAAAGAAATTATAATCGATTGGTTACATATGCCGGAGCAACGCACGAAAATAAAAGCTGGAGTTTTGGCGGTTATATTTATTCTGAAAATGATTTAAAAAACCAGCCTTTACAACAGAATCTTTCAACAGAACAAGTTCAGATTTTAAGTCAAGCTGGGGATGATCCTAATTTAATGAAAGCAACTTCAGCATACGAAGACACGTATTCTGAAAATAAGATTTTATACAAAAAAACAATTGTAAACGGAATTGAGATATATGAATATTCGAATAATTCTGAAGATGTTTTGTACAATGTAAAATTTAGTCTTGTTGGAAATAATCTCGGAAATTATGTCGTTCAAAATAGTACGGCTGTCGAAAAAATCTACGAATACGTTTCGCCTGCAAACGGAATTCCGCAAGGTAATTACGAACCAACCGTTCAGCTTGTGGCGCCCATGAAAATTCAAGTGGCAACATTTCTTGGAAAATACAATCCTGATGAAAAAACACTTGTTGATTTTGAAATTGCGGTGAGCAATAATGATAAAAACCTTTTTTCTGGAATTGATGATTCTGATAACGAAGGAGTGGCTTTTAAAACCAATATCAAAAAACGTCTTTTCAGCAGAAACTGGACTTTAGACGGTTTTGCCAATTATCAGTTTGTACAAAAAGATTTTAGATCAGTCGAACGTTTGTATAATATTGAGTTTAACCGTGATTGGAATTTAAATACGACTTTTTTAGGAAACCAAAGTCTGCTTGTAACAGGTCTTAATTTTGATTTATTTGCGAAGAAAGAAACTTCGAATATTGGATTGTTTACGTATCAGTTTGAAAAACTAGATTTTAGCGAAAGTTATTCGGGAGGACGACACACGGCATCGGCTTTATTCAAATTAAAAAAGTGGACGATTGAAAATCAAGGCAGTTTCCTCAATTCTGATGCTACCACTTCTACTTCAAAATTTATACGAAACCAAGCCCGAGCTAAATATCATTTTGGGAAAAATTGGATTGGAGGAAGTTTTCAAATCGAAGACAATCAGGAAAAAGATAAAACAACAAATCAATTTTCGGCTTTAAGCCAACGATTTTCAGAATATGGTGTTTTTGTGGGACGAGGCGACAGCACGAAAGTTTTTGTGGAGTTAGGTTTTTTACAGCGAAAAAATGACAGTTTGCAAAACGGACTTTTACAGCACGTAAACAATTCGCAGACCTATTATGTAAAGTCAAAACTGATTCAGAACAAAACAACTGATTTAGCGGTTTATGCGAGTTATCGAAATTTGAATTTTACAGATCCTGTCCGAAAAAATGAACCTTCTTTAAATTCCAGAATTTTATATAATGACCGTTTCTTCAATCAGTTTATGCAGATTGGAACGGTTTACGAAACCAGTTCTGGAACTATTGCGCAGCAGGAATTTACGTATTTGGAAGTTCCTGCCGGACAAGGTGTATATGCTTGGAACGATTACAACGGAAACGGGATTCAGGAATTGGAAGAATTTGAAATTGCCGCTTTTCCCGATCAGGCAAAATTCGTGAGGATCTTTTTACCGAACAGGATTTATATTAAAACCAATCAGAATAAATTTTCGCAATCGGTTATTTTAAATCTGCTGCAATGGCAGAATGAAAAAGGTTTGAAAAAGATGTTGTCGTATTTCTACAATCAGACGTCTTTTATTATGGATCGGAAAATACGAAGCGAAGGCGATCGTTTAGAACTGAATCCGTTTTATTCTTCAGAAGAAAATATTCTGGGATTAAATTCAAGTTTCAGAAATAGTTTGTTTTACAACCGCGGCAAACAAAAACATTCGGTTACGTATTCGTACCTTATTAATAATGGTAAAAGTTTGCTTTCGATTGGATCGCAGCATTTAAAAAATAATTCGCATCAATTGCAGTACACGCATTTGTATCAAAAAAGCTGGCTGTTTAATTTCTTTACCAAAACGATTAAAACCAATTTAATCTCCGCCGATTTTACCGAGAAGAATTATGATTTAAAAGGATATCAGCTGGCGCCGAAAATTAGTTATTTATTTTCGAAAAATACGAGTCTGGACTTCTTTTACGAATTTCAGAATAAGGAAAATCAAATTGGGAACTTAGAAACTCTGATTCAAAATAGACTTGGGACTTCGTTTTCGTTTTCTGGAGAAAGTAAAATAACTTTAAATGGGGAATTTTCTTTTTATGAAAATAAGTTTAACGGAAATGAATTTTCATCTGTTGGTTTTCAAATGCTTGAAGGTCTTCAGGCGGGACAAAATTTGGTTTGGAAACTGCTTCTGCAAAAGAATATTACGCAATTTTTGGATGTAAATTTAAACTACCAAGGACGAAAAAGTGAGACTGGATCGACGATACATACAGGTAACGTACAGCTTCGTGCTTATTTTTAGTGGCAAATGAAAAAGATACGAAAAAATTTCTTACTTTTAGTAAGAAATTTAAACTATAACCACCATGAAAAAATTATTATTACTTTGCTTTATAGTAGTTTTATCTACTAATTTCTACGCTCAGGAAACTACTGCAAAAGACGCTAAAGCGAAATCTGAAGCTTCTGCAAAAAAGGCAAAAGCTAAAGCCGATAAAGCCACGGCAGATGCAAAAAAAGAAGCTGACAAATCTAAAAAAGCAGCCAAAGAGGCAACTGATGCATCGGCGAAAGCCACAAAAGCAAAAAGCGATGCCGCCAAAGCGAAAAAAGATGCAAAAGCTGAAAGCACAAAAGCTGAAGTAAAAAAAACCGAAGCTAAAGCAGACGCAGCAAGCAAAGCCGCTAAGAAAGATGCCACTGCTACTAAAAAAGCAGCGACAAAAACGTTAAAAGAAACAAACGAAAAGGCTCCGAAAACACCAGACAAAGTTACAGGAGAGTACAACGGTAAAAAAGTATATACTGGTCCAAAAGGCGGTAAATATTACATTAACAAAAACGGAAATAAAACCTATATTCAGGACTAATAGAACTGCGTACAGAACTTAAAAAGGAACTATATATGTAGTTCCTTTTTTTGTTTGGAGGAGTTTTAAGGTCAAAATCTACTTAACATATAAGTAACTTTATTGTCTGGTTAAGAACTTTTTTGCCATCTTTTTAACGAAAAATCACGTCTCAGCGCGTCTGTAGAGTTAATAATTTAGTAATATCTGCGAAATAGCATCAGAAGCTTATTTTTTTATCTTCGTTTTTTAAAAAGCGTTAAAAATTATGAGCATTGACTATTCTGCTAATAAAACTATTTTAGTTGCTCCCTTAAATTGGGGACTAGGGCATGCCACGAGATGTATTCCTATAATCAAGGCGCTTCAAGAAAACAATTTTATTCCTATTATTGCTTCTGATGGTGTGGCGCTGGCTTTATTACGAAAGGAATTTCCTTATATTCAGACTTTAGAACTGCCTTCTTATCATATTGAATATGCCAAGAATGGTAAAAACTTTAAATGGAAGCTTATTAAAAATCTTCCGAAAATGATTACTGCCATTTTAGACGAGAAAAAAATGGTGAATTCATGGATTAGAAAACATGGTATTGACGGAATAATTTCTGACAATCGGCTTGGGGTTTTCAGTAAAAGAGTTCCTTCTGTATTTATGACGCATCAATTGAATGTGATGACTGGAAATACTACTTGGTTTACCAGTAAATGTCACCAACAGGTTATCAAAAAATATACAGAGTGCTGGGTTCCCGATACAGATGGAGAAGTAAATCTTACGGGTAATTTAGGACATCTTGAAACCAAAGAACTGAATCTAAAATATATTGGTCCTTTGAGCAGAATGAAGAAAAAGGAAACACCTATTGTTTACGATTTAATGATTATACTTTCTGGTCCAGAACCACAGCGTACTTTTCTAGATGAAAAACTGCATAAAGAAGCCGCTAAGTTTGATGGAAAGGTCGTTTTTGTACAAGGAATTGTAGAAAAAACGCAGGAGAAATGGCAGGCAGGAAATGTTACATATTACAATTTCATGAATTCTAAACAACTGGAGCAGACTTTTAACGAAAGTGAATTTGTTCTTTGCCGTTCGGGTTATACAACCGTTATGGATTTAGCTAAATTGGGTAAAAAAGCCTTTTTTATTCCAACTCCAGGACAATACGAACAGGAATATCTGGCGGTAAAACTTCAAGAAGAAAATCTTGTACCTTATGCAATGCAAGACGACTTTACGATTGATGATTTATCAAAGGTAAAGTCGTTTAAAGGATTGGCCCAATTTGAAAATAATATTGATTGGGAATCGTTATTTTCTGTTTTTGAAGATAAAGTCTAGAAATTAAACTGCGCTTGCAATCGCAATACATTTCCTTGTTGTCTGTTGACTGGAAGCGCACTGTCTACAAAAGTTCTGTCGGCTACCACATATTCTGCGGTAAGTTCAAAGGCTTTAAGCGGCTGCCATTCTACACCAAATTCGTAATCTCTTACTACGTAACTTCTGGCGTCTTTTTCATATTTCTTTCCTCCGTCATAATATTGAAATTTGGCAAAAGGATAAATAACTTGTTTTTTAATATTCCATTTATAGTTCAGCAAAACATAACCACCGTTTAAGTCGGTTTCATCAATTGTTTTGGTTAAAGTATTGTAACGAGGCCCTTTCCCTATGTTGTATTCAGTCTGGATTCCGAAAGGTCTTGGATACAAAACAAATGTTGCTCCTACTCGCTGATCTTTTACATATTGCGGATCGTTAACGGTAACTCCTGAAGAAACTTCTCCGGTAAACGCCCATTTTCCGGTATATGCCTGAATTCCTGGTTCGATAATCTGACTGCCGATTACAAAAGGATAGGTTACTCGGGTCACTACATTTAGATCACGGTTTCCGTCAAGTTTATTCGCAATTTGCCCGTTGTAAACTCCAAAAGCAAAAACTCCAAAATCGCCAGAACCTTTGTATCCGTCTTTTACCAGCATGGCGAAACGTTCTCTGATTTCGGCTGGAGCCCAGTAAAAGAAAACTCCTAAATCACGCTCGTTTAAGATTGAACTATTGATCGCATCAGAACGGTCTAATGTTAAACGTTGTGAACTTGACTGCATGTTTTCGAATCCGTACGGGATTTTACTTTGCCCGATACGAACTCGGTATTCTTTTTTCTTATCAAAAGAAAGATCAAAATACAAGTCACGAATCTGTACAAAGTTTTGAACTCCTGCACTTGGCGAACTCGCAAAATCCGGCTGAAAATAGAAAAGTACATTTGGGTGTACTTGTCCAGAAAATACTAAACGGGCACGACGAATAAAAAGTCCGTTGTTGGATTTTGCATCTGGAGCTGTAGAAGTTGTTCCCCAAGATCTATCACATTGTTCGCAGGAAACTTTATCATTTGTAGAAAGCAAACCATTGTATCGAATTTGAGCATAACCTCTAAGAGAGATTCTGTCATACCAATGTTCTTCAACTCCTCCTCCAGATTTTGTTTCTGGCAGTTTTGCTTTGTTTATAGAATCTAAAATACGCATTACTTCGTTTTTTACATCCTGTTTGTTTAATTCCTGAGCATTCGAAACCCAAGTAAACAGTAATAGAACTGCTAATATTTTTCTTTTTATCATTATTTCTTTAAATCCCTTAATTTCAGGATGCAAAGATGTATCACCTATGTTAAGAAATCATTAACCAGATGTTATTATAATAAAAATTTAATGTTATCGCCGAAATCCGTATGTTGATTTATTGTTAAAACCTTCGTTTTACGGCTTTTACAAAAACCGAGGTTACGATTTTTTAACCTCAGGTTTTTGTGCTTTATATGCTTTTTCAAGTGTAAAAGAAAACTCAGAACCAATTCCGAATTCACTTTCTACATATACTTTTTCTTTGTGTGCTTCAATAATGTGTTTTACAATTGCCAGACCTAAACCAGAACCTCCTTCAGAACGAGTTCCGCTTTTATCTACTCTATAAAAACGTTCAAAAAGTCTTGGGATATTTTGTTTTTCAACCCCTTCTCCTGTATCACTAACACGAATTAGGACTTTTTTCTTGGTTAAGTTTACAATACCAACTTCGGTCAATCCTCCTTCTTTTCCGTATTTAATAGAATTCACAATTAGATTTTCTAAAACCTGCTGAATTCTATCCTGATCACCACGCACAATAACCGATTGTACATTTTTGCTTTCAAACGAGAGTTTGATTTTCTTTTTATCGGCTTTCATTTCCAATAATTCAAAAACATTCTGAATCAATTCAACGATATCAAAATCAGTCATCACCAAATCTAAATCACCAGATTCAAGTTTGGTAATCATGTCCAAATCTTCTACGATATAAATTAAACGTTCTACTCCTTTTTCGGCACGTTTTAAATATTTTTTTCGGATGTGTTTGTCATCCATAGCACCGTCAAGCAATGTTGAAACATACCCTTGAACCGTAAATAATGGTGTTTTTAATTCGTGCGAAACGTTGCCTAAAAACTCTCTTCGGTACTGTTCACGAATTTCGAGCATTTCGATTTCAAGTTTTTTATCGGTTGCGAATTTTTTAACTTCTCTTGAAAGTGTTTCCATGTCGGTATTAATCGGCTGATTAATAAGAGTGGTTGATTCTAAAAGAGAAACCTCATCATAAATTTTCTTGACACGTCGGTAAATAAATCGTTCTACACGATATTGTAAAACTAGAAAAGAGAATATGTAAATGATGATTATGAAAACTATTCCAAATGCTATTTGATGTTTTAATTGATTCTTGTAAAAAAGGGACATTAATATAAGCACAAATCCTGTGGCGAACAGACTTATATACAGTGCTGATTTAATAGCAAATTTGTATGTTTTTTTAAAATTGATTTTCATTGAAATTGTTTAAAAGAAAAAAATCATTAAAAGATTATTTTCACCATATAAGTGATATAAGCTTATTTAAAAGTAAAACTTTAATTGGATAAATCACATACGAACTAAAAAAAGCAAATCTTTGTCAAAGTTAAAAACTTTGACAAAGACAACTTTGATAAGGAAATATGTATACTATAAATTAAATGAACTTATATCACTTATATGGTTCAAATTTATAGTGGGTACTAAACTTCAAATTTGTAACCAACCCCTTTAATGGTTTTGAAAAGGTCTTCGCCAATTTTCTCACGTAGTTTTCTAATGTGAACATCGATTGTTCTTCCTCCAACTACTACTTCATTGCCCCAGACTTTGTCTAAAATTTCATCTCTTTTAAAAACTTTACCTGGTTTTGAAGCTAATAAATAAAACAGTTCGAATTCTTTTCTTGGTAAAGCAATTTCTACGTTGCCTTTTATGATCTTATATTCTTCGCGGTTAATCTCGATTCCGCCCACATTTATAGTATCTGAAACTATTTCTTGTTCTTTTAACCTTCTTAACAGAGCCTTTACTTTAGACACTAATAATTTTGGCTTTATAGGCTTTGTAATATAATCATCGGCACCGGCGTCAAAACCAGCTACTTGCGAATAATCCTCACTTCTTGCCGTTAGGAATGTTATGATAACATTATTTAATTCTGGAATTTTTCTAATATGCTCGCATGCTTCCATTCCGTCCATTTCTGCCATCATTACATCCATGATAATTAATTCAGGCAATTCTTTCTGAGCTTTTGCTATAGCATCTTTTCCATTAGAAGCTGTAACAATCTGGTAGCCTTCCTGAGCAAGGTTATAGCCAACGATTTCTAAGATATCTGGTTCGTCGTCAACTAATAAAATCTTAGTTTGTGTTTTTTTCATAAATAGCAAAAATTGAGATTTTTTACATCAAATATTGTAATTATTTATCCGATGTTTTGTATTTCACAGGGTAAATATACTAACAAATAAACCTTTAAAAATTGGTGTTAACGGTAATTTAATCTGGTAACAATTTGATAATCTTAACAACACAAAAACATAACAAGTCCATAACATGGACTTTACAGGGCGGTTCTTTCTTTGCACAAAAATAAATTAAACACAACACACTCAATGAAATTCAATTTAAGATTTCTATTTATTGCATTATTTATTTGTACGATTTCGATCGCGCAAAACAAAGGTACGATTTCTGGAGTTCTATCCGACAAAGAAATGAACAATGATCCGTTGCCTTTTGCAAATGTTTTAATTAAAGGAACGAACATTAGCGTAAATACTGACGTTGACGGAAAATATTCGTTAAGCGTAAATCCAGGAAACTACACTGTTATATTTAGTTTTTTAGGATATGAATCTGTAGAAGCTCCAGTTACCGTAAAAGCAAACGAGACTGTAGTTATCAATCAAGCACTTTCTTCTGGAAGTTTCACATTAAAGGATGTAGTAGTTAAATCAACTACGGCTAACAAACAAAAAGAATCAGCATTATTATTAGATCAAAAAAACGCAGTTTCTTTTAAAGCGGCTATTGGCGCAGAGGAAATCTCAAGAAAAGGGGTTAACGACGTAGCGAATGCTGTAGCTAAAGTGAGCGGGGTATCTAAACAAGATGATTCAGGGAATGTTTTCGTAAGAGGTTTAGGAGATCGTTACAATGTAACTACTTTGAACGGACTTCCATTGCCTTCTAACAATCCTGCAAACAAAAACATTCTTTTAGAGATTTTCTCTACAAACATTGTAGACAATATCGGAATTAGTAAAACTTTTGAATCTCAAAACTATGCTGATTTTGGTGGAGCAAATATTGATATTAGTGCAAAAAAATTCAGCGGAAAACCATTCGTTAGTGTTTCGGTTGGATCTGGTGCTAACACAAATGTTTTAGGGCAAGATCATTTTTACCTACAAGACGGACCAACTTACACAGGATTTAAAAAAGTTGGAGTTCCTGATGCTCCGTTACAACCATACAGCTATGCAACAAGCTGGGACAGAAAAGAAAACAAGAATGTATTGAATGCTTTCTATACTATTTCTGGCGGGAAAAAATTCGAAATAAACGACGAGAGTTCAATTGGAACTTTTATTACAGGTTCGTTTAGTGCAAAAAACAAATATACTGAAGGTTACAGCAGAGGAGGAATCACTTCTGATGGAGATATCTTCTCTGATTTCGTTAGAAAAGCTTACAAACATAGCACAACTACAACTGTTATGGGTACAGCTGATTATAAAATCAATAACAAAAACTCAATATTCTTTACTTCATTATTCTTAAATTCAAGTGATCAAGATTATAGTGAATATGAAGGAACAAACCAGAATTTTGATGGTGGTGGAGATGCTACTCAACAAATCACAGGTTTTATCAAACGTGGTACTTTTGAAAGAACTCAATTAATTGTAAACCAATTAACAGGTAAAAACAAATTCAACGATCAGTGGAATTTAAACTGGGGAGTTGGATACAGTATTTCTAACAGTGCAGTTCCAGATCGTATGCAAAACTCTTTTGTATTAGCGCCTAACGCAACTGATTATACTTTCTTTACCAACTCAAACATCAACAATCACAGATTTTTTCAAGACTTAAAAGAAAATGAAATAGCAGCAAATGTTGCTCTTTCTTATAACTTCAAAAAAGGTAGTGATGATACTTATAAAGGAAAAGTAACTGTTGGTTATTCTGGAAAATTCAAAGATGTAAATTACGACATGCAGCAGTTTTCATTCTTCCCGGACAGAACTACAATTTCTTTCCCTAAAGAAGATATCCACCATGTAGATAACTATTTAGATCCTTCACATTGGGGTTCATCTTATTCAAATAGAATCCACCAATTATATAATGGAAATTTAGATATTAACGCTGCTTTTGCAAATGTTCAATATTCTTTAACTGACAGATTAAGTGTAATATTAGGTGCTAGACTTGAGCAATTAACTCAGAATGTTGACTATATCACAACTACAGTTCCTGGTGGTGATAGTTCTAACGATTCGAAATTTAATATTTTACCAAGTTTAATTTCAAAATATACTTTGACTGACAAACAGAATTTAAAATTCTCTGCAAGTAAAACCTATACACTTCCTCAGTTTAAAGAAAAAGTGCCAATTATTTACGAAGATGTTGCACAAGCATACGAAGGAAACCCAAGATTATACGCTTCAACAAATTATAACTTCGATTTAGGATGGGAATATTTCCCGAAAGCTGGCGAATTAATTTCGGTAACTGCATTTGGAAAAATTATTCAAAACCCAATCAACGAAATGTTCTTAAACTCTTCTTCAAATGATATCTCTTATGCAAACACTGGAGATAAAGCAACGGTTGCTGGAGTTGAAGTAGAATTTAGAAAAGACATTTTTGAAATTGAAAAAGATGACAATCTAAAGGCAAAACTTTCTTTTGACGCAAACGGATCTTATTTATACACAAACCAAGATCTAAGCAATGATAAAGTAAACAATGAAAATGATTTTGGAGCTAACTTTACTTTTACAGATAGTAAATTAACAGGAGCTTCTAATTTCCTTGCCAATGCTAACGTATCATTTTTAAATGAATTTAGAGAAGGACGTGATTTCAGTGCAACAGTATCTTATTCTTATTTTTCAGATAAACTAGCTGTAATTGGAACCTCACGAGTTGGAAATATGGTTGATAAAGCAGTAAATAAATTAGATTTTATTGCCAATACAAGTTTGACTAAAAATCTTAAACTTGGTCTTATTTACAATAACATCTTGAACCCAACTTTCAAACGTGTTCAAGAGCAAGGAGAAGTACCAGGAAAAGAAGCAATTGGTGATATCACTGTTACTTCATACAAAGCAGGTTCAGATCTTAGACTTACTTTGAACTATACATTCTAAGAAATAAATTTCTAACAATATGCAATAAAGGTGATTAGCTAATACTAATCACCTTTTTTTATGCAGAATCATCCAATGTAAATTTTATATTAAGTCAAACTTTATTTTGCCTCTTATACTTAATGTATTATTAATCTCGACTTAACTCAGCAAAAACATACGTTCGTTTACTTTGCCTTGAATAAATAAAACAATAAAACACAACAAAAATGAAAAAAAGTATTTTTGCAATGGCTGCAATATTAGGACTTGCTTTAACGAGCTGTAGTTCTGACGATAACAACAAAGACGAAAACAAAAGTAGTTTCGTTTTAAAAGTTGACGATTTAAAAGGTAACATCAATGATGGTGTTGTTACTTTAGACCCAACTCAAACTTACACTTTAACTGGAGGTTTAGTAGTTAAAGGTGGAGCAACTTTAGTTATTCCAGCTGGAACAGTAATCAAAAGTTCTGCTACTGCAGAAGCAACTTCTTTATATATCGCTGTAGAAAGAAATGCAAAAATCAACATCAATGGTACTGCTACTAAACCAGTTGTTATGACATCTGGAAAAGCAAATCCAGCTCAAAGTGACTGGGGCGGATTAATTATCGCTGGTAATGCTAAAGTTAATACTGGGGACAATGGTACTTCTGAAGTAGGTGGTTTAAGCTATGGAGGTAACAACAATGCAGATTCTTCTGGAAACATCAACTTCTTAAAAATTTCTTACACAGGTTCTAAATATACTGCTGAAAAAGAATATAATGGAATTTCTTTCTTCGGAGTAGGTTCTGGAACTGTAGTATCTGATATCTATACTTTCGAAAGTGGTGATGACGGAATCGAATTCTTCGGAGGAGCTGTAAACGCTACTAACTTAACAATCATCAACTCTTATGACGATTCATTAGATTTCGCTGACGGATGGCAAGGTACTGCTACAAACGTTTACATTAAAGGTGTAACTAAAGCTGGTGTTGAAGGTTCTACTAACGCAAAAGATCCAAGTGGAGCTGTTCCAATGACTAACGCTAAAATCGTTAACATCTCTATTGTTAAAGGTGGTGCTACTTTCTTAGCTGACGAAAAAGCAATCAACTACAAAGAAGGTGGTGGAAAACAAGCTTACACAAACTTATATGTTGCTGACGGAATGCCTGCTGCTTTAACTAAATTATCTACAGATGCTGGTGCAACTGCAAATATCGCTGCTGGTAACTTCACTATTACAGACTATACTTTTGGAGCTTCTGTAACTACTTTTGATGGTCCTAAATTATCAGGAAAAACTTCTGGTGCAACTGGTGCTGGTGCTGGTGCTGAGTTACCATCTTGGGCTAACTGGACTAAGTAATTAGAATAAAAAAATAAAATGAAACCGTCTGAATATTCAGGCGGTTTTTTTATGACCAGAACTCTCAGCAAAAATTAGGCTATGTCCTTTATCATAAAGGAAATTATTATATCGATCCCTAATAACTTCGGAAACAAAATGTTAAAAACATCACAAATCATATTGATGTTTTTTTTTGGCGTAATTTTTGTCATTTTTTTTGTATATTTACAATATCCAAATAAACGCGATGGCAAAAAACTACTTTTATATTACATTCATATTGGCTTTTTTCTTTTCTGTAAACGTTGCGGCGCAAGACAGTAAGCAATTACCAAAACCTCAAGACACTGCAGGTATTGAGGGGCTAAGCTTATACCCTAACCCAGTATTAAATGGAAAGGTATATATTTCTTCTAAAAATGATTTGGAAAAAGAAGTCATTGTTTTTGATATTCTAGGAAAAAAAGTACTGCAGGCACATTTAGTTTCTAAGGAACTTAGCGTTTCAGATTTAGTTCCAGGTGTTTACATTATAAAAATTAGTGAACAAAACGCCACCTCAACCCGAAAACTTATCATTCGATAATATAAAAAAAGCTCCTGTTGGGGCTTTTTTAGTTTACAGTCGCAGTAACTAGTTTACAGATTTGGTTTTCGACTGAAAACTGTTACTGAAAATCACGACGAAAACCTAAAAACAATATCTTTGCAAAAAAAGAAAGTTTTGATTACAGCTACCGATATATTTACCATCTCAAGCCACAAACAATTTGAAAAAACAGCATTAAAAGTGTTTCGTCATCAATATGCAAATAATGTGATATATCGTGAGTTTTGTGATTTCTTAAAAACAGATCCGCAACGCGTAAAATCTCTACAGCAGATACCATTTTTACCCATTCAGTTTTTCAAAAGCCATAATGTCGTTTCAAATAATGATCCAGCGCAGGTGACTTTTACCAGCAGTGGTACAACTGGAATGATTACAAGCCGACATTTGGTTACGGATGCTTCACTTTATGAAGAAAGTTATCGAAAAGGTTTCTCTCAGTTTTATGGCAATATAGAAGATTACGTTGTTTTAGCCCTTTTGCCGTCTTATTTAGAGCGAGAAGGATCTTCACTCATTTACATGGTAGAAGACCTTATAAAACTATCCAATCATCCGGAAAGCGGGTTTTATTTACACAATCACGACGACTTGATTAAAAAACTAACCGAATTAGATGAATCTGGTCAAAATGTAATTTTAATTGGTGTTACTTATGCGCTACTGGATTTGATCGAAAAACATCAATTCAACCTTCAAAATACCATTATTATGGAAACTGGAGGAATGAAAGGAAAACGCAAAGAAATGATTCGTGAAGAACTGCACGAAATACTATGCAAAGGTTTTGGAGTTTCTTCAATTCATTCTGAATATGGAATGACGGAACTTCTGGCTCAAGCATATTCTTTAGGTGAAGGCGTTTTTGAATGCCCGTCATGGATGCATATTCTAGTTCGCGATCCCGAAGATGCCTTAACCTATATTCAAGATGGAAAAACCGGCGGAATCAACGTTATTGATTTGGCTAACATTAACTCCTGCTCTTTTATTGCCACTCAAGATTTAGGCAAAAAAAATCCCAACAACTCTTTCGAGGTATTGGGACGTTTTGATAATTCTGATATACGCGGATGCAATTTAATGGTGCTTTAGATTGTTTCATCGAAAAACAATTTTCAAAAAATAACCCAATAAAAAACCCAATATTCAATTGGAACATTGGGTTTAATATATCGTTTTAAAAGTACTAATAGATTAAACGATTTACCGATTAAACTACACGAATCACAAAATAGTTTTTCTTACCACTTTGCAATAACACAAACTGATTGTTGATTAAATCATTTGCCGTTAGTATAAAATCTTCTTTTATTTTTTCTCTGTTTACAGAAATCGAATTCGCTGTTAAAGCACGTCTTGCCTCTCCATTTGATTTAAAGAAACTTGTTTTTTCGTTCAAAACAGTGATAATATCCAATCCGCTTTCTAAATCCGCTTTTGCGATTTCAGCTTGTGGAACTCCATCAAAAACCTCTAAGAAAGTTGCTTCATCTAATTTCTTTAAATCTTCAGCAGTTGAATTTCCAAATAAAATATTCGAAGCCTGAATTGCTTTTTCTAATTCTTCTTTACTGTGAACAAAAATTGTAATTTCTTCTGCTAATTTCTTTTGTAAAACTCTTAAATGAGGCGCTGCTTGATGTTCTGCTATTAACGTGTCAATCGTTTCTTTATCTAAGAAAGTAAAGATTTTAATGTATTTTTCAGCATCGGCATCGGTAGCGTTTACCCAAAATTGGTAAAATTTATAAACCGAAGTTTTATCAGCATCCAACCAAACATTGCCACCTTCAGATTTCCCGAATTTAGATCCGTCTGCTTTCGTAATTAATGGCGTTGTAAGCGCAAAAGCTTTTGCATTTTCGCCACCCATTCTGCGGACTAATTCTGTACCAGTAGTGATATTTCCCCATTGATCAGAACCACCCATTTGCAAAAGGCAGTTGTTATTTTTATATAAATGATAAAAATCGTATCCCTGAATTAGCTGATACGTGAATTCTGTAAAAGACATTCCTTCACCTTCACCGTTAATTCTTTTTTTAACAGAATCCTTTGCCATCATATAATTTACCGTAATACGTTTTCCAACTTCACGGGCAAAATCAATAAACGAGAATTCTTTCATCCAGTCATAGTTGTTTACCATAACCGGAGCATTTGCTTCTTTTGAATTAAAGTCTAAAAAACGAGACAGAACACTTTTAATTCCGGCAACGTTTTTAGCTAAAGTTTCTTCATTCAGCAGGTTTCTTTCATCAGATTTCCCAGACGGATCACCAATCATTCCGGTTGCACCTCCTACCAAAGCAATTGGCTGGTGTCCGAAATTCTTTAAATGAACCAATAAAATAATCTGAACCATGCTTCCGATATGCAGTGAATCTGCCGTTGGATCAAACCCGATATACGCAGTTGTTGCTTCCTTTAACAATTGCTCTTCGGTTCCAGGCATACTATCATGGTACAAACCACGCCACTTTAATTCTTCAACTAGATTCTTCATTTTTAAAATATTTTGCGCAAATATAATCAATGACAATGGCAATGTCAAAAAAACAATTTTCAATGATGTCAAATGGCAATTGGAAAAAAATCAACAAGAAAACTTAGAAACGTTGAACCTTTACAAAAACCTTTACAACTTTGCTTCTCTGTAACTTTGCACCTTTCAACCAAAAACTTATCTTTACAAAATGATATTAGTAACAGGAGGAACTGGTTTAGTTGGCGCACATTTATTGCTTCATTTAATTGAAAATGGAGAAAATGTTCGGGCAATTTACCGCAGCCAAAATACGGTTGAAAAAGCAAAATCGGTTTTTGAATTGTACAAAAAAGCAGAATTATTCGAAAAAGTCGAATGGCTTGAAGCCGATATTTTAGATGTGCCTTCTCTTGAAATTGCTTTTATTGATGTTGATACTGTATATCATTGCGCTGCTTTAATTTCATTTGATCCAAAAGATGAAGAAGCACTTCGAAAAACCAATATCGAAGGAACAGCAAATATGGTAAATTTTGCCATTGCCAAAGAAGTAAAAAAATTCTGCTTTGTGAGTTCCATTGCTGCTCTTGGCGATTTAGCAGCCCATGAAACTTATATTACGGAAGAAACCGACTGGAATCCTGAAAAACCACACAGCGATTACGCGATTTCTAAATATGGTGCCGAAATGGAAGTTTGGCGCGCACATCAAGAAGGTTTAAATGTTATTATTGTAAATCCAGGTGTTATTTTAGGTCCAATTCCGAAAACCAAAAAGAATCCGCAGGGAAGTGCTGAATTATATACTAAAGTGGCCAACGGACTTTCTTTCTACACGCTTGGAAGTACTGGATTTATTTCTATTGATGATGTTGTAAAGACAATGTATCAGTTAATGAAAAGCGACATCAAAAACGAACGTTTCACTTTAATTGCTGAAAACATTGTTTTTAAAGATATATTAGACACAATAGCCGAAGCGTTACAAGTTAAAAAGCCTCATATTCACGCCAAACCATTTTTTATGAATTTCCTGTGGATAGCTGACCTTATTTTTTCTACCCTGTTTTTCCAACGAAGAAGCATTACGAAAGCTACTGCGAAGGCTTCTTATTCAAAAAATTTATATTCAAATGAAAAAATAAAAACCGTTCAAGGAACGGTTTTTCAAGATGTACATCAGTATATTAAAGACGTCGCAAAATTATAATTTTCACTTACTGTTTTGCGCGGTTTTTTGTCATTTGTCTTCTAATAGAATCTATATTAATTCCATTTGCCGGCTTTTTGATAGAATCTTTAGGAGTTTCTTTTGGTTTATTTTTAGCCTCTTTTGCTGCTTTTTTCTCTTCGATCGTTACAATAGAATCTGTATCTCTCTGAAGTTTAGCTAATCTCTTGCCAACTTCATCAAACATATCTTTGTAATTCTCGTAGTCAGCCGCATAATATTTATTGTTTTGGGCAAACTGAAGACTGTCTACTTTGTATTTTTTCAAAATATATTTTGTAGGATCTGTTTCGGTGGAATCTAATAATTCCTGATGCTGGTATTTCATAGCTTCCAAAAGAGACAAATCATACATAATATCAATCATTTTTTCTTTCTCAATAAGCTTTGCAGGTTGTTTTATAACATTTTTTTTACAACTTACAGAAAGAAACAAAACCAATAGTATTACTAAACAATTCTTCATTTTAGTTTTTTATCTGTCAAACAATAAACGTTTTCCGGCGCGAATATCTTTTATCTTAAAGTTATTGTATACCAATTCCCCATTTATAAAAGTATGTGTAATTCTCGATTTAAAAGTAGTTCCTTCAAATGGAGACCAGCCGCATTTGTATAAAATATTATCAGAGTTTACACTCCAAGGCAGACTTGGATTCACAATTACTAAATCAGCATAATACCCTTCTTTGATAAAACCGCGTTTTTCGATTTTGAAAATTTTAGCCGGATTGTGGCACATTTTCTCTACAATTTTCTCCACGCTGATTTTCCCTTGATGATGTGCTTCAAACATCGCCACAACTGCGTGCTGTACAAGCGGACCTCCAGATGGAGCTTTTAGATACAATTGTTGTTTTTCTTCTTTCGTATGAGGCGCATGATCGGTTGCAATAACATCAATACGTCCGTCATTTAAAGCTTCCCAAAGTGCTTTACGGTCTGCAGCTGTTTTTACAGCCGGATTCCATTTAATGAAATTTCCTTTTGTTTTATAATCTTCATCCGTAAACCAAAGATGGTGCACACATACTTCAGCTGTGATTTTTTTATCTTCTAATGGAATTTTATTGGTAAACAATTCCATTTCTTTAGCGGTTGAAAGATGAAAAATATGAAGTCTCGCTCCTGTTTTTTTAGCCAGCGCTACTGCTTTTGAAGATGAAATATAACACGCTTCTGCACTTCTAATTAAATTATGTGCTGTTACTGGAATATCATCTCCATACTTTTCTTTGAATTCGGCTAAATTATTTTGGATTGTAGTTTCGTCTTCACAATGCACCGCAATTAACATTGGTGTACTTGAAAAAATTCTTTCTAAAGTTGCTTCATTGTCTACCAGCATATTTCCGGTTGAAGAACCTAAGAAAATTTTAATTCCAGCTACATTTTTCGGATTGGTTTTTAAAACTTCTTCCAAATTATCATTAGTTGCTCCCATCATAAACGAATAATTCGCAAATGATTTTTGAGAAGCAATTTGATATTTATCTTCTAATATTTCCTGCGTAACCGCATTAGGAACCGTATTAGGCTGTTCAATGAAAGAAGTGATTCCTCCTGCAACTGCCGCTCTCGATTCTGATTCAATATCTCCTTTATGAGTTAATCCAGGCTCTCTAAAATGCACCTGATCATCAATAGCTCCCGGCATTAAATAATTTCCTTCGGCATCGATTACAATACAATCAGATGTTTTTAAACTTATACTGTCTGAAACCTCAACAATTAAGTCGTTTTCTATCAGAACGTCGCCTTCAAAAATAGAACCTTCGTTTACTATTTTGGCGTTTTTTATTAAAATCCTATTCATCTTTACTTTTTATAATGAATTGACTAATTTTTTTAATCGAAGTGTAATTACCCCCAGAATTGCTTCTTTAATAATGGCGTTACTCATTTTTGAAACACCTTTTGTTCGGTCTGTAAAAATGATTGGAACTTCTTTTATTGCAAATTTGGCACAGTAAGTTCTGTATTTCATTTCTATTTGAAACGCATAACCCACAAATTTAATTTTGTTGAGATTGATTTTTTCTAAAACTTCTCTTTTATAACACACAAAACCTGCCGTTGCATCGTGAATTTTCATTCCAGTAATGAATTTTACATATACCGAAGCGAAGTAAGACATTAAAACACGGCTTAACGGCCAGTTTACAACATTTACTCCTTTTACATAACGCGATCCGATAGCCAGATCTGCTCCTCCAAAATGGCAGGCATCATAAAGTTTTTCAAGATCGTTTGGGTTGTGTGAAAAGTCGGCATCCATCTCAAAAATGAAATCGTATTTATGTTCTAATGCCCATTTAAAACCGTGAACATATGCAGTTCCTAATCCTGCTTTTTTGGCTCTTTTCTCCAAAAATAATCTTCCGGCAAATTCTTCTTGCAAGGCAATAACTTTATCTGCAGTGTGATCCGGAGAATTGTCATCGATTATTAAAAGATGAAAAGGTTTATGTTGTGAAAGTACAGCTCTAATGATACTTTCTATGTTTTCTATTTCGTTATAAGTAGGAATTATGACAATACTATCACTCATTTTTTCTCGGTAATTTCACCGCAAAAGTAAACTTTTTATAGCATTCGCTTCATAATAAATACATAATAAAACTATTGATACAAAAAATTACTAATTTTGTGACACTATGATTGAACATCTTCATCCTCGAATAATTGAAAACAAAGACTGGGCGACTGCATTATTTGTCCTGACTTTTGCCGTTGTTGCCATGACAAAATCGGCTTATGAAACTCGATTTTCAGAATTCAGCAAACTTATTTTTTCAGATAAATATGCTAAAATCTATCGTGACAACAGCCACATGAAAAGTAGTTTTACGGTTGGATTGTTTTTTGTTCAGGTCATTTCGTTTGCTTTTTTCATTCAGCTCAGCATGAATATTTTTGGATATGCTGCAAAAACGGACTGGATTTTATTTATCCAGATCGCTACTTTTCTTCTTTATTTTATTTTGGCAAAATATTTAATCGAAAAAATTGTTGCTACTTCATTCAATATTGATGATTTTGTAGAGCTTTTTAACTTACAAAAAGTAACTTATAGAACATATATAGGTGTTTTAATCCTCCCAATCAATGCTATTTTGTTTTATTATGACAATATTCCAACGATTGTACCCCTTGTTATCATTGGTATTTCACTGTGTATCAGCCTGTATTCGTATTTTATTTCAATTAAAACATATCAAAACGCAATTATCGGCAAGTTATTTTATTTTATTTTATATCTTTGCGCTCTTGAAATAGCCCCTTATTATTTTCTCTATTATTGGATTACAAAAGGGAGTGCTTAGAAAATGTTTATAATATGAAAGTGAAAACAATTTTGGTGTCACAGCCTGAACCTAAAGTGGAGAATTCTCCTTACTTTGAGCTCCAACAAAAACACAAAATAAAAATTGATTTCAGACCATTTATTCATGTGGAAGGGGTTAGCGCAAAAGAGATTCGATTACAAAAAATCGATCTTAATCATTACACTGCGATCATTTTAACAAGTCGAAATGCTGTAGATCATTTTTTTAGAGTGGCTGATGAAATGCGTTACAAAGTTCCTGAAGGATTGAAATATTTCTGTCAATCTGAAGCAGTAGCTTTTTACCTTCAAAAGTATGTTGTGTACAGAAAACGTAAAATTTACGTTGGAGCAAAAGATTTTGCAGACTTATCTCCTCTTATCAAAAAGTACAAAGACGAGAAATTTTTGTTACCTGCATCTGACCAGCTAAATGCCGATGCTCCTATTACACTAAACAGCCTTAAAGTAGATTGGGCACAAGCTATTTTTTACAGAACTGTAATGAGTGACTTATCTGATCTTGCAGATGTTTATTACGATGTTTTAGCATTTTTTAGTCCAACCGGAATTAAATCATTGTTTAAAAACTTTCCTGATTTTCAACAAAACAATACCAGAATAGCTGTTTTTGGAAGTACAACTCAAAAAGAGGCTTTAGATCACGGTTTAAGAATTGACATTCTTGCTCCAACACCTGAAACTCCTTCTATGACAATGGCTTTAGAAAAATATATTGCTGAGGCAAACAAAGGAAAATAAGTTCCTTAAAAATAAAGAATTTTTAAAATTCCAAATTCCAATTTAATCACTTGGAATTTGGAATTTTCTTTTTGCGGGAATTTCAAATCAAATTCCAAATCTTAATTCCAAATTCCAACCTAAACAACTCTGCGTACTCAAGGTTGAAACCTTGGGCTATGTTTTTTAAATACACAAATCTTAAATTCCAAATCCCAATTAATCGCAACGTGATTGGAATTTGGATTTTTAATATTGGTATTTCCTCTTTTTTGGAATTTGGAATTTAAAAAATTGGAATTTTCTTTTCTACAGCATTTTAATTACATTTGATTTCTATTCTAAACCCAAATCACAAAAATAGTTTCAAATTATAAGTTATGAAAATCAACTCCCTTTTAATTGAAATTGACGGTATCGACAAAGAGATTCTCCGTTATCTTATGGACGACGCCCGAAAACCTATACTTCAAATCGCTAACAAAATTGGGATTTCTGGAGCAGCAATTCATCAGCGATTAAAAAAACTGGAACAATCTGGCGTAATTTCAGGATCTAAATTTACCGTAAACCCAAAAGTGTTAGGATATAATACAATGGCATTTATTGGTGTTTACTTAGACAAAGCTTCTCGAAACTCTGAAGCTGTAAAAGAATTACGAAAAATTCCTGAAGTTTTAGAATGTCATTATACCACGGGAAACTGGTCGGTTTTGATTAAAATTATCTGCCGCGACAACGAACACTTAATGCAGCTTTTAAATACTAAAATTCAGGCGATTGAAGGAGTTTCCAGAACGGAAACTTTTATTTCACTGGATCAACAGATTGATAGACAGATACAGCTTTAGAATTAGAAAATGTGCCAATTTGATAATTAGATAATTCCTAAAAAACAAAAAACCCGACAGGTTTTAAAACCTGTCGGGTTTGCTACTAATTATCTAATTGACTAATTATCTCAATTAACTAATTAATTCCTCCTGCTTCCAGAATAAATAGATATATAGTACAGCAGCGTTGCGATTGAACCTAAAGCCGCTACTACATACGTTCTTGCAGCCCATTTTAAGGCATCTTTTGCTCCTGCTTGTTCTTCTGCTGTAAGCATGTGTTTGTTTTCAAGCCAAGCTAACGCTCTGTTACTTGCATCGTATTCTACGGGCAAAGTAACAATTGAAAATAATGTTGTTACCGCAAAAATGATAATTCCCACTAATAATAACTGTGGAAATGTTCGTATCATTAAAATTCCGGCTAACAAAATCCACTGCATAAAGTTTGAAGCCACACTAACAATCGGAACTAATTTAGAACGCATAGTAAGCCATTCATAACCAATGGCATGTTGCACAGCGTGCCCGCATTCGTGCGCCGCCACAGCCGCAGCCGCAGCATTTCGATGATTATAAACTGCCTCGCTTAAGTTTACTGTTTTATCTGCCGGATTGTAATGATCTGTTAACTGACCCGGCGTTGAGATAACACGAACATCAGTGATTCCGTTATCAGCAAGCATTTTTTCTGCGATTTCTCGGCCGCTCATTCCATTTCGTAATTGCAGCCTTGAATATAATTCGAATTTACTTTTAAGTTTTGAACTCACCATCCAGCTAAATAACATAATAGCTCCGGCAAGAATTAAATATCCACTTCCCATTTTATTAACTTTTTTTGATTGATTTTAAATTTACAAAAGAAACAGCAAATTATAAACCATTTTAACAAAATGTCATTTTGGCATTTTTTCGGACATTTTAGTCCAAAAGATTATTCTTTAAAAGCAATGTTATTAGTTCTGCTACGTTTTTGGTCTTGTATTTTTGGAGAATATTACGTCGGTGTGTTTGTACGGTTAAGAAACTCAAGAAAAGTTCATCGGCAATTTCTTGTGTCTGTTTTCCTTTTGAAAGCAGTATTGCAATGTCTTTTTCCCTTCTGCTTAAACTCGGAACTACATCCAAATCTTCAGATAAAGGCTGGCTTACAATTGTTTTAACTTCATCGCTAAATACAATTTCACCATCAATAGCTTTGTAAATACAATCTTTGAATTCGTCAAAAGAAGCATTTTTAAGAATATAACCGTTTCCGCCGTTTCGGATAAACTGCATTACTAAACTTCTTTCAGACTGGCTGCTCATACCGATAATTACAATTTCAGGAAACTTCTGTTTAATGGATTTACATAAATCAATTCCTGTAATAACCGGCAGAAAAATATCTACTAGAATCACATCTACTTTATTATTTTCAATATAATCCAAAAGCGTTACGCCCGAATGCATTTTCTGTACAATTTCAACATCATCCAGATCCGAAAGCAATCCTGTAATTCCTGATATTACAATTGGATGATCGTCCACCACGACCATTTTATATTTTTTACTCATTTTCCTGTTTTTCGTTTAATACATTCAATTCAATATAAATTGAAGTTCCTTCGTTTATTTTACTATCAATTTCGAGTTTTCCGTTTAGGAATTCCACGCGATTTATAATGTTTTTTAATCCCATTCCTTTTTTCTTTTTAGAATCCGAAACATCAAATCCTAGTCCGTTATCTTCAACAGTTATAAAAAACACATCTTTATTCTGCGAACAGGAAACCAAAACCTGAGAGGCATTGGCATATTTCAAAGCATTATTCAAAAGTTCCTGAATAATTCTGTAAATCATAATTTCGTCAGTTTTAGACAATTTTGATTTTTTAATCAGATATTGAAATTCGATTTTGGTAACTGCATTTGAATTTGCAGCACATAAATCTCTCAAAGCATGCTCCAGACTCAGTTCTAATAATGTTTCAGGCATTAAATTCTGAGATATATTTCGAAGTTCTTTAATTGAATTATCCAATAAATTCCCTACTCCTGGCAACGCCTCTCCTTTTTCTTTCTGCGCCAGATTTAAATGAATTTTCAAACTCGAAAGCATACTTCCTAAACCATCGTGTAAATCTCTGGCAATACGCTTTCGTTCTACTTCTTCGCCTTGAATCAATGCTTTTGAAACAGATAATTTATGTCGGTTTTCAAAGGCTTTTAATTCCTGCTTTAAATTGATTTCTTTCTGGGCACTTAATTTCTTTTGGTTTTTATTGAAAATCCACAGAAACAAAACGGTAAGAAATAAAAGAAAAGACAAAACGGCAAAAAGAATTGAGTTCAAGTGATTGTTATACACCATTAAAGCTGCTTTTTCGTTTTCTGACTGCAGCAGTGTAATTTTCTTTTCGCTTTCGGCTTTTTTGTATTTGGCCTCAAGTTCTACAATTTCAGTTTTAAACTTGGTATTGTTTAAACTGTCATTGATCACATTATATTTGTTAGAATAGTAATAGGCTTTATCGTATTCTTTTGTAGCGTTATAAAGTTTAGCCATTTCATTGTAGTAATCTTTTTTTTCCACAATAAAAGGCGTGTTGGCTAATAAATAATCAATATTATTTTTGGCTTTCTCGTAATTCTTTAATTTAAAAAGTACTTCATATTCAGCAAACTTTAATCGGTTTAAGGCAATTGTATTGTGATGTTTTTCTGCTGCCTTAATTCCTTTTTCGTAACTTTTTAATGCTTCGGTACATTTATTTTGTTTGGCAAAATAAAGTCCTTCCGAATAATAATACGAATCGTTAAGATTGGATTCTGGGAAATCTTTTAAAGTCGAAAAAGCTTTATCGAGAACTTTTTTGGCATCATAAAAATGCTTCAGCTCGACTAAGTTTTCGGCATTTATAATATAGGTTTCCATTTTCGATTCGGCCAAAGTAGGCGTTTTTCTCAATGCCCTTTCGATGTATTTTTGAGCTTCACTTAAATATTCATTGGCTTTTTCGCGTTCGCTGGTATTCATAAAAATAATAGCAACCGCTTTGTAAAGACCGCTTATAAGTTCGTAATCCCTGCTTTTTTTGGCTATTGGGATAGCTTCATTAATCAGCAGTTTCATATATGCCTTTTCGTTGTTTTTTCGCTGCTGCATAATACCATAATTCTGAAGTATTACGGCACGAAGTCTAAAAGCTTCGGTATTAAAATATTTTTTAAGCTTTTCGTTTGCTCTTAAAAGTTCTTTTTCAAAACCATCAACATCGCCTTTTTCTAAAAAGCTGGTAGAATTGTAATAAATGGAAGCATCTTGTAAAAAAGGGAATTTATTTTTGAGTGCATTCGCTTGTTTTAAATATTGTTTTGATTTTTCGGCATCCTGAACCATCAAATACAATTTCGATAATCTAAAACTATAAAGACTTTTCAAGCTGTCGGACTTTGTATTTTTAGTCACCTTTGCGATACTATCAATATAAACAGAGTCATCATCGAGAGAAAGAATAACCTGTGAATATGAAAAGGCGGATAAAAATAAAAAGAGGATTACAAAGTAGTTTTTCTTCATAGAATGAGATTTCTCCAAATTTATTAAATTAAAAACCGTACAAAAAAGGATTTTTACTTTTTTACCTGATTACAGGTAATATAAAATGCATTTTATCAGGTATTGCCCTCTCTCTAATAAGCGCTTAATTTTGTTTAAACAAATTTATTAATTATAAAAATGTTTATTATGAAATCAGTTTTAAAAACACTTGCTATTGTATTAACACTTGCTTTTACAGCAGTTTCTTGCAGCAGCGATAACGATAAAGATGACAATTCAGCAGGAGCTTCAAGAGATGTAAAATACGAAATTACAGGAAATTACACCGGAAGTCTTTCTGCAACCTACATTGAAAAAGGTGGAAATGCTTTAAATGAGGACGTTAACTCTCTTCCATGGACTAAAGAATTTACAGCTGAACCTAAATCTATGGGAGCTTCAGTAAGTGCTAGCGGAAACGGAGGAGTTACAGGACAAACAATTACTGTAAAAATGATAGTTGGCGGTAAAGTAGTAAACGAGTTAACTGCCACAGCAGATAACAGTGGAATTATTGTAGCAGCGCTTACTGCTCACGTATTTCCTCAATAAATTTTAAAGGTTAGAATTTAATTTTTTGTTTTTGGTAAGAGTAAAGCTTCGTAATTTTTTTTACGAAGCTTCTTTTTTTTATCCTTCTAACTGATTGTTTACTTCTTCAAACTTTTCAATCAGGCTGTTTATTTTATCCTGCTGCTTTTTAATTTGTTTTGGACGAATGAAGAACCAGTTGAACAACATCCACAATAGTGTAATTCCGTAGGTTAAACCTGCTCCTAAAACACTCATTCGGCTGGCGTATTCATACATGTACAAACAAATGCCTGCGGTTAACATTACAAAGTAGAAACTCATCATTTTGGTTTGCAAAAATTGTTGTTTCTTTTTAATAACAATTAGCTTTTGCAGATATTCTTGATTGGTTTGCGTTGCATCAATATTTTTATAACTGCTTAGTAATTTGTTATACACAAACAGATAAATCACCATGGCAAGAATTACTAGAACAATTCCAATTTTAGTCGAAATAAATTGCGGCTGATAATATATCCAAATAAATATTATAAAAGCACTTGTCAAGCCAAGCAGAATATTGCTAATCCATAAACTGCGCAAAGCTGCTTTTTTAAACTTACTCACTCTAATTAGCAAATCCTGCATATCGGGTTGATTTATGGTTTGTTTTTTCCATAAATCTTTAAAATTTATAGTGTTATCGTTGTCCATTTTCTTTAAATTTTTGAGTCAGTTTTTCTTTTATTCTGTGAATTTTCACTCTAACATTGGCTTCTGAAAGTCCGACGATTTTAGCAATTTCATTTTGTTTGATATCTTCTAATTCTAATGAAATAATGATACGATCGGTTTCTGGAAGCTCAGCAATACATTTATACAAAAACTGAATTTGTGGTTCTAATGAATACTGTTTTTCTTCTGAAAGATGAATTGGCAGTTCTGATTTTGGGAAACGCTTTTGTTTTTCAATCTGCCTTAAGCAATTATTAGAAGCAATTCTAAAAATCCAAGTTCCAATTGCTGATTCGTTTCTGAAGGTTTCGAGTTTCTGCCAGACAATTATAAAAGTTTCCTGAGCCAGATCCTGCGCTGCATCGTAATCGTTGACAAATCCCATGCAAAGCCTGAAAATTCGATCCCAATACGTTTTGTAGATTTGTTCAAATTCCATTTTTACGATTTTAAAAAAGCACTTAATTGCTGTAAATACCAAGCTGTATCATCGTACATAATAAAATGCAGCCCATTTGTGGCGTATTGAAAATTAGCCGTTTTTAAATTTTTATACTGATCTTCGATAGTTGGTTTTAAATTTATAAAATAAGATTCTAATAGAATTAAAGCTGGACATTTTATCTGTGCGATTCTGTTTCTTAAATCGACATTATAGAAATCACAAAACATTTGTCCAAAAGTCGTTCTGTCTGATTTCATACTCCAGTCTACCACCATATCCAATTTGGTTTGATTTTGCAAAAGTCTTGGCATGGTTTGTTTCTGCATATCGTAAAATTGATCATTGGTCATTCCTGTGATTTGACTTACCGAAGCCGAACAATCGTTATTTTCTTTTGATTTAAAAGCAGGGTCAGTCATGGCAGCCAGACAAGGAAGCGCATCTACGACTACAATTTTACCAATTAAATCGGGATAATCAGATGCAAGAGCAAGTGCCAGTCCGCCGCCCATACTGTGACCAATTACAATGGGTTTGTCAATTTTATTTTCTTT
Organism: Flavobacterium sp. H4147; assembly: GCF_029360735.1. Taxonomy (NCBI): domain Bacteria; kingdom Pseudomonadati; phylum Bacteroidota; class Flavobacteriia; order Flavobacteriales; family Flavobacteriaceae; genus Flavobacterium; species Flavobacterium sp. H4147. The sequence goes on along the minus strand of NZ_JARKNB010000001.1, from coordinate 1,665,493 downwards.
AATATAATTGGCAATTCCGGTTTTCCAGTTTTCAAATGAGGCATTTGGCTGAGGCTGTCTTCCGGCAAAACCAGCCATTGTAAGTGTATAACAAGTAAATTGATTTTCGAATGTGGCTCTGGTTTCATTCCAAACGTCACCAGAAGAGGCGAAACCCGGAATAAATATAATAGATTGATCTCCGCTTCCGGTTTTTAAAACTTCAAACGGAAATTGTTTGGTTTGTCCGAAAACATTTAAACATAATGCTGAAAATAAAAATGCGATAATTAAGATGATATACTTTTTCATTTTTAATAGTTTTTAAGTTGTTAATTAAATCGGATCCATGCTTTTGATACGACAACTATTAAAATGTTACAGATTTTTTTAAAATTTCAATAAAAAAATTCCAAATCCCAATGTTTACTTGGGAAATTCCAGTACTAAAATTTCGAATTCCAAACCGATTTGGGTAATTTTCCGCCACGACTCGAGCGATAGCGAACAGGCAAAGCAATTCACGAATGAATTGAATAAAAATTCGTGAATTCGTGGCGGAAAAAAAAACATAAAAAAAATCCCAAACCCCAATCGTAAAATTGGAATTTGGAATTTTTATATTGAAAATTAATTTGGTTATCCTACCAAATTGATGATTTTCCCAGGAACAATAATTACTTTATTTGGTGTTCTACCATCTAATTGTCTTTGTGTTCTTTCGTCTTTCATGACGATTTCTTCGATTTGTGCTGCGGTTAAATCCAAAGGCAATTCGATTGTGAAACGCATTTTTCCGTTGAAAGAAACTGGATATTCTTTATTGGTTTCAACCAAATGTTTTTCCTCAAAAACTGGAAACGCAACCTCAGAAATTGAAGTTGTATGTCCTAATTGCGACCATAATTCTTCAGCAATATGCGGCGCGTAAGGCGAAACCAAAATGGCTAATGGTTCTAAAATTGCTCTTGAATGACAGTTTTGAGAAGACAATTCGTTTACACAAATCATAAACTGAGAAACTGAAGTATTGAAAGAGAAATTCTCGATATCTTCTGCTACTTTTTTGATGGTTTTATGCAGCGATTTTAAGTTGTCTTTTGTTGGTTCGTCGTTGTTTACGATTAGACCATTGTCATCAAAATACAATCTCCATAATTTTTTAAGAAAACCAAAAACACCTGAAATACCAGCCGTATTCCAAGGTTTTGCCTGCTCCAATGGCCCTAAAAACATTTCATATAAACGTAATGTATCTGCACCATATTCTGCACAAATATCATCTGGAGTTACTACATTGTATTTCGATTTTGACATTTTTTCAACTTCGCGGCCTACAATATATTTTCCGTTATCATCTAAGATAAATTCCGCATCAGCATAATCTTCTCTCCACGCTTTGAATTTTTCAACATCTAATTCATCAGAAGAATTCACCATCGAAACATCAGCATGAATTGGCTGTACTTTATGATCTCCAATTTTATTTTTAGAAACAAAACTATTCGTTCCTTCGATTCTGTAAACAAAAGCACTAGTCCCTAAAATCATTCCCTGATTAATCAGTTTTTTGAATGGTTCTTCGGTTGGCGCAAAACCTTTGTCTTTCAAGAATTTGTTCCAGAAACGAGAATACAATAAATGTCCAGTTGCATGTTCACTTCCTCCAATGTATAAATCTACACTTTCCCAATACGCCAAAGCTTCTTTACTTGCAAATTCATTTTCATTGTGCGCATCCATATAACGCATCCAGTACCATGAACTTCCCGCCCAACCTGGCATTGTGTTCAATTCTAAAGGAAAAATAGTGACATTGTCAATCAACTGAGTACTAACAACTGAATTCTGAACACTGTCCCAAGCCCAAACTGCAGCATTTCCTAATGGTGGCAATCCGTCTTCAGTTGGCAAATATTTCTCTACTTCTGGCAAAATAATTGGCAAATACTGCGCATCAATCATTTTTGGAAGTCCATTCACATAATACACTGGGAATGGCTCACCCCAATAACGCTGACGAGAGAAAACAGCATCACGCAAACGGTAATTGGTTTTTCCAGTTCCCTGACCAATTTCTTCCAGTTTTTCGATCGCTTTTTTAGTTCCCTCTTTATAATTTAATCCGTTTAAGAAATCAGAATTTGCGATTTCAACGTTGTCTTTAGATCCGTAAGCGGCTTCAGAAATATCAACATTGGCGAAGATATTTTTAATCTCTTGCATCCCGTTTTGGCCTTTAAAGAAATTAGCAAAAGCATAATCTCTTTCGTCGCCGCAAGGAACCGCCATAACCGCTCCTGTTCCGTAACCTGCCAAAACGTAATCTCCAATCCAAACCGGGATTGGTTCTTTTGTGAATGGATGTTCCGCATAAGCTCCTGTAAATGCACCTGAAATCGTTTTTACATCAGCCATACGTTCACGTTCAGAACGTTTAGACGTTTTTTCGATATACGCTTCAACTTGGGCTTTTTGTTCTGGAGTTGTAATTTTAGCCACCAAATCATGCTCTGGTGCCAAAGTCATAAAGGTTACTCCGAAAATAGTATCAGGTCTTGTTGTGAAAACTGAAATAGTTTCTGGTTGTTGGTTGTTGGCTGTTGGAATTACATTGAAAGTAACCATTGCGCCAACACTTTTTCCGATCCAGTTTCTTTGCGATTCTTTAATCGATTCGCTCCAGTCAATCTCATTTAAACCATTAAGCAAACGCTCTGCATAAGCAGAAATTCGCATGCTCCATTGTGTCATTTTTTTACGGATAACCGGAAATCCTCCACGTTCCGAAACTCCGTTTACAATTTCGTCATTGGCCAAAACAGTTCCTAAACCAGGACACCAGTTTACTTCTGTTTCTGCCAAATAAGTCAATCTGTATTGTAAAAGGATTTTTTCTTGTTCGTCTGATGAAAGCGCATTCCATTCTTCTGCTGAGAAAACAGCAATATTATCATCAGAAACTGCATTTACATTGGCATTTCCTTCTTTTTCAAAAACAGAAACTAATGTTGCAATATCTTCGGCTTTATCAGAATTTTTATTGTACCAAGAGTTGAACAATTGAATAAAAATCCATTGTGTATGTTTGTAATAATCTGGATTTGAGGTACGCACTTCACGTGCCCAGTCAAAAGAAAAACCAATTTTATCCAATTGTTTTCTGTAACCAGCAATTTGTTTTCCTTCTTTATCTACGCCGCCGTCAATGTTTACGCGAGTTGTATCTTCTGGACGCTGACCTGTTTGAATTGCATATTGTTCTGCTGGCAATCCGAAACTATCGTATCCCATCGGATGCAAAACATTGAATCCTTGGTGTCTTTTGAAACGAGAATAAACATCTGAAGCAATATATCCCAGCGGATGCCCAACATGCAGTCCTGCTCCTGACGGATAAGGAAACATGTCTAAAACATAATGCTTCGGTTTAGCTTCGCTCTGTTCGGCTTCGCCTCGAGTTTCAGAATTGTTTTTGGCAGCAAAAGTTTGATTTTCTGCCCAATACTTCTGCCATTTGGCGTCTATTTCGTTTGGATTGTATTTCATTTCTAAGTGACTAAGATTCTAAGCTACTAAGGTTCTAAGCTTTTCACTAATTAATTTAAGCCGCAAATTTACATTTATTGTGCATTGTAGCAAAGCTATTTACATTGACAAACAAAATAAAATAACAATTATGCATTCAAGATTAGTAAAAAAGCGCATTGTTTCGATCATAAATGCTTATTTATATCAAAATTATGGATCAAAACAGACCATACACGTACAAAAATTTGGAGCTTGCGTTTTAAATAGCTCAACATTAAAATATTTTGTACTCTTTATAATTAAATTACTTTTTTACCACTAAAATGGACTTTTTATTCGATAACGAATCGTACATTTATAGTATAAAAGTTTGTTATTAACTTTAAATAAAGAAATTCTTTATTATTTTTACCACATAATTTAAGCATACTATGAGTTCTAACTTTGATAAATTTCAAAAACGCAGGTTAATTTCCTCTTATTTTTCGGTAGTATTAAGTGTCTTTCTAGTTTTATTCCTTTTAGGAGTACTAGGATTATTTATTATTAATTCTAATAAACTGGCTGACGATTTTAAAGAAAAAATTGCAATGACCGTTTTCTTTAAAAATGAAGCAAACGATAGTATTATCAAAGCTTTTAATACTGAATTGAAAAGAGCACCTTATGCTAAATCATTTGTTTATGTCACAAAAGAAAAAGCAGCGAAAGAACACACTGATATTATCGGCGAAGATTTCCTTACATTTTTGGGAGAAAATCCATTATTGAATTCTTACGATATTCATTTAAAAGCAGATTATGTTGAAAGAGACAGCATTTTGGAAATTGAAAGCAATCTGCGTAAAAACACTATGATTTCTGATATTGTTTACGACAAACAATTGGTAAATCTGGTAAACGACAACATCAAAAAAGTTAGTATGTGGATTTTGATCATCAGTGGTTTCTTAACAGTTATCGCAGTATTATTGATCAACAGTTCACTGCGTTTATCAATACACTCAAACCGTTTTATTATTAAAACCATGCAGATGGTTGGCGCGACAAAATCTTTTATTCGTAAGCCATTTGTAATGAGAAGCGTAAAATTAGGAATGCTTGGGGCAGCTTTAGCAATAATTGCTTTAATTGCTCTTTTAGGATATGTAGAAACTAATTTTCCTGGTTTAGGAATCTTAGAAGATAAAGCTTTAATCGGGTTGGTGTTAGTAGCCGTTTTTGGATTAGGGGTTTTAATTACATGGGTAAGCACACATTTTGCAACACAACGTTTCTTGAATTTAAGAACTGACGATCTTTATTAATTTTAGATTGCAGATTTTAGATTTTAGATTGAAAAAAGCCTTCGGCTTCGTTCGGGCTGACAAACATACACAAAATAGCCTCTGACTTTACTCACGCTAAAAAATAAATAAAAAATGAAAAACGATAATAATAAAGAACAACAGCAAAAACAAGAATTCCTTTTTGACGGGATTAACTACAAAATCTTATTAATCGGAATTGCCGTTATTACTTTAGGATTTATTTTAATGTCAGGCGGAGGAAGCGATAATCCAAATGTTTTCAACGAAGATATTTTTAATTTTAGACGTATTCGTTTAGCTCCAACTACTGTTTTAATTGGTTTTGGAATCACGATATATTCTATTTTCAAAAAAACTAAATAATAGATTTATAGATTTTGGACATCGCTAAGCAAAGCGAAGTATGAAATCTAAAATCTGAAATCTAAAATTCTAAATGAACACATTACAAGCTATCGTTCTTGCCATTATTGAAGGAATTACCGAATTTTTACCCGTTTCTTCAACAGGCCACATGATTATTGCCTCTTCATTTTTTGGAATCGCTAAAGACGATTTCACTAAACTTTTCACCATTGTAATTCAGCTTGGCGCAATACTTTCGGTTGTTATTTTATACTTCAAACGTTTCTTTCAAACATTTGATTTCTACTTTAAACTTTTAGTTGCTTTTATCCCTGCTGTGGTTTTAGGATTATTACTGAGCGATTTTATCGACGATTTGTTAGAAAATCCAGTTACAGTTGCGATTTCTCTTTTAATTGGGGGTATTATTTTATTGAAAGTAGACGAATGGTTCAACAAACCAAATGATCCTGAAGTTTCTTCTGAAATCACGTATGCAAAAGCACTGAAAATTGGATTTTTTCAATGTCTGGCTATGATTCCTGGAGTTTCACGAAGCGGTGCCAGTATTGTAGGTGGAATGTCTCAAAAATTGACCAGAACATCTGCTGCCGAATTTTCATTCTTTTTAGCCGTACCTACCATGTTAGGTGCAACAGTAAAAAAATGCTATGATTATTATAAAGCTGGATTTGAATTGTCTCACGACCAGATAAATCTTTTAATTATCGGGAACATTGTTGCTTTTATTGTAGCTCTTCTAGCGATTAAAACTTTTATTAGTTTTTTGACTAAAAATGGTTTTAAAGTATTTGGCTATTACCGAATTATTGCCGGAATCATTTTATTATTGATTCACTTTTTCATTCACCCGCTTACGATTATATAATGGCACCTGAAGAATATTTAAACGGACAAGTTTTATTGATTGACAAACCATTAAAATGGAGTTCGTTTCAAGCTGTCAATAAATTAAAATACCTTTTGATTAATAAAGTTGGACTTCCAAAAAAGTTCAAAATTGGCCATGCAGGAACTTTAGATCCTTTAGCAACCGGACTTTTATTAATTTGTACTGGAAAATTCACAAAAAAAATCTCCGAGCTGCAAGGTCAGGCAAAAGAATATACAGGAACATTTTACATTGGAGCGACTACTCCATCATATGATTTAGAAACTGAAATCGATCAGACTTTTCCAACTTCTCATATTGATGAAGCTTTGATTCATGAAACTGTAAAACAATTTTTAGGCGAAATCGATCAAAAACCGCCTATCTTCTCGGCTATTAAAAAAGATGGTGTTCGTTTGTACGAGCATGCGCGTGCAGGAGAATCTATAGAAATCGAAAGCCGAAAAACGACCATTCATGAATTTGAAATAACTAGAATTGCCTTACCTGAAATTGATTTTAGAGTAGTCTGCAGTAAAGGAACTTATATTCGTTCATTGGCGTATGATTTTGGAAAAGCCATGAATTCAGGTTCTCATTTAACAGTTTTGCGACGAACAAAAATTGGCGATTACGATGTAAAAAATGCAATTGACATCACGTTATTTGAAGAAAGCCTGAAATAGATTTATAAAGAATGCAGGAAGTGTAATCTTTTACAATGACTTTAAAAGATTTTTTCTGTTTGCTTGATCACATTATTTTGAACTCCCCAGAAAAGAAATTAGCACACCACTCCAAAAAGTAATGTGCCGACTTCTAAAATAATGTTATGCCATACTTATTTATTTTAATTAATAGTGAGGAACATTTTTCCCTCCGAATAAGTATGCAGAAAAAAAATCATAAAACCTTTCGAATAACTTTTTCATAATAGTGAATTTTTAAATGGTTAGAGTTAAAATAGACACCAGTACAAGCAGTAAATCAAAAAATATATAATAGAAGTGGGATCATGACAGCAAGTTACAAAATTTTATAATAGAAAAAACATTTTCTGATTTTTTTTAAATCATTATAACATTTATTATCAATACTTTAACACATCACAACTTCAGACATTTATTACAAAAATAAAAACGTTATAATCGGTTATATTTTATATTTTCCATAATCTCAACAAGCTCTTGTTGAACAGAAATTCCCTTATCGGCCAGATACCATAATTGTAAATCTGTTTTTATTTTCTCGTCAATGGCTCCAACATCTCTTTTATGATTGTTCATCAATTCTGTCGCGCCTTTTGGTCTTGGTCCCCAATCCGCACGAACAATTCCGGCTTCTTTACAAATAACAATTATTTTTGGGATTGCTCTTCCGCCATTGGTCAGATACTGGTTCATTAATTCGTCGTTTTCGTCCCGAAGTACGATTCGAAGATCAATTTTTTTATTTGATGCTAAAGCCATCTTATTTAAAATAGGTAAAATCTGTGCTGCATCTCCGCACCAGCCTTCCGAAATCACAAGCCAGATATAATGATTATTTAAGTGCTGCAGTTTTGAAATAACATCTTCAGAAATGGTGATGGTTTTTTCCAGTCGGTTCATTCTTGCTTCGTTAAGCTTAGAATAATTGGTAAGGCTTTCAGATTGTTGGCTTCCGGTTGATTTACCTTCAGAAAGCAGATCAGTAACTAATTTTCGATATTCAACATACGAATGACTATTGAATAATGCTTTGGCTACAATACTTTTCATAGATATTTATTTTGCTACTATAAAATTACGGATTTTCGAACGATCTGAGAATGACTTTTGTCACATTCAATCTAAAAAAATCAAAAAAGTCTTTATAAAAAATTCAATCCCAGGTCTAATTAATTTTTTGTAAATTATTTTTAAAAATCAGAATATGTCTATATTTGCACAAATTAACGCAACACACAATATGAAATATAAAAGAATTCTTCTAAAACTTAGCGGAGAGGCCTTAATGGGTGATTTACAATACGGAATTGACCCGAAAAGATTAGGCGAATATGCAGATGAAATTAAGCAGATTCACGACAAAGGAGTAGAAATTGCTATCGTTATTGGAGGAGGAAATATTTTTAGAGGCGTTGCCGGTGCAAGCTCAGGAATGGACAGAGTGCAGGGAGATTACATGGGAATGCTTGCTACTGTAATTAACGGAATGGCTTTGCAGGGCGCACTTGAAGACAAAGGAATGAAAACGCGTTTGCAAACTGCTTTAAAAATGGAATCTATCGCAGAACCTTATATCAAAAGAAGAGCAGATCGCCACCTTGAAAAAGGCAGAATCGTAATTTTTGGTGCCGGAACTGGAAATCCATACTTTACAACTGATACCGCAGCAGTTTTAAGAGGTATCGAAATCAATGCTGATGTAATTTTAAAAGGAACCCGTGTTGATGGTGTTTACGATTCAGATCCTGAAAAAAATGCAGCAGCCGTAAAATTTGATTTCATTTCTTTTGATGATGTAATCAAAAAAGGATTAAATGTAATGGACACTACTGCTTTTACTTTAAGCCAGGAAAACAAACTTCCAATCGTTGTTTTTGATATGAACAAAATTGGAAACCTTCTAAAAATCTGCGAAGGTGAAAACATTGGAACTGTAGTAAATATATAGTCGTCAGTAAAGTTTACAGTCACAGGTGCTGACTTTAACTGAAACTGAGAATAAAAAACTGAAAACTAAAAAAAATGACTGAAGAAATCGATTTTATATTAGAAAGTACTGAAGAATCTATGAACGGTTCTATTGCACACTTAGAAAAAGAATTTCTAAATATTCGTGCAGGAAAAGCTTCTCCAGCAATGCTTGGAGGTGTTTTTGTTGATTACTACGGATCTGCAACACCACTTTCTCAAGTATCAAAAATTAGTGTTCCTGATGCTAGAACAATTACATTACAGCCGTTTGAAAAAAACATGCTGTCTGCAATTGAAAAAGCAATTATGGTGGCTAATATTGGTTTCAACCCAATGAACAACGGAGACGTAATCATCATCAGTGTGCCACCTTTAACAGAAGAGCGCCGTCGTGATTTGGCAAAACAAGCCAAAGCAGAAGCTGAAGATGCAAAAATTGGTATTCGTAACTCTCGTAAAGATGCCAATACAGACATTAAAAAGTTAGAAAAAGAAGGAACTTCAGAAGATATCTGTAAATCTGCAGAAGAAGAAGTGCAAAACTTAACAAATGCATACATCAAAAAAATTGACGAATTATTAGCTTTAAAAGAAGCTGAAATCATGAAAGTCTAATTTTTTGAAAATGAAATTTAAAAATCCGTTTGGTCAAAGTGTGCCAAACGGATTTTTTTATTATTACTTTTGCATACCAAAATCAAATTTTATTCGTTTCTGACACTATATAATTCTGTATGAGGCTTTTTTGTTTCTTAACTTTATTTTTTACACTTAGTATTCAGGCGCAGTTTCAAATAAACGGAATTGTAACCGATGCAGACAACAAACCTCTTCCGTTTGCAACCATTACTACTATAGATAACAACAATACAATTACAGATGTCGACGGAAAATTCATTTTAAATTTCAGTTCAAAATCAAGTTTTTTTACGGTTTCTTATATTGGTTTTCAAACTAAAAAAATTGCTATAGACGAAAACAAAAAGTTTTATCCGATTTCTTTAGTGCAAAAAACAGATGATTTAAAAGAAGTGGTGGTTTCAAATGAAAATCCAGCTTTGACGATAATCAAAAAAGTTATTGCCAATAAGAACAATAACAACCCACAGAAAAAGCTCAAAACTTTCGAATATAAAACTTATAATAAACTTATTGTTACCGCAAATCCTGATTCAATTCAGGGAAGAATAGACTCTTCTGCCACTTATAAAGATCTCGAGAAAAAGAAAATCAACATCGATTCATCTGATTATAAGTTCAAAGAAATCATTACCAAACAACATTTATTTCAAACTGAAAAAGTTTCACAATACCAATTTGGCGATCGTAAGCTTAAGGAAACAGTGCTTGGCACCAAAATAGCTGGTTTTAAAAATCCTATTTATGAAGTTATAGCTTTTAACCTGCAGTCGATTTCTATTTACGATAATAAATATGAACTTTTTGAAACCAAATACGAAAACCCAATTTCGAATACCGCTCCTGCTTCGTATAATTACAAACTTCTTGACACCGTAAACATAAAAGGCCGCGAAACTTTTATGATTTATTTTAAACATAAAAGAAAAAGCTCTGGTCTTGAAGGTGTTTTGTATATCGACCAAGAAAATTTTGCCATTGCAAAAGCAGTTATGCGTATTAAAGGCGTTTTAGACATTAGCGGTATTCATGAATTTGAATATGTGCCGAGCGAAAAGATATGGTTTCAGAGCAATACCACTTTCAAAATTGTAAAAGGAAAAAATGATGATGATATTAAGATTTTAGGAGGTACCATTCAATTTGACGGCGATATCTCTGACGATTTTGAGCCGAGAAAAAAAACTGCTTCGGATTTTACCTATTTGCTTTCTGAAAGCAACAATTTCGATATTCATTATAACAATCCCACTGTTATTAAAAATCCATCACTTTATATTGAAATTAAAGATGATGCAAGCCAGAAACCTGAAGAATTCTGGAATACTTACCGAAAAGCAACATTAGACGAAAAAAGCGAAAAAACTTATGAATTGCTAGACAGTTTATCTGTAAATCGAAGAATTGAAAAACGTCTTGGTTTTGGCCGAAAAATATTAAACGGTTACATTCCAGTTGGTCCAGTTGATCTGGATTTGAAGAAAATAATCAGCTATAATAATTATGAAGGATTCCGTTTGGGACTTGGAGGCATAACCAATGAGAAATTTTCAAAAAACTTCAGAATTGAAGGATATAGTGCTTACGGAACAAAAGATGGTGTTGTAAAATACAATCTGGGCGTTGGATTTTTATTAGACAAAAACACCAACACTTGGTTAAACGGATCGTATACTGATGATATTCGAGAGATTGCGAGTACCGTTTTTGCGGTTGACAAACGTGTTTTTAAAATCTATGATCCACGACCAATCAACATTAGTACTTTCTATAAATACGACAGCTGGAAAGCCAATATTCAAACGAAAATTATTCCGAAAACAGAAGCGGTTGTTGAATTAGCCAGAACGTATGTTGAACCTAAGTTCGATTATCTTTTTAATTACAACGAACATTTGTATTCAAATTATATTATGACAACGGCAATGGTTTCTATTGTTTGGGCGCCTTTTAGCGATTTCATGCAGACACCAACCGGAAGAAATGAATCAGATAAACGATTTCCTAGATTTACATTTCAGTATACGCAAACGCTGCCAAACGTATTAGGAAATGATTTTACTTTTGGAAAAATAGATTTCAAAACCGAATACGAAAAGAAGTATTTAAACGGACAAAAAACAAGTCTGCTTTTACAAGGTGGTTATGCCATGGGCGATGCCCCGTTAACGCATTTATACAACACAATGCCCAACAACCTTACGAAAGAAACCATAATACAGCGTATTACTTTTGCGGGAAGAAACAGTTTTGAAACGATGTTTTTTAATGAGTTTTTCTCGAGTCAATACGTGTTTTTCCAAGCCAAGCACGGATTTAAACGAATGCAGATCGTGAAAAAAGTAAGTCCCTCTTTGGTTTTGGTTACCAGAATGGCTTGGGGACATATGGAAAATCCGGAACAACATGTTGGTCCTTCTTATAAAACTTTAGATAAAGGTTTCTTCGAATCTGGTCTTGAGCTCAACAAAATCTACAAAGGTTTTGGTCTAGGCGGATTCTATCGTTACGGACCGAATCAATTATTGAAATTTGAAGATAATATCGCGGTTAAGATTTCTTATGTTATTGATCTAGGGCTTTAAATTCCAATTTTAAAAATTCCAAACTCCAATACTTTCTTAAACTTTTTTTTGCCACGAATTCACGAATTTCACTTCGTAACTTTGCGCAGTTTAGCACTAGATTACACAAATTTTTACAAATAATTAAGTAGTAATTCGTGAAATTCAACTAGAATTTTAAAAGGTTAAAGCAATGAAATTCGTGAATTCGTGGCAAAAAAAATCCCAAATCCCAATCGCATTGCATTTGGAATTTAGGATTTATTTATGGGAAATTAGCCCTTCTAAGGTTTAAGTATCAAAACCGAAGGCGTATTATTCAGCCATGTACTTTGAGATTCTATAAGCTTTTTCCAGCTTTCTAAACTAATCATCATTAAATCCTGGCTTTCTAAAAATTCTTTTTTAAGCGTTCTGTCGTGCATAATCATAATGTGATTTGGAGCAATCTGTTCGATAGAACGTATTGTTTCCTGAATTTCGCGTGTATTTTTCACTTCGCCACTCGCATCCAGAACGATAATTTGTGAACCATTATTATTGATTAATTTCTTGGCATATTCAATTAAAAAAGCATCTTCTTTGGTAAAAACCGGAATAAATACCTGATTAACTTCTTCTAAATTCTTATCAATGAAAATACCAACCGGCATTTTTGTTTTCGCAAGAATATGACGGGTTCTTTCATCAAAAGGATTATTTTCAAACAAACCTTCTTTTCCAGTAAACTTATCAATCAAACGATCTGGATTTACAATTCGGGTTGTAAAACCAAGAATCTTTCCAAGCAATGTTCCGTCAAAAATCGATTGTCCCAAACCAACCAGTAATAAATCATATTCCCCTTGATTCGCAGCATCGACAATATCGGTATCAATATCATTAGACACTTTAAATAGACTTACCATATTCTGATTCAGTTTATGAGATTCATCAACAACCGGAACCAGCATTTTGCGTTCGTGTTCTTTTACATCAAACGAATGTATTTCGGTACTTAAAGACAAATGCATGGCGGTAACAATAGAATTGTCTTGTTGTTTTTTCACTAAACTATTAGCAATTTTCAACAGCTTTTTACCTCTTTCAGGTGTTGCAAACGAAAGCAGCACTTTGTATTTGCTTTTATTGCCAATTTCCTGCGGAATAGCTGTTATTTTATCTTTAAATAGAAATCCGATAAAATCCAGAGCAGGTCCAGTCATAAAAGTAGTCACAAGAGCCATAATTACCATCATGGTAAAAACTTCTGTAGATAAAACGCCTAGATCATAACCAATATTTAAAACTACAAGTTCCATTAAACCACGAGTATTCATAAGAGCTCCAATAGCCAGACTGTCTTTCCAATTTTGCCCCACAAATTTTGCCGCCAACGCGCTTCCAAAGAATTTACCAATAACAGCAACTGCGATAATCAATCCTGTAATTTTCCATAATTCAGGATCATTCAAAAGACCAATCTGCGTTCGCAAACCTGTAAACACAAAGAATAATGGTAATAATACAATGATCGAAACATCTTCTACTTTTTCAATAAATATATTTCTGAATTTATTGTTTTCCGGCATAATTGCACCTGCAAGGAAAGCGCCAAACAAAGCATGAATTCCGATTAATTCTGAAGCATAAGACGAAATTAAAAGCGTAATAAAGAAAATCGCAACAACTGGTTTGTTTAAACTTTCGCGCGTTGCATTCAAATCTCCTACTCTTTTTAGGAACGGACGCACGATTTTCAGCATGATAATCACATATAAAACCGCCATTCCAATTACATATAAAGAACTTGAAAGTGAACCTGCTTTTACAATCGCGATTACAACTGCCAGAATACACCAAGCGGTAACATCATCTGCGGCAGCGCAAGTAATGGCAATAGTTCCAAGTTTGGTTTTCTGCATGCCTCTTTCTTGAACAATTCTGGCTAAAACAGGAAAAGCGGTAATACTCATGGCAATTCCCATAAACAAACCAAAAGAAGAAAACTCAACACCTTTTGGAGCAAAAGTTTCATAAATAAAATAGGCTAATGTAACTCCTAATGTAAACGGAATTACGATACTCGCATGGCTGATAACCACCGCATCGTGTGCTTTGTTTTTTAAAACTTTCAAGTCTAATTCCATTCCAATCACAAACATGAAAAGAATTAAACCTATCTGGCTTAAAAACTGGAGATTTCCTAAAGATTCTTTTGGGAATAAAGCCGCTGAAAATTCCGGAAAGTACATTCCAACTAAAGAAGGCCCTAAAACAATTCCGGCAATCATTTCACCAATTACAGAAGGTTGTCCAATTTTTCTAAAAAACCATCCGAACAAACGTGCCGTTAGAATAATCGTTACAATTTGAGCCAGTAAAATTGCCAGAGGATGCTGAAGATTTTGCACCATCGAATTTAAAAAGTCATTCCAGTGGTTGCTTTCTACTTGCTTTTTTACAATTTCACGTCCAGTTTCAAGAGCCGCTCCTTTTGTAATAATCCAATACATCAGCGCTGTAAAACCACCAATCACTGTAACGTAGAATAAAGAGTTTTTAAACTTGTTCATAACGCATTCTTTTAATTTTATGCGGCAAATATCAGAACAGAACTTTACGTGAAAAAGTGATTTTTAAGCTAATTTTCAAACCATGTAACAAGACCGAAAAACTTTGTAATAAGTTATATTTTTACCTTTCTCAAAAAATCAGAACGATAGGTTTCGCTTAAAATCAGAGTCGTGTTTTTGTGGTTTTCTTCAACATGATGAAGTACAATTTCGTTATGATTAAAAAACTTAATGGCTTTTACAGCCACAATTTCTTTTTTATTGACACGGCAGAAATCAGTTTCGGGAAGTTCTTTTAAAAGCGTATCAAATTTTACATTTTTCAAATTCAGAAAACTGCCGTCGGCCATTAAAACCGTTTTATCACGGCTGTCACTTAGAGCTGTTTTAATGTATTGAATTTTATTAAAATACAACAGCGTCTTTCCTTTATCAGTATTTAACTGAATGAATTTTTTAGCCGAATCTGATTTGTCAAAACGTTCAAAAGCTTTTGTAATGGCTTTTTGCAGACGTTCTAATTTTACGGGTTTTGTAATATAATCGACCGCATCAATATTAAAAGCTTCTGCCGCATATTCTTTATATGCCGTGCAAAAAATCACCAGTTTGTCTTGTAGTTTTTCAGCCAGATGCAGACCATCAATACCCGGCATTTCTATATCCGAAATCAATAAATCGAAATCAAGATTAGAAACATCAGATAAAAGTTTCTCAGGATTGTTGTATGTCTTTACGATTTCCAGTTCTGGAATTTGTTCGCAAAGCATTTTCAGGTAGGTCAATCCCGGAATCTCATCGTCCAGAAGCAAGCATTTCAGTTTTGTATTCAAGTAAATCTATTTTTAGATGAGCAATATATACACCATTTTCTATAAACTTATCCAGTTTAAAATTATTCTTGTAAATGATGCGCAAACGATGTTCGAGTGTGGCTTGACCTAATCCGCTTCGTTCTTTTTTCAAAACCTTTTTATCTGAAATTTTATTCGAAACCGTCATAAAAAAAGCATTGTCTTTAAACTCAAACACAACCGAAATAAAAGCATCTGGACTTTGCAGATCGGCGTGTTTAAAAGCATTTTCGATCAGATCAATTGAAATCAAAGGCGCCATCAAAGGCTGATCGTATAATTTATCTTCTTTATTAATATTGGTTTTAACCTTCAACTCAAAAAGCGGACTGATTTTAATTTTGTTGATTTCAATTAAATTCAACGCAAAATCAATTTCTTCTCTCGCTGTGACAAATTTATTTTTGCTTTCATACAAAATGTAATCAAGCACATTTGCGAGTTTATCGAGTGCGAAATACGTTTGGTAAGCATGCGACTGAATTGAATTTAAAATATTTTTAAACAAATGCGGATTGAGTTTTGACTCTAAGTTTTCTAACTGAAGATCATTCACTTTTACTTCGAGTGCGTAGAAACTTTTTTCGGCATCATCCTTTGCTTTTTTGGCCTGCATGAGCTGGTACATCATGATACAAATAATGACAATCAGCAATAAAAGAATTGCTAAAAAAATAAAAGTTGTCGTATTGTTTTCCTGCATTGTATTTGTTTTTACTGCTGTAGATTTTGCAGATTAAAAAAATCGAATTCTTTTTCTTTCGATGTAATTTCAATACAAATATGAGAAAAGCAGATGATTCTATCGCAAAAATTACGAAATTATCGTCTGTAAAAGACACTGAAATTTGTGTTAACATTAAGTAAAATAGAGTTGATTATTTATGATTTCGAGCACTTTTCACTACATTTGCATCCATTTTTAAAGATTTATGAAAAACACTATTCAAGTTGGATTTTGGGAAAAACTAGCCCGAATTATACTTAAAAACAGAATAACAATTCTGATTATCCTTGCTGCTTTAACCATTTTTCTTGGTTTTCAGTGGAAAAACCTTTCTATGACTTATACTGAAGCAAACCTGCTTCCAAAAGATCATATCGCTAATAAAGAATATCAAAAATTCTTAGATAAATTTGGTGAAGAAGGAAATCTTGTTGTTATTGGTTTTCAAGATAAAAACTTTTTTACGCCTAAAAATTATGCGGCTTGGAATGAGTTAATGACAGGTTTAAAAAAATCAAAAGAAGTTGATTTAGTGGTTTCTTTAAATGATTTAAAAAAACTGGAAAAAGATACCGTTAACGAAAAATTTGTCTTAACTCCATTTATTGATCAAAGCAAAACCTTAGATCTTGCGTACTTAAAAAGTGTTCAGTATGATTTATTTCATAACCTGCCTTTTTACGAAGGACTTTTATTTAATAAAGAAAGCGGAAGTGTACGTTCTGCTATTTACATTAACAAAGCGCTGGTAAATACGCCTGAAAGAAAAACTTTTATACTTGAAAATTTAGTTCCGAAAATCAACAAGTTCGAAAAAACAACCGGAATTGATTTGAAGGTTTCCGGAATGCCGTACATCAGAACCATCAATGCTGACGACATGAAAGGCGAAATCGGACTTTTCATTGGTGCGGCTTTATTAACCGTCTCATTGATTTTCTTTTTCTTTTTCCGTTCGTTCAGAGCCACTTTTATTTCGATTTGTATTTTAATTGTCGGCGTAATCTGGTCCTTTGGAACACTTGGATTGTTTGGCTACAAAATCACGATTTTAACAGCAATCATTCCACCGCTGATTATTGTAATCGGAATTACAAACTGTATTTTCTTAATTAATAAATACCAGCAGGAAATTAAATTGCATAACAATCAGGCGAAAGCCTTGCAGCGTGTTATTTCTAAAATTGGAGTTTCGACTTTAATGACGAATTTGACAACGGCAATTGGTTTTGCAACATTCATGATTACAGGAAACGATTTGCTTTTCGAATTCGGAATGGTGACTTCAATCAACGTGATTTCTGTTTATTTACTGACACTTTTTATCGTGCCGATTATTTACAGTTTCCTGCCGCTTCCAAAAGAAAAACACTTATACCATTTAACGAAAACTTATATTTCAACTTTATTAAATGTGGTTGAAAATTTGGTAAAAACAAAGCGCAGATTCGTTTACATCATTTACGGTTTACTTTTAGTTTTCAGTATCATTGGAGTTTCGCAAATGAAAGTTTCAGGAAGTTTAATTGGCGAAATGCCAAAAAGCGCTTCTTTCTTTAAAGATATTTTATTTTACGAAAAAGAATTCAACGGAGTTATGCCTTTGGAAATCATGATTGATACCAAAAAGAAAAAAGGCGTTATGAAAGCTTCTACGATTCGTAAAATGGACGAGTTGCAAAATACAATTGCTGAAATTCCAGAATTGGCAAAGCCAGTTTCTGTAGTGAATTTGGTTAAATATTCGAAACAAGCTTTCTATAACGGAAATCCAGAATATTACCAATTGCCAACTTCGCAAGAGCAGACTTTCATTTTAAGTTATGCTAAAAATGCGACGAAAAACAGCAAAGAAAATCTAATGAAATCGTATGTTGATTCGACTGGACAATATGCCAGAATCACCACCTTCATGAAAGATATCGGAACGGATGAAATGGCGAAAGTGGAGAAAAAATTACATTCTAAAATTGATGAAATTTTCCCAAAAGACCGTTTTGAAGTTACCGTTACCGGAAAAGCATTAGTATTCCAAAAAGGAACTTCGTACTTGGTTGACAACTTAATCGAATCTTTAATTTTCGCAATTTTAACGATTGCTGTTCTGATTTTGTATTTATTCCGTTCTTTCAAAATGGTAATGGCCTCGGTAATTACGAATATTTTACCGCTTTGCATTACGTCTGGATTAATGGGTTATTTTGGAATTCCGTTAAAACCCTCAACAATTTTAGTATTCAGTATTGCATTCGGAATCTCGGTTGATAATGCAATTCAATTTATGGCAAAATACCGACATGACTTGCTACAAAGCGGCGGAAAAGTGAAGAAATCGGTTTTCAGTGCTTTAAGAGAAACTGGAATCAGTACTTTTTATACTTCCGTGGTTTTGATTTTAGGTTTTGCAACTTTTACCTTATCAAGTTTCAGCGGAACGATTGCTTTAGGAGGATTGATTTCTTGCACTTTAGCATTTGCGATGTTTGCTAACTTAGTGGTATTACCTTCTTTAGTTTTGACTTTTGAGAAGAAAAAAACTAAGAAAGAGGATTTGGAAAATTTGGAAAAATAAGAAATGGGATTCATTTTTAAAATTTTATACTTAACATATTTTATTTCATTAAATTATACTATTTATAAATTTTTGAATGTAAGCTTTATGGGCAACAGAAAGCAAATAATATACTTTGCAGGAAGTTTCATTCCTTTAATTCTGATTCATAAATATCTTTACATTAAAGAAATGATAAATCTGTTTTGCTTTGTTCTGTTAATCTTTTTCAGTTTATCACCAATCATAATGTATTTTATGAATAAAGATGCAATGAAATTGATTAGAAAAATGGTTGAGAAAAATCCAGATTTAAACAATTCTAAAAGATATGATTCTTTTAATAAATCGGTTGAATTTCAACAAAAGATGGTTATGCCAATAATGCTAACGCTATTTCAAGTCCTAATGATTATTAGCCCAGCATTACAAAAAGCAATTGCAAGATAACAAACATCTGCCGAGCGTTTTTTCAGAAAAACTTACTCTTTATCATTTTGTTTAAAAGATAAAGATACACGGATGACAGTAAACAACTTCTCAAATTAATTATTATCGATTATATTTGCAGTTGTTCAAAATGAATATTACTTAATATCAATTATATATAAAAATGAAACACACAAAAGTTAGAGACTTATTAAACAGTACGACGACGTTACAGGAAGTGAATGCAAAAGGTTGGGTGAGAACTTTTAGAAATAATCAGTTCATCGCTTTAAATGACGGTTCTACAATTAATAATATTCAATGTGTTGTTGATTTTGAAAATACACCAGAAGAGACTTTAAAAAGAATCACGACTGGAGCTGCAGTTTCTGTAATTGGAACTTTAGTTGAAAGTAAAGGTGCGGGTCAGAAATACGAAATTCAGGTTTCTAAATTGGAAATCCTTGGAGATTCTGATGCTGAGAAATTCCCAATGCAGCCTAAAAAACACTCTTTAGAATTTTTACGTGAAAATGCTCACTTACGCGTGCGTACAAATGCTTTTGGTGCCATTATGCGTGTGCGTTCGGTATTGTCTTATGCGGTTCACAAATATTTTCAGGATAAAGGTTTCGTATATGTAAACACGCCAATTATTACTGGAGCTGATGCTGAAGGTGCTGGAGAAATGTTCCAAGTAACATCTTTACCACTTGACAATCTTCCTAAAAATGAAGAAGGAAACATCGATTTCAAAAAAGATTTCTTTGGAAAACATACCAACTTAACGGTTTCTGGACAATTAGAAGGAGAAACTTTTGCAATGGCTTTGGGTCAGATTTATACTTTTGGACCAACATTTAGAGCAGAAAATTCAAACACTTCTCGTCACTTGGCAGAATTCTGGATGATTGAGCCTGAAGTTGCTTTCAACGACCTTGATGACAACATGGATTTAGCTGAAGATTTTATCCAGTACGTAATTAAATATGCTTTAGACCACTGTAAAGACGATTTGAAATTCTTAGAAGGAAGACTTCTTGAGGAAGAAAAATCAAAACCACAGGCAGAAAGAAGCGAAATGGCGTTATTGGAAAAGCTAAACTTCGTTTTAGAAAACAACTTCAAACGTGTTTCTTATACGGAAGCTATTGATATTTTAAGAGATTCAACTCCAAATAAAAAGAAGAAATTCCAATACCTAATCAACGAATGGGGAGCTGATTTACAATCAGAGCACGAACGTTATTTGGTGGAGAAACACTTTAAATGTCCGGTAATTTTATACGATTACCCAGCAAACATTAAAGCGTTTTACATGCGTTTGAACGACAACACAGAACCAGGAAGAGAAACGGTTCGTGCAATGGACATCCTTTTCCCTGGAATTGGAGAAATCGTAGGTGGTTCTGAAAGAGAAGAGCGTTACGATGTTCTGGTTCAGAAAATGGAAGCACTAGGAATTGACAAAGAAGAATTATATTGGTATTTAGATACCAGAAGATTCGGTTCTGCAACACACGCAGGTTTCGGTTTAGGATTTGAGCGTTTGGTATTGTTTGTAACAGGAATGACAAACATTAGAGACGTAATTCCTTTCCCAAGAACGCCTGGTAGCGCAGAGTTTTAATAGAAAGTTATAAGTTATTTGTTATGAGTTAAGCGTAAAACCTTAGCTCATAATATTTTAATAGAAAAAAAATGTTATTGGTTTTGCGTTACAATTCTTAACTCCTAACCCTTAACTCTTAACCCAAACTATGCTAAAGCAATTTTTAAATTTAAAATTATCCCAAAAATTATCTCCACAGCAAATTCAGCTGATGAAGTTAATTCAATTGCCTACGCAAGCTTTTGAACAACGTTTATTAGAAGAAATGAACGAAAATCCAGCACTTGAAGCTGGAAAAGAAGATGAATACGAAGCTGACGAATATGCTAATGAAGACTACGACGATTATGATGATGCAGAATCTGATAGAATCGAAGCAGACGATATTAACATTGACGAATACTTAAGCGACGACGATACGCCTGATTATAAAACTCAGGTAAACAATTATAGTGACGACGAGGAACGCGAAACACCATTTGCAGCTCCAATTAGTTTTCATCAGGATCTAATCAATCAACTGAATACTTTTATCTTGAATGATGAAGAGCGCGAAATCGCTGAATTCCTTGTAGGAAGTATTGATGACATGGGTTATATCCGCAGAAGCATTCCGGATATTGTAGACGATATGGCTTTTACTCAGGGAATTTATACTGATGAAGCAATGGTCGAAAAAATGATGACGGTAATTCATGAACTAGAACCTTCGGGAGTTGGTGCACGTGATTTGCAGGAATGTTTATTGCTTCAGTTAAAGCACAAAACACCAACCGAATATGTTGATCTAGCGATTGACATCATTGAAAATCAGTTTGATGCTTTTACGAAAAAACATTACGACAAACTCCTTCAAAAATACGGCGTTTCAAACGAACAGCTTAAAAAAGCAATTCACGAAATTGAAAGACTAAATCCAAAACCAGGCGGTTCTTTCACTGGAAACAATAAAGTAACTGAAAATATAGTTCCCGATTTCGCCATTAGAATTATTGACGGTGAACTGGAATTAACTTTAAACGGACGTAATGCTCCTTCCCTGCACGTTTCTAAAGACTATCAGGAAATGATGCAGACCTATAAAGATTCCAGAGATAAATCGGCGGCACAAAAAGATGCAGTTCAGTTTATCAAACAAAAACTGGATTCGGCAAAATGGTTTATCGATGCGATTAGACAGCGTCAGGAAACTCTTTTTGTTACTATGAATGCAATTATGCATTATCAGGAAGAATATTTCTTAGACGGTGACGAAACCAAACTAAAACCAATGATCCTAAAAGACATTGCCGATATGGTAGGTTTGGATATTTCAACAATCTCACGTGTGGCCAACAGCAAATATGTTGAAACCCCATACGGAACCAAACTGATTAAAGAATTCTTCTCTGAAGCCATGAAAAATGATCAAGGTGAAGATGTTTCCACTCTTGAAATCAAAAAGATTCTTCAAAATACTATTGAGGAAGAAGACAAGAGAAAACCGCTTCCAGACGATCAATTGGCAGAAATCTTAAAAGAAAAAGGATATCCAATTGCGAGAAGAACAATCGCTAAATATCGCGAACAGCTAGATATTCCAGTAGCAAGAATGAGAAAGAAAATTTAATTTTATTATATCTAAATTTAATATATCAGCCTGACAGATTTTAAAAATCTGTTAGGCTTTTTTAATAGGTTGAATATTTAGATTGTGAAGAAATTTTCATATATCACTCCTAAGGAGCTTTATATTCTTTGCGTACATTTTTCTATAGATATTTTATTACGATGGAGCATTTTATCATACAACAAATTTTAGAGTCATGTTAGTTAGATGCGCATCAAAGATCAAAACAATTGTATACAAATAAGTCGTCAATACAACATCTTTTAAATTGCCGCAGCGAGGCTAAATAGGTATAGAGTTTTATCAAGCCTAAAGATAAAAGCTCCGTAGGAGTGAAATATAAAAACAAAACCCAACAGCTTTTAAACTATTGGGTTTACTATCGAAAATTAAATTTCTATTTATTGATACTGATCAGGCAGTACATTTACTTTAAATAAAAACTTTTTCTTATTATCGTAATAACTGTAAATCAATGTATAATCATTTTCTCTAAAAACCTGTAATCCTGGATTTGCTTTTGCTGTACTCAAAATACTTTTTTTGATTTCATCTCGAATAACAGCAATCTCAGCGGTTTCTTTTTCTACTTTTACCAAAGTTAAATTGTATTGAACAGCTCTTTCTTCCGGCAGATTTACACTGTCTAAACGAATTCCTTCCTGAATTAATAAGGGACAATTTTTATTGTATTTATCAACCAGCTGCGTGATTTCAGTATGTTCGTGCTGTGTATTTTCACTTAGGTAAAACTGAAAAAAAGTAACCAAAGCCAATGCGATTGCTATGGCTACGAACAGCCATATATTTCTTTTTAATTTGCTTTCTTTTTCTTGCATAGTTATTTCGGCTTAAATCGTTTATTAGAAATTAAAAAGAACTTACTTTTCCTGACTTTTTTTCATTGCATTAAAATATGCTGCGCGGCTTAACGGCTCGTATTCTTCCGTTTCTCCAAGCATAACCAATTTGTCATTATCCGTTTTACGAAAACTATAATTTGCCAGATTTCCAGTTCGGGTGCAGACTGCGTGAACTTTCGTAACATATTCGGCTGTAGCCATAAGAGCAGGCATTGGCCCGAAAGGATTTCCTTTAAAATCCATATCCAGTCCAGCAACAATTACACGAACACCGCGATTAGCAAGATCATTGCATACGGTTACAATTTCATCATCAAAAAACTGAGCTTCATCAATTCCTACAACATCACATCCCTGCGCCAAAATAGAAATATTGGCAGCAGCCGGAACTGGTGTCGAACGAATTTCATTAGAATCGTGAGACACCACCATTTCGTCATGATAACGGGTATCGATTGCGGGTTTAAAAATTTCAACTCTTTGTTTGGCAAACTGCGCGCGCTTTAATCTGCGGATTAACTCCTCGGTTTTACCCGAAAACATTGACCCACAAATAACTTCAATCCAACCAAATTGTTCTTTGTGATTTACTGTATTTTCGAGAAACATTTTGTATTTTTCTGCCTTTAAAAATGAATAGTTTTTATTACTTTGTACTGGTAATAAATTGAGGTTAAAAACTGCTGTTTTTAGACTTTTTCAAAAGTAGACAATTTTTATCAAATCGGAAATTGGGAAACGCTTATTAACAGAAATAAAAAGCAGCTGTAAGATTTCTTTCCGAAAAAAATCAGACATTAAATACACTAAAATACCGTATTCACTATAATTTTCAACAGTTATGAAAAAAAAATTGGAAGCTGAATTAATCAGCATTGCACATCGAATTTTAAAACTTAAAAACAAATCCGATATCAATCAATTATATCTTGAAACTCAAAAATTATATGAGAAATTAGCGGTTTTAAAATTCGTGGAAGAAAACTTCGATACGCAGAAACCAACTATTGGACAAAGCGAAATCAATTCTGAGCTGGAAACTATTTTCAACAAAGAAGAAGAAATTATTCCAGTACAGATTCAATCTGAAACTCCAGCAGAAGAAGTAATTGCTCTTGAAGAATCTTACGAAGCTGAAAATACAGAAGAAGTTACCGCAGAAGAAATCACAGAACCAGTTGCTGAAAAAACGGAAGAATCGATTGCTGAAGAAAAAACAGAATCCATTATTCCAGAAACTACAGAACCTGTTTTAGAAAAAGCAGAAGAACCTATTGCTGAAGAAAAAGTAGAATTTGTGGTTCCAGAAATAATAGAGCCTATTTTCGAAAAAATAGAAGAACCTGCCGCATTGATTCCTGATCCTGTACAAGAAATCCAAAAAGAAATTGAAATACCAGAAGAACCCAAAAATACATCTGACGAACTTTCATTTACTACTGTAAGTGATTTAAAACCTATTCCAGATTTTAAACCTGCTTTTGAATTGGATCAGGAAGAAATTCAAGAAGTGGCAAAAGAAGAACCCAAAACGGAAGAAAAAACAGAACCAAAAGCAAGTCCTATTCCAATCGCGTTTGAAGATTTCGGAATTAATTATGCCGATGCACAATTTGTAAAAGTAGACAGTTTTGAACCTATTTCTTCGAATGATTCAAAAGAGAAAAAAGCAACAGAAACAACTCTTTTTGAAACCGTAAAAGAGCCTGTTAAACCTGTAAGTTTAAACGAAAAATTAGCAAGAGGTTTTCATATTGATTTAAACGACAGAATTGCTTTCACAAAGAATCTTTTCGGAAACAGTACTGAAGATTACAGCCGAGTTTTAAACCAATTATTGACTTTTGATTCTTTTGCAGAAGTAAAAGATTTTATCGAAAACATGGTAAAGCCGGATTACAACAACTGGGAAGGAAAAGACGATTACGCAGAACGTTTTCTTGGAATTATTGAGAAGAAATTCTCTTAAAAAATAAAACACCCATTTCACGAATTAGCACCAATTTTTTCTTTGTGCAATTTTTAAAGTCTTAGAATTTGTGCCAATTCGTGCAATTTGTGTCAAAATTATCAAACTAAATTATGTCCAAATTATATATCGTTCCAACGCCAATTGGCAATCTTGAAGACATGACTTTTAGAGCCATTCGGGTTTTGAAAGAAGTCGATTTGATTTTGGCCGAAGACACCCGCACAAGCGGAAAACTCTTAAAGCATTTTGAAATTGGCACGCACATGCACAGCCATCATATGCACAACGAACACAAAACAACCGAGAACCTAATTGCTCGTTTGAAAGCAGGCGAAACCATCGCTTTGATTTCGGATGCTGGAACTCCAGCCATTTCAGATCCTGGATTTTTGTTAACTCGTGCCTGTGTAGAAAATAATATCGAAGTAGAATGTCTTCCTGGAGCAACGGCTTTTGTTCCCGCTCTTGTAAACAGCGGACTGCCAAATGACAAATTTGTTTTTGAAGGTTTCCTGCCTGATAAAAAAGGACGTCAGACTCGTTTTTTGGCTTTAGCCGAAGAAACCCGTACGATGATTTTATATGTTTCTCCGCATAAACTCGTTAAAACTTTAAGCGAATTTATCCAGTATTTTGGAGAAGACCGACAAGTCTGCGTTTCGCGCGAATTATCCAAATTACATGAAGAAAACGTCCGCGGAACTGCTAAAGAAGTTCTGGCTCATTTTGAAAAAAACGCACCAAGAGGAGAAATCGTTGTGGTTGTTGCCGGAAAAACAATAACAAAAGAACCTAAGAAAAGTAAATTTTCTAAGGATGAAGAAGAATAAACTGTTGTTAGTTCAAATTCCATTTGTCACATCGAGCAAAGTCGAGATGCGCATTTGGTTCTCGACTCCGCTCGAACTGACAATGAGAACATAAAATATAATTCAAAGAATAAATCATGAGCATTCAAGCCTTTTTAGAAAAAGTAAAACAAACACCAACACAAATCACATTTCCAGAAACTATTGCAGTAATTGAAGAAAATTACAACTTTACTCCAACTGCTTTTCAAAACGGAACACAACATAACGCAGCAGGTGAAAATTCAGGTTCTTGTAAATTGTTTTCTTTTGCAAAACTTCAAAATTTAAATAAAGAAGAAACCTTAGCTTGTTTTGGCGCTTTTTATTTTGAAGAAGTTTTAGGCGATCCAAACGGAACCAATCACCAAAACATTAGAAACTTCATCAACTTAGGCTGGGACGGGATTCAGTTTGAAGGAAATGCACTTGAATTAAAATAATTATTTAAGATTTTTGATTAACGATTTTTGATTTCAGATCTTAAAATCAAGCAGTTTAAGATCTACTATAGCAACTCAAAAATCTAAAATCAACACTCTAAAATCTAAAATCAATTATGCGTTGGACATTAAAACCAAAACCTTCTGAAGAAAAAATCAAACATTTGGCACAAGCTTTAAATGTAGAAGATTTTGTAGCATCGCTCCTGATTCAGCGTGGTATTGAAACCTTTGAAGATGCCAAAAAGTTTTTTCGTCCGTCTTTAGAACATTTGCACGATCCGTATTTAATGAAAGATATGGATAAAGCCGTTGCACGAATAGAAAAAGCCATAGAAAATCAGGAAAACATTCTGGTTTTTGGAGATTATGATGTTGACGGAACAACTGCTGTTTCTCTGGTTTCCTCTTATTTAAAATCGCATTATCCTCATGTTGCCACTTATATTCCCGATCGTTATGACGAAGGTTATGGCGTTTCGTATAAGGGAATTGATTATGCAGATGATAACGGAATTTCCTTAATAATTGCCCTTGACTGCGGTATTAAATCGATCGATCATGTCGCTTACGCAAAAGCAAAAAACATCGATTTTATTGTCTGCGATCACCATAGACCTGGAGACATTCTGCCGGATGCCGCGGCAGTTCTTGACCCAAAAAGAGAAGACTGCTCCTATCCTTATGATGAATTGTGCGGCTGCGGTGTCGGTTTTAAATTGATTCAGGCCTTAGGTCAAAATCGAAAT
This sequence comes from Flavobacterium sp. H4147, assembly GCF_029360735.1. Taxonomy (NCBI): domain Bacteria; kingdom Pseudomonadati; phylum Bacteroidota; class Flavobacteriia; order Flavobacteriales; family Flavobacteriaceae; genus Flavobacterium; species Flavobacterium sp. H4147. Next base: position 1,638,340 of record NZ_JARKNB010000001.1, on the reverse strand, counting down.
GAAACGGTAGAAGATCTTCTTCCATATCTTGATTTGGTTGCCACTGCAATCGCAGCCGATATTGTACCCATTACAGGAGAAAACCGCGTTCTGGCTTACTTCGGATTAAAAGTAATCAACAGTGAACCGAGACCTGGGATTAAAGCTCTAACGCATCAGGTAAAAAAGAAAGTTCTCGATATTACCGATGTCGTTTTTATCATTTCCCCAAGAATAAATGCTGCGGGAAGAATCAAACATGGAAATCATGCGGTGGAACTTTTAACAGAATTTGATTTAGAACAAGCCCAACAGTTTGCTTCAGAAATCGAACAATACAATGCCGACCGAAAAGATTTAGATAAAAAAATTACCAAAGAAGCTTTTCAGCAGATTCTAGAAAACAAGGAAGAAGAACGTTTTTCAACCGTTGTTTTTCAAGAAGACTGGCACAAAGGGGTTATTGGAATTGTGGCCTCAAGATTGATCGAAACCTATTATCGTCCGACTTTGGTTTTTACCAAAAGCGGAGACAAATACGCCGCTTCTGCCCGATCTGTAAAAGGTTTTGATGTTTACAATGCTCTTGATGCGTGTTCAGAACATTTGGAACAATTTGGAGGACATATGTATGCAGCCGGAATGACTTTAAAAGCCGAAAATTATCTGCTTTTTAAAGAAGCTTTTGAGAAATGTGTACAAGAAACCATTCTGCCCGAAATGCGAACTCCAGAGATAGAAATTGATGCCGAAATCAATTTCTCTGATATAACTCCAAAATTAATTCGAATCTTAAAGCAATTTGAACCTTTTGGCCCGCAGAATATGACTCCGGTTTTTATGACTGCAAACGTGAAAGATACTGGATATGCGAAAACATTAGGCGCAGAAGATGAACATCTGAGGCTTTATGCCAAACAAAACAACTCTGATGGCATTGCTGCTATTGGCTTTGGTCTCGGAAAAAAAATAAATATAGCGCAAAATCAAAACCCATTTCAAATTGCTTACTGCATTACAGAAAACGAATGGAATGGTACAATTTCAACACAGCTTATGCTGAAAGACATTAGAACAAATGGAAGAGATTAAATCAGCCAAACCAGATCCTTATCAGGCGCTTCGTTACCGAGAATTCAACGTTTTTTTACTATTGCGTTTTGCTATGGTTTTTGCCTGGTCTATGCAGTTTATTGTTATAGAATGGGAAGTGTACAGTTTAACCAAAAACCCACTTTCTTTAGGAATTATTGGCTTAATGGAAATTATTCCTGCGGTTTCGATGTCTTTGTTTGCAGGACATATTGTCGACCAAAGAGAAAAGAAAAGCTTATTGGTAAAATGTATTTTAGGATTCTCAGTAATTAGTTTTGGTCTTTTCTTATTGACTTGGCCAAGAGTAGTGGGTGATTTCTCTAAAGATTACATTTTATATTCAATTTATACTCTTGTGTTTTTTGGCGGAATCGTACGTTCTTTTATGGGACCAACCATCTTCTCACTTTTATCATTAATTATTCCTAAAAAAGTATATCCAAATGCTGCAACTTGGAGCAGTTCGGTATGGCAGATTGGAGCTGTTATGGGACCAGCGTTGGCCGGATTCTCTATCAACTGGATTGGTGTTCATTGGTCCATGTGTTTGGTTTTTGGATTTTCGATTCTTTCGTTAATTGCCTTATCACAAATCAGCCAAAAGCCAATTATAAATCCGAAAATGGGAGAATCTATAAAAGATAGTCTTATGGAAGGTTTGACATTTGTATTTAAAAACAAAATTGTTTTGGGCGCATTATCACTAGATATGATTGCGGTACTTTTTGGAGGAGCCGTTGCACTATTGCCCGTTTTTGCACAAGACATCTTAAAAGTAGGTCCTGAAGGTTTCGGCATTTTAAGAGCTGCTCCTGCTGTGGGTGCTTTTATTACGATGTTAGTTTCGGCCTATGTGCCTTTGTATGAAAATGCTGGAAAGAAACTTTTAATTGCCATTTTTGTTTTTGGTTTATCAATCATCTTATTTGGATTATCGACTTATTTCTGGCTTTCTGTTTTCGCCTTATTTTTAAGCGGATTGGCTGATGGAATTTCTGTTGTTATCCGTCAGACTATTTTACAGCTTAAAACTCCAGATCATATGCGCGGACGCGTTGGTGCCGTTAACTCCATTTTTGTTGGATCTTCAAACGAATTAGGTGCTTTTGAAAGTGGTGCAACGGCTAAGTTGATGGGCGTTGTAACATCAGTTGTTTTTGGAGGAAGTGTTACGCTTTTAACAGTAATCGTTACTGCCTTAAAATCGCCAACCTTTAGAAATTTAGATTTGAAAAGAGATATGGATGAACACCATAAATTGGAGTAAATTAATTTTATTAAACCCTTTAGGTGGAATGGAACAAAATTTAATTTAAACACACAGAAACATAGATTTTTATTGCTTTTGATTAAGATTATAGAAAAAGCAAGCTTTAACACATAGCTCTATGTGAAATATTCTAAGCGAAATACTTTTATTGATTCTCTAAAGGCTATGTTTCTATGTGTTAAAAAATTTTCATCCAACAGGTTAAATATAAATTATCAAAGAATTTCAATCTATATAATGAAATCATTAGTAACCGTTTTATTTCTTACTATTTCGCTTTTCGCACAGGCGCAAAACCTTTACATCAAAACTTACGGAAAAGAAAAGAATAAAGCTATAATTTTTATTCACGGCGGACCAAGCGGCAATGCGACTTTGTTTGAAGGAACCACAGCTCAAAAACTAGCTGATTTAGGTTTTTATGTAATTGCTTACGATCGAAGAGGTGAAGGAAGATCTGCAGATCCAAATGCGAAATTTACTTTCGAAGAAGCTTTTCAGGATTTAAATTCGATTTATGCAGCACATCATTTAAAGAAAGCAATTATATTAGGTCATAGTTTTGGCGGTTTAGTTGCAACACTTTATACCAATAAATATCCGCAAAATGTGAGCGCTTTGGTTTTGGCTGGTGCTTTGTTTTCGCAACAAGAAACCTATGATCATATTTTAAATACATTGAAGAAAAAATACAATACTGATTCTGAACAATTGAAGAAAATCAGTATTGTAGAGAATCTAAATAAAAATTCTGCCGAATATAGAAAAGGATGTTACGAACTTGCAGGAGAAAATGGCTTTTTTAAAATGCCAAATCCAACTGCAGCATCTAAAAAACTATACGCCGATTATGAAGCTGGAGAATTTTACAAGACCAACATTCGAAATAAAAATGCTCCATTGGTTTTTTATCAAAATGAAAAACAAAACAATATCGACAGCAGACCTTTTTTAAAGAAAATCAAAACTGCTGGCGTCCCTATTTATGGAATTTACGGAAAGGATGATGGCATTTTTTCATCAGCACAAATTAATTCTATAAAAGCAATAATGGGTGAGAAACACTTTGCTTTCCTTGATAATTGCTCACATTATTTATTTGTTGACCAACAGGCAGCGTTTCTTTCCAACTTAAAAAATTGGCTGAAATAATCTTTTTTTAAACCATATAAGAAATATAAGTTCATTTAACAAAGTGAGCTTTCAAGATAATTTTCTAATTCACTAGAATGAATTAAATTCAATAAGAGAATGAACTAAATTATTTCTACCTCATCTTACGCAACAAATCCAAACTTTTTAGCTCTTATAATGCATTGGCGAGTGAAAAAGTTTTTCAAACTTTTATGATTTTTTTATTTAGAATTAATATAAATAATATTTATATTTGTTGAAATAAAAGGATTTACGATGAGAGAAATAGAGCAAATATATCATAACAATTTTGGAATAGCCTTTTACTGGAAACAAAACAGTCAGCCAATTCTCGATAAAGTGCAATTGGTTTTTAAGGAAACTGGTTTTTATTTTACCATTCAAGAATTAAATCATTTTTGTGATTTAATAGAAGATAGCATGATCGAAAACACATGTTGTGAAACCTGCGAAATGAAATATTCTTGTCATAAATTTCTATTGAAAACACCATGTAATTCAATAGATTTAGCTGTTTCGATGACCGAATTAAAATCGATTAAAGATTTGGTCGAAGGTTCTTTATTTAAAATCGAACTTGACGAATATGTGTATGGCGTTGGGATGAATTAAGAAGTATTGCAAATATTTTAACAACATTTTTTCATTATTGAAATATATTTTGATTCCATTCAAAAAAAAGTATATTTACAGCAATGAAAAAAGCTGTATTTCGACTAACCTTAGCAATTCTGGCAATTCTCTTTGTCAGCTGCAATAACAAATCCGAAGAATATATTGATCCTCGCGGAACTGATTATGCAGGATCTGAAAGCTGTATTCAATGCCATAAAGTGCAATCTGAAATGGCTTTCAAAAGTTCGCATTTTAAAGCGACGGCGCCAGCTATTTTAGAAAATGTTTCTGGCGATTTCGATTCGAAAAATCATACTTTCATTTACGATAAAGACACCAGACTAGTCATGGAAAAAGATGGCGATAGTTTGTATCAGGTTTTATATAAAAACGGCAAAGAAACAGCGAGATATAAATTTGAAATCGTTTTTGGAACCAAACACGCGCAAACTTCTGTTTACTGGAAAAACAACAATACCTACGAACTTCCAGTATCTTTTTACCATTCTATAAACAATTGGGCTACAAGTCCAGGTTTTCCTGCCGACAAACCTTATTTTGACCGAATGGTAGTTAAGGATTGTTATGCTTGCCATAGTTCCAATATTAGTTCCAGAGCGCTTAATCAAAGCTCGGCAGACCGAAATTTTATGTCAATGGAAGTTGAAGATGTTGTAGACAAAAAAACAATTGTGTACGGAATTGACTGCGAGCGCTGCCATGGTCCAGCCAAAAAACACGTTGAATTTCATTTAAAAAATCCAAACGTAAAAGCTGCCAATAGCATTACGAGTTTTAAAACTTTAAGCAGAGAACAAAAACTAGACGCCTGTGCGCTTTGTCATGCAGGAAACGATGGTATGAAATTAAAATCTCGTTTTGATTTTAAACCCGGAGATCATTTATCTGATTATTTCCGTGAAACAAGAAGTATAAACGATACCACTCAATTTGATGTGCATGGAAATCAATTTCGATTAATGGCGCAAAGTAAATGTTTTGCCAACAGTCAAAAAATGGATTGTATTACATGCCACAATCCACATGAAAATGCTTCTAAAAGTATGGCTTCGTACTCAAAAATCTGTATGAGTTGTCACCAAGGATTACGACACAACGAAACGACTTTAAAAATAATGCCTGAGAAGTTAATGGCTAATAATTGTATTGAATGCCACATGCCGAAAAAATCATCAAATGCGATTAGTTTTCAGCTTTCAAACAGCAAACAATTATCGAATTATATTTTGAGAACGCATAAAATTGGGATTTATCCAAATGCGAAAAAGTAATTATTTTTTGTATTCTTTAATTTCAAATTTTTCACCATCAAAAACGCCGTACGTAAAATAGCCAATCCAATCGCCTAAATTAACATATTCGGAATTTTCACCAACGGAACGAATCATTGGCAGATGTCGATGTCCGAAGACAAAATAATTATAGTGTTTGGTTTCCAGCTTTCGCTTAGCGTACAAAATCAGCCATTCTTTTTCTTCGCCTAAAAACTTAATATCTTCATCGCCAGAAATCAATTTATTTTTAACGGATAAATATTGAGCTAAACTTACACCAACATCTGGGTGAAGCCAGCGGAAAAGCCATTTTGAAAATGGATTGGTAAAGACTTTTTTCATTCTTTTGTATCCTTTATCACCAGGTCCTTTTCCATCTCCGTGACCAATTAAAAACGTTTTTCCGTTAAAGGTAAATTCTTTATTATCATGATAGACCGGAATATTCAATTCGGTTTCGAAATAATCATTCATCCACAAATCATGATTTCCAACAAAGAAATAAATCGGAATTCCGCTGTCACGAATTTCAGCCAGTTTTCCTAAAATGCGCACAAAACCCTTTGGAACAACTGTTTTATATTCAAACCAAAAATCAAATAAATCTCCTAACAAAAAAATGGCTTCGGCATCTTCTTTAACCTCATCCAGCCAAGCCACGAATTTCTTTTCCCGCGGTAAACTCAATTCAGGAGTTGGCGCACCAAAATGCTGATCTGAAGCAAAATATATTTTTTTCATAGATGGGTTAGAAGTTATACGTTGGGGGGAGTTATGAGTCAGAAGTGTAATGTTACTCGTTTTCGGTTATAACCTTTAACTTTAAACATTTAGCTTCTAACTTAATTATAAATTATCAGAAGCGTACCATTCTGCAAATGAAGATTCGGTTTCTTGAAGTTTTAGTGAGAAAAGAGAAATTCCTTTTGGTAAACGTGCCATGATTCTTTCGGCAAAATCAACCACCATATTTTCGCTGGTTGGCTGATAATCTACTAAAATGACATGATGACCGCGGTTTTTTAATTCATTTGCCAGTTCAACATGCGGTGTAGTCTGATTGAAAACAGTTGCGTGATCAAACTGATCGACGATTTCTTCTTTTACAATCTTCTTTAGATCCGAAAAATCAATCACCATTCCGAATTTCACATTCGATCGATCCGTAATTGGAGAACCAATAACAGTTACTGATAATTTATAACTGTGCCCGTGAACATTTTTGCATTTTCCGTCGTAACCGTACAACGCGTGACCGGTTTCGAAACTAAATTGTTTTGTAATTCTGATATTACTCATCGATTTTTAATTTTAAGCTTGCAAATTTACAAATTAATAACCGTTTTCATCTCTTTTTTTAGCACGGTTATACAGCCAGTAAGCAATCCCGATTAAAATAACAAACGGAATAAAAGATCCAATCAAAACGCCTATTTGATAACCGCTGTCTGGAGCATTTTTAATTTTTTCCGCAACGTCTACGTTTTGGAATAGGGAAATGAGTTTCATTTTATTTTTTTTTATCCTGCAAGGTTTTTAAAACTTTGTAGGTATATTAATGTATTTAATTTTCTATTGTAATAATCAAAAACCTACAAGGTTTTGAAAACCTTGCAGGACATTATCCAAAGATTATTTTTTAAATTGTAATAAAGCCGTTCTTGTAAAATCAGACAAAACTAATTTTCCTGTTATAGCGGCACGTTCGAATAAAAGCGATTCCCAAGTTTCAGTTCCTTCCCAAATGATCTTTTTCATTTCGTGTAAAGCTTCGGGATTGTATGAACTTAGTTTTTGAGCATAACTTTCAACCTCTGCATCTAAAGCAGATGCTTCGCATAAAACTGAGAAAAGCCCTTTTTGAAAAGCCCATTCTGCAGATTTCCATTCGTGTGGCGCCAGCGTCATTTCGGTCATTGCTGTTTTGTCAATTTTTCTGGAAACGGCGGGTTCAATTACAAAAGGTCCAATTCCGATGGCGAGTTCTGATAATTTTACATCGCTTTCTTTCGCAGCAAAAACGTAATCACAGGCCGATATAATTCCTACTCCTCCTCCAACGGCTTTTCCTTGAACACGTCCGATTATTAATTTACTGCAGTTACGCATTGCATTGAGTAAATGAGCAAAACCAGAAAAAAATTCTTTTCCCTGTTCTTCATTTTCAACCTGCAAAAGTTCATCAAACGAAGCGCCAGAACAAAAAGCCTTAGCTCCTTCGCTCTTTAAAACAATAACAGATACGGTTTCATTTCGGCTCAACGAATTAATCTCTGCCGTAAGTTTATCCAATAATTGACGCGGAAAAGAATTGCTGGCAGGATGCCCAAATTGTACTGTTGCAATTGTATTTTGAAAAGAAGTTTCTAAACTTCCATTTAGATTTTCTAAACTCATAAAAATAGATTTAAAGGTAAAGTTACGCTTTTGAAAAATAATTCTCCTGAAACGCTGCGAAATTTGTTTTTTGACAATTAATTGATTTTATTTGTTATGACCATTTTGGGGGATTAGCTCATTTGGCTAGAGCGTCCCGATGAAAAATCGGGAAGGCGACTGTTCAAATCCAGTATTCTCAACAAAACAAAATCAGGGGGATTAGCTCATTTGGCTAGAGCGCTACGCTGGCAGCGTAGAGGCGACCGGTTCGAATCCGGTATTCTCCACCAAAATATAAACCCTTGTAAAGTAAAACTTACAAGGGTTTATCTTTTTATTGAAATTATGATTGCTATTTCTCATCTGCCGAATCCTCAGCATTCACCTCATCTTCCTCAGTTTTTTTGAAATCATTATTCAGTAAGTCAGTTAGTTTCTTTTTTTCTTTCTGATTTTTTCTAACTGTTAGAATAACCAAAATAATTACCAGTGCAGCCACTATTCCTATTATAGTCCAATTGATATCCATAGCTCTATTTTTTATTAAAAGTAAAAAATTAACCTATAGATCATATTATCAAAAGGTTAAGCATATCTTTTCTGATTATATTTCGTTTTAAAACCAATATAATTTTTGAAGGATATTTCTTTAAGAAATGTTTTATATTTTTGTGTGAATTGTAAACAAATATTACCGAAGATTTTCAAATGAGCCAACCGTTTTCAAATAAAACCATTCATCTTTTAAAGAAATACACTTTAATAGCAATACTTTTGTTTACAGCTACTTACTTAGAAATATATTGGGCAATGAGAAGTTTTTCCGAAAAAATATCGAGCGAATGTCTTGATTGTTCTTTTTCTAGCGATGTCAATTTTATTTCTATTTTCACCACTGTATTTTTAATCATTGTATTGCTTATTCTTTCATTGATCAAAAATGTCTATTGGAAAAACAGCCTACAACTTCTGTTTTTAATTGCAGTTTGGTTTTTCTGGAATTATGTCATTTTTGTAGACCGCGAATCTTCTTGGAGCACTTATACATTTAGCGAAGAAATACAACATACAATTTCATACTCTATTTTACCTATTTTAGTGTTATCTGCTGTTACGGCATTTAGTTTGCATACTATTCACAAAAATATTTCTAAACCTTTATAGTCCTATGAATTTAAAATACCACGCCATTATTGTCATTTCATTTCTTTTTATAGTTTCCTGCAAAAAAGAAGAAAATAAAACCATTGAAACACCTTCGGCAGAAAATGCAGTTGTTGAAAATGATACTTTACAAAACCAAGAACAAAGTTCACCAAAAGAAAGCATCAATTTATTTACGCTTATGCCAAAAGATAGCAGCGATGTTGCTTTTGTTTCCCTTTCGGATATTTATCCTGTAGGCGAAGAAAATGATACACTTGCGTTACCAAATATTGAAAAAATAGGCAAACTGAAGGCTCAATATTTTACGTTCGAAAAAAATTACAGAAAAAGATTTTTATCTAAAACCAATATTTCTGAAAGTGATTCGGTATTTGTTTATGATTATGCCAAAAATAAACTCGCTTCTTTTTTAGTTAAAAATCTAAAAACGGCCGCTTATTTAAACGGATATTCATCTGAAGAAGATTGGCCGTATCACAATTATGATTATATGATTGGTTTCGAAATCAATATAAAATACCTCAAAGGTTTCAGCGAATATTATCGTGATGCGATCGTATATGTAGGCAAAGAAAATCCGTTTGCGAAACAAAAATTAGTTCCGATTGACTGGAAAAAAATTACTGCTAAAGATTTTCCTTCGAAAGCCTTAAAAGGCGAAGATCAAAAAACGTTAAAAGGAACTTCAAAAGGAACTACTTACGCTTTTAAAACAGCTAATTATGATTATTTTCTTCAGGATTATTTAGACAATCGAAAAATTCTTTTTGGCAGACGTCTTTTGGTAACCGATGCTAAAACAAAAGAAATTATAATTGAAAAATTATACAGCCAGAGCGAAGGAACTTCTCCTTCTCCATTAAATTATGAAGAAAGTCCAGAAACAATTAATCAATGGACGGGGAAGCTTTTTAAAAATAAACCAGAAGTTGTGTTCGGTTTTTTATATGAATCATTTGGCTGTCCGGGAATTTCAATTATCGATAAATCAAATGAAGAAATTTATCTGCAGTGCGATAATCGTCATTAAGAGATAAGAATTACAATTACAATCACAATTACAATCACAATTACAAAATTATACTATATACAATGGAAGAAATTAAAAACCGTATTACTGAATGTGAACTTGAATATGATGAAATCCATGAATTAGCTCCTGCCACAAATGAGGAAATCGAAATGATTACGCCTTATTTTTCGCTGCCTATTCCCGAAGAATTAATCACTTTTTACAAAACGGTGGGCGGAATAGAATCGGATGAAATCTTCCGTATTTTTTCTCCTGAAAATCTTTTTAATCAAATTCAGGAACGAGCGGAACTTGAACACAACTCGATCGGAATTATCGATATGATTATTGCTTTTTGGGGAAATGACAGACCCGAATTTCAGCAATATGAACTCCTGACCGAAGAAGAAACCGAAAAAATAAACAAAGCTTTTCCTTGTATTGGCTGGATTATGTCTGAAGAAGACAATTATGAAAGCGGAGAGTATGTTATTTTTGATAAAAAGGGCCATTTCATGAATTTGTATTCTCATCAAGATGATTTGGGAAAGACTAAAAATCAACTACTTAAACTTTTAGAATCAGGTCTTCCTGAAAGATCCCTTGAAAATGTTCTTGAAGAACTTTTTGAAAGAGCCCAAGGAAATTTAAGCCGTTGGGACTAAATTGATATAAAAAATATTTCAACAAAAATTTATTTGCAATAAATATAATTAGCAACAAAACCCTAAAATCATGTCTGAATTAAGTTCATTATACTGCAAAGTCAAAATCACAAAACCACAGTTAGAAAAATTTTTAAATAGTCCGCTGGAAAAACCAGAATTAAACAAAAACTGGCTTGACTATTGGGACAGCCGTGAGATGTATTCGAAATCAGAATTGACTCAGAAAGAACTTTACACATACAATGACAACATTAATCAGGAAGTTATTGACGGTTGGATTAATTATCCAGAAGCGATGGCTTTTTCTGATTACGATGAAGCAACTGAAGAATGGCATTGGGGAATGATGTTTTTTAGTGAAAACTTTTCAGAAATGATTCCGATGTTTGCTTTTATCATCAGCATGGAAAAGTACGTTACCGAAAGTCCAGAAAATATGGCAATTGTTTTTCCTTTCTTTTGGGGAGATGATGCTGTTCATGCGCATATTTATTTCGAAAACGGAAAAGCAATATTAAATCCAAAAGCCCAAGTCTTAAAAGATGTAAATCCAGAATTTTTAGAACAAACCAAAAATTTCCTAAACAAAAAATGGGATCAGCTGGCGAAAGAAATGGATTTAGATAATCTGGATTAATTCACATTACTTCAATATATCAGAAAATAAAAAATTCCCCGTAAAGATCAGTGACTTTACGGGGAATTTTATTTTATCAGGCTTTTAATTAGCTAGTTTCTTTTTAAAAAGTTTCGAAATGTTATATCCTAAACTCATCATAACACACATTGGGCAAACGCCAAACCTGAAAAAGAAAAGGATAAATTTTTTATGAAAAGGTAAATTTGCAGGTACTATTGGACAGCTTATTCCATCGCCTTCAAACTCCTTAATACGCCAAACATTTAATGATTCTTTCATTTTTTTTCCTTTTAAATATGAATTAATTTAACCCCAGAAGTGATAAATACACATTGCTGTTAAGGCTACTGAAATAATACAAAGAATTAGTTTTGTTCTAGTTTTCATTTTTTTATGCTTTTAAAAGATTATCAATAATGGTTTTTATTTCTGCATCTGTAGCTGCGATACTTGTTTCGTTTACTACTTTAAGCGTTTTGGCATCTATAAAAGTTACGATACCAGTTACCATAGATTTATTTTTTCCGTCAACAAGACCACAGCTTTGCAGCATTCGGCCTACTCCTTTTCGGTTGGTTTTATAAATCTGTTTGTAAAGAGAAGATTTCTTCAGGTTTTCTTTTGACTGCTCGATAGTATTTTTATCAGTCATGTCGTTAATTACAATCGCTACACCTTTTGTAGTATAAGGCATAATGTTGTTTTGAAATCTTTCGCCATTTGCTTTGCAAACACTACACCAGTTGGCTTTGTTTACAACTGCAATTATTTTCGTTTCAACCGCTGTGGATTGATTACCTTTTGTTTGCTGTCCGTATGACAGAAAACTTACCGCCATTATCATATAGGCAGAAATTAATTTTAACATCGTACTTTATTTTTAAGTTATAAGTATTGATACCCATAATTTAAAAAAGTCACCCATTTAAAAAGAAAATATTTTTTTTTCAAAAAAAAAGAGGCTCTTACGCCTCATCTTCTTTTACTTTTTTTATTTGCTGAATACATTTATGTTTTTGATTGCTTGCCGAATGTGGATTTTTCCAGCCCATTTTTACCATCAAATGCTGCATTGGCACTTCATAAAAAAACAAAGCTCGGATTATATTCTGGCAATGACTTGTAATTTTTTGCAGCCAATTTTCCAGTTTTTCTTCTCTTAAATTTTCCGATTCTGTTTCTAAAAATGTTACTTCTTTTTTATAATCTGACAGACTTTGTTCATCGTCGATAATTTTTATTCTAGTATCACGAAGTTTTTTGAGCCATAAATTTTTAGAAATAGCATACAAATAGGTTTTTAAAGATGATGTTAAAACAAACTGAGGTTCTTTCACTTTTTGAAATAATACCATTATAGCTTCTTGAAAAATATCTTCGGCATCTTCAATATTTCCGTTATTTTGCTTTATATACGAAGCAACAGAAGGGAAATAAAACTTATACAGCAATCTATACGATTTGCTTTCTCCCGTTTTAAGCTCTTTCAGTAAATCATTGTCAGATATCGTTTCCATATAAACGTTTTATTTCCTTAATACCAAAAATCAAATCACTATCACCCACGTTTTCAAAATATTTTCATTTTTTTTCAATGGTACAAATTTCGAATCTATTTATATAAGTTAAAACATGAATAACTGATACACAATTTGTTAGTGCAAAGTTAGGTGTTTTAAAAATCAATTAATCTTAAAATTGTATGAAAAATTGTATTTTTGTTTCATTCTAATAAAGCAAAATTGTAATTTACTTCAAAAAAGCTGTTTTTTACGAAAGGCTATTTTGTAACCAAATTTTAAATACCTTTGAATTATGAGCACAGCAACAAAACCAAATCACATAGGGCGAAAAATAAGCCGTATTCGTGAACTTCGCGACATGAAACAAGAAGCATTAGCGTATGCTATGGGTACAAGCCAGCAAACTATATCGGCGATAGAAAACAGCGAAACTATAGACGAAGATAAACTTATCGAAATAGCAAAAGCACTTGGTGTAACGGTAGAAGCAATAAAAAGTTTTTCAGAAGAAAATGTAATTAATTACTTCAACACATTCACAGATAGTCATGGAAATTTTGGAAATTTTGCCAGTGGAGCAATTTGCAACTTTAATCCTTTAGATAAAGTTGTAGAACTTTACGAGCGATTGGTTCAAGCCGAAAAAGATAAAGTTGAATACTTAGAGAAAATATTGAAGGAGAAATAGTCTTTCAATTTAATATAGCAAAAAAGCCATTTCTTTTTCAGGAATGGCTTTTTTGTTGGTGAAAATATTTAATTCAAATTTTTCTCGACAAAATCTTGACAATATTTTTTTATCAATTGCCTCACTTTTCTAAATTCTTCTTTTACTTCTAAATCTGTTCCTGTTGCCTTTGCAGGATCTGGAAAATTGTAATGAAATTTTTCTGCTTTTGTTGGAAAAAAAGGACATCTTTCTTTTGCATTATCACAAACCGTAATAACAAAATCAAAATCGATATTATTATATTCATCAATATGGTTAGAAGTATGATTTGATATATCAATTCCATCTTCTTTCATAGTTAAAACAGCTTTCGGATTTACTCCATGAGTTTCTACTCCAGCACTGTAAATTTCGGCTTTGTTACCTGCAAAAAATCTCATATAACCTTCTGCAATCTGGCTTCTACAGCTGTTTCCGGTACAAAGTATTAGTATTTTCTTTTTCATAATTTTAAACAAACAACCACACAATATTTATAATACAGAATTTGGGATCAAAACCAAAAATGAGCTGCAATACAATAATCGAAGTGGTAATTATAATTACTTTTTTATATTTACTGATTTTTATTTTCATTTCTTAACAGCATCCTGAATTTGGCGTGCAACATGAAACATCATTTTTTAAATCTCCTAAATTTACTTTCATTTTTTCTGTTGGAATTCCACAAGAATCTTGAGCCAGACACGCTGTTGTTTTATTTTGAAGAACAAATATTTTCCCGTTAAAAGCCAAATCATACTTTCCAATTGTATCACTTTGATATTCAACTTCAATTTCAAAATCTCCAATACCAAGTTTAGATTCAGAAAGCTCTATGATGTGTAATAACTTGGCTGGTTTTAATCGGTGTTCAAAATCATTAGCGTTCCAAAGTTGAAAGTTTACAACCTGTTCTTCTCTAATTACACCACCACAATCAATGAAATGTTTTTTAATAATTCCAACTTCAGTTACGTGAAAATGTTCTGGTACAAAAGTTCCATTTTCTAATTGAAATTCAACATTTTGTAATTCTGGCAAAATCTGTTTTATTTCTGATAATTTCATATTTTCTATTTTATCGGTTAAATGCAATATTGCGATAATACATATCAAAAAAAATGTCTTAACAACATTTTGATTTCGAAATAGTTTCTGTGATATTCAAAAAGTAAGTATTTAATATTTCTATAGTTTTCTCATCAATACAATAACAAATAGCATTTCCTGAGATATTTCCTTTTATGATACCTGCAAGTTTTAATTCTTTCAAATGCTGAGAAACTGTTGCTTGTGCAAGTGGAAGTTCATTTACAATATCACCGCAGATACATTCATTTACTTTTAACAGATATTCAAGTATTGCAATTCTTGCAGGATGTCCCAAAGCTTTAGCTATTACAGCAATTTGATTTTGTGTTTCGGTAAAATGCTCTGTTTTAGTAACTCCCATCGTATTTTAATTTTATATCGCAATATTACGATAAAAGAATTAGAGATACAAAATTTTCATTCAAAAATTCAATATAATCCCTATGGGATACATTTCAGCGGTTTGTTTATATCCTACCGATATTAAACTCCTAGCGGAGCATTTCTTAGAAATTGATTATCGGTAGAATTAATATTCATAGATATTCGTGGGAATTATGCATCGAATTGATATCGGCAAATATTAAATAGTGGCGGATTTCTCCTAGCGGATTATTTCGTAGAAATGAATATTGGTAGAATTTATAGATATCCGTTAGAATTAATACAGTGGAAATTAATATCGGTAGATATTAAATATTGGTAGATCCCAAATATCCCGCATAAACATTGTCCCGTAGGGACTTTATCTTAAAAAGTTATTTCTTAAAATTTAGAAATAAACTTTTGATTTGTAGATCTGTCTTATTTTATCCATTATAAATCTTCTACGGGGATTTCATTATAAATGGTCAAGTTATTTTTGCCAAATAATTCAATAGAGAAATACAATGAAAAAGATAATTTTATTTTTCGCATTCACAATACTTACTTTAGTTTCATGTTCGTCAAACGATGACAATTCTGAAAACAAAAAACAGACAAACTCAAATCCGCCAGCGTGGATTATTGGAACATGGTCAAATGGAGATACCACGTATATTTTTACAGAAGATGATATAAAATATACGGTTAATGGCGTAACGACTTCAATGAAGGAAGTAATGAACGATTATTATAAATATAATACCGGCGTTTCTATAGCTTCAGAAGTTAAACAGACATCTAATAATAATAGTTATAATGCTATTTATACATTAGGAGATACTAAAACTACATTTAGTTTCACTAAGAATTCAAATACAAAAATTACCTCAAACAGTTATTTGGAAGGAGTTTATATCAAACAATAAAGCAGAAATTTTACACACCAAACTATCTCAACAAAAATCCCAATCGAATCGATCCGTAAAAATATCCTGAATTGGTATCGATTCCTGGATCATTTAATTCTCTTCCGCGGTAGATGAAAGAGTATGAAATATTGAAATTATTGCGTCGGTATTTTAAACCGGCTTCGGCATTAAAACGAAGCGGTTCTAAGTCGAAAGTAAGCGGACTTGTATCGTTAAACATACTGCCTTCGATTGTAGCATCGTAAAATTGATAATTGACACTTGGCGCTGCGTAGAAATAAAATTCTCGAATATCAGGTTGTGCATTGGCATTTACCGAAGCATCGTACATATTCGAATCGTATATGGGAAGCAGTTTTTTAAATCCAAATCTCGCCATAAATCCTGTAGAAACTCCTGTAAAAATAGTTCCCAGATTCGCTTCTGACTGAAAATGAAGATCTATAAAATCGTTATGTTTTGATGGAAACATTTTTTTAGAATAGACAACATGCGCCTGCAATCCCAAAGCGTTATGAATCTGGTTATCCCAGCCGTACACTTTTTTATAGCCAATCATGTTGTGAAAACCTTTCTGTAAATCTTCTCCAAGCGAATTCGGACCTACAAATCCAACCTGAAAATCAGTCTTCAAAACGGATTCACTTTGGTAGAAAAAGCTTTTTCCAACTTCAGCAAAAAGATATCCCGCAAACGGACGGTCGTTTATATCAACAGCTTCTTTATTAATAAATCGTGGATTATAAAGATACTGCCCTACTCTAAATTCGGTGATTTCTTTGTTTATTTTCTCGTTGTTGTTCTTGCTTAAAAATCGGTAAAAAATTTCAAGTCCGTTCGTGTAATACATATCATTTTTAGACGATGTGTATAAATCATTATCGGTTATAAAACCTATTTCAGTAGTTTTTCCTTGTCCAAAAGTCAACGTTGTGGTTAATATCAGAAAAGCAAAAATCGCATTTTTACTTCTCTTTGCCATTGTAATTTATTTTTCCAACGTAACGCATTTCGCGTACAATTCGTTCTTTTCTTCTATTGATATAACTTGACGAACCAGTCGCTTTAAATTTTCTTGGGTTGGGCAGAATCGCCGCAATACCTGCTGCCTGCATAGGTGTTAAACTCGAAGCATCTCGGCGGTACCAATGTTCTGTTGCGGCGTAAGCTCCGTACACTCCGTCACCCATTTCGATACTGTTTAAGTACACTTCCATGATACGTTCTTTGCCCCAGATCAATTCGATCAAGACCGTAAAATATGCTTCAAGACCTTTACGGAAATAACTTTTCCCCTGCCATAAAAAGACATTTTTAGCCGTTTGCTGCGAAATAGTACTCCCGCCTCGAATTCGGCGTCCGCGTTCGTTGCTTTTATATGCTTTTTGAAGTGCTTTAAAATCAAAGCCATTATGAGTTAAGAAAGTTCCATCTTCACTGGCGATAACGGCTTTTTGCAGATTCATCGAAATTTTCTCGATTGGTTCCCAGTCGTGGTCAAAATACACTTCTTTTCCGTCCATTTTATTTTCGATGGCGCGAATGAGCATTAAAGGTGTAAACGGAACAGGAACGTATTTAAAAAATACAACCGAAGCAATCGAAATGCCAAAAAACCACAAAGCGGCTTTGATAAAAAACCATTTTACTTTTTCGCCAAAAGATCGATTGCTTTTCTTTGGCGACGATTTTGGTTTAGATTTGCTTGCTGCGGGTTTTTTAGGTGCTGGTTTTTTGGTTGCTGCCATTATATTAAATCTGCTAATTCTGTTCCTATTAAACTTCCTATTGCTACTCCCATTCCACCCAAACGTACTCCGCAGAACACATTTTCAGAAAGTTGCGTTACAACAGGATTCTTACTATTTCCAATTCCCATAATACCGCTCCATCGGTGCGCAATCTGAAAATCCTGATTTGGTAAAATTACATTTTTCAGTAAATCTTCCAATTTATTTTGAATAATTTTCGTCTGTCCAAATTCGGTTGTGGTTTCACCTTCAAAATCAAGGTTTCGGCCTCCGCCTAATAAAATACGATCATTAATATTTCTGAAATAATAATACCCGCGATCTAAATGAAACGTTCCTTTGATATCTAAATTGTGAATTGGCTCTGTAATAAGCACTTGCGCTCGTGCTGGTCTAACCTCTCCTTTTGTCAATTCACCTGCAAAACCATTAGTTGCAAAAAGCAGTTTTTGGGTTTTAAAGCTAAAATCGTTTACGACAACTTCAACATGATTTCCAGCATCGGCATACGATTTTACAGTCTGCTGATTTAAGATTAAAATATCTGCCGAAACTGCCTGCTTCAACAATTCCTGCATCATATTTCCGGTATCAATTTGTGCTTCAAACGGATTAAAAATTAAATACTCCTGAATATTCGAAAATCCAAATCGATCTACTTCTTTCGAAAAAACATCGGCTTTAAAAAGCGGTTTTAAAATTTCATTGATAAACGGGATTTTAGAAACACATTCGCTAAACCCAAATTCGTCTTCTTTCAAAAATAATTCATATCCGCCGTGAGGTTTAAAATCAATTGCCTGATCTCCCAGCGTTTTTCGAAGTAATTGAAGTCCTTTCCAGCGTTTTTCGATCAATGCCACAACATCATCTTCTGAATGTGTTTTGAGGTCATCCATAATTTCAGACAAACTCCCAAAACAAGCAAAACCAGCATTTTTGGTACTGGCTCCTTGTGGCAGCATTCCGCGTTCTAAAACCAGAATTTTAGCAGTAGGAAATCTTTCGCGCAAGCGCAATGCGGTATGCAGACCCACGATTCCGCTGCCTACAATAGTATAATCAATATTTGCGAACCAGTTTTTTAGTTCCCAGTAGCTTAGTTCCATATTTTTGATAAATTCCAATATTTAAATTCCAAATTCCAATCTTGGGTTAAATTACAATTTTTAGATAAATTCCAATATTTTAAATTCCAAATTCCAATTAAAATTTTGCTTACGCTGTCAGGCTGAGCGGAGTCGAAGCCACTTTCTGGTTGTGCCCTTCGACTTCGCTCAGGGTGACAATTGGAATTTGAACACGAACGATAGCGAACAGCGAAGCAATTCACGAATTATTTTTGACAATCTTTGAGAATAAAAATTCGTGAATTCGTGGCGGAAAAACTTACATTAACTTTAACATTTTTGGAATTTGGAATTTAACTAATTGGAATTTAATTGTTGTATTTTTAGCACACAAAAAAATAGAATTTTTATTATGAAAAAAGTAGTAGTAACAACCTTAATAATGATGAGTTTAAATGCTATTGGACAAAATGTAATGTCTCCGGAATTGTTATGGAAATTAGGACGAGTAACTCCGCTCGGACTTTCGAAAGATGAAAAAAATATCGTTTACAAGGTTTCAACGCCTTCTGTAGCCGATAATAAATCGACTTCTAAACTTTATATTATTCCCGTAAACGGAGGTAATGCCACTGAAATCAAAGACACAAAAGATGTTCTAAAAGACAAAAATATTTCGCCTGACGGAAAATTTGTCGTTTACAATGAGGAGGTAAAAATCGAGAAAGTTTTAGGAAAAGATTTCTACCCAAGTCTGGACAAATCGGATGCTCAAATTTATAATGGTTTAGATTACCGCCATTGGGATACTTGGAATGAAGGCAAATTTAACCACGTTTTTTATAAAGAAAACAAAGACGGGGCAAAAGGAACTGACATTATGAAAGGCGAAACTTTTGATTCTCCGCAAAAACCTTTTGGTGGTGACGAAGATTATATCTGGTCGCCAGACAGCAAAAGCATTTTGTATGTGTGCAAGAAAAAAGCGGGAACTGATTATGCGATTTCGACTAACACCAATATTTACGAGTACAACTTAGAAACTCAAAAAACAACTAACAAAACCGAAGACAATTTAGGGTACGATACTGCTCCACAATTTTCTCCAACAGGAAATTTATCTTGGCTGCAAATGAAACGTGACGGTTACGAATCTGATAAAAACGATATTATTGTTGAGTTTAAAGGAATCAAAACGAACTTAACGGCAAATTGGGACGGAACTGTAGATAATTTTATTTGGAGCAAAGACGGAAAAACGGTATTTTTTGTAGCTCCAATTGATGGAACAAAACAACTTTTCTCGGTTAATTTTCCTGGTTTAACTAAAATTGCGATCAACGTTCGCCAATTGACAAACGGAGATTTTGATGTAAATGATTTAGTTGGTTTTTCTGGAGATGATATCATCGTTACCAGAACTGACATGAACCATGCAGGTGAGATTTATTCTTATAACTTGAAGAAAAACACTTGGAAACAAATCTCAAACATCAATACCGAAACCTATAAAACATTAGCCTTAAGCAAAACAGAAAAACGTTATGTTACAACAACTGACGGTAAAAAAATGTTGGTTTGGGTAATCCTTCCTCCAAATTTTGATGCCTCAAAAAAATATCCAACTTTATTATTCTGCCAAGGAGGACCACAAAGTCCGTTGACACAATCGTATTCTTTCCGTTGGAATTTCTCTTTAATGGCAGCCAAAGGTTATGTAGTAGTTGCTCCAAACCGTCGCGGAATGCCAGGACATGGCGTTGAATGGAACGAACAAATCAGTAAAGATTGGGGCGGACAAGTTATGGACGATTATCTTTCTGCAATTGATGATGTTTCTAAAGAAAACTATGTAGATAAAAGCCGTTTAGGATGTGTGGGTGCAAGTTACGGAGGATATTCTGTATTTTATTTAGCTGGAATTCATAAAAACCGTTTCAAAACTTTTATCGCTCATGATGGTGTTTTCAATACGGTTTCAATGTTAGGAACAACTGAAGAAGTTTTCTTTAACAACTGGGATTTTGGCGGTGCTTATTGGGAAAAAGACAATGCTGTAGCACAAAAAGCATACACGACTTTTAATCCGGCAACTTTGGTTCAGAACTGGAATAAACCTATTTTGATTTTTCAAGGAGGAAAAGATTTCCGTGTGCCAATTGGTCAAGGACAAGAAGCTTTTCAGGCTGCTCAATTAAGAGGAATCAAAAGCCGTTTTGTGTATTTTCCAGATGAAAACCACTGGGTTTTAAAACCGCAAAATGCACAGGTTTGGCAGGGTGAATTCTTTAAATGGTTAGATGAAACGCTGTAATTCTAAATAAAATTTTAAACGATAACCGCAGTATTATTTATATAATCTGCGGTTATTTTATTTTAGCCACATTTGAATTATGTAAATATTTGATTTGCATTTCCTTTCCTCAAATAGAATTTTTAAATAAATTGCGATGAATTCCAATTGTTAAAAACGTCCTTAACCCCAGACAAATATTATGGAGAGCAAAAAAAGTTATACAGCCCTCAAGGTTTTATTCAGCTATGTTGCATTATTGGCTCTCGTGGTTACGGTGGGATGGTTTTTATATTCGGAAAATGTGGTTTACAAAAAACTCGAAGATAAAATTGCGCATGAAAAAACCAAAATTCTACGAGTAAGTAAGTTATTTTCGAATGTGTACAAAACGGAAAGTCTGGCGCGAAAAACCATTCAGACCAATTCTGAAAGTGATTTCAAAAATTATCTTGTCGAAACCGATTCTTTAAAAGCCAGAATCGATACTTTAAAACAAATTGTTACTACCGAATATCAAAAAACACTTTTAGATAGTGTGACCTATTTATTGTCTGAAAAAACAGAAAACATCAGACAGTTAAAAACCATCAAAAACAAAGCTGAAGACGAAGTTTCTGTCAACAACGCGATTGACGAAATTACCAAAATGGAGTTTAATCTTCGAAAACTCGAACTTCAGGATTTTACCAAAAACCCAAACGAATTAGGAAGTTACCAGCGAAATGTTCTTCAAAAATATGTCGATTATCTCAATCAGAATATTCCGGATGACAGCACTAATACGTTGAGTAAAAAAGCTTCGGATTCTATTTTGGCGAATTCTAAAAAACTGCTCAGCAACGTAAAAATGAAAGCCGAGAAGAAAAAAGAAACGTTGAATTTTGAAGAAAATAAATTACTGAAAAATGAAATCGCGATTTCGGAACAGCTTCGAAAAGTACTTCGCATAATCGAACGCGAAATCATCAACAATTCTATTAAAAACAATTCTTTAAAAGAAAAATCACTTAAAAAAGTCAACGAAATTGTAACCGCTTCGGCAATCGCAGGTTTGATTCTGACTTTGTTTTTCTCTGTTTTAATTGTGAGCGATTATTCAAAATCGCAGTTATATAAAAAACAGCTTGAAATTGCGAATTTTAAAACCAAGAATTTATTAAAAAGCCGTGAACAGTTAATTTCTACGGTAAGCCACGACTTAAAAACGCCTTTGAGTACTATTGTGGGATATTCGGAACTTTTGGGAAATTCCGACATTACCACTAGACAGTCGTATTTCATCAAAAATATTAAAAATTCGTCTGAATATATTACACAGCTTGTTCAGGATTTACTGGATTTCTCCCGAATTGAAGCTGGAAAAATAACGGTAGAAAAAGTCCCTTTTTATCTTCCTGAATTGATTGAAGATACGGCTAAAAATATCCAGACGGTTTACAAACAAAAGGACATTGAACTAATTGTTAATGTTGATGAAAAACTAAATACCCGAATTGTTTCGGATCCTTTCCGATTAAAACAAATATTAACGAATATTATCGGAAACGCTTATAAGTTTACCGAAGAAGGTCATATCAAAATCAGTTCGTTTGCAACAGAAGATGAAAATTTCTTTGTCATTACAATTGAAGATACTGGAATTGGGATTGAAAAAGGCAATCAGAAATTAGTTTTTGAAGAGTTTACGCAGGCGAATGAAAGCATTGAGAAAAAATACGGCGGAACTGGTTTAGGACTTGCGATCTGCAAAAAGATCATTTCATTTTTAGGCGGAAGTTTAAATCTGGAAAGTACTATTGGAAAGGGAAGTACATTTGAAGTTAAAATTCCGTTGGTTTTTGACTACAGCCCAATTACAGTTGAGGAAGCTAAAAGAAATATTGCAAAAAACACCAAGAAACAGACTTTCATTGTGATTGATGACGACATCAATTTACTGAATCTAACGAGTGGTGTTTTACGACAAGAACAGCATCAGGTTTTATCTTTTACAAGTGCCGTGAAAGCCATTGAAGCGATTGAAGCTACACATTTCGATTTTGTAATCACTGATATTCAAATGCCGGAAATGGACGGTTTTATGTTTTTAAAACAACTCCGAAATTCTGAAAAAGGCATTTATAAAAATCAGCCTGTAATTGCCCTTACCGGAAGAACTGATCTAGATTCATCTGTATATACCGAAGCTGGCTTTACAACTGTGATTAAAAAACCATATTCGCCAAAAATTTTATTGGAGACGATTCAGCATATTTTAGATAATGATGTACTTCCACACACTGAAATAAATGACGACGAAGAAACGGTTTCCTCACAATTGTATTCTCTTGAAACGTTGAAAGATTTTTTAGGCAACGATAATGATGCTTTAAAAGAAGTTATAAAAGCGTTTATTTCCAGCAGTGAAGAAAATCTGGTTTTATTGGAAAATGCTATTACAGATGAAAATATTCCTGAAATTAATTCGATTGCACACCGAATTGCTCCAATGTTCAAACAAATTGAAGCAAGGGAAATTGGCACTATTTTAAAAATGCTGGAACAGAAAAATCTAGAAATCTCAGAACTGAAAGATGTGTATACTGATTTGAAAGTAAAAACCAGCGAACTTTTTGAAGCGCTGCAACAAGAAATCGTTTAATCGATATTGTATTGTTTCAGTTTATTGTAAAGTGTTTTTCTGGTAATTTTAAGCAGTTTTGCCGCTTCCGATTTATTATTCTGCGTTCTGTTGAGCGCGTGAATAATGGCTTCTTTTTCATTTTCTGATAATGAAAAAGCGCCTGTAAATCCTTGCTGTTGTTTTGAAACCTGAAAAAATTCAACAGGAAGCACATCGCTTTCTATAAAATCACCTTGAGATAACAATGTAGCACGTTTTACGCAGTTTTGAAGTTCGCGTAGATTTCCCGGCCAGTTGTAGTTTTGAAAAATAGAAACCACTTCAGGCGAAAATCCAATAATATCTTTATTTAACTGCTGATTGGCTTTTTCGAGAAAATAATCGGCAAAAAGCATTAAATCTTCGTCACGATCTTTTAATGATGGAGACTGAATCGAGAATTCATTGATTCTATGGTATAAATCTTCTCTAAAATCGCCGTTTTTTACTGCTTCGCGTAAATCTTCATTGGTAGCGGTAATAATACGTATATCGACGTTTATTTCTTTATTGCTTCCAACAGGTTTTACTTTTCGTTCTTGCAGCGCACGCAATAATTGAATTTGATTGTCATAAGAAAGGTTTCCTATTTCATCCAGAAAAAGAGTTCCGCCGTTCGCGGCTTCGAAATATCCCATTTTATCGTTGATCGCTCCCGTGAAAGAACCTTTTAAGTGTCCGAAGAATTCACTAGCTGCCAATTCTTTCGGAATCGCTCCGCAGTCAACCGCAATAAAATTGTTGTTTTTTCGATTGCTTTGCTGATGAATACTTTTGGCGATGATTTCTTTTCCGGTTCCGCTTTCGCCGATAATTAAAACTGACATATCGGTAGGACTTACCAATTGAATATGATCCTGCAGTTTTTTTGAAGCAACCGAAATTCCTTTTACAAATTCATTTTCACCCGTAACCGTTTTTTTTGCTGCTTTTTTTGGTTTAGGAGTTTCTTCTGTGTTTTCTTCCTCTACTTCTTGCGATGCTTTTAAGGCATTTGTAATTACAAGTAAAACTTCATCTGGATTAAAGGGTTTTGAGATATAATCAGCTGCACCATTTTTGATGGCTTTTACGGCAGTGTTCACATCAGAATAACCGGTCATTAAGATAACTGGAATATGCGGATATTCATTTTTAAACTCAGACATAAGACCAATACCGTCAGAATCAGGCAAACGAAGGTCTGTCAAAATCAAATCGAAAGATTCTTTTTTGATTGCTGATCGTGCTTCGGCAGCAGAGAAAGCGACTGTTACTTCGAATGATTTTTTTAGGAGAAATTTTTCTAATAATTTACAAAACGAAATATCATCTTCTATTACTAATATCTTGGGCATTTGTTCTAAAGGGAGTTTTTTGCTAAAATAACACTATTAAAATTGTAATTTCATAAAATTATGCAAAAAAAAAGAGATTGCACGATGCAATCTCTTTTTCACCAAAAACATAAATCTAATTTCACCTAATTTATATCTTCAACCAGTTGCCATTGACATCTGAATACACAGTAGCCTTTTGGTCTCCAACTGATATTTGTAATTTATATTCCTTTTTATCATTAATAAATGCTTTTTCCAATTTAGCATTTGGATAAGCGGTCTGCAGGGCGGTTTTTACAGCTGCCGGTACAGCATCTGTAGTAATCTCAGTATATTCTGCTTGCAGAGAAACCGAAGTTTGTACCTTTTTAGTAGAAGTCTCTGCTGTTACAGAGATTGACATGCTCCCTAAAATGATGGCTGTTGCGATGGCTAACTTTTTCATAACGCTCTGTTTTTATTATTTTTTAATGATATTTCCTGAAGCGTCTGTGAAAACAGTATACTTCTTATCTCCGCTTGAAATCTCAAGTTTGTACTCATTTTTGTCATTTTTGTATGCTTTTTCAAGTTTAGTACCTGGAAAAGATTTTTCAACAGTTGACTTTACAGCTGCCGGAACAGCATCTAATCCAACTTCAGTAAATGCATCCTGAAGGTTTACTGATTTAATAATCGAAATTGATTCTGCTGGAGCAGCTGCTTGTAGAGACAAGCCTCCTAAAACAATAGCTGCTGATAAGATTAACTTTTTCATAATGCTTAGTTTTTTATGTTATTTTTTAAGGATGTTTCCTGTAGCGTCTGTGTAGACAATCGATTTTTCACCTCTTACTGTGATTTCAATTTTATATTCTTTATTTGAATTCACAAATGCTTTTTCAAGTTTTACACCTGGATAAGCTTCGTCTAGAGATTTTTTAATCGCTGCAGGTACGGCATCTACTTCTTTATAATCATCTTGATATTTAACTGTGTTTACTGTATTGGTGGTTAAAACAGTATTTTCTGCTTGTATTGACAAACTACCCAATAGAATAGCTGTCGATAAGATTAGCTTTTTCATAATTAATAGTTTTTAGGTTAGTTTTTAATTATTTTTTTACCCAAGATCCGTCAGCATTAGCATAAAGAGCTCCTACTTTGTCTCCTACTGTAACTTCTAATTTATATTGAGAAGCACTGTTTTTGTATGCTTTATTTAGAACTGCGTCTGGATACGCTTTTTTAAGTGCGTCAGTAACTGCAGCAGGTACTTCTGTTACATTGATTTCTGTATAGTCATCTTGAAATGACGCTACTTTTACGATTGTATTTGAAATTGGCGAAGTTGAAGCAAATGATGTTAAACCTCCCAAAACGATTGCGGCTGATAAAAATAAATTTTTCATGATAATTGTATTTTAATGTTGTTAATTTAATCTTAGTATTCTTAATTTGAATTTCCACGGTTAAGACTAATTACTAAATTTTTACTATTATTTTTTTAGAATCCAGGATTATTTTTGAATCCAAGTTCCATCTGCGTTAGCGAAAAGATTTCCAACTTTGTCGCCAACTGTTACGTCCAGCTTATATTCTGACTTTTCGTTTTTATATGCTTTTGTAATTACTGCTGTAGGATAGGCTTTTTTCAAAGCTTCTGTAATGGCAGCTGGCAATTCCTCTAATTTAATTTCTGTATAATCGTCTTCAATAGAAGTAACTTTTACAATAGAATTTGAAACTGGAGAAGTTGAAGCAAATGATGTCAAACTTCCTAAAACAATCGCGGCTGATAAAAATAAATTTTTCATAATGTGTATAATTAAATAGTTAATAGTTTGTTTTACACTTTAGGTAAAGAAACTATCATGCCGAAACAAAGTAACTACACTTCAATACCCGTAAAGTATTGTTTTTAAAGGGATTTACTAATACATGCCAAAAAATAGGCATGTAAAAAAGTGTGTAACTTGAATAAAATGTGTGTAAAAAGTATACACAAATAGTGTTTACCTGCTGTACAGAATAAAAAAGCCCAACAGTGTTTTTTAAACTGTCGGGCTGAAATAGGATATATATAAAAGAAAAAAGGCCGTCGATTGACGGCCTTTTAAATTATTCTGGACTATTCATTTTGAAAGTCTCCATAAATGCAGTTGTATAATCTCCTGCAATATATTTTGGATCATCCATTAATTGTCTGTGGAAAGGTATTGTCGTTTTCACACCTTCAATTACGAATTCGTCAAGAGCTCTTCTCATTTTACTGATAGCTTCTTCACGAGATTGTGCAGTTGTAATTAACTTAGCAATCATAGAATCGTAATTTGGCGGAATGCTGTAACCAGAGTAAACGTGAGTATCTAAACGTACTCCGTGTCCTCCTGGCATATGAAGCGTAGTAATTTTTCCTGGTGAAGGACGAAAATCGTTGTACGGATCTTCAGCATTAATACGAACTTCAATAGCGTGTAATTCAGGAAGGTAGTTTTTACCAGAAATTGGAATTCCAGCAGCAACCATAATTTGCTCACGAATTAAATCGTAATCAATTACTTGTTCTGTAATTGGGTGCTCCACCTGAATACGGGTATTCATTTCCATGAAATAGAAGTTTCTGTGTTTGTCTACTAAGAATTCAACAGTTCCAGCTCCTTCATACTTAATAAACTCAGCCGCTTTTACAGCTGCCTCACCCATTCTTGTACGCAATTCATCTGTCATGAAAGGTGAAGGTGTTTCTTCAGTAAGTTTTTGGTGACGACGTTGTACTGAGCAGTCTCTTTCAGAAAGGTGACATGCTTTTCCATAAGAATCTCCTACAACTTGAATTTCGATGTGACGTGGTTCTTCAATAAGTTTCTCCATGTACATACCGTCATTTCCAAATGCTGCAGCAGCTTCTTGACGTGCGCTTTCCCAAGCTTTCAAAAGATCTTCTTCTTTCCAGATGGCACGCATTCCTTTTCCACCACCACCTGCAGTAGCTTTCATCATCACTGGATAACCAATTTCTGCAGCCGTTTTTTGTGCATGCTCGTAAGATTCTAATAATCCGTCTGAACCTGGTACACATGGTACTCCTGCAGCTTTCATTGTAGCTTTAGCAGAAGCTTTATCTCCCATTCTGTCGATCATTTCAGGAGCTGCACCGATAAATTTGATACCATGCTCTTGACAAATTTTTGAGAATTTAGCATTCTCAGAAAGGAAACCGTATCCTGGGTGTATTGCGTCTGCATTTGTAATTTCTGCAGCAGCAATAATATTTGACATTTTTAAATACGATAAGTTACTTGGAGGAGGACCAATACAAACCGCTTCATCTGCAAATTTAACATGCAGACTTTCTGCATCGGCTGTAGAATAAACTGCAACAGTTTTAATTCCCATTTCCTTACATGTACGAATTACACGAAGTGCAATTTCTCCTCTATTCGCAATTAATATTTTTTTAAACATCTTATTTTAATTAGATAATTAGACAATTTGATAATTAGATAATTTTAGATGTCTGTTGTATTAATTCTATCAGATCAATCTAAAACCTAAAATCTAAAATCTAAATTTATTTATGATGGATCTACTAAGAATAAAGGTTGATCAAATTCAACTGGAGACATATCGTCAACAAGAATTTTTACAATTTTTCCTGAAACTTCTGATTCGATTTCGTTGAATAATTTCATTGCTTCGATTACGCAAAGAACATCACCTTTTGATACTGAGCTTCCTACTTCAGTGAAAACTGGTTTGTCTGGAGATGGTTTTCTATAGAATGTTCCGATAATTGGAGATTTTATAGTAACATATTTAGAATCGTCAGAAGCAGGTTTTTCTGGAGTTACACTTACAACTGTTGGAGCAGTAACCTGCGGAACTGTTGCTTGTGGTAAAGCAGCCTGAGCTGGTAATTGCTGTACATAAGTTGCTTCTGTTACATTTGTTTCTAAGGTTGTTCTGATCGTGATTTTTACATCATCCATTTCCAACTTCACTTCTGCAACACCCGAATTTGCAACAAATTTGATTAGGTTTTGAATTTCTTTTAAATCCATAATGATTCGTTTTTAGTTTTAATTTATTTCTTATCGTAAGCCCATTTTAAATAGATAGATCCCCAAGTGAATCCACCGCCAAATGCAGCAAAGATAACATTATCTCCTTTTTTAAGCTTATCTTCAAAATCAGCTAATACTAGTGGTAAAGTTCCTGAAGTGGTATTACCATATCTTTCGATATTAACTAATACTTTAGACTCATCAAGTTCAAGTCTTCCTGCAGTAGCATCAATGATGCGTTTGTTTGCCTGATGCGGCACTAACCAGTCAACATCCTGATTAGTTAAGTTGTTTCTCTGCAAAATTAATTCGCTGGCATCTGCCATATTGGTAACTGCGTATTTAAATACCGTTTTACCATCTTGCATGATATTGTGCTGTCTGTTTTTTACAGTGTCTTCACTAGGCGGAATCAAAGATCCACCAGCTGGTATTTTAAGAAAATCACGTCCAACACCATCACTTCTTAAATATTCGTCTTGTAAACCAAGACCTTCGTAATTTGGTTCGAACAATACAGCTCCGGCACCATCACCAAAAATAATACAAGTTGCTCTATCAGTATAATCAACAATTGATGACATTTTATCGGCACCAATTAACAATACCTTTTTATATCTTCCAGACTGCACGTAAGCAGCTGCAGTTGACATTCCGTACAAGAAACTTGAACACGCTGCCTGCAAATCGTATGCGAATGCGTTTGTAGCGCCAATTTCTGTTGCAACATAAACTCCAGTTGAAGCCACCATCATATCTGGTGTTGCAGTTGCCATAATAATCATATCAATCTCTAACGGATCAATGTTAGCTTTTGCTATTAAATCCTTTGCTGCTTGTATGGCAAGGTACGATGTTCCTTTATCAGCATCTTTAAGAATTCTTCTTTCTTTAATTCCGGTACGAGTGGTAATCCACTCATCATTGGTATCCACCATGGTTTCCAACACCTTATTAGAAAGAACAAAGTCTGGAACGTAAGCTCCAACAGCGGTAATTGCGGCTGTGATTGTACTCATTATATTCTATTATTTCCTTCCAAATTAACAGTAATTTGAAAAATTTTTAAAAGACTTGAAAAATACAAAAAAAAACGAAGCGAATTTGTCTATATTTTCTTAAAAAACGAAAATTATAACCAACAAAAAAAACTCTCACTATGTGAGAGTTCCGGTATAATTTACAAAAACGTATTAAGCAACCGCTTCAGATTTATCGATAACAACTTGCCCTCTGTAGTACATTTTACCTTCGTGCCAGTAAGCTCGGTGGTATAAATGTGCTTCACCAGTAATAGGACATGTAGCGATTTGAGCTACAGTCGCTTTATAATGTGTTCTTCTCTTATCTCTTCTTGTTTTCGAGGTTTTTCTCTTAGGATGTGCCATTTTACTATATTATTTATCCGTTAATAGTTTCTTTAATTTTTCCCAACGCGGGTCAATATCTTCTTCTTTATTACTCTCTTCCTTTTGTTCTTTTACACTTAATTCATTCAATTTGGTTAAAGCATCGGTTTGTAATGTTCCGTCTTTAACACCTGGATGAATTCTTTTTTGAGGCACCGAAAGTGCAATCATTTCATAAATGTATTGTGACACATCTAATTCATGTTCTCCATGCGGCAAAATCAACAACTCTTCGTTATCATCATTAAATTCTTCTCCAAAACGAACAATCAACTTCATTTTCCCTTTTATAGGTAAATCAAAATCTTCGCCTGTTAGATCACAAGGTACATTTACAGTTCCTTTGTGTTTGAATTCTAATTCTAACATATTGCTCTTTTTATCAAAAAGCAAGTTCACTTTAATATCTGAACTCTGAAACTCATCGTACTCAAAGTCCTTAAAGAACGTGTTATTTATTTGATACTCAAAATGGTGTTTTCCTAGTTTTAATCCTACGAAAGGAATTAAAAATTCTTTTGTTTTGCTCATTTCAACATCAATTTGATCAACTCAGTTCTAAAAGCAGACATCTGAATTGGGGTGCAAAGATATAAAATTATTGTAAATTCAATAATCTTATTCACCTTTTTTTGTTTATAACTGTTTTTCTTTTATTTTAAGAGGTTTTTGGCTAATCTCCTCATACTGATTACGCGAGCGAAAAATATCAAGCGCAAGATAAACTGCTTCTTTAAACGAATTGAAATCTGCCATGTCTTTTCCAGCAATATCGTAACCTGTGCCATGATCTGGTGAAGTACGAACTTTATCAAGACCTGCCGTATAATTTACTCCTTTGCCAAAAGAAAGTGTTTTAAACGGAATCAATCCTTGATCGTGATAGGTTGCTACAACGGCATCATATTTTTCATATTGACCGCTTCCAAAAAAACCATCGGCAGAAAATGGTCCAAAAACCATCGTGCCGCTGTCAAATAATTTTTTCAAAACCGGTTTTAAAATCAAATCGTCTTCTTTTCCTATTACGCCGCCATCGCCACAATGCGGATTTAATCCTAAAACAGCAATTTTTGGCTTCACAATACTAAAATCCTGAATTAATGATTTTCGTATTGTTTCAATTTTTCTGGTAATTAATTCTTCTGTCAAATGCGATGATACTTCGTTTAAAGGAACATGATCCGTAAGCAGACCTACTCTTAAATTATCCTGAACCATCATCATTAAAGCATTTCCTTCTAATTCCTGATCCAAATAATCAGTATGTCCCGGAAATTTAAAATCTTCTGACTGAATATTGTATTTATTAATTGGCGCTGTAACCAGAACATCAATTAAATCTTCTTTTAAAGCTTTGGTCGCCGCTACAAAAGATTTTATAGCATATTCCCCGATTTTTTCATCATTTGTTCCAAAGTTAATATCTACTCCTTCTTTCCAAAGGTTATACACATTTACTTTTCCCGGAATGATTTGATCTAATTTATCTACACCATGAAACTGCACGGTTGATGTAAAACTTTTTCTAACAAAAGAAAGTATTTTAGCATTTGCGAAAATAACAGGCGTACATAATTCTAATATTCTTGAATCTTCGAATGTTTTTAGTATAACTTCGCTTCCAATACCGTTTAAATCTCCAACTGAAATTCCAACAATTATATTTTCTGCTTTTTTATTCATGAGCTCAGCTTATTTATTACTAATTTTGATGTGCAAATTTAGTAAAATAAAACTACAATGTTTACAGGAATTATCGAAACCCTTGGAAGGATTCACGAAATACAAAAAGACAAAAACAATCTGCATGTAACTGTAGATTCTTCTATCACTAACGAATTAAAAATTGACCAAAGCGTTTCTCACAATGGAATATGCCTTACAGTTGTCGCTATAAAGGATTCTTTTTACACCGTTACGGCTATTGAAGAAACTATTTTAAAAACCAATATTGGCGACTGGAAAGTAAATGATATTGTAAATTTAGAAAGAGGGATGAAGCTTGGCGATCGTTTAGACGGACATATTGTTCAAGGCCACGTTGACCAAACTGGAGTTTGTACCAAAATTGAAGAAGCAAACGGAAGCTGGAATTATACTTTTGAATACGACAGCGACCTCAACAACATTACAATTGAAAAAGGTTCGATTACAGTTAACGGAGTAAGTTTGACGGTTGTAAATTCTAAAACGAACGAATTCAGCGTTTCTATTATTCCGTATACTTTTGAAAACACGAATTTCAAAGATTTTAAAATCGGAACCAAGATCAATTTAGAATTTGATGTGGTGGGCAAATACATTTCCCGATTATATGCAATCAACAAATAGATCTGAAAAAGATATTCATAAAAAAAGCTTCAATTTAAATTGAAGCTTTTTTTGTTTTATTTCGATAAATAATTGTAAAACCTAAAATTAATCCCGCCACGATTAGATACGGAAGATCTTCATTTATTGGCAATCCTGGAGGCGGAATACCAGGTCCCCCTGGCGCAGGTGGCTGAGCCAAAACACTTGATGTATTCAATAAAATTAAAAAAAATGCTGAAAAAACAATTCTTATTATCTTCATAAATTTAAGTGCTGAAAATCAATACAATATATTACTGGCAAGTATTTTTTATTAGAAATTTCTCATAAAAAAAACTCTTTAAGGGAAATTCTTTGGCAAAAGTATACGATTTTTAGAAAAAAACAACTTTATGAGCAAAAATCTCACCTAAACTTAACATACGTATTTTACTATATTTTAGATTTTTTCAGTAAGCGTTTTTTCTGTTCAAAAACAATTAAAATAAACAGATTTTAAATCTATTTTCTGTTGCAGACCGCACTAAATAAGAACTTTAAATTATGAGGTATAGAAAACCAGCTTTATCTTAAAAACCTTTTTGATAACAACAAATCGCCGAATTTGAAAAAAAGTTCTCACAAAATAGTTTTTTCAAAAAAATGCATTAAAATCAAATAAGTCAGAAAGAACTGTAATTTTTAATATTGCATTTACATGAAAGAAACCTGCCGATTTTAGATTTTGAAAGCAAAAAAATATATTTGCATAAAATCAGGATTAAAAAACAATTTCAAACAGCCCGAAACCAAGCAAATTATAAATGGAAAATAAATACACAGTTGGAAGTTTGTATGCTGGTGTTGGCGGTATATGTTTAGGTTTTGAAAAATCTGGCTTTACTTTAAAATGGGCTAATGAATTTGATAAAAAAGCCTGCATTACCTACCGAAATAATTTCAAACACAACCTTATTGAGGGCGATGTAATGGAATTAGACGTAACTTCTCTAGAAAAAGTAGACATTTTAACGGCTGGTTTCCCTTGTCAGCCATTTTCTCTTGCGGGACATCGAAAAGGTTTTAACGACAGCAGAGGAAACCATTTTTTTAAAATCTTGGATTTTATTGACGAAATGCGTCCGAAAGTGGTGTTTCTGGAAAATGTAAAAAACCTCCGCGGACACGATAAAGGAAACACGCTTAAAGTCATTCAAAGCGAAATCAAAAAACGCAATTATACTTTCGATAGTTCTGTTTTAAACACTAAAGATTTCGGAAATACACCTCATAATCGAGAGCGGCTTTTCATGATTGCTTTTGACAAGGAGTTTATAAACAACAAAAAGTTCAAATTTCAATTTCCTGAAAAAGAGCACTTAACAAAATCTCTTAAAGATTTAATTATAACAGATAAAGTTCCTGATAAATTTTATTATACCGAAGACAAATACATGTATAATATGTTAAAAGAATCAGTTGTAAATAAGAATCACATTTATCAGTTCAGACGGCAGTATGTTCGAGAGAACAAATCGGGATTATGTCCTACTTTGACAGCCAATATGGGAACCGGCGGACATAACGTTCCGATCATTATAACCGATCATGGTTTCAGAAAACTAACCCCACGAGAATGTTTCAGACTTCAAGGTTTTCCCGATGAATATAAATTACCAGCTATATCCAATTCAAGTTTGTACAAACAAGCCGGAAATTCAGTAAGCATGCCTGTTATACAAAGATTGGCAGCCGAAATTTTTAAGGTGATTGAAAAAGTTGAAGCCAAAAAACTAAAAACCGAAAAAGCTTAAATACTTAAAAGCATTATCGTGCCTTCGATTTTTGCCAGACAAACTTCGAGATTCTTTTCGATGTCTTTACTCCAAAATCTCAAGACTGTCCAATTTTGAGAAATAAGAAAAGCGTTGACTTCTTCGTCACGTTGTATATTTCTTTCAATCTTCGGGATCCAATAGTCTCTATTCGATTTGATTCTTAATTGTTGAGTTTCCCAATCTTTTCCATGAAAAAACTCACTATCAACAAAAATGGCAATTTTATATTTGGCAAAAGTAATGTCAGGTCGTCCAAATATCTTTTTATTGTTTTTTCGATATCTGTAACCCAATTTCCATAAAGCTTTGGCAAGCCTTACTTCATCTTTTGTAGCAGTGCTTTTAATCGCCTGCATATTTCTGCTCCTTTGTTCTGGAGTCAAATTATCCATCTGAAGATTAAATTTGTTTCTTAAGGATAAAGTTAAGGGATTTTACAGAAAAGAAAGTTTAAATATTGAGGTGGAGAAATTTCAATTTTCACATTTAAAAGTAATGAAAACAAAAAAGCCTTTACATTGCTGTAAAGGCTTGAATTTTGTGGTCCCACCTGGGCTCGAACCAGGGACCACCTGATTATGAGTCAGGTGCTCTAACCAACTGAGCTATAGGACCGGTTTAGAGGATGCAATATTACTACTATTTTTCGTTCACTCCAAATATTTTATGACATGATTTGTATTTAATTTCAAATCAAATCGCAAGTCTTAAAAACAAGATTGATTTTCAACAGCTTATTTCAAAACAAAATCAACATTTTTTTATTTAATTTCTTGGCAAAGCTCTACTAAAACGCCATTTGTGTTCTTCGGATGCAGAAAAACGACCAATTTATTATCGGCTCCTTTCTTCGGAACTTCGTTTATCAGCACAAAACCTTCGTTTTTTAATCGGGAAATTTCAGCTTCGATATCATCGACATCAAAAGCGATATGATGAATTCCATCTCCTTTTTTTTCTATAAACTTTGCAATTGGACTTTCTGGGTTTGTCGCCGTCAAAAGTTCAATTTTATTCGTTCCTGTTTTAAAAAAAGAGGTTAACACTCCTTCGCTTTCTACGATTTCTTCTTTATAAGATGGAACACCAAGCAGTTTCTCGAACAATACATTCGCATCATTCATATCTTTAACTGCAATTCCAATATGTTCAATTTTGTTAACCATATATTTTTATTGTTGATTGATATATGTATTAAAGTAACCACATTCAGCTATAACATCTTTATAGTATTGCGTATCCGAATAGGAATTCTTCAATGTTTTAAACCCTTCCCAAGCGATAAAGTTTACTTTATCATCTTGAATATCCCACCAGTTTCTTACGTCGTTATATTTTTTATTGTAATATTCGTTTCTTTCGCATTTTGCCAGCAGGTAAATACATTTTGCTTTTTGCTCTTTTGTGGTAGCTGCTTCAAGTGCTTTTTGATAATACATTTTAGGAAGATCACAATTGGTAATCATTTTTTTCATAGGATTTCTAAATGAATACGGACTTGATCCATAACCCACAATATTTATTTCATAGAAAGTTCTTCCGTTTCCGAAATGTGTAATGTTGTAAAATGCATTTCCAAGCAGTAAACTATTCGTGTAAACATCTTCTTTTTGAGCTAGTTTATCCTGCATTTCTTTTATAGTAGTCAAAAATTCAAGCTGTGTGTATTTTCTTTTTTGATATGCCGCATGATCACAATCGTGGCAATCCTTAATACTTCCGTTAAACGGATTCCCTAAAAATTTATAGTACTGAACAGAATCTGCTTGCTGCATGAAAGCAATTGCTTCAGGGATTTTATTTTTGAAAGTCGACTGAACTGCCTGAAAGTTATTAATATCTTTTAATTTCAAACTATAAATTCCAGCAGCGATTTTTTCGATTTCGGTTTTGTCAGATTTCGCCAAGAATGATTTCATATCCAGCAAATTCTTTTCATTATCGTAAAAAGAATTTCCTCCATTCGAATAACCGTAATCAGATTCATTAAATAATTCTACCATTACAGGATTTTCTTTTGCTCTGTAAAGTGCTGCAATATAATTTTTACTCCACTCGGAAGCATTTGTATAACGAAATTCCTGTCCTTTATACGTTTTTGGAAGTTCAGTATACAACCAGTTCAAATCAGATAAAACGGTTTTGATGTTAGAGTCTGTTAGTTTATCAATTTTACTCAAGTTGTTTACAAAACGAAGAATTCTCAGCTGATAACTTGCCAATTGCGTTTTAGGAAGTATTTTAGCCGCTTTATCAAAGTTTTTATCCGCATTTGCATACTCTCCTTTTAAAGTCTGAAGATATCCCAAAGACAAATCCCATAAATACGGTCTTTCTGTATTTCCGGCTGCCGAAATTTTGGCAACTAAATCAAATGCTTGTTTATCAACTTTAGCTTGATTTTCTGTTTTATTTTCAGCGATGTTTAAAACTTTTTTAGGCTGATTTTCTCCGCCGTCTTTCTGAAATGAATTATTTATTGATTGTTCCAGCTTATTTACCAATCGCGTCGCGAGATAATTTAAATGTTCGCTTTTCGGATTTAACTCGTAAATTTTCTCAATCGCTTGCTTTTCATCTTTATAATAACCATGAATTGCCCAAAGCGCCGCTTTATCCTCATTACTTTTTGCCATTGCTAATGATTTATTCCAGTCGGAATCATTTTTCGGATTGAAACTGTATGCTGTTACTACACGAAGTTCCGGGCATTTATCAAAAACTTGTGCATACAAATAGTTCGCAGTTGCATATTTTTTCTGCTTATAATTAATTCCCGCAACATAAGCCAAAGCACGATAGTACAACGTATTTTTAGGAACTGAACTTTCTGTTTTATTAAAAAACTCAATTGCTTTTTGTTTGTTGTTACTATAAAAACGAGCTTTCATGGTCAAGAACCAATATCTATTTTTCAAAAACGGATCTGATAAAGTATTGTAGACATTTTCTATTGACTGAATCATTTTGGCATCATTGAAAGTTTTTTCAACACCAGGCTCGTAACTCCAATAATTTTCTAGAACAGAAACTGTTTCTATTTTCTGAGCTAAATATAAAAACTCAATGAAGTTTTTGATTTTATCATCTTTCAGATTGATTTTTTTACCCCATTTCAAAGAAACCGAATTGTCTTTTTTATTCTTATAAAAAACATGAAGCTGGGTCACTTCTTCTTTATTTTTAATCTGTTTTTTATCATCAGAATAATATCTTACACGTTCATCGCCAATTAAAAAATAATTCACGGTTGTCGTATCGGCTTTTCCTTTTAAATAAGAAGCCCAATCTGATTTTATGTTTTTATTGAAACGGGAATTATGTTCGGTATCAAAACCAATTCCATAGAAAATTCCACCCGATAAAAACAAAGGCGAATACGATTTGTCTGCGAAAGTTTCTGGCGTAAAATTCGAATTATATCCAAAAAAATCCCAGTCATCGCCGCCAGCACAGGCATATATTATTCCGTATACCGAAAGTAAACCAACACTAAAAACAAGAAATAACTTGTTTAAAAATATTCTTTTCATAATTTTTTAAATTGAATTCGTCTAAATCGTAAAATATAATTTCTTTTGGAGGCTGCGCTGTATTATCGTTTAAATCGTCAGCCATTTCTTTTAAATCTTCTGAAGAAATCGTTTCTGTTTTCAGCAGATCGTTTTCTTCATAATAAACACCGTTTTTATAATTTGATTGTTTTACCCTGAAAAAAATTGGACTTATCTGTTCAAATTTTTTGTCTTTTTTAAGTTCGCCAAAATTCAATTTTGAACGAAGTCCTAAAACTTTTTGATTTCTGATATGAATAGCCCAAGAATATATAGGCAAGGCAAAATCAAGAGAAAGCGGGTATTTTTTCAAGCTTTTTAAATACCTTTCAGATATTTCTCGGCTATAAATTGAGTTTAAAGAATCTGGTGCAATACTTCCCATATTGTAAAACATTAAAACTCCTGAATCGACATTGGGAATTTTCGTTTTTTTGAAATATTTTACCTGATGCAGTCTTATCGTAGCCGAAAGTTTTTTATGCGAAAGCTTTTTAACCTGCTCAATAAATTTCAGATAATTGTTCTTGCTGTCTAAACTCCAGTCGCAATCAATTTGAATTTCGGTGTATTTGATTCTATTGGCTGCATTAATTTCATCAATGAGATGAATGGTTTTCTGAGCCAGATCTTCAACATCAAGATTCGATTGCAGCATGACCTTGTTCTGAATAAAAACTATCGGAACAATTTCAAAGTGCTGAATACTGTCGTAAAAATGGATTGGGCTTATAGGAAACGGAACCTTTGTCTGCGGTTGTAATCCAATATCAAAATACCGGATATACAGTTTACTGACCTCATTGTCTTTTAAAACTTCTTTTTCTGTTTTTGAAAATTTCAGATTAGTTTTCCAATAATAGAAAACGATTATAGGTTTGTCATTTTTACTGCAGGAAGCCAGCAAAAGAAATAATGAAATCCAAAAAAACCTTTTTATCAAAACGGAGTAATCTTATAATTGAGATCAAAAGTAAGAAAATATATCTATAATGCCAAGCAAAAAGCAAAATTTGCAAATCCTAATAAATGGCTAAAAAATTTCAATTAAAGCAAATATAATTGTTATTTTGTGCAATCAAATTTAAAACCGCTATGTTTAAAAGCAAACTAAAGTATATTTCATTTTTATCTGTATTATTAATGATGAGCTGCGCCAAAAGGGGCAGTATTACCGGCGGATTAAAAGACACCCTTGCTCCTACCTTAGTATCGAGCGTTCCTAAAAACTTTAACACCAATTTTAAAGGAAATGTAATTACCTTAAATTTTGATGAGTATGTAAAACTTAAAAACACCAATAAGCAGCTTATTATTTCACCTCCTATGAAATACGAACCGCTTATTACTCCAACCAACGTGAGTAAGTTTATCAAAATTGAAATTAAAGACACGCTGCAGCCAAACACAACTTACAGTTTTAATTTCGGACAGAGTATTACCGATAATAATGAAGGAAATGCACTCAACCAGTTTAAATACGTTTTTTCTACTGGACCTTATATCGATTCGCTTACATTGGGTGGAAAAATTAAAGATGCATACAACAAAAACGTAGACAACTTTGTGTCGGTAATGCTTTATGAAGCAAATGACAAACTAAAAGATTCTACTATCTATAAAGAGTTTCCTAGATATATTACGAATACTTTAGACAGCATGCGCACTTTTAAATTTGAAAATTTAAAAGCTGGAAAATATCTTTTGGTAGCTTTAAAAGATAAAAGTTCAAACAATAAATTCAATCCTAAAGATGATAAAATCGGGTTTTTAAAAGGATATGTGACTGTTCCTTCAGATACGATTTATGAATTGGAATTGTTTAAGGAAATTCTTCCATTAAAAGCTTTCAAACCCATTCAGGCATCAGGAAACAGATTATTACTGCCTTACGAAGGAAAACAGAATTTTAAAAATTCGAAACCAAAAATTGTCCTGAAAAACAATAGCGAAATTTTGGAAACAATCGTAACCCAGTTTCCCAAAAAAGATTCACTTCAGGTTTGGTATAAGCCTTTGAAAGCAGACTCTTTATCGCTGGAAGTGAGCCGAGAGAATTACAACAAAAGATTTACTTTTAAGGTAAAAGACCAGAAAAAAGACACTTTGAATATTAAAGCGGTTCAAAATGGGGTTATTAATTTCAGAGATCGTTTTACATTAGAATCAGAAACGCCATTGGTTAAATTTGACAAATCAAAAATCAGGTTAGTCAATAAAGACTCTGCAGCTGTTGATTTCACTACCGAATATGATGAATTCGACCAAAAACTCTATGTTGATTTTAAGAAAGATCCTGAAGAGAAATACAATTTCACTTTTTTACCAGGCGCACTGACGGATTTCTATGAAAAGACAAACGATACTTTATCGTATAAATTAATCACTAAGGAACTCGCTGATTACGGGAATATTGTTATCAATTTAAAAAATGTAAAACGTTTCCCGATTATTGTGGAACTTACCAATAAAAAAGGAGAATCTGTTTTAGCAAGTGCCTATTCTGAGAAAGAAACCCGAATTGAATTCAATCTTGTTGTTCCTGATGCGTTTACTGTTCGCGTAATTTACGACGACAATAAAAACAAAATGTACGACACCGGAAGCTTTTTAGAAAGAAGATACGCCGAAGAAGTCTTTTACAGTCAGCAGGAATTTGATGTTCGTGCCAATTGGGACGTTGATCAAACTGTCGATCTGAGTATTCCGTTTAATCCAGAAGTGGAGAAAAAACAGGACGAGAAAAAGAAGAAAGAGGACGAAAAGAAACGAAAGGCATTCTAAATCTTAATTTCGAAATCATCTTTATCGCTTAAAAAATCGAGTTTTTTTCGCGTTTCCAACATTTCATTTCGATCTAAATCAACCACAAAAACACCTTCAGTTTCTTGTGGTTCTAGAATATAATTGCCTAAAAAATCTACTACTTGAGAATGGCCTGTATGTTCATAATCATGAGTATCCAGTCCTACTCTATTCACTCCAGCCACATAACTTAAATTCTCTATAGCGCGAGCTTTCAACAAAGCATCCCAAGCATTGGTGCGTACTTTTGGCCAGTTGGCAACGTATAGAAGCAAATCGTAATTTTCGACATTTCGCACAAAAACCGGAAAACGCAAATCGTAACACACTTGCAGACAAATTTTCCAGCCTAAATACTCCACAATTACTTTTTGATTTCCCGCAGTATAGAATTTATCTTCTCCTGCCAATGAAAACAAATGGCGTTTGTCATAATGCTGTATGCCGCCCGATGGAAAAACAAATAACATACGATTTAAATATTTTCCGTTTTCGGTTATTACTACACTCCCTGTAACTGCACTATTTTTCTGTTTAGAAACCGCTTTCATCCAGCTTACTGTTTCGCCTTCCATCGTTTCGGCAACAGCAGACGGATTCATCGTAAATCCAGTTGAAAACATCTCTGGAAGTACAATTAAATTAACTTCTGGATCGACTTGATTTATTTTCGATTCAAAATTACTTCGGTTGGCAGAAGCATTTTCCCAATTAAGATCTGATTGAATGAGTGCTATTTTCATATCTCAAAAATACACAATTTAAGCTAATTCTTATATTTTTCAAAAAAACCATATCTGCAATTTTTTCTCAAAATTCTTCCTGATACCGCATTTCTTTTCGGTTTTTAAATTCCATTGCAAAAAGTTATTGCAAAAAAAATGCATTCTTTGCAAAAAAAATGCAAATATGAAAAATTAATATTTATATTTGAATCGCCAACAAAAACCAAAAAAAACGTGAAAACCAAAAAATTATGAAAACAAAGCTTATTTCATTGGTATTTATTGGGGGGATTATCTTCTCAGCAAATGCAAAAGAGATTGCAATTAAAAAGCATCTTTTTGAACAAACGAGCAGTCAGATTGAAATTTCCGGCCAGATTTTAGGTCAGGATGATGGAATGCCAATTGCTGGAGCCACAATTTACGCAGAAAGCAATAGTAAAATCGCGACCATATCTGATGAAA
Source organism: Flavobacterium sp. H4147 (assembly GCF_029360735.1). Classification (NCBI taxonomy): domain Bacteria; kingdom Pseudomonadati; phylum Bacteroidota; class Flavobacteriia; order Flavobacteriales; family Flavobacteriaceae; genus Flavobacterium; species Flavobacterium sp. H4147. Next base: position 1,596,208 of record NZ_JARKNB010000001.1, on the reverse strand, counting down.
ATGGAAGGTTTAAATTAAATGTTCCAGAACACGAAAGCCATGTTATTGTATCTTACATGGGGTATGAAACTTTAAGTTTTCCATTAATTCAATCTACAAACTTAACCATACGATTAAAACCAGCTCAAAATGTTCTGGATCAGGTTGTCGTAACCGCATTGGGAGTTAAAAAAAGTACTAAAGCCATTTCATACGCTGTAACCGAGCTGAAAGGAACAGAGTTTACTAAAGCAAAAGAAGCCAATATATCAAACGCTTTAGTCGGGAAAATTGCCGGGGTTAACGTAAGCAGTACCTCAACGGGAGCGAATGGATCGACAAGAGTTGTAATTCGTGGAAACGGTTCATTAAACGGAAATAACCAGCCGATGTATGTTGTAAACGACCTACCAATCGACAACACACAATTGAATCTGCCAGGAATAGGAAACGGACCGGGATCGACAAGAATTAATGTGGATCGTGGTGACGGAACTTCTGTTATCAATCCAGATGATATTAAAAGTATTACGGTTTTAAAAGGAGGAACTGCTGCCGCTCTTTACGGATCGAGTGCCGCAAATGGTGTCATCCTGATTCAAACCAAAAGAGGCGCTGCGCAAAAAGGAATTGGTGTAGAATACAATTCGTCTTTTACATTTGAAACACCTTCAATTATACCAGACTGGCAGTATGAATACGGTTCAGGATCTCTTGGAAAAAAACCAACCACACAGGCAGAAGCTGTTGCTGCAGGCCGCTGGTCTTGGGGAGCCAAAATGGACGGTTCGAATGTGATTCAGTTTGATGGTGTTGCAAGACCGTATTCTCCTCAAAAAAACAATATCAAAAATTTCTATGAAACAGGAACAACTTTCATAAACTCTATTGCTTTATCTGGAGGAAATGAAAAAGCAGCCGGACGTCTTTCGTTTATGAATATGGACAATCAGAGTGTGGTTCCAAATTCAGATTTTAATAGAAAAAGCGTTAACATGGCGGGAAATGTCAACCTAACCAATTGGTTAAAGTTTGATGTTGTGGCGCAATACAATATTGACAAATCCAACAACAGAGTAACCGTTTCTGATGCCGAAGCCAATCCAAACTGGGGAACTTACATGATCGCCAATACGGTTGACATCCGAAATCTTGCCCCAGGTTATGATGCCAACGGAATTGAAGAAGCTTGGAATCCTGTTGCTGTTGCTACAAACCCTTATTTTGTAGTGAATAAAATTAAAAACAGCGATACCAAAAATCGTTTTATCGGGATGCTGAATGTAAAATTAAACTTCACACCTGACTTGTTTTTACAAGGAAGAATTGGTCAGGATTACACGAATTATGATTTCTTCGGATATATTCCAAAAACAACTTTAAACAATCCAGTTGGATATGCGCAGGGTTCAAAAATGAAATTATCTAATTTGAATACCGAAGCCATATTAAATTACACTAAGAAAAACATTTACAATAATTTCTCTTTAAATGCTTTAGTTGGGGTAAACTCAAGAACTTCTGAAAGAGACGAAACCAGATTTGAAGGATCAAATTTTGTATTGGATGATTTTTATTCCATAAGCAATCTTTCAACTTTAACGTACACGTATCCGTATGGAAAAACGAAAACAAATTCAGTATACGGAGCAGTTGATTTAGATTATAAAAACATCGTTTTCTTAAACTTTACTGGTCGTCAGGATTGGTTCTCTACACTTTCTAAAGACAACAACAGCGTATTTTATCCGTCAGTAGGAACAAGTATTATACTTTCTGATATTGTAAAAATGCCAGAATGGATTTCGTTTACAAAACTACGAACTTCATGGGCAGAAGTTGGAGGCGCAACACCAGATCCTTATGCTTTAAACCAGTCTTATACCATGGTTCAAGGCGGACACAACGGACAGCAGTTACAAGGTCCAACCAGTACAAGAGTTCCAAATGCAACATTGAGTCCGCTTACTTCAACCACATTTGAAGTAGGTACCGATTTAGGATTTTTCAACAACCGTTTAAATCTTGACTTTGCCTGGTACAACCGCGCTACAACAAATGATATTGTTGAAACCACTATTTCAAATGCTTCAGGAGCGAACACCGCTTTATTAAATCTTGGAAAAATGAGAAACAAAGGAGTGGAATTGTTATTAAGCGGCAAAATCATCAATTCGGATAATTTTTCATGGGATGCGAGTATCAACGGATCGTATAACGAAAATACAGTTGAAGCTCTTACAGATCAATTAAACTCTATCACCATGGCGACTTCTGTAAACGGATATGTAACAATTACCAGCGATGTGGGTCGTCCGTACAGTATTATAAAAGGATACAAACCTCGTAAAGATGCTAATGGAAATACGGTGTATAACGTAAGCGGCGGTTCTGCAAGTATTGCACAAGGACCTCTTGAAGAATTAGGCCAAGGTGTACATCCGTGGTCAGCGGGTATTACAAATGAATTTAGATATAAGAATTTCAATTTCAGCTTCTTGATTGATGGGAAATTCGGCGGAAGTTTATATTCAGGAACCGATTTATACGGAACTCGTATGGGATTAACCAAACTTACACTTGAAGGACGTGAAAGCGGTCTGCCAATTAAAGGAGTTGACACCAACGGAAATCCGGTTGATATGGTGATTGCCCCAGAAAACCTTAGAACCTACTATGATGGTTTAAGAAACATTTCGTCAACATTTGTGTACGATGCCAGTTTCGTAAAATTAAGACAAGTTGTTCTTGGGTATCAGCTTCCTATAGAAAAAATAAAAGGTTTATCTGTCCTTCAAAGCGCTTCGGTTTCATTCATAGCCCGAAACTTGTTCATCCTGTACAAGAAAACGCCAAACGTAGATCCAGAATCTGTATTTAGTGCTGGAAACGCTCAAGGTGTAGAACAATTTGGAGTACCAAAAACTAGAAGTTTTGGTTTAAGCTTAAATGTTAAATTCTAATTTACAAAGACATGAAAAAGATAACCCTTTTATATATCGCAGGAATACTTTTAGGAAGTATGTCATCTTGTACCAAAGATTTTGAAGAAATCAATACCAACCCCAATGCGGTTGAAAAACCAAATCCAAATTTCGTTTTCAGCAAATCACAGCTGGACGGATTAAACAACAATTACTTTTTTACCAATATTCTGGAATGCGGCGGTATGATGCAGCATTATGCGACTTACAAAGAAGCTTCTGGAGTGGGTGATAAATATTTAAGCAACGAGGTTTATTTTTCGGCTTATTTTAACCAAGCGTATCCAACTGCTATAAATGAAGTCGAAATTGTAATTGATGCGGTAAAAAATAATCCCGCAGAAAGCAACAAACTCAATATTGCCCGAATCTGGAAAGCATATTTATATCACAGAATTACCGATTTGTATGGAGATATTCCGTATTCAGAAGCGGCAAAAGCAAACAGCACCCAAGTGTTTTTACCTAAATACGATTCTCAGGAATTTATATATAAAGATTTACTGAAAGAATTGGATGAAGCAGCTACAAGTCTGGATGCGGCAAAAGCTAGTTTCGGAAAATCTGATTTTATCTATGATGGCGATGTAACCAAATGGAAAAAATTTGCTTACTCCTTAATGCTTCGTTTAGGTTTGAGACTTTCTAAAGTCGATGCTGCACTGGCTAAAAACTGGGTTACTAAAGCCGCAGCCGGAGGTGTAATCATAAACGGAACCGACAATGCGGTAATGAAATACACTGACGGACCAAATGATTTTAACCGAAATCCAGTTGGTTTCGATTCTAGAAGATGGGATTTCAGCGCTGGTTCGTACGGACAGAAAAACGTAGAAGGCGGAAAATTAGCCAAAACATTTATTGATGTTTTAAAAAATACGTTAGATCCAAGAATCAGTGTGTATGCAGGTGTTTGGGAAGGAACCACTCAAAATACAGCTCTTGCCGTTCAGAAAGGTTTTCCAAACGGACTTAAAGACGCTCCTACTCCTGCGCAACAAGCAACCTATTCTGAACCAAACCAAAGTACTGTTTTTAAATACGATGCTCCTTTAATGCTTTTAAGCAATGCCGAAACTAATTTCTATTTAGCCGAAGCTGCCGCAAGAGGATGGTACACAGCAGAAAGCGATAAAGATTTATATGAAAAAGGGGTAAAAGCATCGTTTCTAAACATGGGCATTTACGGCGCTGGTTATGCGATTACAGATGCTGCTCCGTATCTAACATTGAACCCTTATAATACTGCTGGAACATTCGACCAAAAAATGAATCAGATTCACACTCAAATTTGGATTGCTCTGTTTGTAGATGAACAAGAAGTGTATGCAAACTGGAGACGAACAGGTTATCCGGTATTGGTTCCTGTAAACTTTCCTGGAAATGTTACCAATGGCACAATTCCAAGACGTTTAAAATATCCAGTCAGCGAATATTCAGTGAATTCCAGTAACTTAGCTGAAGCACTAAAACGCCAAGGCGAAGATACTTTCACAACAAAAATCTGGTGGGATAAATAATATCGAAAATACATGAGCATTTTAATACTAACTGCGTGCATTGCCTTTTTAATCCTGCAAATTGCTTGGTTTAAAATCAACCCGTTTATTGCCTTTATCATAACTGCTTTATTGGCTGGTTTATTTTTAGGACTGCCTATAGAAACGTTATCGCAGACGGTACAAAAAGGTCTGGGAGAAATGCTGGGTTCCATTACTTTGATTATTGTTTTTGGAACCTGCATCGGGAAACTGACCGTGTCTTCCGGCGCAGCTAATGTTATTGCCAAAACCGTTATGGGATGGACGGGCAGAAAATACGTACGCCTCGGCTTAATGATTACCGGATTTATTGTTGGGATACCTCTATTTTATAGTGTTGGATTTGTTTTGTTAGTACCTCTGATCTTTTCAGTAGCCCATCAGTTCAAACTGTCAAAAGTATATCTGGGAATTCCAATGCTGGCGTCGCTTTCGGTAGCGCACGGTTTTTTGCCTCCACATCCGTCTCCAATGGCTTTAAGCAGTATTTTAAAAGCCGATATTGGTTTAGTTCTAGTCTACGGAATTATAATTGCTGTTCCTACGATTTTCATAGCAGGTCTGTTATTTTCAAACCTGCTTAAAAATATCAAAACCGAATCGAACCATGAGATTTTAAATGTAGAAGAAATAGCTAACGAAGGGAAACTTCCAAGTTTTTCCATCAGTTTATTTTCGGCATTATTTCCGGTTTTTGGTTTAACCTTGACCTCATTATTACCTTTAGTTTCAAGTAACGAAACAGTCATCAATATTTGTAAAACAGTTGGCGAACCAAGTATGATTATGCTGATTTCTTTACTTATCTGTACCTACACATTAGGCACACGCATGGATAGAAGTTTAGCTTCTGTTATGGATGATTATGCAATTGCCATTAAAGATGTCGCTCTGATTGTTTTAATTGTTGGTGGAGCAGGAAGTCTGAAAGAAGTAATGATTGTGAGTGGAGTAAACGAAACCATTGTTTCAACATTAACCATGACTAACATTCATCCCTATTTATTGGCTTGGATAATGGCCGCTATTATTCGGGTTTGTGTGGGTTCTGCTACAGCAGCAGGATTAATGACTGCCAGCGTTTTATTACCTTTACTACAAACTAACGGACTCGATCCCAATTTATTAGTATTGTCCGTTGGAGCCGGAAGTCTTATGTGTTCGCATGTAAACGACCCCAGTTTCTGGATGTTTAAGGAATATTTCAACATCAGCCTAAAAGACACTTTTAAATCATGGACTGTCATGGAATCATTAGTATCGGTTTTAGGAATTATTTTCGTTTTTATTTTAAACTCAATTATACATTAACATCATGAATTTATTACCACAGGAAAAATTTGAGACTTTAGGTTTATCCTTACCTCCGGCACCACAGCCGCTTGGTATTTACAAACCGTATTTAGTCGATGGTAAATATTTATATCTGTCAGGACATGGCCCGGTTCGCGACGACAAATCATTAATTATCGGGCGAATTGGCGATGATATGGATATCGAAGAAGGAAAACTGGCCGCAAGACAAGTAGGATTAACAATGCTTTCTACAATCGTAACCAATTTTGGAAGTCTTAACAAGGTAAAAAGAGTTATAAAAGTACTTGGAATGGTAAACTGCAACGGCGATTTTTTAAGACATCCTTACGTAATTAACGGCTGCAGTGAATTGTTTGCCGAAGTATGGGGACAAGAAAATGGAATTGGAGTAAGAAGCGCAGTTGGAATGGGTTCTCTTCCAGATAATATTCCTGTAGAAGTAGAAGCCGTTTTTGAATTGTTCTAATAAAAAACACGCCACAGAAAATAAAGATTAAAGAGTAATCTGTAATGGTTAATAGAAAATTTTTAATCCCAAATCTGTGGCTAGTTATTAAAATTGGCCGCAGATTTATACAGATTAAATGATTTTTTACAAATAAAAATTACACCGCCACAATTTGTGTGAATTCGTGTAATTCGTGGCAAAAAATAAAAATGAAAAATGAATACAAATATCCCGCAGACTAAAATTGCCACATTTGGAGAATTGTTGCTTCGAATGAGTGTGCCAAACGGAAACAGGTTTACCCAGGCCGGTGAAATGAAAATTCACGTGGGCGGAGCCGAAGCCAATGTCTGCGTTTTACTTTCGCAATTAGGAATTTCAAATGATTATATCACGCGTCTTCCTCAGAATGATCTCGCTCAGCTTGCTTTAAACGAACTTCAGAAATACAAAGTAAACACGACAAACTGTATATACGGAGGCGATCGTTTAGGTTTGTATTTTGTCGAAGCTGGAAACCAAATCAGGCAGTCGCAAGTCATTTATGACCGAAGCAATTCTTCTTTTGCCACCATCGGCGAAAAGCAGATTAACTGGGAAGAAGTTTTAAGTGATGCCACTCATTTTCATTGGTCAGGAATCAGTCCCGGAGTTTCACATGAAGCAGGTTTGGTTTGCAAAGAAGCAATTCTGGCTGCACATAAAAAAGGAATTCCAATTTCTTCTGATTTTAATTTCAGATCAAAATTATGGCAATACGGCAAACATCCGTCAGAAATCATGCCCGAACTGCTGCATTACAGTACGATAACGGTAGCTGATCTGGATTCGGTTGAAATTTATTTCGGAATCAAAACGGATCCGAAGGAATCTGAAGAAAATCGTTTTCAGAAAACATTCGAATTATTAAAAGCCAAAATGCCTTTCTTGAAAACACTAGCCATGAGTTTCAGAAAATCTGATGGGCCAGCACATTTATATTCAGGAATGTTACTGCACGATGGTAATTTTTATCAAACCAAAGAAAACAAAATACATTTGGTAACCGATCAAATTGGTTCTGGCGATGCTTTTACTGCGGGTCTTCTTTACGGCCTTTCACATCAGCTTTCTGGTCAGGAATGCATTGATTGGGCGGTGGCATGCGGTGTAATCAAACAAAGTATTCCCGGTGATTTTGCCATTACCAGCCCTGCTGAAATAAGTCATTTTATTAAAAACGGCTCAAGTAACAGAATTAACAGATAATAAATTCCCCAAATATGTACAGCATTTTAAAAACACAAGGCGTACTTCCGTTAGTAACACAAATCGACACTCAAACTGCCGAAATCATTTTGAAATCTGCTGCCGCGACAGGTATTAAAATCATCGAATTTGCCGCACGAGCCGCTAATGCAAAAGAAGTTTTCAACCATATGATTTCGTTTCGAAATGCTAATAATTTAGACTTAAAAATAGCGGTAGGCTCTATTTTAAATGTAGCCGATGCAGCTGTTTTTCATAAACTGGGAGCAGACTGTATTGTTTGCCCTCACACTGATCCTGAAATTGGCGAGTATTGTTTAAAAAACAATCTGTACTGGATACCGGGAGCGGCAACTTTAAACGAAATACTTCATGCCAACAAACTGGGTGCAGAAATAGTAAAACTTTTTCCTGCTGATAAAATTGGCGGCCCGGGATATGTAAAAGCAATCAAAGCGCCGTTTCCTGATTTGAAATTAATGCCAACTGGCGGTGTAACTTTAGAAGAAAGCAATTTAAAATCGTGGTTTAAAGTAGGCGTCGTTTGTGTGGGAATTGGATCGAATTTATTTTCAAAAGAACTTTTAGCGCAATTAACCTATGAAAAATCGGTTGAAGCTTTTCAAAATTTAATTGAAGTTATCGAAAAAACAAGAAACTAAATCATGAGAGAAAATTGGTGGAAAATTAATCCCGATACGCTTATCGACACTCCATTTTTAGCTGTCTACGAAGATCGTATCCGGTTCAATATAGAACGTGTAATAGGAGCTGTAAAAGGTGACACTACAAAACTTCGTCCTCATATTAAAACCCATAAAATGGGCGAAATACTCGAATTGTTTAAAATTTACAATATCAAAAAAGTAAAGTGTGCCACAATTGCCGAAGCAGAACTTGCCGCACTTTATGATATTCCGGATATTCTCCTTGCTTATCAGCCCGTAGGCATTAAAGCCGAAAGATGGGTTTCACTATTGCAGAAATATCCTGAGAGTCTTTTTGCGGCGATCGTCGATAATCTTGATTCGGCGAAAGCCTTAGATAAACTTGCTCAAGAAAATAATTTGACCTTGAATGTTTATCTCGACTTAAATACCGGAATGAATAGAACAGGAATTTCAGTTTCTGAAGATTGGTCTGCTTTAATTGAAAAAATTCTCAAATTAAAAAACCTTCATTTTTCCGGCGTCCATATTTATGACGGACATTTAAAAGGCACTGTTGAAGAAAGATCTGCAGCGGCTTCTGAACCTTTTTTTGCTGTTAGTGAACAAATCGAAACGCTGCAGCAAAAACTGGATTACGAATTAAAAATCGTAGCGGGCGGTTCGAATACCTTTCCTTTTTATGCCAATCAGGAAAACGTAGAATCAAGTCCGGGAACATTTGTTTTCTGGGATATTAATTACACGAATAATCTGCCGGAGCAAAACCTTAGACCAGCCGCAGTATTGGTAGGCACTATAATTTCAAAACCTACTCCATCGACTTTTTGTATTGATATTGGTTATAAAGCAGTAGCTTCAGAAAATCCTATCGATAAAAGACTCGTAATTTTAAATGATGAAAACCTGATTCCGGTTTCGCATTCAGAAGAACATCTGATAATAGAGAATCAAGGAAAAAATGAGTATAAAGTTGGCGATACCATTTATGCCGTTCCTTATCATGTGTGCCCAACCTGCGCATTATACAATACTGTTCAGGTTGTTGGAAAAGACCATCTCATTTTTAATGAATGGACAGTAGCGGCAAGAGCTCGAAAAATTACTATTTAAAATTAAAATTCGTTACTATGTTTATATTAGATGCCCATTTAGACCTGAGCATGAATGCGATGGAATGGAACAGAGATCTAAGAAATGATGTAAAAACCCTGCGTCATTTAGAAAAAGGAATGACCGACAAACCTGATCGTGAACGTGCGACTGTTTCGTTTCCGGATTTACGACGCGGCAATATTGGAATTGTCGTAGCCACCCAAATCGCTCGATTTGTAAAACCAGACAGTATTATTCCGGGTTGGAATTCTCCTGAACAAGCTTGGGCACAAACACAAGGTCAGCTGGCGTGGTACAAAGGCATGGAAGAAGCCGGCGAAATGACTGCGATTACCAATAAAGAATCGCTTTTAAAACATTTTGCTTTATGGAACGATGGAACGCCAAACGATAAAAAACCAATTGGCTATATTTTAAGTCTCGAAGGTGCTGATTCTATTGTCGACATTTCTTATTTAGAAAAAGCTTACGATTATGGTTTACGCGCTATAGGTCCTGCACATTACGGTCCCGGACGTTACGCCAACGGAACAGATGCGACTGGAAAAATGAACCAAAATGGTTTTGATTTACTAAAAGAAATGGAGCGTTTAAATATTATTCTTGATGCTACTCATTTGTGTGATGATGCTTTCTGGCAGGCAATGGATTATTACAATGGTCCAATCTGGGCGAGTCACAACAACTGCCGAAGTCTGGTGGATCATAACAGACAATATAGCGATGAAATGATAAAAGCATTAATTTCTAAAGGCGCTGTAATTGGCGGCGCTTTAGATGCTTGGATGCTGGTTCCGAATTGGAAACGCGGTGTTTCGACACCAAAAGGTACAAACTGCGATCTCGAAACCGTTTTTAAACACATGGATCACATCTGTCAACTGGCCGGAAATGCAAATCATATTGGCATAGGTTCAGATCTTGACGGTGCTTTTGGCACAGAACAATGTCCGTATGATTTAGACACTATTGCCGATTTGCAGAAATTGGTTTTGATTTTTAAAAACCACGGTTATACCGATGAAGATTTAAAGAAAATCTTTCACCAAAACTGGATTGATTTTTTAGTAAAAAACTGGGATTAAATAAATACTAAACTTGGAACTGCCTTTTTATACGACTGTAATTTTGGGTCATTCGGATCAACTTCGGTAACCACATAATCCACTTCGGATAAATTGGCAATTTTCATTTTTAGAACTGTATCCAATTTTTCAGAAATAGTCAGAATAGCCGTTTTTTCAGAAGCTTGAATCATCGCCTTTTTTACTTGAACCGTTTCCCAGTCAGAATCTGAGAAACCACCTTCAATATCTAAGGCATTCGTTCCTAAAATCAGCAAGTCAACTTTAATATTGGCCAGCTGATTGTAAACATCACCGCTTACGCACATCTGACTGTATGATGAAATACTGCCGCCAATCATAATGATTTTTACATTGGGTTTGTCTAGAAGTTCCACAGCAGATAAAACGGTAACCGTAAAAATAGTAAGATTTAAATCATTTGGAATTAAGCGGATAAATTCACGAATTGTGGTTCCGCCGCCAATTAATAAAACCATACCGTCATGAAGAAGTCCTAATGTTTTTTGCGCAATAATCTTTTTAGATTCGCCCGCATAGGTTTGATTAGATGAAGAATGATGATACGCTTTTGTCATCGCACCGCCTTTTACTTTAATAAGCAGCGATTCTGACTCAAGTTCGTTTATATCACGTCTTACCGTATCTTCTGAAACAAATAATTTAGAAGAAAGCGTTTCAAAACTTACCCTTGTATGCAGATTAATCTCTTTTAAGATAAGATTTTTACGTTCTTCTTTAGTGTAATTTACAACTTCATTGTCATTGTTCATGTAATCTCAATTTTGATAGACAAATGTAAACAAATATTGCAATATTATTGCGAAACAAAATATAACACAAAGTAATTAAAAAGTTAACAAGTCTATTTTAAAGACATTTAAATAAAAATCAAGATTGCAAAAAAAATGCAGCCTTAATATACAAACCGTAAATTTGTTTAACCAACCTGAAAACCATCATGCATAAAAACATATTTCTCTTTATAATGTTTTGCTGTTTCTTAGGAAATGCTCAAAATTCATCAGGCAATACTTCGATTATTCCAGCGCCAAATTTTTATAAAGTTTCTGGAGATAGTATTCGTTTAAATGGACAAATAAAAATTTCTTTCGAAAACAATAAGTACAGTCCAAGAGAATTGAAAACAGCACAAATTTTCGAGTCGGCTATAAATAAAAATACAAGTTCAAAAAAGAGCAACATCCAAGTTTTGTTTGTTACCAAAAATCCATCTTCTTCCACAAAAAAAGAAGCTTATAAAATCACTATTACTTCCAAAAAAATAACCGTTACCGGAAGTGAAGAAGGATTATTTTATGCGGTTCAAAGTTTAGTACAGCTTTTACCCAACAAAATCAAAAATCAGGAAATAAAATTGCCTTGCGTAACCCTTGAAGACGAGCCGAGATACAGCTACCGCGGGCTTCACCTTGATGTTTGCCGCCATTTTTTCTCTGTTGATGTTATAAAAGATTTTATAGCACAAATGTCATATTATAAATTAAATAACTTTCACTGGCATTTAACCGACGATCAAGGCTGGAGAATTGAGATCAAAAAATATCCAAAACTGACCGAAATCGGATCGAAAAGAGCACAGACTTTAGTGGGCAATAAATTCGAAAGATCGCCATACTTTTTTGATGGAAATCCGTATGGTGGATTTTACACTCAGGAACAAATTAAGGAAGTGGTAAAATTTGCCGAAGACCATTATGTAAATATTATTCCTGAAATCGAAATGCCGGGTCATGCTACAGCGGCCGTTACAGCTTACCCAAATTTATCGTGTTTTCCTGACCGAAATTATAAAGTTGTAGAATCGTGGGGTGTTTTTGAAGATATTTTCTGCGCAGGAAAAGAGGAAACTTTTACTTTTCTAGAAGATGTACTGACAGAAGTAATGGCACTTTTCCCAAGTAAATACATTCACATTGGTGGTGACGAATGTCCAAAAGCAAGATGGAAAGAATGTCCAAACTGCCAGAAACGAATCAAAGATTTAGGTTTAAAAAATGAACATGAATTACAAAGTTATCTCACCACGCGAATAGAAAAATTCCTAAACGCAAACGGCAGACAGATTCTAGGCTGGGATGAAATGCTGGAAGGCGGACTGGCACCAAATGCTGCTGTAATGTCCTGGCGTGGTGAATCGGGAGGAATCAGTGCAGCGAAACAAAAACATTTTGTAATCATGAATCCTGAACAGGTTTTATATTTAGATTACAATCAAGGATATTCACCACAAGAACCTTTAACGATTGGAAGATTAACCACAGTTGAAAAAATATACAATTACAACCCTACTCCTGTTGACAGCTTAACGGTCGATGAGCAAAAATACATTATGGGCGCACAGTCCAACCTTTGGTCAGAATATTTAACCAGCCCTGCCAAATTAAATTACATGCTCTATCCCCGCCTATTTGCTTTGGCAGAAATCACTTGGACAGAACCTCAGAATAAAAATTACAATCATTTTATTTTACATCAGATTCCGCATCATTTAGAAAAGCTGGAATCGCAAAAAAGATTGTATAAAGTCCCAACTCCATTTGGCTCTGAAGAAACTGCCTTAATTGCATCAAAATATACTTTAGATTTAAAACCTACGATTAAAAATGGAAAGATTTTCTATACTATTGACGGCTACAATCCTGATGAAACGGCTGAACTTTACAGCAAACCAGTAATTGTAAATATTCCAAAAGGGGAATTCAGGATTATCAAAGTGGTTCAAATCAGTGAAAGCGGCAGAAGAAGTTCTATTAATAAAATCATTGTCCGCAATCCCGATTCGAAACCTGCTTTGACAACTCAACCCAAAAAGAACGGTTTGAAATACGAATATTTTACTGGAAATTTTCAGCAGGTTCAAGATTTAGAATTTTCGAAACCTGTCAACTCAGGAATTTTGGAAGGCAAAATCAGCAGTGAAAAATGGAAAACAAAAATAGAGCGCTATATCGGTTTAAAATTCGACGGATATATCTTTATACCTGAAACTGGAAATTATACATTTTCAACACTTTCTGATGACGGATCGAAGCTTTTTATAGATAATGAGCTAGTTGTAAATAACGATGGGATACATTGGCTAAATGAAGCTTATGGAGCAGTGAAATTAGAAAAAGGATTTCACAAATTCAACATCAGTTATTTTGATCAAGTGGGCGGAACGGTTTTAAATTGTTTTATGCAACAGGAAGGCAAGGTAAAGCAAGAAATAAGTGCTTCACAATTATTTTACGAATAAAAACAAAAAACGCTTCCGTCGTAACGGAAGCGTTTTTTCAAATATACTAAATTGTATTCTTTATCCTTTTAAGCTCGCTGCTAAATACTCACGGTTCATACGCGCGATATTTTCAAGCGAGATTCCTTTTGGACATTCGATTTCGCAGGCTCCTGTATTAGTACAGTTTCCGAAACCTTCTAAATCCATTTGATGAACCATGTTTAATACACGGTCAACTGCCTCAACTTTACCTTGTGGTAATAATGCATATTGAGAAACTTTTGCAGAAACGAATAACATTGCTGAAGAGTTTTTACAAGTTGCCACGCAAGCACCGCAACCAATACAAGCTGCAGCATCAAATGATTTATCTGCATCGTGTTTGTTAATTGGAATTGTATTCGCGTCGATTGTATTTCCTGAAGTATTTACAGAGATAAACCCTCCTGCGTGCTGGATTCTGTCAAAAGAACTTCTGTCAACCACTAAGTCTTTAATTACAGGGAAAGCTTTTGCTCTAAATGGCTCGATAAAAATCGTATCTCCATCTTTAAACATACGCATGTGTAACTGACAAGTTGTAACACCTCTGTCTGGTCCATGCGCTTCACCATTGATGAATAAAGAACACATTCCGCAGATTCCCTCACGGCAATCGTGGTCAAATGCTACAGGCTCTTCTCCTTTGTTAATTAGATCTTCGTTAAGAACGTCTAACATTTCAAGGAAAGACATATCTGGTTCGATTCCATCGATAGGATATTCTACAATCCCTCCTTTATCTTGTGCGTTTTTTTGACGCCATATTTTTAATGTAAGTTTCATACCTTTTTCGTTTGAAAGTCATAAAGTCGAAAGTCAAAAGTCGCTTGGCACATTTTGCCTTTTGACTTTAAGACTTTGGGCTTTCGACCAAATTCTTATTTATAACTTCTTTGAACTAATTTAATGTTTTCGTAATTCAGAGGTTCTTTGTGTAATACGGCATCACTTGGTTTTCCTTTATATTCCCAAGCGGCAACGTATGCAAAGTTTTCGTCGTCACGAAGTGCTTCTCCTTCTTCTGTTTGGTATTCCTCACGGAAGTGACCTCCACAAGATTCGTTACGGTGTAAAGCATCTTTCGCGAACAATTCTCCTAATTCTAAGAAATCGGCAACACGAGTCGCTTTTTCTAATTCCTGATTGAATTCGTTAGCACTTCCAGGAACTTTTACATCTCTATAAAACTCTTCACGTAAAGCAGCAATTTCTTCGATAGCTTCAGTTAAACCTTTAGCATTACGAGCCATACCTACTTTATTCCACATAATTTTTCCTAATTTTTTGTGGAAGTAATCTACAGAATGTTTACCATTATTATTGATAAACTTGTCAATTTGATCTTTTACCGCTTTTTCAGCTTCAACGAATTCCGGTAAATCTGTAGAAATTGGACCCATTTTAATATCTGGAGCTAAATAATCTCCGATAGTATATGGCAATACAAAATATCCATCAGCTAAACCTTGCATTAAAGCAGAAGCTCCAAGTCTGTTTGCTCCGTGGTCAGAGAAGTTAGATTCTCCAATTGAGAAACATCCAGGAATTGTAGTCATTAAGTTATAATCAACCCAAGTTCCACCCATTGTGTAGTGAACCGCTGGGTAAATCATCATTGGCGTTACATAAGGATCTTCGTCAACGATTTTCAAGTACATTTGGAATAAGTTTCCGTATTTACTTTTTACGATTGCAGTTCCCAATTTAGTAACTAAAGCCGCATCGTTAGCATCTAAACCTTTTACGTAAGCTTCTTCAGTTCCGTAACGTTTGATTGCTGCTGCGAAATCTAAGTAAACTGCTTCACCCGTTTTGTTAACTCCAAAACCGGCATCACATCTTTCTTTAGCTGCACGAGACGCAACGTCACGAGGTACTAAGTTACCAAAAGCAGGATATCTTCTTTCTAAGAAATAATCTCTTTCGTCTTCAGATAAATCAGTTGCTTTTTTCTTTCCTTCGCGAATTGCCTGAGCATCTTCTAATTTTTTTGGTACCCAAATACGACCATCATTACGTAACGATTCAGACATCAAAGTCAATTTAGACTGATGATCTCCTGAAACCGGAATACAGGTTGGGTGAATTTGTGTGTAGCAAGGATTTGCGAAAAACGCTCCTTTTTTATGAATTTTCCAAGCTGCTGTTGCGTTACTTCCCATAGCATTTGTAGAAAGGAAAAATACGTTTCCGTATCCTCCAGAACCAATTACTACCGCGTGAGCAGAATGTCTTTCGATTTCTCCTGTAATTAAGTTACGAGCGATAATACCTCTCGCTTTTCCATCAACGATTACTAAATCTAGCATTTCGTGACGGTTGTACATTTTAATTTTTCCACGACCAATTTGACGGTTCATTGCAGAATAAGCTCCTAACAATAATTGTTGTCCTGTTTGTCCTTGTGCGTAGAATGTACGAGAAACCAAAGTTCCTCCAAAAGAACGGTTATCTAATAATCCGCCGTATTCACGAGCCAATGGCACCCCTTGAGCCACACATTGGTCAATAATGTTTGCAGAAACTTCAGCCAAACGGTGAACGTTTGCCTCACGTGCACGGTAGTCACCTCCTTTTACAGTATCGTAGAATAATCTGTAAACTGAGTCACCGTCACCTTTATAGTTTTTTGCCGCGTTGATACCTCCTTGTGCTGCAATAGAGTGCGCACGTCGTGGAGAATCTTGGAAGCAGAATGCTTTTACGTTATATCCTAACTCAGCAAGAGTAGCCGCAGCCGAACCTCCAGCTAAACCTGTACCAACAACGATAATATCTAAATTACGTTTGTTAGCTGGGTTTACTAAATTAATATGATCTTTATAATTTGTCCATTTGTCCGCTATAGGACCATTTGGAATTTTTGAATCTAATGCCATTATAATTGATATTAATTATTGGTTGAAATGATGAAATAAAGCGATAATTACAAAAGCTGCCGGAACAACCACTGCGAACCAGTAACCTACTTTTGCTAAAAATCTTGAGTATTTGTTGTACATCCCTACTGATTGAAGAGACGATGCAAACCCGTGCCATAAGTGAAATCCTAAAAGGATAAAAGAAATACAGTATAATGCTGTACGGATTGGGTCATGAAATTTGTGAACTAACTCACCATAATATCTTGTAGCATCTGGCGCTGTACCTGCTATATATTTGTAGCTAACTTCAGGAAACCAGAAATCATAAAAGTGCAATCCTAAGAAAGCCAAAATAACCAATCCAGAAATAATCATATTTCTAGAACTCCAAGAAGCGTTTGCAGCTCCGTTGTATTTAGCGTATGCAATTGGTCGTGCCGCGCTGTTTTGAGCCGTAAGAATAAATCCCATGATGAAGTGGAAAATTACCCCAAATGCCAAAATTGGCTGCATTACATACTGAATCAGCGGATTGTATCCCATAAAGTGAGAAGCCTCGTTAAAAACGTCTTCACTAATAATAGAAATAAAATTTAAGGAAACATGCAGCGCTAAAAACGTGATTAAGAATATTCCCGAAAGAGCCATAGCTACTTTCTTTAAGATGGAAGCATTCAATAGTGCAGATTGTGCCATAAGTGTTTAAGTAGTTTGTTTTAAAAAATTAGACAAAAATAACGCAATTACAAAAGAACTACAACCATTTCGTTGTTATTTATAATCATTTTAAAAAACATAACTTATAAGTACTTTTACGTATAAAAAATTATGCACCTCCAATTTATTTTATTATAAAATTTTGCAAACCTGAACATTAGCGATCATTTTTAACACAATAATTCACCAACAACAATTTCATAAAAGTTTATCAAATTATTATTTTATTCAAAGTTTTAATTTGTTTTCTTCAAAAGTGTCCTAAAACAGGATTTTATAAGAGTAAAAAATTGTCATTTCGACAACATAATTTTACCTTTAGCGCCTCAAAAAATAAAGAATGAAAACAGGAATTGATGCTATTTCGTTTGATGTAGCAAACATACATTTACCCATAAAAACTTTGGCTGCTGCCAGAAATATTGAACCAGAAAAATTAGAAAAAGGTCTTGGATTACTTAAAATGACTTTTCCAGACGTTCACCAAGATGCAGTGGTTTTTGGAGCAAACGCCTTAACCAAACTGATTACTGACAATAAAATCAACCTAAAAGAAATAAGCCGAATTTACGTAGGTACCGAAAGCGGCATTGACAGCTCAAAACCAATTGCTTCGTATTTAATTAGTTTAATGGAGCAGAAATTTGGCGAAGATGCTTTAGCCGAATGCGATGTGGTTGACTTTACTTTTGCTTGTATTGGCGGTGTTGATGCGATGCAAAACTGTTTGGATTTTATAAAACTAAATCCAACCAAAAAAGCAATTGTGGTAACCAGTGATTTTGCAAAATACGATTTAAACTCTGGCGGAGAATATACACAAGGCGCTGGAGCGGTTGCAATGCTGATTACAGCAAACCCAAAAATTATTGCTTTTGATGATAATTGGGCGACAAGCACAAAAGGTGTTTTCGATTTCTTCAAACCCTACAGAACAATTTCTAAAGACGACATTACCAAAAACGCCAACAACGATTCTTGGTTTGATAATTTAGAAGCTGAAATCGAAATCCACAAAGATCAGCCAGTTTTTGATGGCCAGTATTCCAACCAATGTTATATGGATCGTACGCGTAATGCGTATTTTTCATTCAAAAAATTAAAAAATACTACCGAGACTTTATACAATACTTGGACAAGTATTATCATGCATTTGCCATATTCTTTTCAAGGACGACGAATGTTGTCTGAAATTTACGCTTTAGACAGTGCCGAAAAAATTATTGCCGATGATATTGCGCCAGCAGATTATCAGACAAAAATTAAAGAAGTAGCAAAATCTGAGGATTACAAAACATTTGTAACCGAGAAATTGCAGCCTGCTGAATTGGCTTCTTCATTAATTGGAAACCTATATACAGGTTCTATTTTCATGGGATTGTTGTCGACTTTGGCTCATTTTTATGACACAAAGAAAGAAGTTGCAGGAACTAAATTCGGTTTCTTAGCTTACGGAAGCGGATCGAAATCGAAAGTTTTTGAAGGAACTATTCAACCAGAATGGCAATCTGCCTTGGCAAATGTGAAGCTTTTTGAAAACTTAGCCGAAAGCGTAGAAATTGATTTCAACACTTACGAAAGACTTCATAAAAAAGAACAAAAACAAAGCGTAAGAACTCCGAAAAACGAATGGGTTTTAGACCGAATCGAAAAAGAAATTCCTGTTTTAATTGGAGCGAGATATTATAAATGGGTGGATTAAATTTTAAAATTCCAATTTTTGAAAACCCAAATTACAAATAAAAACCGAAGCAGTAGCTTCGGTTTTTTTATTCTAACCACATAGTTTGTCCTCCTGAGCGAAGTCGAAGGAATCGCAAGTATTTCCACATGCAAAATCACAATCTTTGTAGAGCTACTAACAAGTCCTTCGACTTCGCTCAGGAAGACATACTTGATGCTAAAAAAACCTTTGTCAAAGTTTAAAACTTTGACAAAGGTCAGCTCGCAAACAAAAATAGCAATCTTAAAAACAAAAAGCTGTAAAACATTATTTTACAGCTTTTTTTATTTGATAAATGTGAGAGAAAATTTTTCTATACAACCTTTATTTACTGCTGTTTTCAACTTTTTGTAAACGATCTTTCAACCCATTAATCTCAGATTGTTGTTCTTTTACTGCATTAATAAGCACAGGTATCAACTCTGAGTAGGATATTGAATACAATGCCATATTTTCATCCTCTGGCACATTAACAGCTTCAGGGATAACCTGATACAAATCTTGAGCTAACAACCCTATATTACGACCTGTAACTTTTCCTAATTCTACCTTACCGTTTTGTATAGCATTCACTGTATGCATGTTATAGATTTTAGGCTCTAATTTCATTATTTCATTAAGACCATATTCAAGACTGCTCACTTCTGTTTTTAAACGTTTATCTGAAAGTTGGGTATAGGCTCCGTTCGAAGAAATAAAAGCTACTCTGTCTGTAAGTAAAGGGGCTCTCGTGCCAAAGAGGCTATAAAAAGAAAAACCTCCAGTACCGGTTCCAGCATAATTTATAAAGTCAGTCTCCCCTAAACCAACCCTCATTACGTTCCAACCAATAGCTGTGGCGTTAGTAGTAGATGGAAAAGAATTACCTCCATTTACCATTAGAGCACCATATACATCTAATTTAGTGCGAGGTTGTCCTCCAATTCCAACATTGCCCGTATTTGTAATACGCATTTGTTCTACTCCATTGGTCTTAAAAGGAAGATCAAAATTATCATTAGTACCTATTGTTTTGATACTTCCATTACTATTCCCATTAAGTATCCATTGAGGACTTGTGTCAACTTGTATTTTTTCACCATATGGACTAACTACAGTTTTAATTTGCGCTATTGCAAATACACTTTGAAACATTATCAGCAATAAAATAATCTTTTTCATTTTTCTTAAATTCTATTTTTAAATTATTAACTATCCGAAATTTACTTCATAGTTTTTCGCATCAGATTCATAACGGTATCTCGGTTTGCCTTTTCCATTATGGTATAGTCCTTCTTAATACTATCTGGTTTTATACCGCTCACAGTTCCGTTAATGCATTGTCGGATATAATATTTTGAAACCTTATATTTTAAAAACAAGGCTTCTAACACGGCAGCATCATAGGAATTGTAATTTTTTGTTTTACTTTTACCCATTGTTTTGTTTGTTTTAAAAATCGAAACAAATATAGAAGATAATTCTCAACAATCAAACAAATATAGAAGATAATTTCCTGCACAAATGAGTAGTATCCTTAAAAGCATACAGCAAATCGCTATCAACGAAGGCATTGGCATAACTAAATTAGAGCAAACAATTGGAGCTAGTAAAGGTGTTTTGTCACGAGCAATTGCAAGGAATAGTGACATACAAGCTAAATGGATTTTGAAAATTATTGAAAATTATCCCCAATACAACTGCGAATGGTTGATAAAAAACGAAGGACCAATGATTCGAAAAAACAATACAACCGAATCAGACACTATAATTTCTGAACAAAACATCAATTACAAAGAATTAGCAGAAGCTCGCAAAGAAACTATAGAGAGCATGAAGAAGGAAATTCTTTATTTAGAAGAGAAAATTGCTAGCAAATAAAAAACCGAAGCAATAGCTTCGGTTTTTTTTATTTACATACAGTTTTGTCATCCTGAGCGAAGTCGAAGGAATTGCAAGTATTTTCACATGCAAAATCACAATCTTTGTAGAGCTACTAACAAGTCCTTCGACTTCGCTCAGGAAGACATAATTGATGCTAAAAAAACCTTTGTCAAAGTTTAAAACTTTGACAAAGGTTTTATCTAATGATTAGGCATTTACTTTAAAAAAAGTCGAAATTTTCGGCAACAAAAAAACGGCAAGTTTTAACTACTGCCCTTTTTTATTTTTGCCTAATACATATTTATACTCCCAAGAAAATAACATCTAAACGATTTCTACCCGCTAGAGCCGCTGGAATAGTAAACGGAGCTCCGATAGCTGCAACAATTTTTATCCCTATAACATCTCCTTGGTTAGCCAAAACAATAGTTGGATAGTGAACATTCAAATAATTACCAGCTGTTACATAAGCATAAGTTTCATCACTTGAATATAACACTCCGTTCACACTTACCATAACATAAAAAGACTTCATTTCAGAAACAGATAGATTGTAAAAGAGACTATGAAAAATCAATTCATACTTTCCTGTGCTTGGCACTGTATAATCATTAATCCCCGGAATTGAAGTAGCCACATTACCCAGCAAACTTAAATCAGTGGTTAGATTACCCTTAAAAGATTTAAAATTAGACTTTTGCCCTTCCTGCCAAGTAGCTACACCATCTGCATTACTTGTCAACACCCTTCCTGCTGCCTCTGTTCCATCTTTTACTTGCAAAGCTCCGGCATTACTACTACTAATCTGGACTTTTGCATTTGTTCCGCCAGTCAAAGGTGTTGTAGTATTAATCAAAACCTGTCCTGTAGAAGTAACACGCATTCTTTCTACGTTATTAGTTTCAATTGGCAAATCAAAAGCGTCATTTGTTCCAATTGCTTTTACAGCACCATTATTATTCCCGTCAAGTATCCATTGAGGACTTGTGTCAACTTGTAATTTTTCACCATATGGACTAACTACCGTTTTAATTTGTCCTATTATGAATCCGCTCTGAATTAATAAAAGAATACATACAATCTTCTTCATATTAGTTTTTTTTAATATTAAATTCAGACGAAAGTATATTTCTTATACTTCAAAGTTTCCCTGTAAAAGTTTTTAAACTAATAGAATAGGACATTTTATTAATCCTTATTTATTGTTCCGTATAATTTTGATTTCATTTAATTCTGGTATTTTCAGTGTGTATTTAGTCTGACTAAAGCGTGCAATTACCTAGAAATCGTAAACTTATTATGACTCAAAGTAAAACCTAGATTTTCATAAATCGTCACGTTTTCTATTCGTTTTTTGTTTGTAGTTACTTCTATGCTTTTAAGATTATTTTCTTGAGCATATTTTAGAATTTCATCAATGAGTTTTCTTCCAACACCTTTTCCGCGGTGGTTTTTATCAATAAAAAATTCTTGAATTTCACCAACTAAACCGCAATGATGCAGTAAATTTTGAATGTGAAAAGTTATAAAACCCAAACTTTCATTTTCATCTTCTGCAATTAAATAAACATTGTTTGGTTTCGAAATATTTGAATTGAATATTTCACTGAAAACTTCAAAATCAAAAACCTCAGTTTCGAGTTCGCATATTGATTTGTAGACGAAATCTAAATCTTGTCTTTCAATTTTTCTGATGTTGATTTTTGAATTCATGTTTTATAAATTACCGTAAACCACGATGTAATCTGCATAAGCTAATTTATCATTCAGCCAGTTTATTAATTCGAACAGAAATCTTCTTTCTTTTTCATTATGAGTTTCAATTCTGCTTATCTTTTCAACAATAAGTTTACAGATTGCATTATCAAAGAAATTATGACCAATTTTATCAAATTCATCTTCGATAATTCCGTTCCATGGATTTTTAATTGGAAAGACAGACTGAAATGCTTTCAAAACAATCTCAAAATCTTCTGATGAAATAAAAACATCGTTTCTTTTTTCGGTTTTATAAAATTCTCCTTCTGCATTTTCCGGCCATAAAATAAACCCGATTTTTGAATCTCCATTATTACCTGTTGAAATTACAACTGGTTTCTGATTGATTCTTTCAATTGCTTTCGCGACATCATAATTGCAAATTTGATATTCTTTTCTGGCAGTTTCTTCTTCACAATCTGTCTTTTTGCAGATTTCGATAATGTTTTGATTATGAAAATCTTGTTCGGCAAGCGTTATATCGTCATTATTATTTTTAAGCAATTCAATGGCCTTGTTTAAAGGAATTGAGATTTTGGTTCTGAGTATTTTTATGTTTTCGATATTCATTTTATTTTTGAAAATCAATTGTTTTTTGGCTAAAGCCGATTTGCTTTTTGCTTTATCTAACCTCCAGCTAAAGCAGGAGGCTATTCAAAAACATTTTCGTTTCAAACTAGGTTAAAAATTAAACTCTCGTTTATTTTTTTCTAAATCGATTAGCCATTCTATTTTTATATACTTCGTACAATCTTTTTTAAGAATATCTGTCCAGTCAAATAATATTGCCGATCCTCCTTTTTCCACTTCTCTTTTCACAATCTGACCAGTTTGTTTGATTCCTTGAGAATCTTGCGCAACAACATCAAAAATTATATTTTTTGTCTTTGACAATACTGAATATAATGTAATTAATCTTCTAGGATTTCCTGGTAATATGTTTACTTTTGTTTTTTTATGAATCCACTCAATTTCATAAATTTTCTTAGCATACTCACTTTTTTCATTGGCATTTCTTTTCAAATATTCTCCAACAGTAATAGGAAAAAATCTCCTTCTAAACTCAGATTCCCTAAAATGTTTTGCATACGTTAAAGGTTTATAGATTATAACATCTTTATGCTTTACTTTTCCACTGAATATATCTATTAAACTAGATTCTGCCTCGTACGAAACAGGATGATTATCAAGATATATCAAAACTAATTCCCCTTCTCTCAACTCAAAGGGCGGAATGAAATATTGATCTGTTTGTATTCCTTTGTTTTCTAGGATTAACTCTTTCATTTATTTGGATAAAAAAATCTTTTTAAAATAATTTTAATGTATCAAGATTACACAATTCTAAATTCAAAACCAATTCGATAGTCAGAAAAATTGTATCCTAATCGATCAAAAAAATATTAATCTGAAGATTATTATGACTATTCTCATTTTGGAGTTCCTAGTGCGATTCTTCGTTCCTCAGAATGACAAACATTGCGCAGATCCCTCGACGTTGCTCAGGACGACAAAACAAGACTTAAACTTTGTGTTCCTCAACTTTTGCTAGCAAAAAAACAATCGTTGCGTACTTTGCGAAAAACCTTTGCGCTCTTTGCGTTAAAAAAATTTTCTGTCTTAGCGCCTTCGTGGCAAAAAACATCTCAACAAATAAGAAAACTTTAATAAATCAATTTCATGCTATTTACTTAAAAAACGTAATTTTGAAATTCGACTCGAGCGACAGCGACAGGCGAAGCAATTTCAAAAACGAAACAATTATGAAATATCATCAAATAAACAGCGCTCTTTTTATAAAAAACCGCAGAAAATTCATGGCAGAAATGAAACCTAATTCGGTTGCCGTGTTCAATTCAAATGACATTTACCCAATTAGTGCCGACAGTACTTTACCTTTTGCACAACACAGAGATATCTTTTATCTAAGCGGTGTAGATCAAGAAGAAAGCGTTTTGCTTTTGTTTCCAGATGCGCCTTATGAGCACCAAAGAGAAATTCTCTTTTTGAGAGAAACTAATGATCATATCGCAGTTTGGGAAGGTGAAAAATTGACTAAAGAACGTGCTTTTCAAGTTTCTGGAATTAGAACGGTTTATTGGTTACAAGATTTTCATAAGATTTTGAACGAAATGATGACGTATGCCGATACGATGTACATCAATACCAACGAACATTACCGTGCAACTGTTGAAACAGAAACTCGTGAAGCTCGTTTTGTAAAATGGTGGAAAGAGCGTTATCCAGCTCACAATGTTGCCAAAAGTAACCCAATTCTACAAAGATTGCGTTCTGTAAAAGAAAGCGAAGAAATCGATTTGATTCAGCATGCTTGCGATATTACAGAAAAAGGCTTCCGCAGATTATTAGGATTTGTAAAACCAAATGTAACAGAATATGAAGTTGAAGCGGAATTAGCACACGAATTCATTCGTAACCGCTCTAAAGGTTTTGCGTATACACCAATTATCGCTTCTGGAAACAATGCGAATGTTTTGCATTATATTGAAAACAATCAGCAATGTAAAGAAGGTGATTTATTACTATTGGACGTTGCTGCTGAATATGCTAATTATTCTAGCGACATGACGAGAACGATTCCAGTTTCTGGACGTTTTACAGATCGTCAGAAAGCAGTTTACAATGCTGTTTTAAGAGTTAAAAATGAAGCTACAAAAATGTTGACTCCAGGAACTCTTTGGAAACAATATCATGTGGAAGTAGGTAAAATCATGACGTCGGAATTACTTGGTTTAGGATTAATTGACAAAGCCGATGTTCAGAATGAAAATCCTGAATGGCCAGCTTACAAAAAATATTTCATGCACGGAACTTCTCACCACATGGGACTTGACACACATGATTACGGATTACTTCATGAGCCAATGAAACCAAATATGGTTTTCACGGTTGAACCTGGAATTTACATTCCAGCAGAAAAATTCGGAATTCGCTTGGAAGATAACGTTGTGGTTCAGGAAAAAGGAGAACCTTTTAACTTAATGCGCAACATTCCAGTTGAAGCTGATGAGATTGAAACCCTGATGAACGAATAAAAAAGCAAAGCCCTTAATAGTAATTATTAAGGGCTTTTTTAATTTATAAATCGGTTAAATTATCCGATTTTTGAAATCTGAAGATCTAATTGAAATTTACCATCAGCTTCGTTTACATTAATTAGTTCAAAAAGCTCTAAAGCTCTTCTTGCATTTTTCTCTTCTTCTCTTTGCTCCGCTACATACCACATCATAAAATCTTCTGTGGCATAATCATTTTCAGCTCTACATTTTGCGATTACTTTATTAATTGCTTGCGTAACTGCAATTTCGTTTTGTAAAGCAATTTCAAAAACGTCTCTAAAAGAAGCAAATTCTTGCTGTACTTCAGGAACCGATGGCGTAATAGCAATCCCTCCCATGTCTGTAATGAATTTAAATATTTTTAGAAAATGCTCTCTTTCTTCTTCGGCTTGCTTATATAAATACGAAGCTGTATTGTCAAAACCGTTTCTATCCAACCATGCAGCCATAGCTAAATATTTGTTAGACGCATCACTTTCTATTTTTGCTTGTAAATTCAATATATTTTCTACGCCTTCAGTTAATGACGTGTGTGTTCTTAGTAAATCTTTCATAACCTTAAATTTTAGTACTTGTAAAATTACAAAAATTAAAGGACTCAAGCCTAACTGCTTGAAAATTTGGATTTAATCTAAGTAAGAATCTAAATAAGCTCAACATTTACCATACTGCAAAGCATAGAATGTAAATTGAGCGTAAATTTTGTTCCGTTTAATAAATCTCTAAGCTGGACTATTTCACAGATGGTAAGATTTCTAGAAAAGTTTCTTTTGGTAGTTTCAATCAACTGTGCATCAGATTGATCAGACAAATCATAAAGCATATTAAGAATATCAACGTTATTGACTTTTCTTTGAAAAATCAAAAAATCATGAATTTTATAACTTGACACCGTATCAACAAAATTGATAATTATACTATTGGTCAAATCACATTGGTAACTGTATCCTTTTTCGGTTTCAAATAATACTTTGGTAGTCAAATCGCTAACTAATGCCATTCTGATAAAATTATAACGTTGCAAAAATATAGAATTAAACGCAATTAAACGCATAATTAAGACTAATTTAAAATAACAAACTTCAATTATATTTTTAAATATCCTAAGAGAACCAATAAATACAGCGTTCAAAAGAACCATTTGGCTAATTTTAAAACCACTATTTAGAAATAATGTAGACAAACGAAATAGTTAGATCTCATAGAAAAGTGACAATCGTTTCTAATTTTTGAACTCTATAACGTATATTTTTAACTGAATTGAACTTCTATTCCTTATATGATTTTTCAATTACTAACTTTGCATTTTACATTTTAAAAACATCATTTTGAAAAATATTTTATATAAAAACACCAAAATATCTTTTACCGATTCAGGAGAAGGAACTGCAATTGTTTTACTTCATGGTTTTCTGGAAAACAAAAAAATGTGGACCGAGTACGGCTCTTTTTTCTCCCAAAAACACCGTGTTATTACCATCGATTTATTAGGTCACGGCGAAACCGATTCTTTAGGTTATGTACATGGAATGGAAGATAATGCCAATGTAGTAAATGCTGTTTTAGAAAGTTTGAAAATAGAAAAAGCCATTATTCTTGGACATTCTATGGGCGGTTATGTGGCTTTGGCTTTCGCCGAATTGTATCCAGAAAAAGTCGAGAAAGTAGTGTTACAAAATTCGACTTCTAAAGAAGACAGCAAAGAGAAAAAAACAAACAGAACCCGCGCTATAAAAGCTGTAAAACAGAATTACATAAACTTTGTTAGTCTTGCGATTGCTAATTTATTCAGCGAAAACAATAGAAATCGTTTAGCAGAAGAAATCGAAAAAGCAAAAATCGAAGCTTTAAAAACGCCTTTGCAGGGAATCGTAGCATCACTAGAAGGAATGAAAATACGAAAAGACCGAGAAGACTTACTTCGAAAAAACCAATTCCCGGTTTTATTGGTTTTAGGAAAAAAAGATCCTGTTTTAAATTACGAAGAAAATCTTTCGCAGATTGAAGGCACAAATGTACAGTTGGTTTCATTTGAAGACGGACACATGAGCCATATTGAAAACAAAGAAGAATTAAAATCAGTTCTTGTAGATTTCTTCAATTAATTCATAAAGCAGAAAAGGCCATTCTGCTAAGCAGAAAAGCCTTTTCTTCATTGTGGGGGCAAAAATTATAATTTTGTGATAATGTCTTTTTTAAATTTTGACAAAGTCGCTCTTGTTAATCCAAGATTTGCTTTTTTGGCATCAACAGCAAGGTAAATAAAATAATTACCATCTTCAGAAACATCTATAATATGAATCTGATCTGTCAATGTAATTAAAATATCATTGATTTTTTGGCTTAGTCCTAAAGCTTTAATGGCGTTTAATTTTGCTTTTACAACTTCTAGATTGTAAGCAGAAGCTAGTTCAGGATCAAAATCCGGGTTTACAGAAAGTGAGCAGTAAGACATTCCTGTCTCAACCTCAGTGACTGAAACGGCAATAAATCCGTGAACATTTTCTCTTAAATCATTTTGAAAATTCTGTAAAAAATCTGACATGAGTATATATAATTTGGTTTAAATTAATTATTGAAAATAGTATCCATTTTTCTAAGCAACAGACCCATTTTACTAATGTCTTTAGAAAGAAGCGCCACACAATTATCATCTTGACTTTTGTTTGCTACTACAATTCCATCGTTGTTTTTAATCATTACTTGTTTTAAATCGCCGTTATTAACGTCCTCAGACATTTCAAGACACATTTTCAAAATCATTCCAATCATTGCAGCTACATTTCCGTCGTATTCTAAATTTACAGACTCAAGTAAAACTCCGTCTATGTTAAAAGTGATTCCAGATTCTGCTCCCGTTTCTTCTACAAGTGTATTTAAATCAACCATATACATTAATTTTGTTAAAGTATCAAAGTTATTTTTAAAAAAAAGAATAGTTCCCTAAACACTTGTTAAAAAACAGACGATAGCCAACTAACTGACACACTTTTATTTATCGTTTAGTTAAATGTAAATTTTAAAAGGAAATCTTTAAAAATATTTAACAGAAAAAATATATTTTACCGAAATTCTAACTATTTATTTGATAAAATTCAATACTTCCTTTAACATTGAGCTTTGTCGTAGATTAATCGAAGTTTTTCTTAAATTTGCGAAAAATTTTTCCAATGAAAACAGTTGACGAATTGCGTTTTGACTTAAATGTAAAACTAATGAAGTTTAGAAGATTTCGTTTTGAGAATGGGCCTATCAACAATCCTAACTTGGAAGAACCTGCTAAAAAAGGCTTCTTTAAAAAAATATTTAGTTAAAAACTACTTACAAAAAACCGCAATTATTACTTTATAATAAATGCGGTTTTTTCTTTTAAATCTGAACTTTATTTTTTCAGATAAACAATCATCGTTTACTTTTGGGATTACATTTTTAAAATTCCAATTCTAGAATCATAAACTTCAGTCTCCCACAAAGTCTATTTTTCGTAAAGAGAATATTGTAATTACTCTTCATCCAAAAAGTAGGTTTTAATACATATTGAATAGATATAAAAAAATCCTTAATAAGACGATTTTTTTATTAGAATCTACGCCGGATTGATTGGTTATTACATTTTTTAAATCTATTCAAAATCCCAAAATATACTGATTTTGTTTATCGGAGGTTATTTTACCTTCACTGAAAAACGCTGAAAAACTTAAAATTTGAATCCGTTTTAGAAATACTTAAATAGTCGTAATCGTTATACTTTTTCTTCAAAAGGAAAATTGGCATCAAATATTTCATTTAAAAGCAAAACGATTTCTTCTAAATAATATTGAAGCGTATTATGGGTTACCGTAATATCGAGATCTTTTTCTGCTCTAAACCCAAAAGGGAGAAATCCAGATTTCAAATTTTTAAAGGAAACAATCCCTACTTCGATTGGCGTTTCTCCAGCTTCTTTTTCAAACATAAAGGCATAAGCTAATACTTGAATAATTTTATCGTTTTTAAGCTCTTCTGTTAATCCATTCCATGATTTAAGCACAACGTTAGTTTTCTCTACTTTTCCGGTCTTATAATCAATTATTCGTATTCTTCCGTTACGAAGTTCAATTCTATCAACATTTCCTTTTATTAAAACCGGAAATGGCAATTTCGGATGCGTCAGTTCGCGCTCAAAAGTCTGCTCCAAAGCAATAATTTTAATTGCATCTCCATTTTTAATAGACTCTAATTCCATTTTAAGAAAATTAGAGACATTTCTCTTGGCAACTTCAAATGCTAAAAGATTACGACCTTTTTTAATTTCTCCTTCTTTATAAACCAGTTTAAATTGCTTCAACACTTCGTCATCCAATAATTTAAAACCATTTAAAAGATCTGTTTCCGAAATAAATTTTCCAATAAAGGGCTCGTACAATGCTTTAAGCGTTTCGTGAATAATGGTTCCTAAAGTATTTAAAGCAATGTTTTCTTCTACTTCTTCGACTTCTCGGATACGAAGGATTTTTTGAAAGTAAAATTCAATTGGATTTCGGATATAACTGGTCAGCGCCGAAGGAGAAAATCCTGTTAAGGCGATTTCTTTTAAGCGTTCCATCACCGCTTCCGACTTTGGAATCACCATCGGCTGATAAGCCGTTGTTGGAAGAACAGGATTATAAATATCAAAAGTAAGATTATGTTGTTTTTGTTTTTCAACTTCAAGCTGGGTAATAAAACGGCTTCTTTCTCCGGCATCGAGTCCATCATTTTCTGTATTATAAACCAGATAAATGTTTTTTGCTCTTTGCAATAAATGATAAAAGTGATAGGTATAAATAGCGTCTTTTTCTTTGTAAGTCGGCAAGCCTAATTCTTTTTTTACATCATATGGAATGAATGAATTCTGCGATTTACCAGCGGGAAATTTACCTTCATTCATCGAAGTTACAATCACGGTTTCAAAATCCAGGACACGGCTTTCCAACACCCCCATGATCTGAAGACCGCGAAGAGGTTCTCCTTCAAAAGAAACTTCGGCAATATCAATAATCTGCTTGTAAATAGCATGCAGCGTATCGATATTATCGATGTGTTTGTGTTTGGAATAATAATTAATCAGTTTATTGATGACTTTAAAAACAGCATATACAAAGGTCTTTGCTATTTTCTCTTCTTGATTATCGTTATTAAAATTACCTTTTATTAAAAGTAAAAGTGCAGAAATATTTTCCAAAACAGCAATTGATCCTTTGTCCCATTTTTCAAACAACAGCAAGAAAAGTTTCGAAGGATTGGCATTGAGTTCTAAAAGTTTATTGAGCGTAATAAAAGTATAATTGTTCTCTTTGATGATACGGACTAAATGACTGCAATTTGCATACGGTTCTACTAATGGATGAGTTAAAACATCGAGTACATCTTTGTAATAAAACACATAACTTCCACCTGTACGCGACAATGCTGTAGTATGCATTTTGAAAAATTTCGCCACTAATATCTGCGACGGATTATTCTTTCCAGAATATCCCATTGTAATATTGAGCGCTCCCACAGAAGCAGGAAGCGAATTCAAAACCGGAATCAGCAGATTTTCTTCTCCTAAAACCACCGCAACTTTATCGAGCGAAGCAACAGGATTTTGATTAATTATATCTTCAATAATACTTCCTGCTAATTTTGCCTGTCCAATTGTTTTTGGAGTACCAATTATCTGTATGTTTTTTGACTGCGAAAAATCGTCGACAATCCATTCAAAAGGATGTGATTTATAATGTTTCCACTTTTCTTTAAATCGACGCAGAAAAAGCCCCGCATCGTGAAAAGGGTCATTTAGAAAAACCTGATCTGCATCCCAATAAATTTTGGCTTGATCTAGTGCTAAAAGATGCTGTACTATTTTTTCTTCAGCGGCATTTAAAGCATTAAATCCTGCAAACACAAAATTGCGATCTTGAATAGTATTCGAAAAGTGATCCAGATTATTAACTGCTTCCCTATAAATTAACCCTTGGTATCCAATAGATTTATTTAATAAATGACCATAAAGAGATTCATAGTACAAAGGAAGAAGTTTCCAGAAATCAATATAATTTTCTAAAAGTTTGGTTTTGTTTTCTACTTCTATTCCCCATCGTTTAATATCTTCAATATCTTTCAGATAAGATAAAACATGTGAAGGTTCTAAAAGATAACGATCGATTTCATTAAAATCCTGTAAGAGTGTTTTGGCCCAGTTTGCAAACAACTCAAAAGACTGTTGGTGTTGCTTTTCTGTAATTGATAAATAAACTTCATAAAACTCAAACAAAAGTTCGATTGAATCAATAGAACGAATTGCTGCTACGTCCTGCACAAAATCTTCTATACTCACAATTTCGGGAGAAAGAATCGTTTTTGATGTTGCTTTTTTAAGAGCTTCAATAAGGAAAACTTTAGCTCTTTTATTAGGAAGTACGATTGTAGTTTCAGAAAGTCTTTCTGAATAGTTTTGTATTACGACACCCGCAATTTTTTCTAAGAAAGAAGTATTTATCATTGTATAAAAATAAAAAAAGCCATTCAATTAAGAATGGCTTTTCTATATTTATTTACAAAGTAAATTATAGTTTACCTTGGAATTTAGAACCTACGTGTTTGATTTCAGTTCTTCTGTTTTGAGCTTTACCTGCAGCAGTTTTGTTGCTTGCAACTGGCTGAGAAGATCCAAATCCTTTAGCTTCTAAGTTTTCTGGGTTAACACCTCTTTCAACTAAAGCGTTTAATACAGCGTTAGCTCTGTCTTCAGAAAGTTTTTGGTTTACTTTCGCAGAACCTGTACTATCTGTGTGACCTTCAATGCTGAATTTAGCGTTAGGGTAGTTTTTAAGGATTTCTTTAATAGCATCTAATCTAGCTGGAGTTTCTTTGTCACCAGTTTTGAAAGTAGCTTTACCAGAGTTAAAGTAGATAGCTCTTGCTTGAACTTTAAGATCTTCTAAAGCTTGAGAAGTTACTTCAGGACATCCTCTGTTACTAGCTGGACCAGGAACTGTAGGACAATCGTCATCTTTATCTAATACACCATCTTTATCAGCGTCTAAGAAAGGACAACCACCATTTTCTTTAGGACCAGCAACTGTAGGACATTTATCGTCTTTGTCAGCGATTCCATCACCGTCAGTATCAGGACAACCTTTTAAAGCAGCTAAACCAGCAGTATCTGGACAAGCGTCATCTTTATCAGCAACACCGTCACCGTCTCTATCAGGACATCCGTTTAAAGCAGCTAAACCAAATTCGTTTGGACAAGCATCAGAAGCATCAACGATTCCGTCACCGTCAGTATCAGGACATCCGTTGAATTGTTTTAAACCAGCAACATCTGGACAAGCATCATCTTTGTCATAGATTCCGTCTCCGTCAGTATCTTTACCTCCGAATTTGAAAACTAAACCTGCAGTGTGTTGGAAGTGAGATGGAGCATCTGGAGTTCCAGAAGCATCTTCTCTATCACCACTTACAGACCATTTGTATCTTGTAGCTAACTCAAGACCAATAGCATCAGTAAACCAGAAAGTTAAACCAGCACCTGGGTTAACAGTTCCGTAGCTGCTATCTCCGAAGAAAGTGTAACCACCACCAACAGATAACGAAGGATCAATCACTTTAGATTTGATTAATTCTTGGAAACTGTATTTAATAGTAGCATCAATTCCGTAGTACATTAAGTCTCCAGGATTAGTTACAATCATACCTCTTCCATCATGACCAGCAGCAGTTGGAGCGAAAATAACATATTTGTCAATTTTGTTCACAGATCCTTGTAAACCTACAGAGAAACCGCTACCAACATATCTAGACACACCAATGTAAGATAAAGAAGGAAGGATATTCCAGTTACTTTTTACGTCAAATGGCTGAGAAAAGTGTGCTGGGAAAAAGTCAACGTGATCTGGACTTGCACTAGTCCTTGTATCCACAGCATTAACCCCAAAAGAGATCGCCCATGGATTGTTACTGTCTTGTGCGTGAGAACTTAAACCCATCGCCATCAGTACAGCAACTAAAAGTTTGTTAAGATGTTTCATACTTAATTTTTTTAATTACAATTTAGTTAATTACAAGCAAAAGTAACACCAAATTTTTTAAATACAAAATCAAATGTTAAAAAAAACCTACAAAAAAACACTCAATGTGGTAATTATATAACTTTTAACATTTTACCTGTTAATATAAAAGCTTCGATAGCCTTGTCTAAATGTTCTTTGGTATGTGCTGCCGAAAGCTGTACTCTAATTCTGGCTTTATCTTTAGGAACTACCGGGAAGAAAAATCCAATAACATAAATCCCTTGTTTCAAAAGTTCGTTTGCCATTACTTGCGATAACTTGGCATCATACAACATGACTGGCACAATTGCTGAATCCCCGTCAATGATATCAAAACCTGCTTTTTTCATTCCTTCCTTAAAGTAATTAGTGTTCCACTCCAATTTATCTCTAAGCGCTGTATCTTTTTCTAAAAGTTCAAAAACTTTTATAGAAGCTCCTACAATAGAAGGTGCTAATGAATTAGAAAACAAATAAGGTCTTGAACGCTGGCGAAGAATTTCGATGATTTCTTTTTTGGCTGTTGTATAACCTCCCATTGCACCACCTAAAGCTTTACCTAGTGTTCCGGTTATAATATCTACACGCCCCATAACACCTTTTGCTTCAAGAGTCCCTTTACCAGTCGCTCCAATAAATCCGGCAGCATGACATTCGTCAACCATAACCATTGCATCATATTGATCAGCAAGATCACAGATTTTATCTAAAGGCGCTACCAAACCGTCCATTGAGAAAACACCATCAGTCACAATTAATTTAAAACGGGCTCCAGCCTCATTTGCCTTTATTAATTGCTGTTCCAGATCTTCCATGTTACTATTTTCATAACGATAACGAGCCGCTTTACACAAACGAACTCCATCAATAATAGAAGCATGATTTAAACTGTCTGAAATAATCGCATCGTTTTCTCCTAACAAAGGTTCGAAAACTCCACCGTTTGCATCAAAAGCCGCTGCATATAATATAGTATCTTCTGTACCATAAAAATCAGCAATCTTTTTTTCTAATGTTTTATGAATATCCTGAGTTCCGCAGATAAAACGAACAGATGACATTCCGAATCCGTGTGTATCCAGTGCATCTTTAGCCGCCTGTACCACTTCTGGATGCGATGAAAGCCCTAAATAATTATTGGCACAAAAGTTCAAAACCGTTTCTCCAGTCGAAATCGTAATCTCGGCACCTTGTGGAGAGGTTATTATGCGCTCTTTTTTGAAAATTCCATTTTCTTCGATAGTCTGCAGCTCACTTTGCAGATGCTCTTTAATTTTACCGTACATTTTTTATTTATTTAAAACGTTAAAAATTAACAACTTAACCATACAAAAGCTTCGTTATTTCTTTAACATCTGATTAATTTTTTCACAAATTTACCACTTCAATTTCCGATCCTACATACACCAAAACCCTTTTTAACACTTTGTATCCTAAATCTTCAATAGCATCTTGATATTCTTGAATTTGCTGTTTATATTTTGGATTAACAGCGCCAGTTTTATAATCCAGCAGATACGCTTCTTTTGTATCTGTCAAAACAATTCGGTCTGGTTTTAAAATCTTTCCTTCTTTTTGAACTATGGTCTGCTCATTTAAAACCTTTAGTTTCCCATCGAAACAAATACTTAATTCATCATGATTTACAATTTCAAAAAGTGT
This sequence comes from Flavobacterium sp. H4147, assembly GCF_029360735.1. NCBI lineage: Bacteria > Pseudomonadati > Bacteroidota > Flavobacteriia > Flavobacteriales > Flavobacteriaceae > Flavobacterium > Flavobacterium sp. H4147. The sequence goes on along the minus strand of NZ_JARKNB010000001.1, from coordinate 1,560,812 downwards.
CTTTGTAACCATTTCTGATTGATCGATAGTAATCAAACCATTTTCTAAAGCTTTTACAACAGCAAGATCCACATCTGATTTATCTTTTATAAAAGCAAGGATTTCGTGAACGATATTTCCATACGAAATTGCTTCCTGCTGATGTGTTCCCCACATTAAAGCCTCTCGCTGCGCAATTTTTATATTTTTAGGATCAAGAACTTCTTTTACGACCGGAATGGTTTTTACAAAATTGACAGATTCTGTAGGAGCAGAAAGTTTCTTTTTATCTCCAAATTCATATTCGAGTTTTTCAGGATCGTAAACTCCATTATGCAGTAGGAATTTTATAAAATAGGAAGCCATATTATTAGGAAGCTCTCCGTCTTTTCTTTCTTTTAAGGATTGCGAAATAACATACAACTGTTCTTCTGCACGGGTCAGCGCCACATACAAGACATTTATATTATCCAGTAATTCTTCCTGTTTTTTCAAATTAAAAACAATTGAAGCTGTTTCTCCAAATCCTTCAACCGCGCTGCTGTTATCGATTAACGCTTTTGGAACTCCTAAATCAGCTTCTTCTGTATCGAGCCATAATTTATCTTTTGGTTTTCGATTGTAATCCTCTTCTGCAAAAGGCATTATGACAACTGGAAATTCCAATCCTTTAGACTTATGAATCGTCATAATTCGGACCGCATTGTTTCCTTCCGGAGAAGGAATACTGAATTTCTCAGAGTTCTTCTCCCAGTAATTTAGAAAATCAGCTATCCCAGCCTGATTTCTCATATCTCTTTCCAAAACAATATCCAAGAAAAACTGAACGTATGCATTTCCTTCTGATGGAAGAATAAATTTTGAGATAATTATTTCAACGGCTTCATAGAGCGATTTTTTGCGGACATTTTCAAACGAAAGAGAAACATCAAAAGTCAACAGCCATTTTTCAAATTCTTCTTCTACACGATGAGACATTCCCATAGCAATAAAATCATGAACAGGCATTTCTGATTCTATGTTTGATGCCAAGAAATGAAGAAAATAAGCTTTCGATTCTAAATCAGCACTATTATTAAGGTATTTCAAAAGGTGAATTATCAAACGAACTTCCGTAGAATTTTGAATCATCAAGGTTTCTGATGATAAAAGTGGAATATTTTGCTCTGTCAAATAATTCGCAATCGCAATTCCTTGATCTCTTTTTCGGGTTAGAATTACAATGTCCTTATATTGGAACCCTTCTTTTAATACTTTTTGAATTGTATTTAAAGTTGCTAAAACATATAAATCTGATTTTTCGATTACTTCTTCATCATCAGATTCGTTTTTTTCAATTATAGGAAGAAAGGATATATTGACATAACCTCCTTTTTTTGAATTGATATTCTGAAAACTATGATTCTCGTACAAATCTTTATAATCTTCATTTGAAAATTCAGATGAAATCAGCTTAAAAAAAGCATTATTAAATTCCACTACTTCACTGTAACTTCTGTAATTGGTATTTAAATGCCGAATTGCTTTATCAGGATTATTAAACGGATTTGCCTCTTTACTCAGTTCAATAAATTGCTCTGCTTTTCCGCCTCTCCATCGGTAAATAGATTGTTTGGGATCGCCCACAATCATCAAAGTTCCTTTGTTTCCATAATCGTCTAATCCGGAAAGTGAGTTATCAATCAACGGAATCAGATTCAGCCACTGCATTTCGGAAGTATCCTGAAATTCATCAATAAAGAAATGACGGTACTTTTCCCCTAAACGCTCATAGATAAATGGCGCTGGCTGATTTTGGATTTCGCGATGGATAATTGCATTAAATTCTGAAATGGAAAGAATATTTTGCTCCGATTGAATTTTAGCCAATTCATTGCTGACTGTATTTAACAACGAAAGCGGCGTTATATTTTTTAGAAAAGCTTTATAGAAATCTCTTTTTTCAAAATTTTTATATGCCTTTTCAAGTATCTGAAGCAGATCTGGAATTATGGCTTCGATTAACGATTTATCTTTTGCAGTTTTGTTAATCGCAATATCATCAAACTCATGAAATGTTTTGTTTCTTGGATTAAATTTACCATCACGAATACTTTCCAAATGATTTGGAAATGTTCCTCTCGAAAAAGATTTCAAATCAATTCCGTTCTGGTCAATCAAAGAAAGTGCTTCTATCGCATATTGCTCGTTTTGCGATTCTAGATCTTTACATAAATCGAGCATTTTCTTTTTGATCTCGACAAATTCTTCAATGGTTTTTTCATTAAAATGAAGAATTTCATTTCGATTGTTCTCATTCAAAACCAAACGTCCGGTTTCCAAGATTTCTCTCGAAACGTCCCAGCTTTTATCGTCGTCAGTTTTTTCCATCGTAAAATCGATGAGCAATTTGGTCAGCGTTTCGTCTTGACCCGCCTGAGCAATAATAGCATCGACCGCTTCTACCAATAAATTTTCGGTATCCAACGTCACATCAAAAGTCATGGGAAGATTAAGATCATGCGCAAAAGCACGAATAACTTTGTGGGTGAATTTATCGATGGTAGAAATATCAAAAGCCGCATAATTGTGAATTAAGTGCTTGATAATATTTTGGGATTTTACTTTTAATTGAATAATGGAAAGTCCAGTGTCGCGCGACAAGTCTTCCATTAAATCTACCGCTTTTGGCGAAGGCTCATCTTTAGCAAATTCAGATAAACTGCCTACAATACGGCTTTTCATTTCGTGAACCGCTTTATTAGTAAAGGTTATAGCGAGAATATTACGATAAGCATCGTTTCTGGGAGAAGAAAGAATAATTTTAAGATATTCCTTCACTAAAGTATAGGTCTTTCCTGATCCTGCAGAAGCATCATAAATAGAGAAAGACGGACTTTGCATAGTTTGATTTTTTTGTATCGTAAAAATAATACAATAAATATTAAAACCAATAATGTGAAGTTTTCAAATTCCAAAAAACAAAAATTCCAAATTCCAATATTCTGCAATAAAGACAGTAAAGATTGGAATTTGGAATTTTAATATTTTTTTGAATTCTAAAATTTAGGCGTGCTTTGGAAATGCTCTTTTATTAAATACTAACAAAATTCCAACTCCTGTAGAAATTGCCATATCGGCAACATTGAAGATTGCATTAAAGAACATAAAATGTTTTCCTCCAAAAATTGGCATCCATTCTGGCAGGTCGCCTTCCCAAATAGGAAAGTAAAACATATCAACCACTAAACCATGAAACCATGATCCGTATGGCTGTGGAGAAAACATAGTTGCTAAATTATGTGTGCTGTCATCGAAAATAACTCCGTAGAAAACAGAATCAATAATATTACCGGCTGCTCCTGCAAAAATCAAAGCAATCGAAACAATCAAATAAGCTGAATGACGTTTTTTAACTGCATCGGCAAGCCAATATCCAATTCCAACAACGGCAAAGATTCTAAAAACGGTCAAAATCAATTTACCATATTGTCCAGGTATTTTTGTTCCCCAGGCCATTCCTTCATTTTCAATGAAATGAATTCTGAACCAGTCAGCAATAACAACTTCTTCTCCTAAGATGAAATTTGTTTTTACATAAATTTTCGAAAGCTGATCGATAATTAAAACTAAAAATATAAGGAAATATGCTTTTCTTAATGACATTTGATAAATTTTGATGCGCAAAAGTAACAATTTAATCAAAAAAAACGCTCCATATAGAGCGTTAATTGTTTTGTAATAAATTAAGAAGCGTAGTTACTTCTAGAATAGTATAGGTTTTATTTCTTTTTTTGGGCATTTGCCGGACTGTCTGAAAAGAAATCTGAAATGGATTTAAATATTCCTTTACTTGGTTTTCCCGCAGCAGCCCTTTTCGCTTCTGCCTTTTTAACATCAGCTTTGAATTTAGTGCGCAGTTTTTCGAAATCTTTCATTCTGTGTTCCACATCAGAATTAACATCTTTGAATTTCAATACTTTAGCCATTGTGTAAGTTTTTTAAGTAAAATAATTAAATATTTAACGATTTGGTTCTACAATGATACATAATTTAAATTATATTTGTTAATAAAAATTAACACTTGTTTAGGACAAATCACAATAAAACCAATAAACACTGATACAAATGAACTAATTTTAACATTTCCCCCTAATCTTACAAATATGAATGAAATAACTACTATTTTAAACACTTTTTTGGTCGACACTAAAGCTAGCGCAGCTTTAATCTTAAATGGAAAAGGAAAACTAATCACTTCCCTGAACCTTGACTACGGTGACAGCATTGCGGCTATGAGTGCTGCTATTTTATCTATGAGCGAAAAATTTCTTGTCGATTTAGAAAAAGGCTCATTAAAACAACTTTATTTAAAGAGTTCTGACGGTGTTGTCGTTGGAAACAAAATAAGCGGTTCTAACTTCGTGATTGCTTTTTCAAGAGAAGGAAGCAACCTTGGCTTATTAATGCATTCAACAGATGAACTATCTGCTGAACTAAGCAAAAATTCCCTATTAAAATAACATATCTATTAACCGCAAACACCAAAAACTATGAGCAACGACTTTTTAAATGTGTTTTTGAATGAAATGAAAACCAACGTAAATGGCTTTATAGCTGTAGCTGTAACCGAAATTGAATCAGGATTAAGTTTTGGAAATATAACTATCGATCCTGCTTTTGATCCTGAACTTGCTGCCGCATACAATCTAGAAGTAGTAAAAGCCAAATTGAATGCTGTAAAAGCTTTAGGTTTAAATCAGGATATTGAAGATATTTTGATTACTCTTTCAAACCAAATTCACATTATTGACATTTCACCAAATAAAAAATTCATGATCTATCTTGCTGCAGATGCTAGTAAAGCAAATCTGGGAATGACAAGAGCAGTCTTAAGAAAACACAAAGCTGATTTAGAAAAAAATCTGGCTTAATTTTTCATTTTAATTAGAACTGTCTTTATTGGCAGTTCTAATTAAAACTATATTTCTTCATTCATTTCTTCCTCTTTTTCTTTCTTACAAAACAAAAGCCTTCTGTTTTCAAAGAAAATTTCACTTTATAATCGAATTCTTTCAAAAGAAGCGTATTCGCGCTTGAACAGAAACGGAACAAACATTAAACAAAAAACGCCCCTAAAAAGAAGCGCTTATTGGATGTATATTTTTGATTATCGCTGCAAGTTTTTAGCTTCGATACTCATGGTTGCATGAGGAACGATTTTAAGCCTTTCCTTGCTAATTAATTTACCTGTTACTTTGCAGATACCGTATGTTTTATTTTCTACACGGAATAAGGCATTTTTTAAGTCACGAATGAATTTCTCTTGTCTGATAGCCAACTGAGAGTTTGCTTCTTTTGACATGGTCTCACTTCCTTCTTCAAAAGCTTTAAATGTTGGAGAAGTATCATCAGTTCCGTTATTCAAATCGTTCATATAGGCACTTTTGATCAAATCAAGATCTTCTTGTGCTTTTTTAATTTTTGCCTGGATTATTTCTTTGAACTCTGCTAGATCTGCATCAGAGTATCTTGTAATTTCATCTATCATTTTCTAACTATTTTGAAATTAATATCATTGTTCTAATGTCATCAAACTCAATTTCTGTGCCGTTTTCTAAAGCGTCAGCAAAAACCAGTTCGTCTGTTAATGTTTCCGATTTTATGTAATCTTCATTTTTTGAAACAGCTTCTTCTAAAATACTGTCTCTTTTTATTTGTACTTTGATCTTATCAGTAACTTCAAATCCTGAATCTTTACGGATATTCTGAATTCTGTTTACTAATTCTCTCGCGATACCTTCATTTTTCAACTCTTCAGATATGGTGATGTCAAGTGCAACTGTAATTCCGTTTGAATTTGCCACTAACCATCCTTCGATATCCTGCGATGTTATTTCGACGTCTTCTAATGATAAAGTTACACTATTTCCTGCAATAACAATATCTAACGTTCCTTGCTTGTCAAGCTGATTAATCTGTTCTGCAGAAAAACCTTGTATCTCCTTAGAAATCAACCCCATATCCTTACCAAAACGTGGTCCTAATGCTTTAAAATTAGGCTTAATTTGTTTCACCAAGATACCAGAAGCATCGTCTAAAAGTTCAATTTCTTTCACATTTACCTCCGCTTTTACCAAGTCAGAAATCGCTTCGATTTCAGCACGCTGACCCTCGTCAAGTACCGGAATCATTACCTTTTGCAGAGGTTGACGAACTTTAATCATTTCTTTTTTACGCAGTGATAATACCAAAGATGAGATCGTTTGCGCCTTCTGCATTTTGCTTTCCAACGTTTTATTAACAAAGTTTTCGACAAATTTTGGGAATTCAGCCAAGTGAACGCTGGCAAAATTCTCAGTTCCTGTCGAAGCTGTTAAATCGCGATACAATTGATCCATAAAGAACGGCGCAACCGGAGCGCTTAATTTACTGATTGTAAGCAAACAAGTATAAAGCGTTTGGTAAGCTGCAATTTTATCTTTTGCATATTCACCTTTCCAGAAACGGCGACGGCATAAACGAACGTACCAGTTACTTAAATTCTCCTGAACGAAATCAGAAATCGCTCTTGTTGCTTTTGTAGGCTCGTAATCCTCATAACATTCGTCAACAAATTTTATTAACGTATGCAATTCAGAAATAATCCACTGATCGATTTCAGGTCTTTCGTTTAATGGAATTTCAGCTTCGGCATATTTAAATCCGTCGATGTTCGCATATAATGAGAAGAATGAATAGGTGTTGTAAAGTGTTCCAAAGAACTTACGACGAACCTCAGCAATTCCTTCGATATCAAATTTCAAGTTATCCCAAGGATTAGCGTTTGAAATCATGTACCAACGTGTTGCATCTGGACCGTATTCTGCGATGGTTTCAAAAGGATCTGTTGCATTTCCTAGACGTTTAGACATTTTTTGTCCGTTTTTGTCTAACACCAAACCGTTTGAAACAACATTTTTGTAGGCTACTTTATCAAAAACCAAAGTTCCGATCGCGTGTAAGGTATAGAACCATCCACGTGTTTGATCTACTCCTTCTGCAATAAAATTAGCCGGAAAATCTTTATTCTCATCAATTTTGTCTTTGTTTTCAAAAGGATAATGCCATTGCGCATAAGGCATTGCTCCAGAATCAAACCAAACGTCGATTAGATCACTTTCGCGCTTCATTGGTTTTCCAGAAGCAGAAACTAAAGTAATTTCATCCACAACATTTTTGTGCAAATCAATTAAATCATAATTTGATTCGGACATGTTTCCGATCTCAAAACCTTTAAACGGATTTTCTTTTTGAAAACCAGCTTCGATAGATTTCTCAATCGCATTGTACAATTCTTCAACAGAGCCAATAAGAACTTCTTCTTTTTTATCTTCAGTTCTCCAAATTGGCAACGGAATTCCCCAATATCTAGAACGAGATAAGTTCCAATCATTAGCATTTTTAAGCCAATTTCCAAAACGTCCTTCACCAGTAGACTTAGGTTTCCAATTGATAGTTTCGTTCAGGTCGAACATTCTATCTTTTACATCGGTTACTTTAATGAACCAAGAATCTAGTGGATAATATAACAACGGCTCATCAGTTCTCCAACTATGTGGATAACTATGTACGTATTTTTCAACCTTAAAGGCTTTATTTTCTTCTTTTAATCGAATAGCAATTTCAACATCTACCGATTTCTCTGGAGCTTGTCCTGCATCGTAATATTCGTTTTTAACGTATTTACCAGCCAAATCACCCAAATGAGAAGTGAATTTTCCTTGTAAATCTACTAATGGGACTGCAGTTCCGTTTTCGTCTAAAACTAGCATTGGTGGCACTTCTGGTTTTGCTTCTTTTGCTACTTTAGCATCATCTGCACCAAAAGTAGGAGCTGTATGTACTACTCCTGTTCCATCTTCAGTGGTAACGAAATCACCTGCGATTACTCTAAATGCATTTTCAGCATTTTCATAGGGCAATACGTAAGGCAATAATTGCTCGTAACGAATTTCTACTAAATCGGCTCCTTTTGCTTCGGTTAAGATTTTGTATGGAAGTTTTTTGTCGCCATTTTTCACATTGTCAAAATCAGCATCGTCTTCGCTTAAGAAAAATCCTTTTCCGAATTGTTTTCCAACTAAGTTTTTGGCCAAAATAACATTGATTGGCTCAAAAGTATATTGATTAAAAGTTTTAACTAAAACATAATCGATTTTTGGCCCCACTGTCAAAGCGGTATTTGATGGAAGTGTCCAAGGAGTTGTCGTCCAAGCTAAAATGTGGATATCTCCAAAACCCTGCAAGAATGAAGGCAACGTTTCTGGAAGTGTTTTAAACTGTGCTACAATTGTAGTATCAGTTACATCACGGTAAGCGCCAGGCTGGTTTACTTCGTGAGAAGACAATCCAGTTCCTGCTTTTGGAGAATATGGCTGAATGGTATATCCTTTGTACAACAAACCTTTATCGTAGATTTGTTTTAAAAGCCACCAAACAGATTCCATATATTTTGGTTTATAAGTCACATACGGATCTTCCATATCAACCCAATATCCCATTTTTTCCGTCAAATCATTCCAAACGTCGGTATAACGCATAACGGTTCTTTTACACGCTTCGTTATATTCTTCGATTGAAATTGTTTTACCAATATCTTCTTTTGTAATTCCTAATTCTTTTTCGGTACCTAATTCAACAGGTAAACCGTGAGTATCCCATCCGGCTTTTCTTTTTACTTGAAAACCTTTTTGAGTTTTATATCTGCAAAAAATATCTTTAATCGCACGTGCCATTACGTGGTGAATTCCTGGCAATCCGTTTGCTGAAGGCGGACCTTCAAAAAATACGAAAGGTTCAGCACCTTCGCGAGTTGTTACACTCTTTTCAAATATATTTTCTTTCTTCCAAAAATCAAGAACTTCAGACGCTACAGTTGGTAAGTCAAGTCCTTTGTATTCAGTAAATTTTGTACTCATTTTATCCTTTTCTTAAACGAGGTGCGAAAGTAAGGAATTTTGAGGAAAATAGATAAAAGATGACGGAAAAAAGACGGATTTGGATTAATTTGAGGTAGATTCCTCAAAAAAAGCGCTACTTTCAAGCAATCTAAGAGAAAACTTCTTTTAAAATATCCAAAGACTTTGGTTTTTTGAATCCTTCCAGATGCAAACTGTAATAATCAATCAGGATTTTAAGAAGTATTTGTCTTTCTGCCACATGAAAAACTTTTTGATCGTTATCAAATTTTAATTCCAATAATTTTTTAAACAAATTTGTTTCGTGTTCAGACAGTACATTTGCTTTTTGAAAAAGTGTAAAAATACCTTCATTCATTTCAAAAAAAGGCAAATCAATTTCAGAAACATCAGGATAAAACCCGAGGTATTTTGTGATTTCTAAAAGTAGAATTAAATGAAAATTGGAGATTTCGTCATGATGATCCAACCAAGTAAGTGCAGTTTCTAAAAACAGGAAAAGCTGTTCGTTTTTTTCTTCTTCTTGAATGGAATAATGCAGCATTTCTGAAAGAAACATTACCATTGTACTCTTCACAATATCAGTATGAATGCTCTGAAACGGAATGGCACTTTTTATTTCTTTAAAATTCTCTAAAGTGCCTTTATTTTTATGAACGGCTTCAATTTCTAAAATCGAAAACGGCTGAAAATAAGCAATCTTTTGATTTGCTTTCCGACTTGAAAAAGCATCGCGCACAAAATAAGATTTCAGTCCGTTTGAAAGCGTAAAGCATTTTACGATCAAGCTTTTTTCCTGAAATTTTAAAGAAGAGATTACTATGGCTTTGGTTTTGACGAGCACGACTAATTTTAGATTTTAGAATGTAGATTTTAGATTTTTATAGAAACCATTCCGACTGATCACTAAAACTGAACACTGAATACTGAACACTTATCGAATAATCATTACTTTCTTAACTTTCGTTTCTCCGCCGTCTTGTGCTGAAATAAAAATCATATAAACACCTGAAGAAACTTTATAATTTCCGAAAGCGGTTGTGTCCCATTCTATTGTTCCGCCTTCAGAAGTTGTTTCGTATACTAGATTTCCTTCGATATCGGTAATTTTTACATTTGCTTTATCCAGCAGTCCAGCAACTTTTACAGTTCCTGTATAATTAGGACGAACCGGGTTTGGATAAACATATACGTTATTTAAATCATCATTAGCACCTGTTGCGATTCCTTTGAAGGATATCATTCCTTTATTGGTCGCTATAAATACTTCTCCAGTTGTGCTGTTGATTTTAATATCGTTGATCACATTACTTGGCAGCGGCGAATTGTTTATCGTAAAATGGTATTTGGTTTCCTGACCATTTGGAGAAACCATAAAAATACCAGAATCTACCGTACCAATCCATTTATTATTCGCGCCATCGACTACAATTGAGGTAATAAATTGTTCATACATTAATTCCTGAGCCAGATTATCATCTGTAATAATAATCGGATTGGCTTTCATTTGCCCTTCTGCTTGAAAACTTCCAACATTAGACAAAACACGTAATCCTTTTGTTGTTCCAATCCAAAGTTGGTTTTTAGTATCTAACGCTACCGATCTGACATCGGCAATTGGTAAATTTCCGGCATCAGCTCCAGTGGTTATTTTTTTGAACGTGTTGGTGCTTTCATTAAAAGCAATTACACCTTCGCTGCTGGTTGAAATCCACTTGACATTATTTTTATCAATAACAATGTTTGAATAATTGGTTTGTTCTGCATCGGTCAAAATTGAACTTGTGGCAAAACTCTGCCATTGACCATTGGTTTTTAAAACTTTCAATCCGTTTTTGATTCGGCTGTTGGTTACCCATAAATTTCCTGTTTTATCGAAGGCAGTTCCGTTAATACGAACATCGATATAATTGGGCCCTGCAAAAGTCAAAGATTCGAGTCCGCTGTTTTTTTCGTTATATAAAAGATTCGGAATATCATTTTCAATTCGGAGCAATCCAGAGAAAAAAGAACTGGCATAAACCTGTTTTTCATTGTTTGGATTGACAATTATCCGTGTAATTGATTTTGCATCATAAACTTCTGAATATGGAATATCTAACCATTTTGAGTTATTAAGTTTACTTATACCATAACTGTCCAGTTCATAAGGATTGTAATAGGTGTCATAATCTCCATAAACCGCCCAAAGCACATTCGGAGTGGCATCTAATGAAAAGATGTTATTTCGAAAAGGGCCTTCAGGAGTGGAATTTTCAAAAGTTCCAGGATTTGAAAGAGAGGTGGAAAACAGCCCTTTTTCTTTTGTTCCGATGTATAAAATATCGCCAACTGCTGAAGCACATGAAAAGGTCAAATTGGCTTCGGGAAGTTGTGAATTTAAAATCTGACGAGTCAATGCTAATTGATTATTTAAAATAGAAACAGCTCCAGAAGTGGTTGCTAATAAATTATGATTGACAACATGAAATCCAGTTGGTGGAGATGGAAGCTGTAAAAACGCTGTAAAATCATTTCCGTTATAACGTTGAACATTTCCTGTAGAATTAACGACAGCGAGTTCAGCATCTACAGCTGCAACACCCAACCATGATCCTGCGCTTACAAGAGTCCACTGGCTAAAATCGTTTAAATTAGGATTTGTAATATTAGCTCTTCTGATACCGCTTGAAGTAGCTGCAAAAATAAATCCGTTATAAAAAGCGGTTTGTTTGACACTAATTTCGGCTCCGTTATCACCAATAAAATAGGTATCTCCAAATTGCGATGTCGTCAAATTAAATTGTACAATACCGAAATCACAAGAAACATACAGAAATCCGTTATGTTCCATGATGTGATTTATTTTTTTGAGATTTGCCGCCAGCTGTTTACTTATAATATCTACTTTTTTTACAATACTACCGTCAGCTTCATTAATTAAGGTCATTAAACCATTCTCGTAACCGACAATTGTTTTTTTGAAAGAAGGACTATAATAAACCGCTGATATGGTTTGCCCTGAAAGCCCATCAACCGTGGTGATGGTTTTTATAGCGTTTGAGGTTGAATTTTTAGAAAAGAGAGCATTTTCTGAAGCAGCAAAAACAGAGGTTGAAGATTCTGAAATACCTTTAATTTCATTAAATGAAAAGTAGCCCTGCCAAGATAATCCTTGCGCAAAACCAAATTGAAACAATAATAAACTTAGGATAGACAGAAAGTTCTTTTTCATTTTAAAATATATTCTCGGATAGACAAATATACTACAAACGAAAGTAATAGAATTTTGTTCTTTAGGAAACAAAAAAATGCCCTCGATTCATCAAAAAAGACAAATGAGGGCATTTTTCAATTGTAATTAATCTTAAACTACACCTTGTGCAAGCATAGCATCGGCAACTTTTACAAATCCGGCAATGTTAGCTCCTTTTACGTAGTTAACATATCCGTCTTCTTCTGCACCGTATTTTTTACATTGGTTGTGAATTCCAATCATAATTTCTTTCAATCTCAAATCAACTTCTTCACTTGTCCAGTTTAAGCGGATCGAGTTTTGAGTCATTTCTAATCCTGAAGCAGCAACACCACCGGCATTAGCGGCCTTTCCTGGGGCAAAAAGGACTTTATTGTCTAAGAAAAGTTTAATAGCGTCTAAAGTAGAAGGCATGTTTGCCGCTTCTGTTACACATAAAACACCATTATCAATTAATTTTTTAGCATCGTCTCCGTTTAACTCATTTTGAGTTGCACATGGAATAGCAATATCTACTTTTACTTCCCAAGGGCTTTTTCCTTTGTGGAAAACAGCATTTGGATATTTCTCTAAATATCTTTCGGCTCTGTTATCACCGCTTGCTCTCATTTCAAGCATGTGATCGATTTTTTCTCCAGAGATTCCTTCTTCATCATAAATATATCCATCAGGACCAGAAATAGTTACTACTTTTCCGCCTAATTCATTTATTTTTAAAGCAACTCCCCAAGCTACGTTTCCAAATCCAGAAATCGCCACTCGTTTACCTTTAATCTCATGTCCGATTGTACGAAGCATTTGATCTGTAAAATATACCACACCATAGCCTGTAGCTTCTGGCCTGATTAACGACCCTCCGTATGCAAGTCCTTTTCCAGTTAAAACTCCAGTAAACTCATTTCTGATTCTTTTGTACTGGCCAAATAAATATCCGATTTCTCTCGCTCCTACTCCAATATCTCCAGCAGGAACGTCAAGATCTGGACCAATATGACGGCATAACTCAGTCATAAATGACTGGCAGAAACGCATGATTTCTCCATCCGATTTTCCTTCAGGATCAAAGTCAGATCCTCCCTTTCCTCCACCCATTGGAAGAGTTGTCAAACTATTTTTAAATACCTGCTCGAAAGCCAAAAATTTTAAAACAGATAAATTTACTGTGTGATGAAATCTGATTCCACCTTTATAAGGACCAATTGCAGAGTTCATTTGAATTCTAAATCCTCTGTTTACAATGATTTCTCCTTTGTCGTCAACCCACGGAACTCTAAAAATTACCGATCTTTCTGGTTCAGCTATTCTTAACAGTAAATTTTTACCATCGTATTTTTTTCTTTCGGCGATAAATGGAATTACCGTCTCTGCAAATTCTCTAACTGCTTGAAGAAATTCTGGCTCGTTCGGATTTTTTGACTCAACCAGAGCCATAAATTCATTTATTTTTTGTTCCATTTTTAAATAAATTATTCAAATAATAGTTTTTAAATCAATCAATTATAACAGGAAAATACGTTTTAAGAAAACGTTTTCGTTACAACAGACAAAGATACATCAAATTGCATACGTTTTGTTATTTTTTTTTGTTTTCCGCAGAGAATTGTGTTATTTTTAAACAAACCCTGAAAACCAATTTTACACTTCCGAAATTACATCGAAAGCATCGAGTTAAAGTCAGAAAATTAAGTGTTTTGTTACTAATTGTTTAATAGACGAATTTAATATTTTGTTTGGACTAGCTTTTTTATATATTTGCCAATATTTTAAGCCCACGAAAATGTTTAAATACCTATATATCACATTATTCGCCTTATTTGGCATCTCGACAATTGCCAATGCTCAATCAGATCTTGCACACGAGATCGGAATTATAGCAGGTCCCATAACTTTACAATCTGATTTTGGAGAAAGAAATAATGCTGACACCAATATTAACAATACTGGTATTGGTATTGGTCTGGTTCACTGGCTGAACTTTTCTGCAGCAAATAGCAGAGATCGTTATTTTCCTGAGCATTTTAAAATCAGATCTGAATTGTCTTTCAGCAGAACTAACCTGAGACACTTTGGAGAATGGGTAGAAAGAAAACCTAATGAGTTATTTGCTACTCAGTTGAGAAACATGAAAGGAACTTCAACTTTGCTTGGAATTGGTGCTCAGCTAGAATATTCACCTTTTAGAAGTATTCACAATTTTGAAAATTCTGTTGGCGGAATAAGCCCTTATTTCAGTGCTGGATTTTTAGTATCTTATTATTCAGCTAAATTGAATTCAAAATTAGGAGATATGACACTTCCAACTGTTACGCCTGGTAAATATTTAACTCCTTCTGACGGACGTGCACATGGATTTTCTAATGAAACAGGAATCGCAGTGGCTGCAACAGCAGGTGTAGGAGTTCATTACAAATTGACTACCATGAGTGATTTAATGTTTGAAACACGTTTTCAAATGTACAGTTCTGACTGGATCGACGGACTAAATCCTAATAAACAAATCTATACAGAAAACAAGTCAAATGACTGGCAGGTATGGTTTAACTTCGGATATATCTACTATTTAGAATTCTAAATCTAGAAAAATTACAATATAAAAAATCCCAAATTCCAAGATTATTAAAATCGGAATTTGGGATTTTATTTGAGGTTTATTTAAGATAACGCTTGTTCTAAATCTGCAATTAAATCTTCTGCATCTTCAATACCAACACTTAATCTCACTAAGTCATCAGTAATTCCAACTTCGGCTCTTTTATCTGCTGGAATCGAAGCGTGAGTCATTAAAGCTGGATGATTTGCCAAAGACTCTACACCACCTAAAGATTCCGCCAAAGTAAATACCTCCAGTTTCTCTAAAAACGCAACTGCATCTTCTTTTTTACCTGATTTAAAAGTAAACGAAACCATTCCGCCAAACGCTTTCATTTGTTTTTTAGCAATTTCATGAAACGGATGATTCGGTAATCCCGGATAATAAACCGTATTAATTTTGGGATGTTTGCTTAAAAACTCTACGATTTTTTCTCCGTTTTCGCAATGTCTCTGTACTCGTAAAGCCAAAGTTTTGATTCCTCTTAAAACCAAAAAACTATCCATTGGCCCTAGAGTAGCACCAGTCGCAAACTGCTGGAAATGTAACTGCTCTCCAAGTGCTTCATCTTTTACAATTAAAGCTCCAGCAATAACATCAGAATGGCCGCCTAAATATTTCGTTGCTGAGTGCATTACAATATCAGCGCCTAAATCTAAAGGTTTTTGAAGGTAAGGTGTTGCAAAAGTATTATCGACAGCAAACCAGATTTTATGTTCTTTTGTAATTTTAGCAATTTCTGCAATATCTGCCAGTTTCATTAATGGGTTGGTTGGCGTTTCAACCCAGACTAATTTTGTGTTTTCATTAATTAAAGACTTCAGTTTGGCAATATCGGTCATATCTACAAAATGAAACTTAATTCCTGAATCCTTATATATTCTCGAGAACATACGGTAAGTTCCTCCGTATAAATCGTCCATTGCAATAACTTCGTCGCCTGCTTTAAACGATCTCAAAATACAGTCGGTTGCTGCCAGACCAGATGAAAAAGCCAGTCCGCGTGTTCCATTTTCAATACTTGCCAAAGCATTTTCTAAAGCCGTACGAGTTGGGTTTGATGCGCGGCTGTATTCATAATCTGCCAGAGGTTTTCCCGGACTTGTCTGAATAAAAGTCGACGTTTGATACACCGGAGGCATAACAGCTCCTGTACTTGGATCATGATGCTGACCGCCGTGTATTACTTTTGTATTGAATTTCATATAGTTACTAATTTTAAATCCTTAATTCTTTTACAAATTTACTTTTTAATTTATTTTATCGGGATACAACTTCTTACCTTTGTAGATAATTAACACTTTTTGATATGAAAAATTACATATTTATAATCTTATTGTGTTTGATTTTTACAAGTTGCAAAAAAGAGCTTTCATTTGACAATGAAGCATTTGAAGAAAAATCCACAATTCCGTGCAAAACGGACTGCCCAAATATCTCAATTGAAGTACCAATTGCCAAAAATAAAAAAGTTGTTGCCGACAGTATCAACAAAAAAGTTTTTAATGTCATAAAAGAAATTGTTTATTTTGGAGAGGACTCAACAAAAGTGAATGATTACCAATCATTGACCAAATCGTTTATTGCCTCTTATGAAGAAATGCACAAAAAATTCCCGCATGATACTTTTGGCTGGGAAGGAAAAATAACGGGCAATGTAGAATTTGAATCAGATCAGATTATAAACATCAAAATTGACCATTATACTTTTACAGGCGGCGCTCATGGTTATCAAGGATTCCGATCCTTACTATTTGATAAAAAAACTGGAAAATTCATTTTTAACGACCAATTGTTTAAAGACGAAAAAGCATTTAAAGCTTTCGCCGAAAAAGAATTCAGAGCCAAATATAAAATCCCCGCAAAAGCCAATATAAATGCAACTGGATTAATGTTTGAAAATGACAAATTCCAACTCTCGCAAAACATTTTTTATACTTCTGGAGGTCTTCTTTTATATTACAACTCATACGAAGCCGCTTCTTACGCAGATGGTCCAAAAGAAATCCTTTTTCCGTATGATAAAGTGAGGAAATATTTGAAATTTCAATAAGAAAACCTTTGCCACTTTGTAACTCTGAACCTTCATTTTCATTAAACATCATATTTCATCTTTCTTAAAACTCGTAAAGCTTCTTTAAAAGACGAATACACATTCCCAAAAGGTTTTAAAAGCAATTTGGCATCGATTAATCTTTGTCGAGCATCTTCAAAACCATTTAAATAACAAATCATAAAAGTCGAAGGCAGATTTGCCAGATCTTTTAATTCTCGATCAGATAAAGCGATTCCTTTATCCAATTTTTGAAGCAATGCCAGATTTGAATTGTAAATGTGATAGAGCATTTTTCGATTAAATTCTGGAGGCTGAAAAAGTATCTGACGGTCAATTTTATAATAACCGTTATCAAAAAAATGAATGGTTTGTTCTTCTAAAGGATAATAACTCGTTTTATCATTTAGCCCTAAAGGAACATATTCTGTAATCGTAAAACTATCATCATTATACACTATAGTCACTACATCTTGAGCCGAATAAAAAAGCTTAACCTGCTCGTTAATCAACTCAATATCGACACGTGATAAAAAAGTCTTATCTCTGGATTTTTTAGGAACTCCCGCCCAGCAAATCACAAACAGTTCTTTAAAAACACGGTATTTCGGTGCCATGTCTTTGTGCCTGAAATTCATAAAATCAATTACGCCGTCAAGTGTATATTGAATACTGTTTCGAGAACTGTTTTCGATTCCGATAACGGTTTCTGTATTTTGATAATTCTTTTCGATTTCTGTGCCTTCCTCGACTGGAACAGAATTACTGCCAATACGAATAAAAACGGTGTTTGCTAAAATGGTATGAATGCCTTTTTTGAAAAACGAAACCTGGCTTTTGGGTTTTATGGTTACAAGACCTATTACTCTATCTTTTGGAAGATTCGGAAATGGAACGTTTTCATATTGAATTTTAGGAGGATTTTCGAGGAAAGCATTAACGAGATTTTGTATTCGGCTGTCGTCAAAAAAATCGTCGCCTACAATTTCGTTATCCTGATCTTCAACACCTACAACAATATAAGAGTTGTTTGCAGGATTTGAATTGGAAAGTGCGCAGATGTGCTTTAAAAATTTAGCTTTACCTTCTCTCGAATGCAGATTCAGCTGCCTTTTTTTATCATAAAAACTGCTCTCGTCATTGTGAGCTAGTAGGTTTTTTATTAAAAGGCGCTTATTAATCATACTTTTTATTATTTATGGATAACCAATCAAAATGTAATCTTAAAACCTGAAAAGAGACGCATTGTTGTGCGCCTCTTTCAATAAATCTTCTTAAATATTTTTCTTCACAATTGTCGAAGAAGCTTGTGCCGTACTCATTACAACCAGATCAGCAATATTGACATGATACGGTCTTGAAACCACAAAATGAATAATATCTGCAATATCTTCTGCTTGAAGCGGATCAAATCCTTTATATACATTTGAAGCTCTTTCAATATCTCCTTTAAAACGAACTTCGCTGAATTCTGTTGCTACCATTCCAGGATGAATTGCTCCTACTCTAATTCCAAATGGATTCAAGTCAATTCGCATTCCAGCTGTAATCGCATCAACAGCATGTTTTGTACTGCAATACACATTTCCGTTTGGATATACTTCTTTCGCAGCCGTTGATCCAATATTGATAATGTGTCCAGAATTTTTAGCCGTCATTTTCGGAATCACCACTTTCGAAACGTATAAAAGTCCTTTTACATTAATATCGATCATAGCATCCCAATCATCTAAATCTCCTGTTTGAATTGGATCTAATCCATGGGCATTTCCTGCATTATTAATTAAAATATCAATATCCGAAAAAGCTTCTGGCAATGCGTTTATTTTTTCAATAACGGCATCTTTATCTCGAACATCAAAATCAAGAGAATATACTTCGGTAAAAGCCGAAAGTTCGTTTTCCAGTTCTTGTAAACGCTCTTTACGCCTTCCGCAAAGCACTACTTTATAATTGTTTTTTGCCAGAATCTGAGCAGTTGCTTTTCCAATTCCGCTTGTGGCACCAGTAATTAAAACTGTTTTTTTCATTGTAAATATTTTGTTTTAACACGTAGAAACATAGTTCAGCTTTATCTAGAAAGGCATTTCATTTAAATCAACACATAGCTATGTGAAAGTGAAACGCTAAAAAATCTCTTTAAAGAACATCAAAAATCTACGTTTCTACGTGTTTATTTTTTTTCAGTACAAAACCGAACACTAACTGTCCACTGAACACTAAAAGAAATTAAGGCACATCTTCGCCCATACTTTCTGTCCAGATGGCAAACCAATCTTCTTTATCCATTTCCAATTCTGCTGCTTTTACTAGAGATTGAATTCTGGCAACGTTAACCGTTCCAGCAATTGGAATAACTCCAGCCGGATGTTTTAAAACCCATGCTAATAAAAGAGTATCTGCGCCTAAGTGATATTTCTCCAATAAGGTCGAAAACAGTTTTTTCAAACGACGTGTTTTTTTGGTGTCTTCTCTAAAAACAGTTCCAAGCGGGTTCCAGGATAACGGACGAATTCCATGTGTCTGCATATAATCTAAACTTCCGTCAACCATTGGTTCAAAATGCGTTGCCGAAAACTGTACTTGATTGTAGCTTACTTCGGTTTTCTGGCGGATCAATTCAGTCTGGGAACTTGTGAAATTTGAAAGCCCAAAATCGATGATTTTTCCATCGGCTTTTAATTTTTCAACAGCTTCCGCAATTTCATCGGCCTGCATTAAGGGACTTGGTCTGTGCAGTAAAAACACATCAACATAATCTGTTTTCAAATTCTTTAACGATCCTTCAACAGATTTAATGATGTAATCTTTAGAATAATCGTAATATTTAATTTTGTTTTCAGGTCGGTTTTCAGTTACCATCTGAATACCGCATTTGGTAATTAACTGTAATTTTTCTCTTGAAATTTTACTTGTTTTAAAAGCTTTTCCAAAATCTGCTTCGGTGGTATAATCTCCGTAAATATCGGCGTGATCAAAAGTAGTAATTTTGTTTTCGATACAAATTTGTATCATGTTTTCCATTTCTTTAGTTGTCAGGTTTTTATCCCAGATTCCCCAATTCATAGTGCCTGAAATAATAGGCGATAATGCTGTTTTACTCATGGTTGTAATGCGTTATTTTTGATAAAAAATATGCTTTGAAAAAGCATATTCATCAAAGTTCTTAAAAATATAAAAATAGAATCACAATTCGTCCTTAAAATTAGGTTATTGGTCGAAGTTTTAACCATTCTTTAACATCTTACTTCTCAAAAAATATTCAATTTGCACTCTCAAAAAACAGGCGTAAAAATCAAGGTTTATAAAAATATCTATATGGAAGAAAATACAACGACTTTAGACATTAGAGCGATAAATGAAAAAATTGAGAGAGAAAGTGCTTTTATAGACCTTCTTACAATGGAAATGAACAAAGTTATTGTGGGCCAGAAACACATGGTCGAGCGTTTATTAATCGGTCTATTAGGTCAGGGTCACATTTTATTAGAAGGTGTTCCGGGGTTAGCAAAAACTTTAGCGATTAATACTTTATCGCAAGCAGTTCAGGGTTCTTTCAGCCGTATCCAGTTTACGCCGGATTTATTACCTGCCGATGTTATCGGAACCATGATTTACAACATTAAAGCAAACGAATTCTCAATTAAAAAAGGGCCAATTTTTGCCAACTTCGTACTTGCCGATGAGATCAACCGTGCTCCTGCAAAAGTACAGTCTGCACTTCTTGAGGCAATGCAGGAAAAGCAAGTTACAATTGGTGATTCAACTTTCAAATTAGACCGTCCGTTTTTAGTTTTAGCAACTCAAAACCCTGTTGAACAAGAAGGAACATATGCGCTTCCTGAAGCACAGGTTGACCGTTTTATGTTGAAAACTGTTATTGATTATCCAAAAATTGACGAAGAACGTTTCGTAATCCGCCAAAACCTAAAAGGAAGCTTTGAAAAAGTAAATCCTGTAGTTTCGGTAGATCAAATTTTACGTGCGCAGGAAGCGGTTCGTGAAGTTTATATGGATGAAAAAATTGAGAAATACATTTTGGATATCATTTTTGCTACACGTTATCCTGAAAAATACAAATTAGCCGATTTAAAACCGCTTATCAGCTTTGGAGCATCTCCGCGTGGAAGTATCAACTTAGCAAATGCTGCTAAATGTTACGCTTTTATCAAACGCCGCGGCTATGTAATCCCAGAAGATGTTCGTGCAGTTGTGCATGATGTTTTACGCCACAGAGTGGGAATCACGTATGAAGCTGAAGCCGAAAACATTACTTCTGTAGACATTATCAACAAAATCGTAAACGAGATTGAAGTACCTTAAAAAGTTGATGGTTGATAGTTTTTTGTTGATGGTTCATACGCCATCAACCAACAACCACAAACCATAAACCAAATCAGAATGGATACAAAAGAGCTTTTAAAAAAAGTACGGAAAATAGAAATCAAAACCAAAAGACTGAGCAATCATATCTTTTCGGGTGAATACCACTCTTCATTTAAAGGACGAGGAATGACGTTTAGCGAGGTACGTCAATACCAATACGGAGATGATATTCGTAACATCGATTGGAATGTAACCGCACGTTATAACGAAGCCCACGTAAAAGTTTTTGAAGAAGAACGTGAATTAACCATGGTTTTAATGGTTGATATTTCGGGTTCTGAAGGTTTTGGTTCCAAAAGCCAGTTCAAGAAAGATATCGTAACCGAAATTGCGGCTACAATGGCCTTTTCTGCTACACAAAATAATGACAAAATTGGTTTGATATTATTTTCGGATAATGTTGAACTATACATTCCTCCCAAAAAAGGGCGTTCGCACGTTTTGAGAATCATCCGCGAATTGATCGAGTTTGAACCAAAAAGTCACAAAACAGATGTTGGACAGGCTTTGAAATTCTTATCGGGAACACAAAAAAAGAAAGCCATTGTTTTTATGATTTCAGATTTTATGTCGGATAATTACGAGCATAGTTTGAAAATTGCTTCAAAAAAGCATGACCTTACAGGCGTTCGTGTGTATGACATCCGCGAAGAAAGAATTCCGAATTTAGGAATGGTAACAATGCTGGATGCCGAAACCGGAAAAACACAGTTGGTAGACACGAGTTCAAAAACAGTGCGATTGAATTACGAAAAGCATTATCAGGAAAGAGTGAATTATTTCAAAGATACTTTCCGTAAATCTGGAGCAGGAATTGTCAACACCAGAGTTGACGAAAATTATGTTACCAAACTATTAGGCTATTTCAAATCACGATAAATAATTTTTGATTTTTGATTAACGATTTTTGATTTATGATGTGGTGTGACTTGTGATTAAGGAAGTATTTAAAAATGACTAAACAAGAATTAGAAAACAGATTGATTGATTTTGCAGCAACAATTATAATTATAGCAAGTAAGTTTGAAAAAAATTATGCTGGAAATCATTTGTCAGGACAAATAATTAGATCAGGAACATCTCCAGCTTTAAATTACGGTGAAGCGCAAAGTGCAGAAAGTAAAAAAGATTTTATTCATAAAATGGGTATTTGTCTGAAAGAATTAAGAGAAACATTTGTTTGTTTAAAAATAATAGAAAAAGCAAATTTATCAACAGACCGAGAAGGTTTAATGAAAGTAAAAATAGAAGCAAATCAATTAATTTCAATTTTTGTATCTAGCATTAAAACATCAAAAATTAATTCATAAAAATTAAAGATTACAATTTTAAAGAACTATTGACAATCCTTGGAAAAATCAAAAATCAAAAATCGTTAATCTTCAATCGTTAATCAAATGAAATTTAAACTTTATATATTTTTATTGCTTTTTTCTACTATGATTTCTGCACAGCAGAAAACAGTAGAAACCAGTATTGACACCACAAAAAACAAAATTGGTGCTGAGTTTAAACTGACTCTTAAAACAGTGGTAAGCTCAAAATCAAAAGTTGTTTTCCCAAAGCTGAAAAACATTGGTGCTTTAGAAGTAATACAGTCTTATCCAATTGATACGGTTAAAAAAAATGATACTTACGAATTAATCAAAAAGTACGGATTAACTCAGTTTGATTCTGGTCGTTACACTATTCCTAGTATTAAGATTTTAATTGACAAAAAACCTTACTTAACAGATTCTATCAAAGTTGAAGTGGCGAATGTAAAAGTAGACACTTTGCAACAGAAAATGTACGACATCAAGGATATTACCCCAGCCGAAGATATTACAGGAGATTGGTGGAAATATGTTCTCGCAGCTATTATAATTTTAGGAATTGGCGCTTTTGTGTACTGGTATACCAAAAAACACCAGAAGAAAAAAATTGAAGAAGAAGTTTACAAGACTCCTATTGAAAAAGCGACAAGTTTATTAAACAATCTGGAGCAAAAAGAACTGGTTCAAAAAGGTGAAATCAAAGAATACTATAGTGAACTGACTGATATTGCGCGTAATTATATCGAAGAAGCCATTCATATTCCAGCGATGGAAAGCACTACTTCTGAATTGATTAATGCCATCAAAACAGCTTCAACTAAAAAGAAAATGGTTTTAACACCAGAAACAGTTGAAAATTTAGAACGCGTTTTACGTCAGGCCGATTTGGTAAAATTCGCAAAATCAAAACCGCTTGAATTTGAAATTACCGAAGACCGAAATAAAATTCAAAGAGTAATCTTAACGCTGGATAATGCCATTCCAACCGAAGTTACAGCGGAAGAAGAAGATCAGCTGTTGAATGAAGCACAAAGACAGAAACAAATTCAGCTTCAATTAAAGAAACAAAGAAACAAACGAATTGCTATTGCAGTAGGTTCTGTCGTGTTTTTAATATTGGCGACTACTACTTTCTTCATCATCACGAAAGGATTTAATTTCGTAAAAGACAATATCATTGGGCATCCAACTAAAGAATTATTAGAAGGAGAATGGGTAAAAAGTGAATACGGAAATCCAGGTATTTTAATCGAAACTCCAAAGGTTTTAAAACGTTTAGATACCGAAAAAGCACTTCCAAAAGAAACTATGGCATTGATTAAAGAAATGCAGCTTTTTGGATATGGAAGTTTAATCGACAATTTTTATGTTGCTGTTTCAACGACTAAATTCAAAAATCCAACAGAAATAGATTTATCAAAAGCTTTAGAAGGAAGTTTAAAAGTAATTGAACTTCAAGGAGGTCAGAATATAATCGTAAAACAAGAAGATTTCCAGACAAATCAGGGAATTCAAGGAATAAAAGGATACGGAACAATGACTGTTTTAAATCCTGCTAACAAAACAAGTACAAAAGGATATTACGAAATCCTGCTTTTCAAACAAGATCAAGGCTTGCAGCAGATTATAATTTTCCACGAAGAAGGCGACACCTATGCAAACGATATTACAACCCGAATTTTAAATTCTGTTGAACTTAAAAAAGCAAGTAACTAATGAATAATCAGATCACTTTTTTAAATCCAGAGTTCTTTTGGTTGTTTTTATTAATTCCAATTGTAATAGGATGGTACTTCTGGAAAAGAAATCAGCAGTCGGCTACATTAAAAATGAGTTCGACAGCAGGTTTCAAAAACAGCGAATCGTTTTGGACAAAAGCAAAACCATGTCTGTATGTTTTCAGAATTATCGCTTTAAGTTCATTGATTGTAGCACTGGCAAGACCTAGAACAGTCGACATCAGCAATCAAACCAAAACCACAAAAGGAATTGATATTGTAATGGCAATCGACGTTTCAGGGAGTATGCTCGCAAAAGATTTAAAGCCAAACCGTATGGAAGCTTTAAAAAGAGTCGCGGCTGATTTCGTAGGAGAAAGACCAAACGACAGAATTGGATTGGTTTTATATGCCTCTGAAGCCTATACTAAAACTCCGGTTACAAGCGACAAACCTATTATTCTGGAAGCTATAAAAGGCATTAAATACGATACCGTTTTACAAGACGGAACGGGAATTGGAATGGGATTGGCAACTGCAGTAAATCGTTTAAAAGATAGTAAAGCAAAAAGCCGTGTTATCATTTTATTGACAGATGGTGTAAACAATGCTGGATTTATCGAACCAGAAACCGCTGCTGATATTGCAAAACAATACGGAATAAAAGTATATACGATTGGTCTTGGAACTAATGGAATGGCTGAATCTCCTTATGCATACGCGCCAAACGGCGGTTTCTTATTCAAAATGCAAAAAGTAGAAATCGACGAGCAGTTAATGAAAAGCATTGCACGTAAAACCGACGGAACGTATTTTAGAGCAACCAGCAACGATAAATTAGCCGAAATATACAATTCGATCAACAAGTTAGAAACAACCGAAATCCAAGAATTGAAATTCTACGATTATGACGAAAAATTCAGATTTTTTGTTCTACTCGCGTTAGGTTTATTGGTATTGGAAGTAGGTTTAAGAAATACAGTTTATAGAAGCTTTATTTAATTTTTCAAATTAAAAAATTTCAATCTTAAAATTCCAAATAACGATTTGGAGTTTGGAATTTGGAATTTCAACATTGGAATTTAAAACATTTATGGAATTAGACGAAAAAAAATATTTATATCTCTTACTGCTTATCCCTATTGTGGTGTGCGTTTTTCTTTTCAATATGTATTGGAAAAGAAAAAAACAACGCGAATTTGGTGATTTGGAAATGGTTAAAAAACTAAGTCCGGAAAGATCTGTTTTTAAACCTGTTTTAAAATTATCGATTCTGCTTTTAGCATTTGCCTCAATTATTATCGGATTGGTAAATCCGAAGATTGGTACCAAAATGGAAACCGTAAAACGTGAAGGTATTGATATTGTTTTTGCAGTCGACGTTTCAAAAAGTATGCTGGCAGAAGACGTGGCACCAAGTCGTTTAGAAAAAAGCAAACAGCTTGTTTCGCAAATCATCAA
Organism: Flavobacterium sp. H4147; assembly: GCF_029360735.1. Taxonomy (NCBI): domain Bacteria; kingdom Pseudomonadati; phylum Bacteroidota; class Flavobacteriia; order Flavobacteriales; family Flavobacteriaceae; genus Flavobacterium; species Flavobacterium sp. H4147. Next base: position 1,535,135 of record NZ_JARKNB010000001.1, on the reverse strand, counting down.
TTCATTAGGAAGTGATAGAATTGGTATTGTGGCTTATGCCGGAAGTGCTTTCCCAGTATTGCCGATAACATCAGATTACAGTGTTGCCAAAATGTTTTTGCAAAGTATGAGTCCAGATATGGTTTCATCTCAAGGAACATCACTTGATGAAGCAATCAGATTATCATCGACTTATTTTGATGAAAAAAGCAAAACCAGCAAACTTTTGATTTTAATTTCTGATGGTGAAGATCATTCTGAAGGCGCTGCAGCTGCTGCCGAAGAAGCCAACAAAATAGGAATGAAAATTATCACGATTGGTGTTGGTACAGAAAAAGGAGGAACCATTCCGTTAAAAGAAAATGGTATTGTTAGAAGCTATCAAAAAGATCAGGACGGACAAACGGTTATTACAAAACTAAACCAAGAAGGATTAAAAACTATTGCAAAAGCAACAAAAGGTGGTTACGTATATGGCGGAAGCACCAAAGAGGTTTTAGAATACATTAAAAATGCTTTAAACAATATTCAGAAAACCGAATTTGAATCGACTCAAATGGCCGATTACCAATCGCAATTTCAATGGTTCTTGGGCTTTGGATTTTTACTGTTGTTTATTGATATTTTCCTTTTAGAAAGAAAAACAAACTGGATAAAAGAGTTGAATTTATTTAACGAAAAGAAATAAAGATTCCGTTTAATTTCGGAACAAAAAATAAAAAAATCAGAATGAAAAATTTACTTCTTTATATTTTACTAACGCTTTCTTTTGCTGTTTCTGCTCAGGAAAAAGACAAGGTATTGCCTGGTGCCAATGAAGAATATAAACAGAATAAATTTACAGATGCAGAAGCTGGTTACAGAGTTTCAGCATCAAAATTTCCTAAAAAAGCAACGTCTTTATATAATTTAGGAAACTCGATTTACAAACAAAATCAGATTGCTGAAGCCAAGTACGCTTACGCAAATGCTATAAAAAATGCTAAAACTAGACCTGAAAAACACAAAGCGTATCATAACTTAGGAAACGTTTTAATGAAAGAGAAAGATTATTCGCAGGCAGTTGAAGCTTACAAACAAGCGCTCCGAAATGATCCAACAGATGAAGAAACGCGTTACAACTATGCTTACGCCAAACAAAAGCTAAAAGAAAATCCTCCTAAAAACGATCAAAACAAAGACAAAAATAAGGATAAGGACAAAGACAAGGATAAAAAAGACGACAAAGACAAGAACAAGGATCAAAATAAGGACAAAGACAAGGATAAAAAAGACGACAAAGGCGATAAAGATAAAGACAAACAAGACGGTAAAAATGATTCTAAAAAAGACGACAAGTCTGACAATAAAGGAGAACCAAAACCAATGCCTGGAGGAATTTCAAAAGAACGAGTTCAGAATCTGTTAGACGCTGTAAACAACGAAGAAAAGAAAATTCAGGATAAAGTAAACGCTCAAAAAATAAAAGGAAGTCCAAAAAAACCGGAAAAAGACTGGTAATAAGTTCAATCGTTTAATCGTTATTTATTTATCCACTAGGCATAAATAAAACTCGGTTAGGCGATTAAACAATTAAAAACGATTTAAAACAACTAATGAAAAGATATTTAATTTTATTTCTACTCACCTTTCAGGGACTTATGGCTCAGGTTCAATTTGAAGCCAGAGTAAGCAAAAACTCACTTGGAGTTAATGAAAGACTGCGTATTGATTTTATTATGAATGTTGACGGGGACAATTTTGACCAGCCGTCATTTGAGGGGTTTAAAATGGTTGCAGGTCCAAGCCAGCAAATAAGCCAATCTTGGATAAACGGCCGCAGTTCTTTTCAAAAAATATACTCCTACATTTTACAACCGGAGAAAAAAGGTACTCTTGTTATTAAACAAGCCGCAATCGAATACAATGGACAGATCTATAAAACGGCACCTATAAAAGTAACCGTTACCAATGCCGTTGCGCAAGAAAGAGATCCAAACGACAGACAGCAAGGATCTCCAAATGAACTTTTACAATTGGTAGCTGAGATTTCTAAAACAAATCCGTACCTAAATGAACCTATTACTGTTGTCTACAAATTATACTTTGGTAATATTGGTGTTACTGGTTTCAAAGAACTCGCAAAACCAAAATACAATGATTTCTGGAATCAGAATATCGAAATAAAACAACTTACTCCAGAAGAAGGAAGTTATCAAGGACAAAGATGCTATTATGTAGTCTTGAAAAAGACAATTTTATATCCGCAGAAAAGCGGCAGATTGACTATTGAACCTCTTTCATTAGACATTGGAGTACAGCTGCCAACGAATCGTCGAGATATGTTTGGACAGATGATTATTACCGAAGACAACAAAATAGTATCGGCAGGGTCAAAAACTATTAATGTAAAACCGCTTCCTGAAACAGGAAAACCAGAAGGTTTTACAGGTGCAGTTGGAAGATTTAATTTTACAGTTACACCATCAAGAACGACTTTAAAAAGTGGTGAAAGTCTAGATTTAGTAGTCAGCGCAGCCGGAAGTGGAAACATGAAATTATTTACACTGCCAAAACCTGTTGTACCAAATGCATTAGAAATGTACGATCCGGTTCATGATGAAAAAGTAAATACATCATTAACGGGAATGTCTGGAAAAATCACAGACAAATACACCATTATTCCGCAGTACAAAGGAAAATATGCCATTAAACCAATGACGTTCTCTTATTTTGATTTGAGTTCAGGTTCTTATAAATCGATCACATCTCAAGAAGTTATGATTGATGTTCTGGACGGACCAACATTGGCAGAAGCAAATCCTTCAACGGCATCTAAAAATGTAGTAGAAAAAATAGAGCATTTCAAATACATCAAACCAAAAACAACTTTGACAGCTATTGCTAAAAATGATTTTTATGGTTCTGATTTGTATTATGCATTACTATTCTTCCCATTTGCTATTATCCCAATTATTATATTGGTTAAGAAGAAAAAAGAGGCTATTGACAGTGATGTAACCGGAAACAGAATCAGAATGAACAATAAGCTGGCGAAAAAGTATTTATCGCAGGCTAAAAAACAGCTTAACAATAAAGAAGCATTTTATATTGCTCTTGAAAAAGCGATGCATAATTTCTTAAAAGCAAAACTGCATATTGAAACTTCAGAAATGAGTAAAGACAATATCCGTGAATTGCTTTTATCAAGAAATTCAAATCCTGAAACGGTTCAGAATTTCATTAATCTGACTGAAAACTGCGAATTTGCACGTTATGCTCCAGCTTCAAGTGCTTCGATTCAGCAAGATTATGACAAAGCAGTTTTAATTATTTCCGAATTAGAAAAACAGATTGTTTAATTTTTAAGGAAAGTTGATTTAGATTACGTGAATTAAATTCACAAAGCTGAAAATCTTATTACATATCTAAAATGAAAAATATACTATATCTTTTTTTACTAATCTCACAGGTTTTCTTTGCTCAAAGCAGTTTTGAGAAAGGAAATGCTTTGTACCAAAAGGGACAATATCAGGAAGCTGTTCAGGTTTATGAAGACATTATAAAAGAAGATAAACTTCAATCGCCTGAATTGTATTTCAATCTCGCAAATAGTTATTACAAACTAAATAAGGTCGCTCCTTCGATTTATAATTACGAAAAAGCTCTTGTGCTTAAACCAAACGACCCGGAGACTTTAAACAACTTAAAATTTGCCAAAAAGTTAACTATTGATGAAATTAAAGAAGTACCAAAAGTAGGATTCGCAAAACTAATCCAAAACTTCACTTCTATTTTTGATTACAATATGTGGGCAAAAATTTCTATTGGAATTGCTTTTGCCTTTTTACTATGTTTTATTGGATATTATTTTTCACAGCTTACCATTACCAAAAGAATTTACTTTATAGGAATGTTTATTCTTCTGGTGGCTTTAGGGTTAAGTGCTTCGGCGGGAATGTCTGAAAAAAACCACTTCGATAACGATCGCCCAGCCATTGTTTTTTCTGAAATGAGCGAAGTACGAAGCGAACCTCAAAAAGCAGGTTCGGCTATTATTCTGCTTCACGAAGGTGCGAAAGTATATGTGATGGAAAGTGTAGGCAAATGGAAAAAAATCGAACTGACAGATGGAACCGAAGGCTGGATTGATGGAAATACCATTAAAGAAGTCAAATAAATGGATTCAATATTTCAAATAAAAAATCCCAAATTCCAAAGTTAACAATTGGAATTTGGGATTTTCCTTTTCTTGGAATTTCAAATCAAGTGTTATAATCAAATTTAATTACAATCTCATTTAATGTTTAAAATAACTTATATCACTTATATGATTTAAAATTAGAAAGTGTAGATTTTTAAAGGCGTAACACAATAATCCAATTTTATATCCGATTCAAAAACGTCATCAATCATTTCTACAGATTCGAAGAAAGAAAGACCAATTTTTATCGTTTCGGGTTTGCATTTTGCCAAGAATTTATCATAAAAACCTTTTCCGTAACCAATGCGATTGCCATAAATATCAAATGCCAAAAGCGGTACAAAAACAACATCGATTATTGAAACTGGAACTTCAAGTCCGTTTACAGGTTCGGGAATATTAAATTCGTTTTTCTTTATTTTGGTATTATCGGTCAATAAAAAATGCGTCATTTCTCGAGTTTCAAAATCACTTTTTGAAATCACAATTTCTTTATCTTTTCCCGAAAGCAAATGCAGGATAAATTCCGTATCAACTTCTTTATGTTCTACGATAGGAAGAAAAACATGGTAATAACTTTTATCCCAAATTGGTAATTGGATCAAATTATTGGCAATAGCCAGACTTTTCTCTTCAATATCTTCGGTTGAAAGTTCTTTTCGAAGGTTTTTGTAATGAAGTCGTAATTCTTTTTTATTCGTCGGCATTTTCAGGAGTGGTTTTAGAAAGATGGTAAATCGCATCGCCTTCATACACAATAGGCGAATGATTGGCATTAATCACAAATCCATCATGCGGCGCTTTTACTTTCTGCTCAAATTTTCCAAACGGATCTGTAATAATCGCTAAGATAGTGCCTTTGGTTACAAATTTCCCAATCAAATTAAAATCATGTAAAAGTCCAGAACATTTTGCACGAAGCCAAACCGAATGTTTAATATAAATCGAAGGTGTTAATGCTTGCTCGACAATTTGTTTTGAATCCAGCATTCCTAAATGATGAAGCAAACGTTTTGTGCCTAAAACTCCTTGATTGGCAATCTCATTATTAATATCCAATGATTTTCCTCCTTCAAAAAGCAGCATTTTTACATTGGCAGTTTCAGAAGTTTTTCTAAAAGAACCATTTATATTTTTGGAATAAAGTGTAAAAGGCGCATTAAAAATATCGGCCAAGACTTTCAATTCGGGATTATTCTCGGTAATTCTAATTTGCGGTGCATTGAAACGACTTGCTCCGCCAGCATGAAAATCGACTGCGTAATCTAAAATTGGCAGAATTTCTTCGACAATATGATAGGCAAATCTACTGGCCAAAGAACCTTTTTTGCTTCCTGGAAAAACTCGGTTTAAGTCACGACCGTCTGGAAACTCTCGAGATTTATTCACAAAACCGTACATATTGATAATCGGAATACAAATAATAGTTCCCTTTTCAGGTCGGTTAATTTTTTTACTGATGATTTGACGAACGATTTCTACACCATTAATTTCGTCTCCGTGAATTCCTGCCGAAAATAAAACCACCGGACCTTCCTGCTTTGAACGACGGACAATAACAGGAATATTAAGTTTTGTTGTAGTATGTAATCGTGCTATTTCGACATTTATCGTTTTATGTTCTCCCGGCAGAATCGATTCGCCGAAAATAACCAAGGGCTTACTATTTTTCATGCAGAATTATAAAATCTAAATATAGAAATTATTCTTTTGATTTCGTAAATTTGAAACTAAATCAATGTTAAGGTTTTTTTCTCAAATCAGAATGGTTTTTGAAAAAGTCCACACACCATCTTCAGAAATAAAACAGAATGCAAAAACCGTCCTTAGATCTTCAAATTCTCACCTTACCGGACAATCCCGGCGTGTATCAATATTACGATAAAGACGGGAAAATTCTATATGTAGGAAAGGCCAAAAATTTAAAGAAAAGGGTTTCTTCTTACTTCAATAAAATTCATGATACAGCCAAAACGAATGTTCTGGTAAAAAAAATCGTGACCATAAAACACATCGTAGTTCCAACAGAAAACGATGCGCTTTTACTGGAAAACAATCTGATTAAAACATTACAGCCAAGATACAACGTCTTGCTTCGTGATGATAAAAGCTACCCTTGGATTTGTATTAAAAGAGAACCTTTTTCGAGAATATTTTCAACCCGAAGAATGGTCAAAGACGGTTCTGAATATTTTGGTCCGTATACCAGTTTCAAAACGGTGCACACTATTTTGGATTTAATTAAAGAATTATATCCGCTAAGAACCTGCAATTTCGACTTAAACAAATCCAATATCGATTCAGGAAAATTTAAAGTTTGTCTTGAATATCATATTGGAAATTGCAAAGGACCATGCGAAGGTTTGGAACCTCTGGAAGAATACCAAAAACAAGTCGATGCAATCCGAGAAATCCTGAAAGGAAATTTCAAAGAAAGCATGAAAGGTTTCAAACGCTTAATGGTAAAATACGCCGAAGAATTACGGTTTGAAGAAGCACAAAAAATCAAAGAAAAAATTGAAGTTCTTGAAAATTATCAATCAAGATCAACCATTGTAAATCCAAAGATTACCAATATCGATGTCTTTTCGATTGTTTCAGATGAAACGGCCGCTTACGTCAACTTTTTACAAATTTCCCACGGTTCGATTATTCGTTCTCATACTTTAGAAATGAAGAAAAAGCTGGATGAAAGTGATGAAGAATTATTAGAACTAGCAATCGTGGAACTTCGGGAGCGTTTTCATTTATTATCAAAAGAAATCATTGTTCCTTTCGAAATTGATTTGGGCGAAAACATCAAAACAACCGTTCCGCAGCTTGGAGACAAAAAACAGATTTTAGATTTATCCATCAGAAATGCAAAATTCTACCGAATCGAACAATTGAAACAATTACAAATTGTTGATCCGGACAGACATACTAATAGAATCATGGCACAGATGCAGAAAGATTTACGTCTGCCTTCTGAACCACGTCATATTGAATGTTTCGATAACTCGAATATTCAGGGAACCAATCCCGTTGCCGCTTGTGTAGTTTTTAAGGATGGAAAACCAAGCAAAAAAGATTACCGTCATTTTAATGTCAAAACCGTTGAAGGTCCAAACGACTTTGCTTCGATGACCGAAATTGTATACCGCCGTTACAAACGATTATTGGACGAAAATGAACCTTTACCGCAATTGATTATTATTGATGGTGGAAAAGGACAATTGTCTGCAGCACTAAAAAGTATCGATGATTTAGGATTACGCGGAAAAGTTGCGATTATTGGAATCGCCAAACGTCTGGAAGAACTTTTCTATCCAGGTGATTCGATTCCGTTATATCTGGATAAAAAATCAGAAACTTTAAAAGTAATACAATATTTGCGAAACGAAGCACACCGTTTTGGAATCACGTTTCACCGTGACAAACGAAGTAAATCTGCACTTAATTCATCAGTAGAAAGTATTCCTGGAATTGGTGAAAAAACCATGCAGACGTTAATACAACATTTCAAAAGTGTTAAAAGATTGAAATTAGCATCAGAAAAAGAAATATCTGCAGTTATAGGTGTATCAAAAGCCAAAAAAATTGTCGACTTTTACAAAACCAACTAGTTAAGTTTTTATGCGCCTTACCAAGATTTCCAAATCAAATACCTATTTTAAAGGTATTTCTTCTATTTCAATTACGATTGGAAACATTTGGTGCACCGTATTTTCAATTTTTATATGCTTACTTCTTCTTCTTCCTCAAAAATCATTTTCGCAGGAAGCAAAACAAGACAGCGTTAAAAGACCTAAAATTGGTTTGGTATTAAGCGGCGGCGGTGCAAAAGGTTTTGCTCATATTGGGGTTTTAAAAGTTCTGGAAGAAGCCGGAATCAAAATCGATTATATTGGAGGAACGAGTATGGGATCTGTTATTGGCGGACTTTATGCTTCGGGTTATAATGCTTCGCAAATTGATTCTATTTTCAAAAAAACCAATTTCGACGAACTAATCAACGATTACATTCCGCGTTCTTCTAAAAATTTCTACGGAAAGAAAAATGACGAATTGTATGCCATTGTTCTTCCGTTTAGTAATTTCAGAGTCGGTATTCCCGAAGCACTTTCAAAAGGAATGTACAATTACAATTTACTGAGCAGTTTAACTAGAAATGTACGCCATATTCGTGATTTCAATAAACTCCCTACTCCGTTTTTATGTATTGGAACCAACATTGAAACCGGCGAAGAAGTTTTATTAAATAAAGGAAATCTTGTTCAAGCCATGATGGCGAGTGCGGCTTTTCCTTCCTTATTTACACCTGTAGAAATCGATGGCAATTTATTGGTTGACGGCGGTGTGGTAAACAATTACCCTATCCAAGAAGTTCGCAATCTAGGTGCCGATATTATTATTGGTGTTGATGTTCAGGACGATTTGATGAAACGAAAAAACCTCAAAAACGCTACTAGAATTCTAGTACAGATTACCAATCTGCAGTCTATTGATAAAATGAAAAACAAAATCAAAGACACAGACGTTTATATCAAACCAGACATTCGTGATTATGGTGTTATTTCATTTGACAAAGGTGAGGAAATCATTCGAAAAGGTGAAGAAGCCGCTTTCGCTGTTTATGAAAAAATCAAATCATTGGTCAACGAAGACAACTTTTATAAAAAACCAAAATTAAAAGTCGCTACTGACACACTCCGAATCGAAAAAATAAACACCGATCGATTAGACAATTATACCAAAGAATATATTCGTGGTAAATTGCGTTTTAAGCCAGGAAGTACAATCACATATGATGACTTAAAAACGGGAATTAATAATTTAAATGCCACACAAAACTTCAGCACCATATCATACTGCCTGCAACCCGATGGCAAAAAGGATGATCTGGATTTGGTTTTAAGAGAAAATCCAACACAAACGTTTTTAAAACTGGGTCTTCATTATGACGGACTTTATAAAAGCGCTGTTTTACTGAATCTAACTCACAAAAAGACATTTCTAAAAAATGATGTTACTTCATTAGACATTATCTTGGGAGATAATTTCAGATATGATTTTAGTTATTATGTCGAAAATGGTTTCAACATCAGTTTTGGTTTCCGTTCGCGATTAAACCAGTTCAACCGAAATGTAACTACAAGTTTAAGCAATCTGGTTTCTGAAAATCCAAACGTCAATTTAATCAATGTTGACTTTATGGATTTATCAAATCAAGCGTATTTCCAGACCATTTTTGTACAGAAATTTTTAATGGGCGGCGGTTTAGAATACAAATACCTGAAAATAAATTCGCCTACACTTATCAATGAAGAAAATATAATCGACAAGAGCAATTATTTTAGCGCATTTGCTTATTTGAAATATGACTCTCTAGATGACAAATATTATCCAAGTTCAGGATTGTATTTCTCTACAGATCTGCAAACTTTTCTTGCTTCATCGGATTACACTAATAAATTCAAACCATTTTCTATTGCCAAAGCCGAACTTGGTTTTGTAAAAACCGTTTTCAACAGAGCTACCATAAAATTGGGTGCCGATGCAGGTTTCAATATAGGAAGCGACAGTATTCCATACTTTGATTTTATATTAGGAGGTTATGGTTATAACAAAATCAACAACTTTAATTATTTCTACGGATATGATTTCTTAAGTATTGCCGGAAATAGTTTTATAAAAGCTGATATTACACTGGATTACGAATTTTTGAAAAAAAATCACATTAATCTCTCTGCCAATTTTGCCAACTTGGGCGATGATATTTTTACTTCTGTCGATTGGGTTTCAATGCCTAAATATACGGGTTATGCTCTAGGTTATGGACTAGAAACTATAATTGGTCCAATTGAAATCAAACAATCATGGTCGCCCGAAATATCAAAAAGCTTTACATGGTTTAGTATTGGTTTTTTATTCTAAGCTGATTTTTTAGAAATATTTTATATTATAAATAATACAATGTGTAATTTTGATTAAAAAAAATTACGATATTTGTTGTGATGAAAACAAAATGGACAGGTTTATTAGAGTATCTTCAATTTCTCATGAAGAGAAATCCTGAATAATGGCTCTATCGAATTGAGATAATTAGTCAATTGAAAAAATTGAACTGATTATTGGTTAATGCAATTCAAATTTTCGAATTATCTAATTTACAAATTATCTAATTGAAAAGCCATGCCACTATATCACAAACTTGGGGATTTCCCTCAAAAACGACACACCCAATTCGAAAAACCAAACGGCGGATTTTACTACGAACAGTTATTTGGAACAGAAGGTTTTCACGGACATTCTTCTTTATCGTATCATGTTCACAGACCAACTCAGGTAAAAGAAATTTTAAACTCCTATTCTGTTGAGCCCAAAATTGCAATTGGCAAAAATATAAAATCACTTCTTTTTAAAGGTTTTGAGTTAAAACCGGAAAATGATTTTCTGGACAGCCGAAAAGCCATGTTAGTCAACAAAGACTGTATTATTGGTTTGGCTGCGCCGAAAGAATCGCTGCGAAGTTATTTCTATAAAAATGCCGATGCCGATGAAATGCTTTTCATTCATCGAGGAAAAGGAAAATTAAGAACCATGTTAGGAAATATTCCATTTGAATATGGTGATTACTTGATTATTCCGCGTGGTATTATTTATCAGATAGAATTCGAAACAGAAGACAACCGACTTTTCTATGTAGAATCATATACTCCTTTTTATACACCAAAACGTTATAAAAACCAATCAGGACAGCATTTAGAACATTCGCCATTTTGCGAACGTGATTTTATTCTGCCAAATGAATTAGAAACGCACGATGAAAAAGGTGATTTTTTAATGAAAATTAAAAAAGAAGGCATGATTCACGAAGTGGTTTATGCAACTCATCCTTTTGACGTTGTGGGCTGGGACGGATACAATTTCCCATACGGATTCTCAATCCATAATTTTGAACCTATAACGGGACGTGTTCACCAACCGCCACCGGTACATCAAACTTTTGAAACAGCTGCTTTTGTAGTTTGTTCATTCTGCCCAAGACTTTACGATTATCATCCAAAAGCGATTCCGGCACCGTACAATCACAGCAATATAGATTCTGACGAAGTACTCTATTACGTTGATGGCGATTTTATGAGCCGTAATAATATCGAACAAGGTCATATTACTTTACATCCAAAAGGAATTCCGCACGGTCCAGCACCAGGCGCAATGGAGAGAAGCATTGGTCACAAAGAAACTCAGGAATTAGCCGTTATGGTGGATACTTTCCGTCCATTAATGGTTACTGAAGAAGCAATGGGATTGGATGATGGGAAATATTACCAATCCTGGACTGAGTAGTAATTAGTTAATGTGGCAATTAGAAAATTAGATAATGCCTGAAAACGTATAAATGAAATAATTAAAATAATTATTGTAATTTTAAACTTACAAAATAAATTATCTCATTGACACATTGACAAATTATCTAATTGGACAAAATGACCTTTAACGAAAAATACAAAGACAACGCTCTTTTAATTAAGACTTTCAATTTCGCCTTAAACATTATTGATTACACTAATGAACTTCAAGAACAAAAAAGGTTTGTCATTGCCAATCAATTATTAAAAAGCGGAACATCAATTGGGGCAAATTCGAAAGAGTCTCAAAATGCAGAAAGTAAAGCTGATTTTATACACAAATTAAAAATAGCAATTAAAGAGGCAGACGAAACTGAATATTGGTTGTTCTTGTGTGATGCACATAGTGAATATCCAAATTGCAAACGTTTATTAAATGATCTTTCAGAAATTTTAAAAATTTTAAATAAAATAATATCAACATCTAGGAGGAATTAGAAAATTAGAAAATGTGTCAATTAGAGAATTATTTTAATTAACCTCATTTCAAAATTATCTCATTTTCTCATTATCAAATTATCTAATTATCTAATTATGAGCAAAGAAGTAAAATCAGTAGAATACGGATTAGAGAAAATATTTGAAGGAGCACAAGATTTCCTTCCATTATTAGGAACAGATTATGTAGAATTTTATGTAGGAAATGCTAAGCAGGCAGCACATTATTATAAATCTGCATTTGGATATCAGTCATTGGCTTACGCCGGATTAGAAACAGGAGTACGAGACAGAGCATCGTATGTTTTGAAACAAGATAAAATCAGAATTGTTCTCACAACACCTTTAACAGCTGATTCTCCAATAAACGAACATTTGAAAAAACACGGTGACGGAGTAAAAGTGGCAGCACTTTGGGTTGAAGACGCTACAAAATCGTACGAAGAAACAATGAAACGTGGCGCACGTTCTTTTATGGAGCCAACTGTAGAAGAAGATGAATTTGGTCAAGTAGTTCGTTCTGGAATTTATACGTATGGAGAAACCGTTCATATTTTTGTAGAAAGAAAAAATTACAACGGCGTTTTCTTGCCAGGTTATAAAGAATGGAAATCCGACTTCAATCCAGAACCAACTGGATTAAAATACATTGATCACATGGTTGGAAATGTGGGCTGGAATGAAATGAATACTTGGGTAAAATTCTATGAAGAAGTGATGGGATTTGTAAATTTCCTTTCTTTTGATGACAAACAAATTACTACCGAATATTCTGCATTGATGAGTAAAGTAATGTCTAATGGAAACGGAAGAATTAAATTTCCAATCAACGAACCGGCAGAAGGAAAGAAAAAATCTCAAATTGAAGAATATTTAGATTTCTACGGCGGACCTGGAATCCAGCATATCGCGATTGCAACCGATGACATTATTAAAACCGTATCTCAGTTAAGAGCACGCGGTGTTGAATTTTTATCGGCTCCTCCACATACCTACTACCAAGCAATTCCAGAAAGATTAGGAGTTCACATGGATATGATGAAAGAAGATTTAAACGAAATTGAAAAACTTGCCATTATGGTAGATGCCGATGAAGATGGTTATTTATTACAAATATTTACAAAACCTGTTCAGGACAGACCCACTTTATTTTTCGAAATTATTCAAAGAATGGGTGCAAAAGGATTTGGTGCAGGAAACTTTAAGGCTCTGTTTGAGTCAATTGAGAGAGAACAAGAATTGAGAGGAACTTTGTAAAAATGCGATATTTTTACATTATGCAAAAAAAATCCCTGCAAAGTGATGATTTTTATGCAAATGTTATGTTAAACTTACTTTTTGCTATTTTTTTTATGGATTTTGTATCTATCTTTGCACTCGCAAATCAAGAAGGGGTGGTTTCCTTCTGAATTGATATAAATTTCATAATTTATAGTTTTTTGGTTAGTTAATAGCATAAAAACTCAGTCATAATTGGCTGAGTTTTTTTGTTTAGGTACATTTGGAATAAAATTTGCATTTATCTATCTTTATAATGAAATGTAAAAATTGTACTATGAAAAAGCTCATTCTCATCATATTAGCACTAACAACACTTGGATTCGATTCGCAGAAAGAAGATGCGTTCGATACCGGTGAATTTTTTAAATTCAGAATTCATTACGGAATTGTAAATGCCGGATACGCAACACTTGAAGTTAAAGATGCCACTATAAACAACAAAAAAGTATACCACGCTGTTGGAAAAGGGTATACAACAGGAATGTCAAAATTTTTCTTTAAGGTAGAAGATCTTTATGAAAGTTATTTTGACAAAGAAAACGGAAGTCCTTATCGTTTCGTTAGAAAAATAGACGAAGGTGGTTACACCAAAAATCAAGAAGGATTTTTTAATCAAAACGACAATAGAGTTTTAGTAAAAGACTATAAAAGAAAAACCGAAAAAACGATTGTAGTTACTGATAATGTGCAGGATATTGTTTCTTCTTTTTATTTCTTAAGAAATCATCCAAATATTGACAAATTAAAATCGGGAGAAGCGATTACAATTGACATGTTTTTTGACGATGAAATCACAAAATTTAAGTTAAAATATGTAGGTCGTGAAGATATTACGACTAAATTTGGAACAGTTTCTACCATGGTTTTTAAACCACTTGTGCAAACAGGAAGGGTTTTTAAAGAAAAAGAAAGTTTAACGCTCTGGATTACAGACGACGACAACAAAGTTCCTATTAGAATTAAAGCCGATCTTGCTGTTGGATCTCTAAAAGCAGATCTCGATGAATACAAAGGGTTGAAAAATCCACTTAAAGTAAAAAAGAAAAAATGAATCTAACCGATCATTCAGAATCAATTTTAAAAGAAATTGACCTTAAATTTCAAGCCATAAACCAAAAAACTGATGTTCAGTTAGAAGGATTACTTTGGTCAAAACCAATCACTTATTGGGATTACATTCAAACCGATGCTCTTTTAAATTTACAAATACAACGCACTACGCTTCCTGATGAAATGGTATTTATTATGTATCATCAGGTAAACGAATTAATCTTTAAAATGATTTTGTGGGAAATCGACCAGATTGCCGACACACAAAACATTCAAGTAGATTTTTTCAGTGAAAGACTTTCAAGAATTACACGTTACTTTGATATGTTGACGAATTCATTCAGCATCATGGAAAACGGAATGGAAGTCGATCAATACATGAAATTCAGAAACACGCTTACTCCTGCAAGCGGTTTTCAAAGCGCACAATATAGATTGATCGAATTTACTTCTACAGACGTTATTAATTTAATCGACAGAAGATACAAAGCAAATTTTGACGAAAACACTGATTTAGAAACAAGCTTCGAACATTTATACTGGCAGGCTGCCGGAAAAGATTATCACACTGGAGAAAAATCATATTTGCTGCAGCAATTCGAAAACAAATATAAAGATCAATTTTTACGACAAATGGCTTCGTTTAAAACGAAAAACATTTGGCAGAAATTCACACAATTACCTGTTGAAGATCAGCAGAATCCTGAATTAATCAAAGCCATGCGTCATTACGATTACACGGTAAACATTACTTGGGTAATGCAGCACTTAAATACTGCTATTAAATATATTTTAGAAAGCGGAAAAGGAAACGGTGAAGCAACCGGAGGAAGCGACTGGCAAAAATATATGCACCCAAAATACCAAAGACGCATCTTTTTTCCTAAATTGTGGACCGAAGAAGAATTGTCCAATTGGGGAAATGAATAAATCACTCTAATTTCCCAACAAAATTTAAAAAGTTTGAAAAAAGCAGCCGTAATTATTATTGTCTTGTTTTCTATTTTCGCATGTAATAAAAAAGAAGAAACAATAGTCGAAAACAAAATTACTAAACCAAAAACCAAAAAAATAGAATTCGGTTTTAATTACGCTGACTTCAATGTTGTAAATGACACCATCTCAAAAGGAGATTCATTTGGATCTATTCTGCAGAGTCAAAATATTGGAGACAAAAAAGTGCACGACATCGTAGAACAAGTAAAAGATTCTTTTAATGTTACTTCGATTCGTTACAACAAACCTTTCACTTTACTTCGTTCTAAAAACAAAACCAACAATCTTCAGGTTTTTATTTATCAGCCAGATGCTTTAACCTATTATGTTATCGATTTAAGAGACAGCATTGCAAAAGCCTTTAAAAAGGTAAAACCGGTAACTTTAAAAAGAAAAATTATTGGTGGTGTTTTAAAAAGTTCTTTATCTGAAACATTAGGAAACGAAAGTGTCGAAACAGCATTGGCCAGCAGAATTACCAAAGTATTCTCATGGTCTATTGACTTCTTTAAACTAAAAAAAGGAGACCGCTATGGATTAATTTTTACAGAACGTTTTATAAATGGAAAAACCTATGATGGTGTAGAAGAATTAGAAGCGGCTTTTTTTGAATACAAAGGAAAAATTGTTTACGCTTTTCCTTTTGAAAAAGACACCCTTTCAGGAAAAATAGAATATTATGATGATGAAGGAAAAACTCTTAAAAATTTCTTCCTAAAAACACCAATCAAATTCAGCCGAATCACTTCAAGATTCACCATGAACAGATTTCACCCAGTACAACATACTTGGAAAGCTCATAAAGGAACAGATTATGCCGCTCCAACTGGAACTCCGATTTCAACAACCGCTTCTGGAGTTGTAGAAGCAACTGGATATACAGCAGGAAACGGAAACTTTGTAAAAGTAAAACACAACGGAACCTACTCTACACAATACTTACACATGTCTAGAATTTTGGTGAAACGCGGCCAGCGAGTTACACAAGGACAAACAATTGGATTAGTTGGAAGTACAGGTTTAGCATCTGGTCCGCACGTTTGTTATCGTTTCTGGAAAAATGGAGTTCAAGTAGATGCGCTTCGATTGAATTTACCAACCGGCGAATCTTTAACTGGAAATGACAAAACCCGTTTCTTAAAACAAATGGAACCTTTGAAAAGAGAATTAGACAGTATTGGAAATTTGTAAGATCTTTTTGGAGATGTTGAACAAGGACAAGCCGAAAAATGAACTGAAGAAATCGTTGAAGATTTATTCGGAAGAGATCTTGTAAAAAAGTGGCAATATTAAAAATCATCTAATAGTTCCAATTTAAAAATAGCACCCATGAAAAACTCACGAATTGAAACGATTTTTAATGAAACTTTTTCAGGATTAAAACTATTTTATAGAGATACTACACTTTCGCCGGATTTAATTGCAAAATATCAGATTGGGCAAATTATTAAAGAAAAAGGATTTACAGATATTACACGTATGAGCGGTGGACTTTCAGGAAACTTGCGATATTTAATTGCGAGTTCTGATGCCAAAGATTTATCCGTTTTCAATCCTGACTCGGCAAAAATTGGACATTATCTTCTGTCGGCTGATACCTTTTTTAAGGTTTTAGACATTCAGGAAGACGACCATAAAACACAAATTTTCTTATTGCACATTCCTGAAAATTCAATTCCACTTTTTAAAAATTCAACTTCAAATATTGAAGAGGAAATCATTGAAAAAGCTCAGAAACGCTTTCGCGAAAAAATCAATGCTAACTTAACTCCTGAATTGCAGACGGAAGCGTGGAAAGAAAGAACCAAATTACCAATTGGAATGAATGAAAATGGAGAATTTTTCTATGATGATTCTAAAGTTCAAAAACTAGAATCTATAAAACATCTTGAAATTTCAAAATCAGGAAAAGCAACCGAAGTAAAAAAACCTTGGTGGAAAGTTTGGTAAAATATAATGAAAACGATGAAACAGTTTTTATTGATATTTATGTCAGTGATAATAATCGGATGCACTAAATCAAAGACTTTTATCTTAAATGATTCTGGAAAAAACAGATATTACGTTTCTAAATTCATAAATGATATTTTTGAAGAAAACCAAATAGGCAAATGCCCTTTAATCGTAATAGACGGAATACCATTTAAATATGATAAAATCAAAGATACCATCTTATTACCATTAAAAAAATCTGACATCAATAGTTTAAACTTTTTAAATCAAAATAGTAGTCGAATTATTTATAATGAAAAAGAAAACGACGGCGCTATTCTAATAACCACAAGAATAAAAAACTAACAGAATCATAAAACGTTTTCGTAACTTATTGTTATATAATCATCAACCATTCTCCTTTTAAAAGTTATTTCAGTATTTTTGTGTTTCTAAAAAAAACAATTCAATAATAAAATACAAATGGCTTTAAACACTACCAACCCAACCGGAACTGAAGCGTGGAAAAATCTGCAGAAACACTTCGATGCAGTTCATGGAACCACAATACAGGATTTATTTAAACAAGATAACTCACGAGCTGAGAAATTCAACATACAATGGAATGACTTTTTAGTTGATTATTCTAAAAACAACATTAACCAAGAAACAGTTTCACTTCTATTAGAACTAGCAAATTCTATTGGATTAAAAAATGCAATTACTGATTATTTTGGAGGAGAATTAATCAATCAGACAGAAAATCGTGCAGTTCTTCATACGGCTTTACGTGCTCCTGAATCGGCAGTTATTAATGTTGATGGAGAAAATGTAATTCCTGAAGTGTATGAAGTGAAAAATAAAATCAAAAATTTCACGGAAGAAGTTATTTCTGGACAAAGAAAAGGATATACAGGAAAAGCATTCACAGATATTGTAAACATTGGAATTGGAGGTTCAGATCTTGGTCCGGTTATGGCAGTTGAAGCTTTACAATTTTACAAAAATCATTTAAATACACATTTCGTTTCAAATGTTGACGGTGATCATGTAAATGAAATCATCAAAAAACTAAATCCTGAAACGACTTTATTTTTAATTGTTTCTAAAACATTTACTACTCAGGAAACACTTTCAAATTCAGAAACGATTAGAGAATGGTTTTTAAAATCAGCTTCTCAGGAAGATGTTGCTAAACACTTCGTTGCGGTTTCAACCAACATTCAAAAAGTTACAGAATTCGGAATCAACCCTGACAATATTTTCCCAATGTGGGACTGGGTTGGAGGAAGATTTTCTCTATGGAGTGCTGTTGGTTTAAGCATTGCATTGGCAATTGGTTTTGACAATTATAACCAATTGTTAACTGGAGCAAACGAAATGGACGAACATTTCAAATCGGCAGAATTTGACAAAAACATTCCGGTAATTTTAGCTTTATTAAGCATTTGGTATAATAATTTTTACGGTGCCGAAAGTGAAGCTTTGATTCCGTATACTCAATATTTATCAAAATTAGCACCTTACTTACAGCAGGCAACAATGGAAAGTAACGGTAAAAGTGTAGGCCGTGACGGAAAACCGGTTAACTATCAAACAGGAACTATTATCTGGGGAGAGCCAGGAACGAATTCGCAGCATGCTTTCTTCCAGTTAATCCACCAAGGAACGAAGATAATTCCAACAGACTTTATCGGATTTGTAAAACCTCTTTACGGAAATGAGGATCACCATAATAAATTAATGTCGAATTTCTTTGCACAGACTGAGGCTTTAATGAATGGAAAAACCGCAGAACAGGTTCAGGCAGAATTTGACAAACAAGGACTTGCAGCAGATAAAGCTTCTTATTTATTACCTTTTAAAGTGTTTACAGGAAACAAACCTACCAATACAATTTTGGTTCAAAAATTAACTCCAAAAAGTCTAGGATCTTTAATCGCGCTTTACGAGCATAAGATTTTTGTTCAAGGTGTTATCTGGAATATTTTTAGTTTTGATCAATGGGGAGTTGAGCTAGGTAAACAGCTTGCTAATTCAATCTTAGACGAAATTAATTCTAACACAGTTAAAAATCATGATAGTTCAACATCGTTTTTGCTGAATCATTTCTTAAAAAATAAATAGTTTACAATTATATAATGGATTGAAACGCCTTAATTTAACTCTAATTAAGGCGTTTTTTCGTATAAATACCTTCCAAAAAGAGTATAAATTAACACATATTGCAAGTTTACAGCTACAAAGCAATTACAATCATTGCTGATTTAACAATATAACATCATAAAAATTCAATAAAAAATTATTTTCTTTAATAAAAAATCAAAAAATCATTTTAATACGCAACACAAACTTCAAAACTGATTTTTCTTAACATTTTGATAACATTATCTGATTTTATTGTTATAATTTTGCCAAAAACAATAAACTCAATAACAAAATGAAGAAAATGAAAAATTGGTTACTCACTGGACTATTTTTTATGATAGTTTCAACCGTATTTTCTCAAGGAAAAGTTACTGGTAATATTACCGACGGTACAGCAGGTTCGTTACCAGGAGCAAACGTACAGATCAAAGGATCTTCTACGGCAACTTCAACAGATTTTGATGGTAAATTTACTATCGACTCACCAAACGCTTCTGGCGAATTGGTAATTTCGTACATAGGTTTTGAAACTAAAACAGTTAAATTCACTGTTTCAGGATCTACAAACTTAGGTAACATTGTTTTAACTTCAAATTCTAACGAATTATCAGAAATTGTAGTTAAAAGTACTACAGTAGATATTGCTAAAGACAGAAAAACTCCGGTTGCTGTTTCTACAATTAAAGCTGCTGAAATTCAAGCAAAATTAGGAAATCAAGAACTTCCTGAAATGCTAAAAAGCACTCCATCTGTTTATGTAACAAAATCTGGAGGTGGATTTGGAGATTCGAGAATTACAGTTCGTGGATTTAGCCAAAACAACGTTGCTGTGATGGTAAATGGTATGCCAGTTAACGATATGGAAAACGGAGCTGTTTACTGGAGTAACTGGGCTGGTTTATCTGATGTAACTTCTTTCATTCAAGTACAAAGAGGTTTAGGATCTTCAAAATTAGCTATTGCTTCTGTTGGGGGTACCATGAACTACGTAACTAAAGCTTCTGACTTAAAACAAGGTGGTACTGTTGGTACTTCATTTGGTAACGATAATTACTTTAAATCTAATGTTGCTTACAATACAGGAAAATTAGACAACGGTTTCTCTGCTTCTGTATTATACAGCCATACTCAAGGTGATGGTTATGTTGACGGAACAGCTTTTAACGGAGACAACTACTATGTAGCTCTTGGATATACTACCAAAAACAACAAACACGATTTCCAATTTACGGTTACTGGTGCTCCACAATGGCACGATCAAAGATCTACATTTATTACGATAGCTCAATACCAAAAATATGGTACAGAGTCTGATCCAAATATCAAATACAACTCTGATTGGGGTTACAAAGGTGGTGAATCATTTAATATGGTAAGAAACTACTACCACAAGCCAGTTATTTCATTAAACTATGATTGGAATATCAACGAAACTTCAAAATTATCTACTGTAGCTTACGTTTCTTTTGGACGTGGGGGAGGCTCTAGAGGAGCTGGTGGTATTAGAGGTTTTAACTATGCTAATAACGCATTCAGAACTGCAGATGGTTTAATAGATTTTGACAAAATTGTTGCTTACAACTCAGGACAAACAGTAAACATAAATGGTACTAATTACACACGTACAACAAATGGCACAAGTGGACAATTCCAAAACAGCTCTGCTACAGGAAGTTTAACAAACTCTACAACAGGTATTTCTCAAATTTCATCTGTAAATTCTCATAACTGGTATGGTGCGATTGTTAACTTTAACAAAAAATTCTCTGATAAGTTAACTTGGGATTTAGGAATTGATGTAAGAGGATACAAAGGTATTCACTACCAAAACATAAATAACTTATTAGGAGCTGATTCATATATTGACAACTTTGATGCAAACAATCCAAACAGAGTTTTAACAAACACATATTCTACATATGCAGCTTGGAACGTATTCAAAAGCACAGATAAAGAAGAAAAAATTAACTTCTACAATGATGGTGATGTAAGATGGTATGGTGGATTTACTCAATTAGAGTACTCTTCAGATAATTTTACTGCATTCATTCAAGGAGCACTTTCTCAACAGGGATTCAAAAGAGTTGATTACTTCAAATATTTATCTTCAAACCCATTATCTAGTACAGATTATGAAAACATCTTAGGTGGTAACGTAAAAGGTGGTGTTAACTACAACATCAATGAGCATCATAATGTTTTTGTTAACTCAGGATACTACTCAAAACAACCATTCTTTAATGCGGTTTACCCAAATAATGCTTCATTAGTAAATGGTAACTTAACAAATGAGAAAATCTTCGGTATTGAAGCTGGTTACGGTTTACGTACACAGATGTTTACAGCAAACTTAAACTTCTACCGTACTTCATGGAAAGACAGATACCAAAGACAAAATGACGGAGCTACTGACAATCCTGGAGGTTACTATGATTTTGCTGGAATTACAGAAATTCACTCAGGTATCGAGTTTGATGCTACTGCTAAAGTTATGGACAAACTTACCCTTACTGGAATGTTCTCTATAGGAGATTGGAAGTATGACGGAACAAGTACAAGTAATCGTTACGATTCTGGAAACAATCCTATTGGTGGAGGAACTGCTACAACATTATATCTTGATGGTGTAAAAGTTGGAGATGCCGCTCAAACTACAGCAGCTTTAGGAGCAATTTATGAGATTTTACCACGTTTTACTGTTGATGCAAATTATAACTATAATGACAAATTATATGCTGCAATTTCTCCAGGAAACTTCACATCAGCAACTAATAGAGGTTCATTGCAATTACCTTCTTACGGTACAGCAGATGCTGGATTAGCTTACAAATGGTTAGTTGGTAAAAACAAAGATAACTCAGTTGGTTTCAGATTAAACGTCAACAACGTTTTTGATTACACTTACATCGCTGAAGCAAAAACAAACTACTTTGCTGCTGATTACCCTACTCAGCCAACATACAAAGGAATTTCTACTAACAACCAAGTATACTTCGGTTTCGGTAGAACTTGGAACTTCGCACTACGTTACGATTTCTAAGAATTTAGAATCTAAATAAATAATAAAAACGGCATTGACTTTTAAGTTTAATGCCGTTTTTTTATACCTGTTTTTGCTATATTTGTTTTTAACAAAAAAACACAGTTATGTACAACTTTATACAAAAATTACATTCGGGCTGGGCATATTTAGCATTATTGCTTTTATTGTTTGCCGTTGTAAATGCCCTTATCGGTTTTTCTTCAAAAAAAGAATTCACAGCAAAAGACCGCAAAATATCCCTATTTGCACTAATTGGAATTCATACACAATTATTGATTGGTTTAGTCCTTTATTTTGTGTCTCCATTAGGAAAAGATTCTTTAGGACAAATGTCAAATGCAGCCGTTCGATTGACTTCATTAGAACATCCACTAATTAACCTTATTGCCATTGCTTTAATTACTATTGGATGGTCTAAACATAAAAAACTAATCAACAGCGAAGCAAAGTTTAAAACATTCGCTATTTTTTACGGATTAGGATTAATACTTGTTTTAAGTAGAATTCCTTGGAGCCTATGGTTCCAATAACCAACTAGAGCCCTACAATAGGGCTTTTTTTATCTCGGCATATTATTTGTACAAACTCCCCCAAGTCTGAAAAAAAATAACCTATGAGAAATAAAAATATTTTACTCGCCTCTTTTACATTATTATTTATCTGCTGTTTTTCTTATGTCATAAGTCAAACGAAACCTACAACTGAACCTAAAATTATACAGGATACGGTAAAAAACGTAAAACCAAACCTTATTGCTTTACCAACAGACTCAGTATTCACAGATAAAGGATTAAAACTAAAACCCTATAAAAAAAACGCTCACGCCTCCTACTACGCAGATCGTTTTAATGGAAGAAAAACTGCTGACGGAAGTCGTTTCAACAACAACAAGTACACCGCGGCACACAAAAAACTTCCTTTTGGCACAAGAGTTAAAGTCACTAACGAAGCCAACGGAAAATTTGTAATCGTAAAAATCACCGATCGCGGTCCATTTGTAAAAACCCGCGAAATCGATCTTTCAAAAAGAGCTTTTATGGAAATCACTAAAAGTAAAGGTGCTGGAGCTATGAAAGTAACGCTTGAAACTATAGTAGAATAAAAAAATCCCGCTTAAAGCGGGATTTTTTGTTTTAAACTAATTTCTTAATTGCCATTACAATTCCGGTATGAATTCCTTCGTGATAATTATTAAAATTCAAAGCGTCATGCACATTGTGAAGTGTAAAACCCATACTTGTGGTATATTCTGTATAATCAACAAAAAGACCGCTTGCAAAGTCATTTTCAGTTTTTTCTAATGTAGTAAAAAGCAGTTCTCTGATTTCATCAACTTCTTCCTGCGAAACATCCCCTTCAGGTTTTGTGCCTTTTCGGTATTTTAAAATAAAATCTTCCGAAACTATCGCCGGTAATCCTGATAATTTATAAACCAATGACTGTTGTGCCGCTATACAGTGAGCCACATTCCAAACTATATTATTATTAAATCCATCTGGTATTTTATTTAATTGTTCTAGCGAATGACTATTTAAAAGTTTCAGCAGAATTTCCCTGCTTGTTTTCTGTACATTAAAAACTGAATTCATAATTTTATTTTTTTTCTAAAATTAGACATTTTTAAGCTCTAAATGGATTTTCTTTGCAATCTAATAAATTCACAACATCATGAATAAAATATATTACCTAGCTTCATGCGATACTTGCCGCAAAATCATTAAAAGCCTTCCAGAAAACAATCTTGTTTTTCATGACATCAAGCAAGATCCAATCACTGAGGAACAGCTGGAAGAAATGCACACACTTTCTGGAAGTTACGAAGCTTTATTCAGCAAGAAAGCGCAATTATATAAATCGATGGGATTAAAAGACAAATCATTGGCGGAAGCCGATTTCAAAAAATACATTCTGGAACATTACACGTTCTTAAGTCGTCCAGTTTTTATTATTGATGGCAAAATTTACATCGGCAACAGCCAAAAAAATGTGGCCGCAGTTATTGAGGCTTTGAGTTAATATTTTACCGAATTCAATTACTTATTTCGAGTAAATTTTTAAAACAAAAATTAGGACACAGTATTGAAAATCGAAACTAAAAAGCCTTAAGTTCTCTAAGATTTTACAGATTACTGAATTACAGTCCAACAGTGCAAACTTTTATTTATCTTTGCGCCTTTATACTCAATTATATGATACAATCTATGACAGGGTTTGGCAAAGCATCTTTGCAATTGCCTACAAAAAAAATTACCGTTGAAGTAAAATCGCTAAACAGTAAAGGTTTAGATCTAAACGTAAGAATGCCATCGGTTTACCGCGAAATGGAATTAGGTTTGCGAACTCAAATCTCGACAAAACTTGAAAGAGGAAAAATTGATTTTGCAATTTATGTAGAAAGTACTGCCGAACAGACTTCAACCAAAGTAAACGTACCTGTTGTAAAAAACTACATCGCTCAATTGAGAGAAGTTTATGCTGATGCTGATGAAACTGAATTAATGAAAATGGCCGTTCGTATGCCAGATACATTAAAAACAGAGCGTGAAGAAATTGACGAAAATGACTGGGAGCAGATTCAGGTTATTATTGATGAAGCATTGCAAAACATCTTAAATTTCAGAAAAGATGAAGGCGAATCGCTTGAAAAAGAATTCAATTTAAGAATTGGAAACATTCGCCAGCTGATGAATGATACTCTGGCTTTAGATCCAGAACGTGTTCAGGCTATAAAAGACCGTTTGCAAAATGCTATTTCAGAATTAGAAGTAAATGTAGACGAAAATCGTTTTGAGCAAGAATTAATCTATTATTTAGAAAAACTGGATATAACAGAAGAAAAAGTACGTTTAACAAGCCATTTAGATTATTTCATAGAGACTTTAAACGGTTCTGAAGCTAACGGACGAAAACTTGGTTTTATCACTCAAGAAATGGGACGTGAAATCAATACAATGGGTTCTAAATCGAATCATGCTCAAATGCAGAAATTTGTTGTGATGATGAAAGATGAATTGGAAAAAATTAAAGAACAAGTATTGAACGTTCTATAAATACTACACAAATTTAAAGCTTAGAGCATATAGCTTAAAGCCTAAAGCATACACAATGAACAAAGGAAAATTAATTGTTTTTTCGGCACCTTCGGGATCAGGAAAAACAACGATCGTAAAACATTTATTAGGACAGGAAGATTTAAATCTTGAATTTTCGATTTCGGCGGCATCGCGTGCACCGCGTGGTGAAGAAGTTAACGGAAAAGATTATTATTTCATTTCGTTAGAAGAATTCAAAAAGCACATTAAAGCCGAAGATTTCCTGGAATGGGAAGAAGTATATCGCGATAACTTCTACGGAACTTTAAAATCGGAAATTGAAAGAATCTGGGCTTTAGGAAAAAATGTTATTTTTGACATTGACGTGGTTGGCGGCCTTCGTATCAAACATAAATTTCCAGAAGAAACTTTAGCGGTTTTCGTGAAACCTCCAAGTGTTGACGAATTAAAACGCCGATTAAAACAGCGTTCTACAGAAAGCGAAGACAAAATCAATATGCGTATTGCAAAAGCATCTGTAGAATTGGCGACTGCACCTCAGTTCGATGTGATTATCAAAAATTATGATTTAGAGGTTGCTCTTGAAGAAGCGCATCAATTGGTAAAGGATTTCATAAACAAATAATTAGTGAATGCTTTTTCAAAAACACTAAAAGACTAATCCTTTTTTACTAATCACTAATTACTTTTTACTAGTTACTACAACTATGAAAATAGGTCTTTATTTCGGAACTTATAATCCAATTCATGTTGGTCATTTAATCATTGCCAATCACATGGCGGAGTATGCTGGATTAGATCAGATTTGGATGGTGGTAACACCTCATAATCCGTTAAAAAAGAAAGCAACTTTATTAGACGATCAGCAGCGCTTGCAAATGGTTTTTCTGGCAACAGAAGATTATCCGAAAATAAAACCGTCTGATATCGAGTTTAAATTACCTCAGCCGAGTTATACGGTTATAACGCTCGCACATCTGCAAGAGAAATATCCAAATCATGACTTTTCTTTAATTATGGGTGAAGACAATTTGAAAACGCTTCATAAATGGAAAAACTATGAATTGATTCTTGAAAATCATGATATTTATGTCTATCCTAGAATATCTGATGAACCTGAAAATGTAGAATTAAAATCGCATCCTAAAATTCATGTTATCGATGCACCAATTGTAGAAATCTCTTCGACTTTTATTAGAAATAATATTAAAGAAGGGAAAAATATTCAGCCTTTGCTTCCTCCGAAGGTTTGGGAATATATTGATCATAATAATTTTTATAAGAAGTAAATGCTTTTTTCTGCTTCGATATTTATTCCTGAAAAACCTAAATTCTTCAATTTAACCCAATCCGAAAAATTATCTTATTTTTCTTTTGGAGTAATATTATTATATGGATTAGTACTATTTTTAATAGAACATGTATTAGATCATAAACTATCCCCATCTTTTTATTATCCTGTAATAATTCCTTTGGTAATACAGATAACAAGTGTTATTATTAGATTAAAAGAATTTGAAAACCTTAATGGTTATTTTGAAGGAACAATTTCATTTAAAGAAGATTTATTACTTATAGATGAGATTGAATATAGATATTCCGAATTAGAAAATTTAGTGATTTATGGGAACTCTTTCTGTGGAGAAAAAACGCAAAATTACAGGTATGGTCCAATGTATGGAAATGGAATCGAAAATTTAATTTCATTTACCCATAACAAAATTAAAGTTGAAAAACATTTTCAGTTAAACTCAGAACGTCATCTTGATGAATTACAAAATACTTTGATTCATATTATTACTGAGGAAAAAATCCCTTTTAAAAAAGAATATTTATATTTCATAAATGAAGAATATCGATCATTTATACTTTTCGAATTCTTAATCGAAAAATTGATTACAGAGAAAAAAATTGAATTCAATGAAGGTTTTCGCTTGATAAAATTTAATTCAAATAAAGATGCTGAAGAATTTAAAACAAAATATTTCAATTATAAACATTGAATTGCCTCCTGCTTTAGCTGGAGGTTTTTTTATTTTCAGCAGTACAAGGCTTTAACCAAAATTAAAGATGTTTGGCTAAAGCCGATGTAGAAATCAATATTTTTGACCTCCAGTTAAAACTGGAGGCAATTGAATTTAACCATACACAATCTTGTCATTCCGAGAAACGAGGAATCACACTAGAATTTCCGCACAAGAATTTCTAGTGTGATTTCTCCTTCGTCGAAATGACAAAAAAATTAAATCATAAAAAAAGCCTGAATTTAAAATTCAGGCTTTTTGCCATAATTAAGCTTCGATACTCACGTTACTTTTTACTCTAGTTCTGATTTCACTCAGAGATTGATCAATCAAAAGCTTTCCATCTCTGAAAACTTCCTTCAATTCACCTTGTTTTTCTTCTTCCCAAGAAACATTATCAGTTAAATGATATTTACCGTCGATTAATTCGATTTTCATTAATCCTTTAGCCGATTTTTTAGTTCCGTCGTCAGTAATTGGATCTTTGAAGATAGCTCTTCCCTCTCCGTTCACTTCTCCGTAAGTGGCTTTCATCGCAAATCCGAAAGTATCTCTTGTATTGTATTGATATGTGAAAGAACCAATTCCTAAAACAACATTGGTAGAAGCAAATCCTTTTTCTTTTAATCTTTCGCAAATTTGAGTTGCTCTTGCTACGGTAATACTATCTCCATAAATGGCTCCAATTTGCGGCACCAATTCTTTGAATCCTTTAACATTTGTAGTCCCGCCAAAAACATCCCAAAGCAATTCGATAACCCCTTTTTTCTCTTGTTCTGTTTTTCCGTTTGGATTTCCGCAGATAATATCTACCGGATCGCCACTGTCAGGACGAATTACTACTTTACCTTCTCTTGAAACGATTTCTTCTTTTAATCTTGGAAGATAATCCGTTAGAACTTTCCATAAATCCCAAGTATCAGAAACGATAGAAACAATTCCTTTTGGATACACTTCTGTAATTAATCTTTTGAAAGTTTCGTACTCGCCCTCAGTTGTTCCCATACACATAACAGAATGCTCTGTTGCCGCTACTGAACCAGCCACAAGCTCCTGATCTGAATTGGCATTGTAATATTCTTCTAAGAAATCAATTGCTGGAATAGTGTCTGATCCTGTGAAACTCAATAAATGCCCTGCCGCAGAAGTTAAAGCCGCTTCGATGCCACCCATTCCTCGCATTGAGAAATCGTGCGCCTGCCAATCTACAAATTCTGGAACAGAAGAAGTTTCTGTCGCATATTTGTCTAATACTTTTCTGTATTCTTTTGCAATTGTAGCAGAATTACAAGGCAACCAAACTACCGCAGAAAGTAAAGTTTCGAAATAATTCGTCAGCCAGAAAAATTCTGGAATTGTATTATACATCGTAAACATAGGAACTCTCAACGGAACACTCGCACCTTCTGGCAAGGCTTTAAAAACCATAGGAATATATCCTAAATCGTGTAAATCTTCGATATGTTTAGTTCCAACTTGGTTTTCTCCCAAATAGTTATTGATTCTTCGTGAGTATTTTTTAACGACTTCTTCTTTTGATTTTTTAAAGAAATCTTCTTCAAAATCGTGGATAATATATTTTTTGATGAAATACTGCAATCCAAAAAAGATTACTTCATCAACTCCTTCAATTCTTGATTTTCTTGGTGTCCAGTTAGAATATACAATTGTAGTTCCGTCTGGGTATTGTCTTCTGTGGTCAACTTTGTAACCGTCGGTTAATAATAATGGGTTCATATATAAGTTATTTATATTTTATTTGATAATCGTTCTGCTAAATCTTTTATATCTTTTACTCTTACTAAATTGTCAATCCACTTTTGCGGAATATTATCGATTCCATAATAAATTCCTGCTAATCCTCCAGCAATTGCTCCGGTTGTATCAGTGTCTCCTCCCAAATTAACTGCCCTTAAAACCGTTTCTTCATAAGAATCCGAATTTAAAAAACACCAAAAACTTGCTTCTAAAGTATGTAGCACATAGCCCGAAGATTGAATTTCACTTTCCACATACAGAATATCATTTTTCAGAACTCTGTCAAACAACTGAACTTCAGCAGGATTATATTTTTTGTCTTCCAAAAACTTTGAAAGTATACTTTTCATATCCGTATAAGCTTCGAATTTATCTTTATCTTTTAGAATTTCCAAACAATAAATCACGTAAATAAAACAAGCGAAAACCGATCTGAAATGTGCATGTGTTATTGATGAAACTTCTTTTACTTTTTGGTAAATAACTTCAATATCATTTTCGTTTTGAAGATAAAAAACCAAAGGCAAAATACGCATTAACGAGCCATTTCCGTTATCTTCTTCAGAAAATCCACCGCATAAATCAGGTTGATGTCCTTTTGCAATATTAAGAATAGCATGTCTAGTTGCGATTCCGATATCAAAAACTTTTCCATGTGGCGTCCATAAATTTCCGCTGTACCATTTGACAAAGTTTCCTGCAATATCATTTAAATCATAACCCGAACATAAACTTTCAGCTAGACAGAAAGCAAGTGAACTATCGTCGCTCCAAGTCCCTATTGGTTGATGATGCGTTCCAAAACCAAACATTTCAGTAACTGGATTTTGTTTTAAATAAGCTCTGGATTTAAATTCAACTGGAACTCCCAAAGCATCACCAACAGCCAAACCAAATAAACCAGATTCTATTGTATTTTTCATTTTATTTATTTCTTCCTTTTTCATTTGGATAAAATGTCTGAACTACATCGCTTTGCCAAAATTCTTTTGTGGTTGTATTGATACAAGAAAGTTTTCCGTAAAAAGCGGCACCTGTATCAATATTCCAAACATTGCAGCCTTGCATTGGAATTTCTACATCATAATTTAGCGTTGGAGTATGTCCGATATAAATTTCATTATAAAGCAGTAATCTTTTCGGATACAAAAGCGAATCTTTTTTTATTCGTTTATCCATAGTCAGCGCCATTTCCCACAACGTTCTGTCCCACGAAAAATTGGTTTGATAATGTTCTTTTTCTGGTCCGTGCATCGATGCGAATCCGGCATGAATGAAAAGATTGTTGCTTTCATCTACAAAATAATCCTTCATTTGATTAAAGAATTCCAGATGTTTCTGTCTTTTGGAAAGATCAATATTTTCATAACTTTCTATAGTCGATTTTCCTCCATGCAAAAACCAAATATCATTTACAATATCGTTCATCAGCCATTCCTGACACCAGGCATCGTGATTTCCTTTTATAAAAATGCATTCGTGTTTTTGAGATAAATCCATAAGAAACTCAATTACCTGTGCCGATTCGCTCCAGCCATCCACATAATCACCTAAGAAAATCAGTCTGTCATTTTCCGATAAATCAATTCTTTCTAATAACTGAATCAGGGCTTTTAATCCTCCGTGAATATCTCCAAAAACAAGTGTTCTTTTCATTTTTAAAATTCAATATATTTTGGTGGAACCTCATCGGTCAACCAGACATTGTTTTCGGATAAATAAAATGTATATCCGTCTCTATGCATGGCGCCGCTTCTAACGGTTAAAATCTGTGGCACTCCTCTTCTGCTTCCAACTTTTGTCGCCGTTTCTTTGTCTTTGCTTAAATGCACATGCTGACGGCTCATTTTTTTCAAACCTTCTTTACGAATGCTTTCCATAAATTTTCCAACCGTTCCGTGATACAAAAATTCCAAAGGTGCCGTTTCTTCCAGATTTAGTTCTACCGAAATCGAATGTCCCTGACTTGCACGGATTTTGGTTTTATCTTCATTGTAAGCAAAACGCTTTTTATCGTTATTTTCTACAACATAATCTAAAAGTTCAACCGTCATTTCATTTTGACTTCCCTTTTTATTACATTTTATAATTAATTCCTCAACATCAGCCCATCCATTTTCGTCTAATTGTAATCCAATAGTTTCAGGCGAATGTCTAAGCACCAGACTTAAAAACTTGCTGACGCTTTTTGCTATTTTTTCATTCATTTTTTTACCAATCAAACGTTCCCACGGAACGTAAATTCAATTAATCTATTTTTTCTACCGATGAAATGCTCCTAGCGGAACAACGATAGAATACTTTTATAAATCTGATAAT
Source organism: Flavobacterium sp. H4147 (assembly GCF_029360735.1). Taxonomy (NCBI): domain Bacteria; kingdom Pseudomonadati; phylum Bacteroidota; class Flavobacteriia; order Flavobacteriales; family Flavobacteriaceae; genus Flavobacterium; species Flavobacterium sp. H4147. Next base: position 1,503,537 of record NZ_JARKNB010000001.1, on the reverse strand, counting down.
TTTCATCATCAAAACATACAAACAGTACTTTTTCTATTTCAGAAATTCTATAAAACTCTTTCACAGCTTTTACCGCGATTTCAGCTGCTTTATCTTTCGGAAAATGATAAATTCCTGTACTGATATTTGGAAAAGCAATAGTTTTGATTCCATTTTCTACCGCAAGAGTCAAACTGTTTTGATAACAATCTGCCAGCAATTTTGATTTTTCTTCTTTGTCTCAATTCCAAACTGGTCCAACAGTATGAATAACATATTTTGAAGGAAGATTTCCTGCTGTTGTGATTACAGCTTCACCTGTTTTACATCCTCCTTGCTTATTTCTAATTTGGATACATTCGTCTAGAATTGCTTTTCCTCCTTTTCTATGAATTGCACCATCAACACCACCGCCTCCAAGCAAAGAAGTATTTGCAGCATTTACTATTGCATCAACTTGAATTTCTGTTATGTCTGCTTTTAATAATTCTAAAATCATTTTCTAAAACTATCTAGTTTTTCATTGAGTTCTTTGTTTTCACTTACCAAAGAACGATCTGTAAAATGCACATTTACGATTTCAATTCCGTTTACTATGTTAGCATTAAAATCAATTAATTCTTCCGACGGAATCCAAAGTTCATTATGATTTTTATCGCCAACATTTTGAATTTCATACTTTTTCAAAAAATCTGAGTTAACATCAAAAGCAGTTACAATTCCAATGAATCCGGAAAATTCGTCAACGGTATTCCATTCAAAAGCAATTTGATCTGCATATTGCTGATTCGTTACCGGATAAAAAATAGGTTGCCATTCTAACCTTGGTGGAAAAGCATTGTAATCCAACTCTGCGATTAATTCCATTTCTTTTAATCCAACTGGACGATATAATCTTATTGTTTCCATAATCAATTTATCTCAATTCATCTCTAACCTCCATCAAAGCAAAACCCAAAAGATTCAATCCTTTCCAGGCTTCTGGTTTTAGAACATCTTTGTGATCTTCTTCCATTCCGATTCCCCAAATTGAATCGACTGGACTTGCTTCCACAATAACTTGTTCTTTAGTGTTTAATAAGAACGTTTTCAAATCAGCATTTTGACTGAATTTGTGAAAGTTTCCTTGTTTTACAATTTCATATCGGTTTTCTAACCAAACCGTATCTACATAATTTTTGACTTCTCTACCGAGTTTTTTTGCTTCAGCTGGAGAATCGGCTTTAAGGATTTTTACTAAAATTTCCTGATCGTTGAATAATTCTGCTTTCTTCGCCATCATCCAATGTTCAGCAGTTTTGTAAGTTACTTTATCTACTTTAAAAGAACTTAACCACCACTGGCTGAAACAGGTTTTGAGAATTTTTCCGTCTTTACTTGGTTGATGTCCCCAGAAAAATATAAACTTACTTTCTGGAGTTATGGTATCTATATTGTATTTCATTTTCTAATGTTTTTGAAATCTTTTGAATCGGGTGAAAATGATCCGTAGATTTCGCTGAATTCCGTTGTGAGATTTTCAAACTCATAATCCTGCTCCAGCTGATCCATACAAGTTACAACCAAATTTCGTTTTGCCATTGGGCTGTAAGCTGCATCGAGTTTTAGAGCGTAATTTAGAAGTTCGTAATTCAGAGTTCCAAAACGTAAATGTTTTTGGTATTCGTTAAAAACACAGGTTTCTTCTTCGTTATTTTTTAATTTAATTTCTTCTTCATTCGCCATCCAGCCGTGTCCGTGACGCGTGGAATAACTTCTGGTTACGTAATAAACGGCTAAGTCTTCAATCTTTAGTTTATTACAAATTTCAATGGCATTTTTTGAAGTGGTATTGGCATACGTCACATTCGGAAAAACGCCGTGATCCATATCGAGCAGAATGCCCTGACTGCCTTCAAAAATGAGATTTTCATATTTCGAAAGGAATGTATAATCGATAATATTCCATTGTATCTTATCAATTGTTTCCAGATATTGATTGATTTCTTCATCGATTCTGCTTTCATTTAAAAAACCATAGTAATACGCAATTTGGTTTAATTTTTCTAAAAGCATTTCGCGAGGCGCAATCAAATCGATGGCAAACAATTTATACGGACCTTCATTCCTTTTCATGGTTGAACCAATGCCTTTTCCGCAGGTTCCGTTTTCAATATTTCGTACATTTCCTCTGTTGTGCCAGACATCAAAAGGAGTGGTAACTTTTGCTAATGGATGAATGTACAAATCCAGATTACCATTTTTTTCTTTTAATTCTTCTCTTTCGTTATAAAGAAAAAGAGGATGAATCGTGCAATGTTCGCTGTAATAAGACGGAAGACCACGAAGTGCACCGCTGGCAAAACTCGAATGGACGTGTTTTCTATCGCCAATCATAACGGTATGCGCGGCTTGTTGTCCTCCCGAAAAGCGAATAACGATAGATTCAGGATTTTGTTTTGCCAGAAAATCTGTTGTTATGCCTTTTCCTTCATCGCCAAATCCTAAACCTATAACTATTTTCGCTGTTTTCATTTTGTTGTTATTTTAATCTCGCAAAGGCGCTAAGTCGCTAAGTTTTTCTTTTAACTTAACTTTCTAATTAAGAATCTTTGCGTCTCCGCGACTTTGCGAGCATAATTTCTCATTGCTAAGAAAAAAACTTTACATTTTAATCTCGCAAAGGCACAGAGTCGCTAAGTTTTAAAGCATCTCGATATTGTCTAAACCTGTGTTTGTTGCATCAGAAACCGGTATTGTTCCTAAACCAGAACTCTTATGTTTATCGCAGATGATCTTTTTGATCACGTTTGGAATTTCTCTGTGATCTTCAATAGACAAACAGTTTTGTCCCAGTAATTGTTTCCATTCAACATCGGCATTGATAGCTTGTCCTGAGTGCAATACACTGATGTGATATACATCGTATTTTTTTTGCGCTTCTGCTAATAATTCAAGATGTGTATAAGTCTGTTGTCCCTGCCCCATAATTTCTTTAATTGCTGAAGCTGGAAGCGTTTTTAAACCTGGTTCATCACCTACTGTAAACAATAATCCTTTTTGTCCTCTTTTTTCGAAAGCATCGATTTTAGTATGAAATGCTGCAAAATACCAAGCTAAAAGGTAACTTTCGCCAGCGTTTCCTCCTCCTCCGCCTTCAATGTACGTTCTTGTTAACCACATATCCAATTCTTCGTCACCAGATTCAAACTGTCCGACTTGTAACGGATATCGGTCACATTCATGATCTCCAATTCCCAAGAATAAAAGTGCTGGATCTGGAACGCCTCCTTGAATAATTCCTCCCATTAATTTTGGAAGTCCGTCTTTTATCAATTCGTGCGGAATATGTCCCATACTTCCTGTAACGTCCAATCCTAGAATAATCGGAACGGTGTTTGGATGAACATCAGAATCTCTTGCTTCTCTAAAAATCACTCCATTTGGATTCATAGATTCATGAGCCATTCGCAATGCATTTTGTGTAAAAATCTCGCTAGCTGATTTACTAGCGTAACCTACTTTTTTTGCTCTGCTTTCGCGAGCACCGAAATCATATCTTGTACCTCCCATGACTAATATTTTTTACCAAATAAATATTCAAATCTCTTTTTTGTAACCTCAAACTGAATGTTTAAATTTCTGATGGTCAGCGAAAGTTCCATGTCTTTCTGAACAAAGGCTTCCGGCTGAAAATCGGCGAAAGTCAAACTGTTTTTATCCAGCGGACTAATATCAATTAATCCTTCTTGTTCTCTTTCGAGTCTTTTGATTTTTAATTCGATGTCTTCGACTCTTCGTCTGTAAATTAATTCAGAATCTTCACCAATTACTTTGGCTCTGTCTTCTCTAATTTGATCATTGTTTCTTTTTAAAGATTCAATAAATCTTGGTTTTAAATCGTCGCTCATAATTTTTATTGGTTGTTTTTGTTTCAGGTTTTTCTTTGTTTCAAGTTTCAAGTTATTTGCACTAACTTGGAACCTGGAACTTGAAACTTGAAACAGTTAATAGTTTTTTAAGGTTTACAAAAACAACTTGAAACCTGAAATTTGAGACATTTTTAAATTAATTTGTCAAGTCCAATTACCTGAACACTTTCACCTTCAAAATCTTTAAAAGAATTGGTCGTGAAAATACCATCAAAGCAGTTTAAAACTTCAAATCCCTTATTGAAAATCCCGTGGCTTACTGCTAAGTATAAGTTTCCGGCATTTTTCTTTTTTAGTTCTTCTGCTAATCCTACGAAAGTTCCTCCTCCGTCGCAGATATCATCTACAATTAAACAATCCGTTCCTTCCAAATCATCGTTGTACACTTTGAAACCAGATAACTTTCCAGTTTTTACATCACGGCTTTTACTGCATTCTACAACCTCAACGCCACCTAAAAATTCAGATACTTTATAGATTTTTTTCAAAGCGCCACCGTCTGGAGAAATCAGTTTTACGTTCTCGCCAATTCTATTTAAAACTTCTTTGATAAAAGTATAGTTTGGGATTACAGTACAGTTATTCAACAAAGCTGGTGTAACTTCAGAATGTGCATCAAAAACAAATATTTTGTTCAGTTGCATCGCATTAATAATATCTGCATATACTTTTACAGACAATGGTTCGCCTGGAATCATAACGCGATCTTGTCTTGCCGCTGGAAAATACGGAATAAAAAGATCGATAATCTTAACGTCCATTCTGCGTAAAGCATCAACTGTAATACACAACAAACCCAAATCGTTGAATGAATTTAATCGGTGTGTAATCGTTACTTTTCTGTTGGTATCAAAATCAGGAACGATTTTAATGTGTGGTTCGCCACCAGAAAAAGTAAAACTTTGAAATTTAATTTGATCCTGATTTTGAAAAGGAGCGAATTTTGGGTCGAGATTTAGTATCATAGCGTTTAGGTTTGCGTTAATTATACGCAAATGTAGAATTTAATTTTAAATAAACAATATATTTTGTGTAAAAATTACGCAAACTTTATTTCGAAGTGGAAGCCTTCTCTAACTAATGAATTGTATTTCAATTTATTAAACTTAAAAAGTTTTGCTGGTCTTCCGTTTTTAACGGGAGCAATTTTATCGGTTTGCTCCAAAATACCGTAACTCAATATTTTTTTTCTGAAATTTCTTCGGTCGATTTCCTTTTCCAAAATGGTACAATAAAGGTTTTCCAAATCAGAAAATAAAAATTCATTAGGAAGCAAATCGAAACCAATTGGCTCGTAAGTCAGTTTTGATTTTAATCTTGTAATGGCTTTTTTCAAAATCAAATTATGATCGAATGCCAAAGACGGAATTTCATCAATCTTAAACCATTGCACTCTTTCGGCATCAGTATTGGCTTTAATTTCTAAATTCGAGGCATCGACCAAAGCGTAATACGCAACCGAAATAACACGGTTTCTGGAATCTCTAAAAATATCATCTCCAAAAGTGTAAAGCTGTTCCATGAAATTAAGCTGCACATTCGTTTCTTCGTGCAGTTCACGAATAACCGCATCGCTCAAAGATTCTTCATTCTGTACCAAACCTCCTGGTAACGCCCAATATTTATCGGCTGAACCAAACTTTTGTTCAATTAATAACACGTATAAATCATTGTTTTTATAACCAAAAACAATCGCATCAACTGCTATTCTAATATTTTGTAACTTTTCCATATTCAAAAATCATATCAAACAAATATAACGAATGAGAGTCAATTTTATAATCTGATGCAGAAGCATAAATTATAAAACTGACTCTCAAAAAAATCTTATTTTGGTTTTTCTAATTCACCGTAATTGTTTTCGTTTTCTCATGAGTACATTCTGAAGAACTACCTTTTTTTGTAGTAACTTCTGCCTTAACTGTATAAGAACCCGCTGTACTGTAGGTATGAGAAACTGAAAGACCTGTTGCTGTTTGTCCATCTCCAAAAGTCCATTTCACATTACTCAGCGTTCTATCACTGCCAGCGTATTCAATTGAAAAGTTAATTTTTTTTGAATCCGCTGCATCAACAGGATGTTTTAATTCAGTAAGAATAGAATCTCCTAAACAATCTACTATAGCTTCATCATCACTTTTACTGCAAGAATTAATTATAAAAAACAGCATTATAAACATTAAAATAGTTGAGATCTTTTTCATACTGGAAAATTTTAGTGGTTTGTATATCAAAAATATTCTTTTAAAAGATCAAGTCAAAGCAAAAAGAAGAATTTTCGCATACTTTATAAAATATTCCTATTCTATTTAAACTGTATTATAATCTATTACCAAAAAATAATTTGAGCTCTTTTTCAATTACATCGAAAATTGATTTGGCATTGTTATTTTTAGGCGTTAGCAAATACACAAATTCTTCGGGAACGTGAAAACTGTTCCACACCAACTGTAATTTGTTTTCTTTTATATAATTTCTTGCATTGCAATTCCAAGTCACGGCAACTCCATCATTTTTTGCCAACAATCTCAACATTTCAGATTCTGATGGAATGATATAATTAGGCACCATTGATGGTCTTTTTTTATTAAAAGCATGAAGCCAGAATAATTTTATATGTGGAATTCGCGCATCATGACTGTACCATTTTTGTGCATTTAGCCATTGTTCAATTTCCGTAAAATTATCTGCTTTTAATTTTTGGCGGAATTCAGTTATGTCCAAACTTGACGGCGCGACCAAAATCAGTTTGATTTTACCCACAATTTCATAAGTGGTATCAAAAGTATCGAATCGTTTTGTGGTAATGGCAAAATCGAGTTTTTTAGAATCTACCAATGCAAAAAGTTCGTCGTTTTCTGCGAAAGTAAAATCAATTAAATCAAACTTGGAGATCAAGAGGTTTCCAATACAGTCAAAAAGATGTTTTGAAATTCCAACCGAAATTAATCTTGTCGCGTCTTCTGCTTTGGCTCTAAAACCAGTTTCGACACTTTCAAGACGATCGAGCGCATCTATTATCAAATTATTCAGTAACTTAGCGTATTCGGTTGGCTCTACTCCTTTCGATTTCCGATTGAATAATTTATTTCCAACGTGAGCTTCCAACATTGAAATCTGCTGACTAACGGCTGGCTGGCTCATAAACAATTCTTTTGCGGCTACTGAAAAGTTTCCGTTTTTATACACCGCCTTAAAGGTTCTGTACCATTCTAAATTTACCATGACATAAAATTATTTATAACAAACATAGTTTATTTTATTTTTACAAATATCACATTCCCCGTAAATTTGTTCAAAATTTAATATTATGAAGAAAATAGCACTATTCGCAATAACTGCATTTACAGCCGTAAGCTTTTCAGCATTGGCTCAAAAATCAAATAAAAAAGGTATGAAAAAAGTATTGTTTGTTGTTACCAGCAATGATAAACTGGGCAACACAGGAGAAAAAACCGGGTTCTGGTCTGAAGAATTCGCAGCACCTTATTATGAATTACTAGATCAGGGAGTAGAAATTACAATTGCTTCTCCGCTTGGAGGACAACCGCCAATTGATCCAAAAAGTGCTGATCCAGCATCGGCAACTGAAGATACTAAACGTTTTGATGCTGACCAAGTTTTACAGGAAAAATTAAAAAACACTTTGAAGCTTTCAACCGTTAACCAAAAAGATTACGACGCTGTATTTTATCCAGGTGGTCATGGTCCGCTTTGGGATTTAGTGGAAGATAAAAATTCAATTGCTTTAATTGAATCTTTTTACACGCATAATAAACCTGTAGCCTTTGTTTGTCATGCTCCAGCAGTTTTGAAAAACGTAAAAGTAAAAGGTGAATATTTAGTAAAAGGTAAAAAAATAACTGGTTTTACAAATGCCGAAGAAGAAGCAGTTGGTTTAACTAAAGTGGTTCCATTTTTATTGGAAGATGCATTGGCATCAAACGGAGGAATTTTTTCTAAAGGACCAAACTGGCAGCCTTACGCAGTCGCCGACGGACTTTTAATTACAGGTCAAAACCCAGCTTCGTCTAAATTGGTAGCTGGGAAATTGCTACAAGAGTTAAAGTAAAAAAGGTGCTAAGGGACTTAGACGCTAAAGTTCTGAGGTGTTTTTCCTAGAAACTAAAATCTTAATCCTTTATTCACTAATCAATAAAATTAAATTAACAACGATGCTAAGTTGCTGATTAAGTTCAATCCAAAAAAACTTAGAACCTGAGTACCTTAGCATCTTAGAACCTTTAAAAAAAATGCTAAACTTTGAATTATACAACCCTACGAATTTAGTTTTCGGGAAAGGGCAGATTTCAAAACTTTCGACTTTAGTACCAAAAAATGCTAAAATTCTTTTGGCTTATGGTGGCGGAAGTATCTTTAAAAACGGAATTTACGATCAGGTAATCCACAATCTGAAAGGTTTTGAAATTGTAGAATTTGGCGGAATCGAACCAAATCCAAGATTTGAAACCTTGATGAAAGCCGTTGATGTGATTAAAGCAGAAAAAATCGATTTTATCCTTGCTGTTGGCGGCGGATCTGTAATTGATGGTGTGAAATTTATTTCCGCTGCGGTTAATTTTGACGGAAATCCAATTGATATTCTTCAAAAAAGAATCTTGATTAAAGAAAATGCAATGCCATTCGGAACTGTTTTAACGTTACCAGCAACGGGAAGTGAAATGAATTCTGGATATGTCGTAACCATTGAAGCTACTCAGGAAAAATTATCTTCTGGAGGTAGTGCCTTGTTTCCTCAATTCTCTATTTGTGATCCTTCGGTAATTGCATCTTTACCAAAAAGACAAATTGAAAATGGTGTTGTAGATGCTTACACACACGTAATGGAGCAATATTTAACGTATCCAACGGATGCTTTTCTTCAGGATAGAATTGCCGAAGGTGTTCTTCAAACTCTAATTGAAGTTGGACCTGGAATTGTAAAAAATCCAACCGATTATACTTTGGCTTCGAATTTTATGTGGAGCTGTACTATGGCTTTAAACGGATTAATTCAAAAAGGTGTTCCAAGTGATTGGGCAACGCATATGATTGGTCACGAATTGACTGCTCTTTACGAAATTGACCATGCCAGAACTTTGGCCATTATAGGTCCAAGTTTGTATCATGTGATGTTCGAAACTAAAAAGGGAAAACTGGCACAATACGGAAGAAGAATCTTTAATTTAACAGGTTCTGATGAAGAAGTGGCAAAAGAAGCGATCAACAAAACCGTAGAATTTTTCCATACCATGGGAATGGACACCAAACTTTCTCAATACACAGAAGATTATTCTAAAACAGCCGACTTTATCGTTAATCGTTTTGACGAAAGAGGCTGGAAAGGTTTAGGCGAAAATCAATTGGTAACTTTGGACAAAGTAAGATCTATTGTGGAACTTTCATATTAAATAAAATCCCATTTTTTTTAAATTCCAAATTCCAAGGTTTTCTAAATTCGGGAATTTGGGATTTAGAAATTATAATTTAGATAGAAAAGGCGTTCTTAACAAGTTTAGGAACGCCTTTTCAAATTACTAAAACAAAACTAACTAACTCAAATCTTGATAAATTCATTAAAATTCTAATTTCTAAACACTTACAACGCAAGTTTTTTTACTTTATTGTGCAAGGCGGTAATTTTTTTTATTTTTAGGTGAAACAAACTGAAAACCATTGTATTTAAAGGTGATTTATAAATTTCTTAAATCAGATTTTATGTTATTATTACATTATTAAGTACTTTTGTTTCAAATTAATAAAATAATGAGTGAAAAATTAAAATTTGCAGTAATTGGTGGTGGAAGCTGGGCAACGGCAATTGCAAAAATGTTATGCGTTAATCTTTCCGAAATTGCGTGGTATATGCGTAATGAGTCTGCCATAGAGCATATTCAGAAATACAAACACAATCCAAATTACTTAAGTTCAGTTGAATTTGACATTAACAAACTCAAATTAACAAGCAATATAAACGAGGCTATTGAATACGCAGATTATATCATTTTTGCTATTCCTTCAGCTTTTTTAGATGCCGAACTTCAAAATATGACAGTTTCGCTGTCTGATAAAATTATATTTTCAGCTATTAAAGGAATTGTACCCGAAACCAGTTTAATTGTTGGTGAGCATTTCCATATTCAATACGATATTCCCTATTACAATATTGGAGTAATTACTGGTCCTTGCCACGCCGAAGAAGTAGCATTAGAAAGACTTTCTTATTTAACTATCGCGTGTGGAGATCCTGATAAAGCCAAAATCGTGGCTAAGTCACTTTCAGGAAATTATATCAAAGCTAAAATTTCAGACGATATCATCGGAACTGAATATGCGGCGATGCTGAAAAACATTTATTCGATTGCTGCCGGAATTGCACATGGTTTAGGTTATGGCGATAACTTCCAGTCGGTTTTAATGAGTAACGCTATTCGTGAGATGAAGAAATTCATTAGAAAAGTACACAAAATGAAACGTAACATTAATGATTCAGCTTATTTGGGCGATTTATTGGTTACAGGATATTCGGTTTTCTCAAGAAATAGAATGTTCGGAAACATGATAGGAAAAGGATATACTGTAAAAAGCGCTATGATGGAAATGAGCATGGTTGCCGAAGGATATTACGCTACAAAAAGTGCTTACAAACTTAATCAAGGTTACGGTGCCAAAACGCCAATTATTGATGCTGTTTACGCTGTTTTATATGATGGAAAAGATGCTAAAACGGTTTTCAAGAAATTAACGGAGTCTTTGGATTAATCTTTTTAGACTGGATAGAAGAAAGAAGCAAGAGGAAAGATTTTTCTCTTTGTGCAGAAAATAAAAAAGAGCCAAACTGAATTTACAGTCTTGGCTCTTTCTCTTTTATTCTATCTTCAAGAAGTCTTTACTCTTTCTTCTATTTTCTCAAAGCATTAAGATCTTTCCTCTTGCTTCTTTCTTCTTCCAAATCTCTATTTCACCATTACCCCTTCAACAAACAAAATCGGTACTTCTTCAGTATTATTTTCATTGATTGAATTGGCTTTAAAAATGAATTTCTTATCGTATAGAGTATTTCGGATGAAGAATGTTACCATAAATTCGTTATTAAGTGCTAAAAGGCTTTTTTCTACTAATTCTATTTTCACAACAGAAACCGAAGGAACCTCAACAAAAGCATGACGCAGAATTGACGTCTTTTTCATTTCGCCGTCGATTGTTCCAAATGCTTTTGAAACCACCATTACGCTGTCTAAGTTAAAATCGCTGTCGTTAACTAAATAAGCGTACCACACTTTTTCCATAAAATCGTCGCTCCATTCCTGCACTGCAGCAAGAAACACGTTTTCAACTTCTGGAATTATTATATCTTTTTTCATATTAGTCGAAAGTTTGAAAGTCATAAAGTCGAAAGTCAAAAGCCTACTCTGAGACTTTCAACTTTCGACTTTACGACTTTATGGCTTAAATTATATATTTGCTTTAAATTGCTCTAAGAAACGAACATCATTTTCGTAGAACATACGGATATCTCCAATTTGATATAAAAGCATTGCTATACGCTCTACTCCCATTCCGAAAGCGAATCCGTTGTATTCGTCTGGGTTGATGTCACAATTTTTAAGAACATTTGGATCTACCATTCCGCAGCCTCCAATTTCTAACCAGCCCGTTCCTTTGGTAATTCTGTAATCGGTTTCTGTTTTTAATCCCCAATAGATATCAATTTCAGCACTTGGCTCTGTAAATGGGAAATACGACGGACGAAGACGAATTTTAGATTTTCCGAACATTTCTTTAGTGAAATAAAGCAATGTCTGTTTCAAATCGGCGAAAGAAACATCTTTGTCAATGTACAATCCTTCCACTTGATGGAAAATACAGTGCGAACGAGACGAAATTGCTTCATTACGGAAAACACGTCCCGGTGAAATCGTACGGATTGGCGGTTTGTGATTTTCCATATAACGCACCTGAACCGATGATGTATGTGTACGCAACAAGACATCTGGATTGGTTTGAATGAAAAACGTATCCTGCATATCACGCGCTGGGTGATATTCTGGTAAGTTCAATGCCGTAAAGTTATGCCAGTCGTCTTCGATTTCTGGACCTTCAGAAACGTTGAATCCGATATTGGCAAAAATATCTATAATCTGATTTTTAACGATAGAAATAGGATGGCGAGAACCAATAAGAACTGGTTCTGCTGCACGTGTTAAATCACCAAAAACACCTACACTTTCTTCTTTACTTTCAAGTTCTTCCTGAATAACTCTTACTTTTTCTTCGGCAACCGCTTTAAGAGTATTAATTACTTGTCCAAAATCTTTTTTCTGATCGTTTGGGATATTTTTAAACTCCGTAAAAAGTTCCTTTAATAACCCCTTACTTCCTAAATATTTAATTCGGAATTGCTCTAAAGATTCTTTGTTTTTATCATTAAAGGCTTTAGCTTCCTCTATATGTTGTTTTATCTTATCTATCATTTTCCTTCAATAATTGAAATACAAATTTAGTCTTTTTAGTTTAAAGTGCGCAGTCACAGCAACAGTTTTAAGAATTCTGCAAACCTATTTAAGGAATCACAGCTAATTTTTAAATGATTATTATTTGCTGACCTGTAATTATTTTATAAGATTTATTTTCTCTTCGATTTCTTTTATTTTTTGATGCCAATAATCCAGTCCTTCTTGATTCGTAACTATTTCTTTTTTGTAATTTGAAGAAATCTCTCCTAATTTAGACCAGTTTCTATTATAATCCTGTTCTTTTTCTTTTTTGGTAGAAGGCTCTACTCTATCGCGCCAGAATTCCATATTCTTGAGATATGTTTTTTTTATCTCTTCGAAATATTCAATTAGTTTTTCTTTCGAATTCGGAATATAACCTGGCCCGCTGCAACCGCAAGAATGAAAAGTAATCCCAACAGAATACAGACTTTTAAGATGTTCCCATTTCTTTAAATCGTCCTTTTTGGGCGATTCAAAATCCAGCCCCATATTAGCCATTAACTCTTCACATTCAGGACATTTGGCTTCAAAAAGCGATTTTTCTCCTTTTTTTATATCTCTCATAAATCTTCTTTTAAATGTCTTTCGACAATTAAAACAAGCGTAATGAGGTTTATAAGCTGTCATTGCGTATCTACACATATTTTTTCAAGTTTTCAGTCGCGGTTTTCAGTCTCAGTACTGCAAACTGCGACTGCGACTGAAAACTATAAAAAACTACTCAATAAGTTTTCTTTCTAAAAAATAATTTACAATCGCTTCTTTCATTAAAACTGATTGTTCACCTGCTTTTAACGAAGGCAATTGTTCTTTTATTTTATAATGCGGCCATCCTTCTTCATCAAAATATTCGAATTCGTAAAACCCGTATGGTTCCAGCAATCTGCAGATTGCAATGTGCATTAAATTTAGTTTTTCATCTTTTTTGTATTGACGGTGCACTTTTCCATATTCCTGAACTCCGATTAAGTAAATTATCGAATCCAAATCTAAATCTTCGCCTTGCGAAAATTGATTGGAAAGTATATCAACGAGCTTTTCCCATCGCTCTTTTAATTGTGTATCTCTAGACATTTAATTTATGATTTTTGATTGTAGATTTTAGATTGCGGATTAAAAAATATAATCCTGAAGGCTCAGAATCGCAATCTAACTCTAAAATTAGATTTGCAAAGATACATAGTTCAAATGCAAACACATTAAAAAATTTAAACACGTAGAAACATAGTTTAAAAAAATGAAGAAGAGAAAATTTAAAAAAACAAGTTTTTACACATCGCTATATTTGCTAAAAATAAGTGAAACGCCTTTTAACAAAGAAAAAACTATGATTCTATGTGTTTAAAACATATTCAAGTAAATCAAAATAAACCTTTGCCGCTTTATAACTCTGAACCTTTGCCACTTTGAAACCTTTGTCCCTCAAAAAAAAATCTATCTTTGCGCCTCATTAAACACCAAACCCAAAACATGAGTTTTTTTGATATTATCGTCGGTGCGCTTTTGTGTTACAGTTTATACAAAGGCATTAAAAACGGACTTTTTGTAGAAGTTGCTTCTTTTATTTCGCTGTTATTAGGCATTTATCTTGCTATTAAATTTTCTTCTTTAATGACGGGAATGATTTCAAAACATGTTTCTTGGAACCCGACTAATATTCAGATCACGGCTTTTATCTTAACTTTTATTCTGGTTGTCATTGGTGTTTATTTCTTGGCCAAAATTCTAACCGGAATTGCCGATTTTGCCATGTTAGGCTGGATGAATAAGTTGGGTGGCGGATTTTTCAGAGTCTTAAAAACCATTCTGATTCTGAGTATTTTTATTGCTTTGTTCGAAAAAATCAATTTCAACAACACTTTTGCCAAACAAGAAACTTTAGATAAATCTATTTTTTATAATCCAGTGAAAAAAGTCGCCGCTTTTGTTTATCCGTCGATCGAAAAATGGTACGAAAGTTTTAAAAAAGAGCATTCTCAGAAACCTGAAGAAAAGGAAAATTCAGAGAAAGAATAGTTAAATATACATGAAACCCGACAGGTTTTAAAAACCTGTCGGGTTTATTTTATCGTTTGTCAGTCTGAGCGGAGTCGAAGCCCAGTCCCAATTGGAGCGCCCTTCGACTTCGTTCAGGGTAACAATAATTATTAAAAATTAACCTCTTTCTTCTCTCCTTTTTTCAAAACGATTTCCTGTTTTTTATCACCGAAAATCAAAGTTGTTTTTCCTCCATTTTTTGAAGAAATAATTACTTTTTGTGGTTTTTTATTGCTCCAATTCATTTCGATTTCGAAACCGCCTCTAGCGCAAATTCCTTTTACAGAACCTTCTTCCCAATCATCTGGCAAAGCAGGAAGCAATCGGATTTCGTTTTCGTCTGACTGAATTAACATTTCTGCAACGGCTGCAGCGCCTCCAAAATTCCCATCAATTTGAAATGGCGGATGTGCATCGAATAAATTCGGGTATGTTCCTCCACCTCTTCTTGGTTTGTCTGTTTTTTTTCCATCTGGATCAACGTAACGCAATAATTCGCGGTACATTTTGTAAGCACGATTACCGTCCCAAAGTCTTGCCCAAAGATTGATTCTCCAGCCTTTTGACCAGCCTGTGGTTTCGTCTCCTTTTATCTCTAAAGTTTTCTTAGAAGCTTCTGCCAAATCTGGCGTTTTCAAAGGCGTGATATGATCGCCAGGAAAAAGCCCAAATAAATGCGATTGATGACGGTGCTTTGGATCATTATCGTCCCAATCAAAATACCATTCCTGTAGATTTCCTTTTTTGCCAATTTGATACGGATGAAGTTTAGCCAATGCTTTTTCTAATTTATCTCTGAAAGCAGCATCCGTATTCAACACTTTTGAAGCTTTTATCGTTTTATCAAAACATTCACGAATCATCGCTAAATCAGCAGTTCCTCCATACATTGTTGCACCAACAAAACCATCTGCTAATCTATATTGGTTTTCTGGCGAAGTGGATGGCGATGTAATGAGATTTCCATTTTTATCGGTTACCAGCCAGCCCAAACAAAATTCTGCCGCGCCTTTCATTAACGGATAACCTTCTTTTTTTAAGTAATTTAGGTCTTGAGTAAAAGTATAATGCTCCCAAATATGTGTGCTTAGCCATGCTTGTGCCATTGGCCAGCATGCCCACATTGGATCTTCTTTTCCAAATTGTCCAACGGGATTCGTCATCGCCCAAATGTCTGAATTATGAGCCGCTGCCCAACCTTCATTTACTCCATAAAAAGTCTTTGCTGTAATTTTTCCGTTTACCGAAAGGTTTTTTATAAAACTCAAAAGAGACTGATGCATTTCTGAAAGATTGGTGTTTTCTGCCAGCCAATAATTTTCTTCCAGATTAATATTCATCGTATAATTACTGCTCCAAGGCGGATTTACATACGGATTCCAAAGTCCTTGTAAATTGGCAGGAACACCCAAAGTTCGTGAAGAACTGATTAGTAAATATCGTCCGAAATTGAAATACAAAATTTCCAGATTTTTATCTTCTTTTCCATCAGCATAACGCAATAAACGTTCGTCTGTTGGTAGATCTGGAGCGGTTGTTTTACCTAGATTCAAGTCCACACGATTGAAGAATTTTTGATAATCGGCAATGTGATTTTCCTTTAGTTTGTCGAATGGTTTAGCATACGCTTTATTAAGATTTTGCAAAGCAATTGATACATCGTCTACACCTTCGGTAGCTGGATTTTTGTCAAAGCCGTTAAAACTGGTTGCCACCGAAACATAAATATAAACTTCAGATGCATTTTTTATCGTTAATGCTGCTCTCGAACTGGTAAGCTGACCATCTGTTTTTTTGACTTGCAGTAAAGTTGTAAATCTTGTTCCTCTTTCTGGAATCTGCAAATATTTTTCTTGGACTTTATATCCTGCATTTTCATGAATTGGCGCTGTGCCGTTCATTACCAAAACATTATTTCGAACGGCAACTTCTGATTTTAATAAACTTTTTAAACTAATGTCGAAGTTTAAAGCTCCTTTCTCACTACTCGTCAATTTAATGACCATAACTTGATCTGGAGCCGAAACAAAATATTCGCGCGTGTATTTTACGCCGTCCATTTCATACGTCACTTTTGATGTTGCGTTGGCAAGATCCAATTCTCTATAATAATTGGTCGCTTTTCCTTTCTCTGAATTGTTGATTTCTAATGTTCCCAAAGGGGCATACGATTCTGAGTTTTTTCCTTGAACTTTTTTGTTCAGTTCCTCGGCTAGTTTATAATTTTCGTTTTTTAAGGCATCGCGAATTGCGGGAATATTTTTATAAGCTTCTGGACTCATATTGGCGTTTACGGGTTCGCCCGACCAAAGTGTAATATCATTCAAATAAATTTTATCTGAATTCACGCCGCCAAAAACCGTTGCTCCCATTTTTCCGTTTCCTAAAACTAAACTTTCTTCAAAGAATTCTGCGGGCTGTTTGTACCACAAAACATTTTTGGATTGTGCCGAAATGTTTTTGGTGTAAAATGTGAGGAATAAGATGAAAAATGTTTTTTTGATGAAACTTGAATGCATTGGGTTTTATTTTAATGTTATAATCAGATGTTCCTCTGGAACATTCTCGCAATTTGTTTATTTAACCAACGGATTTCATCCGTTGCTACCGACCAGATGTTCCTAACGGACATTTTCACGATTTCTTTTTTCACCAACGGATTCATCCTGTTGCTACCGACGAATTGTTCCTAGTGGAACATATTAAGTTTTTTGCTTTTTGCTAATTACTTTTCATTACTTACTCACTTTATAAATTTCGTTTGCCGTAATCATTTCCCAATTATCGGTTCTGAATGGTGATGCAGGGAATTTTTCTTTATTGAAAAGATTGATCGCCGTATCGTCGTCTGCCCAACCGTAATGCACTGCAACTGGATTTTGAACCTGATCGCTGGAAACGATTATTTTGTTGTCTTTGATAATCGCTTTCGCGGAATGAAAAACTTTGTCTGCACCTGCAATCTCAAATCCTTTTAATTCATCGCTATTTGGCGTTGATAGTCCGCTGCCGATGTTATCGAAAGTTAGGATAATTTGGTTTCCTTTTATTTCCTGAGATTTATACGTTGGTCCGCTGTTAATTTGTTTTTTACCGTAAATATTGTTCATTGCGATGGCTGCCAAACGCAGACCAATATCTTGTTTGTTGGTTGGGTGAATGTCTTTTGCATTTCCAATGTCTGTTGTCACCGCCATTCCTGTGTTTGGTAATTTCAAAGTTTCAGATTGTGCTTCTCGAAGTTCTGCCCAACGGCTTCCTTTTTGACTGTTGCCGCCAAACTCGTCAAAAGTTGATAATTGCACAAAATAGAATGGAAAATTGCCTTGTTTGAATTTGGTTCTCCAATCATTAATCAATAATGGAAAAGCTTTTTTGTATTGTTTTGCTCTCCAAACATTTGACTCTCCTTGATACCACAGAACACCTTGAATCACATAAGGAACCAACGGATTCACCATGGCATTGTACAATAACGACGGATAACTGTTTGGCGATAATGACGTTTTGACCACAATAACTCTAAATTTCCAATTTCCGTCAAGCGGAATAACTTTAGTTCCTATTGTTAATTTCAAATCTTGGGATTCTCCATAAATACCTCCGCCTCCACTGTTATCTACAATTCTAACGGCAATTACATTTTTTCCTTCTTTTAAAATATTGTCTGGAACTGTGTATACTCTTTTTAAATCATATTGTGTATTTCGCCCCACTTCAATTCCGTTTACATAGGTAATATCTTCGTCATCGATTTTTGCAAGACTTAAAATCGCTTTGTTTTTAATATCTTCTGCGGTTAAGGTAATTGTTTTACGCATCCAAACCACACCATCTAAATCGCCAAGCGGTTGATTTTCCCATAAACTCGGTGTTTTTAAATCGCCCCAATTTTTATCCTCGAAAGAAAGTTCTTTAAATGTATTTTCGTTTGCAGTACTTACTTCTGTTCCTTGAATCTTTTCGACTCTTTCTTTCATTTTTTGGGCGTACAGTTTCGAAATTGAATCCACGTTCATCACGGGAACATCGGCAATCATTGATTTAAAATCAGGACTATTTTGAAACGCTTCACGGCTTGTCCAAGTTTCTACATTGGTTCCGCCCCAAGAAGTATTGATGATTCCGATTGGAATTTTTAATTCTGAATATAATTTTCTGGCGAAATAATAGCCGACAGCGGTAAAGTTCCCTACGTTTTGTTTGTTAGCTTCTTCCCATTTCCCTTGTTTTAAATCGTCTTTTGGGGTTCCGCTTAAATCCTGCGCTATACCAAAATGGCGAATCATTGGATAATTGGCGTCTGCAATTTCTTTTTCAGCATTGATAGTTTTGGAAACTTGAAATTCCATATTCGATTGTCCGCTGCAAATCCAAACTTCTCCAACCAAAACATTTTTGATGGTAATTTTATTTTTTCCGATTACAACCAATTCGAATGGTCCGCCGGCTTTTTCGGCAGCTAAATGTACCGTCCATTTTCCGTTTTTATCGGCTGTTGTTTTCTTAATTTGTTTGTTGAAATGAACTTCTACACTTTCATTGGCATCGGCAAAACCCCAAATCGGGATTTGCTTGTCTCTTTGCAACACCATTCCGTCAGAAAAAAGTATAGGCATTCGTACATTAGCGCTAGATATTGCACTAATTATCAATAAAATAAAAACTATTAACTTTTTCATTTATTCTAATTTTATTTTTTTGAATCATATAATTGATATAAGTAAATTTAAGATTATCCTTTTCATTGAATTTATATTTACTTATATCAATTATATGGTTTTATAACATTTTTTTACTTTAATCCGTCGATTAATGCGTTTAAAGCTTGTGTGTCGAAGACGGTATTGTTGGTTCTGTTTATGATTCCGAAACCGTTATTTCCTAAGCTTCCTTCGTCCCAATAAAACGGCAATAAACCGTTTGCTTTTGCTGTTTTGACTACCGTTTTTAAATAATAGGCTCTAGAATTTAAATGCAAAGTCAGCGCGTCTCCCGTTAAAGTGGTTCTTCGGATTGCTCCAAATTCTCCTAACAAAACAGGAATTCCTTTATCGACAAACTGCGTTTTCATCAATTTGAAATTCTTTTCTAAATCGGCTTCTTCGCCCCAAGTTGCATTTCGTTCGGTATCGGTTGTAGAATGAAATCCTGAACCCCAATAATAGAACATTTTACCCCAAGTTTCGTCTTTGGTTAATCCAGCAAAATTCCACGGAGAATAATAATGCACTTCGACCATCATTTTATTTGCCGTCTTATCTGTTGGCAATGTAGTCATTAATTTGTTTGTTTTTTCAATATCTGTCGTTGGACCTTGAACAACTAACACTCTATTAGCATTTTTTCCTCCTGTTGAACGAACGGCATCAATAAAAGTTTGATGATAAGACATTAAAACTGCCATTTGCGTTGCATCTTCAACCGCTGGTTCGTTGGCACTCGCAAAAAGCAAATGTTCGTCGAATCCGCGTAAATGCGTGGCGATTTGTTCCCAGAAAGCTTTTTGTTTAGCATTATTTTCTACTTTTTTGGCTTCATTGATATTGTTTTCCAGCCATCCGCCGTCCCAGTGAATGTTTACTACAACGTACATATCGTTATCTACACAATATTGTACCACTTCTTTAACACGATTTAACCAATCGGTTTTGATTTTTGCTGTTGCTGCATTTTCTAAATTCTGATTCCAAGAACATGGAATTCTAATGGCATTAAATCCGTTTGCTTTTACAGCATCAATTAATGCTTTGGTCACTTTTGGATTTCCCCAAGCAGTTTCTCCGCCTGTAGCTTCCAAAGTATTTCCAATATTCCATCCTAATTTGATTTTTGCCGCCAATTCAACTGCCGAACTTGACATTCCAGAAGCATCGGCTGCAATTGGATTGGTATTATAACTCGGATATAAACTTGTCGCTACAGCCGCAGCCTGAGAAACTGAAATTGTTGCAGAAGGAACTTCGCTGCCTGATAGCGTAATCACCGCATTTCGTACTGAACTCGTTGTGTTTTCTAAAGCCGTTATTTTTACTACTGTACTTCCAGAAGGTCCAGAAGTCTGATTTACTTTTATCCAAGTAACAGGATTAGTCAAAGTCCAAGCAACTCCGTTAGAATTAACAGTTACTTCAATTGTATTTTCTTTACTGTCAAAATCGACTTTATCTTTGTTGACACTCAGCATTTTTATACTTACTGGCGTATTGTCTTTATCTGAACTGCAAGCTAAAACGCCTAAAAAAGCAAAGCATAATATAAAACTCAGGAGATAATCTTTGATTGTTTTTTTCATTTGGTTTAAGTTTTTACCAAATAGGCTTTTAAAAAATAACCATATAAGTAATTTAAGTTTATTTAATCAAGCTTAAAATTAATCTAGCAAAGATGCTGAGACGCAAAGCTTGAATGAACTTAAATTACTTATATGGTTAAAAAGACTACTTAATTGTTACTGAAATTTCTTTTTTGATGTCTCTTGAAGAAGTTCCTACTTTAATAGTATATTTTCCTGGCTCGACTGTCCATTTTTTAGCAGCAACATCATAATATGCTAGTTCTTTTACAGGCACTTTAATCGTTACTGTTTCTGAACCTCCAGATTTTACATCCACTTTTTTGAATCCTTTCAACTCTTGCGCTGCTCGAGTAATTTTAGAATCCGGTTTTGAAGTATATAATTGAACAACTTCTTTTCCGTCTACTTTTCCTGTGTTTTTAACGTCAACAGAAACTTCGATTACCTCATTTTGAGCAAATGAATCTTGGTTTGCTTTTGCATTTTCTAAAGCAAAAGTCGTATATGATAATCCGTAACCGAAAGGATATAATGGCGTAACATTTTTAGTATCAAACCAGCGGTATCCGATTAAGATTCCTTCTGCATAATTTACTGCTTTGTCTCCAGGGAAACTGTTTGTAGCGTGTGCAGGAGAATCTTTAAGCTGTTTTGGCATTGTCCAAGGCAATTTTCCTGACGGATTTACTTTTCCTAAAATAACATCTGCTAAAGCATTTCCGCCTTCAGAACCGTTAAACCAGCTCCAAACTAAAGCTGAAGACTTTTGGCTTATTTCATTAATATCGAATGGAGCACCAGCCACCATTACTACGATCGTTTTTGGATTAACTGCCAGAACTTGTTTGATTAATTCTTCTTGTCCGAAAGGCAAATGTAAATCTCTTCTATCAGAAGCTTCAGTTTCGTAATCACGGTTTGAACCTGCAAAAATGATGGCTACGTCTGAATTTTTAGCCGCTTCAACCGCTTCTTTTACTTTTGCAGGATCCAACTGATCGATTGTAACTGGACCGTTTGCCGTAATATTTCCTAAATTTCCTCTATTCCTTTTGTCGTAACGCTCTAGATATCCTTCTGCATAATTGATTTTGATTGAAGAAGGAAGTCTATTTTTAAGCCCTTCAAGAGGCGTAACTTCTCTTTTTGTTTTAACACCAGCGCCAAATCCGCCCAAAGCATTTTTCTTGGTTGCGTTGTTTCCGATTACCGCAATAGATTTTACTCCGTCTAATTTTAGCGGAAGCGCATTGTTTTCATTTTTCAATAATACAATTGCTTCTGCTGCAATTTTGTACGCATCTTGGTAATGTGCTTCTGTTGCGATGCTTCCTTTAGCGCGCTCGCCTCCGCCCATTGCTTTTACTTGGAATAAAACTCTTAAAATACGTTTTACATGAAGATCAATTTCTTTTTCTGAAACTTCACCCGATTTTACTGCTGCAATTAATTTATCTGCTAAGAAAAATTCGTTGAAAGGTTTTGGAGTTCCCATTTCAATATCTAAACCATTTTTCAAAGTTTTTGCTGTAGAATGTACCGCAGCCCAATCTGAAACGACAATACCTTTAAATCCCCATTCGTCACGAAGAATTTTATTCAGCATATAATCGTTTTCACATAGATATTCACCTCTAAATTTATTATACGCTCCCATGATACTATATGCTTTTGCTTCTTTTACAGTAGCTTCAAAAGCTGGAAGATAAATTTCGCGAAGTGTACGCTCGTCAATCTGCACATCTACAAAATCACGATTGGTTTCCTGATTGTTTGCCGCATAATGTTTCACGCACGCCATTACATCTTTTTCCTGTAAACCAACAACCAATGGCACGGCGATTTTTTTATTCAAAAATGGATCTTCTGACATGTATTCGTACGTTCTTCCTCCAAGCGGCGTTCTCACCATATTAATCGCTGGTGAAAGTAACATGTCTTTATCTCTTGCACGCAATTCTTCTCCTAAACTAGTTCCGAAAGTGTGTGCCATTTCAGCATTCCACGTTGCTGCCAAAGCTCCTCCTGCTGGATAATAGGTTGCAAAATCGTTTGTCCATCCTGCTGGCGCCCAATTGTCACGCGAAATTTCTTCACGAACTCCCAACGGACCATCGGCCATTTTTAATTCTGGAATTCCTAAACGTTTTACGCCTGAATTGGCAAACATACTGTTACCATGAAGCATTCCGACTTTTTCTTCTAATGTCATTTGCGAAATGAGTTTGTCGATTTCGGCATCATGTTCTGTTCCTATTTCTTTTCCAACGTATTCTTCGTTCTGCGCCGAAGTTGAAGCCGTAGTCTTCGCATCATTTTTACAAGAAGCAAAAAATGCAAAAACCAAAGCTGCCGAAAGGTATATCATTTTGTTTTTCATAGATAGTTAGGTGTTTTTGAATTTAAAGATTTGATTCCTCACGCAGGTCTTTAAACCCAGTTAATATTCTTTTATGTTTGTGGTTTTATCTAAAATTATTGTTCAATCTATTGTGTAAAATTATTTTTAACACATAGAAACATAGCTTTGAGAAACTTACAAAAGTCGTTTCACTTATAATATAACACATTAGTGTGTTAAAGCTTGCTTTTTTTATAATCTTAATCAGAAGCAATAAAAATCTATGTTTCTATGTGTTTAAATTAAATTTCCCCAATGGATTATTGTTTAATCAAATTCAGCATTACAACATCATTTTCATTGATTTTGAATTCTCTGCTAAAAGTTCCTTTTGCATCAATTGTAATTTTTTCTGTTGAAATTGGTGCTCCGTTATTTTTTTCTTTTATCGAATTAACTTGCTCACGAGTTAGCTGACTCGGTTTGTTCATTGCTAAATAATCCGCGTAAACATCGTTTACTTTATAACCAACTTTGTAGATTTCCAATACATATTTTCCTTTCTGCATTCCGTCGACTTCAATTTTGACTTTTCCTTTTTCTTTTGATGGAAGATCTTTAATGTAATACGTCTGATTCAGTTCTTTATCGCCCGGATGTGTATTCGTAAAATCCCACAATAAAACCTGAAGATCGCCTTTTGCATTTTTAGAAGTCCAAGACGCTTTATCTGAATTTTGAAGTTCTGTTTCTCCCAATTTATTCAGTAAATAATAAGAGAAATAGGCAGGTTTTTTAATTCCCTGCGTGTTCAACAATCCGAAACCGCCGTGAAAAGGCGTAAATCTTGGCCCCGGTTCTTCAAATATATCAGTAAAAACCCAATACGACATTGAGTTTGCAGCGTTCCCAACTTGTTTTAATTTCTGCAAAATATACGCCGCCGAATGATAACTGTCGTGAATGGGATCTGCTGGTGTGTATGAAGAACTCCATTCTGTATAATGCAGTTCCAGATTTGGCTTAGCCGATTCTGCAATCTGTTTGCGCGAATTGATCACTTCTCCGCTTACGCTAAATTCATCTTTGCTCAATATTGTTCCCGAAGTTCCAAATTCGTCCAAATAGCCATGTTTTACTCCGTAAGCATGTGTCGAAATAAAATCGATCGGAAGATTATTTTTAGTGCAAAAAGCAATCGTTTCTGGAACCCAAGCCGCTCCTGCAGTTGCTGGTCCGCCGACTTTATAAGCTGGGTTTACGGCTTTTATACCGCGAGCTGCATAATCGTATAATTTATAATATTCTTCTTGAGTTCCTGTCCAAAATCCTGGCGTTAAATTTGGTTCGTTCCACACTTCAAAATACCATGTCTTTACTTCTTCGTCTCCATAACGTTCTTTGAAATGTGCGGTTAGATTTCGAATTAAATCTTCCCATTTTTTATAATCTTTTGGAGGCGTTACATTTCCTTTCCACCAAAAAATAGTTTCTTTTCCGCTTGCCAAAGCATTCGGCATAAAACCTAATTCAACAAAAGGTTTCATTTTCAGACTTACAATAAAATCAAACAAAACGTCAACGTATTGGTAATTGTATTCTGGATTTCCTTTTTCGTCTTCGCGGTAAACGGCCATATCATCTGTCAATAAACCATGAAAACGAATGTATTTAAAATCACATTCCTTTTTTACTAATGCCAACTGCTGCTGCCAATCGGCTCGAAGACCTTCATTTGCTCTTCCTGCACCAATGCATTCTTTGAACATGGTGTTTAGTTTGCCAGCCGTTTTATTGAAATCGACTTTTATGGTTCGGTTTTCATTTTGTGCAAACGAATGGATTGAACTAAATAAAACTGCTAGTAGTAAAAGTTTTTTCATCTGAAAATGGTTTTTTGTCTTTATCTATTTCCGTTACCAAACCCGACAGGTTTTTAAAACCTGTCGGGTTTAACTTTGCGTAAAAAGACGCAATGCAGTGCGTCTCTACAAATTATAATTTCTTGAATCTCACTGCTCCACCGCCAGCTCCACCTAAATTTAATTTTAGAGAATCTGTAGATTTTACTGTTTTCTTAGAAATGGCCACTGCTTCTGGATTGCGTTTTTGATCTGTTCCTTCTGCATCCACATAAATCTGAGCTTCGTAAGTTGCATTTGGATCTAAGAATAACAATGAAACATTTACATTTCTAGGATTTTCGTTTGTCAAAGTTCCTAAATACCAATCGGCGCTGTTTCTGTCTTTTCTTGCTGTTGTGATGTATTCGCCAATTTTTCCTTCTAAGATTTTTGTGTCTTCCCAATCGGTCGGAACGTCTTTTAAGAATTGTAAAGCTGGTTTTCCTTCGTAGTTTTCAGGAAGATCGGCTAACATTTGAATTGGAGAATAAATTGTAACGTACAATGCTAATTGCTGCCCCACTGTTCCTTGAATTCTTTTTCCTGGGTAACCTTGTTTAACCTCAACATCAAAAATTCCAGGTGTGAAATCCATTGGTCCAGAAAGCAATCTTGTAAACGGAATAATGCTTAAATGGTTTGGCGGATTTCCTTCGCTCCAAGCGTTGTATTCTTGTCCACGCGCTGCTTCTCTCGAAACCATGTTTGGATAGGTTCTTCTTTCTCCTGTATCTTTAATCGATTCGTGGTATAAAACCGCTAAATCGTATTGTGCTGCTTTTTCTAAAATGTATCTGAAATAATTCACTCCAAACTGTCCGAAGTGCATTTGTTTCATGTTTAATTTAGAACCTACGTGACCAATTTTTACGGTATGAATTCCTAGTTTTTTGTATAACGCAAAACCTTCATCAACTTCTTTTAAGTAGTTTATTAAGTTGGAACCTGTTTCGTGATATCCGATTAATTCGATGTTCTTTTTCTTTCCATATTCCACTACTTTTTCTAAGTCGAAATTGTCAGCGCTTTTTGTGAAGCTGAACATGTGCATGCGGTTTTCATACCAGCCTGGTGTCCAACCTTTATTCCATCCTTCGATTAATAAGTGGTGAAAACCTTCTTTTGCCGTAAAATCGATATATTCTTCAGCATGTTTTGTAGTTGCACCTTGTTTGTCGCTCTCCCAAAAAGTATATTTTCCGATATGCATTCCCCACCAAATTCCTAAATATTTGTAGGGTTTGAAATAGCTGTTTGTATTCTTTAGTTTGTTTGGCTCGTTTAGGTTTAAAACCAAATAAGAAGTAATTAATTCTCCCGGATTTTCTCCAATTTGAATCGTTCTCCAAGAAGAAGTAAACGAATCTTTCACGCGAACTTTTACTCCGTCAGCCCATGGCACTAAATCCGATTTTAATTCTGTTCCTTTTGTGTTGACCAAAGTCATACTGGCAAAATCGTACAAGTTTGCTTCGTGGAAACTTAAAGCCAATCCGCTTTTGCTTTCGATAGTTAAGGGAGTTAAAACGGTATCAAGCGTACTTACTGGGGCATCTTTAAACAAATATTCGTCACGGTTTTCTCGGTTTGCAGGAATCCACCACGCTTTTCCATCTTCTTTTAAGTTGAAAGTCGTTTTTTCATCCATGATGAAAATACTGTCTTTTACATTTTGTTTTGGATAAACATATCTAAAAGCTACTCCATCATCAAAAGCACGAAACTGAATTTGTAATTTTCTTTTGTTTCCTGTTTTTTGCTGTAAATCGACTACTAATTGATTGTAATGATTTCTAATCTTTTTCTTTTCTCCCCAAACTTGTTCCCAAGTTTCATCAAACGTAGAAGTTTTTGCTCCTTTGATTTCAAAGTTGGTGCTTAAATCTTCGTTTCCTTTTAATACAAATCCCATTTCTGACGGAGAAATTACTTCGGTTTTTCCGTGAGAAACAGTGTATTTTGGAGCGTTTTTAACCAACTCAAATTTGATTTTATTTTGTCCGTTTGGCGATGCGAGTTCGTAGGCGTTTTTAGTTTTCTGACTGTATCCAACGGTAATTGAAAACAGTACAGCAGGGAGAATTAAATAATTTTTCATTTTTTTGGTATTATGTTTTTATAGCCACGAATTCACGAATTTAATTTATGGTATTCGTGAATTCGTGGCTAATCTTTTATTTTGCCCACTCTGTTTTGAAAGTGGTTTTTCCGTTTAATGGATTTGTTGTCACGTCAAAATTGTTTCCGTTTTTGGTTACTTTTATTTCTTGTACAGCATCTCCGTTTGGTAAATAAACTTTGGCTGAAGCCGAAGTCGTTTTATCGCTAGCGAATACTTTTAAGGTTAGTTTGCTCCAATCCATATCTTTTGTTGATTGTGCTAAACCGATGTGAGGTAATGCCGTTCCGTCTTTTACTAAAACTACGATTGGCACTTCGCCCGCTTTGATTTTGTGCCAGCCAGATTGATAGACTTTTTTAGTTTGATAATCGATCCAAGTTCCTTCTGGAAGGTAAACGTCTCTTTCTTCAACCTCTTCAAAAAGCGGTGCAACCAACATACTTGATCCGAACAAATACTGATTATCCACTAACCACGCTCCTGGATCGTTTGGATATTCTACAAATAAAGCTCGCATCATTGGCAATCCTTTTTGAGAACTTTCTTTTGCTTGAGCGTAGATATAGGGCATCAATTCGTAGCGCATATTATCTGCTTTTCTAAATCCTTCCAAGAAATCTTTGCTGTACAACCAAGGTTCGCGAGGTGGCTCTCCGTGGCTTCTTACGTGAGATGTAAACATTCCGAATGGTGTCCATCTTCTATAAATGTTTTCAGGAGATTTAGTTGCAAATCCTCCAACATCGTGACTCCAGAAACTGAATCCACTTAATCCTAATGAAAGTCCGCCGCGCAATTCTGCCGACATCGCGCCGTTTGTAGTTTCAGAATCTCCTCCCCAATGTAACGGATAACGCTGTGATCCTGCCCAAGTACTTCTCGCCCAGATTAAAGTGTATCCTTTTTCTTTCTGCGTGATTTCGGCAACTGCTTTGTTGTATCGTAACGGATATAAGTTGTGCTCATAGAAACCTGTTCTTCCAGAATGGTAAATTCCGTCTGGCGGTGCTGCTTCTCCAAAATCTACTTTAAAAACCGCAACTCCTTCGTCAAATAACTTTTTCAATTTTCCTTGGTACCAAGAAATCGTTTCTGGATTTGAGAAATCTAAAACCGCATCTTCATACGGCAGATTTCCTTTTCTATCTCTTACAGCTAAATTTTTATCCATGATTTCTGGGAACAAAGTGTTCTTTGGCGTGAAATAAGGCAATTGCCAAAGACAAACTTGGAAACCGTCTTTTTTCAAATCAGACATCATTTTGGTTGCATCTGGGAAACGAGATTTTGCAAACTCATAGTTGTTTCTCCAATCTACATCAAACCAACCGGTATCAAAGTGAATTACATCTGTTGGGATTTTGTATTTACGCAAATCTCTGGCAACATCGCGTCCTTCTTTTTCTGAGAAATAGGTAATACGGCTCATCCAGAAACCAAATGACCAAAGTGGCGGCATGGCAGCTTTTCCAGTCAAATTAGTGTATTGATCTAAAATATCTTTTGGTTCTCCGATGAAGAAAAACAAATCGGCTTCATCATCTCCAATGTACATTTCGTTTGCACTTGAAAAATATTTTCCGAAATCAACTGTAATTGGTGTTGAATGATGCATAAAAACTCCATAACCACGGCTGCTCATGTAAAACGGAATTGGTTTGTACATGGTTTCATTTTGGATTCCGTTAGCATCATCTGCCCATAAAACTACTTTTGAACCGCGTTTGTTGAATTGTGTGAAAGATTCTCCGCATCCAAATATTTTTTCGTCCGGTTCTAAACTGAACGCAGCACCCATACTTCTTGAATAATCGCTGTTTCTACGAACATAAGAAAACGGAAGTGTTGGCGTATAGGTGTTTTTAAAATCAGTATCGTGAAGCGTGCTTGTTAACAGTTTTCCTTTTTCATCGTAGATTTTTATGTGCCAAGGTTTTGTCAAAATTTCAACTTTTCCATGTTTACTTGTGTAGCTGTGACCACCTTCAATTTTTGAATATTTCCATAATTCTGGATGATTCGGCGCCACTCCGTCAACCAACATTAAAGATGTTGCCTGCGGATTAAATTGTGGTCCAGAAGTCGCTTTGATACGAAGGGTTCTGTCTGAAACAAACTGAATTTCGAATGGCAAAACAGGAGATTCTGCATATTCTGTTGTTGGAAATTCGTTTGCTTTTTCCACATCCGGTTTCATCATCATGTTGTTGAAAGCCTGACGTGTTTTATAGTTGTATCTCAAATATTTAATCGTTCCTTTTCCTGTTGCAGGATCAAAAGAAGCTAGTTCGTCTGCGAAATAAAAAGTGTTCAGATAGTTCTGAAAATCTTTACTGATATCGATTGGTGCGTTCAGTACATCTGCGTTTTGAATTTGTGCTGAAGCTTTTGGCGAAAGCAGCAATCCAAACATGAAGACTGAAAACAATTTGGTTAGTTGTGAGTTTTTCATTAATTCTAGATGTTAGTTTTCCTGCGAGGTTTTCAAAACCTCGTAGGTATTGTTTTTTATTTATTCAAAATATTATTTATACCTACAAGGTTTTGAAAACCTTGCAGGAACGTGGTATTCTATTCTGCTGTAATTACGATTGTGGCTTGTTTTAGTCCATTCGCTTTAGCGGTCAATTCTAATCTTCCAGATTTATCTCCCGATTGAACAATCACCAAACATTTTCCTGCCAAAGCGGTATGTTTTATTCCTTTGTAAGATTCATGGCTTACTGGATCGCCGCTGCAAACACCTACAATTTTTCCGTTTCCTTTTAATGAGAAGTTGATTTCATTGTTTGCATTTGGGGCTAAAATTCCGTTCGCATCCAAAATATCTACGGTTACAAAAGACAAATCAGTTTTGTCTGCTTTGATGGTACTTCTATCGGCAGTTAGTTTTAATTGCGAAGGATTTCCAGCCGTTTTGATTTCTTTTTCTAAAACTACTTTTCCGCCTTTACGAGAAATTGCTTTAAGCGTTCCTGCCTCAAAAGGAATTCTCCACATTACATGCAAATCATCTCCTTTTTTAGCTCTTTTTCCAACTGATTTTCCGTTTACGAAAAGTTCAATCTCATCTGCATTATTGTAATAAGCCCAAACGTCAACTGTCTGTCCCGCTTTCCAGTTCCAATTCGGAAAAATGTGAAGAACATCTTTAGTTGTCCATTCGCTTTGGTACATATAATACACATCTTTCGGGAAACCGGCTAAATCGACAATTCCGAAATAGGAACTTACCGATGGCCATTCGTACGGTGTTGGCTCTCCGATATAATCAAAACCTGTCCAGATGTACATTCCAGAAAGGAAATCGTATTTTTTAACTACTTTCCAAGTAGCTTCGTGCGTTGATCCCCAAGGCGCCTGCACTTGATCGTAGGCCGAAACGGTGTTACCAGGATTTCCTTCTGTAAATTTAAGATCCCATCTTACTGGCCATTTTTTGATTGTGTCTGAAACAGCGTCGTAATATCCTCTTGTCTGCAAACCTGAAGTGGTTTCGGTTGCGATGAAAGGTGTTTTAGGGAAATTTTCCTGATGATGCGAATAGGTTTGATGCGCATAATTGTATCCTATTAAATCTAAAACTCCAGAAGCGGCAATTGGATTAATTTGAACATTTTTCTTCTCAAATTGCAACGTTACCTCGTTCATATTCATATTGACTGGCGGATTCATCGCTGCAGTAAGCGGACGTGTTTTGTCATTTAAACGTACTATTGCTGCCAATTCTTTTGCAATTTGCACTCCGGTTTCGCTCCATTGATCTGGAATTTCGTTTCCGATGCTCCAAATAAAAATACTTGGATGATTTCTATCGCGACGCAATTGATCGATTAAATCTTGTTTGTGCCATTTGTCCCAATCATTAGCATAATCGTATTTTGTCTTATTTGTTTTCCACATATCAAAAGCTTCATCCATTACAATGAAGCCCATTTTGTCGCAAAGATCCAATAGTTCTGGAGCGGGAGGATTGTGTGAAGTTCTGATTCCGTTTACACCCATTTCTTTTAGAATTTCCAATTGGCGTTCTATCGCGCGCGTGTTGATTGCAGAACCCAACGGACCTAAATCGTGGTGCATACAAACTCCTTTTATTTTGACTTGCTTTCCATTCAGAATAAAGCCTTTGTTCAAATCAAATTTAAATTCTCTAATACCAAAGTTGGTTTTGTATTGATCAACCAATTTATCTTCAACTAAAATTTCGGTAACTGCTGTGTACAATTCCGGTTTTTCATTTGACCATAAAATTGGATTTTCAACTTCTAACTTTTCATTGAGTAGTATGCTGCTTTTTTTAGTAAGAGTTATTTCTCTTGAAGATGACGTTACTTTTGAATTTTCTTTATAAATAGTGGTCACAATTTTTGCTTTTTTTGAAGCTAAATGATCATTCTGAACTCGCGTTTCAATATTTACCGAAGCTTTTTCAGCGGTAACTTTTGGAGTTGTCACATAAGTTCCCCAATTTTCAACATGAAGTTTATCTGTGGTTTCAATCCAGACGTTTCTGAAAATTCCTGAGCCGGAATACCAGCGTGAATTAGGTTGTTTTGAATTGTCAACCTTAACAATTATTTCGTTGTTTTTGTCTCCGTAATTTAGGTAAGGAGAAATTTGATATTGAAAACCAATATATCCGTTTGGACGTTTTCCTAAATAATGGCCGTTTACCCAGACTTCGCTGTTTCTGTAAACGCCATCAAAAGTGATTGAAGTTATTTTTGTGCTGTCTTCTGCAGCGACTTTAAATGTTTTTTTGTACCAGCCTAAACCTCCGCTAAGAGATCCTCCTCCATAACCGGCAGGACTTTTTTCGTCAAATTTTCCTTCGATGCTCCAATCGTGAGGAACATCTAAAGTTCTCCATTTTGTGGAGGTTCCGATTGTATCTTTATCAACCAAACTGTCATTAAGATGAAAACTCCAATCTGCATTAAAAGAAACTTTTCGGTTTACAAATGCATCTTGCTTTTTTGTACAGGAATTCAAAAAAATGATTCCAGCGAGTGCTAATACATAACGGCTTATTAATTTGTTTTTGATCTGCATTGGTACTTTTTTTATTTGGAAAATTGAAGATAGAAATAAAAAACAACGCTTCTATTTCTGGAGGTAAATTATTTAAGTCTCAGTCATAAAGAACATTATAAAAATGTTTTTACAACTGAGACTTCAAAAACTAACTAATTACGGTTTTGGTTTGAAATGGAAAACAATCAGACAAACTCCTTCTCCTGTTCTACTCTGATCACGTTTTACTCCCAAACGTAATGAGGTGGAAGTAAGTTGAACCAATTTTACATTTGTCCAGTTACTACAGTCAGGGTGATAATCTCCTCCATACTGCATTTCAACTCCATTGTTAAAAATCAGTCTATTGTTGGTCAAATCAAGACTAAAGGTTCCGGCTTTTGTGGTTTGTGCATTCGATGTTTGAGCAGTCTGAATCACTTTTGTATTGTATCCTCCATTTAAGTTAAATTGCATTTCTCCCCAGTTTTTATTTGGCATAACCCAAGAGTTGCTCGCGTAATCTGGAAACCAGTTCCAGTTGTCGCCTGTTGTTCCGGGATAGTCTAAACCAGACCAGCCAACTGGGTCGATAAAATCTAAAACCCATGTTTTTCCTGCGGTGCCATTGGTCAGCATTTCCCATCTTGGATCGCTGAAGAATGTTTCATCATTTTCAGGCACATCAACGGTTACAGGCGCAGCATCTACAGAACCTCCTCTTACGTAAGCGGTATAATAAATGGTATATTTTCCAGCAAACGGAAATGTGATTTTATCATCGCTTTTATTAGAATGTCCTAATTCATTACCACTTGCATCTACATATTTCCAATACGGAATTACGGCCGCATCATTATTTTTTAAAATAATCTCGTTTTTATTTGCTGTATTCTGGGTTACCGAAAACTTAATGTTTTCAGGTGTAAGGTTTACGGCTGGCAGGCTTTCACGATCTTCAACCGGTTCGCATGAAAACAAAAGTGAGCCAATTGTTACTGCCGCGATCAATATATATAATAAACGTTTCATAATTATTTTGTGTTAAAATTAATTCCAACCCGGATTTTGAGTAATCGAGCCATTTGAAAGTATTATTTGAGACTGCGGTAATGGAAACCATCCTTGCGTTTCTGTTCTAAAGGTTACTGCAAATTGAGAACCTCCTGTTGTGTTATCAATTGCGGCTTTTGTTTTTGCCATTCCTTGTCTCAATAAATCGAAATAACGCAGTCCTTCAAGTGCCAATTCTAGTTGACGTTCTTTCATAATGTTATCCAGCGTTGCAGTTACACGGTTCGTTGTGTTTTTAAATGCACGGTCACGAACTCTGTTTAAATCGGTTTGTGCTAAAGCTGGGTTTGATTCTAAATTCAATTCGGCTGCCATTAACAATACATCTGCAAAACGAATGATGGCATAATCTTGATAGTTGTCTATTTGGAAATTTCCTCCGTTTGCTTCTACTACACTTACACCGGCAGCGTTGGTAATCGGGCAGTATTTTTTCCATGAATATCCGGTGTACTGACGTTGTTCTCTGGCTTCGGCATTAAAGTTTAAACCTTCACCTGCATAGTCAATAAATGAAGCGGCTTTTCTGGTATCAGTAGCGCTGTATTCCCCAACCAATTTCGGGTTTACAGTTGCTCCTCCCCATCCTGTTGCATATTTTCCAATTGCACCACCACGAGGTGCGATGTTAACTTGAAAACGGTTTCCTTCGTGTAAATCCCAGTTTCCTTTTCCTGAACCGTTAAAACGTACAGCCCAAACCATTTCGGTATTGTCTTCTCCGGCAAAAGTTTCAAAAGAAGCCGCCAGCCAAAGGTTTGCAAAATCTGGAACTAATGCATGACCACTGTTGTTTACAGCATCATTGATATAAGTTATCACTTGAGGTTTTGTAACTACTCCAGCTAAATCTGTTTTGTTGTAAACGCCTGTATAGAATAAAAATGTTCTTGCTAAATATGCTTCTGCAGCCCATTTTGTAATACGACCATAATTTGCATTTCCGTTTTGAGAATAATTCTCTGGTCCTAAATTATCAGCTGCAAATTTTAAATCGTTTGCAATTAATGCATAGGTAACTTCTGGTGATTGTCTTGGCAATTCGAACTCGCTTGTAGTTACAGTATGATCAAGAGGAATAATATCTCCAAACATTTTAGCTGCTGTAAAATGAAAGTGCGCTCGTAAAAAACGAGCTTCTGCTTCGTAACGCGTTTTTAATTCAGGAGTTGAACCCCAGTTTACACGGTCAAGATTTTCTAATAAAACATTGGCTCTGTAAATTCCTAAATAGGCATTTGACCAAACATCTTTATTCATGTCTTTATCGGACACATATAGAAAACGATCCCATTCAATATCTGTTTGGGCATCGGCAATGCCATAACCTCCAAAACAGTCATCAGAAGCCTGCTCGCTAATTAACAAAGGCCCGCCATATGCTTCACGCTGTAATACATCATAAACTGCTACCAATCCTTCAAAAGCATCAGATGGTGTCTTATAAAAATTCTCGGTTACTTTATCTGTGTATGGTTCATTTTCCAAAAAATCCTCCGAACAAGCACCTAAAACAAGTACGCTTGAAAGGGCAAATAATTTTATATATCTTTTCATGGTTTTCATAATTTAAAAGTTAACATTTAACCCCATCATATAGGTTCTTGGCTGTGGATAATATCCAACATCGATTCCTTTAGCCCAAGACTGATTTACGTTTCCGAAACCAATTTCAGGATCCATTCCTTTGTACTTCGTAAATGTGTAAATGTTATTTCCGGCAACATACAATCTGAATTTTGTGAAGAAGCTTAACTTGTTTGTTAGTTTTGTCAAATCACATCCGATAGTTGCATTTTTAATTCTAAAGAAATCTGAATTCTGAATGTATAAATCAGAGAATTTCGTGTAGTTTCCGTTGGCATCAGTTCCGTATGTTACTCTTGGAATTCTGTTTGAAGTTCCTTCAGATGTCCATCTGTTTAAAACATCAGTTGTGTTATTGGTGTAAGCACGTGTGTAATCGTGGATTCCGAATACGTTTTGTCCGCCTGCAATACCGTATGTATTAATCGACAAGTCAAAAGCTTTGTACGATAATTCTAAATTAACCCCGTAATTAATATCTGGATTTGGATTACCAACCTGCGTTTTATCATTAGCGTCAATTTTTCCATCACCATTTAAATCCACAAAACGAACGTCTCCCGGTTGTGCATTTGGCTGAACTCCTGCAGCAACTTCAGCAGCATTTTGGAAAATTCCGTCTGTTTTTAATCCGTAGAAATAACCCATTGGTTTTCCAACCTCAACACGGTTCATCTCATCTAAACCTTGAAATAAAACGTTACTTTCTCCGTGAATAATTCCTTCGTTGTTGGCAATTCTAAGTACTTTATTCTGGTTACGTGAAAGGTTGGCGTTGATACCAAAATTCCAATCTTTTCCAAAATGAGTGCGGTATCCTAAACCAATCTCAAAACCTTTGTTGCTTACGTCACCTCCGTTGATATACGGTGCAGTTGCTCCGGCATACGCAGGAATCGAAGCAAGTACTAACCAGTCTTTTGTTTTCTTATCGTAGTAATCAAAAGTTAAAGTAAAATTGGTAAATAAAGTAGCATCAAAACCTAAGTCTAACTGTTCTGAAGTTTCCCATTTTAAGTCACGATTCGCGAGCTGATCTGGGCTTGAACCTACCAAAAGTGTCTCGTCTCCAGTACCAAAATGATATGTTTTATCGGTAGAGTTTACTGTTGACATATAAGCAAATCTTCTCGCAAACTGGTCGTTACCATTTTGTCCCCAGCTTGCTCTTAATTTGAATGTATTTAAAACTTTGTTTTCTGTAAAGAAAGCTTCTTTGTCTAAATTCCATCCTGCAGAGAACGATGGGAAAATTGCATATTTATTATCCGGACCAAATTCTGAAGAACCGTCACGACGAATTGTAGCAGAGAATAAATATTTATTGTTGTAGTCGTAAAGCAAACGTCCGAAATAAGACTGAATTGCGTAATCTCTACGATTTCCTTTTACCACATTTGAAGTAGGATCTTTTGCGTTATCTAAATAAGCGTGTTTAAAATCGTCGAAGATTAAGTTTCTTCCTTGACCTTCCATATAATCAGCTGTATTTTTTTTAGCCGATGTTCCTACCAAAACATCAATATTATGAGAATTGGCGATGGTTACTTTGTATTGAAGTGTATTCTCAAAAATCCATCCCATTGATTTCGTTGCGCTTTGTGTTACGCTCGAAACAGTATTATTATCATTTGAAGAAAGTGAATAAACCGGTCTGAAAGAACGATAATTACTATCTGTCATATCAACACCAAAACTAGTTCTATAGGTAAAGTCTTTTAAGAATTTTAATTCTGCAAAAATGTTGCCTACATAACGGTTATTTTTCGTTTGATTAAAGTTATTGTAATACAATGATCCCACTGGATTGCTGATATCTGCTGAAATAACAGAATGCGCAAAATCTCCGTTTGCATCATACGCAGCATCAATTGGAGCGGCGTTCAAGAAGCTTCTAATACCGTTGCTGTAAATTCCGTCATCGGCAATTCCGCTGCTTTTTGTGTTTGCGAATGTGAAGTTTTCACCAATTTTTAAATGATTTTCGATTACTTCTGAAGTTGAGTTCACACTAAAAGTAACACGATCGTATTGTGATTGATTGGCCACACCGCCAATCATACCTTCTTGTCCGTAGTACGATAATCCAGTTGCAATGGTTGATTTTTTGTCACCGCCAGAAATTAAAAGAGAGTGATTTTGTTTGATCGCACCTTCATTAAACAAATCGTCCTGCCAGTCGTGGTTAGGAAATGCAGCAATTTGCGCTTTCGTATATAATGGAGTATATCCTGAATTAACTCGGGCTTCGTTCATAATGGTTGTATACTCCTGCGTGTTCATTAAATCCAGTTTTTTAGCAACTTGCTGAAAACCTGTATAGGAATTAAAAGAAACATTCATTTTTCCGTCTTTTCCTTTTTTGGTTGTTACCAAAATAACTCCGTTTGCCGCTCTCGCACCGTAAATAGAAGCCGCCGAAGCATCTTTTAAAACGTCAACCCTTTCGATAATCGAAGGATCAAGATAGCCGATACCGTTATCAACCACAACTCCATCGACTACATACAAGGGATCGCTGTTTCCTGCTGTACCGGCACCACGAATGTTTACCACCATATTAGCACCCGGCTGTCCTGAAGAAGAAGTTACAGAGACCCCTGAAGCCTGACCTTGTAAAGCATTGACAACATCAAGGCTGGCAACCTGCTGGATATCTTTTCCAGATACTAATGAAGTGGCAGCTGTATTTACCTTTTTCTTCTGAGTTCCATATCCAATTACTACAATTTCTTTAAGTTCTGCGGTTTCTTCTTGTAAAGTAACATTGATTGTTTTTTGAGTTCCTACAGTTACTTTCTGTGTTTTAAATCCAATAAAAGTAAACACAAGCACGTCGCCGGTTTTGGCTTCTATTTTATAATTTCCATCAAAATCGGTTGCGGCACCGTTTTTTGATCCTTCTACTGCAACAGTAGCTCCTGGAACGCCCATTCCGTCAACAGCCGATGTTACAGTTCCACTTACAGATTGGGATTGTGCCTGTGCAAAACCCGACTGTATCATAAATAAGCTAAAAAACAAAGCCGTGCAAAACGGAAGCAGTGTTTTAATACAATATTTGCTTTTCATACTAAATAAGAGTTGATTTAAATTAAGTTAGTTACGGTTTTTTTATATTGATTAAGTGTAAGTTTTCATGCAGCCGATTTACCCAAAACGAATAATTCAAAATATTTTCTGCCGATCTCATCTTCCAAAATACGAGTTATTTAAACTTATAGTCATTTTGAAAATATCTTATGGTAAATTTGACTACAAGTGTAAAACTTTTTTTCTATTTTAGCAAAATATTAAGGTTATTTTTTTTCTATTCTGATTTATATGAAGTCATTTTTATCAATCTAACAACAGAGATGAGAAAAGTGAAATAAAAAATGTTGAAAAAATCACAAACTAGCATTTTGACAATCAATCATTTAAAAGTTTTAAATTTCAAACTGTATTTTAAACCCATTTTCAAACAATTGAGTATCAATTTTTTGGTTTGTTAAAAAAATATTAATTCATCAATAAGGGCACTTTAGCATTTTATTTGCTTAATTTGTCCATAATTAATTCGCACATGGAGAAAAAAGTAGATGCCGAATCTGTTTCAAAAAATGAACAAAATGCAATGAACGCAATCACAATTGACTGTGTAATATTTGGTTTTGATGAAGGAAGCCTGGAAGTACTTTTGGTGCAGCATGCAGAAGGAATTAGCAAAGGAAAATGGGGTCTTCCTGGAGGATGGATTTACAAAAAGGAAAGTACTGACGATGCTGCTCATCGTTTATTGAATGAACTTACCGGACTTGACAATATTTATCTGGAACAGCTTAAAGCTTTTGGCGATCCAGATCGTTTTCCATTGCGCCGTGTTATTACAATAGGATATTACGCTCTTGTAAAAAGAGAAGATTATAATATTAAAGCGGGTTTTACAGCCGCCGATGCAAAATGGTATAAAATCAACAGTATTCCTGATTTGATTTATGACCACAACGAAATTCTGGCGTATAGTTTGAAAAATCTCCGCAGCAGAGTCCGTCAGGCACCTATTGGTTTCAATCTTCTGCCGGAAAAATTTACGTTATTGCAGCTCATGCATTTGTATGAAGAAATTCTGGGTGTTGAAATGGACAAATCGAATTTCCGACGAAAAATTCTGCACATGAAGTTACTGGTAGCTTTAGACGAAAAACAGCAGGATGTTTCACATAGAGCCGCAAAACTCTATAAGTTTGATCCTGACATCTACAAAAAACTAACCGAAAAAGGGTTTAATTTCGAATTTTAAAAACTGCTTATAAAGCAAAATGAAAGCATCATCTAAAAAAACTTCAAAAACAAACGAATGCATTTCCGAAAATACTGTAACACCAGAAATTGACGGTATTTCGATTGACTGTGTTATTTTTGGTTTTAAAAAAGAAAGTCTTGAAGTCCTTTTAGTACAACATGCCGGAGGTGAAAGCGAAGGAAGCTGGGGTTTATTGGGTGGCTGGCTTAAAAGAGAAGAAAGTGCCGATGATGCTGCACAGCGAATTCTATACGAACTTACCAGTCTTGATAATATTTACCTCGAACAACTTAAAGCGTTTACCAATCCAAAACGTGTACTCGATCGTCGTGTAGTTACTATTGGTTATTATACCTTAGTAAATCAGGAAGATTACGATGTAAAAGCAAGTCTCGCAGTTCGAGAAGCCAAATGGTGCCGAATTAACGAAATCCCAAACCTGATTTTTGACCATAATGAGATTTTAGATTTCAGTTTGATGCAGCTTCGAAACCGAGTTCGTCAAGCTCCGATTGGTTTTAATCTTCTTCCCGAAAAATTTACGTTGTTGCAGCTTATGCATTTGTATGAAGAAATCCTTGGTATTGAATTAGATAAATCGAATTTCCGAAGAAAAATTCTGCACATGAAATTACTTGTGGCCTTAGACGAAAAACAACAGGATGTTTCGCACCGTGCGGCAAAACTCTTCAAATTTGATCCTGAAATCTATAAAAAATTAACAGAAAAAGGATTTAATTTCGAATTTTAAAGCGCTTTTTAAGTTTCATGTTTAACTATCGGCTGTTCAGCATTCCAGAATCCAAAACTTTGCGCTATCTTTGCCCCTTAAATAAGATGCTCTAAAGCTATTGCAGCAGCGCAATTTATATACAAAAAATACTAAAACTCGTTAGAGAACTGATATAATACAATGAAGAAGATACGTAATTTTTGCATTATTGCACACATTGACCACGGTAAAAGTACATTGGCTGACCGATTACTAAGTGCCACTCAAACCGTTTCTGCCCGTGAGGAAAAAGCACAGCTGCTGGACAACATGGACTTAGAACGTGAGCGTGGTATTACTATTAAAAGTCACGCCATTCAGATGGAATACACTTATAAAGGTGAAGAATACATCTTGAATTTGATTGATACTCCCGGTCACGTGGATTTCTCGTACGAAGTTTCAAGATCTATCGCAGCCTGCGAAGGAGCACTTTTAATTGTAGACGCGGCTCAAAGTATTCAGGCGCAGACTATTTCTAATTTATATCTTGCTTTAGAGAATGATTTAGAAATTATCCCTGTTTTAAATAAAGTAGATTTACCAAGTGCAAATCCTGAAGAAGTAAGCGATGATATTATCGATTTATTGGGATGTAAATTAGAAGATATTATTCATGCCTCTGGAAAAACAGGTTTTGGTGTTGAAAATATTTTAGCGGCTATTATTGAAAAAATCCCAGCTCCAAAAGGAGATCCAGAAGAGCCATTACAGGCGCTAATTTTTGACTCGGTTTATAACCCATTCCGTGGAATTGAGGTAATATTCAGAGTGGTAAACGGTGAGATTAAAAAAGGTCAGAAAATTAAATTCATGGCTACGGACAATGAATATTTTGCTGATGAAATTGGAACCTTAAAACTAAATCAAGTTCCTAAAAATCTGGTTTCGGCTGGAGATGTTGGTTATTTGATTTCTGGTATTAAAGAAGCCCGTGAGGTAAAAGTGGGTGATACTATTACAGATGCAAAAATTCCGACAACGAATATGATTACTGGTTTTGAGGATGTAAAACCAATGGTATTCGCCGGAATTTATCCAGTTGATACCGAAGATTATGAAGACCTTAGAGCTTCTATGGAAAAACTGCAGCTAAACGATGCTTCTTTAGTATTTACTGCTGAAAGTTCTGCCGCTCTAGGTTTTGGTTTCCGATGCGGATTCTTAGGAATGCTTCACATGGAAATCATTCAGGAACGTTTAGAACGTGAGTTCGACATGACTGTAATTACAACAGTTCCTAACGTTTCGTATTTTGCTTACACTAAAAAAGATCCAGAAACGGCGATCGTAGTAAATAACCCTTCTGATTTACCAGAACCTTCAAAATTAGATCGCGTTGAAGAGCCATTTATTAAAGCAACCATCATTACAAAAGCTGATTACGTAGGAAACGTAATGAGTTTGTGTATCGAAAAACGTGGTTTAATTACCAACCAAACCTATTTAACAACAGAGCGTGTTGAGCTGAATTTCGATATGCCGCTTGCAGAAATTGTATTTGATTTTTACGATCGTTTAAAAACTGTTTCTAAAGGGTATGCTTCTTTTGATTACTCTCCTATTGGAATGAGAACTTCAAAACTAGTAAAACTGGATGTTCTATTAAATGCACAGTCTGTTGATGCGCTTTCGGCTTTGATTCACGAAGACAATGCGTATAACATTGGTAAAAAGATGTGCGAGAAATTACGCGAATTGATTCCAAGACAGCAATTTGATATTCCGATTCAAGCCGCGATTGGTGCGAAAATCATTGCGCGTGAAACGATTAAAGCACTTCGTAAAGACGTTACCGCAAAATGTTATGGTGGAGATATTTCGCGTAAGCGTAAACTTCTTGAAAAACAGAAAAAAGGTAAAAAACGTATGAGACAAGTAGGAAACGTTGAAATTCCTCAAGAAGCGTTTATGGCTGTTTTGAAATTAAATGACTAAGCCTTTTTTAGAAAAAAGAAGAAAGAAACAAGAATAAAAATATAAACCCAATAACGAAAGTTGTTGGGTTTTTTGTTTCTTAAATTCTTCTAAAAACATTCAATTATAAACAGGAAAAAACCTTCAAAAATATCAAAATATTAACCTAAAAAATTGTTTATTAACGCATTCAAGCAAAGATAAAGTCAATTAAAATCAGAAAATATATCTTTAATCTTACAAATTTTAAATATATATAATTATGAAAACCAAATTTTCTGTTTTATTAGCACTTTTCACTTTTTATTTTGCAAATGCCCAACAAGATCAAGTCGATTCAGAAATGCATTCTGCTAAAGGTGTAACTTTTCAATCAGGAGATATGATTCTTGAAGGAGCTATCAAAGTCAGCACTGGCGGCGATGAAGATTATTATGCAGTTACTCCATCATTTGGTTATTTTTTAAATGACAAATTTGCTGTTGGAGCAAAAGTAACAGTAGGAAGTAACAAAGTAGAATCTACTGATATTAAAACAAATGTTTTTGGAGTGGGTGCATTCGCTCGTTACTATTTTTTAGAATTAGATCAAAAACGTCTTAAAACATTTGCCGAAGCTGGTGTAGGTTACGGAAGAAATAGAGTTGAAGGTCCTACAACAGACGATACTACCAATAGTGTAACGGCTGACATTAATGTTGGTTTAAACTATTTTATTACCAAAAATATCGCTGTGACTTTTACATTAGCAAACATATTGTCGTACAACAGCGTTTCTCCTGAAGATGGCCCATCATCGGATACTTTCAATTTGAACATCAATTTGTTTGAAAACATCTTCGATCAGCCGCAGTTTGGGCTTTTGTATAGATTTTAATTCATTTTTATAACTTACAAAATAGAAAGCTGTCTCAATTTGGGACAGCTTTTTTATTTCTTAAAACTTTTAACCTTTGTAACTTTGAAGTTCAAAAAATAAAAAAATGCTTGACGAAACTCCAAAACGATTTGACCGAATTGTGGCTATCTTGATTCAATTGCAATCTAAAAAAATTGTAAAAGCTCAGGAATTAGCCGATCGTTTTGACTGTAGTCTCCGGACTATCTACAGAGATATTCGTACTCTTGAAGCTTCGGGCGTTCCTATTTATAGCGAAGCCGGCGTTGGTTATGCTTTAATGGAGGGTTACAGACTTCCGCCCGTTATGTTTACCCGCGAGGAAGTAAGCAGCTTTATCGCCGCCGAAAAATTGATGCAGAAATTTACTGATCCGTCTTTAGGAACACATTACGCTTCGGCGATGTATAAGTTGAAATCGGTATTAAGAAGTAACGATAAAGATTATCTTTCGAACATCGAATCGAGAATTTTGATGCAGACTGCAGAACCAATGTTCAATGATAATTCTCCCAATACTTTAGCAATTCTATTTGAAGGAATTGCCGAAAAGAAACAAATTCTTCTTACCTATAAAACTTTTGAAAAAGATGAAACCACACAGCGAAACCTGGAACCTGTGGGTGTTTTTCATGATAATAACAACTGGTATTTTTTAGGATATTGTCATCTTCGAAAAGATTACCGCCAGTTTAGAACTGACCGTATTCACGGAATTAAAAAAACAGAACTCGATTTTACAATCGAACATGAACCATTGGAAAATTATCTGGCTAAAGACAAAACAGCTCATCCAACTACAAAAGTTCGGATTTTGGTCGAAAAGAAAATCGCAAGATATCTGGCTCAAGAAAGAAAATATCATGGTTTTATTTCTCAGAAAGAAGTTGGCGACGAAATCGAAATGACTTTTATGAGCAGTGATATCAATAATGCTTTTCCGCGCTGGTTTTTAATGTTTGGTGATTATGCCAAAATCCTAGAGCCTGAAATATTAAAAACACGAACCTTAGAATTATTAGAAGTCAATAAAAAAAGGCTTTTATAAAAAAACTCCCAAAGAGATTTATTTCATCTTTGGGAGTTTTTTAGTTATTGTTTTGCCTTTACGACATTATAAAAATTATAATCGGTATTTGAGGCGTCTGTGATTCCAACATTTCGTCCAATCGTTACGATCTGACCTCTGTGATAGGTGCCATGATTGATGACCTGAATCAGATAATTTGAAATAGGTTCCTCACATTCAAACCACGGATTGATAATTTTAACTTCTTTAATTAAATCTTCATCAGACATTGAATGAATAAGGTTTCTCAATCTTGTAGACGAGTCCAGCAGACCAGCAAATATCTCATCTCTGGATAATTCGCTGATGTCTTTCTTTTCTTTCATTGGAGTTTCAGAAATAACCGAAAACCAATATTCTTCTGTGCTCCAGATGTGATCGAGTGTTTTCATTATACTTGAAAAACTCGAAATGGCTTCTGCATAAAGCAGTTCATCAGATTTCGGCGAAAGCCAACTTACGAATTGCTGGTTTACCCATAAATTATAATCTGCATAATTGGACATTATTCTTTTTAAACTCATAGTCTTAGGATTTAATTGTTAATGGAATAAAGGCATTTAATACTCATTATCTTTCCCAGAAAAATGGTGGTTCAATGTTTAGGGCTCTCAAATATACGTAAGCTTGTCCACGGTGATGTACTTCATTATCAATAAAATACAAAATATTTTGAATAATTGGAAATTCGTACTGTCCGAAAAGGTTAAAAGTTTCACTGAAATCTTCAATAGATAACTGCTCCCAGTATTTATTTATCTCTTCTGT
This sequence comes from Flavobacterium sp. H4147, assembly GCF_029360735.1. Lineage (NCBI taxonomy): Bacteria > Pseudomonadati > Bacteroidota > Flavobacteriia > Flavobacteriales > Flavobacteriaceae > Flavobacterium > Flavobacterium sp. H4147. The sequence goes on along the minus strand of NZ_JARKNB010000001.1, from coordinate 1,459,061 downwards.
AGCTTCGTCCCATTTTTCAAGATATTGAGCTTTAAAAATCAATTTTTCAGCTCCTTCTGTATAAGGCTGAGCTTCTCTGTTTACAATTCCTTTTAATGCTGGAGCTGCAATTGCCAAAAGCTCATCAACCAATTTTGCAAAAGGACGCATTCCTCCTATTGAAAATTCAAAGAAATCTTTTTCTGGAAACAATTCGATTAAACGACGCGTAAGTGCGCGGTGACCCTGCCAGTGTTTTAGTAAATCTTCTGATGTAATTACTTGTGCTTCTAATGTTTTCATGATGTATACGTTTTTAAATTTCTATACTCCAAAATTAAAATGGGTCGGTGACAACAGTTTGTCAGCAGGAAAAAACAATTTTAAAAATATTTTTTTTCATACTGAAAAACAGAGAAATACATAGCACTACGTCTGTAAAATTGATGCCTTTACTTAAAAATCAAAAAAAACTTCACTCCTTTGAACCTTTGTGCCTTTGTACCTCTAAAAGAAAAAACCTTTGTACCTTTGCCACTTAATAACTTTGGAACTTAAAGAAATGATCGAAGATAAAAACCCGCAGAGAACCAGTATAGCTCAATTGGGCGAATTTGGCTTGATTGACCACTTAACCCGAAATTTTGATGTTACTCAGGAATCAACTTTAAAAAGTATTGGTGATGATGCAGCTGTTCTTGATTTTAAAAATAAAAAAGTAGTTGTATCAACTGATTTATTAATAGAAGGTGTTCATTTTGATCTGGCGTATATGCCATTGAAACATTTAGGATACAAAGCCGTTGTTGTAAACGTATCTGATATTTGCGCTATGAACGCAAAACCGACACAAATTACAGTTTCGGTTGCTGTTTCAAATCGTTTTCCGCTGGAGGCTTTAGAAGAATTATTCGAGGGAATTACACATGCCTCAAAAGAATATAAAGTTGACGTAATTGGCGGGGACACTACCTCATCACAAAAAGGATTAATTATCAGCATTACTGCAATTGGTGAAGCCGATGAAGATGAAATTGTATATAGAAACGGCGCTAAACAAACCGATTTATTAGTCGTAACTGGAGATATTGGTGCGGCTTATATGGGATTGCAGGTTTTGGAACGTGAGAAACAGGTATTTCAGGTAAACCCAAACAACCAGCCAGATTTAGATCCTTACACGTATTTGGTCGAAAGACAATTAAAACCGGAAGCCCGCAAAGATGTTCGCACACTTTTGCACGCCCTTGAAATAAAACCAACTTCGATGATTGATATTTCAGACGGACTTTCTTCTGAAATTATTCATATCTGCAAACAGTCAAAAGTAGGCTGTAATTTGTATGAAGATAAACTGCCATTAGATCCGCAGTTTATTTCGACTTGCGAAGAATTCAATATCGACAGTACAACAGTTGCTATTAACGGAGGTGAAGATTATGAGCTTCTTTTTACTATTGATATTAATGATTTCAACAAAATAAAAGGGAATCCAAACTTCTCCATTATTGGTCATATGACCGAAGAAAGTGAAGGTATTCACTTAGTAACTCGTGCCAATACCAAAATCGCTTTGAAAGCAAGAGGCTGGGATGCTTTGAGTGAATAATTTTTTTTTAAATTTTAAAATAAAAAAAAATCCAAAATCCAATGGCTTACATTTGGAATTTGGATTTTTTTATTTGAATTTATTTAGAAAAGTCCTTTACTCTTGGCTTCTTTCACCAAATCACTATCGACACCAGATCGTACTTTTAGAAGTTCTTTTAGGCTTAGCAGTCGTTTTTCAATTTCATGCAGCGAAATCGGGATGTATTTTGGCATTTCGTGAACTGTGGTTCCTTTTGATAGTTGAAACAAAATCTGTTTATCAAACTCATCAATTTCTATTGAATTATGCGCGGATTGATTCAGCATTTTCATTACCGACTGGCTGTAATATTTTTCGTTTTTCATTACTTTATCAAACGCCAGAAGCAGTTCATCAAAAGTAAGATCGTTTTTAATGATTAGTCCGTTTGGGTTTATCGACCTGATGATGGTTTTAATTTTAAGAAGCTCGGTATACATTGTTAAAAGAACAATCTTGCATTCGGGCATTTTTTTCAAGATAAGTTTTGCCAGGTCTTCGCCCGAAAAAAGATCTTTTTCTTCATAAGCGGGCATGCTGATATCCAGAAATGCGATTTCAAACTTTGGCGTTTCCTGATCTTCGAGTAAATCATAAGCCGATCTGCAATCGTGAGCTTGCGAAATTATAAACTCATATTCTTTAGGTTTATATCGCGTTATGGCATTTTTATAGCCTTCGATGATAAAAGGATGATCATCGACGATTAAAATATTAGGTTTCTTTAAATCCGAAAGTGGGGTTTTCAAATTAAATCGTTTTTTGCAGGTTATTATTTGGGTCGATTGGAACTTTAATTATAAGAAGTGTCCCTTCTCCTTTGGCTGATTTTATGATAACCGTTCCGTTACATTCTTTTGCTCTGTATTCAATATTATGCAGTCCAATACCATTTTTAGTACGTTTTGTATTGAACCCTGCTCCATCATCTAAAATCGAAAGAATTACATCTTCCTTATGTTTTTTAAATTCTATTTTGATAAGATTGGCTTTAGCATATTTATTACAATTCTGAAGTGCTTCCTGAACAATACGGTACAAATTAATCTTGACCATATTGCTTATAGATTCCCATTTAATCTGATTATCAAAAGAAACTTCTAACTTAGACGGATATATATTCCTCTGATTTTCAAATAATTTGTTTAAAATTAAAATAAAATTATTAATTAATTCCGATTTTTCTCTATTTAAATCATGCGATATTTCCCGTATATCTTCTTCTATATTTTTTAACTCAGCCAAATATTTCTTTCTTTTATCGGCGGCTTCTGTTTCATCAATTTTATCAAGACTGTCCAAACTTATTCTTACCCCAAACATTCTGCCCAATACGCCGTCGTGTAATTCCTGCGCGACTCTTTTCTTTTCATTTATTCGGGTTGATTCAATTTCGTTTTGCTGAGAAATCATTAAATTGTATATATCTTCATTGGCAATTTGCTGCTGTTGTTTAAAAAGCAATTCTCGGTTTTTCGCCTGCTGCGTTTTATAGACATAAAAAAACAATCCAATTAAAGTACAAATACTGAAAACATAAATTAATGTGCGGTTTCGTTCCTGCAAATTCGAATTTTGATCTTTAATTTCGCTCGTTTCGTATTCAATTCGAGAGAATTTCTCTCCCATATTACGTTCAGCTTTCAGCATTTTATCATTCAACAAAATATATTCTCTTGAATATTTTGAAGCATTTCGAGGATCTACTACAGCGATTTGTTTTAAAGCTAGTAACGTATTTGCTAATTTATCTGAAGAACGCGAGAGAAGCAAAGCTTGTTTCGAAAATTGTATAGCTCTAAAAGTATCCCTTTTAAATGCATAATATTCAGACAAATGAATTTGATTGGATATTTTGGCCATTTTTAATCCCAGGCTATCTCTGATTTTTAGAGATCGGTAAAATTGATCCGGAAGTCCATCCAATCGTTCTGATTTCAATTTTGAATAAGCCAGATTATCAAGCAGCATCGCGTATAAAATAGTTTTTTCTTCGAATAGATTTTTTTCTTGAAGTCCTTTTTCAAAATAAACAATGGCTTGTTTGTAGTTTTTCATACGCATGTAAACAAATCCGATATTGTTTAAAGAAGTCGCTTTCAGCTGAAGATCGGCTGGAATCGATTTATCATTCAAAGTATTTAAAGCTTTATTCTGATATTCAAGGGCTTTTTCATATTCTTCTCTTTCATTATATAAAATACCCAACAAATTATAACATTCATAAAGCTGGTCATTTACATTTTTTTGATTTTTCAATATGCTTAAAGCTTTGAAGACAGATATTTCGCTTTCAAAAAAATCAGATTCATTGTATTGCAGACTTGCTTTGCTTAATAAGGTTTTTGCGAGATTATATTGATCGTTAATCTGCAAATAAATCTTTTGTGCTAGAAAATAATTTCTAAAAGCACTATCAGAAATTACTTTTGAACTGTAATAATCGCCCAGATAGATATACGCTTTTGCAATACTTGCCGAATCTTTACTGCTTATGGACCTGTCTAAAACCAATTGTGAAATTGCATGATATGATTTAAAATCATTCATATTGTAGTACCTATTAGCAATCTTAAACAAATTAACTCTATTAATAGAATCATTTTTTTGTTTTACCACTATAGAAAATGCCTTTTGAGCATATTTTTGCTTAAGGTCGTAATTTAGCTGAATATCATTTGCCAATGACAAATAAACAGGAAGACTATCCTGCACTGAAGTTAGTTCCTTTGATTTTTTCTTTTGGGTACAACCTGAAAAAATCAACAATAAAAACAATAATATTGGACAATATCTTTTCAATGCAAGTTTTGAATTTTACCAAAAATACTAAAACTACAAACATAAAAAAAGGCTGTCAAAAAATTGACAGCCTAAAAGACCTTTGTAAATATTTTCTTTTAATTAATCTATTTTTTTAGAATCACCGAAAGATTGGTTGATATTAGCAAAACCTTCGTTGTTTTTAACTACTACCTTATTATTAGCAATACGTGGATCTTGTTTTCTTCCTCCTCCAGTAGAACCATCTACAGGAGAAACTACGCTTAATTTTTCATTAGAAAGAGTTGTCGAAGCTGGTAATACAAATGAAGTTGCAACCATTGCTAATGAGAATAATCCGAATGTTAAAGCTGTTTTTTTCATAACTTTTAGTTTTTTTAAATTTTTGACTTTTTTTGGGGCTTTATGATTACTGGGTTGTGAATCATGGTGTAAAACTACTACCGAAATCAAAAAAAATGTATACGAAAAAATGGCTTTATGGTGAAACATACCCAATTGATAGTCAATGACTAAGAAATAAGATGTAACTTATTAATTACTAGACCTCTAAGTAATTTCCTTCAGAAAAATCTGCAATTATCTGATCTACATTGGATTTGTAAGTTTTTGAAAAAGGAATCTTTTTCGAGACGTTTTTAATATAACAAACTGAGTTTCCGCTATGAATTCTCGAAATGTAATTTCTATTCACAATATAGCTGTTATGAATTCGTACAAACGGATAATTCAAAACATGCTCAAAATGCTTTAAAGTTTTAAATGCTGTTATCATTTCACCCGAATTTAAGTAAATATCTGTTGAATTGTTATCGGCTTGAAAGTAACAAATGTCATCTGCATTTAAATAACGGTGATCGCCATAGGATTTAATGCAGATAATAAGCGGCTTGTTTACCACTTGAGGTTCAATTGGAACTAATGGTGCAGGAAGGAGAATTTCGGGTCTTAAATCGACCGGATTTATCTCCGCAGAAGTTTTATTAAGTTTTAAAATTGTTTTGAGCAGTTCAGACGAAACTACCGGACGTACAATGTAATCAAAAACACCATATTTAATCGCTTCAAAAGCTAAGTCTTTTTCATTTGTAATAACTACGATTTTTGGTATAACACTTAAATATCGATGTAGTTCATCAATAAAATTAAGTGATAAGAAGCTGGAAGGATTTTTTGGGTTTATTTCTAAAAAGACAATAGCAGGTCTATGTTCTAAAACCAGATCTAAACCTTCGTGATAATTTACTGCGGATGCCAAAAAAGATAGTTCCGAAAAACCTTCAGCTATCCTTTTGGTTTTCGAAATACTCTCGGCATCATCATCAATAATTATATATGAGTACTTTTTCAAATTAATTCACTACTAATTTTAAATTCTGCTATTTGATTTTTTGTGAATTTAGGAAACAGTTTTAAATTGTTTTTTTGAAGATATTATTTTTTTCAGCACTTTATTCACAATAAAATTACGAATTTGATTATTTCAACTTATTCATTGTTAATACATTACTTCAAAAAGTTAAAACATACAGACGAAATACACAAAAATCCGACGAAATACAATTTGCTGAAAACTAAAAATCCCAAACTCGTTTTAAAGTGAGTTTGGGATTTATATGATTTATAATCGAAAATTACATTTTCATTAACCAGTTTTTCATCGAAACTTCGTTTTCAATAATACCTCTTAATTCAGAGATTTTAACTCGGTCTTGTTTCATCGTATCTCTATGACGAATAGTTACTGTTTCGTCTTCAAGAGTTTGATGGTCAACTGTGATACAGAATGGAGTTCCTAATGCGTCTTGTCTTCTATAACGACGTCCAACAGCATCTTTCTCATCATAAGCTACATTGAAGTCCCATTTTAAATCTTCGATGATTTTTCTTGAAACTTCTGGTAATCCGTCTCTCTTAATTAATGGTAAAACCGCCGCTTTTGTTGGTGCTAATACTGCAGGGAGTTTTAAAACTGTTCTTTCTGAACCATCTTCTAAAGTTTCTTCTTGTAATGAAGTAGCAAAAACGGCTAAGAACATACGATCTAAACCAACTGAAGTTTCTACTACGTATGGCACATAGTTTTCGTTTAATTCAGGATCAAAATACTGAAGTTTTCTTCCAGAATATTCTTCGTGAGCTTTTAAATCGAAATCTGTACGAGAGTGAATACCTTCTAATTCTTTGAAACCAAAAGGGAAATTAAACTCGATATCAGCAGCTGCATTTGCGTAGTGTGCTAATTTTTCGTGATCGTGGAAACGGTAGTTTTCTTTTCCTAATCCTAAAGACAAATGCCAATTTAAACGAGTTGTTTTCCAGTGCTCGTACCATTTCATTTCTTCTCCAGGACGCACGAAAAACTGCATTTCCATTTGTTCGAACTCACGCATACGGAAAATGAATTGTCTTGCAACGATTTCATTTCTAAATGCTTTACCCGTTTGAGCAATTCCAAAAGGAACTTTCATACGACCTGATTTCTGAACATTTAAGAAGTTCACAAAAATACCTTGTGCAGTTTCTGGACGTAAATACAGATCCATTGCATTTTCTGCAGAAGCTCCTAATTTAGTTCCGAACATCAAGTTGAATTGTTTTACGTCTGTCCAGTTTTTAGAACCCGTTTCAGGATCAGCGATTTCAAGCTCTTCTATTAAAGCTTTTACATCTTCTAAATCGCCATTCCCTAAAGAACGCCCAAGACGCTCTCTAATTTCTTTTTCTTTTGCTAAATATTCAATTACGCGGGCATTTGTAGTTACAAATTCCTGTTCGTTGAATGCATCGCCAAAACGAGCTTTTGCTTTGTCTATTTCTTTTTGCGCTTTTTGATGAATTTTTTCAGCGTGATCTTCAACTAAAACGTCAGCTCTATATCTTTTTTTAGAATCTTTATTATCAATTAATGGATCATTGAAGGCATCAACGTGGCCTGAAGCTTTCCAAGTTGTTGGATGCATTAATATTGCAGCGTCAAGGCCCACAATATTTTCATTCATCTGAACCATTGATTTCCACCAATATTCACGGATATTCTTTTTTAATTCGACACCGTTTTGTGCGTAATCATAAACTGCACTTAAACCGTCGTAAACTTCGCTTGACGGAAATATAAATCCGTACTCTTTTGCGTGCGAAACCACATTCTTAAATATATCTTCTTGTTTTGCCATAGTACTGCAAAAATATAAAAAGTACTTATAAAAAAAAGAAAAATAAAAAAGATTGAAGCGGGTATTTTGCTATTTTTGTAACTAAATTCTTTCTATTTGTGTTTAATTTTATTATTGATCTCTTTTTTCCTAAAGTTTGCTCTGGATGCCGCTCTGTTTTAATGACAAATGAAGTGGTTTTATGTACCAATTGCCGTCATGAACTCCCTCTGACACAATATCATCTAGATCCCGATAATCAGGCAGTTAAAAAGTTCTATGGAAAAATCGATATTCAGCATGTTTCGGCATTTATTTATTTCAATAAAAAAGGAATCGTTCAAGAACTCATTCACAATTTAAAATACAAAGGACATGAAGAAATTGGAACTGTTTTGGGCAATTGGTATGTAGAAGACCTGCAGGAACTAAAACCAGAATTCCCTTTTGATATGATAATTCCGGTTCCGCTTCATCCTAAAAAGTTTAAAGAAAGAGGTTATAATCAAGTGACGACTTTTGGAAAAGCTCTTGCCGAAGGTTTAAAAATTCCTTTCAATAGTTCTGTTTTGTATCGAAAAAAGTATTCTAAAACCCAATCTAAAAAAAATCTTTTGGGAAGATCTGAAAACATTGAAAACATTTTTGATGTGGTTTCTACCGAAGAAAACCGAAACAAACATTTTGTATTGGTCGATGATGTGCTTACAACAGGCGCGACACTCGAAGCTTGTTCAAGAGCATTGTTAAAGATTCCCGGAGTCAAAATTAGTATTGTTTGTATGGCGATGGCGAATTCCTAAAATTTAAATTCCAATTTTTTAAATTCCAAATTCCAACTGTTTCAATTGGAATTTGGATTTTTAATATTGGAATTTTAAAACCTTTAGTTTACAATTATTTTTTTCACGGTTCTTTTATGACCATCAATTACTGTTACCAAATAAATTCCTGCTGAAATCGTTGGCAATTGAATGTTTTGATTAAAAGTACCTGAACTTTGGAATGTATTTGAATAAATAGTTTTTCCTAAAATATCATGTACAAAAACTTTAACCTGAGGAGATTCATTTTGGAACTGAATCGTAAAACTTCCTTTATTCGGGTTTGGATATAAAGCAAAATCGATCGTCTCAAAATCTTCTGTTCCTAAAGTAAAGGTTTGATTGCAAATATTTACCGAAGCCGAATTTATGGTTCCAAACATTCCTGAAACGGCATCACGAACTCTAAAAGTCCAAGTACCTTGAGCGGTTTGACCATTAAACGCACTTAAAGCTTCTGCAGGAATAACGATTTGTTCTGTAGTTGCATTACAGTCTAGAGAATTTCCAGAATCATCAAACTGAAGCGCTAAAGTAGAGTTGGTACTTCCACATGATTTATTAAATAATCGAACGATTGTTCCCTGCGGGCTTACGATTTGAATTTCAACATCTGAAAATCTTGCATGGGTTACATTAACCGAAACATTTACATCTGAAATAGTTCCTGTTGATGATGGAACACTAACCGTTCTTGTAGTATAACTTGTTGAATAAGGAATACTAAAAGCACTTCCAAAGCTATAAGTATTACAGCTTGTAGATGAAGTATATCCTACTGCAAAAGGTTTACTGTTAACCGCATAATAAATATTTGCGGTTGGCTCTATTAAAATTCTGCAGTTTGTAGAAGATGGTACACTTGCTGGAAGTGTAATCGCTTCAGAACCATCATTAGGTGTATTTGAAACCAATGTTATAGGAAAAGTCAAACCGCCATCTGTAGATAATTTAATATTTACATTTGATGAACCCTGAAGTGTATTAGTATTATTTACACTCCAGCTTACGGTTTGTACGGTATTTTGCTGCCAGCTTAAATCCGTACCGTTATGTGAAGTTACAGTAAAAGGCCCTGCTGAAGATACCACATTCACCACCATTGCATCTGTATTGGTTTGTGCCATACCCATAGCTGCATTGTCGCGTCCGGTTAACGTAAAATTCAATGTTCTGTCAATTGACGCAACAGACTCCCAAGTGGTAGTAAGCTGATTGGCAAGTACAGAACTTAAACTTGGCATATAACGTATTGGTGAACTTGTTGGAGGAAATGATCTAAACAAAGGTCCATCAGGTTTTGTTGGATAAGCGATACTGGTTGATCCTGCAGTATTAATGGCATTATCGTATTCTTCCCAAGTATAGGTTATCGCATCACCTTCAGCATCTGAACCAGTTCCTTTTAAAACAAATGCAGTTGAAATAGGAATTGTATAATCGATTCCTGCACTTATTACAGGAGGATTATTGGTTATGCTGGTACTTACGGGACACGTTTTATTGGAAAGTGTATTTTGAATCTGCCAAATACTGGCATAGGCAAAATAATCATCAGAATTATTTTGAATATCATAATCATTTGTTACTCCAGCATATCCCATAATAGTAGAACCACTTCCCGGCTCGACATTTACAGAAGTTCTTTCGCCTGAATCATATGAAAAAGTGTGATTGGCTCCTAATTGGTGTCCGATTTCGTGAATGACAAAATCAATATCAAAAGTATCGCCTTCAGGCTGTCCATTCGATGGTGACGTAAAAGCACTTCCTTTTCCTAACGGATTTCCAGTAGTTGGATTGGTGCAAATACAACCTATACATCCCGCATTTCCGCCTCCGCCAGAAGCACCAAATAAATGTCCAATATCATAATTGGCATTTCCAATAACAGAAGTAAGTGTACTTTGCACTTCCTGATTCCATGCTCCGTCTGCACCAGCTGCTGCATTAGAATATGGATCTGTAGAAGCGTTGGTATAAATTACGGCATCATTGTTGGCAATTAAAACCAATTGTATTGCTAAATCTTTATTCAACACTCCGTTAACACGGGTCAGCGTTGCATTCATTCCGGCCAATGCCAACGCTTTTGTTCCTCCAAAATATGATGTGTACTCACCTGTACAAGACAATGCCAGGCGAAGTGTTTTAAATACTTTATCATTGGAAGCTGTTTTTGCTGTTTTAGAAGTCAGGTGTGTTTCTGATAATAAATCCAAAGTTTTACACTCCAACCTTACTTTTGAAGCAGCATCTTTAGAAGAAAACAGAACATATTCTCCTTTATTTTCGGGGTTTGCTTCTATGAATTCTGTGTTTTTATCAGCACGAAAAACCATGGTCTGAATTCCTCTTGGAGAAAAACTAAAATGGATTACGGCTGATTTATCATCTATTCCTTTTCCTTGATAGGCTCTGATTTCAGGATATTTTGCTTGAAGTTCTGGATCAAAGTTTGATGATTCCCAAATCTGAAATTTTTCCAAAATTCCTTGAGAGTTAGGAATGGTAATTTCAGTAATGTTCTCTGAAGATGATTTATTGACAGTATTGCTGAGTTTAGCCGTTAAGAAATCAGTGTTTAATTTATAATATAGTTTCCTTTGTGAATCAGCAGATTGAATTTGTTTTCCTGAAACTGAACTGGATTTCTGCCACAAATCATCGCTTTGAGCATGAATTTTTGCAAACGAAAGTATAATCAGAAATAAAAGTAATTGTTTCTTCATGCTTATAGGATTTTTTTATTGGTTACTCAAAATTAAATGATTTAAATCAAATTCTTACATCTAAACGACATTTTACGTTTTTTAGTCGACGAATTGGATTTTTTTTCGACAGAAGAAATAAAATCAAACTAAAAAATCAATTCCTGTTAGTATTAAATTTAAAATAGATAGTATAAATTTGCAGCATCTTAAATAATTTGTTTTGAAGCTCTTTCATTCTATAAACGATTTCCATTCGGCCAAGAAAACTATTTTGACACTTGGTACTTTTGATGGCGTACATATTGGTCATAAAAAAATTCTGGAACGAATTACTCAAAACACTGAAAATGGGAAATATGAAAGTCTTGTTCTTACTTTTTTCCCACATCCGAGAATGGTTCTTCAAGAGAAATCAGAAATAAAACTTTTAAATACTATTTCTGAAAAAACAAAATTACTGGAGGCAACCGGAATCGAAAATCTAATCATTCATCCATTTGACGAAAGTTTTTCACGACTTACCGCAGAAGAATTCGTTCACTCTATACTAGTAGATCAATTTCATATTCATAAAATAATTATTGGACACGATCATCGTTTTGGAAGAAACCGTACTGCCAATATTGATAATTTAATTGCTTTTGGAGCCGAATATGGTTTTGAAGTTGAACAGATAACGGCACAGGAAATTCAAGATGTTTCTGTAAGTTCGACCAAAATCAGAAAAGCACTTCAGGAAGGAAACATGAATCTGGCAAATGATTATTTGGGATATGATTACTTCTTAACTGGTGAAGTTGTAAAAGGAAAACAATTGGGAAGAACTATTGGTTTTCCAACTGCCAATATTCAAATCGATGAAGAATACAAACTGATTCCCAAAAATGGCGTGTACGTTGTTAAGGCTTTCATAGACGATTTGGAAGTTTACGGAATGATGAACATTGGTTTTAATCCAACTATAAACGGACAAAAGCAAACCATCGAAGTAAATCTTTTTGATTTTGATGCCGACATTTATGGCAAAAAAATAGAAGTTTCGCTGCTGCAATATCTTCGTGAGGAGCAGAAATTTGGTTCTTTAGATCTTCTAAAAGCACAATTAAATAAGGATCAGCAGGATTCTCTAACATTTGTGAGCCGCTTACAGTAATAATACTTCATTTACTTTTGGTATTTTTTAAACCATCGTAGTTATTTTTTTAGTAAATTTGATATACCTACCTGCTTATCAAATAATTATAATACTAACCTCTAAAAATAATTATTATGAAACTACCGAAAGAAATACTAAACGGGTTTTTGATATTCCTTGGAATTGGCATTTATTTTTTACTAATGAACCTATTGGGTCTTGCTGATTTGTTTTACCTGCGTACACTTAATGTATTTTTTATATTTTATGGTGTAAACAGGACCATGCAGATGAACCTTCATGAAGGCGAAACGAATTTTGTATCGAATGCTGTTTCTGCCATGACAACTTCGGTTGTTGGAATATCACTAAGTGTACTGGCTTTACTGATTTACAGTTATGCAAAAGGTGGTGATGCGTATATACGAACTTTATCAGAAACTTTTATGTTTGGAGGAAATCCCTCAGTACCAACTTATTGTATCTGTCTTCTTTTTGAAGGACTTGCTTCATCAGTAATTGTAACTTTAATGATGATGTTATATTGGAACAACAAATATGCAGCCGATTAATTTATCGGAATAAAAATAACTTTTCAGGAATCCTAAAATCATAATAAATCTTAATTATATGATTTTAGGATGCTTATTTTTTGAAAAACAATTACAAATTGATATTTATCGTTACCTAATTAGGTGATTATAATATTTTACCTACTTTTAATACTCCAAAAAACAAATTTAAAACGATGAGTATTACTAAGCACAATTGGACAAAGGAAGAAATTATTGCTATTTATAATAAACCATTAATGGATCTGCTTTATGAAGCGGCTACTATTCACAGACAACAGCACGACCCAAATGTCGTTCAGGTTTCTACCCTTTTGTCTATTAAAACCGGCGGATGTCCAGAAGACTGTGGCTATTGTCCGCAAGCTGCCAGATACAACACAGGAGTTGAAGGAAATGATTTAATGACTGTAAGTCAGGTAAAAGCACAAGCTTTAAGAGCAAAATCAAGTGGATCATCTCGAGTGTGTATGGGTGCTGCGTGGCGAAATGTAAAAGATGGTGAAGAGTTTGATCAGGTTTTAGAAATGGTGCGAACCATTAACAAATTGGATATGGAAGTGTGCTGTACCTTGGGAATGCTTACCGAAAATCAGGCACAGCGTTTAGCCGAAGCAGGATTATATGCGTACAACCATAATCTGGATACTTCTGAAGAATATTATAAAGATGTTATATCAACGCGAGGTTTTGAAGATCGTTTGCAAACTATCGAAAATGTCCGCAAAACCAATGTTACTGTTTGCAGCGGCGGAATTATAGGAATGGGAGAAAGTATCGAAGATAGAGCAGGAATGCTTGTAGCGCTTTCGACTTTAAATCCGCAGCCGGAATCTGTTCCTATTAATGCATTAGTTGCTGTTGAAGGCACACCAATGGAAGAAGAAAAGCCAGTAGAAATCTGGGAAATGATTCGTATGGTGGCTACTACAAGAATTGTTATGCCGGAAACACAAGTCCGATTATCTGCTGGAAGAACCAATATGAGCCGTGAAGGTCAAGCGATGTGCTTTTTTGCAGGAGCAAACTCCATATTTGCCGGAGACAAACTGCTGACTACTCCAAATCCCGATGTGAATGAAGACATGAAAATGTTTGAAATGATAGGTTTGATTCCGCAAAAACCTTTTATCAAGTTGATGCAGCCTGAAACTGTTGAAGCTGCTGATTCTAAGTTTACTTCGTTGGGAGAAAAACCAAAATGGTCGAGACCAGGACATACAATTGAAAGAAACGTTGACGCATCGATCAAATCAAAAATTTAAGCAAATGAGTTAATCCATATCATTAATAATTAGTAAATTGCTTGTGACACAGTTATAAGCAATTTTTTTATTAGCAAAATGAAACTAAAAGAAATAGAAAGGGTAAAAAAAATTTCTAAAAAGGATTTTATTTCCCAATATGTAAAAAAACAAATTCCCGTTGTTGTTGAAGAACTGACCGAAGACTGGCCAGCGTATGAAAAATGGAAATTATCCTACATCAATGAAATTGCCGGTGAAATTACTGTTCCTTTATATGATGACAGACCTGTAAATCATGAAGAGGGTTTTAATGAAGCTCATACCAAAATGAAAATGAGCGATTATATTCATTTATTACAATCGAAACCTACCAATTATCGTATCTTTCTTTACAATATTATGAAAGAAGTTCCAGCACTAAAAAATGATTTCGTATGGCCGGATATTGGTTTAAGATTGGTTAAACAATTACCAATGATTTTCTTTGGCGGAGAAAACGCAAGGGTGTTTATGCATTTTGATATTGATTATTCAAACATTCTGCATTTTCATTTTCACGGTGAAAAGCAGTGTATGATTTTCCCTCCAGATCAATCAAGATACATGTATAAAGTACCGCACGCTTTAATTTCGAGAGAAGACATTGATTTTGATAATCCTGATTATGAAAAATTTCCTGCTTTGCAAAACGCCGAAGGTTATATAACCAATTTGAAACACGGTGAAATGTTATACATGCCAGAAGGTTATTGGCATTATATGAAATATTTAACTCCAGGATTTTCAATGAGTTTACGTGCATTTCCTAAAAACATCGTTAATTTATCAAAGGCGGCGTACAACATTCTTATAATGCGTCATTTTGATATTATGATGCGAAAGTTCAAAGGCCAGAAATGGATTGATTATAAGAATGAAAAAGCAATTCAAAACACGCATGAAAATCTGCGCAAGAGTGCATAATTGAAAAAAACAAAACCAGTTATAGAGTTATAACTGGTTTTTTGTTTTTATATCAACGTTTTTAATTAATGAAAACCGATTTTCTTAGTGGTTGTTTTTCCGTTATCCAAAGTTACTTTTACAATTAAAAGCTGTTCGCCGGTTATTAGATTTGCGATTTGGAATTCGGTATTTTCAATTTTTTTATTGTTATAGATTAATTTTCCTGAGATATCAAAAACAGAAACTTCTTGAATAAAACTTTCTGATCGCAATTTTACGGTTCTATCTTTTACAGAAATCATCACGCTGTTGTCTGGCAGATCAAACTGATCAACTCCTAAAGTACCCGAAGTAAATTTGATGGCAAAACGTTCCAAAAATGTCCCTGTTGTAGTCGTAAATGTATAATTACTTTCCTGTAAATTGTGTATAACATTTTTCACTTTATCTTCTAGATAAATAGCATGAGTGGCTAAATTTCCATCGGCATGATCTATCGAAATCGAAAATTCTCCTGAAATTGTAGATTTGTAACCTAATGGTATTACGTCGGTTTCAGAGAAAGGGAGTGCACGACCTTGAATAACTAAATTCATTCCTTCGTTTATGCTATAGAAATCTAAATATTTATTTCCATCAATTGTTACTCCGTCAAAATTTTGATCCCATGAATTGGTCGCGCCTTCAACATATCCAATCAGTAATTGCTTAAAAGCGCCTTGGGTATTGGTTAAATTAAGCCATACACGATGTCTTTCTATTGCCGTTTTATTACTTTCGGTAGATTTATAAAATTGGGCATTATTACCAGAAACTCTCATGGCATTTGTAAAAACAGCATTTCCTCCAGTTTTAGATATAGCAAAAAAGCCTTGTCCGGCTGCGATATATCCTAATGGCGCTGCTTGGTTTCCGGGAGTTGGAGCACCTTGACCTACAAGTCCGCCCACGGTTGTAGCTCCTGTTATATTATAAATGGCATAATCATTACTATTATAGTTGTACTGTGCATCTCCTGCATTCGCATTGCTTGGCGGACTATTATGTGTCCAGAAATATAAAGTTCCGTATACATTCGCCGCATTATCAAATATAAATTGGTCAGCATAAATAGCAGAAGGATATGGATTACCCAGCAGCTGCCATCTCTCGGCTGTTCCTAAAGAAACATTTATAGTACCGTTATTTGGAATTCCGACAAAAGCGGCAGCATAATTTACTCCTGTATTTATATCATTTGCTTGAGGTGCTCTTACCATATAACCACGCCCCGGAAGCATTTCCTGCGTACCATTGTAACTTATTATCCAACCTAGATTTGGATCATAGCTGTAATATTTATCTCCTAAAGTCCCAGCTGATAAATCATAGAGTGTAAAAGCTGGCGTTCTTGTAATAGGTGCTGACCAATAGGTTAAATCATAACGTCTTACTGGAGGTGTAATCCTTTTATACGTGATATTTCCTGTATTGGTAACATTATTGGTTTGTACCAGACTGGAATTATTTTCGAAAATCAACTGGCCTCCGTTATTGGTAACCGCATTTGAAATCGTAAAAGTATGATTGGAATTTACGGTAACAGTAACACCTGAATCAACCGTTAAAGAACAACCGTTTAAATCTCCTGTAGTAGAATAATTTCCTGAAAAACGTACAGCATCGGTACTGATTGGTGGACTTCCTTTTGACCAGCTTGTTCCGTTCCAGATATTTATAACAGCCGCAATAATATTTAAATTTGAAGTTGCCTGTGAAGGACAGTTGGTAGCATCTTGTACCGTAAAGGTATAGTTACCGGGCGCTAAATTTGCAACTGTATAGGTCGTTCCTGAAGAAGAATAGGTTTGAGAAGCAGTTCCGCTTTGATTTATAGTCCAGCTTGTAGCCGGCAGTCCAGTTAAAACAACGCTTCCTGTTGAAGAAACGCAAGTTGGCTGTGTAATGGTTCCATACGTTGGCGTAGCGAGTCTGGAATTTACGGTAATGGTAGCATTATCAACTGTAAATCCTGTACTTCGTGAACAAGTGTTGGCACCAGTTACTGAAACTAAAGTATAGATAGTAGTGGCCGTAACTGGATTTGTAAAGGGTGCAAAAGGAGTACCACTTGTAACATTTGTTACTGTACGATCTGCTCCGCCATTTTCTTTGTACACTATCGTATAAGGTCCAGTTCCTGCTGTTGCTGTAAAAGTTAATAGTCCCGATCCTGTTACACAAAATGGACCATTTGCCGTTAAACTTCCTTGTGGAAGTGGATTTACTGTAATAGTCGCAACCGATGAATTTACCACAGAACAATTACCGTTTTGGATTACGGCTCTAAATTGAGTAGTTGCTGTAAGTGCTCCCGAAGTATAAGTGGTTGTAGTATTAGCAATTGGTGTCCAAGTTGAAAAGGGGCTTACTGCCGATTCCCATCTTATAATTGATCCAGTTTGTCCGCTCAAGGTTAGAGTACCACTTGTTGCTCCAGAACAAATAGTCGTTGTTCCCGCGACACTACCTCCTACGGTTGCGGCATTGATAGTTAGTGAAGCCACATTATTTGTTGTGATATTTGAAGAACACGCTGCCGATGTCAGATTCGTAACGGTTATGGTACTTGTTCCAATAGTGTTTAGACCTACGGCAGTAAAAGTTCCAGTTCCTGCTGTCGTAACCGTCATTACTGCTGTAAGACCTGTTGCACTTGGATTACTACGATTATAAGTCACTACATAAGGACCGGTTGGTAATCCTGCCGCACTTGATGCTAATGTTACTAGAGAAGTTGTTCCCGCTGAATTACAAACATCTGCTGCTGAAATTCCGGTAATGCTGTAGGCAGGACAAGTATAAGTTATAATTACACGACCAGCCGCACCATCACCACCAACTTGAGCAGCAGATCCTGCCAACTGCATACCACCACTTCCACCACCTCCTGGCGAATTTCCAGCATAACCTGGTCCGTTTCCTAAAAGTAAGCTCCCACGTGCATCACCTCCTGTACCACCACCAGTTCCGCCAGCAGTTCCTCCTGCTCCTGAGAATAGTCCAAGGCTTAATAAAGCCGTATTTCCAGTTCCTCCGTTTGCTCCAGAAACAGTTGAAACAGAACCAAATGAGGAGGTACTTAAACCTCCGGATCCGCCTGCAGGTGTGCCGCCAGCAGAATTGGCGGTACCTCCAATTCCTCCTGCTGCAAATAAGATTGTTTCGTAGCTGTCAATTGTTGAATTTCCTCCATTACCTCCATTACCTGTTGTACCTGTTGTAACTGGGGCAACTCTAACGTTTAGTGTTGCACCAGCAGTAACTGAGATATTACCGCGCGCAAAGGCTCCTCCGCCTCCGCCTCCGCCACCTCTTCCGGTTAGGGCGGCCGAGTTACTAGCACCTCCTCCGGCACCTCCTCCTCCCCAAGCTTGTACATCCATAGTGGTAATACCAGCCGGAACGACAACTGTTCCATTTGCATTAAGGGTATGCGGCGGCTGTGCCCAAAGAGAAAAACAGACAAAGGAGAGCAGTAAAGAAAGCTTTACTTTTAAAAATGATTTTTTAGAATTTACACTAGATAAAGAAAAACAATGAAGTAGATTTTGGGGAAAAATAAACGAGGCAGGTAATTTTTTTTTCATCGCACTTATTTTTTAATTAAAAGAACATTCAAAATCAGATGAAGTCTGATCAAATTATAATTCTAAATACCTCAAAAAATAAATTTTGACTATCAATGACGCATCAATAATCAAAACCAAAAAAATATTGTAGATGCACTTTTTTTAGTGGTATTTAAAATTGCAATCAATAATTTCTGGCGGATAAAAATGTAAATGCCTTTTCGATTTTTTAAAGAAATCAAAATGTGCATTTTGACGGCTTTTATTTATGTTTGTCGAATAAGATCACAACAAGGTACGATTTTATTTACAATTGAAATAAATCTGATTTGTTAAAAAACTAATTTTAACATTTTAAACCTGATTTTAAGAAACTCATTTACAGCGCTTTAAAAACCAAAAACTGCAGTAAAATCAATACTTGGCAGAAAAAACCTACGATATGTATATGGCTTTTTTTAAATAAAAAAAATCCACCTTAAAATCTAAGATGGAACTATTATTTAGTGGTTTTTACTTTAAAAAATGATTTTTTTAACTTCTGAATATTCATTTTCTAGTGTTATTTTCAGCAGTAAAACTTGATGTGCAGCATTGAGATTGGAAATCTCCAAATCTGATTTTCCAATTTTCTTTTTTGAATAGATTAATCTACCTCTTGTATCAAAAAATATCCACTGTCTTCAGATTTTCATTTAAAGAATTAATATTTATTATTTTATGTTTGGAAGAAACTAAAATATCATTTTTATGAGTCTCAATTTTTTTGTCTCCAAGGGTTTGGTATTTATAATGCAATACAAATCGATCTTCAAATGTTCCGATTGGACTGGTAAAGGCATAATCTCCAGATTGCAGGTTTTGCCAATTTTGATTTAGCTTATCTTCTAGATAAATGTCTTGATCGACAAAAATCCCGTCAGTATGATCGATTCCAATTGTAAATTCTCCTGAAATTGTAGTTTTATAACCTAAAATAATCTGATCTGTGTCTTCAAACGGAAGTCCTCTTCCTTGAATAGCTAGTTTTTTGTTTTCAACTATACTATAAAAATCTACAAATTGGTTTCCTTCTAAAATTTCACCATCATAATTAATATCATAATTGTTTGTTGCTCCTGTAACGTAACCGGCCAAAAGTTGTTTAAAAGCTCCTTTATTATTTCTTAGATTGAGCCAGAAACGGTGTTTTTCGATTTCATCTTTTACCAAATTCTTATTTTCTGATGGTTTGAAAAAAGCGTTATTTTGATTAGGAATACGCATACCGTCATTAAATTCAATGGTACCGGCTGCATTACTTTTGATAAAGAAAGATTGTCCCGACGCAATTTTACCATTAGGAATTGTTTCGTTTATTCCATCTGAATTGGCTTTGGTTCCAATGCCTCCAACGAGATTGTAAACGGCATAATCATCAGCTGTATATTCGTAATTGGTTATGGGTGTGTTGTGAGTCCAGAAATAAAGTGTTCCTTTAGTTTTAAATTCATTTTTCTTCAGAAAAACATCGGCGTCAATTGCAGAAGCATATGGATTTCCAATTAAATTGAACGAATCTTCTGCTCCCATATTCACGTCAATTTTACCATTATTGGGAATTCCTTTAAAAATGGCTTCATAAGTTGAAGCTGTGGAGGTTGAAAATTCCTGTGGGCCTCGTATTATATAGCCTTTACCTGAAATCATATCAAAATATGGATTTTCAAACTGCCATCCAGATTCGGGATTATAGGAAAAGTATTTATCATATAATGTATTGGGCGACACATCAATTAATTTTTGATTTTGCACGGGTGCAGACCAATAGGTGTAATCGAATTTTAAAATTGGTTTTGTGTTTCTTTTTAGATGTATTATTCCTGTATTTTTAATATCATCATCTGACTGATATAAACTTGCAGAGTCTTCTAGGTTTAAAATCCCTTCTCCAGAATATGAAAATTCAATACTCAAGGTTTGACCACTTGGAATTGTAACTTCTTTTCCTGAATCGATATTACAACTGCAAACATCTGAGGATACTAAAGCTGGAAAATCACCTTTAAAAAATATTTCTTTTCCTCCTGACGGATATCCATTTGACCATGAAATACCATCCCAAGTTGTCGAGTCTAAACAAAGTTTTAATCTTGCTATACGATGTTTAGAAACACCCGAAACAGAATTAAAATCTCCCCCAATTAATAATCGATGGTTATATGTTAAACCAAAAGTGTACAATTTATTATTAAGAGTTGCTGTGAAAGAAGGATCAAAATCTCCATTTTTCATCAATCTGATTAATCGCAAAGCACTTGTGTTTTTATAAGTTCCCGAAAAAGAACCTCCAACTAAAATACGACCATCCGGCTGTATAAGAAAAGCACGAACATCGCCTTTATTAAATCCAGTTCCAGAATCAAAACTGGTATCTAAGCTTCCGTTTGGGTTTAAGCGTAAAATTCTTTTTTGTGACTGTCCGTTAAAAGATAAAAAAGAGCCTCCGACTAAGATTTTATTATCAGATTGAAGCGCTATTGCATACACATTTTTATCAAAGCCATTAACTCCAATATTAAAATCTGGATCTACACTTCCATCGCTGCTTAACCGAACCAAATGTCCGTTAAATCTTCCTGCTGCTAAAATTTTTCCATCAGGTTGAACTAGGACATCATCAATAATAGCCTCAATTCTTGCATTAAAAGTAAAATCTCGAGAGCCGTCTGGTAATAATCTTAGTATTCGTTCTACGGAAGAATCGTTATTAAATCGGGTAAAATTTCCTGCTACGATTATTTTGCCATCTGACTGAATTGCCATTGCATAAATCTGATTGTTAAATCCAGATCCAATGTTAAATCTAGGATCGAAAGATCCATCAGGTAGAATTCTGGCCATACGATTACATAAAACATCATTGTATTTGGTAAAGTTACCTCCAATAATGATTTTACCATCTGCTTGCAAAATTGCGGATTTAATCAAATTATTGGCTCCGGTTTGTTCTTTGTTAAAATCAGGATCGGAAGAACCATCTTCCAAAAGTCTTGCAATTCTAGGAGCTGGGGTATTATTAAAAGTGATAAAGTTTCCCACTACAATTGTTTTTTTATTTTCTAGCGGAATTATTTTAAAGACTGAGTTATTAAATCCAATACCTGATGATAAATAACTACTATCTTGTTCTCCTTCGAAATTTACTTTAGCCAATCGTCCTTGATTCTGCCCATCAAAAACTGAAAATGAACCACCAATAAACCATGAACCTTCCTGATCATTAGCAAGTGCAAAAACAGATGCTGATGCAGGACCTAATCCTATATCAAAATCGGTTTTTAAAAGTCCTTTTGAATCCAGTAATACTACTCTGTTGACATCTGTTCCATTATACTTACTTGTAAAGTTACCGCCAACCATAATGTTACCCTGAGTATCCGTTTTTATAATCTCGACATTTCCACTATTGAAACCTGTTCCTTGGAATTCTGTATCGACAGAGCCGTCTTGATTTATGCGGATAATTCTATTTGCTGTGTTTTCTTGATAAGAAGTAAAGTTTCCTCCTAAAATAATTTTGCTATCGGGCTGAATTACAATTGCATTTACATCATCATTAAAACCTGTTCCAATATTAAAGTTTGTATCAACGCTTCCATCAGTGTTTAAACGAATTATACGGTTACTTTCTATTTTATTAAATGAAATAAAATTTCCTGTTAGTAGTATTTTCCCATCCGAAAGAATTCTGGAATTGGTAATATTTAAAGTGGAACCTGTTCCGGTATCAAAAAAGGGATCTAAAGTACCGTCTGGTAAAATGCGTGCTATTCTGTTAACGGTTTTTGTATTGTATTTGGTGAAACTACCCACAATAATAATTTTACCATCGGACTGCAGACTAATATTGTAAATAATTCCTGTTGGGGCTCCAATTGAGGTATTAAATGACAAATCCTGTGTACCATCATTGTTTAATCGAATTATTCTTCCAGCACTGTTTCCGTTATAAGCTGTAAAGTTTCCTGCGGCGATTATTTTTCCGTCGGGCTGTACGTTTATGGCGTATATTTTTCCATTAAAACCTGTTCCTGTATTAAAATTTTCATCGATGGTGCCGTCTGGTTTTAATCGTGTTAAATAGGAAACTGACGATCCGTTAAGACTTAGATAATCTCCTCCAACCAATAAGTTTTCGTCTGGTTGTAAATAAAGTGCTCTTACTACATCATTAAAACCATCCCCTTTTAATCCGTCATCAAGTGTATTAAAGGTTATATCTATTTTTCCCTGCTGGGCGTAAAGGCAATTATTATAAAATAAAAGAGCAATTAGAAAAGTCAGGAGTATTTTTTTAATCAAAACTAAAAATTAAGGTTAATACTTATTGTATAATTAACCGAAATTATAGGGTTTGCAAAATGTACACAATACCCACTTTTGGTGATTTTTTGGAAATAAAAAACTCCACTTATCAATTGACAAATGGAGTTTTTCTGTTTGGAAGTTGGTTTATTTAAAAATAATCTTTCGGGTTAACAGCGCATTGTTTTCAAGTACAGTTTTTACCACTAACACTTGATCTGCAGCCTGCAGGTTTGAAATTGAAAATTCAGCTGCCCCGATTTTCTTTTTATTGTAAAGAAGTTTTCCTGAAATATCATAAATGTTTACTTCTTTAATAGTTTCTTTTGAAGAAATAATTTTAATTGTTTTGTCTTTTACAGAAATCAATAATGCATCTTCTGTATTTTCAAAATCTCCTGTTCCTAAATTTTTATTGGTATAACGAAGAACGAAACGGTCTGTAAAAGTTCCTGTTTCGGTATTGAATTTATAATCCGAAGCTTTCAAATCATGAATGATATTTGCTTTTTTATCTTCAAGATAAATTGCTTGCTGGTTAAACAATCCGTCAGTATGATCAATTGCAATCGTAAATTCGCCTGCAACTGTAGCTTTATATCCCATTGGAACTACATCGGCATCATCAAACGGAAGTGCGCGCGCCTGAATGGTAAGCGATGTATTATCATTGATACTGTAAAAATCAATATAGGTATTTCCATCAAGTGTAATGGCATCGTATTGTAAATCCCAATTGTTTGTTGCGCCTCCTGCATATCCTACCAAAGCTTGTTTGAAAGCCCCTTCAGCATTTGTAAAATTCAGCCAGATGCGATTTCTTTCTATAGCATTTGTATTGGCTGTTTTATAAAACTGAGTATTGTTTCCTGCCACACGCATAGTGTTGGTAAATGTAATACTGCTTCCAGATCCTGTATTGGTAAAGAATGCTTGTCCTGCAGAGATATAACCATTTGGTGCTGGAGAACCGCTGGCAGTTCCGGTGGATCCCAGTAAGTTAAACACTGCATAATCTGAAGCTGTATAATTGTAAATAGCATCTCCTGGCACCGATCCGCTTGGAGGCAGATTATGTGTCCAGAAATAAAGTGTTCCTATTGTACTGTTAGATGTAATTAATGAGGTCGCATCAATTGCAGATGGATACGGATTTCCAATTAAATTCCAGCTGTTTGGAGCTACAGCGATGGTTGTGTTTCCATTATTAGGAACTCCAATAAATGAAGCTGAATAAACCGCCGGTGTTACAATACTAAAAGTTTGTGGTGCTCTTACAATATAGCCACTTCCTTTTGCCATAGTCAATGTTCCGTTGTAATTTATTACCCATCCTGTACTTGGATTATAGCTGTAATATTTATCTCCTAATGTAGCAGGTGAAAGATTTGCCAATGTAAAGGCAGGTGCAGCTGTAATTGGTGAAGACCAATAGGTATAGTCATAACGACGCACGGGCTGTGTATCTCTTCTATATGTAATATTTCCTGTATTGATATTGGTTCCTGTATTCGTTTGAACTAAACTTGAGTTATTGTTAAATACTAATGAAGCTCCTGAATTTACTGTTAATCCATTTACAATATTCAATGTAATCCCTGAAGGCACTACCATATTTACTGGAGAATTTATGGTGCATGAACACGCTGTTAAATCAGCTGTTATGGTATAGGCTCCTGTAAAAACTGCTCCTTTCGTTGAAGTTGGGGTACCATTTGACCAAGCTGTACCATTCCAAGTTGTTGAAGATTGGTCCGTGATAACTGCACTTGCACTTGCTGGTGATTTGCAACCTGTAGAATTGGTTACTCTAAAAGTGTATGTCCCGGCCGGAATACCTGTAATAGTTGCTGTTGTTCCGGTTCCAGTCGTAGTAACAAGACCTGGACTTCTTTCTACTGTCCAAGTTCCTGTTGATGGCAAATTATTTAATACTACTGTTCCTAAAGCGGTACAAGTTGTATTGGTAATTGTGCCAATTGTTGGTGGTGCTAGAAGATCAATTGTTGTTGCAATATTATCTGTATAGGTTTGCCCTGAAATATCTTCTACAATATTTAGTGAAGGATCTGTTCCGGTAACTTTTGCTGAATTTATAACTCTTCCTAAGTTCACATCGGCAGCTGTGATTGTATAGGTTCCTGTTACCGTAGCAGTTGCCCCGACTGCCAAACTGCTGATAGGATTTCCTGTAATGACTAATCCTGGCATTGGATCAGTAACATTAATATCGGTAATAGGCACCTCGCCTGTATTTTTGATATCAAAAGTATAATTGATCACATCACCTACTTTTCCGCAAGAGGTCATTGATGCTTTTTTAATTAAACTTAATTCTGCAATTTTTAATGAATTTGTATTGAATGCAATAAAAGCACAGTCTGAGCTTCCAGAAAAAGTAACTACAAAGCGATCCACCTGAGCAGCATTTGCAGATGTGATTCCGAATTCGCTGGTTTCAATTCCTAAGACACGAATATCTCTGGTTGAGGCTGCAGGAAAACCTACCGTTCCATCCATTTTAAACAAGTCAAGGCTGTATGTTCCAACTGCATTAACCGAATTAAAGTTTATCGATAATTCTGTTCCCACTGTATTTCCTAGTGCGTCAATAAATTTAAAAGTATCTGGTGTACTACCTCCCGGGTCTGCAACCTGAGTTACAATTAAATCGGGAATTCCATCACCAAGACCTGAAAGATTGAGGTTATTGGTTCCAATTTTAAATTCAGCAGTTCCTGCTTTTATATTTGCAATTCCAGTTCCCAGAGTCAAACCATTTGTACCGTCTGTTAATCTTGAAGCAAGTTCGGCACCAGTTGCAGTAGATCCTGCTATTGGCGGCACTAATGTAGCTGTAGATGCAGATCCGTCTATCATGGACCCTTGTAGAAAATACATACTCGATGTTGAACCTAAAGTCTGAATTTTTAAAGCTCTAAATCTTTGGGCGTTATAAGTAACACTATTATTATTCAAAATCGTGTTATTAACTCCAGTTGAATAAGTCGTACCATGCCATGTAAAAGCCAGCAGGTTATTAACATCATCTGGGCGGTTTCCTACTCCTGTTGTTGTAGTAGATGACCAATAACCTTTCCAGTCAGTGATAATTCTTGAAACGGTAGACTGTGCTGCCATTTCAAATGAGACTAGAAAGAAAAATAAAACTATACTTTTAAGAACTAAAGAACGGGCAAACAAAAGTAATTTCGGGGACATACAATTTGTAGTTTTGGTTTGATTTGGTTGTTTTTCACGGGGTTTGCTGCACATTTTTTGTCAGCATCAATTTGATCTTGTATTTAATTATTTATCTATTATTATAACATGGAAAAATCCGGCAGTAAAAAACTGTCGGATTTTTCTATTGATTATATTTTATTTACTTGAATATAACTTTCTTTGTCATGGTATGATTATTTTCAAGTATTACCTTCACTAATAAAATCTGGTCGCTTGACTGCAGATTCGAAATCTGTAGTTCTGTTGTTCCAACTTTATCTTTACCATATAGAAGCCTACCAGAGATATCGTATATAGTAACATCTTTTATATTTTCGGTTGATGTTAATTTGATTACCTTATTTTTTACAGAAACTAAAAGTTCATTGTCAAAATTTTCAAAATCATCAGTTCCTAATGTTTTACCAGTGTATCGTAATACAAAACGATCTCCAAAAGTTCCGGCTTCAGTTTTAAATTTATAATCACCAGTTTTTAAATCGTAAATAGTATTAGTTGTTTTATCTTCTAGATATACGCCTTGATCTTTGAACAATCCATCTACGTGGTCAATTGCGATCGTAAATTCACCAGCAACTGTTGTTTTATATCCAAGCGGCACTAAATCACTATTTTCAAATGGTAAAGAACGTCCTTGAATAGTCAATTCAGTACTATTGTTAATACTGTAGAAATCTACGTAGGTATTACCGCTTATCGTCATTGCATCATAATTTGTATCCCAATTATTAGTAGCTCCATCCATATAACCTACTAAAGTTTGTTTGAATGCTCCTTCAGCGTTAGCGAAGTTCAACCAGATACGGTTTTTTGCAGTTGCTGCTGTTTTAAAGAACTGATTATTGTTTCCTGCCAAACGCATATTGTTTGTAAATGTGATAGGGTTGCTGGTGCTTGCTACAAAGAAAAATGCTTGTCCTGATGCAATTTTTCCTGTAGGGGCTGGCGAACCTGTACTTGTTCCTGTACCTCCTGTTAAATTATACACTGCGTAATCATTTGCAGTATAATTGTATTTTGCATCTCCAGCCACAGCGCTGCTTGGAGCAGAATTGTGAGTCCAGAAATATAACGATCCTACATTGCTGTTTGCTGCCATAAGTTTATCTGCATCAAGGGCTGATGGATATGGATTACCCATTAAATTCCATCTATTTCCTGCTGGCGTTACTGTAATATCACCATTATTTGGAACTCCAATGAAAGAAGCTGTATATACTGCGGGTGTAGTAATGTTATAGGTCTGTGGTGCTCTTACAATGTATCCTTGGCCAGGAGCCATAATCTGCGTTCCGTTATAATTAATTATCCATCCTGTATTTGGGTCGTAGCTATAATATTTATCACCTAATGTTGCTGGAGATAATTTTGCCAGTGTAAAGTTTGATGCCAATGTTACTGGAGAAGACCAATAGGTAAAATCATAACGACGTACTGGCGCTGTATTTCTTAGCAATTCAAATGAAGTTGTAGTTCCTAAATATGCTGTTGCTGCGGTATTGGTTTGTAATAATGATCCGTTGTTTTGAACTTGCAGTTTTCCTGTTCCGTTTACCGTTATTGTTTCATCTACAGTTAAAGTTCTATTTGCAGGAATTGCGAATGTAACTCCTGTATCAACGGTACATGAACAAACTTGTAAGTCAGAACCTAGCGTTGTATTAGCGCTAATTCTAATAGAAGTATCACTTGCAATACTGCCTGATCCGTTATAAACTGTTGGAGTATCAATGAAATTTATCGCAATGTTAGCATCTCCTCCATCTTCTCTAAGGCGAACTTCTACTTTAGAATTTTTATTTAATTGATACGTAGTTCCACCATTTATGATGGTTGATGTTCCAGTATATGAACTTTGAGTAAAGATTTTAGTTCCATCAATATAAATTTCTCCAACATCATCGCAATTTACTAATTGAATCTGATAACGACCACAAGGGAACCCTTGACGTTTTAATGTTAATGTAAATTGATCTACTCCAATTGGAGCTCCTTGCCAGCTTGAAGCATCAGATGGTGATCCAGTTCTTGTCCAAAAAGTTTGTGTATTGATATTTACATTATTATCAACATATAATCCGGCATATGCATAAGAAGGTAACGCTATATTAGCTACTGAAAAACCATATGCATTCCATTTGTTATCTCCGTAAGGAAGTGAAACATCTCCTTTTATTTCACCATATGAAAATGCAACTCTTGAACTACCGTCGTTTTCATAATACTCTAAAATAAAGTTATGAGTTCCTGCAGTAAGATTAACTTGTGCCGCATAAGTTACATAACTATGTATACTATAATTAGTTGTTGGAGTTACATTTACTAAAGTTCCATCGATATACAATCTTACACCATCATCTCCACCAATCGTAAAATTGTAAGTCCCTGCAGTTGTTGTTGTCTGCATTTTATAACGAACAAAGAAATAATCAGAAGGAGGAGTATCACAAGTAATATTTCGGGTCAAACCATTTACTTGACCTGTTCCAACACTTCTGTCAAAAATACGGTTTTCTGTTACTGTTCCTATATAAGTTGATGTAGACGAAATTGGTAAAGTGGTTGGAGTAGCTGGGTTTGGAGTAGCACCTGTCCAATTATAAACATATCCAATCCAAGAGTTTACACCAAAACTTGTTTGGTCACCAGTAGGAGTACAAGTTACAATTTCATCTGCACCCATAAATGGTTTTACTCTTGCATCACCATCAATATCTGTTGTTATTCCAGCAATTGTTGTTCCTGTCAATGTATTATTTGCTGCAACATTTTGTAAATGAAAGTTTGTAGCAGAAACAAAAGTAGGCGCTAAAATTACAGAGTTTGAATCAGATACTGCTGTATTCCAAGCTGGAAATCCCGACGCACCAGTCCCTATGTATTCAGTTCCACCTATTCTGTTTGAAAAAGAGTTAGTACTATTCGTAACATAATAGTCATTATTACTTACCGATGATAAAGTTCCGCCATTATTAAAAATAGCATATTGTCTATTAGATTGTGAATTAATTAAAATATTATTTCTAACATTTATACCAGATCCGCCTGTTATATATATACATGAAGCATATGTTGTAGTTGTCGGCGCACCGCTAGCAATTATTGTATTATAATATATATTTGTAGCACTTCCTGATGTTACAAATATATTGTTCCCTTTATTATAAAAATTTCCACCTGAATCTGCTACAGTCTTATATACATTACTAATAATATTGTTAGTAATAGTAGTAGTACTCGTTGATTTAACCAAAATACCCGCTGTAAAATAACTGTTATCGGAAAGTATATTTGCAATATCATTAATTACATTCCCAATAATTGATCCAGAACTTGTTCCTAAAAGTATGATTGCTGCTGCATCATTTGATTGATTTACAGTATTTCTAATTCCTGAAATTGTATTACCGGAAATTTCATAATTTAAAGCATTAGAAATATACAGTCCTCTAATTGGTTTTTCAGCATCAACTGTACTACCAATATTGTTTCCCTGTATTTTCCAGTTAAGTGGTGATCTTGAGGCTGTACTATTTCCATTAATATAAATTGCATCTTTAACGTTAGTCATGTCATTATTGACAATATTCACATTTGAGTTTGCAGCAGTATTTACTTGAACATCGATTGAATTATTCCCTCCTGTACCATTATTTCCCGAATATACTCCTGTTAAAAGCGTTACTCCTTGATTACGAGTTGAAAATTTAAGAATACTATTTTTGATTGTTATGTTTGAAGAACCTGTTGTTCCATTATTAGCAATCCAAATAATAGACCTATCCGTATAATTTAAATTATCATTATTTAACAACGTCAAATTTTTAGTACTTGCTGTAGAGTTACTACCGTCGATTATCACATTACTGACTCCATTAAACATAAATACAGCTGGAATTCCTGTGTATCCATTTGGCATATTTGCTGTAATCGTAATATCCTTTGATGTATTAGGTTTAATGGTCAAAGTATTCACCGCACTA
The DNA here is from genome assembly GCF_029360735.1 of Flavobacterium sp. H4147. NCBI lineage: Bacteria > Pseudomonadati > Bacteroidota > Flavobacteriia > Flavobacteriales > Flavobacteriaceae > Flavobacterium > Flavobacterium sp. H4147. The sequence continues at coordinate 1,428,889 of NZ_JARKNB010000001.1, read as the reverse complement.
CTGCCCGCGAATTGATCAATAACAATTGTTGATGTTACAGTTTGATTTTCATTCAACAAAAACCTAACAGGTCCAGTAACACCACCTGCTTTTATTGCAGCCACTGCACTAATCAATGTTGGATAATTGCCACCACTACCGATTATATAATCCCCATTAAGAGCTTGTGCACCACCCAAAAAAGGTATTAATAACAAAAATAAAAGTAAAGTTTTTTTCATACTAGATGTTTTTCTATCAGGTTGTTATGCTGGCATAACGAATATAACCAAGCAAATATAGACACATCTACGTGATGGATTTAAAAGTGGTTTTTAGAATGACCATATAATCGATAAACCGACAAAATACTCGATGAATTACATAATAAATCTGGGTATTTTATGGAATTTCTTATAAAAAAATTTAACTAAAAATAGGAAAAATCCGTAATAAGAGCGTTTTTTTACGCTTTGAAAAAATAAAATCGTCGGAAAAACGTCGAGTTTGATGAAAAAGTGACAGAAAAGTAATATTTCACAACAAAAAGTCATTTTTTATTCCGTAAGGAATTTAGGATATTTTCGACTCGATTTATGGTAAAAAAAGGATAAATTTCATTAACTGTTTTTTGAAAAATTTCAGGATTTATTTCCTTCTAATTCTTTAACCTTATCATAAACTAAATTGCTTTCATATCCTCTTCGAAGCATATAATCACAAAATTTTTTGCGTTTTTTTAGATTGTTTTTTTCCGAAATAGAATTCCAGCATCTTTCAGAAAGATTTTCAAAAGTATCTGAATATTCCTCAGCAGAAATTTGTTTAAGAGCCAACGTGATATTTGTCGAAGAAATATTTCGCATTTTAAGCTCATTTGTAATCCTGATTTTACCCCAATGTTTAATTCTATGCTTTCCTCTTGCAAAGCTGCAGGCAAATCTTGTTTCGTTCAAAAAGTTATTTTCAATCAATTGAACTACAATAAGATCAATCTCATCAGGAGTCATTTTAAGCGTGTATAGCTTAGCCACAACTTCATCATGACAGCGTTCTTGATACGCACAAAAACGTTCTAACTTCTGTAAGGCTTGTTGTGGTGTAAAAAATGAATCCATGTGTATTTTCTCGCTTTTTAACTATTAATGATAAAAATAAACAAACAACTGTTAAATTTTAAGATAAAATATTCACTTTTCTTAAAAACCATTTTTTGAAGAGTTGTTTTTTATTCCAAATTGTAATAATTTTGTGGGTAAATTCTGTTTGTTAAACTGTTTAAATCATTGAACAGTTATTAATAAGAATTTAACCCCAAAATTACATATTAAGTTTTAGACAGAAAACTTAAAGTTTTTTTACCCCCCAAATCCAAAACAAAAACTTAAATACCATGCCTACTATGATTAGAAAACTACTTTGGTTCGTTTATTCATTTTTATTTTACCCCAAATCTATTAGCAAAAAAATTTTTGTTCCTCATTTAAATCTGATTTGCTTAATGATGTTCTTTTTTGTTTCATTTTCTAACGCCGCAAATAGATATTCTGTTGCAAATGGAAATTGGAATTCTACTGCAACATGGTCAATTTCTTCCGGAGGAGCTTCTGGAGCAAGTGTTCCTGTAGCAGGAGATGTTGTATATATTGAAGGGCATTCAATCGTTGTAACTGCGAATGCAGCTTGTAGCTCTATAACATTTAGGGGAAATGCAAATACATTAACCGTTAATACTGGAATTATTTTAACGGTAGCTACAAGTGGAGCTATCATACATGAATCATCAGCTTCAAGCTCTCGAACAGTAACTTTAGCTGGAACAGGGACAATAAATTGTAGTTCGATAACCGTCGGTAGCAATGTCAATCCAAATTCTGCTATTGGTACTACCATTAACTCAACTATTTCAAATTTAAATGTAAGTGGAAATTTAACACTCGATAGTAGAAGAAATAGTGGAAACCTTTGTAATGCAACATTTAATCTTCAAAGTGGCATATTGGATCTTGATGGACAAATAATCTCTAACAATGAACACGCAAACAATAACTCCACATTTTCAAATGCAACTGGAGCACAATCAGGGACTTTATTATTAAGTGCAACAACCCCTTTCAGTTTAAGTGGAACAGGGACAAATACCATAACATTGAATGGAAGCAATTCGATTGTGAATTACGATAGAGCTGGAAATCAAACAGTGTACTCAACCACATATAATAACCTGACTATATCAGGAGCAAGTGGGACTAAAACTTTAAGCACTGCAATAACAGTTACATCTAATGCAACTATAGGAAATGGAGTAACATTTGCAACAAACAATTATAATTTAACCATAGGAGGCAACTTTACAAGCACTGGTACATTTACTCCAGGAACAGGCACAGTTACTTTAAATGGAACAGATCAATCATTTAACGTACCTAATTTCAATAACCTAACTTTTTCAGGAAGCGGAACGAAAACTTTTGCTTCTAGCGGTGCGACTTCAATAACTAATAGTTTAATTATCAATTCTGGGGTTACTGCTAATTTAGGTACTCAAACACACAACGCTAACATCTTATCTTTAGGCGGTACTCAAGTTTTACCAGGTTCTTGGGGAAGTACAAGTTCACCGGCAACCTATAAAAACAATACTTATTTCACCGCAACAACAGGACAGATCAATGTTTCATCAAGTACTTGTACTTCCTTTTCAACAGTTTCACCTATTACTTCTGTAAAATTTAATACGCTTGATAATACAACATCTGCTTCAAGCACGGTTTCTTACGAAAGTTTTCCAGCTTCTACTACTACAACCACTGTAAGTACAGGCCAGTATTATGCATTAACTGTAAAAGGAAATACAACTGGAGACAGAAACGGATATTATACTGCTTTTTTTGATTGGAATGGAGATGGAGATTTTGCAGATGCCGGAGAAGGACCATTTCAAATTGGAACAATAAACAATTCTTCAGGTATAGATAGTAAAGCAACCTCGGTATACATTCAAATTCCATCAACAGCAACGGGTACCAATATAAGTATGCGTATTATAGGACTTGTGGGATCAGGAACTTATAACTCAACACCCTGTACTGTAAGCACTGGTATTGGGCAGGTTGAAGATTATGTAATTACACTTCAATCAGGATGTTCACTACCAGCAGGTGTCAGCACATTATCGACAAGTACTTCTGTCTGCCCAAATATTCCTTTTACACTTTCTTTAGGAAGCATATTTACAGACAATACTACCTACACATGGCAGACTTCGCCTGACGGCAATGCTTGGACAAATGCTACACCGGCTCCAACAACATTTTTTAATAACGATTTCACAACTGCACAATCTGCCAATACAACTGTAGGAAATATAAGTTTGTATGGGAATGACACTTCAATAACAGGAGGCGAATTATTTTTAACTCAAAACAATGGAAGTTATCTTGGAGGTTTTTTAATTAATGCTACTCCAGGAACAAATCAAAATGCTTTTTCAGCTTCTTTCGACTATAAGATATATGGAGGAAGTGGAGCTGACGGATTAAGCTTAAGCTATGCCGGAAATATCGCCAACAATGCAGGTGGCGGTGAAAGCGGTGAAGGTTCTGGAATCGTTTTACAACTTGATACTTACGATAATGAAGGCGTTGCTACTGGCAGCCGTGTAAGAATACTTTATAATGGTTATTCGATATTTAATTCTGCAATAAATGTTCCGTTTAATTTAAGAACTTCAACGGCACGAAATGTTGTAATGTCTGTAGATTCAAATGGCAGATTAACTGTAACTATTGGAGGTACTGTTATTGTTTCTAAATTAACTTTACCTGCTAGTTATCTTACAGATGACAAATCGAACTGGAAATTTAAATTTTCTGCTCGAAATGGAGGATCAACAGATATACATGTAATTGACAATGTTAGAATTCAGTTTTTAGATGTTGCAAATTCTAATGCTACTTTCACCACATCGCAAACTACAAAAACGTATTACCGTGCAGTAGTGACTTGTGGTGCTTCTTCTATAAATTCAACTCCAGTTTTTGTAGACATGACTTCTGCTGTTATTACAACACAGCCTACGGCTCCAACAGCGGTTTGTTCTGGTAATGGTGTTCGAACTATTTCAGTTACAGCAACAGGATCAAGTTTAGCTTATTCTTGGAGATTTAATGGAAATCCAATAACGAATGGCGGAGTATTCAGCGGAGCAACTACAAATACACTTACTATAACAAATCCGTTAGCCGCAAATGCTGGTAATTATAGCGTTGTGGTTACTGGGGCATGTTCATCAAGCGTAACTTCAAATGCTGTGGCACTTACAGTAAATGCATTACCTACTCCAACATTTACAGCACAACCCGGTTCTCCAACTTGTGTGGGAACAGATGTTACTTATACAACTCAATCTGGCATGACCAATTATGTTTGGGGATTCCCAGGAGTTTTAAATACCAATTACAGCATTATTTCTGGTGGTTCAACAAATGACAATACTGTTACTTTACGATATTTAACTGCGGGAAGCAAAACCGTAACTATTAATTATACAAATGGGAACGGTTGTACAGCAACTGCTGCGACTTCATCCAATGCAATTACTGTAAACGCTTTACCTGTTATTACAACACAGCCACAAGCTTTGGCACTTTGCGAAGGACAAAACGGAAGTTTTACTGTAACAACTTCAGCGTCTAGTCCAACTTATCAATGGGAATATTCAAATAGCGCATCTGGTCCTTGGACTATAACAAACGGAGCTGCAGGAGTAAGCGGACATAATACGGCTATTTTGGCATTGACAAGCGTTCAGTTAGGTTATTCAGGATACTATGTTCGCTGTACAGTAACAAGTGCAACTTGTAATACAATATCAAATGTTGTAATGTTAACGGTAAATCCATTACCAGCTGCTCCTTCAGCAGGAACCACAACAAATGAAACTTGTACAGTGCAAGGTTCAGTGGTTTTATCAAATCTTCCTGCCGGAAGCTGGACAATCAATCAGTCAGGATCTAGCTCAAGAACAATTTCTGGATCAGGAAACAGCTATACTGTGACTGGTTTGGCTGCTGGAACCTATACTTTTACGGTTTCAAATGGGACTTGTACTTCAACATCAACTGGTTCTGTGGTAATCTCGGACAGCACAACGGCAACATGGAATGGTGCCGCATGGGTTGGCGGAGTAACTCCAGATAACACAAAACGAATTGTCATTACTTCTGCAGCAAGTCAGCCATTTACTGCAAACACAACAGGCTGTTCTTTAACCATTAATGCGGGTGTAAATGTAGTAGTTCCTGCAGGTGTTACTTTAACCATTACAAATGCAGTAACTACAAATGGTTCATTAACCTTCAATAATAATTCTAGTTTAGTACAAACTACAAATGCTGTTAACACAGGGAATATCACTTATCTACGAAATACACAACAAGTACGTCGATATGATTTTACCTATTGGTCTTCGCCTGTTACAGCAACACCTGCCTATACACTGGCAAATCTTTCACCAGCAACATTAGGAGATAAGTATTACAGCTTTAACCCAAGTTCAGGATGGGTAATAAATTATAACGGGACATTACCAATGGAAAAAGGAATAGGTTATATCGTAAGAGCACCGCAGACTTTTGACATTGTAAACTCGTCAATTTACACGGCATCTTTTGTGGGAGTTCCTAATAATGGAGATGTTACTATTCCAGCAGCTTCAAACAGCTGGAATTTAATTGGTAATCCATATCCATCCGCTATCGATGCTAATTTACTTATGAATTCAAACAGCAATATTGGATCTCTTTATTTCTGGATGCACAATTCACCTCCAAATGGTTCTGTTGTAGGAGATGCCAAATACAATTATACCGCAAATGATTACGCTGTTTTCAATGCTACAGGTGGGGTTACAACTTCAAATCCTGCACAAACACCAACAGGCTTTATTGCTGCTGGACAAGCTTTCTTTAGCAACACTGGAGTTGGAACCAACATTACCTTTACAAACAATATGCGCGTTTCTGGAAACAATAGCCAGTTTTACAAACCAGCAACTACTAACAGCATTGAAAAAAATCGTATCTGGCTGAATATTTCCAACAAAGAAGGCGCTTTCAAACAAACCCTGCTTGGCTATGTAGGCGGTGCAACAAACAACTGGGATTTACAATATGATGCTATTACACTGGATGGAAATACCTATATTGATTTTTACAGTATTAATGACAATACATCACTTACCATTCAGGCGCGTGCACTTCCTTTTGAAAACACCGATGTAGTTCCAATGGGATATAAAACTACTGTAGCTGGTGAATTTACGATTGCAATTGACCATACTGACGGATTATTTAACGATCAAGCTATTTATCTTGAGGATAAAAAAACCAATGCTATTCATGATCTGAAAGCTTCTGATTATAAATTCAATACTGCAGCAGGAACTTTCGCAGATCGTTTCACGTTGCGTTACACCAATAAAAATTTAGGAACAGGAGATTTCGAAAATGCTGAATACGGACTGTTGATTTCTGTAAAAGATAAAGTTATTAAAGCAACTTCTTCAAAAGAAAACATTACAGAAATTACGATTTACGATGTTACAGGAAAACTTCTTTATAACAGAAAGAAAATCGGGGCAGCTGAATTTTCAATTTCAAATCTACTGGCAGCGGATCAGGTATTAGTGGTAAAAGCCGCACTTGAAAACAATGCTCAGATAACCCGAAAGATTATTTTTAAATAATACCAACTTCCAAAAGAAAAACTCCATTTGTCAATTGATAAATGGAGTTTTTTAATGCTTACAAATAAATGATTTAGTCTTGTTATCTGACCATTTGAAAATTCATGATCATCTTCAAAATCTATTTATTCAGAACAGGTTTAACAGTATAACCTAAATTTCGCAACAACTTAATAACCCCAAATTCCCCCACTAAATGTGCTGCTCCGAATGCGAAAAACACACTCTGTTTTTTCATCAAATCAGGCATAATTTTCACCCAATTTAAATTCCTCTCATCCAAAATAATTTTCTTGATTTTAGCACTGGTATATTTTTCATCGGCAGCAACATCGTACATTCCCTCAATATTTTCAGATTTATATTCAGAAACCAATTTATCTGTTTCTTCCAAAGTCGATTCATCAAGCATATTAATCATTTCATCATTTGTATAAGCTCCTTCTAGAATTGCAAATTGAGATTTTACGGTTTCTAATCCACCAATTTCAATATTTCTCTCCTTAGCTTGTTCTGTAAATTCCATTTCGTAAAATTTCAAATCCAAACAACCAAAAGTTTTCATAGAAATCAAACTCATTACAGTCAGCAAATTAAAACTATCAACTTGTTTTACAGACATTCCGGTCGTTTTCTTCAAAATAGCATCTAGCTTATTCAATTGCTCTGGACTTAATTTTTTACTTAAAGGCTCTTTGCCTATTGCCAGCTGCTGCATTTCAGAAAATTCTTTGGGATCAGCAACATTAATTTCTAAAACCAATTTTTCAGATGCTTCGAAAGCTTTTTTTGTTTTATCCGAAAGAAAATAATCCGATGAGCAGATCATATGTATCGTTCCATACAAATAAGAAGGCTTTGAAAGTCCGTTTCCAGAAACTTCCCATAAGAGTGAATCTTCAGTTTTTATAGGTTCTGATTGAGCAATCATTTTTGAACCCAAAAACATCATTAAAAAAACAGCAAATAGATTAAATATATTTTTCATTTTGTACTCAGTAATTAAAATTAAAAATTATTGATTTAGTTAATTATGTAGTGTAAGTAATCAAAATTTAAAAACGTTACAAAATTTCTTCCCTATGATTAATGAAGTTCTACTCAAAAACATCTTTTCTTTAGATATAAGCTTAAAAATTATTAAAACCATCTTCTTGCTGCTTAGAAGAAAATTAATTCCATTTTGGCTTTAATTTAGCTTTTGCATTTTGAATTAAAAAAGTCGGCATGAATTTCATACCGACTTTTGAATTTATAATTTATACTTCACTAATAAATGGCGACTGCCTGATAAAATTTTCTTCAACCATTTCCTTAATCATAAATGAAGAAATATTGAAAGCACTAATTTTATCACCAAGACAATCTTCCAGATTCACAGAAATTTCAGAATTGCGATCCGTAAATTCAATTAGTGGAACGCGAACCTGAGTCCACTTAGCAGCACTTGCTTCTAAAATATCATAGGTTTTCTGACGGTCTTTCTGAATTTCTGGAAAATTAGTTTTCATCCAATCTGTAGCCATCATTGTTTTAGGACTTTTTTTATCGAAAGGAGTATCGATATTAAGACCTGCTAAAATCAAATATCGGTCAATACAATATTCCTTCATAGCATGTAGTACATTTTTTGTCGCCTGACTTGCTACCATTGGTTCGCCCGGTCTTTGACCAATTGTACTCAATACAGCCTGACAATTGTTTAACAGCAAAGAAATAGATTCTTCATAAATAGCATCACCTTTAATAATTTCGAGCTGTGGATTTTGAATGGTAAAATTATCTGGATTTCTCACTAATGCTTTAACACTAAATCCTTGATGCAATAACTGGTTTACAAGAAATTGTCCAGTTCTTCCCGCGCCGCCAAGAACAGCGACTTTTGATATATTTTTCATAAATATTCTTTATAAAATTTGACATAAGATAATTGCGCTTCATAGGCATATGAAACGAAAACATAAAAGCTTACTGAGCTTTTAAAAAGGATCAAATATTTTATAAAGAGATTCTAATACCTCAAAAGTAAAAAATAAAAAAAGCCAAACAAAACGTTTGACTTTCAAATTATTGTATTTTTCTTCGTTTTGGATAACTAGATACTTATTTCAAAACCTCATCTGAATAATTATATTATGTCTTTTAAAATTCTGCCTTACAACAATTACATTTATAACAATACCTTGTGTAAAAGGGAATCAAACTAAAAAGCAATGAAAAAATAAATATGATTAATGATTTCGCATCTCCTATTGAAGTAGTCATCTCAACTTGTTCTGCCCCACACTTAGGGCATTTAATTAAATCATTTTTTTCATCTAATGAATATTGACTAATTGTTGATAAAACTTCACTAGCCTTGTCAAAATCTTCACTTTTTACAAAAAGCTTAACTCCGCCTACAGCATTACTCCAAATAGGATTTGAATCTACAATATGATTATCTCTCAAATAAACTTCAACTCCTTCAGACTTCAATTTTCCGACAAATACTTGAGCTTCCGACGAGTATTGATAAGTCCTAATTAACTTAAAATCTTCTTTCATAATTTTAAAAACACTCTCTTTCATAAATACGAAAGTTAACTTCTTTATTACAAAACTAAAAAACATAACAAAAAGAATAAAAATTAAGATTATTCTTTTCCAATTTTGTATTCTCAATTCAATAGTTAAAAAAAAAGCCAAACAAAAATGTTTGGCTTTTCAATTTATTTTAAACTGCTTTAGTCAACTAAAACAATTATTTTATTGTCTTTCATTTCGATAGTACCTGACGTAATTTCTAATGTATAGGTTTGGTCATTAACTTTCGTAAATTTATCTGCTACCTCTTTAGAAAAATTAAAGCTTGGAGCTACAATTTTAATCGTTCCTTTTTCTAAAATAGAAACAATAGGTGCGTGATGATTTAAAATCTGGAAGCTTCCGTCAACTCCTGGCAAAGTAACCGAAGTAACTTCTCCTGAAAATAATTTCGCTTCTGGTGATACTATTTCTAAAATCATATTTTTTTTTAGTTAATAGTTGATGGTTGATGGTTGATGGTTGCTTTCTAACAACTGACAACTAGCAACTAACAACCAAATTATTATGCTTCAGCTAACATTTTCTCTCCAGCTTCGATTGCATCTTGAATAGAACCTTTCAAGTTGAAAGCTGCTTCTGGAAGGTGATCTAACTCACCGTCGATAATCATGTTAAAACCTTTGATAGTATCTTTAATATCTACTAATACTCCTGGGATACCTGTAAATTGTTCTGCTACGTGGAATGGTTGAGACAAGAAACGTTGTACACGACGAGCTCTTGATACAGCTAATTTATCTTCTTCAGATAACTCTTCCATACCTAAGATCGCGATGATATCTTGTAGTTGTTTGTATTTTTGAAGAATTTCTTTTACTCTTTGTGCACAGTTGTAGTGCTCATCTCCTAAGATGTGTGGAGTTAAAATTCTTGAAGTAGAATCTAACGGGTCAACCGCAGGATAAATACCTAACTCAGCAATTTTACGAGACAATACTGTTGTTGCATCTAAGTGCGCGAAAGTTGTAGCCGGCGCCGGGTCAGTTAAGTCATCTGCAGGAACGTAAACCGCTTGTACAGATGTAATAGATCCTTTGTTTGTAGATGTAATACGCTCTTGCATAGCACCCATTTCAGTTGCTAAAGTTGGCTGGTAACCTACTGCAGATGGCATACGACCTAAAAGTGCCGATACCTCAGAACCTGCTTGTGTAAAACGGAAGATGTTATCAACGAAGAACAATACGTCTTTACCTTGATCAGATCCAGCCCCATCACGGAAATACTCAGCGATAGATAATCCTGAAAGTGCCACACGTGCACGAGCTCCAGGTGGCTCATTCATTTGTCCGAAAACGAAAGTAGCTTTAGACTCTCTCATTCCTGGCATATCTACTTTAGATAAATCCCATCCTCCATTTTCCATAGAGTGCATGAAATCATCACCGTATTTAATAATTCCTGACTCTAACATCTCACGAAGCAAGTCATTTCCTTCACGTGTTCTTTCACCTACTCCAGCGAATACTGAAAGTCCACCGTGACCTTTTGCGATATTGTTGATCAACTCCTGAATCAATACAGTTTTACCTACACCAGCACCACCAAACAATCCAATTTTACCTCCTTTTGCGTAAGGCTCGATCAAATCGATTACTTTGATACCTGTAAATAATACTTCAGATGAAGTTGATAAATCTTCAAATTTTGGAGCTTGTCTGTGGATTGGCAGACCGTTTTCTCCAGTTTTAGGTAAATTACCTAAACCATCAATGGCATCTCCAACAACATTAAATAATCTTCCATATACATCTGGACCGATTGGCATTTGGATTGGACTTCCTGTTCCAACTACTTCATATCCTCTAGACAAACCGTCTGTTGAGTCCATAGAGATTGTACGAACAGTGTTTTCTCCAATGTGAGATTGTACTTCTAGAACTAATAAAGTTCCGTCTTTTTTAGTGACTTCTAGTGAATCATAAATTTTTGGAAGTTCAACATCCTTACCGTTGAAAACTACGTCAACTACTGGTCCAATGATTTGAGCAACTTTTCCTATTACTTTTGACATTACTTATGTATTTATTAAATAGCTATTTAGGTTTATCGAAAATACCTCTTTTTTCAGAGCGCAAAGATAATTTTTTAAAATATAAAATCAATTTTTTTTTCATAAAAAATAGCACGATTTTGTTTGATTCATAAAACTGAGCCAAAAAATATAGAAAACAGCATTTTTCTTAAAAACAAAAAAAGCCTCAACATATTAAAAATGTGAGACTTTTTTATATCTAAAATTTAAGTTTCTTTATGGAAGTGTTGCAGGATATTGAATTTGATAAGTCGCCAAATCAGCATGACGAAGTGTCGAACCATATTTTGCATTTATCGCATCAATAAAAATATTGGCAATTAAAGCATATCCTCTTGGACTAGGATGAACACCATCTAATGAAAAGGCACCACCAACCGCAAATGAAGAAGTCATAGTAAAGTTTCCAAATTTAACCCCTCCACTTGACAATTGCGTCATGGTAGCTCTTGTATCAACAAATGCTATACCTTTTTCTTTTGCTAAAGATTCGATTGTCACATTATAAGCATCAGTAGCTTTTTTGATTTCTGCTGCTTCTGTTGGAATAATAACATGTTTGTCTTGTAATGGATATGAAATTCCAAAAACATTTAACGGAGCTGGCGGAGCAATCCCCAATCCTGAATCAGCAGCTGTTGGAGCAGCACCAATTGCAGATTGTGTTGTTAAAAGAATTAAATCGGTTGATTTTGCTTGTCTTGCTTGTCCGAAAACAGCACCGTAAAAAGCCGCAGTTTGAGCACCCAATGATGGTGTTAATGCTGCGGTTATTTGAGCAGCAAGATTTGGAAGACTTTCATCTTTAATTAATAATGGATTTGCTGATGTTGTAGACAATAAATTGATTCGGTCACCAGCATTAAAGTTTGTCAAAACTTGTTTTAATGGTCCGTATAATTGGGCATTAAGTACAGCAAGATTACTTCCCAATAATTGAGGAGTAAGTGGGTTATAAGGAACCGTAGTAAAATGAGGCAAAGTTGTAATGTATGGTAAGTTTGCCACAACTCCTTTTGCACCATTCGCTGTTAAAGCTGTCAATAAAGAAGAATATACACTTGCAAAAACAGTTGGATCCGTAATATCATTGCCTCCATAAGTCGCAGGATTCATATTACCCGTTTGATCTTTTCCTGTTCCACCAGACAAAGCATAACTTAAGACATCATTTCCTCCAATAAACAAAGAAAAAAATGTAGGTGCTTGAACCAATGCATCTGCCAAAACAGTTGTGGATGGTGAGCTTGAAAATCTTGCAAAATAAGGATTCGCTGCACCTGTAGCTACACCTGCAACATTACCATATCCAGCTGCCACTAAATGGAAACTTTTTGCTCCAGGAACTCCAAGATTATTAAATGGCCCTGTAAGATGCGTAGTAACTTCTGTAGTTGGCGGACCAAGCACTGGAACTGCTGTTCTTTGTGCTGTGAAATATAAGCGTGTTCCAGCTATTACATTTCCACCTAAAAGAAGACCTCCTTTATTATCATTCATATAAGGTATTGTAAAAGCACCTCCACCCGCAGCAACAAATTGCTGCGCCAAAATATTAGGATATCCATTCTCTTGTCCTTTCTTAAAAAGTGCATTATCACTATATCCTGCAGCAAAAGAATCTCCAAGTGCTACATATTTTGTAAAAACCGCCGAACCTGGTGTTACAGGAACTTCTTCTGGCGTTTTATTATCATCATCACTATTACATGCCATAAAGGTTAAAGCAACCAAAAACAGCCATTTTATATTTTTTTTCATGTTATTACTTTTTAAATTATTAGCTCTTTCTTTTTTAAAAGAAAGCAAATCCTTTTTTGATCAAATATTTTCCAATTAAGGATTAATGATCCAAGAAGCAAACCACATTTTACCAATTGCTCCCGCTCCAATTACCTGAAGATAATCTGATCCGAAAAGGTTTGTTGCTCCAACTTTAATAACTGATTTCAGTTTTGGAATTCCATAATTAACCTGAGCATCAAGAACTGTATTTTCAGGAATCATACCGTCTCCAAAAGAAGACTGCCATAAATATTCTGTATTCCATCTCACATTTACATTAAAGCCTAAGTTTTTAGTCAGCTTAGCATTTCCAAGAGAAGCTTTAATTCTATGTTTTGGAGTGTTAAATCCTGCCACGAAACTTGGATCATCTGATTGATCAAAATTAAACTGAGCGTAATTATAGTTTACTCCAAGCTCGAAGTCTTTATATACTTTTTTAGACAATCCAACCCCAAAACCTAATGATGTAATCTGAGCAGTAGTATTAGTATAAACTTGATACACTCTTCTGTCTCCAAAAGCTAAAGCCGCATAACTTAACTGAACAGAAGGATCTGCAGAATTAATTCCTGCCGTTCCGTAGTAAGGAGAAATTACTCTTGAAGTATTCATGAAATCATTGTAGATATTATAATACCCATTAATATCAATTGACAAATCATTTTGAACCACTGTACGATACCCAGCCTCAAAAGCTTGAACTTCTTCTGGTTTCACTAATTGAACATTTGCCACTTTAAGATCTGCTGGATTTGCAGAAGCCGCAAATGCTTGAACAGAAGCTAATGTATATGCATTTTCGTATGCATTACGACCAGACATCCCTATAGTCGCAGGCTGTCCCGCCAAAGCCTGACCTGAAGCACTCACATTAACTGTTTCTTGAAAACGATCTAAGTTATCAGCGGCTGATCCAATTAAGGCAAATGGCCCTAAATCTAAACCAATATATTGATCCTGTGTAGTAGGGTTACGGAAACCCGTTTGATAAGAAACTCTGAAGTTGTGTCTTTTAGAAGCTCCTGCAGAATACACAAATGATACTCTAGGCGAAATATTTCCGTCGAAGTTTTGGCTTTTGTCATAACGTAAAGATCCTGTAAATTTCAATCTGTCGTCTAACCATTTTTTTTGTACTTGGGCATATGCACCGTATTCTTTATATTCGATTGGACCATCATAATCTGTAAAAATTGTTCCTTCAGAATCCATTACATATTTTCTCCACGATCCTCCAACTTGGATTTCAGCAAATTTGATAAGGTCTCTGAAATTATAATTTACATCTGAATGATATAATTTTGAATGATCTATAAATTTAGCTCCCTGAGTTAAATCGGCATTAGAAGTTACCGTTGCAAGCGCATTATTAAACTGTGCTGATCCCGGTTCAAATCTTGCTGATCTTGGAGCACTTGGATTAGCTGGGTCAATATTCGGAACCAATGGCAAGTTTGGAGAAACATTGTAATCAGCAAAATTTCTAGCATAAACCGCAGCATCATTAGCATTAAGTCCTAACAAGGCAGAAGACAATTGAAATGCTGTTCCATAATCAGTAAACCAGTTTTTATCTGATTTAGCCAATCTGTTAATGTTCCAACCTGCGAATCTCATGTCATAAGAATCTCCCGCATCTTCACTTGTAAAATAAATTCTACCAAAAAAGTTTTTACCTTTTATTTCAAATTTACCTTGTTGCATCAAGAAGTCTTTCAACGCATATCTATTTGCTCCTTGATAAATAGTACTTCCTGTACCAATTTTATATTGTAAAATAATTTCTGTGTCATCAGCCCAAGGCTTAATATGAGCACTAAAGTCAGCTTTCATACTTTTAACTTTATTATCAGTTAAATCTTGTTCACGATATCCTGTTCTACTCACTTGACCAACATTTGGAATAGAAGTAGTAACCTCATCACCGTAAATATTTAACCCATCATAATTTTGATTCATTGCATGTCCAACAGAACCACCAGTCATACTTCTTGTATCAGCAGCAATCCACTCTGATGCTTCCATATAAGTGAAGTTTGCTTTCATCGCAAAATGTCTGGTAAATGCTTTTGCAGCTCTGATTCCAAAATCATTGTAATCGTTTGTTCCTGCTGCTTTTTGAGTAGTCTGTCCGTATTTATAATACACACTAATACCCTCATTTGTGAACGGACTTTTACTATTCATAAACATAATACCGTTAAAAGCATTTGCTCCATAAAGAGCAGATGATGCTCCCGGCAAAAGCTCAACACTAGCCACATCGATATCAGAAATACCAATTAAGTTTCCTAATACAAAGTTCAAAGCTGGAGAAGAGTTATCCATACCATCTACTAATTGCATAAAACGCGTATTCGCAACTGTAGCAAAACCACGAGTGTTTATTGATTTAAAAGAAATACTGCTCGTATTGAAATTTACTTCTTTTAAGTTTTCTAAACCATCATAGAAAGTTGGAGCAGTGGTATTTTTTATTTCCTGAATCCCCATTCTCTCAATAGTAACCGGTGACTCAATTACTCTCTCAGGAGTTCTCGAAGCCGAAACTACGATTTCATCTAATTTAGTTTCTTCATCTTTCAAAACAACATCTATCCTTTGGCTTAATGACGTAACATTTATAGTTTTCGCCTCAAAACCTACAGCCGATATTTTAATAGTAAACGGCGGTTTAGATGAAGTATTCAGTTTAAATGTACCATCAAAATCGGTAGAAGTTCCATTGGTACTTCCAACCACATTAATATTGGCACCAGGGACAGACTGTTTGTTACTATCGGTAACAGAACCTGTAATTGTATTCTGCGCAAAGGATATTCCGCTAAAAAACAACATAATTAGTAAATAGACTCTCATTAGGGTTAGTTTTTGGATTAGTTACTTGTTAGTTTATTATAGCCAAAATACAAATATTTTTAATATTATTAAAAAAAGGCTAAAAAAAACCAACATTCAACACATTTTTTAAAACAATCTTAACTATTTCGTAATTAAATTTCTTGTAATAAAATCAAAATATCAATGTTATATATTCAACAATACTATGCATACATATAATTTTCACTAATTTTATTACATATTTAATAAAAATACACCCTTTAGAAAAAAAATTCGACAAATAAAAAAAGCGAGACCTAAATCTCGCTTTTTTAACATTCTTCATTGTTTTACTTTTTACTTGACTCCAAATTATTCAACCGATTTTTCAAGTTTAGTATTTCTTTATTTTGATCAATTACATATAAGGTCAATTCTTCAATCTTTTGTAAGAGCTTAGCGTTCATCTCTCCAAGATTAATCCCATTTTTCAACACCTCTTGTTCACTTGGAATATCTGCTAAATACCCTTTTTCTTGAATATGCTTCTCCACTTCTTGTAACGTAGGTAAATCATAATCCTTTTTAAAGACGAAGTCTGCCCAACCTGTAGCCAATACTTTCACTTCTCTTGAAGCGATTGAACCTTCAACAGCCAGCTTATGTGTACCTGTAGTAGCTGTTCCAATACCTAAACTTCCATTAGAATTAAGAGTCATTTTTCGTGCTCCGTATGAGTCCCATGCAAAAAGAGGTCTTGTTACTACAGATGTAGTACCCATTCTTGAATCAAACACCATAAGTGGGTTAGTACCATTATCATTACTAGCATCAATGCTTCCTGTTATATAAAGAACTGATCTATTATCGCTCATTTTATAACCTTCAATAGTTGGAAGAAATTGATTCCCAGTATTTGTTCCGTTAGAAATTTTTAGATAATCCTGAGAAGCGTCGCTTACAGTTAATTTCATTAATGTTTCGGCACCTGTTACTGCAGTACTTTTAATTTCTAAATTAGCAGATGGTGTTATTGTTCCAATGCCAACATTTTTATCACTTCCTACTGTAAAAATCGGACTTCCCAAGCCATAGGCAACATCTAGATAAGCAAAACCAGAAATATCTCTAGCTTTAAAATTCCATGGCCCAGCGGTATGTCCATATGGCTGTAAAGATAACCGAACAATCTCTCCAGCCGTATTTGCAGCCGCTTCTTGTTTTCCTATTTTTAAACTGGTATCAAAATAAACATTCCCATTTGTAGGATAAGTATTTTGACAAAAAATACTCTTTACACTAAACATCATAATTATTACCGCAATCTTTTTCATTTATCTTTTAGTTATTTTTAAATTTTAAATACACTCTTTTAACAAACAAAGATATTTTTTTTAATGAATTTATTATGAAAAATAATGGATTGTTAAAAATAAAAAAAGCGAGACCTAAATCTCGCTTTTTTAACATATATAGTTTACATAATTACTATTCTACGGTAACTGATTTTGCCAAGTTACGAGGCTGATCGACATTACATCCTCTCATAACTGCAATATAATATGAAAGCAATTGTAATGGGATTGTCGTAATAAGTGGTGACAATGCATCTGAAGTTTCTGGGATTTCGATTACATAATCCGCTAATTCACGAACTTGAGTATCACCTTTTGTAACAACAGCAATAATTTTTCCGCTTCGTGACTTAATTTCCTGAATGTTACTTACGATTTTATCATAATGCCCTTGTTTCGGAGCAATTACAATTACTGGCATATGCTCATCAATTAAAGCAATTGGACCGTGTTTCATCTCCGCAGCTGGATATCCTTCTGCGTGAATATACGAGATCTCTTTTAATTTTAAAGCACCTTCTAAAGCAACTGGAAAATTATATCCTCTACCTAAGTATAAACAGTTTGGCGCATCTTTAAATGCTGCTGCAATTTCTTTTGCTCTGTCATTTGTTCCCAAAGCCTCGCCTACTTTTTCTGGAATCAATTCTAATTCCTGTAAATAAGCATGGAAATCAGGGTTTGACAAAGTTCCTTTTGCTTTTCCTAATCGAAGCGCAATCATAGCCAAAACAGTAATCTGTGTGGTGAAAGCTTTAGTAGAAGCTACTCCAATTTCCGGACCTGCATGTGTATAAGCACCTGCATGGCTTTCTCTTGAAATAGATGAACCTACTACGTTGCAAACGCCAAAAACAAATGCGCCGTTTTCTTTTGCTAATTTAATCGCCGCCATAGTATCTGCCGTTTCTCCAGATTGAGAAATCGCAATAACTACATCATTTTTATTAATGATTGGGTTTCTG
The DNA here is from genome assembly GCF_029360735.1 of Flavobacterium sp. H4147. Classification (NCBI taxonomy): domain Bacteria; kingdom Pseudomonadati; phylum Bacteroidota; class Flavobacteriia; order Flavobacteriales; family Flavobacteriaceae; genus Flavobacterium; species Flavobacterium sp. H4147. Next base: position 1,410,610 of record NZ_JARKNB010000001.1, on the reverse strand, counting down.
TATCTAAATTCAGAAGCATATTCTACTTCAACTGGAATACGCGTAAATTCTTCAAAAATATACTCAGCAACCAAACCTGCGTGCCATGAAGTACCACAAGCTACGATTAATATTCTTTGCGCATTTAAGAATTTTTCAAGATTATCCTCAACACCTGCCATTTGAACAATTCCTTCATTGGCATGAAGTCTTCCTCTGTAAGTATCTTTAATTACACTTGGCTGCTCATAGATTTCTTTAAGCATAAAGTGATCATAACCTCCTTTTTCAATTTGCTCCAAATTCATTTGAAGTTCCTGGATATAAGGATCTACTAAAGAATCATCTTTAATTTTTCTAATTTTAAGCGGCTTGTGTAATCTGATATTTGCCATTTCACCATCTTCAAGATATACCGCATTCGAAGTATATTCGATAAATGGAGATGCATCAGAAGCAATGAAATATTCGCCTTCTCCTACTCCAATTGCTAATGGGCTTCCTAATCTTGCCGCTACAATTTCGTTTGGATTTTTTTTGTCGAATACCGCAATCGCATAAGCACCTACAACCTGATTTAAAGCAATCTGAACTGCTTTACCTAATTTAATATTTTCTTTCTTTTGAACTTCTTCTATTAAATTTACTAAAACTTCTGTATCAGTATCAGATTTAAAAGTGTAACCTCTTTTGATTAATTCTTCTTTAAGAGGTGCATAATTTTCGATAATTCCGTTGTGGATAATTACTAAGTCGCCAGAATTTGAAAGATGTGGATGGGAGTTCACATCATTTGGTACACCGTGCGTCGCCCAACGCGTATGTCCAATTCCAATATTGCCGCTTGTTGTTAAATTATCACTTGCTTTAGTTTCTAGATCAGAAACTTTTCCTTTTGTTTTACAGAGTTTAATACCTATTTCGTCATACAACATAACGCCGGCACTATCATATCCTCTGTACTCAAGACGCTTTAATCCTTTTATTACAATAGGATAAGCCTCTCGATGACCGATATACCCAACAATTCCACACATATATTTATTATTAATTTGGTTTCGTATAGTAAACCTCGAGTCTCAGTCTCTTATCGTAATTAGAGTCTCCAGCAGGAATGTTATTACCAAATAAAATGGTTCCCGACGGATTGACTACTGATGCTCTCGGTACTTCAGAAATGACATCATTTTTAAGCTTCAGCTTGTTTGAAGTTACAAGACTGATGTCATCCATAACAACTAATCCTAATTTTACATTAGTTGCCGTTGTTGTTTTTATTAGATTACGAATATGATTTGTAAGTCTGATTTTATAGCTGGTTCCTCTTTTAGTCGTGGCATCAACATTTATAATACCTCCGTAGACTACTTTTGACATTCTTGAATCGGTAGTAACACTCGAGCTTCCATCTGAAGTATAGTCTAAAATAGGAACATTATTAGTAAGGTCGTACAAATAAACCCTTTTTGGCTCTTTAGCCTTGATATTATCTGTACCAACAGCATTCATTTTAGTGGCATCTATAGTAAAAACTAAATTAGCTTCGTTTACTTTCCAGCCATTATCTCTGATTTCTTTTAATTTAGAAGCAAAATCATTCAGCTCAATAACTGCCAGCGAACCTTGCCCTCCTTTTAAATATAATCTTGAATCCCCCGTTGTTTTATTTCTCGCTGTTAATGCATCTTGGTATTCCGTTTTTTTAACTTCCTGAAGAAGGTTAACATTGCTTCCCGTTAGATTAATTACAATTGAACGGTTTTCTTTAGTATCACCATCTGTCGTGATATCTGTTTTAGCTTTATAATTAATGGTAATTTTTCCTTTTGAAAAATCCATTAAAGCCATATTTACAGGATCTGCTCCAGATTTTGCTACTTTAAAGTATAATCCTCTGAAATATTCCTGAAAAACATCGGCTGCAGAAAGTTTAGAAGCAGCGGCTTTTAAAATTTTATCTTGAAAAAATGCCTTATTCAAATTTAAACGCATTTCAGGAGCTGAATACGTATATGTATATTTTTTAGATGAATCATCATAAGTAGAATCCTTCTTTTGTGCTACATCAAAAAAGAATTTAGTGTTTTGTTTTACATCGGTAGAATCGTTTAGCTTTACCCCTAAATGACCTTCAAAATCCGGAGTTTGATCCGTATAATACATTTGTGTCAACTGACTTCCGTTATCATAATAAGAACTTCTCATTTGATAAGTAGACTCATAAATACTTAAATCAAGCCTTCCTTTATCTGCTGGAGTACCATAAATAGAATCTAATTGATAATTATAACCTCCTTTTTCATTTACAGATATAGTATGGCTGAAGTATGGAATACTTAAAATTACATTCTTAATTACAGGCTCTTCTCCAATTGAAGGAGCATAAGCAGAAAGTGTTACTTGTGTATTATAATTCGCTGTTGTGGTTCCAAAAACTGGATCTTCATAAATCCCTAATTTATTTATAGTTAGAGAATTTGACTGAACTGGTGTTACCTCTTGATTATAGGCTACCACATCATACTTTTCAGACTCAAGACCAAAATGATCATCACCAATCAAATCATCACCAATCGCATTAAAATCTTTATCGCAAGAACAAAAAAGAACAACTGTTGCAGCAAATAGAATTTTCTTAAAAAAAGAAGTATTATACATATTTAATAATAAAGTTAAATTTTAAAGACCAAACGTTCTATAGAAATTTGTATACGCTTCAGCGAATGCATCTTTCGTGGCGAAAGGTAAAAAAGGTTTTCCTGAAGATTCTATAAATTTTGTTAAACTTGAAGAAACATTTGGTGAGGCAATTACTACACCATCAGAATGCAGGATACTCGCTTTTAAAATATTCTCATAATTTGGCACTTCGAGATCCGCCACAGATTCGTGCGGCACACCATCAAATTTAACTTTGTTGATCATCTCTAGATCTAAATTTTCATCAAAAGATTGACCATAAACTGAAGTAATGATTTTAGTATCATTAAATAATGCTTCGTTTTTGTAGTAATGCTTCATGTAAATTGGAAGCATAGCCGCAAGCCATCCGTGAACGTGAATAATATCTGGAACCCAGTTTAATTTTTTTACAGTTTCGACTACACCTTTTGCAAAAAAGATGGCGCGTTCGTCATTATCAGGATACAAGACACCTTCTTCATCGGCAAAAGTAGCTTTACGTTTAAAATATTCATCGTTATCAATAAAGTAAACCTGAATTCTTTCTTTAGGAATCGAAGCTACTTTAATAATCAATGGCATATCTAAGTCATTCACTACCAAATTCATCCCTGAAAGTCTAATCACCTCATGCAATTGATGTCTTCTCTCGTTGATATTTCCATATCTTGGCATGAAAATTCTTATTTGTCCGCCCTGATCATTAATCATTTTAGGAACGTCATAAGACATTAAAGAAACCTCATTTTCAGCCAAATATGGCACGACTTCAGATGATACGTACAATATCCTCTTATCTTTCATAATAGTATTTTACTTAATTTTTGGTAATAAAAACGTCGCAAAATTACAAAATTTTATGCAGTTTATAACTAATATATTATGTTTGCACTAAATTTTAATAATACCGCCATGCATATTTTCTACAGTAAAGCAGCGTTGATAGCGTATTTAAAAACTATCAAAACCGCAAATTCAACCATTGGATTTGTCCCAACAATGGGAGCTTTACACCAAGGGCACCTAGCTCTAATGCAGCGATCACTTAAAGAAAACGACGACACAGTTGTAAGTATATTCGTAAACCCAACACAATTTAATAATCCTGAAGATTTAGAAAAATATCCTCGTACTCTTGAAGAAGATGTAAAGAAAATGAGAGGTTTAAGCGACAAAATGATTCTTTATGCTCCTACTGTGGATGACATTTATGAAGGACATACTGTTTCGCAGACATTTGATTTCGATGGTTTGGAAAATCAGATGGAAGGAAAATTTAGACCAGGACATTTTAATGGTGTGGGAACAATTGTAAAGCGATTATTCGAAATCGTAACTCCGACCAATGCTTATTTTGGAGAAAAAGATTTCCAGCAGCTCCAAATTGTTAAAAAACTAGTTGAGAAAAACAATCTTCCGGTACATATTGTAGGCTGTCCTATTTTTAGAGAAGATAATCAGCTGGCGATGAGTTCTCGAAACGAACGTTTGACTCCCGAAGAAAGAAAAGAAGCGTCGATTATTTATAAAACCCTGACCGAAGCCAAAGAAATATTCCAAAACGGTACACCTGAGGAAACCATCAAATTTGTAGAAAATGCTTTTAAAGACAACGAAACATTCGAACTTGAATATTTTGTAATTGCTGACGAATCTACATTATTACCTATCGATCATAAGATAAAAGACAAAAACTACCGCGCCTTTATAGCGGTATTTGTTAATTCTATAAGGTTAATAGACACCATTTCATTAAATTAAATTACCTTTGCTGCATGCAAATTCAAGTTATAAAATCAAAAATTCATCGAGTTAAAGTAACTGGAGCCGATTTGAACTATATTGGCAGTATTACTATTGATGAAACTCTGCTCGAAGCCTCAAACATTATTGAAGGCGAGAAAGTATCTATTGTTAACATTAATAATGGAGAGCGTTTTGAAACTTACGCTATTAAAGGCGAAAAAAACTCAGGCGAAATTACCCTTAACGGTCCGGCTGCCAGAAAAGTTCAAAAAGACGATATTATTATTATCATTTCATATGCTACTTTGGATTTTGAAGAAGCTAAAACCTTCAAACCATGGATCATATTTCCTAATGAAAACGATAATTCGTTAACATAACCTTTTTCTTTACTTTTATTCTTCATTTGTCAAAAAATATTTTTTGTACAAACAGATTTTCTTTTGCCATAATCGAAATAAATCTGCGTAAGAAATCATTGCTTTTTTTCATCCCCAAAATCTCAAAAAGCAAATAAAGTATTATATTGCCATACAATTTTCAATACTTTTTAATTCACTGAAATGCCACAAATCATGAAAAAAGTTTACCTGCTGATTATTTTAATTTCCGCATCTGTATTTTCCCAGAAAAAATTTGACAACATTCAATCTGAAAAACTGGGAGAAGAAAGAAGAATAACCATTGGACTTCCTCCTTCTTATGATGCAAAATCAGATAAAAAATATCCAGTTTTATATTTATTGGATGGAGATTATTTATTTGATCCGTTTTCGGGTGCTGTAAGTTATGGATCATATTGGGATGATATTCCAGAAATGATCATCATTGGAATTCATCAAAATAAAGACGAAGAACGTTATGATGATACTACTATCGATCAAAATGCAGGATTACCTTTTGAAAAAGGAGCAAAATTTTTCGAATTTATAGGTGCCGAACTTATTCCATATATAGAAAAAAAATACCGCACTACGCCTTTCAGAATTATTGCGGGACATGATGTAACAGCAAGTTTTGCTAATTTTTATTTGTATAAAGAAATTCCGCTTTTCAATGCCTATATCTGTTTAAGTCCAGAATTGGCCCCAAAAATGGAAGTTCGTATTGCCGAAAAGTTTGCCAAAATACAAAAACCAATATTCTATTACCTTTCTGCTGGAGAAGGTGATATCAAAAAAATAAAAGAACCGATTGAAAAATTAAACGGAAATATTAAAATTGCTAATAATCCGTTAGTGAATTATAAATATGAGGTATTCAAAGGTGCAACACATTACACAGAAGTTTTACACTCTATACCAAGTGCGCTGTATCAGATTTTTGAAATTTACAGACCGATAAATTCTGCTGAATACAATGATAAAATTGCCGTTCTTCAAGAAGGTTATGCAGAATATTTAGAAAAAAAATATACTGACATGTCTGAAGTTTTAGGAGTTCAGATTCCAGTTCGAATGAGCGATTTTAAAGTAGTAGAGAATCTTATTTTAAAAAGAAATGCTTACAGCGAACTAGGGAAAATGGCTGAAATAGGAAATGTAAATTACCCGAAAGCCATGTTGGGAGAATATGAATTAGGATTAATGTATGAAAAACAAGGCGATCCGAAACATGCTTCAAAAAAATACCAAAACGCTTCACAAATGGAGCCAATTGGGGATTTGAACAAAGATTTGATGTATGAGAAAATTGACGAAATGAATACGCTTGCTAAAAAAACCAAATAATGTCAAAAGTTAAGACTTCCTTTTTTTGCCAAAACTGCGGCACCCAATACTCCAAATGGCAGGGACAGTGCAACGCATGTAAAGAATGGAATACTATTGCTGAAGAAATTATTCAGAAGCAGGAAAAAGTGGCTTGGAAAAGCGAACCCACTTCAAGCAGTAAAGCTCCAAGACCGTTAAAAATAAACGAAATTGATTCGGCACAGGAAATTCGAATGGATACAACTGACGGCGAATTAAATCGTGTTCTTGGCGGCGGAATTGTTCCTGGATCTTTAACTCTTCTGGGCGGTGAACCCGGAATTGGAAAAAGTACACTTTTACTTCAAATCTCCTTAAAATTACCCTACAAAACGCTTTATGTTTCCGGAGAGGAAAGTCAGAAGCAGATCAAGATGCGCGCTGAAAGAATCACACCAAACAGCGACAACTGTTACATCCTGACCGAAACTAAAACACAAAATATTTTCAAGCAGATTGAAGCCATTCAGCCTGAAATTGTCATTATCGATTCGATTCAAACACTGCATACAGATTACATTGAATCGACCGCTGGAAGTATTTCCCAAATTAGAGAAACAACAGCTGAACTCATCAAGTTTGCCAAAGAAACCAACATTCCCGTTATTTTAATTGGACATATTACCAAAGATGGAAATATCGCTGGACCGAAAATTCTAGAACATATGGTCGATACGGTTCTTCAGTTTGAAGGCGACCGCAATCATATCTATAGAATTCTTCGTTCGTTGAAAAACCGTTTCGGGTCAACATCTGAACTTGGAATTTACGAAATGCTTGGAAGTGGTTTACGCGAAGTAAGCAATCCGTCGGAAATATTAATTTCTCACAAAGACGAAGAATTATCAGGAACTGCTATTGCCACAACACTTGAAGGCATGCGTCCGTTAATGATCGAAATTCAATCTTTAGTCAGCACAGCCGTTTACGGAACACCACAAAGAAGCACTACAGGTTACAATGCCAAAAGACTAAATATGATTCTGGCTGTTCTTGAAAAAAGAGCTGGTTTCCGTTTAGGTGCAAAAGATGTTTTCCTGAATGTAACAGGTGGAATTTCTGTTGACGATCCTGCAATTGATCTTGCTGTTGTCGCTGCGATTTTATCATCAAATGAAGATATTCCGGTTGGAAAAGGTTTTTGTTTTGCTGGCGAAGTCGGACTTTCTGGTGAAATCCGTCCCGTAAACCGAGTTGACCAGCGTATTCAAGAAGCCGAAAAATTAGGTTTCGACACTATCTTTGTTTCAAAATACAATAAAATAGCTTTAAAAAATACGGGAATCAAAATTGAGCTTGTAGCTAAAATTGAAGATGTTGCAAGCATACTTTTTGGCTGATTTTTTTTTCGCCACGAATTCACAAATTAATATAATATAATTCGTGAATTCGTGGCAGAAAACCTACCCTCAAAAAATTAAATATTGTAAATTCAACATTATGAATTTTCCAAAACAAAAAATATTCAAAGCTTTAAAAATATTGGCCGTAATATTGGTTCTGCTTTGCATTGCATTATATTTTTTCAGAAACTCGCTTTTAAAACAGGCTATTGCCAAAGTAACACACAAAATGGCCGTGAGTTACAATAGTGACTTTTCCATTAAAGAAGCTTCTTTTGACGGCTTATCCAGTATTAAACTTACCGATGTCGTATTAGTGCCTAAAAATGCTGATACCCTTTTAAAAATCAAAAACCTTGAAACCAGTGTCAGTTTAAGCAGTTTGCTAATTGGAGATGTTCAGGTTGGAACTTTAAAAATCAACAACGGTTATGTGCAATTAGTGAAAAAAGGAAAAATCAAAAACTTTGATGCTTTCCTAAAAAGAGACCGAGATAATTCAGAAACCAACGAAAAACGCAAATACGGTGCTTTTGCTTATAGAATCATTTCTAAATTGCTGAATCTGGTTCCCACTGATATGAATCTGGAAAACTTCCAGTTCAAAATTGACGACAATGGAAAAAAGACTTCTATTGCTGTAAATAAATTGGTTTTAAGCAACAAACAGCTAGAAACAAGCATTCACGTTGTTGCAAAAGATTTTGACCAGCGCTGGAACTTAAAAGGATTTGCTGATCCGAGGAACCAAAAAGCTGATATTCGTTTTTTCAATTTAGATACTGGAGCCATTCGTGTTCCTTATCTGGATGAACGTTACAATCTAAAAGCAAGTTTTGACTCGATTCGTCTGAATGTTCAAAATATTGATAAAAGCGGCAGTGAGTTTCATCTTGACGGTTTTACTTCTATCGTAAATTTAAAAATCAATCACCCGAAAATCGCGAGCAAAGATGTTATCATCAAAAATGCCCGTTTCGATTATCGCTTTTTATTAGGAGATGATTTCATTTCGATCGACAGCACTTCAACAATGCAGTTAAATAAGATAAAACTGCGTCCTTACATTTCTTACAATACGGAAAAAGATACCGTTTATACTTTGAAAGTTGATATTCCGAAAATGAAAGCGCAAGATTTTATTGTTTCCCTTCCTGATGGTTTATTTACCCATTTTCAAGGAATGCAGGCGACTGGAAATTTCAATTATAAACTGGACTTCAAATTCAATAAAAACAAACCGAACACGCTTGTTTTTGATAGTAAACTGAACAAAGAGGATTTACGAATTACCAAATATGGCGAAGCCGATTTAAATAAACTAAACGGCGAATTTGTCTATCGTGCGATTATTCAAAATGTATTACAGCGGCCAATTTTGGTTGGAAATGCCAATCCGAATTATACGCCTTTAGACCAAATGTCTCCTTTTTTAAGAAAATGTGTGCTGACTACCGAAGATCCGTCGTTCTTCTCACATCGCGGATTTATTAATGAAGCTTTCAAGCAATCTATTCTGAAAAACATCAGAACCAAAAAATTCTCTCGCGGTGCCAGTACGATCAGTATGCAGTTGATAAAAAATGTCTTTTTAACTCGTGAAAAGACGCTTTCGCGAAAGCTGGAAGAAATACTTCTTGTTTATATTCTAGAAAACAACCGAATTGTAAGCAAAGAAAGAATGCTGGAGGTATATTTCAACATTATCGAATGGGGACCAAACGTATACGGAATTGGCGAAGCAAGTCATTTTTACTTCCAGAAAAGTCCAGCGGCTTTAAGTTTAGACGAATGTTTGTATCTAGCAACCATTATTCCGAAGCCGAGAAAATTCATGTATCAGTTTAACGATCAAGGAAACTTGAAAGATTATGCGGTAAAGAACCAAAAATTCTTAAGCAATTTAATGTTACGCCGTGGTCTTATCATTCCAGATGATACTATTGGCCGACTTCCGGTTTATATTTCGGGAAATGCACGTTCGTTATTACGAATCAAAGTTCCGGATTCCACTGCCATTCAAAATGATTCTCTGTCTACAGACGAATTTGATTTGTAACGATTGCTGTCAAATTTAACCGCAAAGTTCGCAAAGGATTACGCAAAGTTCGCAACGTTTTTTTCGGAAAGCTTTGCGAACTTTGCGTTTATAGTAAGTCCAGCTGAAAATAAAATCTTTGCGCTCTTTGCGGTAAAATGTACACAGTTTATTTGAAGTTTTTAAGAAACTCTTCTTTGTAAGTGGGCGAAACTTCGATTTCTGTTCTGTCGTTTAAGGTGACGATTCCGCCTTTATTATATGATTTTACACAATTGAGATTGATAATATGCGATTTGTGAACGCGAATAAAAGGCAAAGGCAGAATTTCTGAAAAATGCTTCAGAAATCGGCAGACCATTTTCTTGGCTCCAGTATTTAAATACAAATCGGTGAAATTTCCATTGCCACGAAGTCGTACAATATCTTCCATTTTCACCACTTCAAAACCTTCTAGCGTTGGCAGAATAACTTGTTGTTTCTCTGGTTTCTGTTCGTGAAAATTCTCAACAATAATTTTATTTCGGTTGAAAATTTCATGATTTAAAATCTGATGATGCACTTTGTTTACCGCAATAATCAGTTCTTCGATGCTAATCGGTTTTAAAAGGTAATAAGCCGCACTTTGGTTTAAAGCACGAAGTGAATATTCAGAAAAAGCAGTTACAAAAATGGTTTCAAACTGAAGATCTTTGCAGGCTTCCAAAACATCAAAAGCATTTCCAAAAGGCATTTCTACATCTAGAAAAATCAACTGTGGTTTAATGTCATGCAACAACGGAACAGCTTCTTTGATATTCTGCGCTTCACCAACAACCTCAACTTGCGGACAATATTTGCTCAAATAATTTTTAAGCACTTCGCGTGCTGCCAATTCATCTTCGACAATTACACTTTTTATTTTCTGCAAAGTCATCATATTTTGTCAATTAATGGAAAAACAATTCGAACAATCGTGCCGGATTCTGGTGCTTCTTTTTCTGAAATCGAAAACGAAATATCCTTTTTATACAATTCATTCAAAAGGTCAATTCGTTCTTTCGTATTGTTCAAACCGCGTGATTCGTAAATTTTCTGATTGGTTGTTTTGAGTTCACGGCTTTTGGTTAAACCAATTCCGTTGTCTTCAATTATCACATTAATCTTTCCGTTTTTGTACTCAAATCGAAGCGATAAAAAGCCTTTTTTATCCAAATAACGTAATCCGTGCCAAATAGCATTTTCCAGATGTGGCTGCATAATCATATTCGGAACAAAAACTCTTTCGGTATCGAGCGACTCATCAACCACAATTTCAAAATCGAATTTATCCAGGAAACGCAAATGTTCTAAGTCCAGATATTTCTTTAATTGTTCGACTTCTTTATCCAGCGAAATAAAATCTTTATTGGAATTTTCCATCATATTTCGCATCAAATTCGAATAAGAAGTCAAATATTTATTGGCTTCCAATTCTTTATTTTCGGCAATAAACTGATTGACACTGTTCAAACTATTGAAAATAAAATGCGGATTCATTTCACGACGCAATGATTGCAAAGCGATTTCTTTGTTTTTAATTCGGATGGAATACAACGCTTTTACGATGAAAAAAAACAAAAGCAGCAACAAACCAATGGATCCTAAAAGGAAATAATTGAAAGAGTTTTTCTTCGAAATCAATTCGTCTTTTAAGACCTTTTCTTTTTCAAGCTGTCGGATTTTATCTTCTGTAATCTGAAAAGTTTTGGCATCAATTAAAGTTGTATCGGATTTGATTAATTTTTCGAAATTATTAAAAAACTGTTCATACAAAGCCATACTTTCCTTGTCTTCTCCTTTTGTTTTATAATATTTGATTAAAGACGACAGACTCTTTCTGGCTTCGGTTGAATTTCCTTTTTGAAAAGATAAATTGTAAGCTTCTTTTAGAGACGAAATGGCTTTTTCTGGTTCTTTCTTTTCAAAATAAAGCGACGCCAGCGATTGCAGCTGTTTTATTTCGGTCGTAAAATCGTTATTGGTTTTGGCATCTGCAAGTAGTTTTTCGCTAATGGCAAGCGCTTTATCAAACTGATTATCGGCCACATACACTTTTGCGATTTCATTTTTGATCTTAACTTCTTCTGGCTTGTCTTTAGCGTATTTTAAAGCTTTTTTATAACTTTCAATTGCTACCGCTTTGTCATTTAACTGCAACGAATTTTCTGCTTTTTGAACATACGCTTTACTGACTTCTTCGGCTTTTTTTTCTTTTTTCAGCAATTCAATATTCGAATCTACATAAGTGGTCTGGCTTGCCGGATTGGATTGATTTCTGAGTCGGTTTGCATCGTTCTGGTTTATTTTCTCTTCAGATGCATCTTTGGTCAGCGAACCTGCCGCTTCATAATTTTTTATAGCCGAATCGAAGTTTTTCTGGTCTTCCTGAACTTTCGCCAAGCTTCTGGTAACTCGGGTTTTATCTTCGGTTAGTTTTAATTTGGTATACGAATTTAAAGCTCTTTTAAAATATTCTTCTGCTTTTGCATTATCGCCTTTACTTAGAAAATCATTGGCTAGTTTTTCATAATTAAACGCAATTTTCGCTTCATCGTTTTCATCTAAAGATTTCGATAATTCTTCAGCAGTTTTACTGATTTTGGCTTTACTCTTCGGTACACTTTTTTCAGGAAGCGACTGCGCAGTTATTTCTTGAGGAAATAAAAACGCTAAAAAAAGCAGACTAAAAACAATTAATACATGACGTTTCACAAACAAGTTATTTAGAAAGTGTAAAGTAACTTAATTTCAAATTCCTATCCTATCGCATTCACCAAGTCAAACGGCTTGTTGACCCATTGTCTCAAAAATACGTTTTTTCGATCAATACTTTTACCTCGTAATCTTAAAACCATCATTATGAAAAAACTATTTTACGCTTCTTTTATTCTTTTTTCTCAGTTCATTATTGGACAAGTTTCTGGAAATGTCAATTATCAAAATCAATATTCTCCTAGCAATACGATTGATATTGGTTTTCCAACTAGCGAAGGCATTGTAGCCAGTGTAAAAGGACTTGCGAATGTTAAAGCAGATTCATACATGGCAATTTTCAGCATAACTCAAACGGGTAAAACTACCAAAGAAGTGAATGAATTACTTGACCAGAGAATCAATAAATCGCTTGAAGAGATAAAGCTTAAAAAAGGTGTTGAGACTTTTGTCGATATGATTTCGTTTGTTCCGGTGTATGAATATGAGGTTGAAAAAAAGGTGTTCAGCCGTAAAACGTATAATGAAGTTCCGGTGGGATTTGAGTTAAAGAAAAATATTCACATAAAATTTACCGATCCAAACTTGCTGAATGATTTTATTTCGATTTTATCCAATCATGAAATATATGATTTAGTGCGAGTTGACTATTTCTCCAATGCGTTGGAAACCATCAAAAAGGAAATGATGAACAAAGCCAAACTGCTGATTCAGGAAAAAATCAAGAACTATGAACTTCTCCTTGGAGAAACATTTACAAACGTAGAAAAAAGAATCGCCGATGGTTTTGCTGTTAATTTACCCGTAGAAATGTACAAATCGTATGAAGCGTACAACAGTTCTTCTTTAAACTTAAAAAAAGCAGCAAATGTAAATCAAGCCAGTAAATCGACTACGCTTTATTATCAGCCTGTGTTTAATAAAGAATTCGATTTTATCATTAATCCAGCGGTTTTGGAACCTGTTATTCAAGTACAGTATGAAGTAAAGATTTTCATTAACAGGGAAAAAGAAAAGAAACAAGCTGCCAAAGCAGATAAAGAATTTATTCTGATTACTCCAAATGGCGATTTAAAACCTATTAATGTCAATTCTCCAAAGCAAACCTATTAATCTATAAAGTTTCACCAAGTCGAAAGACTGTTTCACCATTTGTCCAAAAAGTGCGCTTTTTTAGTTTTTAAGTTTGATTTATAATCATCCAATTAAAAACTAAAATTATGAAATCAAATCTTTTTATAACAGCACTTTTGGCTTCGTCAATATCTTTTGCAAGCTGTAATTCTTCGAATGCGAAACCCATAAAAAATACTGAAATCGAAAAACCAGATTCGGCTGAAACGACTAAAATTCAGGTTGCTCTTTTATTGGACACTTCTAACAGTATGGACGGGCTAATCGATCAGGCGAAATCGAGATTATGGAACATTGTAAATACTTTGACCACTTTAAAATACGAAGGAAAAACGCCAGATATCGAAATTTCTTTATACGAATATGGAAACGACGGTTTATCTGAAAGGTCAAATTACATTAGACAAGTCACGCCTTTATCGACCGATTTGGATTTGATTTCGGAAAAATTATTTGCTTTAAGAACCAACGGCGGAAGTGAATATTGCGGTGCCGTAATTCAGGATGCGACCAAAGAACTAAAATGGTCTACAGAAAGCAACAGTATGAAACTGATTTACATTGCAGGAAATGAAGGATTCGATCAGGGAAAAATCAGTTATAAAGAAACTATTAGCGATGCCTTAAAAAATAATATTTATGTGAATACTATTTTCTGTGGCAACAAAACCGAAGGCATAAATACATTCTGGAAAGATGGCGCCGACCGCGGAAAGGGAAAATACTTCAACATCGATTCCGACAAAGCAGTCCAATACATTGCAACGCCATACGATGAAGAAATTGCCAAATGCGATGAAAAAATAAACAAAACCTACATCAATTACGGTTCTAAAGGAGCCGAGAAAAAAAGAAACCAAGTAATGCAGGATCAGAATGCCAAAAAAGTTTCGGCTTCTAATTATACAGATCGTGCGGTAAGCAAATCAAAAGCGGTTTACAAAAACGAAAGTTGGGATTTGGTTGATAAAGTAAAAGATGATGCAGGCGCTATTTCTAAAATACAGAAAGAAGAACTTCCGACGGAACTTCAAAACAAAACTACTGCTGAAATTGAAGTATTCGTAAACGAAAAGAAAAAAGAAAGAGAAACAATCCAGAAAGAAATTAGTGTTTTGGCAAAAAAACGTCAGCAGTATATTGATACAGAAGCTAAAAAAACCAAAACTCAGGATGATTTGGGAAATACGATAAATTCTTCTATTCTGGCTTTCGCCAAAGTAAAAGGCTATACGGTTGAGAAATAAGAATCCTGATGAAAACGAGAATTTTATTTCTGCTCTTTACGGCGATTCCGTTGATTTGTTTGAGCTGTGAAAATAAAAAAGAGAAAACGATAAAAACTAAAACTTCAAAACCGATTTATTCCTATGAAGAGAAACTAAAAAGTGAAATAACTGAAATCAGGAGTTTTTTGGGGAAATCTCCGAAATACAATTCAGATGTGGCGCTGTTTTTAGATATGAAGATAGAATCTGGAAGAAATCGGTTTTTTGTTTATGATTTGAAAAACAACAAATTACTTAATAAAGGTTTGGTTGGACATGGTTCTGGTTCAGAAACAGGAATTCAAGGCGAACTAAAATTTAGTAATATCAAGAATTCAAATTGCAGTTCGTTAGGCAAATATGCCATTGGCGGTTCTTATATAGGAACATTTGGAAAAGCCTACAAATTATACGGTTTGGACAAAACCAACAGTAACGCTTTTGATCGCAATATTGTGCTTCACAAATACTCCGAAATTCCGTTTGATGAACAACCTTATCCAATTTGCAACAGCTTGGGATGTCCAATGGTAAACGAAAAGTTCTTCGGCGTTCTCGAAAAACTAATTGACCATTCTAAAAAGAAAATCATTCTGGTCATGTATTATTAACTCATTGGGTGTAATTAAAATAAAATCATTTTTAACACATAGAAACATAGATTTTCGGTTCAAAAAGAGACTGTAAGAAACTCGTTTCCACATATAGATAAGCTATTGCACTTAAAATAAGTGAAACGCCTTTTTTTAATCTTAAAAAGACTCTATTTCATTCTGTTAAAAAACAATTCCAACGAATTAAATATCTTTCCTAATAATCTAAACTCAATCTTATGAATAAAAAAGTAATTCTATTCATCGTACTTTTAGTTGGCGCTTTCGCGAAAGCACAAAAACCAATCTTCACAACAGCAAAAGTGAAAGCCGCAACAGTATATTTTAATGCCGCCGAAATTTCGCAGACAACAAGCATTACACTGCCTGCTGGAACAAGTGAAATTGTCATTAAAAATGTGGCTTCGTATTTAAATGAAAATTCGGTCCAAATTGGCGCTCCGGCAAATGTGACCGTGCTTTCGCTTCAATTCACCAATAATTATATTTCAGAATACGAGACAGATTTGAAATCGCCTTTAATTAAAAGAGTAAATGATAGTATTGTTTTGATTGAGAAAGAACTTCAAAAAGTAAACAATACGATTAATTCTGAAAACAAAACCATGCAACTGCTGGATCGAAATCAACAAATTTCGGGAGTAAATTCTGGATTAAATGTAGCCGAATTAATGAAAATGGTCGATTATTATAAAAACAAACAAATCGAAATTGCCAATAACATCAATACATTAACCGATAAACAGAAAAAACTAAATGAAACACTTGAGAAACTCAATAACAAACTTGAGTTTGATACCAACAAAGAAGAACGAACTTCATCAGGAAAATTAATTGTCCAGGTAATGAATAGTGCCGCCGGAATTGTTCCGCTAGAGATTTCCTATTTAACACAAAGTGCTTCTTGGAATCCTTTTTACGATTTGCGTACCGAAAGTGTAAATGCTCCAATCAATATGGTTTATAAAGCACAGGTTGTTCAAAACAGCGGTATCGACTGGAAAAAAGTTAAACTGACTTTATCAAGCGGTTATCCGAACCAAAATAATCAAGCTCCGATATTAAGTTCTTGGTTTTTAAGAAACAATGTAAATTATGGTTATAATCAAAGAGCTGCTGCCAACCAATTGCAAAGTGCTATGGGAGTAATAAAAGAAGAAGCAATTCAAGATGTGGTTATATCTGCGGCACCGAAGATGAAAAAATCTTCTGTTTCCGATTTTACAACTGTTGCAGAAAACCAGCTTAATATTGCTTTTGATATTGATATTCCGTATGATATTCTTTCTAACGGAAAAGTACACAGTGTTTCCTTAAAAGAAATCAAACTTCCGGCAACGTATAAATACTACGCAGTTCCGAAAGTAGAAAATGAAGCTTTCCTTCTTGCCGAGATTGCCGATTACAGCAAATACAATTTATTGCAAGGCGAAGCCAATATCATTTTTGAAGGAATGTATGTTGGAAAAACTTTCATTGAACCAAATCAGACTTCTGATACTTTAAATTTAAGTATGGGACGTGATAAAAAGGTTTCGATTAAACGCGAGAAAGTTGCCGACAAATCGGGAACTAAATTTTTGTCTTCTAGAAAAGAACAGACTTTTACTTATGACATAACTGTTCGAAATAATAAAAAAGAACCGGTTGAGCTTTTACTAAAAGATCAATATCCGTTAACAACCAACAAAGAAATCGAAGTGGAATTGCTGCAAAGTGACAGCGCAAAAGTAAATGCTGAAACTGGAATTCTAACTTGGCAATTACAGCTGAAACCAAATGAAACCAAAAAGATCAGAATAAGTTATCGTGTAAAATATCCTAAAGATCAGGTTTTGAATTTATAAAATCTTCCCAAAAACAAATCCCGATAGTTGTAAAGCTATCGGGATTTTATTTTTATTTAATTTGCAAAAAACCTTAAGGCGCTGGATCTGGAATTATAGCCTGCACAGCATCAATTTCTGCTAAGATTTGTTTTGAAAGTACAATATCAATTGTGTCGATGTTTTCTTTTAATTGTTCTAAAGTGGTTGCTCCAATAATTGAGCTTGTCAAAAATGGTTGCTGCAATACAAATCCCATTGCTAATTGCGTTAATGTCAAACCGTGCTTTTTAGCGATTTCCTGATACAATTTTGTTGCTTCGGTACATTGGTCGCTATTGTAACGTTTGTATTGCGGAAAAAGGGTAATTCTCGCTTTTGGGTGAATTTCTCCTGTCAAGAATTTCCCAGTGAGAACTCCAAAGGCTAAAGGCGAATATCCCAATAAACCAACATTTTCGTATTTCGAAACTTCTGCTGAATTCACTTCAAACAAACGGTTCAATAAAGAATACGGATTTTGAACGGTTTTGATTCTTGGCAGATTGTTGTATTTGCTTTCTTCTAAAAGACGCATCATTCCCCAAGCATTTTCATTTGAAACCCCAATATGTTTGATTTTACCTTCTTTGATTAATCCGTCGAAAGTTTCTAAGATTTCTCTGAAGTTATCCTCCCAAACATCATCATGTCCGTGAAAAGCGCGCGTTCCGAAATTATTCGTTTTTCTTTCCGGCCAGTGCATTTGATAGAGATCGATATAATCAGTCTGCAATCTTTTTAAACTGTTTTCAACTGCGTATTTAATACTTGCAGGAGAAAAATCCAGCTTCTCGCGCATATACCCAAAATTCGGATTTGGTCCTGCAATTTTAGAGGCTAAAACAACTTTATCTCTGTTTCCTGATTTTTTAAACCAGGTTCCAATAATTTTCTCTGTGCTCCCGTAAGTCGCTTCACTCGCAGGAACCGAATACATTTCGGCTGTATCGAAGAAATTTACGCCTCTTTCAAGAGCATAATCCATTTGTTCGTGGCCTTCGGCTTCCGTATTCTGCTGTCCGAAAGTCATAGTTCCCAGACAAATTTTACTAACTTTTATATCGGTGTTTGGTAATGTAGTGTATTTCATTTTTTCTTTAGGTTCAAAGTTGCAAAGAAGCAAAGGTACAAAGTGATTTTTCAAATCGAAATGTGAGAAAGGTTAAAAAAAGTACAAGATTTTTACACCTTTCTGCAAGGTTTCTCAAACCTTGTAGGTATTTATAAATTCAAACAAAAGCTAAACCTACAAGGTTTTGAAAACCTTGCAGGATAAAAATTCCAAAAATCGAAAAAGTAAAAAAGGCTCAAAAGTAAAAACCTTTGAGCCTTTGCATCTTAGAACCTTTGTCCCTTAGTTTATGCTATTCAACATCTCAGCAATTTCGTCTAATCTTGGAGTTAAGATAATTTCGATTCTTCGGTTTTTAGCTTTTCCTTCTGGAGTTGCGTTACTTGCCAAAGGAGAGAATTCGCTTCGTCCTGCTGCTGTTAATTTTTGTTTGTTGATTTTTGGGTTTTCACTTAAAATTGCTACGATTGCTGTTGCTCTTTTAGTCGATAAATCCCAGTTGTTTGCAATTGGTCCAGAACCCGCATATGGATCATCATCTGTATGACCTTCAATTAAAACGGAAAGATCTGGATTATCACCTAAAACTTTTCCAAGTTCTACAACGGCTTTTCTACCTTCTGTTCCCACTGCCCAGCTTCCTGAATTGAAAAGTAATTTGTTTTCCATAGAAACATATACTTTTCCGTTTTTATGTTCAACTGTTAAACCTTTACCTTCAAAACCTGTTAAGGCTTTCGATAAAGTTTCTTTCAGTTTACGCATGGCTTCTTCTTTGGCAGCGATCATATCCTCAAGTTCTTTTAAACGACTTGCTGTTTTGTCTAAACGAGCTTGTTCATCTGCAAGAGCTTTACCTTTTGCTTCTAATTGCGCTAATAATTCACGGTTTTTAGCCAAGTTTTTTTCTAATGCATCGTTACTGTTTTTTTCCAATGCATTATAAGAATCCTGTAATACTTTGTATTTATTTTGAGCTGCGGCTAAATCTGCTTTTTGTTTTGCCAAATCATCATTAGCACTTGCTAAATCTTTAGTCAGTTTATCACGATCAACTTCTAATTGATTCTTTGCTTTCTTTAAATTTTCATTTTCGTCAGCGATAGAACGGTTTTCTTTTTTTAGATCTGAATATTTGGTTTCAAGATCATTGTAAATCTTTTTGGATACGCATGAAGTAGCTGATAATGCTAAAACTACTAATCCGATGGAGGCTTTTTTAATCATGTTCTTTTTGGTTTTATTAGGGGCGTATTAATACTCTGGATCATGTTCGAAGAAATTGAGATTCAATATTCTTCAAACCGCAATTCTTTCAACAAGAACAATACCAAACTTTTATTCAATCTCGACTAAAACCGGACAATGATCTGAGTGGACTGCATCTGGAAGAATAACCGCACGTTTTAATCGATGCTCCATTTCATTACTCACCAAATTGTAATCGATACGCCAGCCTTTGTTATTGCCTCTTGCTCCTGCTCTATAGCTCCACCAAGAATAATGATGCGGATCTTTATTAAAATGACGGAAACTATCAATGAAACCTGATTTCATAAACGCATCCAACCAAGCACGTTCTGCCGGTAAAAACCCTGAAACAGTCTTATTTCGAACGGGATCGTGAATATCGATTTCTTCATGGCAGATATTATAATCACCACAAATAATAAGATTCGGAATAGCCAATTTCAATTCGTTTATGTAAGCCTGAAAATCATCCATAAACATAAATTTATGATCTAATCTCTCAATATTTGTTCCTGATGGAAGGTACAAACTCATCACCGAAACATCTTCAAAGTCTGCACGAAGGTTACGTCCTTCAAAATCCATATGATGAATCCCGGTTCCATACACTACTTCTTTGGGTTCAATTTTAGATAAAATAGCAACACCGCTATATCCTTTTTTGGTGGCCGGATAATAATATTGGTACGGATAACCTGCCGCAGTAATATCAGCAACAGGAATCTGATCTTTAGTTGCTTTTATCTCCTGAAGGCAGATTACATCAGGGCTTGCCTGTTTCAGCCATTCGATAAAACCTTTGGTAATTGCAGCACGGATTCCGTTTACATTATAAGAAATAATTTTCATCAGTTAGTCTTTTTTAGGATTTCAAATGTAATAAAAATGTGGAAAGTTTATAATCGAATCTTCGAAAAGTAGAGTTTTTTGTTATCTTTGTTCGCTGCTCTAATAATATTAAAAATAGTACATGGGTTTAGTTACCGCGAAAGAAGTTGCAAAAGCAATAAATGTTGAAAAGTACGGAGTTTTCGGTACGTTTTCTGGCTGGATTCTTATGAAGGTTCTTAAGATCTCTACCCTTAATAAAATTTACGATCGCAATAAACATTTGGAAGATCTTGCGTTTTTGAACGGAATTTTGGATGAGATGGAAATCAAATTTGAAATACCGGAAGAAGATTTAAAACGTCTGCCGAAAGATGGTGCGTATATTACTATTTCTAATCATCCGCTTGGAGGAATTGATGGAATTTTATTATTGAAATTAATGCTTGAAAGAGAGCCAAATTTCAAAATCATTGCCAATTTCTTATTGCATAGAATTGTTCCGATGAAAAAATACATTATGCCGGTTAATCCTTTTGAAAATCACAAGGATGCTAAATCGAGTGTAATTGGTATTAAGGAAACGTTACGTCATTTAAGTGATGGAAAACCTTTAGGAATTTTCCCTGCCGGGGAAGTTTCGACTTATAAAGATGGAAAATTAGTAGTCGATAAGCCTTGGGAAGAAGGCGCTTTAAAACTAATCAGAAAAGCCAAAGTACCAGTTGTTCCTATTTACTTTCATGCAAAAAACAGTAAATTATTCTACTGGCTTTCTAAAATTGATGATACGTTACGTACTGCCAAATTACCATCTGAGCTTTTAACGCAGAAAGATCGTGTGATTAAAGTCCGTATTGGAAAACCAATTTCGGTTAACGAACAAAATGAAATCGAATCTTTTGAAGAATATTCAGAATTCTTAAGAAAGAAAACCTATATGCTTGCCAATCCTTTTGAAAAGGATACCAAATTGATTGATACCGCAACCGCAAGTCTTAAGATTACAAAAGCACCTAAAAAGATTGTTACGCCTGCAAATGAATCAAAATTAATTGATGAAGTTCAGGCTTTAAGAAATAGCGACAGTAGATTTCTACAAAGTAAAAACTATGAAGTTTTCTTTGCGAGCGCAAAAGAGATTCCGAATATTTTACATGAAATTGGACGTTTACGTGAAATTACTTTTCGTGAAGTGGGCGAAGGAACCAACGAATCTATTGATATAGATGAATACGACCAATATTATCACCATATGTTTTTATGGGATGATGAAACCAAAAAGATTGCCGGAGCATATCGTATGGGATTGGGTTCTGAGATTTATCCGAAATACGGAATTGAAGGTTTCTATCTAACCGATCTTTTCAGATTTGAACCGGAACTTCACGATATGATGCACAAATCGATCGAAATGGGACGTGCCTTTATCGTAAAAGAATACCAGCAGAAACCAATGCCATTGTTCTTATTGTGGAAAGGTATTATTCATACTACTTTGCGTCATCCAGAACATAAATATTTAGTAGGCGGTGTAAGTATCAGTAATCAATTCTCTGATTTCTCTAAATCACTGATGATTGAGTTTATGAAATCAAACTATTACGATCCGTATATTGCACAATATATTCATCCGAAGAAAGCTTATAAAGTAAAACTAAAAGACGCTGACAAAGATTTTATCTTCGATGAAGCGGAATCTGACCTTAACAAGTTTGACAAAATCATCGACGAACTGGAACCAGGAAATTTACGTTTGCCAGTTTTAATCAAAAAGTACATCAAGCAAAATGCGCGTGTAGTAGCTTTTAACGTCGATCCATTGTTCAATAATGCTATAGACGGTTTAATGTACATTAGAATCGCAGATATTCCTGAAAGCACCATGAAACCTGTAATTGAAGAGTTTCAGATTGAATTGGAAAAGAAATTATCTGAGAAAGAAGATTAAGCACCAAACTATAAATAAGAAAGCCGTTTCTGATTAGAAACGGCTTTCTTATTTAATCTTCAAGAGCAATTGCTAATTGTGGAAAATCTTTAGAAGCTTCTTCTATATTAGTTATGATTTTTGTTTGAATCTTATCGCTCTCATTATTAATTTCAAATTGGATTATTTCATTATTGCTAGTAATAAAAACACCACATTCATTAGAATATTCATCTTCACAAAATGCAACAAGGCGTCCATTATCTATTTTAATATTCACTTTGTGCAGAGCGTTACGCAAATCATCCCATTCATTATAAAATAATTGCGTGAGTTCATATATCTCCTCTCTCAAAAGTTCTCTTTCTTTATCATTCATCTCATTTCTTATTAAATCATAAAACAAAAAACCCTCATTTTCATCATATGAAATAAGGGTTTCCGTTTATATTAACCTATCTAAAACCAGAAAAAATTATTCTTTTCCAATTTCACTAATATCTTCTAATTGGTTTTTAGGATCTGCACCGTATTGATTTGGTCCTTTATCGCCTTCGATAGTAAGTAAATAAATATTATAAAATGGTATTAGTATATACCACCATTCTTTATCAATATCGTGCATTCTACGAACTCCAACTGCAATACCAGGAATAAGTACTGCTAAACTATATATGTTTCCAATTATAGTCAGACTAGGCGAAATTAAGCCCGCAATAAACCCAAGAACAAAAGAAATAATAACGTTCACTAAAAAGAACATCCAATATTCTCTTCTCCTTGCTCTTCCTTTAAAATTCAAATAGTTTTCAAAAACTACTTTTTTATACACTTCTAACATAATAACTCTTTAAAAAATTTCCCTACTCTTATGGATTTTCAGTTACTCCTTTTGCCATTTAAGACGTGCAATATTAAACACTTCAAATGGTATGTAGTGGAACTATACGTTTAAAAACTAACAGAATAAGGTTATTTTTTAGCGTGTTAAAACTGTAAAAAGATCAAATAAAAAATCCCATTTTTTCAAAATGGGATTTTTAATGCTTTTAGAACCAAGGCTTTCTACCAACTTGATACGTCTGATAAAAATCTTCATCCGTTTTTGTTAAGTAGATAATACCTTCTATGAAACCAACTAAACTTGCTGCACCACAAGTAACGATGGTAAGTATTAATTGAATAATTCCTTCTTTTTGATAACCTAAATAAAATTTGTGTATTCCAAATCCTCCTAATAAGATTCCTAAAACACCTGCAGTAACTTTTTTGTTTTCTGGTTTTAAATTATTTTCCATGTTTACTGTTTTAAAGTTTGTATTTAAATCAAAAAAATATTCATAAAAAAATCCCATTTGCATCTAGCCAAATGGGATTAAAATATTAGAACCAGCCTTTTTTACCTACTTGGTAAGTTTGGTAGAATTCTTCATCCGATTTTGTTAAATAGATAATTCCTTCAATAAAACCTATTAAGCTTGCTGCTCCACAAGTAACAATAGTAAGTATTATTTGAATGATTCCTTCTTGTGTGTATCCTAAAATGAATTTATGTATTCCAAATCCTCCTAATACGATTCCTAAAATTCCGGCTACAACTTTTTTATTTTCTTGTGTAGGCTGTGATGGAGTATTCCAACTTTCTGGTTTTGTAGTTTCCATTTAATTATATGTTAGTTAATTATTATTGCAATTCAACTTTTCCAATTTCATTGATTTCTTCAACATTGTTTTTAGGATCAGATCCGTATTGGTTTGGTCCGTAGTTTCCTTCTGTACATAATAAAATCAACGCCCAGATTCCTCCAATAAGCGGAATAAAAGATACAAAATAATACCAGCCGCTTTTGCCAATATCATGCATTCTTCGTACTGTAACAGCTAATAACGGAATTAATGTAGCCAAAGAATAAAGAAGAAAAAGACCATATCCAATAAATATGCCTGTAAGGGCATCACCCAGAATACCACCAATAATTAAACCTATAATCATTAATGCAAAACAGATTAAACTGCTGGCAAGTGCAAAATACCAATATTCACTTCTTCTCGCACGTCCCTTAAAGTTGGCATAGTTTTCAAAAACTACTTTTTTGTACCATTCAATCATAATCAATTAAAATTAGTTTAAACACCTACTCTTTAAGGATTTTCGGTTTCTCCTATTTCAAAAGAATTCTGCCTATTTAGACTCATTCTTTTAAGAATCGGCAACAATATTATTAAAAATTAACAAATAAAACTAATCGGTAACGAAAAATTTACAGGAAAAGACTCGTTATTAAAATTAAAAAAACGTAAATCTAACTTTGGGCATAAACAGCCTTGATTTTATCTACGATTACCTGCGCCAAACGTTCGTGACTTTCAAAAGTCCAACCCGCAATATGCGGCGTTAATAAAACATTTTTTGCTTCTAGCAGATATTGAAATGCTTCAGGGGTATTTTTATCCTGAAAAAGGGTTTCAAATGAAAGCTTTTCATATTCCAAAACATCCAAACCAGCACCTAAAACCTTTTTTGATTTCATGGCTTCAACTAAATCAGCCGTTACGATATTTTTACCACGAGATGTATTAATAATCCAAAATGGTTTTGCAAAGGCATTTATAAAATCTGCATTTACCATTTTGTCGGTTTGCGGTGTCCAAGGAAGGTGAAGACTTAAAACATCGGTTCTTTTTTGTAATTCTGCTAAAGAAACCTGTTTTGCATTTTCATCGCCTACATTATCCAAAATATCGTAACACAAAACCTCAGCATCAAAACCACGTAGTTTTTTGGCAAAGGCTTTTCCCATATTTCCATACCCAATAATTCCGACTGTTTTACCGTCTAATTCATGTCCGCGATTGCTTTCACGATTCCATTGACCCGCTTTTACTTCGGCGTCGGCCTGATTTAAATTATTAAAAAGGGACAATATTACTCCCAAAGAATGTTCTGCAACAGCGTTGCGATTTCCTTCAGGTGCCGCAATTAAATGAATTCCTTTTGACGAAGCATACTCACAATCAATACTTTCCAGACCAGCACCTACCCTAGCAATAAACTGCAGATTTGTGGCTTTATCTAAAAAAGTCTTATCAATCTTGAAACGGCTTCGAATTACAATTCCGTTATACTCTTGGATTTTAGCTTCGATTTCTTCTTTAGAAGATTTAAAATCGGCATGATTTTCAAAACCTGCTTCTTCTAACTGGTTCCAGAGAACTGGATTATTACTATCGATATGAAGAATTTTTACACTCATTTTTATTGTATTTAATGTTAGACAAAAATACGAGTAAAGCTTTATACTTTATCTGGGAAGAAGGTAAAACTCACCAACAAAACGATCAAAGTTTTGTATTGCTCAGATTTTTTTTAACTTTGAAAGTATAGCACAAAGAATTTAGTATTTCTAATTCTTCAGAAAATCTTCCGCAATGAAACTAACCAAGACTTTTAAAGCCTTTTTTGAAAACGAAAAATCAGGAGGATTGCTCTTATTATTTGTTACGCTTATTTCATTGTATGTCGCCAACTCATCGCAGGGAACAACCTATATTGCTTTTTGGGAAAAAGATCTCGGCGGACATTCGATCACACATTGGATTAATGATGGTTTAATGACCATTTTCTTTTTATTGATTGGTCTGGAACTTGAACGTGAAATTTACCATGGCGAATTATCGAATATAAAAAATGCATCACTGCCTATTATGGGCGCGCTTGGCGGAATGCTTATTCCGGCCGCTACATTTTTAGCTTTAAACCTTAAAACTTCAACCCAAAATGGAGCGGGAATTCCAATGGCAACAGATATTGCTTTTGCAATAGGAATTTTATCGCTTTTAGGTAATAAAGTTCCGGCATCATTAAAAGTATTTTTAACCGCTCTTGCCGTTATTGATGATCTGGGGGCAATAATTGTGATTGCCGTTTTTTATACCAGTTCGATTTCTTTTTTAAATCTTGGAATCGCTTTGGGAATCTGGATTGTATTGTTTGTTTTAAACCGAATGAAAATTCACAACCTAATTCCCTATTTAATTGGCGGTGTGGTTATGTGGTATTTTATGCTGAATTCGGGTATTCATGCTACGATTACTGGAGTTATTCTAGCATTTGTGATTCCATTTGGCGATGGCGGCAAAAAAACTTCTTCATACCGATTACAGCATTTCCTGCACGAGCCAGTAGCTTTTATTATTCTGCCTTTGTTTGCAATTGCTAATACTTGTATTGCAATCGACGCAGATTGGTATTCAGGATTACACACTCCCAATGCCTACGGAATTATTCTTGGATTGGTTATTGGAAAACCTCTAGGCATTATTCTCTTTTCATCAATTGGAGTAAGTGCAGGATTGTGTGCGCTTCCTAAAACCTTAAAATGGTCGCATATTTTGGGCGCTGGAATGCTGGGCGGAATTGGTTTTACAATGTCTATTTTTATAACACTTCTTGCTTTTAAAGATCCTGAGATTATCCTGTATTCTAAAATCTCAATTCTGATCGCTTCACTATTATCAGGAATTTTAGGATTTGCTTATCTAAAGTTTATTTTATCTAAGAAAACGACTTAACTATGAAATTCCATTTAATTGTATCTGCATTATTCATTTTTACAGTTTCAGCCTGTACAAACAAAAAGCCAGAACCGGTAGTTGAGAAAGCTGATACGAAGCCAGAAGTTGTTCTCCAAAAAACTGAAAATGATCCTATCGAAGGAATTTACGAAACCAAATCAGACGATATTGATTCGGGTGAATGTAAAATCACATTAGAAATAACCAAAACTTCAAAAGGCTATTCTTATTTTGTAAAAACAGAAAAAAGACAGCTGAAAGGAATCGCCACTTTTACCACAGAAAAATCGGGAGAAAAGTTATTGTTTTTGGAAGACATACAATGGGATGAATACGAAGGTGATATTAGCAATGAAGATGAAAATGAAGATACTTCTGAAGCTAAAGAAATAGAAATTCCTGTTGGGATTGGCGCTGGTTATGTAAAAGACACTCTTACCATTCAGAATTATGGCAATTCTATGAATTCGTATACGAAGATTTCAGAATGTGGACGAAAATATATTCGGTTGATTAAGAAATAAAAGTCAATTTTATAAATTCTAATCATCGTCAAATCAATACATGAAAAAAATCAGACAAATACTTACTGTATCGATAACCATTATGATAGTGCTTATGGGAGTAATATTTTATCAAATAAAGTACAATCCCGTAAATCCAGATTTGAATTGTCAAATACCCGTTCCCTTTTGTGGGACTCAAGCTTTCATAACGAAAGATCTTGCCAAGGGAAAAGAAATTTTTAATTCAAATTGTGCAGCTTGCCATAAACTAGATGCCAAAAGCACCGGACCTGCACTTCGCAATATAGATTCTTTAGTTTTTGTAAAATGGATGCTCATAAAAAAGCATAAAATCGACACTATTAAAATTGAAAAATTAGCAATTGATTATCATCGAACAATGTTTAAAAAGACTATCAATGAAGAAAATCTTCCTTTCTTAATTGATTACTGTTCAGGAATACGTTATTAAAACAAAAAATTCCAAACACTATTTTAAATTGGAATTTGGAATTTTTCTTTTTTGGAATTTCTTTTAAAATTATCCTTTGATCTGTTTCAAAGAAGTTTTAATTCCTTTTATTAAAGATGAACTGAAACCATTGTGTTCCATTTCATTTAAACCGACAATTGTACAGCCTTGCGGTGTTGTTACACGGTCAATTAATTGCTCTGGGTGTACTCGTTCTTCTAAAAGCATTTTTGCCGCTCCTTTTACGGTTTGTGCCGCAATTGCCAAAGCGGTGTTAGAATCGAATCCAATTTCAATTCCTGCCTGCATAGAAGCACGAATATAACGTAAAGCATACGCAGTACCACAAGCACCTAAAACAGTCGCTGCATCCATTAATTTTTCATCAATTACCGGAGCAGTTCCTAAATCTTGAAATAAGTCTACAATTGGCGCCGCGTTTTCTTTATATTTTTCAGGGAAAGAAATGCAAGTAGCTGATTCACCAAATTGAGCAGCAATATTCGGCATAATACGCACCACCGGATAATCGTTGTTTGTTTTTGATTGAAGTGTATCTAGAGATAATCCACTTACGGCAGATGCAATAGTTTTATTTTGAATCACCGGAAGGATTTCTGCCAGAACAGTATCAACTTGATATGGCTTGATGGTTAAAATCACTACATCAGCTTCCTGAATAGCATGTTTATTATCTGAAGAAACCGTAATTCCGTATTCAGATAAATATTCAATGCTTGCGGTGTTTCTTCTTGTAACGGTAACTTGGTTATTTTTAGAGAATTTAGCAATTCCCAAGGCAATAGAAACTCCAAGGTTTCCTCCTCCAATAATGTGTACTTTCATTCTTCCTGGTTTGAATTTATTATGGCTGATTAACAGTAAATTTTCCGCCTGTAAATTACGCAGATTTTAGAGATTTTAAATCACTGCAATCGGCTAATTTGTGGCAAAAATCTAAAATCCAAGAATCAATTTGGCTACTCCAAAATAGAGCATAATACCAAAAACATCATTTGTTGTTGTGATAAATGGACCAGTCGCAATTGCGGGGTCAATTTTATTTTTGTTTAAGAAGAGTGGCACTAAAGTCCCTAAAGTTGCTGCAAATAGAATAACAACAATCATAGAAATCGAAATGGCAAAACCTACCAAATACTGTTGGTACATGATAGAATGATATCCTAATAAAAGCAATGAAATGATACTTCCAGAAATCATCGAAACCGTAATTTCTTTTGTAAAATATCCACGGCTGAAATCTTTCAAAGTTCCGTTTGCCAAACCTTGCACAACGATTGCAGATGCCTGAACACCAATATTTCCTGCAGTTGCAGATAACAACGGCACAAAAATAATTAAGGTTGAATATTTTTGAAATGTACTTTCGTTTCCTTTCAATACAAAAGATGCGACAATTTCGATTACCATACCTATTAAAAGCCAAGGTAAACGTGCTTTTGTCAATTCGTAAACGCTGTCATTTGATTCAACGTCTTGCGTAATACCCGCCGCCAATTGGTAATCTTTGTCAGCTTCTTCCTTGATTACGTCTACGATGT
Organism: Flavobacterium sp. H4147; assembly: GCF_029360735.1. Classification (NCBI taxonomy): domain Bacteria; kingdom Pseudomonadati; phylum Bacteroidota; class Flavobacteriia; order Flavobacteriales; family Flavobacteriaceae; genus Flavobacterium; species Flavobacterium sp. H4147. Next base: position 1,381,258 of record NZ_JARKNB010000001.1, on the reverse strand, counting down.
CATCAATTGTAATTCTTCCCACCAAACGTCCCAGCTCATCCACAACTGGAATTGCCTCTAAGTCGTACTTCTGCATGATACGGGCAACTTCAACGTCTTCAGTATCTACTTTTACGAAGTTTAATTTTCGGATATATACATCTCCAATCTGTGTTTTGGTTGAAGAAGTCAAAAGATCTTTAAGTGATAATCGTCCTTTTAATCGATTTTCGTCATCCACTACATAAATCGAATGCACTCTGGAAACGTTTTCTGCCTGAATACGCATTTCTTTTACGCACGTTAGTACATTCCAGTTTTCATTCACTTTTACAAGCTCTTTTCCCATCAAACCTCCGGCTGTGTTTTCGTCGTAACGCAAAAGATCAACAATATCTTTGGCGTGTTCAACGTCGACTAATTCCGAGATTACTTCTGCTTTAATTTCCTGAGAAAGTTCAGCGATAATGTCGGCAGCATCATTCGTTTCAAGCTCATCAAGCTCTTCTGCAATTTCTTTTGGTGAAAGTCGGCTTAAGATATTTTCACGCAGATCTTCTTCTAATTCAAGAAGAATTTCGGCGGTTTTATCACTATCTAAAACCTTAAAAATGTAGGTGGCTTCGTCAAAATCTAATTCTTCTAGGATTTCGGCGATATCAGCATGGTGCAGATCGTTGAGTAAAACTTCAAGTTCTTTGTCGTTTTTCTTTGTGATCAGTTCCTCTAACTGCTGTATAAAATCTTTACTAACTTTGAACTCCATCGGCTTCTATTTTTTGAGTTAGTTCAATAAATTCCTCTACGCTTAACTGTTCCGGACGTTTATCAAAGATAGTGTCTTCTCGCAGTTTATCAGATAAATTTAATGTTTTCAAACTGTTACGTAATGTTTTTCGTCTCTGCTGAAAAGCGGTTTTTACAACCGTAAAAAATAGCTTTTCACCACAAGGAAGACTGTAATCTTCCTTTCGGGTCATTTTCATCACACCCGATTTAACCTTGGGCGGAGGAATAAAAACATTTTCGTCTACAGTAAACAAATACTCAGTATCATAGAAAGCCTGTGCCAGGACAGACAAAATTCCGTATGTTTTGGATCCTTTTTTCTCGCAGATTCGTTCTGCAACTTCCTTTTGGAACATTCCAGAAAATTCTGGAATCTGATCTCTAAATTCTAATGTTCGAAATACAATTTGAGATGAAATATTGTACGGGAAGTTACCAATTATAGCGAACTGCTTGTTTTCGTAAACTTTATTTATATTGTATTTCAGAAAGTCTTCTGAAATAATTTTGTCTTTTAATTTTGGATAATTAGCATCCAGATACGCAACAGATTCCGTATCAATCTCAATTACTCGAGTGATAATGGGCTTGTCAAGTAAATATTTAGTAAGCACACCCATTCCTGGTCCTATTTCTAAAACCTCATCGTATCCTTTTAGACTCAAAGTATCGGCAATTGCTTTTGCGATGCTTTCATCTTTCAAGAAGTGCTGTCCTAAATGTTTTTTGGCTTTTACTTTTTCCATTTTCTTTCTTGTTTGCCGCGAGGCTGCAAAAGTATTCTTTTTACTGCGAAGGCGCTAAGAAGCAGAGCATTATTTTTTTATTTTTTTTATTGCCACAAAGGCACTAAGACACAAAGTTTATTTTTCCCGATTAATTATAATCAAAAAATTATCTTTATTCTTATCTACTTTGTTTTTAGTTGGAAATCTGCTTATTCGTTCACTTAATCTCAAAAAACTGTAAATCCTTTCAACTTTTGACAATTTTAAAAAATCCTCCTGTTGTTGTTTGTTACTTTCTTCTTTTGTTTGAAATCTAATTTCCATAATAAACTATTTAACTGAAAACTGCGACTGTGACTGAAAACTAAAAATCTAGTGTTCTGAAATAACTTCTAATTCTGTTCTGAAAGAGAGCATTTTATCTGCAAATAATTCCAACGCTTCTCTGTCAAATTTTGGCTGATCTTCCAGATAATATTTCTCTAAAGTATCTTTACTATCAGTTGTGTATTGAACCGAATACGTAATACCTCCCATTTCTTCTTCAATTAGAACTTTTACAATTCTTGCCGAAGAGAATTTTTGGGTTGCCAGAATTTCGGGTATGTGCTTTTCCTGCATCCATTTTAACCATTGGTCGTGAACGCTTTCGTGTATATTAGTGGTGATGTTGTAAATAATCATTTTTTCTTGTTTAATCGTTTATTCGGTTAAACGGTTAATCGATTAACCGCTTAAACCAAACTACAAATTTTTATCTCCTCTCAATTCTCGGTATTTTTTTCTGGCATCTACAAAGTAAATACTATCCTGATGGTTAAAAATTACCTTTTCATATAAGGGTTTTGCCTTTTCAATATCTTTCAGTTCATCGTTGTAAATTTCTGCCGAAAAGAACAACGCTTCATCTACATAAATTCCGTCGCTATGATTGTCAATGATCTGCTGGTATTGGCTTAAAGCCGAAGCATAGTCTTTCTGACTTTCATAAATTTTACCTAAACGCAACAATGTAACGGCTTCGATTTCTTGTCCTTTAAAGGATTTTAGAATGTTTTGAAACTGAGTAATGGCTTCTTGTTTCTTATTCTGATACAATAGAAAATCCCCTTTTGCAAATTGCTTTAAAGCCGTTTGTGTCGAATCAGCTGCAGTATTGTCGTTAATCAGTAAAAAATATTCGAGAGCGTCGTTGGCAATTAATTGTGTGTTAGCCGATTTTAATTCTTTAAACTGTTTTAAAGCCCATTCGAAATCGCCTTTGTAATAACTTGTTTTAGCCGCTTTCAAACTCGCTTCATGCGCCATTACATCGTTCTTTAAATCGAGCTGAATCTGCGAATAGTAAATCAAAGCTTGATTGTATTTTTCTTCCAAAAGCAGAATATCGGCTAATTCCATTTTAGCGTCAGCTTGCTGATACGCATTTAAGTTTAATTCTAATGCTTTTTTGACTACTGCTTTCGCTTCTTCTGTTTTCTTTAAATTAAAAGCTAGAAAATGCGCTTGAATCAACTGCAAAGATAACGTAAATGGATTTACTTCATAAGTTACAAGCAATTGCTGCAACTCGTTTGTAATGGCTGGATAATCTTTTTCCTGAGCTTTATCAATCTTAATCTGCATTAAACTCGCATTACTTTGAATGAGTAAATCGCGGTCTTTTGTATTTTGAAGAATGAAGTTTAAAATTTCAGAAGCCGTTTCGGTATCATCTTCATTCAGTGCAAACTGACTTAAATTAACAATGCTGATTAACGATTCTGGTTCGCGTTTGTAAATGGCTTTTTCCTGAATAAATGCTTTTCCAAATTCTTTCTGCTGTACATAAAACCAACTTAAATAGTGGTTCCAGAAAACGTCTTGTTCTTTCTGCGTTCTTAAAATTAAAGCTTTACGCATGGCGTCTTTAAAAGCCGTATTATCGGTTTCGCCGTTCATAAAACGCGATAACTGCGTCTGGATCAAATTGGCATTCTGTTGATTATTGTATGATTCTGTCAGCAAAAGATCAATCATCAAATCGGTTTTTCCTAACTGGCCGTATAGCATTCCAATCTGAAAATTGAAGTTGTAATTCGGCTGTACCTGCATTCCCGTTTGATACGCTTTTAAAGCATATTCTAAAAGCACTTTTCTTTCAAAAGCATTTCCAACTCCGTAAACATCATTTGGATTGGTTTTGATTTTCTCAATTGCCTGATCGTAGTAATTTTTGGCTTTGGATTCGTTTTTCTGTAATTGATAGTTATATCCTAGTTCAACTAAAAAAGCACCTTGCTTATAACGGTTGTAACGTTCCTGAATTGTTTTTTCGGCAAGATCAAATTGCTGCAACTGCTGATAACAGTCAATCGTTCTTAAAAAATATTGCGTATTAGAAGGTGAACTTTTTAAAAGATCCTCATATATAAGTTTGGCTTTTTCGAAATCGCCTTTATCGTAATAATTGTTCGCTAATTGTTCGTTCTGCGAAAATATAATCCCAGACCACAACAAAAGGATATAGATAAAGATGTTTTTCATAATTGCAGATTTATTTTAATTCTCAGTTTTTAGTTTTCAGTCGCAGTTCTCGGTTTTCAGTCTGCAAACTGCAACTGTAAACTGGGACTTTTTTAATTTTCAGTCTCGCAAACTGTAAACTGCGACTGCAGACTGTGACTTTTTCAATTACTATACACTGACTTTTTACTTTTCCAAAAAATCAAACCTAGGCCAATTAAAATGAAAGGAACACTCAAAATCTGTCCCATATTAATCAGCATATTATTCTCGAAAGCTTCTTGGTTTTCTTTGAAAAATTCAATTATAAATCGGGCCAGAAATAATAAAGTTAAGAAACTTCCAAAGATTAATCCATGTGCATTACGAATTCTTTCTGATTTGTACATGTAAAACAATAATCCGAAGATCAGCAAATAGGCAAATGCTTCGTACAATTGTGTGGGATGTCTCGGAATTAAATCATCTCTCTGAAAAACAACTCCCCAGCTTCCGTCAGTCGGTTTTCCATAAATTTCGGAATTCATAAAATTCCCAAATCTGATAAAAGCACCTGTAACTGGAACGGCAACCGCCATTTTATCCAAAAGTGCAAAGAAGTTTACTTTATATTTTCGGCAGTATAAAATCATTGCTGTTAAAACACCAATTGATCCGCCGTGGCTTGCCAATCCCTGATAACCAACAAATTCATAAGAACCTTTGATTTTCTGAATTGGTAAAAGTATTTCTATTGGATGCTGAAAAAAATATCCCGGTTCGTAAAAGAAACAATGTCCGAGTCTGGCACCTAAAACAGTTCCAACAATGACATAAATAAGTAAGCTGTCGAGATTGTCTAAGGAAAGATTTTCCTTTTTGTAAATATTTCTGACGATGTAAAACCCAAGAAGAAGTCCAGAGGCAAAAAGAGCACCGTAATACTTGAGAGGAAAACTATCTGTTATCCAATAAATCACTGGATCAACGTTCCAATATACTATTCCATTCTTCATTACTCTCAATTTTCAGTCTCAGTTTTCAGTTTCCAGTCACAGTTTCCAGCGCATGACTGAAAACTGTGACGGTGACTGAAAACTAAAATTAGTTTATAATATCAAATCCGCAGTAAGGACGTAAAACTTCTGGGATTACGATTCCTTCTGGAGTTTGGTAGTTTTCAATAATTCCAGCTAAAACACGTGGAAGCGCTAATGAACTTCCGTTTAAAGTGTGTGCTAATTGGTTTTTTCCATCTTTGTCTTTGAAACGTAATTTCAAACGGTTTGCCTGGAAGGTCTCGAAGTTAGAAACAGAACTAATTTCTAACCAACGATCTTGAGCGGTTGAAAACACTTCAAAATCATAAGTCAATGCAGATGTGAATCCCATATCGCCTCCGCAAAGACGCAAAATTCTATATGGTAATTTCAATTCTTGAAGAATGTTTTTCACATGTTCTACCATTCCATCTAATGCTGCATAAGAATTGTCTGGATGCTCAATACGAACAATTTCTACCTTATCGAATTGATGCAGACGGTTTAATCCACGAACGTGTGCTCCGTAAGAACCTGCTTCACGACGGAAACATGGCGTATAAGCGGTTTGCAAAACTGGAAGTTCGCTTTCGTTTAAAATAACATCACGGAATAAGTTCGTAACTGGAACTTCAGCCGTTGGAATTAAATATAAATCGTCAAGACCTGCATGGTACATCTGGCCTTCTTTGTCTGGTAATTGTCCCGTTCCGTAACCCGAAGCTTCGTTTACCAAATGAGGAACTTGAACTTCAGTGTAACCTGCAGCTGTGTTTTTATCTAAAAAGTAGTTGATTAAAGCACGCTGTAAACGAGCTCCTTTTCCTTTGTAAACAGGAAATCCAGCACCAGTAATTTTTACACCAAGTTCGAAATCGATAATATCGTATTTCTTTACTAATTCCCAGTGAGGCTGTGCGCCTTCATGTAAAACTGGAATTTCGCCTTCTTCAAAAACATTCAAATTGTCATCTGGAGTTTTTCCTTCAGGTACAATATCAGCTGGAAGATTGGGAAGTGTGTATAATTTATTGGTTAACTCAACTGCCAAAGCTTCTGCTTTTTCACCAAGTTCTTTACTTTTTTCTTTTAATGAAGCTGTTTTTTCTTTTAAGATTTCGGCTTTGGCTTTTTCACCTGCTTTCATCAATTCTCCGATATCTTTGGACAATTTATTAGATTCAGACAAAGTGTTGTCCAGCTCCACTTGTGCTGCACGACGATTTTCGTCTAGTTTCACCACCTCTTCAACAACGCTTTTAGCATCGATATTTCGTTTTGCTAAAGCCTTGATTACTTTCTCTTGATTGTCTCTAATAAATGCGATTTGTAACATAGCTTGATTTTTATAACTATTGTATTTTTTATAACGGAAGCAAATTTAATGAAATGTTTTAGAAGATCGTGACAAAGTTTAGCCACGAAGAAAGATATTTCGCAGAGATTGAATAATTATAACAGTCTTTATTCTTTTATCACTTTAAAAATTTCAACTGTTTCACCAAAAGTAACCTTCAAAATATAAAATCCCGGGTTTAAACTAATGGCATTTATTGTTCCGTCTGTAGTTTTTCCTTTTAAAACCGATTTAGACTCAAAGTTAAAAAACTCAAAGTCGAAGTTTTTTGAGCTGAAATTTTCAACTAAAATTTCGGTTTTTGCTGGATTTGGAAAAACAAAAGGTTTATTCTTTGCTGTTTTTTCGGGCTGACGTTTATTGCATGCGCTTTCTAGCAGATCATCCAAATCAAACTCCTCGTATGTTAAAGTGTAATTGAGTTCTCTGGCTTTTTGGAATAAAGAACAGGCATCGTCGTATTTTTTCTGGTCGAGATAAATAATGCCGAGATTTTTCATTGCATACGAATTGTTTTTATCCATTTCTAATGCTGTTTTCAAATCGGCAATTCCCTTTTTAGATTCTCCGATTTTATGATAAATCAAAGCGCGGGTTGTGCGTAAATCTCTTCCGCCAGCGGTCGATTTTTCCATAATGACTTTTTCATATTGAAAAGCTTTTTCAATATTTTCAAATGCTTTTTCGTATTCGCCTGTATCGCTGTATAATCTCGCAAGTCCCCAATATGCATAGGCATGATTGGGTTTTTCGATTACAATTTTCTCGAGATAGTAGCGCGCTAAATCGTATAATTTTCTGCGTTGCAACAATGTTGCAAAATTGTATAAAATCTTATAATCATTGGGCGCATTCGATATTGCTTTGTAGTAATAATGGAAGGCAAAGCTTTCCATTTCGAGCGCTGCATACACACTTGCCATACGATCGTATAATTTACTTCGGAAAGCGGCGGTTTTCTTTTGTGCAGAATCAGAAAATACTATTTTTTTATTTTCCGGGTCTTTGTCAATGGCAAATTCAACTTTCTTCAAATCTTCAATTGCCAAAGTATTGTTTCCCAAACTTACACCTAAAACACCTCGATTGTAAAGATCATTAATTGTAGTAGGATTGAAATTTGTTTTGGTATTAATATCGGTCAGCATTTTTAATGCTTTCTTAACTGATTCTTCCCGATCTTTATGAAACGGGAGTTTATGATCTGTTCTTCCGGTCATTTTCCCGTGACGGAAATTCCAGGTTACTAGTTTTTCGCCTTGAATGTTGAATTGAAAAGAATCGCCATCTTTCAATCCATCTTTATCAAAGTAAAAGGCTTCGTTAAGTTTTCCGTTTGAATAATAGGTTTTCGAACTGTCTGGCTTTTTGTCTTGACCGTACCAAATTGCTACCGAAACGACATGATCGTCATAAAAATAACGGGTAACATTTTCTTCTTTTTGTTTTTCCTGAGCCAGCAGAAAAACAGGCAGAAACGGTAAAACGAAAACTATTTTTCGAAACATGATTTATTTATAATTTATAAAACCGGTTTTTAATTATAAAAACCGGCTTCTATCGTCTTTTTTAAAAGAATATGATTTTCCGTCGTATTGTAATTTCTGAAATTCTTTTTTGACTTTTAAATCATTCTTTTGTTCAATATTATTTTCAGGATCTTCCTCTGAAGCTTCTTCATACGTGAAAATTTTAGAAACCAGCAGATCATAAAAACCATTTGTTGGAGTTCCCGAAACACTGATTCCAGTTTCTAACGTTTCAATCTGGTAAGTTCCGCCTCCGTTCGAATCGCCATTAGTAAGCCGGATGGGATATTCGTATAGAAGCTTTTTGATTTTGTTTCCATCCAAAGTTAAAATGGTGAATTTTTCTTCAGAATACATTAAAACTCTGCTGTTTGAATATACTTCTGTAGTAAAAGCAATTGCTTTTGTTTCCTCATTCAACTGCAATAAATCTTTTAAAATAAGGGTTTTAGCAACTTTAAGACCTTCGTTTTCATAATAATCCAAATTCTGATCTGTTTCTTCGGCTAGAATTTTTCCATCTTCATTATTTACAAAAACATATTTTCTTTCGTAATGATTTCCTAAATCATCTTCTTTTGATTTCGTTTTTTTATCGCTTTTTTTAATGGTGCAAATCACAAAAAAAGTGACGTTATCATTAAACCGAATAGAACTAATGTCTTCAATTTTTAAAGTTGTGAATTTAATGTCTAGGTTTTCAGCGGTTTTCCGAAGCAGACTTAAATCCAATTGATCTGAAGAAATTATTTCTTCGTTTTTTTTAAAAATCAGTTTTTCGACTGCTTGGGGCGGCTTGTCGGTTTGAACTGCTAACGCTGGGGCGGCTTCGTCAGAGCTTTGTTTTTCATTTTTCCCGCACGAGGCAAAAAATAGAAAAATGCCACTGAGAATTAAGTAGGTTTTAATTTTCATTGGTTTCGGTTTTAAAAATTAGGGGCTTTCAAATATAAAATATTCTGACTAAGCTTTTTAAATAAAATCGAAATTTTACACGTATTATTTTATAAATGCATTTATGAAATGTGAACAAAAACCTTTGAAGCTTTGTAATTCTATAACTCTAACTTCTTAAAAAGCTACTCTCTTTTAATCTTACGTCCCGTAAACTCTTCCAAAAGATCAAAGATTTCTTCTACAGGAAGCGCTTCAAAATCAGGATGAGTTTTTAAAAAATTGGCGTTTAAAGCCGGAAAATCTTCCTCTAATTCAAAAAAAGCATTGTTGTTTAATAAATCTCTTGTTGGATTTACACCTTCGAGTTTTCCTTTTAAGAATTTACCAATTTTAACGGTACTCAACAATTTTACTCGTTTCGATTGTGACTGAAATAATTCAAGATGTTTTTCGGCACCAATTAAAGCTAGTCCTTCTTCAATTAATTCGTTTAATTCCTTGTTCCAGCCTGAGTTATACACAAACTGAGAAAAATTTCCTTGTGTATATTGCGAAAAGTAATAATCAAGATAATAACTAGTCAGCGCATCTTCGTGAATTAAATCATCGTTTACACCTTCTTCGCGCATTAAATTGATAATTGAAATATTCGAATTGATTATATCCTGCGGATTATCGCTGTTTGCTGCTGTTTCAGAAACTAGTATTCTGCCGAATTCCTCCATTTTAATTTGTTTTGAGATTTTGATTTTGCAAAGTTGAGGGAAAAAATACACAATTCAAGAATAAATTATTAAAACCTTCTCAGTATAGATTGATGATGTATCGATTAAAAATTAGAAAATCATAAAGTCAATAAAATTCAATTTTCTTTTCTGTAAATTATCATAATTTTATAGATTATTAGATGTATAACTAATCTTTAGCAATTTAAACTATTAATGAATCCAACCTTCTTTTCAACGCAAGAACAATTCCGAGCATGGTTAGAAAAAAATTACCAAACAGAAACCGAACTTTTGGTAGGTTACTATAGAGTGAGCACTAAAAAACCATGTATGACGTGGTCAGAATCTGTAGATCAAGCGCTTTGTTTTGGCTGGATCGACGGTATTCGAAGAACTATTGACGAAGAAAGTTATACAATCCGATTTACGCCAAGAAAAAAATCGAGTATTTGGAGCGCCATCAATATTAAAAAAGTCGAAGTTTTGACCAAAGCCGGGCTCATGAAAGAAGCTGGATTGAAAGCTTTCAGCTTTAGATCTGAAGAAAGATCCAAAATTTATTCACATGAAAATGAAGCTTATGTTTTCGATCCTAATTTAGAAAACCAATTTAAGGCCAATGAAACTGCCTGGGAATATTTTGATAAACAGGCACCTTCTTATAAAAGAGTAGTAGTTCACTGGATCATGTCTGCCAAACAAGAAAAAACTAGAGTTTCAAGATTGGAGAAAACCATAAATTTTAGTTTTGAGCAAAAAAGAGTTTTCTAAATAATGCCATTTCATGAATCAAGAGGGACGAATTTTTCAAGATGATAATTTTATTTTTACCGAATTTAACGGTTTAAAATTAGAAAAACTGGTAGTTTGCGAAAACCCAGAAACAAAAGAACCTATTCTTATATATCTAAAAGTTGAAAATCACAATTGGCATCAATATTTTCTTGATGCAGGCTTTGGAGTTTGGGAAAACTGGAACATAATCGATATCGATAATGATGATGATGAAAGTTTTGATTATATAGATAAAACCTCTGATTTTGATCTTTCTCAAAAAGTAATTTCCAAAATATGGTGCGAACCTGACCAAAACAATTGTAAAATAAGCATTGCATTCGAGAGTAACGAAATACTTGTTTTACAAACTGTTCATGCTGAAATGTTTGATTCAAGTAGCGAAATTTTAATCATAAAATAATAGTAAAATAATCTATACAGTAGTAATCTTATAAGAAAAATACAATAATAAAACGTAATTTTAGTGCCTTCGAAAAACAATTCAGCTAAAAAGAGAAAAGTATGAGTGAAAGAACGGCATTAGAATATTACGTTTTAGATGTGTTTTCAAACGAAAGCTATAAAGGAAATCCGCTTTCAGTGGTTTTCACAAATGGTAATCTAAGATTAGAAACCTATCAGGATATTTCTAAAGAATTTCGCTATTCCGAAACCTCTTTTGTTTATTATTCCGCAAGAGAAAGAGCCTTGATCGTTCGTTCGTTTACTCCAACAGGAATAGAAATCGACGGCGCAGGACATAATTTACTGGGCGCTGTATGTGGTGCATTACTAAAAGGAATGCCCATATTTGACGAACAAAACGAAAGTGAACCTTTTGTAATCATGAAACATTCGGCAATTCCAGTAACGGTGAGTTTTGATCCGGTTACTTTTTATCCTGTCGTTAAAATGCATCAAAAATCGGCAGTTATAAAACAAGAAATCCCAACGTATAAAATTGCAGTAGCTCTTGGATTAAAAATCGAGGATTTAGATGTAAATGCTTTTGTACCATCAGTAGTAAAAACAGAAGTTGCACACACAATGGTCCCTATAAAAAATAGTGAACTCCTAAACAGCTTTGTTCCCGACAATCGACTTTTAATTGAAATCTCAAAAGAATATGATTTTGAAGGTTTTTATTGTTTCACTATTGCCGATGAAGGCCAGGAACATATAGTCGAAACGAGATTTTTTAATCCCATAATCGGAATAAATGAAGACCCCGCAACAGGTACAGCAGCTGGTCCGTTAATTGGTTTTTTAACGCAGAAGAAATTCACAAAGTCTGATAAAGAATATAAAATTCTTCAAGGTGTAAGGTTAAAACAGCCTTCAATAATTGAAGTCATGAATCGCGAAGAAGATATTTTAGTTGGAGGTTCTTCAATAATTACCATGAAAGGAGAATTGTATTTATAAAACAAAAGCGACATTTGATGTCGCTTTTTATTTTTCAAACTTTATCCAAAGTTTATTAGTTCGTTTTCATTGGAGGCAAATCAAACGCTACAGAATCATGTTCGAAGTTGTTTCTGTGTCCGCCATCGCAAAATGGTTTGTTGTTAGATAATCCGCAACGGCAAAGTCCTAGTGCAGATCTTCCTTGTAAACCGTAAAGCGCTCCTTCTGGATCCATGATTTCAAAATCACCTTCAATTTTGATTGATCCGTTTTTATTGATGATTAATTTAGTCTTGCTCATAAATTTTGTTTTTTCGAACGCAAAGATTGCGAAATAAATCCTGAAGATTTTACTGCGAAGCCTAGTTTAAACTGGTTCTATTTTATATAAATCGTTCCTACGGAACTCGTCTTGTAATGTTTCGTTTACAACGGATTAAAATCCGTTGCTACAAAATAAATCATTCCTACGGAATTTGTGTAAAAAAGCCGTTGGCTCGAAAAATATTGTAGCAACGGATTTTAATCCGTTGTAAAATGTTGCCAGAAAAAAGAGTTCCATAGGAACGATTTATTACTAGTTTAAAACAAAAAACTTTGCGCCTTCGCGTCTTTGCGAGAACTAAAATCAAAAAAATCTTAGCGAATCTCTGCCCTTTTTCTTAGCGAATCTCTGCGTAATAACGAAATTTCAATTCTATTGCTTATTTTTGCACTCAATAATTTTGAAAGATGATACAGAATCCAAAAAGATATACCATTACGGCGGCATTGCCTTACACAAATGGACCAATCCATATTGGACATTTGGCGGGGGTTTACGTGCCTGCTGATATATATTCGAGATACCTTCGCCTGCAAGGAAAAGACGTTGCATTTATCTGCGGAAGCGATGAACACGGTGTTGCTATTTCGATGAAAGCCAAAAAAGAAGGAATTACACCACAAGAAGTTATCGATAAATACGACGGAATTATTCGCAAATCATTTGCTGATTTCGGAATTTCATTCAACAATTATTCAAGAACTTCGGCAAAAATACATCACGATACCGCTTCTGAATTTTTCAGAACTTTATATGATAAAGGCGATTTTATTGAAGAAGTTACCGAACAATTATACGATGCAAAAGCGAATCAGTTTTTGGCAGACCGTTTTGTGGTGGGAACTTGCCCAAAATGTGGGAATGATGGAGCTTACGGAGATCAATGCGAAAATTGCGGTTCTACTTTGAACGCAACTGATTTGATTAATCCGAAATCGACTATTACAGGCGAAACTCCAATTTTAAAATCAACTAAACACTGGTTTTTACCTTTAGATCGTTACGATACTTTTTTACGCGAATGGATTTTAGAAGGTCACAAAAATGACTGGAAAACTAATGTTTACGGACAAGTAAAATCTTGGATTGATGCAGGTTTAGAACCTCGTGCCGTAACGCGTGACCTTGACTGGGGAATTGACGTACCGGTTGAAGGTGCTGAAGGCAAAAAACTTTACGTTTGGTTTGATGCGCCAATTGGCTACATTTCTTCTACAAAAGAATGGGCAGCACGCGAAGGAAAAGATTGGGAACCATATTGGAAAGATGAAGACACCAAATTGGTTCACTTTATTGGGAAAGACAATATTGTTTTCCACTGTATTATTTTCCCAGCAATGCTTAAAGCAGAAGGAAGTTACATTTTACCAGACAACGTTCCTGCAAATGAATTTTTGAACTTGGAAGGAAACAAACTTTCGACTTCTAAAAACTGGGCAGTTTGGTTGCACGAATATTTAGAAGAGTTCCCAGACAAACAAGATGTTTTGCGTTACGCTTTAACATCAAACGCGCCTGAAACAAAAGATAACGACTTTACTTGGAAAGATTTTCAGGCTAGAAATAACAACGAATTAGTTGCTGTTTTCGGAAACTTTGTAAATCGTGTGGTGGTTTTAACCAACAAATATTACGAGGGTATTATCCCTGCTCCAAACGAATTTACAGAAATCGATGAAGCAACTTTAGCCGAATTAAAAGCGTATCCAGCAGTTATTGCAAGTTCGGTGGAACGTTACAGATTCCGTGAAGCTTTAGGAGAATTGATGAATGTTGCTCGTTTAGGTAACAAATATCTGGCAGACGAAGAGCCTTGGAAAGTGATGAAAGACAATCCAGAGCGTGTAAAAACTCAAATGTATGTGGCCTTGCAAATCGCTGCAGCTTTAAGTGTTTTATCTGAACCTTTTTTACCTTTTACAGCAGCTAAACTTTCGAGAATCCTTAAAAACGAAGGAAACTTAAAATGGTCTGATGTAACAGATAATTCAGAATTAATTGCAGCCGGACACAAAATTGGAGAAGCAGAATTGCTTTTTGCTAAAATTGAAGACGAAGAAATACAAAAACAAATAGATAAATTGGAAGCAACAAAAACGGCAAATCTTGCTGAAAACAAACAAGCTGAACCACAAAAAGATTTAATTCAGTTTGAGGATTTTGCGAAAATGGATATCCGTATTGGAACTATTCTTGAAGCTGAAAAAATGCCAAAAGCAAACAAACTTTTAGTTCTTAAAGTAGATACTGGAATCGATGTTCGTACCATTGTTTCGGGAATTGCTGAGAGTTTTTCTCCAGAAGAAATCATCGGAAAACGAGTTTCTGTTTTAGCAAACTTAGCGCCAAGAGCTTTACGCGGTGTTGAAAGTCAAGGAATGATCTTGATGACAACCAATGCAGAAGGAAAATTAGTTTTCGTAAATCCAGATGCTGATGCACCAAATGGCGCAACTGTAAACTAAGAAATTTAATTTATTTCGATAAATAATTATATAAGTTATCAGTCTAAAACATCTGACTGATAACTTTTTTATTTTATAAAGATTATACAAATTATCATAATGATTTTTACAATTTGAGAATAAATCTTTAATTTTGAGTATCTAAAGAAATATTATGGACTTGACTGCACAAATAAAAAAGAATTTAATTTCTAGGATCAAAGATTCTAAGGATTTGAATTTTCTGAATGCACTTCAAACTATTTTTGATTCATCTGAACAAGAACTCTATGAACTGTCAAATGAGCAAAAAAAAGCAATCGAAAGTAGTCGAATAGAGATTGAAAATGGAAATTTTCATAAAAATGAAGAAGTAATTTCAGAAATGCGAGAATGGCTAAAAAAGAAATAGTTTGGTCATCTTTAGCTAAACTTCAACTAGAAAATGTTCTTGAATATTATTTCATTAGAAATGAAAGTCCAACTTACAGTTTAAAACTATTAAACGAAGTTGAAGATCTATTAAATACACTTTCAAGCTCAGAACTTATAGGAAGGCTTACTTCTAATAAAATTACCCGCGTTGTTTCTATGAAAGTTTATCTCATATTCTACGAGATAAACAACAATCAGATTGAAATAGTATCGTTTTGGGATAATCGTCAGGATGTTAAGAATAGAAAAGTTAAATAACTGATATTAAATTGCAAAAAATCCAAATATTAAAAACATGGGAAATTTCTCATGTTTTTTGCTTTTATATAAGTTTATAATTGTAAGTTTGTACTGCAAAAATACTTCAGAAGTAATTCTGAACTTTATTAAAAGTTAACAATAAGCGAACCCTCGCCATGATGGCCCTATGGAAACTCGGGAAATCTATCCTTCTGGGGTATTTTTGCACATCTAAAGCGAGGGTTTCGTGCGTTTAATATTTTCGATTATGCAAAGAGAAAATGAAAAAACAACAGAAACGGCTGTAATGACAGCAATGGCACAATTTCTATCAGACATTTGGTTTGAAGACGAAATCAGGGATCAGCCGGAACATTTGTGTGAAATTTTTGAAGCAATTCTGGTTACAGAAGTTGGAGATTATAAAGATCTCCGCATCAAAATGATCAACTGCATTAAAACCGTTAGCAAACTGGTAGAAGCACTTGAACCTTTTTCGGACATTGAAATTAAAAATGCCTACGAAAAAATGCTTGTCGCATAATACCACACAAAAACAAGTTTAATCCTAATTTTTATTACAATAAATCAAAATGTGCCTAACGGCACATCTTTGTTTTTTTATGTTATGTTAATTTCTACAAATCTTTTGTTTTCCCTAACGGACATTTTTACTTTTGATTCGCATTATTAAAAACAAGACCTTAGCTAAAAATTCACAATGAAAATCACCAAACCAAGATTAGCCTTAATCAGCGGTATACTTTGCATTTCGATTTTTCCAATATTGGTAAAACTACGTTTAACTCCAGGATTAATTTCGGCTTTTTACCGAATGTTCTTTGCGATCGTTCTGCTTTTACCTTATGTGATATTGAGCGGAAACTTTAAACTTCCAAAATTAAAATTTGCATTTTTAGCGGTACTTTGCGGCGTTTTATTTTCTTCGGATGTTGCCGTTTGGAATATTGCTATTCAAGAATCAAGTGCAACTCAGGCTTCCTTGTTGACTAATTTATCTCCGGTTTGGGTTGGCGTTGGTTCTTTTTTATTTTTAAAATCAAAACCAGCGGTCAATTTCTGGATTGGAACTCTGGTCGCTTTATTCGGAATGGTGACTTTGGTTGGATTTGAATTTTTTATCGATTTGAATTTCAATCAAGCTTTTCTTTTCGCTGTTTTATCAGGAATCTTATATTCGATCTACCTTTTAGTCAGCAAAAACGTTTTATCGCAAGTTGATGTTTTATCGTTTATGACCATTAGTTTACTAGCTTCCAGTATCTATTTAGGAATTTTATGTTATTCGTTACACGAACCTTTCACCGGATTTTCAAATGCAGGCTGGTTTGTATTGATTTTGCAAGCCGTAATCTGCCAATTGTGTGCTTGGCTTTCGATTAGTTATGCAACACAGCACATGCGCGCGACGAGAGTTTCTCTTAGTTTATTAAGTCAAGCCGTAATTACCTCCATTTTGGCTTGGTTGTTTTTGGAGGAAAAAATAACTTTGCAAATGGTTTTCGGAGGAATTATTCTTCTTTTCGGAATCCGAATTACGTTTTACGATAAAACGATTTCTTTGAAAAGATTGTTTTCTAAGAATTGAGATTAAAAAGTTTCTCGCAGATTACGCAGATTGAGCAGATTTGTTTTTATCTTAACAGAAATTAATCCGAGTAAAAAAATTAGTGAAATTACTTCATCACTTCTAAAAATCAATTATCTAATTAGTTATAATCCGTGAATTCGTGGCTAATAAAACTTGAAACAAAAAGCCTATGTTACATAAAACTAAAATACCAAACCTAAAAGTAATCGCATTTGATGCCGATGATACTTTGTTTGTAAACGAACCTTATTTCCAGGAAACCGAACATAAATTCTGTGCTTTGATGGAAGATTATCTTTCGCATCAAGGCATTTCACAGGAATTATTCAAAATAGAAATTGCCAACTTGCCTTTATATGGCTACGGAATTAAAGGATACATCCTTTCGATGATCGAAGCAGCCATGAATATTTCCAACAATACCATTCCTGTTGAAATCATTGAAAAAATCATTCAATACGGAAAAGAATTATTGGAGAAACCAATCGAACTTCTCGACGGAATTGAAGAAACATTGCAAGCTTTGCACGGAAAATACAAATTGGTAGTGGCTACAAAAGGCGATTTAAAAGACCAGCACAGCAAACTGCATCGTTCTGGTTTAGGACATTATTTTCACCATATTGAAGTCATGTCAGACAAACAAGAAATCGATTATCAAAAACTCCTAGGACGTTTGGACATTCAGGCAAGCGAATTTTTGATGATCGGAAATTCATTAAAATCAGATGTGCTTCCCGTTTTAGGAATTGGCGGATATGCCGTTCATATTCCGTTTCATACTACTTGGGAACACGAAAAAATCAATCATAAAGTTGAGCACAAACATTTCAGCTCATTCGAAAAGATTACAGAAGTAGTCCACAATTTACTATAATGAAAACACTTTTAGACCTAGAAAACTGGAACAGAAAAGAACATTTCGAACATTTCAGAAAAATGGAAGAACCTTTTTTTGGAGCTACCGTCGAAATTGATTGTACACAGGCGTATCAAACAGCCAAAAAAAGCAATGCTTCTTTTTTCATTTTCTATTTACACAAAACACTCACGGCTGTAAATGCAGTCGAAAATTTTAAATACAGGATTTCCGAAGACAAAATATACATCAATGATCGTATTGATGCTTCATCGACAATTGGTCGTGAAGACGGAACTTTCGGATTTTCTTTAATTGAATATCATCCTGATTTTAAAACTTTTGAAGAGAATGCTTTAGCCGAAATCAAAAGAGTTCAAAATACCAAAGGACTATTTACAAGATCATTTAATGATGATAACTTGATTCATTTCTCGGCAATTCCGTGGTTAAACTTCACGGGACTTTCCCATGCCAGAAGTTTTACGTTTCCAGACAGCTGTCCAAAAATTTCCTTTGGAAAACTGATAACTTCAGAAACAGGAAAGCGTACCATGGCAATGTCTGTGCATGTCCATCATGGTTTAATGGACGGATTACACTTAGGAAAATTTGTAGATTGCTTTCAGGAAGAGATGAACAAATCTTAATTTTGTGTTATATTTCTGTCTTATTTTAATACTTTTATAACTTTCAGGGGACAAACACTCTTTTATTAATTCGTTGGTTTGGGAAAAATTTTAAAACTCAATTACAATGAAAAAAATTGTTGTTACTCTGGCATTTGCCTTAGGTTTAATGAATGCTAATGCACAAACAGAAACCAGTACTCCAAGCAATTTTAATAAATGGTCTATTGAATTGGCTGGAGGAGTAAACAAACCTCAAAAGCCATTTTCGGATAACTATTTTACACGTACGCCTAGCCCGTGGGTTGGAGATTTTGGAGTTCGTTATATGTTTAACAACAAATTCGGTTTAAAAGCTGATTTTGGTTATAACAGTTTAACAAACAAAAGCAACTCTTTAGATTTTGATTCAAGATACTATCGAGTAGATTTGCAAGCTGTTGCTAATTTAGGACGCATTATGAATTTCGAAACATGGACTAATACAATTGGTTTATTAGGACACGCTGGTTTTGGTTATGCTCAACTAAGAAATGATGTGTACAAAGGAGCAGACGAAATGACTAATTTTATTGCTGGTGTTACTGGTCAAATAAAATTATCAAACAGAGTTGCTTTAACTGGAGACTTCTCTACTATTTTCAATGCATCTCAGGATCGTTCTTTTGATGGAGCTTATCTTCCAAACAACAGAGGTTTTTCTGGATTATTGTTTAATGGTACAGTAGGTTTAAATGTGTATTTAGGAAAAAACACAAAACATGCTGACTGGGTAGTTACAGAAAATTCAGGAAACACTGATCTTTCTGCATTAGAAAACAAAGTGGCTAATCTTGAAGAACAAATCAAGAAAACTCCAGAAAAAGTAATTGTTGACAGACCAGTTACTACTAATAACACTGTAGTTAACGACAAAGATCTTCTTAAAGAAATGATCAACAATGAGTATTACAGTGTGTATTTTGGTTTCAACAAATCGACTCCAATCGAAAACTCTACAGCTGCTATTGATGTTATTTTAAATTATTTAAGAAAAAACCCATCTGCTTCGCTTGACATTATTGGTTATGCTGACCAGGTAGGAAAATCTGAATACAACGAGAAATTATCAAAAGCTAGAGCAAATAGCGTTAAAACTATCTTAGAAAAAGCAGGAATTGCATCTTCAAGATTAAATGTTACTGCTGCTGGTGCTGATACATCAATCCAAAAAGATTCAGAAGAAGCAAGAAGATTAGCAAGAAGAGTTACTTTTAGAGTAAAATAACACTTTTTTAAAGTACTAAATTCTAAGCCCAAAAGGAAATATCCTTTTGGGCTTTTTTTTAAGTTTAATTTATAAATTCTGGTTATCAGGCTGTAGTTTATTTGATTAAATTTGGAATGATATTTGAGCCGGAACTCACATGAAAAAACTACTACTATTCTTCCTTTTAGTCTCAAAACCAATTGTTTTTGGTCAGACAGTTTTAAATTCATTACCATTAAATCTGAATAATCCTTTAGAAGACGGGCAGATTTTAAATGTTGAAGATGTAAAAACACACGATATCTATGTTTTTGCATCAGACAATAAAAAAATCAATATTTTAAAATACAATCAATCGCTGTTTCTTACATCACAGTTTACGGATTCAATACGATTTGCCGCAGACAGACGCTTGATTGGCTACAGCATTGGCGAAGATAAAAACCCTCTGCTCTATTGGGCTTCTGAGAATTTGAGAAACATTAGAATTATAAAATATTTCCCTGAAGTTCAAACCTCCAGATCATTAAATTTTGATTTTCCTGATAATCATGATTACATTATAAACTCATTTCAAAAAGACAATGTTTTTTATGTTTTAGCAAAAGAAAAAGCACAGCAGCATCTTCTTTTGTACAAATTTGAAAACGGGAACTGCGAAATAAAAATGTTTGATCTTTCGGCTTTTACATTCCAAAACGGAGCAGGCAGAAGCTTTTCGTTCACAACGCTTATTCGAGCTTACCCTATCCAGAAAATGGATTTAAATGATTTTAATCCGATTGATAAAACGGCAGGAATTAATAAAATGTATGTAAATGACAATCATATCATTTTGACATTGGATTACAATTCCAAAAAAACGGTAGTGTATGACCTCAACATGGAAACTTCTGAAATTAAAGAAAAAGTTTTCAATCTTCCGGTTACCAAAAAGACTGTTCAAACCGCTAACTCGTTTTATACTAGTAATAAGCTATTTCAAGTAGCCGCCAATAAGGATGAATTTGTATTTGAAGTAAAAGATTTTGATTCTGGAAATACGATTAAAAATGTTTCCTTATCAAAAAATGATACTATTCAGTTTAAAAACTCTCCGTTGTTTCTTCAAATTAACAACAACCGACCACAGGTATTAAAAACAACTGCCAAATTCCTTAAAAATTTAGCTGATCTTAGTGCTGGTATTTCTGTTGTTAAAAACCAAAAAAACAATTTCATAACCTTTGGTGGATTTGTAGAATACATTGATTACGATTATTTGTACAGTATTAATGAAGCTCCAGACATGATTCCTCGTACACAAAGTAAAATGGTATATTTTGATGCGCTGCTGAATGAAAATCTAGATTTCATAAAAGCAGAGCAATCGGAACCACTGGCGATCGATAATTTGTCTTATTTCTTAAATACCAGTAAAAACATATCTTTACAAAACACTTTAAAGGTCAAAGGTTTTTATATTTTAAGCTATTATGATTTGAGTTCGAAACAATTTATCATGCGAAAATTCACAGATGGTTTTGTAAGAGGCGATGGAAACCCAATCATGAACAAGTCGGTATTTTCGAATCCTGCGACATTTGAGTCTATAAAATCTCATTCATCTTATTGAGAGTTTGCCCAAATCTCTATTTTAGAGTTTTCAAAAAAAAGGAATGAATTATTTTTTCTAATTTTACAAAAAAGACACAAATTATGCTATCAAAAAATATTGAATCAGCTTTAAACAGGCAAATCCGCATCGAAGCGGAATCTTCGCAAACGTATCTTTCTATGGCTTGTTGGGCTGAAGTACACGGATTGGAGGGAATTGCTCAGTTTATGTACACACAGTCAGACGAAGAGCGTGCACACATGCTTAAATTAGTTAAGTACGTAAACGAACGTGGAGGCCACGCACAAATTACAGATCTAAAAGCACCTAGAATAGCATATTCTACTTTTAAAGAAATGTTTGAAGAGCTTTACAACCATGAACTTTTTGTTTCGAAATCGATCAACGAATTGGTACACATCACTTTTGAAGAAAAAGATTATGCAACACATAATTTCTTACAATGGTACGTTTCTGAGCAAATTGAAGAAGAAGCTACTGCAAAGTCTATTTTAGATAAAATCAACTTGATTGGTGAAGATAAAGGCGGGCTATACTTGTTCGACCGTGATATTCAGCAATTAACAGTTACAAGTTCGATTGCTATTAATCCTAAATAAAAATAGTTAAAGTTTATTTAGAACGCATAAAAATAACTTTTTTGATTTATATTTGTCTCTGTTTTTATAATTAGAGGAAAAGTGAGCAAGAAAGAAAAAGACAAAGACAAGAAAAAGGATAAAAAGAAAAAAAAGAATAAAGTTATCCTTGACAAGATTAAGAAAGCTGAAAACTGTAAATCTTCTTGTTGTGAGAAATATAAAAAAAGCGAAAAGAAACGCTGCTCGCGCTGTCCTATGTTTGATTTATTCAAAAAGACTGCTTAACATCATATAGAAAAACCCACCAGATTTTTTTGGTGGGTTTTTTAGTTTTAAATTGCATCTTCTTCTAGATTCTAAAACTTAAAATGTATATGGAAAACCCAATTACAATACCTCAATCCAGTCTTGATTTTTTACTTCAGCTTAAAGAGAATAATAACAAGCCTTGGTTTGACGAAAATAAACCGAAATACTTAGTAGAATTAGACCATATTCAAAACTTTGCAGATGCTTTATTAAAAGAACTTTCCAAAACAGATGTTTTGGAAACAACGTCGGGCAAAAAAAGCGTTTACCGCATTTATCGTGACATTCGTTTTTCAAAAGACAAAACGCCTTTTAAAACTTTCTGGGGCGGCAGTTACACACGTGCAACCAGTGCAAGACGCGGCGGTTACTATTTTCACATTGAAAAAGGAAATACTTTTCTTGCCGGAGGTTTTTGGGGACCAAATGCTGCCGATTTGAAACGTATTAGAAGCGAATTTGCTCACGATTATGAATCATTTAGGGAAATATTAAATTCAAAAACTTTTAAAAACACCTTCGGAACGCTGCAAGGCGAACAGCTGAAAACAACTCCAAAAGGTTTTGATGCAGATCATCCAGCTATTGATTTACTTCGTTTCAAACAGTTTTTAATCATAAAACGTTTTACAGATGACGAAGTTTTGAGTCAACAATTTTTACAACAAGCTTTGGAAACTTTCAAAAACATGAGACCTTTTTTTGATTATATGAGCGAAGTACTTTCGACCGATATAAATGGTGCTTCGGTTTTATAATTATATTCAATATCCATAAAGAAACCCGACAGGTTTTAAAAACCTGTCGGGTTTGCTACATACAAATTGTTTCGTTTGCGGCGTATAGTCAAGATTATTTACTCAGCAATAAAATCTCATTCACAACAACTTCGGTTATATATTTTTTCTCTCCGTTTTTGTCATCATAACTTCTGTGAGTCAGCTTCCCTTCTATCGCCACCTCTTTTCCTTTCACCACAAATTTTTCGATAATTTCTGCCGTTTTGCCCCAAGCAGTCACTCGGTGCCATTCCGTTTGTTCTACTTTATCACCTTTATCATTTCTGTAAATCTCATTTGTAGCGATGGTTAAGTGTGCGAGTTTTTTACCGCTTTCTAGTGTTTTGATTTCTGGATCGTTTCCTACATTCCCAATTAATTGTACTCTGTTTTTCATTGCATTCATGGCGTATAATATTTAAATGTTCGTATAATGAATTCGTTTATCAAATTCAACGATGCAAAATTGCGCTCATCCCGCTAAAATATTCGGTTACAAACTATTTACTTTCGGTTGTAATTATTTGTAAGCGTTTGTAAATGGAATTTATTTTTGCTATATTTGAGATAAATCGTACATATATGCAGACAGAAATTAAAAAAGTTGAGTTACGAAACCTTGCATTTGAAGACTACAAACAGTTGAAAAATTCAATGGTGGAATCGTATCCAGAAATGGCCAACTCCTATTGGAGATCTAATGATATTAAAAAATTACTTTCAATTTTTCCCGAAGGACAATTGGTGATTTTAGTTGACGGAGTCGTTGTGGGATCAGCACTTTCGTTGATAGTAGACGAAAAACTGGTTGACAAACGTCATAATTACAGACAAATTATTGGAGATTATACTTTCTCTACCCATAATCCTGATGGTGAAATTTTATACGGAATAGATGTTTTCATTCATCCAAATTACCGAGGTTTACGTTTAGGCCGACGTTTATATGATGCCCGAAAAGAACTTTGCGAACAATTGAATTTAAAAGCTATAGTTTTTGCAGGCCGAATCCCAAATTACAATCAGTATGCTAAAAAGCTTTCGCCAAGAAATTATATTGAAAAAGTAAAAGACAAAGAACTTCACGATCCTGTACTTTCTTTTCAGCTTAGTAATGATTTTCACGTTCTTAAAATTCTGAAAAATTATCTGGAAGGTGACGATGAGTCAAAAGAATTTGCTGTTCTTTTAGAATGGAACAATGTGTATTATGATGAAAGTCCGAAACTGATTAATTCTGAAAAAAGTATTATTCGTTTAGGATTAATCCAATGGCAGATGCGCCAGCTGAATAATGTTGAAGCCCTTTTTGAACAAGCTGAGTTTTTTATTGATGTGGTTTCGGGTTACGGAAGTGATTTTGCTTTATTTCCAGAACTTTTCACAGCACCGCTTATGGCTGATTTCAATCATTTATCTGAAGCCGAAGCGATTCGAGAACTTGCACGTCATTCGGAACCAATCAGAAAGCGTTTCCAGGAATTTGCCATTTCATACAACATCAATATCATAACTGGAAGTATGCCTCATCTCGAAAACGGTATTTTGTATAATGTGGGCTTTTTATGTAAAAGAGACGGAACTTCTGAAATGTATTATAAAATCCACATCACACCAAATGAAGTGCATCATTGGGGAATGAAAGGAGGATCTTCGTTTAAAACTTATGATACCGATTGTGGTAAAATTGGAATTTTAATTTGCTACGATGTCGAATTCCCAGAACTTTCAAGATTATTGGCAGATGAAGGAATGAATATTTTATTCGTGCCATTCTTAACCGATACACAAAACGCTTATACACGTGTAAAACATTGTTCACAAGCGCGTGCCATCGAAAACGAATGTTATGTTGCGATTGCGGGTTGTGTTGGAAATCTTCCGAAAGTAAACAATATGGATATTCAATATGCGCAGGCATCTGTTTTTACACCTTCTGATTTTGCTTTCCCAAGTAATGGAATTAAAGCAGAAGCTACTCCAAATACCGAAATGACGCTTATTGTAGATGTTGATCTGAATTTACTGAAAAATCTTCATGAACACGGAAGTGTTAGAATTTTGAAAGACCGCAGAACTGATTTGTATCAAATAAATAAAACAAAATAATGAGAACATGTCTTGAATGCTCGGAGAAGCTGGTTGGAAGAGAAGACAAAAAATTTTGTTCAGACAGCTGTCGCAATGCGTACAACAATAAAATCAATAAAGACAGTAATAATTTCATGCGAAATGTGAATAATAAGCTTCGAAAAAATTACCGTATTTTATCCGAGTTGAATGTGGATGGAAAATCAAAAGCAACGAAAGAGAAAATGATTAACAAAGGCTTTGATTTTGATTTCTTTACTAATATATTGCAGACCAAAACAGGCAATACCTACTATTTCCTGTACGACCAAGGATATCGTTCTTTGGACAATGATTATTATATGCTCGTTAAAAAAGAAATTTAGTTTAATTCATTATGAGAAAAAACCCCACATCCATTCTCGCAATCGCCTGCATTCTAGCAATTCTAGGCATTATTTATGCTACGACCATGCCTCAATGGCTTTCGAAAAACGACGAAGCGCTCGCTGATTTTTCGACCGAAAGAGCTCTGAACCAGGTCGAAATAATTGCTCAAAAACCACATTATGTGGGTTCTACTAACCACGAATTAGTAGCCAATTATCTTAAACTTGAGCTAAACCGAATTGGATTAGAGACGAGCACTCAGGAAGGTTTTACGCTTAATAACAAAGGTCTTCTCGTAAAATCTAAAAATATTCTTGCAAGAATTAAAGGAACCAATAATTCAAAAGCACTTTTATTACTTTCTCATTACGACAGTGCCCCGCATTCCTTTTCAAAAGGAGCCAGTGACGATGCATCAGGAGTTGCAACCATTCTGGAAGGAATTAGAGCTTTTTTATATTCTAAACATCCTCAAAAAAATGATATTATTATTCTGTTTTCAGATGCTGAGGAATTAGGTCTAAACGGCGCTGCACTTTTTGTTAACAAACATCCTTGGGCAAAAGATGTAGGTTTGGTTTTAAACTTTGAAGCAAGGGGAACTTCAGGACCAAGCTACATGTTATTGGAAACCAATCAAGGAAATCAAGCGCTTATAAAAGATTTTAGCGATGCAAAAGCGGCTTATCCGGTATCCAATTCTTTGATGTACAGCATTTACAAAATGCTTCCTAACGATACCGATTTAACGGTTTTTAGAGAGGGAAATATCCAGGGATTCAATTTCGCTTTTATCGACAGCCATTTCAACTACCACACACAGCAGGACGATGTTCAGCATTTAAGCAAAACGACATTGGCACACCAAGGTTCTTATTTAATGCCTCTTTTAAAGTATTTCGCCAATATTGATTTAACCAAAACTACTGCTACAGAGGACAATGTTTATTTTAACGCTCCTTTCACTTTCATAAATTATCCTTTTTCTTGGGTTGCCCCAATGACGATAATCGCTTTAGGATTATTAATTCTATTTATGTTGATTGGAAAAGCCAAGCGAATGATTTCTTTAAGAGAAATATTCAAAGGATTTGTACCGCTTTTGGGGTCTATTATTATTTCTGGTTTGGTTACTTTTTTAGGCTGGAAAATAGTGCTGGAAGTCTATCCGCAGTATTCTGATTTATTAAACGGATTTACATACAATGGCCACGCTTACATTGGTGCATTTGTTACTTTGAGTATTGCTATTTGTTTTGCCTTTTACCATCATTTTTCAGATTCAAAAATAACGATGAACCATTTTGTAGCGCCTTTGCTGCTTTGGATCATCATTAACGGATTTATAGCCAATAGTCTTGCAGGAGCAGGATTTTTAATTATTCCTGTTTATTTCGGAATTCTGTTATTCGGAATTTTTGTTCTCACACAGCATTACAGCCTGGGATTGAATTTACTTTTCAGCATTCCAGCTTTGGCAATTATAGCACCTTTTATTGTAATGTTTCCCATTGGTTTAGGATTGAAGATTCTTTTTGGAAGCGCTATTTTAACGGTTCTTCTTTTCGGATTATTGCTTCCAATATTTAATACCTTCAGAAAAGGACCATGGATTATTGTTTTCTTCGCCGTTTCAATAGGTTTCTTTGCTTATGCAGGTTATCATTCTGACTACGAACATGGAAAAGCAAAATCTAACAGTTTAGTCTACATCTACAATGCAAATACAAACTCGGCAGTTTGGGCAAGCTATGATG
Organism: Flavobacterium sp. H4147; assembly: GCF_029360735.1. Taxonomy (NCBI): domain Bacteria; kingdom Pseudomonadati; phylum Bacteroidota; class Flavobacteriia; order Flavobacteriales; family Flavobacteriaceae; genus Flavobacterium; species Flavobacterium sp. H4147. The sequence continues at coordinate 1,354,246 of NZ_JARKNB010000001.1, read as the reverse complement.
TAAACCTAGATGACTGGACTAAATCGTATTTAGGAGAGAAAACTCAAAAAGTGGTTGGTTTAAACAGTCTGCCAATTTCAAGTAAATACAATTCAGGATTTACCTATAGCGCAACTGCACCAATTGTTGATGTTCCAAAACCAACAATTTCTTTCTTAAAAGACAGTGTCGTAGGTAATAACCGTTATTTAAAAATCAAAATCACGCCAAACCGAAAAGTAAATCGTTACGATATTTTTGCCAACCCAAAAATGAACCTTTATAATTTCAAAGCAAACGGAGTATCAACTTCTGGAGCTAAAACTAATCGTTTAGAACGAGAAGGAATGCACGTTATATGTTATTATGTTGTAGGTAACGAACCTTTGGTAATGGATTTCTACATCAATAAATCGTCGATTTTTGATATGGATTTAATCGAAAGTTCTTTCGACTTAATGAGTAATCCCCTTTTAAAAGTAAAACCAAGAAGTGACTGGATGATGCCAACACCATTTGTATTGAATGATGCTGTTATGATTCAGCAGAAAATTAAAAGATATACACCGCCGGTAAATCTTCCCATTCAACCAGCACCAGTCAAAGACAGCGCAGTTATTGTAAAAGACACAATAAAACCGGTTGTTAAACCAGAATAATAAAAAAGGCAGACTTAAAAGTCTGCCTTTTTTATTTTAACATGCGCATTCGATTTTTAATCCCTGCTTTACTCCTTTTGTGCCTTCAGTTGCAAAACCATCAATTTTCCACCATTCTAGTCCTCCAATTAATTCTTTCACCTTAAATCCAAGCTTAGTCATATTTAAAGCGCCTTTTGTAGAGGCGTTGCAACCAATTCCGGTGCAATATGTAACATACAAAACCTCTTTGTCTAAATGCTTTGTAGTTTCGACATTCATTTCGCGGTGCGGAATATTAATCGCATTCGGAATATGTTCTTCATCGTAGCCGAAAGCTTTTCGGGCATCGATTACGATTATTTTTTCGCCATCGTTCAAGGCATCAAATAAATCGGAAGGATCCATTTCAAATGCAAGTTTGTTTTCATAATGTTTAATTTGTGCTTCCATGTTGTATGGTTTTAATGATTTTGTTTTTCCAAAAATATAAAGGTTTGGAATGCCATAAAAACGAAAAGAATTCATGCAGAACATTACTTTTTTTCATACAAAAGCCATTTCAAAATTTTGTTACTTTGTATACTAACTCATTACAAATGGAAATTCGCCATCTAAAACTGATCAAAGCAATTGTTGAAGAAGGAAGCATTACAAAAGCTATTGACAAACTTCATTTGACACAATCGGCGTTGAGTCATCAGCTCAAAGAAGCTGAATATCAATTAGGAACCGCCATTTTTTTAAGAACCAACAAGAAACTCGTATTAACCAAAGCGGGCGAAAAAATCTACGAACTTGCTAATGAAATTCTCAACAAACTCACTGAAACCGAAAATCAGATCAAGCAGATGGTTTTTGGCGAACATGGAGAAATCAGAATCAGTACTGAATGTTTTTCGAGTTACCACTGGCTTCCATCGGTTTTAAAGCAATTTCATCTTTTATATCCGAATGTGGAATTGAAAATTGTTGCCGAAGCCACTCATATTCCATTACAAAAATTGCTCGAAAACACGATTGATATTGCCATTGTAAGCGATCAGATAAAAGATCATAACATCAAATATCAAGAACTTTTTCAAGACGAAATGGTTATGGTAGTTTCCGAAAATCATGCTTGGGCAGATAAAAAATATGTCGTTGCCGAAGATTTTATCAACGAACACTTGATTATTCATTCGTTTCCACTGGAAACCGTTACTATTCATCAGTTTCTTTTGGCTCCAGCCAAAGTAAATCCGAAAAAAATAACGCCAATGCCTTTAACAGAAGCTTCTCTAGAAATGGTAAAAGCCGATATGGGCGTTATGTCTATGGCAAAATGGGCTGTAATGCCGTATTTAAAAAACAGTCCGTTAAGAGCAATTAAAGTTAGTAGAAACGGTTTAAAAAGAAAGCATTTCATCGCTGTAAGAGCCAATGAAACCTATCCGGATTACTTCAATCATTTTATCAGCTTTTTACAAAACGAAATTAATTTACAATGGAATATTCAATAAGAAACTGCGAAATTGCAGATTTGACTAAACTACTCATTTTAATTGAAAAACACGCCGAATTTGAAAAAGCCGAATTCTCTCCCGACGGAAAAGAAGAAGGTTTGAAAAATGCGTTATTCGGTCTAAATCCAAAATTATTCTGCTTAGTGGCAGCCACAAAAGAAACAATCGTAGGCTATGCATCTTATACTTTCGATTTTTCGACCTGGAACGCGCAGACTTTTCTTTACATGGATTGTTTGTTTTTGGAAGAAGAAACCAGAGGATTTGGAATTGGTGAAATCTTAATCGAAAAATTAAAAGAAATCGGAAAACAAAACAATTGTGTCAACATACAATGGCAAACGCCGGAATTCAATACCAGAGCCATTAAATTTTACAACAGAATGGGCGCAAAAGGAAAAGACAAAGTCCGATTTACTTTAACTTTGTAAAATAATCTAACAAAGTTGGTATTTTATTTCACGTAGATTTTTACAAGATTTAAGCTGATAAACGCAGATAATTATTTCAAATAAATCTGTAAAAATCTGCCGAATCTGCGTGAAACAAAAAACTTTGTGACTCTGCGACTTTGCGAGATTATTACTTAACCTCAAAATAAAAAAATGACAAAAATAAGTATACTCGGCTGTGGCTGGCTTGGGCTTCCTTTAGCAAAAAGATTAATTGAAAAAGGCAATTCCGTAAACGGCTCAACCACTTCAGAAAACAAACTTTCTATTTTAAAAGATGCCGGAATAAATCCGTTTCTTGTCACCCTGAGCGAAGTCGAAGGAAACGTTGAAAGCGAAGGTACTTCTGAAAACATCACTAATTTTTTAGCAGAAAGCGAAATTTTAATTATCGATATTCCGCCAAAATTGAGAGCAGTCGATCCTAGTACTGAGAAAAAAGCTTTTGTAGAAAAAATTAAAAACCTAATTCCGTTTATAGAAAAATCAGCTGTAAAGAAAGTCCTTTTTGTAAGTTCAACATCTGTTTATGGTGATGATAATGATTTTATAACCGAAGAAACAAGTGCAAATCCTGATACCGAAAGTGGCAAACAATTAGTTTTAGCTGAAAATCTGCTTCGAGAAAATCAAAACTTCGAGACCACAATAGTACGTTTCGGCGGATTAATTGGTGAAGAACGTCATCCTGTGAAATTTTTAGCTGGAAAAGAAAATCTAGAAAATCCAGACGCACCCATAAATTTAATTCATCTAAAAGACTGTATTGGAATTATTGAAGCAATTATAAACCAATCGAAATGGAATGAAGTTTTTAACGCTGCTGCACCTTTTCATCCTTCCAGAGAAGCATATTACACGCAAAAAGCAAAAGACTTAAATCTAGTTTTACCAAAATTCAGTTCTGAAAAAACCAATATCAAAAAGATTATTTCAAGCGAAAAAATCGAAACTATTTTAGAATATAAATTTAATTTAGATATGTATTAGATGAGATGGTAATGTCAGGCTGAGCGAAGTCGAAGCCAACCACCAAGTTCCATAAGCCTTCGACTTCGCTCAGGGTGACAATCGTTTAAAACCTAATACAAAAAACAAATTACTTCCATGGTTTAAAAAAACTTTGCGAACTTTGCGATTGGACTTTGTGTCTTTGCGGTTAAACTTCAAAAAAATTATGGAAACAGTTTACATCAATTCACCTCTTGGAATCACCAAAATCATTGGCGATGAAAATGGTATTGCTGTAATTTCAGTTTCTGATGTGGGAACAAATGAGGTTTCAAAAACAATTCCTGAAGTTTTAAAAGATGCTGTTCTTCAATTAAACGAATATTTCGAAGGAAAAAGAACCGATTTTGATTTAAAACTAAATCCACAAGGCACCGAATTCCAGCAGAAAGTATGGAAAGCGCTATTGGAAATTCCGTATGGAAAAACCGTCAGTTATATGGATCAAACCAAAAAGCTTGGCGATGTAAAAGCAATTCGTGCTGTAGCCTCAGCAAATGGTAAAAATCCGCTTTGGATTGTAGTTCCCTGTCATCGCGTTATAGGCACAAACGGATCTTTAACTGGATATGCCGGCGGGCTTTCCCGCAAAAAATGGCTTTTGGAACATGAATCACCATCTGCACAGCAAAGTTTGTTTTAGTTTTTATTCGCCACGAATTCACGAATTTTATTTTTCAATTAAAAGCAATTATTATTTAGCTCAATAATTAGAAAGAAAATTCATTCATTTTTTTATTTATTAAAATACTAAAGGCAAATTTGTGTACATTTATATTTAATAGAAGTTAATACAAGTTCGTGAATTCGCAGCAGAAACCACAGCAAAAATATGATTGAAAAAATAAATCTCAATAATATCTTATTTCTTGATATTGAAACAGTTCCCGAAGAGGAAAACTTCAATTCACTCGACGCAGAAATGCAGTCCTTATGGGATATTAAAACACAATACCAGCGAAAAGACGAATTCACTCCAGAAGAATTTTACGAACGCGCCGGAATTTGGGCCGAATTCGGAAAGATAATTTGTATTTCGGTTGGATATTTTACCATCAAAGGCGACGTTCGAAATTTCAGGGTTACTTCTTTTTTTGGAGAAGAAAAGAAAATCCTAAAAGACTTTTCGAATCTGATTAACAATCATTTCAATCAGCCGCAGCATTTAATGTGCGGGCATAACTCGAAAGAATTTGATATTCCGTTCATTGCAAGGCGAATGATTATCAACCAAATGCCCATTCCAGACAAAATGAATTTATTTGGAAAAAAACCTTGGGAAGTTCCTCATTTAGACACATTAGAATTATGGAAGTTTGGTGATTATAAACACTTTACCTCTTTAAAACTTTTGACCAAAATTCTGGGTATACCATCTCCAAAAGGCGATATCGACGGAAGTCAGGTGGCTCATGTTTTTTATGTTGAGAAAGACATTGACAGAATCATTACCTATTGCGAAAAGGATACAATTGCCGTAGCTCAGATCTTTTTACGCTTGCGCCGAGAAGATTTACTGATTGAGGATGAGATTATTCATGTATAGCTTTAAAGACGCTAAGATGCTAAGGTTCTGAGAAATTAAGTCTTTTAGGTACGATGATTAAATGATCTTATATAACTTATATGGTTTAAAAAATGATACACGAGGAGATTTCACATTATCGTTTGGTTTCGCAGAAGCTTTATAAAACCAATCACAATTCACCAGAAGAAATTGTAAAGCATTTTGGCGCTATGCAGGCTCAGGATTATGCCATGGCAAAATGGGCTGTGGGTTCGCGTTGTGATGCTTCGGAAAAAGAAATCGAAGAAGCTATTAATTCTGGAAAAATTATCCGCACTCATATTTTACGTCCAACCTGGCATTTTGTTTCTGCCGATGATATTTACTGGATGCTGGATCTTTCGGGATCTCAGGTGAAAAAACTTTTTGCTTCATTAGCCAAACAGCACGGTTACGATGACAAAAAGTTAGATCAAGTCAATTCGGCTATTGAAAAACTTCTCTCTGGAAATAACCATTTAACCCGAGAGGAAATCATGCAGGAACTTAATATTCAGAAAAAAACTGGTGATTTGTCTCCTGTTATTGTAATGATGAATGCCGAATTAGACGGTTTAGTCTGCAATGGAAGAATGAAAGGCAAGCAAATTACATATGCACTGCTAGAAGAACGAGTTCCTAAACCAAAAACCCAATTAACCAAAGAAGAAGCTTTAGCAAAATTAGCGCTGCGCTATTTTGAAAGTCATGGTCCTGCAACACTGCCTGATTTCTCTTGGTGGTCAGGATTTTCGGCTACAATTTGCAAGAAAGCAATTAACGCAACAGAGTTGCAATTAAACCATATTACTATTGATAATCAGCAATATTGGTTCAAAAAAGATTTTACAGATGAGGATAACTTTCGCGAAAGCGTCCATTTTCTTCCAGCTTTCGATGAGATATTAATTTCGTATAAAACGCGTAATGCTTCTTTCCAAAGCGAACATCAGACAAAGGTTTTTACTAACAATGGTATTTTTAAACCCATAATTTTAGAAAACGGAAAAGTAATTGGAATTTGGAAAAGAACTGTAAAAAAAGATCATGTTAAAATTGAAACGGAGTTTTTTAGTGAAACTGCTCCGAATAAAAAACAGGATTTATTTCGTGAAATCAAATCGTTTGAGAAGTATCTGGAAACCAAAATTCTGATTGAATAAAAATTGTAACAAATCGATTTCGGTTTAAACCACGAAATTGACTTTTGTAATTGTCATTTCAATTGATTTATTACATTTACAAAAAATTACAATTATGGTATTAAGCAGATTCTGGTTAGCGATTTTTATATCTTCAATTCTTTTTATTGTAGTCAGTTTATTTACTGCCAACACTTACACCATTGATTCTGTTTTAAATGGAAAGAAAGACGATCCTATTTTAGTTTCTGAAAAGTACGTCGAGCAGCTTCCTGCTTTCATTAAAGACAGCATTAAAAAAGCGCCGGATCAAACCATGATTATTAATCGTGATACGCTGAACGCGGACACGACTTACGTTTACAAAAATAAAACAGTAAAAATTTACAGCGGACTTCAGAAATCTGATGGACTTTTACCAACTTGTAAAAGTACTTTGGTTGATTTAATTCTGCCTCTTATCGCTTATCTGGCTTTCTTCTGCGGATTAATGGAACTTTTAATTGTTTCTGGGGCATCTGGAAAACTAGCCAAAGTACTTAGTCCAGTATTTGTGAAAGTTTTTCCAAGTATTCCTAAAAATCACCCCTCAATTTCATACATGACTTTAAACTTTGCTGCCAATTTTTTAGGATTAGATTCGGCTGCAACTCCATTTGGATTAAAAGCCATGGAAAGTTTACAGGAAATCAACCCCGAAAAAGATAAGGCGAGCGATGCCCAAATTATGTTCATGTGCCTTCACGCTTCGGGTTTAACGTTAATTGCCACTTCCATTATCGGTTATCGTGCAGCGGCTAATGCCAGTAATCCTGCAGATGTGATGCTTCCGTGTATTATTACCTCTTTCATTGGTACAATTGCCGCTTTCTTAATTGTTGGAATCAAACAAAAAATCAACTTTAAAAGTGCTTCTCTTCTTATTGTCTTAATGGGATTAATTGCCACTATTGTTGGTTTATTGATGTATGTAAATCAATTGGATTTAATTGGTAAAAATTACTTTACTTCGAACCTTTCAGGATTAATTTTAATTGCGATTATCGCATTTACCTTGATCTTCTCATTCAGACATGAGAAGAAGTTTAGAGAAGCTGAAACAACGGTTTTTGACACCTTTGTTGTTGGTGCGAATAACGGAGTGAAAACTGGAGTTACGATCTTCCCTTATGTTTTAGGAATGTTGGTTGCGATTTCATTATTCCGAAACAGCGGTTTATTTGAAATTATCAGCGATGCCATCGGATTTGTCTTTTCGAATTTAGGTGTAAGCAAGGAAATTACAAATGCATTGCCAGTAGCTATGCTTCGTCCATTTAGTTCTGCTGGTTCACGTGGATTCTTGATTGATTCGATGAATACTTTTGGAGCTGATTCTTTAACAGCAAGATTAAGCAGTATTTTCCAATGCAGCGCCGAAAGCACGTTTTATGTAATTGCGGTTTATTTTGGTTCGGTTAATATCAAAAATACACGTTATGCATTAGGAACGATGCTTCTAGTGGATTTAATTTGTGTTATTACGGCGATTTTTGTGGCAACTTGGTTTTTCTAAAAATCAAATTTAATATCGGCCGATCCTACGGATCTTCTATTCTGTATCGATACTTGTTTAAACCGGATTGAAATCCGGCTCTACAATATGTTTCTAGCCAATGGCTCTTGCTTCGGATTATTGAAACAGTTAACATTTCGAAAAAGTTCCGATAGGAATGAACAATATTGTAGCAAATCCCAATAACTATTCGACATGTCCGACATTAAGTTCCGATAGGAACGAATAATATGTAGCAACGGATTTTAATCCGTTGATCATTTACGACGTCCTATATTTAAATATTTGTTTAAACCATGTTGAAATTCGGCATTACCATATATTTCAAAACATAGCTCTTACTTCGAATTAATGTAACAATAAACAGTTCAAAAAAGTTCCGATAGGAACGAACGATCTTGTAGCAACGGATTTTAATCCGTTGATCATTTTGCGACGTCCTATATTTAAATATTTGTTTAAACCATGTTGAAATTCGGCATTACCATATATTTCAAAACATAGCTCTTACTTCGAATTAATGTAACAATAAACAGTTCAAAAAAGTTCCGATAGGAACGAACGATCTTGTAGCAACGGATTTTAATCCGTTGATCATTTTGCGACGTCCTATATGGAAGTTCCATCGGAACGACCGATATATTTACAAAAAAAGAAAGTTAAATATTACAAAAATTGATTTGAGTCAAACAAGAATGATTTATTTTGTAATAAAAAATCAGGATGGCAAACACATATCATCAAGTTTATCTTCAAATAGTATTTGCTGTAAAATACAGAAATGCTGTTATTGATGAAAAATGGCGACCTAAGTTATTATCAGTAATTGGACATTTAATTAATGAAACGGGATGCAAAACAATTATCGTTAATGGCGTAGAAGATCATGTTCATTGTCTGCTAGCATTAAAACCAACCATTACAATTTCAGAATTAATGAAAGCTGTAAAAGCAAAATCATCAAAATTTATAAACGAAAACCAATTGACAAAGTCTAAATTTTCATGGCAGGAAGGTTATGGTGTATTTTCATATAGCCAATCGCAAATTGAATCTGTTTATAAATACATTCAGAATCAAAAAGAGCATCATAAAAAGCAAAGCTTTAATGCTGAATATCTAAATTTTCTAAACAAATTCAAGGTTCACTACGAAGAAAAATATATTTTTGAAGAACTAATATGATGTTATGAAAATACAATACCTCTTCATTGCCATTCTTTTAACAGCTTGCCAAAAAGAACAAAAACAAAATCAGATCGCTTCTTTAACTTCAGCAGATACTACAAAAATTACGGCTGTTGACGATGATAAAACTATAAAAGAAAAATCACTTCAAATTGATACTATCCTTCTTTCTGAAGACAAAAATGCAAACGTCAGCCATATTTTAGTGAATCTTGTCAATCAAAAAGCAGACAAAGACAGCATCGTCACTTCAACTTTCCGACTTGATTTCTATCAGAATAAAAATCAAATCGCATCTTCAAAGGTTTCGATCAAACATTATGAAAAAGGTTCAGAATGGAGCGGCGTTTTAGGTTTGAACAACTCATCTGATAAAAATTCTTCTTTTATAAAAATTGATTCTGGTTATCCTGCCTGCGGATATACTTTTAGTAATTATTTATTTTATCTTAAAAACAATTCTCTACAACTTGTCCATGACTGGGAATCGATGTCTGACAGCGGCTGGGGAGTGTGGACAGAATTTGTGAATAACGATTCAAATACTGGAAAAGATCCTAAAATATTTTATTGCAAAACTGTTGCATTTGAACCCGGAGAAGATGATAATGAGGACTCTGGAGTTCTAAAATACTCGGATTCCATTTCGTTCTCGCTTCAAGGAAACCATTGGAAAAAGAAACTGCTTTCTGCAAAAGAGAAACCTTATTTCGAAAAAAAGATGAGCTTTAACGAGTTTCACAACCAGCAATAAACTGTTTTAGAGATCTAATTCAAATTCTTTCTTAGGTAAATAATTTCTAACTTTGTAAAAAAACAAAGAAATGATTGATTTTATATACCAAGATCCTTATCCTATTTTGAAGGATGATACTCAATACCGCAAAATTACTTCTGATTTTGTAAAAGTTGAAAAATTTGGAGAACGCGAAATTTTAACCGTTGATCCAAAAGGTTTAGAATTATTAGCAGAAGAAGCATTGACAGATGTTTCGTTTATGCTGAGAACATCTCATTTACAAAAATTAAGAAAAATTCTTGACGATCCAGAAGCAACTGATAATGATCGTTTTGTAGCTTACAATTTATTACAGAACGCGTCTGTTGCTGCCGAAGGTCAATTACCAAGCTGTCAGGATACGGGAACTGCGATTGTAATGGCAAAAAAAGGAGAAAGCATTTTCACGGGTGTTGATGATGCTGAATGGTTAAGCAAAGGAATCTTCAATACATACCAAAAACGTAATTTACGTTATTCTCAAATCGTTCCCATTTCAATGTTTGAAGAGAAAAACTCAGGTTCAAATCTTCCGGCACAAATTGATATTTATGCTAAAAAAGGAGCTTCTTATGAGTTCTTGTTTATGGCAAAAGGTGGCGGATCTGCGAATAAAACCTATTTATACCAACAGACTAAATCATTATTAAATGATAAATCTATGGATGCTTTCATTCGTGCTAAAATTAAAGATTTAGGAACTTCGGCTTGTCCTCCTTACCACTTAGCTTTGGTTATTGGCGGAACTTCTGCGGAAGCGAATTTAAGCGCTGTTAAAAAAGCATCTGCAGGATATTATGACCATCTTCCTACATCAGGAAACATGGCAGGGCAGGCATTTCGTGATATAGAATGGGAAGAGCGTGTTCAGAAAATCTGTCAGGAGAGTGAAATCGGTGCTCAGTTTGGAGGAAAATACTTTACACACGATGTTCGTGTAATTCGTTTGCCTCGTCACGCCGCTTCTTGTCCAGTTGGATTAGGAGTTTCATGTTCTGCAGATAGAAACATTAAAGGAAAAATCACCAAAGACGGAATCTTTGTTGAGCAGTTAGAAGTAAATCCAAAACAGTTTTTACCAGAAACAGCTCCACATTTAGAAGCTCCGGTTGAAATTGACTTAGATCAGCCAATGGCCGATATTTTGGCAAAATTGTCTCAATATCCTATCAAAACACGTTTAAAACTAAACGGAACTGTTATCGTGGCAAGAGATATTGCTCACGCAAAAATTAAAGAGCTATTAGACGCTGGAAAACCAATGCCGGATTATTTCAAAAACCATCCTGTGTATTACGCAGGACCTGCAAAAACGCCAGAAGGAATGCCTTCAGGAAGTTTTGGACCAACAACCGCTGGGCGTATGGACGTGTATGTAGATGAATTCCAGAAAAATGGCGGAAGTATGGTGATGCTTGCCAAAGGAAACCGTACTAAACAAGTAACGGATGCCTGCAACAAATACGGCGGATTCTATCTTGGTTCTATTGGAGGACCAGCTGCAATTTTAGCTCAAGACAACATTCTAAAAGTTGAAGTAGTTGATTTTGAAGAATTAGGAATGGAAGCCGTACGTAAAATCACTGTTAAAGATTTCCCTGCTTTTATCATTACTGATGATAAAGGAAATGATTTCTTCGAGAACTTGTAATTCTTAGATGCTAAGATACTAAGGTTCTGAGATCCTAAGTTTTTTTTAATATAAAAACCGCCTTTTGGGCGGTTTTGCTTTATATTGTCTTTCGAACTTAAAATGAGCGTGCTTTTGTGCAAATCTAGCGTGCTTCCCGGTTAAAATACAAGTTCTTCTTTATCTTCCTTTTCAAAGGCAATGAAATGCGAAAGTTTTCCTTTTAAATTATATACCGGAGTCGCATCTACATGACATTGGTATATTTTACCGTTTTTTTTGTAGTTTTTAATGGTTTTTACAAACGGCTTTTTTAAGTTGATGGATTCCCGTATTTCTTGTAAAGCAGATTTACATGTTTCCGGACCTTGAAACATTTTAGGAGTTTTACCCAGAACTTCATCTTCAAGATATCCGGTCATTCTTTTGATACCGCTTGAAGCGAAAATAATTTTAAGATTTAAATCGGTAATTAGAACTACTTCGTCTTTGATTCGTTCTGCGATTTTTAAGTTTTCTTCGTTCCAAGTAAACTGGCTGGAAATTTTACCGACTTTTTTCAAATCAGCAAAAGAAGCTTTTAATTCATTTAAGTATTCATAATGAAAATCTAGAGCCAGAATAGGCACCAAAGTTCGGCTTACGATTTCTTCAGAACTATTTTTTTTCATTTAAATGGATTTTAAGCATCCTTTTCACTCAAAGATAATATTTAAATTGCTTCAAAAAACCGCAAAAAATTATTTTGATAATTTTTTTGCAAATCAAAATTCAAACTTAAGCTGTACTACCACTGCTTTCTTTTCTTCATTACTCAAATTACTCAGTGAAATTCCGAGCAAACGAACTGAATCCTTCATCTTTTCCTGATACAAAAGTTCTTCTATAACTTCCATTATCAAACTTTTATCGGAAATAAAATAAGGCAGTGTTTTGCTACGTGTTTGTTGTGTAAAATCACTGTACTTTATTTTCAGCGTTACCGTTTTTCCCGAAACATCATGTCTTTTCAATCTTTTTTCCAAAGAAACTGCAATCCTGTCAAGCTGTTCCAGCATAAAGATTTCAGAAGAAAGGTTTACATCAAAAGTATGTTCTGCCGCCACAGACTTGGTTATTCGGTGCGGCTTTACTTCGCTGTTATGAATTCCCCGAACAACACTGTAATAAAAAGCACCTGACTTGCCGAAGTGTTTTTCTAAAAATTCTAATGATTTACTTTTTAGATCTAATCCGGTAAAAATACCAAGCTGATACATTTTTTCGGTAGTTACTTTCCCAACTCCGTAAAACTTTCGGATAGGAAGTTCTTCCAGAAAAGATATGATTTCATCAGGATTAACCGTTTTCTGTCCATTGGGTTTATTAATGTCGCTGGCAATTTTGGCCACAAACTTATTTACCGATATTCCAGCAGAAGCCGTTAATCCAACTTCATTTAAAATTCTCGATCTGATTTCCTGCGCCAATAAACTGGCACTTGGATTTCCTTTTTTGTTTTGGGTGACATCCAAATACGCTTCATCCAGCGAAAGCGGTTCAACTAAATCTGTATATTCATGAAAGATTTTATGAATTTTGGATGAAATTTCTTTGTATCGGTCAAATCTCGGGCGGACAAAAATAATATCCGGGCAATATTTTTTGGCCAAAACGCCGCTTATAGCACTTCTTACACCAAACTTTCTTGCTTCATAACTTGCCGCCGCCACTACTCCTCTGTTTTCTGAACCGCCAACTGCCAGCGGTTTTCCGCGCAAAGACGGATTATCCATCTGCTCTACAGAAGCATAAAAAGCGTCCATATCGATATGGATAATTTTGCGGTATGTAGGAGCATCATCTGACATTTTGCAAATTTAAAAAGGAAAGCCGTAAAAAGAACGCTGATCATAGTTATAAATAGTATCAATTTTTAAAGATTAACAACTAAATGAATTCAAACAAATCATTTTACTTATTTTTGTAGTTACTACCCGAAATATTTAAAAATGCGAACATTTGTTATAGGCGACATACACGGAGGATTACTCGCACTTGAACAGGTATTGAAGAAAGCCGAAGTTACTACAGAAGATACACTTATATTTTTAGGCGATTACGTTGATGGCTGGAGCCAATCAGCAGAGGTAATTGATTTTTTAATTGAATTGAAAAGCAGACAACACTGCATCTGCATTAGAGGAAATCATGATCAGCTGGCTTTGGACTGGCTGGAAAACCGACATGAAGATTTCGATGAAGAAATGTGGTACAAACATGGCGGAAAAGCTACTGTTGAAGGATATGCGAAGATTTCACCTGAAAGAAAAAAAGATCATATTGCGTTTTTCGAATCTTTGAAAGATTATTATCTGGATGATGAAAACCGGCTTTTTGTTCATGCCGGATTTACAAATCTGAATGGTGTAGTTTGGGAATATTTCCCGAAATTATTCTATTGGGACAGAACCCTTTGGGAATCTGCACTAGCTTTGGACCCAAATTTAAAACCAGATGATTTATATTATCCAAAGCGTTTTACGGTTTATAAAGAAATTTATATTGGACATACTCCTGTTACCAGAATTGGAAAAACAGTTCCGGTTAACAAAGCGTGCGTTTGGAATGTTGACACAGGAGCTGCTTTTAAAGGTCCGCTGACAATTATGAACGTGGATACCAAGGAGTTCTGGCAGAGCGACCCTTTAAATGAGTTGTATTCTAACGAAAAAGGTAGGAATTAATCTGTAAAAAACTAAATTTGCAGTCCAATATTAATATTTAAAGGTTATGAAAAAAGTTATTACATTTTTGTTTTTAGTATCATTTGGATTCACTCAGGCACAACAGGCTTTTAAAGGAAAAGGCGATATGAGAGTAAACATTGGTGCTAATCTTCAAGATGGCGGTTCTGGAATTCAAGGTTCGATAGATTTTGGTTTAGGAGAAAATTTCTCTTTCGGATTTGTGACTAGTTATTTACTTGGAGTAGATAATTTTAATGGTATTTACCACAACAATCCAACTCCATACTACGATTACAAACCAGAATTTAAAGATCGTTTTGATGCAAAAGCAAGAATTAATGCCAATTTAAGCAGTGTTATAGGAGTTGAGCAATTAGATGTATATCCAGGTTTAAGTTTAGGTTTACGTAATTTCGGCGGACACGTTGGAGGTCGTTATTTCTTTACTGACGGATTTGGTGTTTTCACAGAAATTGGATTCCCAATCGCAAAATACAGCAGCAACAATGATGTATTTGATCATTTAAACAATCAAGCCACTTTTAGTTTAGGAGCTTCATTCAGTTTATAATATAAAACTGTCAACGATATTCATAAAAAAACCGCTCAATTGAGCGGTTTTTTTTATCATCTTATTTAAAATCATTTGCTTAGCAGAATACTCCAATCCGATCCGCTGTAAATTTTATGTTTTGCCGAAAAGCTTCCCTGATTTACTGCCAGTGAAAAATTCAAAAGGCTGTTAAAATACGTAACATCTGTCCCTACAGGAACTTCACCAAAAGTATTTACGAGTTTTAATTTCCCATCATATACTTTTTGGGTACCGTTTAAAATTTGGATTTTCACAAAATCACCCGCTTTTAAATTCAAATTTGCAAAAGTCTTTTTATCAATATTTGTCCAAACATTTCCGTATTGAATATCCAAAATCGGAATACCGCCTTTGATTATGCCATTTTCGAAAACAGGTTTTTGGTAATCAATTTTAACTACTTCATTTGGCAGTTTTGGACCAACTTCTTCAAAAGTAATAGTTTTAGAGGCTAAACGTGCTCCCGTAAAAGCATACACATCACGCCCGTGAAACGTATATGATTCATTTGAATTCTGACGGCGGTTTTTTACCTCATCAATTTCACGTATTTCCTGAATCCCTAATTGTTCTGCAATTAAAGTTAAAGTTCCGTTATCTGGCGTTACGAAAAAATGACCTGATTTAGTCTGTAAAACAACTGAATGTCTTGCTGTACCTACTCCAGGATCGCAAACCGATACAAACACAGTTCCTGCAGGATAATATTGTGCTGTCTGCGATAAACGATAAGCAGCTTCCCAAATATTGAAAGCTGGGATTTCGTGTGTTAGGTCAAATATTTTCAAATCTGTTGAAACTCCCATTGCCACACCTTTCATAGCAGAAACCGCTCCATCTTTCAAACCAAAATCAGATTGAAAAACCAATACATTATTTTGGGCATAACTGCTGAATGTTATAACACACAAAAAAAGTAATATTCTTAATTTCATTTTTTATCTTTTTTAAATTTGAACAAAGATATTTCATTAAAGCCAAAAATTGCTAATGATACGATATAAAAAAATAGATTTTTAAATCAAATTACGTTTTTTACGATTACATTTGCATTTAATTCATTATCCTATATAAATACTAGGTAATTGTTTTTCTATTTTGAAAAAAGTTTGCCTATCAGTCAAAACCAAAACAATCATATGAGAAAAAAACTAAAATTTGTCATAACGGCTTTCCTCACTTTATCGAGTACGCTATTTTATGCGCAAAACCATGAGATAAAAGGGACTGTAACCAGTGAAAGCGGCAATCCGTTGGAATTTGCTACTATTTTTGTAAAAGGCTCACAAACCAGTACTACAACAGATGCTTTAGGAAAATTTACAATTTCAGCCACTCACAATTCTCCAACTTTAATCGTATCGCTGCTTGGTTATAAAACCAAAGAAATTGTAGCAAGAGATCATTTTGTAGACATTCAGCTGGAGTTTGAAAGCAACAGTCTTGATGAGATTGTCGTAGTGGGAAGTAGAAATCCTAAAAAGAGTAAACTTGAAACAGCTGTTCCAGTTGATGTTGTGAATCTGGCGAAAATCAGAAATACAACGCCACAGACTACTACAAACGATATCTTAACCTATTTAATTCCTTCTTTCAATTCAAACCGACAATCTTCTGCTGACGGAACTGAGCATATTGACCCAGCATCTTTAAGAGGTTTAGGACCAGATCAGGTTTTGGTTTTGATTAATGGAAAAAGAAGACACACTACATCATTAGTAAATTATCAAAATACGGTTGGTAACGGATCTGTTGGTACAGATTTGAGTGCTATTCCGGCTTCTGCCATTAAACGAATTGAAGTTTTGCGTGACGGCGCTGCAGCACAATATGGTTCTGATGCTATTGCAGGTGTAATCAACTTGGTTTTAAAAGATAATGCTGGACTTGAAGCAAATGCAACTTATGGAAGTACATCTAGAAATGACGGACAAACAACGAATCTGAATTTGAATTATGGAAGCAAAATTGGAAACAAAGGCGGTTTCATTAATCTTTCGGCTGAATTTAATGACCGTCAGAAAACAAACCGTTCGCAAAATCATAACCTGATTATTTTTGACCAATCTGCCCAAGGAAATTTTTTCGCTTATGATTTTGCCGATGATCCAGCGCAATCACGTCAGATTGATGACAATTTACTGGCACAAAATGGTTTGAAACGTGATGATTTTAATTTCCAGATTGGCGATGCCAAAATCCAGAATATTCAAGGATTCTTTAATGCTTCAATTCCATTAAATGATCATATTGAATTTTATGCAAATGGAGGTGTCAGCCACAGAAAAGGAACTGGTTATGGCTTCAGACGTTTGCCAAGCGAAACCGAAAGTGTTGTAACTTCAATATTTCCTTTTGGATTTCAACCTGAACTAAATTCGGTTGTCACAGATCTTTCTTCTTCTGTAGGTTTAAAATTTAAATTTGGTGAATGGAAACTTGACGTCAGCAATACCATTGGCGAAAACAAATTTGTATACGATGTTTCCAATACCAACAATTTTTCTTTGGGTGACAACAGTCCAACAGAATTTAAGGCGGGAAATCATTCATTTCTTCAAAACACTGTGAATGCTGATATTACAAGATTATACAAAGATGTTTTCAGCGGATTAAATGTGGCTTTTGGAGCTGAATACCGTTTCGAAAAATACAAAATCGTTCCAGGTGAAGAGGCTTCTTATGTCGATGGCGGCGCACAGTCGTTTCCTGGATTTTCTCCTTTGAATCAAGTAGATGAAAAGAGAAACAGTGTGGGAGTTTATGGGGATATTGAAGCGGATATAACTGATAAATTCTTAGTGGGAATTGCCGGGCGTTATGAAGATTATACTGATTTTGGAAGTACAATCAACGGTAAATTGTCTTTACGATATAAAATTTTGGATAATCTTTCTGTTCGTGGAGCCTTAAGTTCTGGTTTTAGAGCGCCTTCATTACATCAGCAGTATTTTAATAATATTGCGACTGATGTTGTTGACGGACAGCTTTTAAATTCAGGAATTTTTAGAAATGACAGCGAAGTAGCGAAACAACTTGGAATTCCGAAATTAAAAGAAGAGACTTCGAGAAACTACAGTTTCGGTATTGTATATTCGCCTTTAAAGCAATTACACATTACAGCCGATTATTATCATATTAGAATTGATAACCGAATCATTCTTACCGGAAATTTAGGCAATGATGCTTTTGGAGAACCGGTTCCTGAACTTCGTAATCTGTTTGCTCAATATGGCGCACAAACAGGTCGTTTCTTTACCAATGCAATTAACACGACTACAAACGGAGTTGACGTCGTAATTGATTATGATTTAAATCTGGGACGCGGTAAAATGAATCTTTCTTTGCTGTACAATTACAACGACAACAAAGTGGATGATAATCTGCATAATGTTCCTGCTATATTCGCAGGTCAGGAAGATGTATATTACGGTCCACAGGAAAGAAGCTTAATTGAATCTAACACCCCAAAACATAAAGGAACATTTGCTGTAAACTACAGCATAGACAAATGGAACTTCTTATTGAGAAATACGTACTTTGGAGAAGTAATTCGTGATGGTTTTCCTTTTGGCGGAATTCAAAAACACAACGGAAAAGTGGTTACCGATTTAACTGCTGCTTACAAAATAACCCCAAAAGTTCAGGTTGCCATTGGAGCAAACAATTTATTTGATGTTTTCCCAGATAAACAAATCTATGAAAACAGTTATTATGGTGTATTTAAATATGCGCCAGTTCAAATGGGCACAACAGGAGCTTATTACTTTGGAAGAATTAGTTTTTCTTTGTAAAAAGCAACGTTTTTAAAAAATAGAAAGCCGTCCAAATTAACTGTTTTGTGTATCACAGATTCAGTTTAAACTGGACGGCTTTTGCTTTTATGAAAATGAAGTACTATTTCTTAGCAAATTTCTTCACGATTTTTTTATCACCGCTTGTTAATTCGATCAGATAAATTCCTGTACTTAATTTGCTTACATCTACAGCATTTCCTGCAATTTTGCCTGAACCAAGCTGCTGTCCTAATGTATTGATAATTTTATACGAATATCCATCAGCTTCTTCAATTGAAACATTCAATTCTGTTTCTGCTGGATTTGGGTATAAAGCAAATTTTTCAGTTCCCGTTGTTTCGATTAAACCTGCTGCTACTTCTTGGTCAAGTGTACCAGAAGCTGTAATGTTGATGGTATAATCCTCAACTTGTCCATAAGAGAATCCTTCACAAGCTGTTGGTACAGAATTGTATTTCATAGAAACTCTAATTCTTGTGGTTCCAAGCGTTGCAGTCGATGGAATTGTAATTGTTCCTGTAACCGGAGTGGTTTTAGAAGCTGTTTTCGTCCAAACCGTTTCACCTGAATCTGAAAAATCTCCATCTTGGTTGTAGTCGATAAATACGGCATACCCTTCGTTATAAATAGTCGATGTCCAAGTTGGTGTTATGGTAATCGTATATGCTGTTCCTCTAGCCGCATTGGTAGAAATTGATGTAAAATTCTCGTACCCTGTAGTTGCAGTAGATGTGTTATTGATTGTTCCGAAAACAACTTTACCAATTCTTTCGTCGGCTGCACTACTTCCTTGAGAAGTACAATATGTTACAGAAGTTGCAGTTGTTGTAACATTTACACTACTGCTTGAAGCAGAAACATTTCCAGCCGCATCTTTTGCTTTCACACTAAAAGTATACGCTGTTGAAGGTGTTAAACCCGTAACGGTGTATGTTGTAGTAGTAGATGATCCTTTAAACGCCGTTCCTTGATAAATATCGTAACCTGTAACAGCCACGTTATCTGTTGAAGCTGTCCAAGATAAATTCGTTGTTGTTCCAGTTGTACCAGAAGCTGCTAAACCAGTTGGTGCAGAAGGTGGTGTTGTATCTGTTGATCCAGAATAAGCTGCTCCTACTCCAATAGCATAAAATGCATTTGTTGTTGCAATAACTTCTGCAGAACCTGCTCCGTATAAATCAATAGCTGATTGAATTCCAGAAGTTCTAGCATTTGCAAAAGTTGAATTTGAAGTTAAGTAAACGTCTTCCAATCTAAATGCAATTTTGGCTGCTTTGTCGATTCCAATACCTGTTACGCTATAAGAACTTCCAATATCATTTGTTCCTGTTTTTCCAACAGATAAAATATAAAACCAGTGGTTAAAAACTCCAGAGTTAGTATGTACACCGCAATAGTCATTACTGCTCGTTGGCGTACAGCTTACACTAATCCAGTTTGTTCCTCCATAAGTATCCGGCTGGCCTTCAGCTTTTGGATTACTCATTGAACGAAGCGCTATGTGTCCGCTTCTTCTTTCTATATCTTCACCCACTAACCAAGTTGATTTTGTTGGTGCTGCACGATATTCAATACAAGCTGCCCAGATATCAGAGAAAGCTTCGTTCATCGCTCCAGATTCTTTTTGATAGGCTAAATTAGCAGTGTATGTACAAACAGCGTGTCCAATTTCGTGACCAGCAACGTCTAAAGATGTCAAAATATCAAAACCTCCCGTTCCGCTTCCGTCACCGTAAGTCATTACACTTCCGTTCCAGAAAGCATTATTATTGCTAGAATATCCAGCAGCAATTAAATTGTAATGCACATAACTTTTGATTTTCGCTCCAGCATCGTCATAACTGTTTCTGCCATGCACCGCTGACCAATAATCATAGGTCATTTCAGCGCCCCAATGAGCATCAAGCGCACCGTTGTCTTTATTGGTATTGTTGTATTCAGCAGCTGTCCAATTGTTATCTGCATCCGTAAAGTTGGTGGTTGGATACGTTGCTGTTCTAGCTGAGTTATAAGTTTGGATTCCGTTTCCGCGAGTTCCATCAAGCAGAATATAAGATGAACCGCTTAAGCTAGTCTGGATTGTCTGCGTTCCACTGTAACGAGTTTCTGCATTGGCCGCTACGATAGCTTTTTTAGCAAGTGCCGTTTCGTTTTTTACAGCACTTCCTGCCGATGCTTTTCTTGCATGAACATTATCATGTAAATGTTTTATGGTAGCATTATAAAATAATGCTTTTCCTGTTTCGGCATCAATGTAAAGATCTCCGCGGCTTAATGGTTTAGTGGCATAAATGTCAAATTTATAAGCCAGACGAATATTATCTCCTGCGCGTTTTTCTCCTTGCTGTTCCATATTTGGTAACAGAACCAGTTCGCCTTTTGGTTTAGCATAACCTAATTCGGCAGCATCAAGAGGTTTTTCCCAAAGATATTCTGATGCATGAGTGTACTGCAATGCTTTATTGAAAGCCTGATCTGCAGAAAGTGACGGAGAAAGTTTCACATTTTCAATGTTGTAGTATTCACCATTCATTGAAACTACTTTTCCATCTTTAGAATGCAGGGTGTAATTGGCAAACTCTACTTTGATTCCTTGTTCATACAATTGGAATTTTTCGTGAGTGTAACCTTGTTTGTCAGATTCAGTTCTGACTTTTTGGAAAGATTGAGTGTCTTTTAGTCCTAATTGTTCTTTAAACACTCTTTGGTAATCTGAACCTTTGTAACTTGACAGTTCGTTAAAAGTAATTAAACTGGGCTGTCCGTTTTCTGAAACGCTTTTTTGTTTCACCTGTTTATCGGTTACCTGGGCAAAAGCCGAAACTGAAAAACTTAGCACAAAGGCTGCTGTAATAATTTTTGGTAATTTTCTTTTCATAACTTCTTGGGGTTTTTAGTTTGGGTTAATGTTTACAAATTGTCAATGATAAAGTAAGTAAATACTTAAATTTGGTGATAAAAGTATTTTAAATTTGTTAGATAATCGATGAAATTTGCCGTTAATCGATAAAATGCAACATTTTTTACTTAAATTTTACTTTTATATAACATTATGTGAAAAATTCACAAAGAAAAGTGCGAAAATTTGTATAGTAATTAAACTTAAACTATTGAAGAACAATACAAAAAGCCAAAAAATCATCAAAAAAGAAGTTCTTTTTTAACTTTATCGCATAAAAAAAGCCAGCTTATTACAAACTGGCTTCATTTTTTAAAGAATGCTATTTTTTTAATTGATATTCATTTCTGGAATTTCGCCTTCAATTATCAAATCAGCTTCCGTAGAATTAATAATGTGCTCCACTGAGATACCTGGCGCTCGTTCTAAGAGCTTAAAACCTTTTTCGGTTACTTCGAGAACGGCAAGCTCAGTTACTACTTTTTTAACGCATCCTACGCCTGTTAATGGTAAAGTACATTTTTTTAATATTTTTGATTCTCCGGCCTTATTAACGTGCATCATGGCTACGATAATATTTTCTGCAGAAGCAACCAAATCCATAGCACCTCCCATTCCTTTTACCATTTTTCCCGGAATCTTCCAATTGGCGATATCTCCGTTTTCAGAAACTTCCATGGCTCCCAGAATAGTCAGATCGACTTTTTGGCTTCGGATCATTCCGAAACTAAAAGCCGAATCAAAGAAACTGGCTCCAGGAAGAGTGGTTATGGTTTGTTTTCCCGCATTGATTATATCCGCATCTTCTTCTCCTGCAAAAGGAAAAGGTCCCATACCCAAAACTCCGTTTTCACTCTGAAATTCTACCGAAATATCTTCACGTACATAATTCGCCACCAAAGTTGGAATTCCAATACCTAGATTAACGAAATATCGGTCTTTTACTTCTTTTGCAATTCGTTTTGCTATATCTTCTTTATTTAACATATTTTGAATGTGTCAATTTGGAAATTAGATAATTAGACAATGCCTATTTCGCAATCTAAATGAATTATCTAATTATCACATTTTCTAATTATTTTAATGTGCCAGTTCGTCAATTTGATAATGAGATAATCTTTTCGCAATCTGAATTAATTATCTAATTGTCGCATTTCCTAAATTATTTTAATGTGCCAATTAGTTAATTAGATAATTTAAACACAATGTGAAAAATTATCTAATTGGCACATTTTCTAATTATCTAATTTCTAGCGCGCACTGTTCGCTGTTCAATTCTTTTTTCGAATTTTTCTCCTTGAAAGATTCTCTGAACCATAATCCCCGGAATGTGTATTTGGTTTGGATCTAGAGTTCCGACAGGAACCAGCTCTTCGACTTCGGCAATGGTAATTTTTCCGGCACCAGCCATGCAGGCATTAAAGTTTCTGGCAGTTCCTTTGAAGATTAAATTTCCGGCTTCATCACCTTTCCATGCTTTTACGATTGAAAAATCAGCTTTGAAAGCTTCTTCCATAATATGCATTTTTCCATTGAATTCGCGGACTTCTTTTCCTTCCGCTACTTCAGTTCCATAACCCGCAGGAGTAAAAAAAGCAGGAATTCCTGCCTGAGCAGCACGGCATTTTTCTGCTAAAGTTCCTTGCGGTGTCAACTCGACTTCTAATTCACCCGAAAGCATCTGACGTTCAAATTCAGCATTTTCACCCACATACGAAGAAATCATTTTTTTGACTTGTTTCTTTTGCAGAAGCAATCCCAGACCAAAATCATCTACACCGGCATTATTGGAAATACAAGTTAAATCTGAAATTGAAGTATTTACCAAAGCTGCAATTGTATTTTCAGGAATACCGCACAAACCAAAACCGCCAAACATAATTGTCATTCCAGTTTCGATTCCTTTGATTGCTTCCTGAACGTTATTCACTTTTTTTGTTATCATAACAAACTGTCTTTATTACCATTTAATTTTGATAAAAATACTATTTTCTGATCAAATTATAACGATTTCGTAAAAAATAAAAAAGGTGTGTAAAAAAATATCCTTTTGTCATCTTCTTTGTAATTGAAGGTTCCAAAAGGATATTGTTTCATTGAATATTTTTTAACTACAGCTCGAACTCGTCTGTATTTTGTTCGGTTTGTGTAGTGTCTTTAACTACTGCCGGTCTTTGGTAACAATCTACTTTGATTGAAAGGTTTGCCGGACGTTCAAATTCTGAATTAGAAACCTGAAGGTCTTTATCTGCATAACAAAGTTTCATGAAATACGCCCAAACTGGTAAGGCAGCAGTTGCTCCTTGTCCGTATGTTAAGCTCTTGAAACGTGCTGAACGGTCTTCACATCCAACCCATACTCCAGTTACTAAGTTGGGCACCATTCCCATAAACCAACCATCTGACTGGTTTTGTGTGGTTCCTGTTTTACCGGCAATTGGGTTTTTAAACATGTATGGATATCCTGTCCAACGGTTGTCTCCGCTTCCTCCACCTTGCGTACGTAAACGTGCTCCTGAACCTGTTTCGGTTACACCTTCTAATAATTTGATTACGGCAAATGCGATATCTTTATTTAATACATCATGGGATTCTGGAATTGGTTCGTAAATTACCTCTCCGCTTTTGTTTTCAATACGGCTTAAAAACTGAGGTTTTACATACACTCCTTGATTGGCAAATGTGCTGTACGCAGCCACCATATCTTCAACAGTAATATCAACCGCTCCTAATGCAATTGACGGCTGCACTGGAATTTCTGTTTTTACACCTAATTTTCTAGTTAAGTCAACTACCGCTTCTGGGCTTGTTCTATCAATTAATTTCGCCGAAACGGTATTAATAGAGTTTGCCAAGGCTTGTTTTAAAGTCACCATTCCTCTGTATCTGTAATCCGAGTTTCTTGGCTCCCAATCTTCGGTTACGTGGTGACGCCCTTTGTGAATCATGAAAGGCCCATCGAGTATAGAATCGCAAGGTGACATATTCAATTCTTCGATAGCAGTTGCGTACACAAATGGTTTAAATGTAGAACCCACTTGTCTTGCACCTTGTCCTACGTGATCGTATTGGAAGTATTTGTAATTGATTCCTCCAACCCAAGCTTTAATGTTACCTGTTTGAGGCTCCATTGCCATTAATCCAGATTGTAAGAAGTGTTTATAGTAACGAATAGAATCAAACGGTGTCATTACAGTATCGCGTTCTCCTTTCCAGGTAAAGACACGCATTTTAGTTTTCACCTTAAACGAAGCGATAATGTCATCTTCGCTTTTATCCATTTCTTTCATTTGTGCCCAGCGAACAGAGTTTTTCATAGCCTGCGTCATGATACGATCTGTTTCTGCTTGTGTGATATTTACAAAAGGAGCATTTTTATTGTTTTTTTGTTCAATAAAAAATTGCTGCTGTAGGTTTTTCATATGTTCAGCAACAGCTTCTTCTGCGTATTTCTGCATTCTGGAATCAATGGTTGTGTAAATTCTTAAACCATCTTTGTAAATATCGTATTCCGTTCCGTCAGGTTTTTTGTTTTCAGTTACCCATTTTTTCAAGTAATCACGAAGATATTCTCTAAAATAAGTAGCCGTTCCTTCACGGTGGCTTTCTAATTTAAATTTTAAAGCGATTGGTAGAGCCTGCAGTCTTTCTTTTTCAGCTTCAGAAATCATTTTTGCTTTTACCATTTGTCCAAGAACTACATTACGACGGTTTTTAACGCCTTCAGGATTTCTTACTGGATTGTAAAGTCCTGAGTTTTTGAACATTCCAACTAACATTGCTGATTCGTCGATTGTTAGGTCTTTAGGATCTTTTGAAAAATAGGTCTGTGCTGCCGAACTTACTCCAACAGAATAGTTTCCGAAGTCGTAGACATTACAGTACATGGCAATGATTTCATTTTTGGTATATTGTCTTTCCAGACGAATGGCAATAATCCATTCTTTAACTTTTTGCAGAATTCTGAAAGGTAAAAAACGAGAACCTTCTCCGTGAAACAACTGTTTTGCCAGCTGTTGCGTTAAAGTACTTGCTCCACCATTTGTTCCTAAACTAAAAACAGCTCTTAAAGTTCCACGTCCGTCAATTCCTGAGTGTTCGTAGAAACGAGCATCTTCGGTAGCTACTAAAGCTTCTACCAAACTTTTAGGAAGATCCGAATATTTAAGCTGAGATCTGTTGGTTTTGAAATATTTACCAATTACAACACCGTCAGACGAAATGATTTCGGTCGCCAAATTAGAGTCTGGGTTTTCTAAGTCTTCAAAAGAAGGCATTGAGCCAAAAAGTCCCCAAGAGGCAAATAAAAAGAAAGCCAAAACGCCTAACAGAGAATAGGCAAAAATTCTCCAGAATTTCTTTTTGTAGTAATTAATATCCTTAACGGTATTGGTTTGATTGTTTTTTTTAGCAGCCATATAACTTATTTCTAATCTTTTTGTTCTATTCTAAAACCTACGTCTGTAATACCTTCCAAAGCTTGTACACCTGGAATTTTTCCAGATTCTCTAACAGCTTGTTTGATATGTACTTTGTATTTTCCTCTAAATTTCACGTCTTCTTTATAAAAAAGTTTACTTTCTTTTATGTCCGTAAATCCATTTCCCATAAGCGTTCCGTCGGGATTTGCCATTTGGTATTCTAAAGTATCGACTTTGGTAAAACCGCTTGGCGTTTCCATGGCAACAATCAAAAATAAATTATTGAATGGATAATTGTTGTTGTCCCTTACATTTACAAACAGGTTGTATTTTTTCGTAGAATCCAAAACCGGCAGGTTAAAAGTTACCACACTGTCTTTGTGCCAAGCACTCCCAACAGATTTGTACTCATCAAATACTCTTTTTTTATCGCATGAAAAAAGAAGTATTGCTGCCAAAAGAAGAATCCCGCTATTTTTTATTCTCATTTTTAGTATTCGTTATTGGTTTTCTAGGTTCAGCCGATTTATTTTCATTTGAGTTCTGCTTATTCGGATTGTTTTTATTCGAATTGTGCTTCTTCTTATGATTTTGTTTATTTGGATTGTTTGGCTTATTCGCATTACCATTGTTCGGATTATTATTTCCTGCTGGTTTAGCGTTATTGGTATTTTTTTCCTGCTGTGGTTTTGCCGGAGTAGCAACACCAGCTGTTTCAGCAGTTTGTTTGCGTTTGCGGTTTGGTTTTTTCTTTCTTTTTGGCTGGTCAAAACGGGTTAAACTTTCCTGACCCATTGCGTTGTTAAAGTCTTTTTCAGGTTCTGAAGTAACTTCAATTGCAAAATCTTCTAAAGAAGAAACTTTGTTTTTTTGTTTATTCTCGGCAATGATTTCTTTTACCTGATCGATTTTTAAAACATGCCAGTTTGCAAAGTTGTTGGTATACGCAAACCACATTAATCCTTTAAAAATATCTTGCTTTTGACAAACTGCATCGCCTTTTTCTGTAATTAGTTTTGTATCGTAATCCGGAAAATCTTTTAAAGCATCCATGTACGTGTCTAACTCATAGTTCAGACAGCATTTTAACTTTCCGCATTGTCCTGCTAATTTCTGCGGATTCAATGATAATTGCTGATAACGTGCTGCAGAAGTATTTACACTTCTAAAATCGGTCAGCCAAGTCGAACAGCAAAGTTCACGTCCGCAAGAACCAACTCCACCTAAACGAGCAGCTTCCTGACGGAAACCAACTTGTTTCATTTCGACTCTGGTACTGAATTCTTTCGCAAAATCTTTAATCAGCATTCTAAAATCGACACGATCATTTGCGGTGTAATAAAAAGTTGCTTTAGATCCGTCGCCTTGAAATTCAATATCCGAAATTTTCATTTCCAATTTATGCTGAATCGCTAATTCACGTGCACGAACTTTCATTGGTTCTTCACGATCGCGCGCTACAGACCAGATATCGATATCTTTTTGAGATGCTTTTCTATAAATTTTTGGAACGTCGTTACTTTCGTAATTCACTCCTTTTTTCTTCATTTGAATCTTTACCAATTCGCCTGTAAGAGTTACAATTCCAATATCATGTCCTGGTGAAGCAACAGTTGCTACAATGTCACCAATACTTAAAGTTAATTTCTCTGAATTTCTAAAAAATTCCTTACGTCCGTTTTTAAAACGTACCTCAACACAATCAAAAATCGCCTCACCATTAGACGGACTCATGTTTGCGAGCCAGTCAAAAACCGTCAATTTATTGCAGCTATCGGTGCCGCAAGTCCCATTATTTTTACAACCCTTTGGTGCGCCACCATCTGAGGTTGAACAACTTGTACATGCCATAATTATATATGTAGTGCTGCCAAAATACAGCTTAAGTTCATAAACGTTTGATCGGTAAAGATAGTATTTTTTTTATTTGGCTATTTATAGATTAATTCTAAAGGGTTGTTAAATAAAAAATGTAATGATTTCAAAAAAATTACAATTTAAAAATTCTGCTTTAAATTTTTCTCATTTTTCTAATATAACGAGTTTAAAAAAAACTTATTCTACTCGTTTTATGACGTATAGAGGTCATTTTCAATAATTTTCAAAATTACTTTTGTGGGTTAAATTCGAGCACAAAACACTGAAATAAAAATCAGAAAATAAAAAATTCAAAAAATGGAAATTAAAAACTACAGAACTATTACCAAAGAAGAGAAAGAAGAAATAAATAGACTTGCTTCTAACTTATACCCTTTATTAAAAATAGATGATAACGAGTCAAATTCTACAATTTTACAAAAAATGAAAGAATTTGTCGAAAATCTAAAGATTAGCAACAATGAAGAAATAGAAAAATTTGCTTTTGAATTAGGTTCTCTTTTTGGAAATATTATTTGCAAAGAATATGGATGGGAATGGCATAGTATAACTACTCCTGATAATCAACTCTATTGTGTTTCCTCACCAAAAAATAAAGCATGCTGCATTTGCCACAATTACTTTTATTCTATCCTTAATAAATCCCATTCAAACAATTTCAATCTTTTATTCAACATGATTGAGAAAAACTATCCTAAAGACTGGCACTTTATGGTTTTATCATAATGATAGTAGTTCTGAATTTAAACTTATAATTACATTTAAAATAAAAAAATGGCAATTGACGGTGTTAAAATAATAGATAGCGATTCAGCTCATGACATTTACAACTCAATAATGGAAATGTATCATTATGGAAAAAGCATAGAAGATATACGATTTCAAATAGATCAACTTGAATCTGACTATTCTTTCAATGATTTAGAAATCGAAATATATACTACATCTTATGCTTTAGCAATGTGGGAAATCGGTGAACTTACTAAAGAACAACTCCAAAAAGTTAGAAATTTAATAAACAAAGGTGTTTCTCCATTATGGAGTAAAATTGGTTCACAAGCACAAGAAAAACGTAAAGTTGAACTTGAAAAATTTCTTGATAAAGTTACCAATCCTAATCCAAAAATAAAAAAACGTAAAAATTACAAACTAATCACTGATTTTATTTTTGAACCTAATGATGTCTTGATTTTCAAACTTGACAAAAAAAATTATGGCGCAGCCATTTTAGTAAATGTTTATAATGACCGTGGAAAAGGTTATTACGATTTTACTGAAGTCATTTTACAAACAAATGAGAAACCAACATTAGAAATGGTAAAATCTTCAAAAGTGTATGCTCGAAAGAATATCGGTTTTGATAATCCAAAAACAATTAATCATAAAGACTTTCTTTTATTTAGCGACAAATTTGAGAAGATTGGAAAAGTAAACATTCGCAAAAAAGACAGACAATTAGGGGGAATATCTCCAAAAATCGATTTTAAAGATTTTTGTGACGATTGGAATTGGGATGGAGGCAGAATGAAAAAAAAGACCTATTTTTTAAGTGAATTTTTGGAATAATTCATTGTCGAATGGAAGATATAATTCAATTGCACAAACTAGAAGAAAATATTCCCATACATATGATCAACTACAATCAACTATTAATCATCTTTTCTGAATTTATACAACAGTTGATTCGGTGCAAAATCACGAAAATTACCAAACCATGATTTCGGATTTAATGAAAAAAGAAGGCGAAACATACGGTTCTTAATTAGCATCTTTTTTGTAAAATACCTTATTCTGTTCATTTTATGCCGTAAAAAGCCTTTTTAACTTTTTATACTGAAATATATTTGTAATTTTTATGTTTTATCTTACAGCATCGTTTGGAAAGGCAGCAATTGCGTACCAAACTGCAATAAAATTATCATTCATTTTTAAATATATTTCAAATGACAAACCAAATTGAAAGTTTCCTTTTTCAGGGAAAATTTGACGAGGCTAGAGAATGCCTAAACAACGGAGAGAAATTTAACGAACAATATCTTAAAAACAATTTTTCGCAGATAGCTGCCAAAATTATTGAAGCGAAAGAAATTGACTTTATCGAAAAACTGATAAAAGCGGGTTTTATTGAAACCGATATTTACGAACTGGACAATTTTGATCAGTCCATTTTTAAACCGTTAACGTTATATCTAAAAGACGACGACGAATCGATTGCTTTTTTCAAAGAAGTTATGTCAAAAATCGACAACATTAACGATGAAATAAGCGATAAAACGTTGCTTGGCTATTTTTTTGAAAAAGGAACTTCGCCAAAAATAGTTAAAGTTTTAGTTGATAATTTTGGAGCTAACACGCAGTATAAGAACAATGCAGGTGAAAATTTCATATATACGATCTTAAACACTTATGGTTTGGATGCAGAAAAAGTAAAAGAATACATTACCATTCTAATTGATAATGGCGTTGATATCAATGAGAAAAATATTGTAGGCACAACGCCTTTAATGTGCGCAGTTAAAAGAACCCGAAAGGATCTTTTAACTTTTTTAGTTGAAAACGGTGCAGATCCTAATGAAACTGATAACCAAGAAAACAGCGCTTTTTACTATGCTACAGCCGAGCAGTTTTCGTTTCCGATGTACGAACTTTTAGCAGAATCATCATCAGCCGTTTTTAATAGAATCAATAAAAACGGAAAAACTTTACTTACAGAGTTTATCAGAATGATTTCTGATTCTGAATACGATCTAAATTCATTGCAAAGATTATTATCAGATGGAGCTGATTTAAATCACTGCGCTGAATATTATGGAAATCCGAAATCGGGTGTAGATTATATTTCAGAGAAAAAATCGGGTATTCTAAAGTCGGTTCTTGACAGCGGTTCAATTGATGTTAACGAACAAGACAATCAAGGAAACACTATTTTACACAAAGTCTGTGCGTATAATGTAAATTATGATGCTGAAGCCGCAAAAGAGACTTATCGAAAAGTTAAATTACTTCTTGAAAACGGCGCTGATAAAGAAATCACCAACGACAAAGACGAAACGGCTTTGATGCTTGCTTCTGGCGACAACCTGAAGATTAAAACGGTTGAACTTTTAATGAAACAATAAAAACGATTATTTACTTTAAAAATATCTATACATGTCAATGTCATTTATAGTTGCCTGCGAAAATGGCAACAGAAAAATAGCCGAAATACTGCTTCAAAATAAAGAAGTAGATGTAAAATATACAGACGAACAAGGAAGAACGGCTCTTCATTATGCGGCACACCGCGGTTATCTCGATATTGTAAAAATCCTAACCGAAGACGGAGCTGATATTAACTACGAAGACCACCAAGGAGAAACGCCTTTGTTCTTTGCTTGTCTGCAGAAACAGAAACAAACCGCTTTGTTTCTATTAGAAAAAGGTGCAGAAATTACCAAGAACGATAAATATGGAAACAGCCTCTTGCACTTGGTAGTTCAAACAGCTCAAGTAGAAATTGCAACAAAGTTGCTTGAAGCGGGAATCGATGTTAATTTACTGAATAACAATGGAGAAACTCCGTTACTATTGGCTTCAGCAAAATTAAATAGAGAAATTATTCAACTGCTTTTAGACAAAGGTGCCGATATCAATGTAACCGACAAACAAGGAAATACACCTTTGTTATACTCTTGTTATACCAAATTGATTCCGATGGTGACCTTGCTTTTGGATAATGGCGCCGACATAAATCATGTGAATCATGCTGGTGAAAATGCGCTTTTAATCGCCTGCTACGAAACCAACCGAATGCTTGCCAAATTATTAGTAGAAAGAGGTGCCGATGTATTTACTTCAAATAACAACGGATATTCTCCTATTTGGTATGCATGCGCAAATAATCAAAAAGAAATTGTCGCTTTGTTCCTTGAAAACGGAGTTGACGTAAATTACAGCAAACCTGTTGCGCAAGACACTTCGTCTATGAATGATTATTTGGATTGGATTGTAACTGCTACAAACATTTCAAACGAATCTAGTTTTTCATTAAACGACTCTTATAATTATGGCGGAGAAAGTCTGCTACACGTTGCAACCAAAAAAGGAAATCTTAGTATGGTAAAACTTTTGATCGAAGCTGGAGCAGACATTAACATTCAAGATGAATCTGGAAATACACCATTACATTACAGTGCTGCCAACGGGAAGAAAGATGTGGTGAAATTTTTATTAGACAATAATGCCGATGCTTCAATTGTAAACGTAAAAGAACAAAAAGCGATTGATTACTCAAACGTAAAAGGTTTCAATGAAATTACAGAGCTAATTTTAAGATATGCTCCTTCTGGAACAGTTGTAAATCCAATACACACATCCTTACAAACAGAAGCACCAAAAGCCGATAAAGGAAATTCAATGGAAGCGAAGAAAAAAGCATTACTGGATTTAAAAGAACTTTTGGATGCTGGTATTTTAACTTCGGAAGAATTTGAGGTTGAGAAAAGTAAGGTTTTGAAAGGGTAAATTTATCGCTTTTTAATACTACAAAAATGATTCAATTAACGACAAATATACAAGTAAAAAAAAGTGCTGATTTTATTTATGAATTTCTGCTTAATCTTGACAAAGAAAAATACTGTAAATGGCATTCTGCTCATAAAGATTTTACAGTAATTAAAAGAAATGAACAAGAAATCGGTAGTATTCTTTATTTCAAAGAAATTGTTGACCAGACTGTTGTAAATTTTAAGTGGCGAATAATTGAAATAACCGAAAACAAATTAGTAAAAATGCGGGCGCTTTATTTCTATCCTATATGTCTTACTATTGGTTTGGAAAGCATTTCTGAGGCAACTATAGTTCATCATCAGCTCCATGTAGGTTTTAAACTAAAATTCTTAAACCTAATTCCTGATTGGATTATTGGCAATACTTTATTTTCACAAAGAAAAAGAAAATCACAGCAGCAACATGCCATAGAAGAATATAAAAATTTGGAACATTTACTATAATGATATTTTTATCCGTTCGCGCGGATTTGTAATCCGTGCCCGTATAGATTGGTTTGTTTTCGATTCGATAATTACATTGTGTGTCTTGCAGTTGCGGGCACGGATTACAAATCCGCGCTAACAACTTATAAGGATACATTCACACGATCGGATTATTTTGTTGTGTGATAAAAGTGGTAATGCTCTAAAAACTTACATCGAATAACCAAACTTGTGAATAAAATGACAATGATAAGAGAGCAAATAAGAGAATTGGAAAAACTGGGTCAAATGCCTGATGATAGTTCAAATGAAGACCCTTCTATAGATGTTATGATAGATCAATATGAGGAACTATTGGGATCAATATCTAAACCAATAACTTTTGAAGAAGGTGAAATATTAATCAAGCTTTTCCCAGAAACTACTTTTTATGGCTTAGAATGGACATTACTACATTTGACAGAATCACTATTTAAGCAAATTGATTTTGATAAATATGAAAATCTGCTTAAAAAGTGCCCAAGCATTCAATGGAAAGAAACTTTACTTGATAGATTGAAAATATAAAATATAAAAACGATGTTTGATATTGTATCCATAATTTCGAAGCATACCGCTTTTTTAGAAGACAAGCTAAAGCAACTTGATAGTAGTCAAAGGAAAAGTATTGGTAAAGCTTTTATTCGGCTCTATTTCCTATTGCCCGAAACTACGGAATCTATCGAACATCATTTAAAAATTAAAATTCAAGAAGATACATTACTTAATGATGTAGAGAATGACAATCTTCAATATTTCAAAGATGCTTTAAAAAATTATTCTATCTCTATAGATCCGTATGCCGATGATTTTGAAGAACTTGAAATCATGGAAATCAACATAATCAGCGGCCTTGAAAATTGTATCAATTCAGCGGAAAAACCAGAATATGCAGCATACAATTTTCTATTGTTAATTGACATTCTCGATTACTATCAAAACTTTTCTGAAAATCCTCAATATTGGAACAATCTGCTGAAAAAAGAAATTGAATTTCAGCAAAAGATCGTTGAACAGATTTCAAAAGGAGAAATAATGGATGAAAATTCGTATTTTGATCGATATAAAAACACTCCGTTTAATGAAATCTAAATTTCACAATATGATAAAAAAATACTTATTCTTTATACTTGCCATTGTCTCTGTATTTCTTAACACAAGTTGTAAAGATTCTAAAAGCAAAACTGAATCTACTAAAACTGAAGTTGTCGATTTAAAAGAAATCCCTGAAGTGGAAGAATCTCCCGTTGAAACCAAAAGAGAACTTTCTGATTTCCTGCCTAAAAATTATGTCTTATTTGATACTATCTATGGCGACCTCAACAAAGACAATATCGAAGATTGTGTCCTGATTATTAAAGACACTGATAAAAGTAAAATAATTACAGATGAATACCGTGGTAAACTAGATCGCAACCGAAGAGGAATATTGGTGCTTTTAAACAAAAACAATAATTACGAACTGGCTGTAAAAAATTACGACTGTTTTTCATCTGAAAACGAAGAAGGCGGCGTTTATTATGCACCTGAATTATACGTTGAGATAAAAAACAACAAACTCTTTATCAATTACGCACACGGAAGATATGGCTATTGGCAATATACTTTCAGATTTCAAAACAATGATTTAGAGTTAATTGGTTATGATGCCAGCAGTAATCACGGTCCTGTTACTCTCACACAAACCAGCATCAATTTCTTAACCCGAAAAAAGATTGTAAACCAAAATGTCAACGAAAACACTTATGATGGTGAGGAAATTTTTGAAAAAACTGAATCAAAAATCAATCGAACAAAATTGATTAAATTATCTGAAATCAAAGATTTTGACGAATTGGAAGTTGCAGAAGATTAGTTTAAGTGATATAAAAAGAGTCGCAAGTTGCGACTCTTTTCTTTTATAATGACCTCTAAGTTTCCTTAACCGTAATAATCTTAACCGGACAAGCTTTTGCGGCCAATTCACAACTTTCTACAATCGCATGATTGGCAGATTTTAAAGTAAAAAAGCCTTTAGCATGCTGCGAATGAAGTAAAACCGATTTTCCATCTTTTTTCGACATTTGAAAATGAACTGGATCCATTTCGACACAGTAATTACAGCCAATGCATTTATCTCTTTGTAAAGTGATGATAACCATTATGCTTCGACGATTTTATAGAGTTTGTCCGACATTCTGATTCTGAATGGTAATTTGAAAGTACAATCGTCTCCTTTTGTTGCTTTTTCTGCTGAGAGATCGTTCACGAACATTTCGTCGATAATCATTTCTTGAGCGCCTGTACTTGGGCCTGTTACCAAAATTTTATCACCGACTTTAATATCGTAAGCTTCAATTTTGAATTGTCCAATTTCGGCTTTTGGGAAATAATGTGTTCCTTTACCCACATAAACCTTTTTCTGCGTCGCTGCAGATCCTGGAATATCGCTCCACTCTCCTAATTCTTGTCCCAAATAATATCCCGACCAGAAACCACGATTGTAGACTGTATTTAAAGCTTCCATCCAAACTGCGGTTTTCTCTTTAGAGAAAGTACCGTCGTAATACGCATCAATAGCTTCTCGATAAGTTTTGATGACTGTTGCTACATATTCAGGCGCACGTCCGCGTCCTTCGATTTTTAAAACCTTAATTCCAGAATCAATTACTTGATCTAAAAAGTCGATGGTACATAAATCCTTAGGTGACATCATATATTCATTATCCAATTCGATTTCAAAACCTGTTTCCTGATCGATAACGGTATATTTTTTTCGGCAGTTTTGTTTGCACGCCCCGCGATTCGCAGAGGAATTATGCGAATGCAAACTCAAATAACATTTTCCTGAAACTGCCATACATAAAGCGCCGTGACCAAAAATTTCGATTTCTACTAAATTTCCGTTTGGTCCTTTGATTTGTTCTTTTTCAATTTGTTCCGTTATTTTCTTTACTTGTCGCAAACTCAATTCACGGCTTAAAACCATTGTATCGGCAAATAAACTATAGAATTTAATGGTTTCTATATTGGTAACATTCAGTTGTGTCGAAATATGAACTTCCATTCCAATCGATCTTGCCATGGCAATTACAGCTTGATCGGATGCGATTACTGCGGTAATATTGGCCTCTTTTGCTTTATTCAATACTGTTTTTACAACTGATAAATCGTGATCGTAAATAATCGTGTTTAAAGTCAAATAACTGCGAACGTTTTGGGCTTCGCAGCGATTGGCAATTTCTTTTAAATCTCCGATTGTAAAATTCACTGTCGATCTTGCACGCATGTTGAGTTGCTCAACACCAAAATATACAGAATCACAGCCATTATCTAAAGCAGCCTGAAGCGACTCAAAGTTCCCAGCGGGAGCCATGAGTTCGATTGTATTGTTAATTGTCATTTTTGATTTTATTATTCCAATGATATTTTTAGAATTCAGTTATCTAAAAATTGACAAAAATAATGTGGGTGTAGATTAGATTCCTATGATTTTTATCATGGTCTTTATTTTAAAAATTATTTCGTAGCAGGCCACGAAAGACCATTTTCTATGCCCATAATTGTCGCTAATTTTTATCAAATATAGCCCATGGTTTCAACCGTGGGAAACGTATTGTTACGTAACGTTGAGGATTTATATTGTGTACCCACGGTTGAAACCGTGGGCTATGTACAATCATTACGCAATCTTTATCAAATATAGCCCAAGGTTCAACCTTGGGAAACGTGTTGTTACGTAATGTTGAGGATTTGCATTGTGTACCCACGGTTGAAACCGTGGGCAATATTTTTATAGATTTTGGTATTTTTATGTCTTGAGATCGATTGAATTTTCAAACCCATGAAGTTTTACAAATTCATCAAATTCCTACTGACCATCCTTTTTTAGGTGATGTTGTTTTTGATTTTTAATATAATTATAGACAACATCAAGCTGGGATTCGCTTACCGCAAAAGCAGCATAGTCCTTTTGCCAGGCGAATTTTTCAGGAATTAAATTTTCTCCATTTATACAATGGGAAGAACCGCCTTTAGCTTGACGAATTACATCCGAAATAGATTTTTGCGGATTTAGTAAAAACAAAACATGCACATGATCATGCATTCCATTTATGATTCTAACTGGACAACCGAGTTCAATTAATTCATCATGGATATAATTGTATATCTTTTTTCAATTGAATAATCAATTAATTCCGTACGATTTTTGGTTGCCCAAATGGCATGAATCCATAATTTGGAAAAAGAATGCGACATTGTAAACTAGGGTTTAAAAACCGCTAATTTACAATTTTATAAATTTTATCTGACAAACGAATGCGAAATGGAACTTCAAAAGTAACTTTATCACCAATTTTAGCAGATTGAGTTTCTGTACCATTCACGATGATTTTATCCATAATCAATTCCTGATCTCCTGTCGTTGGACCCGAAATAAGGATTTTATCACCAACATTTAATTCGTGATTTTCTACAGTAAATTGTCCAACTTGTGCTTTTACGTAATAATGTTCTGCTTTTCCAAGAAGTACTTTCTTTACTTTTACTTTCTGACGGATATCAACAGGCTTTTGTGCAGTTGCCAAAGCAGTTTCTGGCAAATCTCCTGAGTGCTTGAATTTTAGGTTTTCAGATTTTCCCTTTCTGAACACTTTATTTCCAACCTGTTTTCCCGTTCTCAAACGAACTTGATCAACTAAAGGCATGTGAATGATTTCTAAACATTCTGTAGAACAGCAGTTTTCCATTGCCGCTTTACATTCGTCACACTGAATAAACAATAAGTGGCATCCGTCATTTTCGCAGTTGGTGTGGTTATCGCAAGGTTTTCCGCATTGATGGCATTGCGAAATGATATCATCTGTGATTCTTTCGCCCAGACGATTATCGAATACGAAGTTTTTACCAATGAATTTGCTTTCTAAACCTTCTTCTTTCAATTGTTTCGCATAGTTGATGATTCCACCTTCTAATTGATATACATTTTTGAAACCTTGGTGTTTGAAATACGCACTTGCTTTTTCACAACGAATTCCTCCCGTACAATACATTACCAGATTCTTATCGTCTTTATGATCTTTAAGCTGTTCGTTAATGATTGGTAAACTCTCTCTAAAAGTCTCAACGTCTGGAGTAATAGCACCTTTAAAATGTCCAACTTCGCTTTCGTAGTGATTTCTAAAATCTACTACAATTGTGTTTGGATCTTCAAGGATTTCGTTGAATTCTTTGGCTTTCAAGTGAACGCCAATATTAGTAACATCAAAAGTGTCATCGTTTAAACCGTCAGCAACGATTTTGTGACGCACTTTGATTGTCAATTTTAAAAAGGAATGATCGTCTTGTTCTACGGCAACATTCAATCGTATGCCTTTCATGAAATCGTAAGCCTCAAGAGTTTCTCTAAAAGCTTCAAAATTTTCAGCAGGAACACTCATTTGAGCATTTATTCCTTCGCTGGCAACATAAATTCGTCCTAATGCATCAAGGGCATTCCAGGCTACGAATAAATCATTACGAAATTTTTGTGGATCTTGAATTTTGGCATACGCATAGAAAGACAACGTTAGTCGTTGTTTACCTGCATCATCGATCATGATGGCTCTTTCTTCTGCGCTCAAAGTGTTGTACAGTTGCATGCTATAAACAGTTTTAAGTGAGAAATTATTTTTTTGCAAAAGTAGGTAAAAAGGTTCAAAGTTGCAAAGTGACAAAGTGACAAAGTGACAAAGGTTTTTTAGTTTAGTCCATAAAAAAAAGCACCAAAAGGTGCTTTTTAAAATCTTTGTCACTTTGCAACTTTGATCCTTTGTCCCTAAACTTTGAACCTTAGTATCTCAGCACCTCAGTACCTAAAAAAATCAACAAAACTCGTTAAATGCGTCTTGTAAATTCTCAGCGATCATTTCAGCTGGGCGCCCTTCGATGTGGTGACGCTCTAACATGTGAACTAATTCTCCGTTTTTAAACAAAGCCATCGAAGGCGATGATGGAGGAAAAGGGAACATATGTTGTCTTGCAGCATCAACAGCTTCTTTGTCAACACCAGCGAAAACCGTGATTAAATGATCTGGTTTTTTAGCTCCTTGTAAGCTCATTTTTGCTCCAGGACGTGCATTTCTAGCCGCGCAGCCGCAAACAGAATTTACAACGACTAATGTGGTACCTTCAGCTTTAATTGCATTCTCTACAGCTTCAGCACTATGTAAATCTTGAAAACCAGCAGCTGTTAATTCAGCCTCCATTGGTTTTACCATTTCTTGTGGATACATATTCTTGATTTTTTAAATTTTACTTTTGAACTGCAAAGTTACAAAGTTTACTCGCAACTCGTTAATTTGAAGTATAAAGTTTTGTTATAGTTCGATTGGTAATTACCTTAACTTCTTTTGATAGGGATAGGTTTCATAAACCGTATTGTCTTCATTAATCGAATATCCTTTCTTGGCATTTTCTTTTCCTTCGTTAATCAAAGCCATAATTTCTTCTTTTGGCTTTCCTTTTTTATACCAGCAGATGGCTTTGTAATACTTTGCATCTGAAAATTCAGGATATATTTTTAGCGCTTTGTCAAAAATAGTGATTGCTTCATCTAGTTTTTGAAGCTCATACTTAGCAATTGCTTGATAGAAATACGCAGTCGGATGTTCCAATTGGCTTCTGTTTTTGTAAATCTCATTTACATAATCATCGAAACACTTTTCAGCTTTTTCGTATTCATTCAATTGTAAATAACACAATCCAATGTAAAAACCATAGGTGTGATCCATTACATAATTATTCCCATAGAGCTTAATGCATTCTTCAAAATCAGTTATGGCACTTTTATAAGTTTTGGCAAAGATGCATTTGATAAAACCTCTGTACGGGAGCCATTCGGCTTTGTCATAAAGAACAGCTTTATCAAGATAAGGCATTCCAACTTCATACTTTTTGCATTTAAAATACGGCATCGCTTTTTGCTGCCACAATTGAGCAACGGTGCTGTCTTTTTTCAAACCTTCATCAAGACAGGCTTGCCATTTTTGCATTTCGATATTGTAATCGTATTTTTTTTCGGCGCAATTGGTTAAAAACTCTTCTATAATGGCATCATGCGCTTTGTTTGTAGAAACTTGTCCGAATGAAAGAAAACTAAAAAAGAATAATCCTAAAGTAATGGTTTTCAAATCCTATCTATTTTTGAGTTATTTTTTTGAAAGAAAAATCAAGCTAAAATAGGTTTTTTTAGAAATGGATTAAAAAAATATTTCACAGCAAACAAAATTTCGTTTAAAACAAAACTCTCAATAATGCTTTTAGAAAAGGCAGTTTCGGACATTTCATAATTACCTGAAAATCTTCAGCCAAACTTGTTTCTTCATCCAAAAATTTAAAAATCAATTTTGGATTTCCTTTTCGGAATAAAGATGAAAAAATGGAACTTCCCAATTCGTTATGATGATACAGAATATCCAAAAGCAGTAAATCATACAACCAAAATCGGTTCTTTTTATGGAAATCTTTCATTTTAAATCCTTCATTTTGAATAAAACTAATCAGTTCAGTTGATTTTTTATCTGAATTTTTGAAAGTATAACCCGTACTTGCTTTTGTCCAGCCGCCAGCCGTACCAATATTCAAAACCCGTTTGGTATTTTTTTCCCAAAAAGGATAACTCGTCATTGGAATACTTCCCTCCTCTTTTTCGAGAATTTTATAGTCATCTGATCCCAATTGATTAAGATAATTTTCAATGGCTTTTTCGTACTCTTCTTTTGGCAGCAATTTTTCTGAAAACAAAGTATATTCGACCAAAGCCTCAGTTTTAGAAGTTGGCAGAACGTACATAAACCTTGTATTTCCTTTTTGTTCAACCGAAAAATCCATAAAAGTAACTTCTTCCGGATTGAAAATTTCTTCTTTTGTTTTTACAAACCAGCCCACAAAATGCTGCTGTAAAACGGGATATTTATTTTGGTTTTCGGCGAAAGCCTTTGTATAAATGCTGTTGAAAAGATACTTACAGGTAAATCTATTTTCTTCGGTTCCAACAAAAACGTGCGTTTCGAGTTCGTTGATATCGGTTACTTTTTCATTAAGAAAGGTAATATTCGTTTGATTTGAAATACTCTCAAAGACAAAATTATAGAAATCTAATCCGTTGATTTTATTGTACGAATAAGGTTTGAGATCCAGATCGCGTTGAAACTTTTCATTGGCAAATAAAGCCGAATCCCATTTTTTTGAAATAATCGGATTCCAGATTGAATGTTCTTTCTCCCAAAAACACCACGTTCTGTCATTGGTTTTTTTAGAATCCTGATCAAGCAGTAAAATCGATTTATCGGAGAATTTTCCAGACAAAACCATTTTATAAACCGTCATTAAAGATGCCAGTCCGGTACCGGTAAAAATGTAATCGAAATGTGGGATTTGCGAAGAATTCATTTTCAAAAATAAGAAAATTTTATTTCTCTAGATTTTCTAAAAGCAGTTTAAAATCCTTTGGAGATAAATAGTTTGAATACTGAAAGATAATCTCATTTTTCTCATTCAAAACACACAAAACTGGATATACAATTTGATTATTTTGTGTTCCTAATTGCAAAGCCAATTCATGAACGCCAACATTATTTCCTGAAGGCTGATATTTAAAAATGCGATTATTGAAGTTTATATCTCGCTTTTCTTCGGCATTGAAATCAATGAAATAGAAATCAGCGTTTAGTTTTTGAATAATTTCCTCATTTTTAAAAGTTGTCGCTTTCATTCTTTGGCAAAATTGACACCAATCTGTATGAATGAAAACAATAATTTTTCGCTTCTGAATTTGCTGCAAGCTTTCTGCATCCTCAAAAGTCTTGCTTTGTAACTGGCAGAATCCTGTTGAAGTTATTCCGAGGAAAAGAATAAATAGAAGAAGCTTTTTCATTGTTTTTTGTTTTTAGCCACGAATTCACGAATTATTGTGTGGAGATCCAACCACATAAAATTACACGGATTAATCATTAAAAGTAATTTGTGTATCTTCTTCTAGCTGTTTCGCGTTAGAGACAATTTTTAAAATAATTCGTGAATTCGTGGCGAATAAAATTACCTAAACGTATAGCGCAATCCCAAAAATCCTCGAATAGTTTGATTTTGTCCGTAAACATAAGTCGTATCAAATGTCAAACCGTATGGATTATCAGGCGTTACCAGAACTTTTCCAGCCGAATCATACTGCACATTTTTATCAAAAGGATCATTCGTTCTCGAAATCAAAAACGGATTATTCTGCTTTGGTGTAAAGTTCAGCAGATTTTTGATTCCGCCATAAACTTCAAAATCTTTCCATCCCGAATACGTAAACTGAATATTCTGAATACTGTACCAAGGCGATTTCGGAC
Organism: Flavobacterium sp. H4147; assembly: GCF_029360735.1. Classification (NCBI taxonomy): domain Bacteria; kingdom Pseudomonadati; phylum Bacteroidota; class Flavobacteriia; order Flavobacteriales; family Flavobacteriaceae; genus Flavobacterium; species Flavobacterium sp. H4147. The sequence continues at coordinate 1,312,138 of NZ_JARKNB010000001.1, read as the reverse complement.
TTCTTGGATCGGTTTCGCTCAACAATGGCAATTTCATCGGACTGTAAACATTTCCGGTATAATCCAATGATAAATCCCAAGGCTGGATTTTATACGAAACACTCCAAGTTCCCGTAAAATTCTCTGTCAAAAATGGTTTTTCCGAAATTCCGTTTTCGACATTTTTGTTGTCTAAAACCGTTGCTCCCACAATAAACTTTAATCCCGACGGAAAATTAAGATCGATATTTGTGCTTATTCCTTGACTTATAGCATAACCATCAATATTGTCATAGATGATTTCGTTTGGATTGGTTTCGTAATCTGAAATGATTTTATTGCTGAATCTCGTGTAAAAAGCCGTCGTTTCAATTCCCATAAACGTTCCGTTTCCAAAATTGATTTTCTGGATGTAATTTAAATTGACATTTACCGACTTTTCAGGTTTCAAATCGTTTTTAATAATTACATCTCTCGAACCCGTTAAAGCCGCATGATCTTCGGTAAACAAATTCACAACACGAAATCCAGTTCCGGCATTTAATCTAAAAATCGTGTTTTCGTTGGCTTTAAATCGATACGCAAATCTCGGCGTCAAAATAGAACCGTGAATCGAGTTGTAATCATATCGCATTCCAAGCAAAATCTGGCTTTTTGGAGAAAACGTAATTTCGTCCTGCACAAAAATCCCTGGAAGCCAAGTGTTTTCTGGATCTTTTGTTGCGGGCGTATTATCATCATAATAGGTATATCGGCTGGCAATTCCCGCCAATAAATCGTTTCGTCCAATTTTTTTATCCCAAGTCAATTGCAAAAAACCAATTTTCTGATTCGCGATATACGATGTTGTTCCATATCGACTGTCTTGATAATGAACATTTCCAGAGAACGAAAGCATCAGTTTTTCTTCAAATGGCAATTGATAACTTCCAATTAATTCAGCCCTTTTGGTATAAATGCTTTCACCGTAAATTTCGTCACCGCCACGGTATTTCTTTTCCCAACGAATGTCTCCGCCCCAGCGATCTTCGTACATTCCGCGCGCTGCAATCGTAAAAAGGCGATTGTTATTTCGTTTGAAACTCCATTTATTAAATACTGAGATTCTTTCAGAAAGCGTGACATCCGTAAAGTTGTCTTTATCTTTATCAATAACCTGATCGTAATTAAAATAATTAATTCCGATGAGTGAAGTCGCTTTTTTCCCTGCATTAAATTTCATTCCCAAATCGAGATTACTTTCAAAATAAGAAGTCGTGAAATAATCCGCAGAAAAAGTTGGCGCTGTAGTTGGATTTTTAGTAATAATATTAATCAAACCGCCAACGGCTTCACTTCCGTAAAGAGATGAGGCAGGTCCTTTTACGATTTCAATTCTTTCGACCAAAGAATTCGGAATTCCTGATAAACCATAAACTGTTGAAAGACTGCTCACAATAGGCATTCCGTCAATCATCACCAAAGTATAAGGACCTTCTAATCCGTTTATATGAATATCGCCTGTATTACAAACGCCACAATTCAATTGAGGACGAACGCCGTTTATGTTTTGAAGTGCATCGTAAATACTTGGCGTTGGATTTTTCTTGAAGAAAACCGGCGAATAGACTTCAACGGGAACGGCACTTTCTAAGCGTTTTACCGGTTTTAAAGTTCCCGAAACCACCACTTCGTTCAATTCATTTTGATCTTCTTTCAATTCAAAATCTAAATTCAAATTTTCATTTTCTAAAACCAAAATTTTCTGGGTTATAGGTTTAAATCCAGTTGCAACTACATGGATTTTGTAAGTTCCTTTTGGAATATTTTGAAGGCGATAAATCCCCAAAGAATCGGTTTGAGTTTTAAAGTTGGTATTTAATAAACTTACATTAATTTCCTGACCAACAGGAATTAATGCTTCTACTTTTCCGGAGATATTTTGCGAGTATAGGCTTTTAGTTGAAATTATTACTATTATCAAAAATAAATATTTCATTGTTATAAAATTAAATTTAGACAAATCTAAAAATTAAATTTGATATATAATTATTCGTAAATAAATTTTTTAAAACATTTCAATTTCAATCCGTTAAAAAACATTCAAACACATAGAGGCATAGATTTTATTTCTTTCAAAAGAGCGAAAGAAAAAGCTCGCTTTCACACACAGCTAAGTCTCTAATAAAAATTGAATAGCGTCCAGCTTTAGCTGGATGGAAATATAAATAATGCGGAAAAGGGCTTTTAGCCAAAAAATGCAGGTTTGGCTAAAGCCCTTTTCAAATCAAAACCATAATCCCCTAGCTGAAGCTAGGGGCTATTGAATTAAAACCCAAAAGGTTTTAAAAACCTGTTGGGTGAAGCATCATACAAAATCTTCGTCGATAAGTTCTTTATTAATTACCGCTCCCGCGAAAGATCCAGAAGAAACAGCCAACGCCACAGAACGCATTTGAGTGGTAGCATCGCCACTTCCGAAAATTCCTGGAACGGTTGTTTTCTGCATAAAATCAACTTTCAAATAGCCCTGTTCATTGATTTCACAGCCTAACTCTTCTGGTAAAGAACAATGCTGTTCAAAAGGAACTTTAGCATAAATGGCTTTTACAGAAATTTTTTCTTCGTTTTTGAAAATTATATTCGAAACATAACCTTCATTATGTTCTAAAGAATCAATTTCATTTTCTAAAATCAAAACACCGTGATTTTTAAGAATTTGTGTTTGTTCCAAAGTCAATTCAGATTTTCCGTTGGTACACAAACGAAGGTCTTTTGTCCAGTTCGAAATCAGTTTTGCATATTCAAATCCCATTTCGCCATTGGCAATAATAGCCGTTTTTTCATTTTTAACTTCATAACCATGACAATACGGACAATGTAAAACCGAAATTCCCCAGCAATCTTCAAAACCATCAATTTTCGGAAACAAATCTTTTACTCCGGTTGCAAACAATACTTTTCTTGAAGTAAAAACATCTCCAGATTCGGTTTCAATTTCAAAACCTTTATCTATTTGAAGTGCTTTTACCGCAAGTCCATTATAAAATTGAACGGTTTTGTAAATGTCAACCTGTAATTTGGCTTTCGCCGAAATAACAGCGGGCTTTTCGCCGTCTTGTGTAATAAAATTATGGGAATGCGGTGTTTGTCTGTTACAAGGCAGGCCACTATCGATAACCAAAACCTGACGCAAAGAACGTCCCAAACTCATTGCGGCCGACAAACCGCTGTAGCTTCCGCCAACGATAATCACTTCAAAATGTTTCTTTTCCATATTTTTATTTTTAATGATTTTGTTTTCTGTGTAACTTGTAATTAATTAAATGCCCTATAATCATTCCAATTCCACCATAATAAATTAAATCGAGATGGATCTCGAAAAAAAGTTCACTCAAAATACTGATCCAAATTAAACTCATTGATACTACTAATATCGCTGAGATTAAAAGAGCCGAATTTTTTATAATTTTGAGAATCGCAAATAGACCCAGTGAAGCAAACAGCAAATCGATAATTGGATTGTGTATAAAGCCCAAAGGCAGGATGGTTAAAATTGGAAAAATCAAACAATGAACCAGACAAAGAGTGGCACTTGAAATTCCTAAAATATCGTAAAAAGATGTGGTTGTTTTCTTCATATCGTGTACATTTGTTTAATGCAATATTGTTGCAAATATACATTATTTTACAAAACGCAACATTGTTGCTATAAATTTTTAATTCTGCTAAAAATGAAAACGACACGAAATACTACAGCAAAGACAGCCGTTTTAGAGGTTTTTGAGAAATCTAAAACAGCACTGTCCCATTCCGAAATTCAGAAATTACTAAACGATATCTGCGATCGAGTGACCATCTACCGAATCTTAGATCGTCTGGTGAATGAAGATATCATTCATAAAATATCAAATCTTGACGGAACAGTAAAATATGCAAAATGCAATCATTCTCATCAGCGTGTTCATATTCATAATCATGCACATTTCAGCTGTGAGAAATGTCATGAGATTACATGTCTTGAAACCGTGAAACCAAGTTATATAATGCCTCACAATTATAAAGTCAACGAAATAAACTTTACGCTTTCGGGGTTGTGCCCAAAATGTTTGAATTCTAACATTTAAGTTTTAGACAAGCCTAAAAATATTGTTGAGCGAATATAATTTTTCTATATATTTGAGAAATCAATATTTTAACAATGACTAAATCATTAGAAGAAGTACACGAATCCGTTTCGACACAACATAAAAAAACAGGATTCCGAAAAATATTAGCCTTTTTAGGACCAGCATATTTAGTAAGCGTTGGCTATATGGACCCAGGAAACTGGGCCACTGATATTGCAGGCGGAAGCCAGTTTGGTTATACACTTGTCTGGGTTTTGTTAATGAGTAATTTAATGGCACTGCTTCTACAGAGTTTGAGCGCACGTCTTGGAATTGTTACCCAGCGCGATTTGGCTCAGGCTTCTAGAGAGACCTATTCGAAATACATCAACTATATTTTATATTTTTTAGCCGAAATTGCCATTGCAGCCTGTGATTTAGCAGAAGTTCTAGGAATGGCGATCGGGATTAATCTTTTATTTGGAATTCCTCTTCTTGAAGGCGTTTTGATTACCGTTCTGGATACTTTTATTCTTTTATTTCTTATCAATAAAGGAATCCGCAAAATGGAAGCTTTTATAATTGCTTTGGTCGCAATTATTGGTTTCTCTTTCATCTTTGAAATGATTTTTGCCGAACCTGAAATCCACAAAATCATTGGCGGACTTGTTCCTTCTATTCCAAATTCAGCCGCTTTGTATATTGCAATCGGAATTATTGGTGCTACAGTAATGCCTCATAACTTATACCTACATTCTTCTTTGGTCCAAACCCGAAAATTTGACAGAACGCCAGCAGGAATCAAACAAGCTTTAAAATACAATTTGATCGATTCTACAATTGCTTTAAATCTTGCTTTTTTTGTAAATGCTGCCATTTTAATTCTGGCCGCAGCAACTTTTCATAAAAATGGAATGTTTGAAGTTGCCGAAATTCAGGATGCACATCAATTCCTGCAACCTTTATTGGGAACCAAATGGGCGCCCATTTTATTTGCCGTTGCTTTAATTGCTGCCGGACAAAGTTCGACAGTTACGGGAACACTTGCCGGACAGATTGTAATGGAAGGTTATCTGCATTTTAGAATCCAGCCTTGGGTTCGTAGAATCATTACACGTTTAATTGCCATTGTTCCTGCCTTAATCGTGATTTACATTTATGGCGAAGATGTTACCGGAAAATTATTAATCTTAAGTCAGGTCATTCTGAGTCTGCAGTTAGGCTTTGCAATTATTCCTCTCATTCACTTTGTAAGCGATAAATCGAAAATGAATGGTTTTCATATTTCTCGAACTACTCAGATTGTTTCGTGGATTATTGCTTCAATCATTGTTTCGTTAAATGCAAAATTGGTTTATGACGAAATCACTTCCTGGCTTCAAAATTCGAACAATCCTACGTTGCTGTGGTTTACCGTAATTCCGTTGGCTTTTGGATTTGCGGGATTATTGCTGTACATCATTTTTAAACCGTTTATTGCCAAATTCAAAGAAAAAACCATCAATCATTCGCCTCATAACCTGAAGCTTCATTTCTCACAAAAGAAAACTCAGGAAGTTAAAAATATTGCAGTTTCTGTCGATTTTTCAAGTGCCGACGAAGCTGCTCTTAATCACGCCTTCGAATTGGGAGGAATAGAGGCGAAATATACGCTTATTCATATTGTTGAAACCGTTGGCGCTTTGATGTACGGAATTCACGTTCACGATCATGAAACTACTATTGATGAAAAACTATTATTAGAATACAAAGAAATGCTTTCGCAGAAGGGTTTCAACATCGAAACAGAACTTGGTTTTGGAAAACCAGCTAAGATAATCCCAGAAATCATCAACAATGGTTTTTTTGATATACTAGTAATGGGAACCCACGGCCATACTGGTTTAAAAGATATTCTTTTTGGCACAACAGTAGACAAATTGAGACATAAAATTTCGATACCTTTGTTGATTGTTAAATAAAAGAGGCAAAGTCTGAGAGGTTCAAAGGGACAAAGTTTTCCCTTTGAACCTTTGAACCTTTGAACCTTTGAACCTCAAAAAAAATGACTTTTTCAGAAGAAAACTACTTAAAATCGATATATCACTTGACGGCTGCTTCAGAAACTGAAGTCAGTACCAATGCTATTGCGGAAATCATGGAAACAAAAGCTTCCTCTGTAACGGATATGCTAAAAAAACTGGCAGAGAAAGATTTGGTGAATTATAAAAAATACCAAGGCGTTTCATTGACAGAAAACGGAAAACTGGCTGCCAAAATGATTGTGAGAAAACATCGTTTATGGGAAGTATTTTTAGTGGAGAAGCTGAATTTTAGCTGGGATGAAGTGCATGAAATTGCGGAACAGCTGGAACATATTAAATCCGAACAATTGATTAACCGTTTGGATGATTTTCTGGGTAATCCCACAGAAGATCCGCACGGTGATCCGATTCCAGATGCAAACGGCCGAATTATTAAGATTGAAAAACAACTTTTATCTGAATTGGAAGAAAACCAAATCGGCATTTGTGTGGGCGTAAAAGATACTTCTTCTGAATTCCTAAAATATCTAGACAAACAGGGAATCGCGCTGGGTTCTAAAATTGAATTTTTATCTAAAGAATCTTTCGATTTATCGGTAAAAATTAAAATAAACGAACATGAATTGTCTATTTCTAATAAAATTGCTTCTAACCTATTTGTGAAACTGGTTTAAGGAAAATCTTTTTCATTAGAAATCTAAATTGGTAAAACGCATTTCTAGATTACGCAATAAATTATCTGTTCGATCAAAAGTAAAGAGATTGATTACAAGACGGCGTTTTTCGTTAGAATTTGTAATGATGTAAAGGATAGAATGTCTAATCTTATATCCTTTTATATCACTGAATATTAGTTTTTGGGTACTAAAGATACTTTTTGAAATAATGGAATCACTTGTAAAGATTACTTTTCTTTTAAAAACATTAATTACTAAAAGAAACGCAACAATAATAGCCGCCACAATCAACATTAGCAGAATTACGTGTAAATAAGCAGAAGAACAGCAGAAATCATACAACTGATACGCGCGCGAATTAGATGGCAGATCAATAAATGGGATTAACAGTAAACTGCTCAACACCAATATCTGCAGCACTGAAAAAAGGAAAATAAAAACTTTTAACCGGCTTGATAGTCTATACACATTCATCTGAAATTATCTTTAAAATAGAAATTTTCAGCAAAAATAAGGTGTTTTTCCTACATTATTTAAAAAACGTGTAACTTTAACATTTCACACAATTCCCTTTTCAATCATCTCCAGCATTACAGGAGAGGCATTTTTAAAAGTTGGTGCTTGTTCAATAATACTTCCTGCATTTTTCTTGTTTACTTTGAAAGTAACATCATCATCAGTAGTAAACAAAAGTGCTGTTAAGAACGGTTTTTTAATGTGCGAACCTAAAATCAATAGAGCTTCGTCTAAAGTATGAATGCTTTCTATTTCTTCTGTTTTGTATCGGAAGGTTAATGAGATTGAGAAAGTGTTGTCTTCATTGAGAACCAATCGGAAATATACATTTTTGAGTTCTGTATCGCCCATTGTTTTAGCCAAAGTAAGTTTTGCGAAAGTTCCGTTTTGGATGCTTTCTTTAACACGTTCACAAAAAAGGGCAAATATTGGTTCGTACATTTTTTTTAAGAGGCTAAGGTTCTGAGAGATTAAGTTCTCTCTTTATGGTTATTATTTAACCGCAAAGGTCGCTAGGATTTACGCAAGGTTCGCAAAGTTTTTTATTTCATTGTACTTTACGTAAATCTTTGCGTTTTTGCGGTTAAAAAATTATTTTCCTGTAAATTCGGCTTTACGTTTTTCTAAAAATGCAGTTGTACCTTCTTTAAAATCGGCAGTTCCAAAACATTCTCCAAATGATTTTATTTCGGTATCAAAACCATTTTTACCGTCTTCGAAATTAGCATTGATCGATTTGATGGCTTTTCCAATCGCAAAGGGTGCATTTTTAATGATTTTTTGAGCGATTACGTTTGTAAAAGATAAAAGTTCCGTCTGCGGTACTACATGATTTACTAAACCGTATTGTTTTGCTTCTTCTGCAGAAATCATAGCTGCTGTCATAATCATTTCCATCGCACGGCCCTTTCCTACTAACTGCGGCAGACGCTGTGTTCCTCCGTAACCTGGAATCAACCCTAAGGTTACTTCTGGAAGTCCCATTTTAGCATTATCTGAAGCTATTCTGAAATGGCAAGCCATAGCGAGTTCCAGTCCGCCTCCAAGAGCAAAACCATTTACAGCTGCAATAACCGGTTTTCTCAATTTTTCAATAAAATCAAATAAGTTTTCTTGTCCTTCGGCAGCCAGCTGTGCGCCTTCGACAACCGTATAATTAGCAAATTCCGAAATATCAGCTCCGGCCACAAACGCTTTTTCGCCCGTTCCGGTTATAATAATTACACGAACATTTTCGTCGCTTCCTAAAGCAGTAACGGCTTTACTTAGATCACTAATTGTCGCTTTGTTTAAAGCGTTTAATTTAGCAGGTCTGTTAATGGTAATGGTAGCAATTCTTTCTTCAATAGAAACTAAAATATTTTCGTAGCTCATAACACTTATTTTAAGAGTTGGTGATAGGCAGGGAAACTCTAAATGTGGTTCCCTTTCCGTAAGTTGATTCAAAGGTAATTGTTCCTTTGTAATTTTCGATAATGTTTTTAATAATTCCAAGTCCAAGTCCCATACCGCTGGTTTTAGTGGTAAATTTTGGTTCGAAGATTCGGCCTATATCTTGTTTTTGGATTCCAATACCGTTGTCTTTTACGGCAATTTCGACATTGTTATTTCTTCTTTTTACCGAAACCACAATTGATTTTTGAAATTGGCTTTCAGAAATTGCCTGAGTGGCATTTTTAACCAAATTGGTAATTACACGAATTAATTGCGTACGGTCCATTTTGGAGATGATTTCCTCCTCTTCTTTTTCAAAAGAAATATAATCTTCGTTGAAAATATCCAAAGCCAGTTCTACGACTTCAACAACATTCAAGGTTTCATTTTGCTGAGCCGGCATCGAAGCAAAATTCGAAAATGCCGATGCAACCGCTGTCATGGTATCAATCTGCTGAATTAAGGTTTCGGAGTAATCATTCATCTTCTGCTTAACATCAGGATCATTTGGATCAAATTTTCTTTGAAAACTCTGAACCGTTAAACGCATTGGTGTAAGCGGATTTTTAATTTCATGTGCGACTTGTTTTGCCATTTCGCGCCACGCTTCTTCACGTTCGCTTTGTGCTAGTTTAATCGCGCTGGTTTCCAATTTGTCCACCATTCCATTATAGGCTCTTATTAAGAAATTGACTTCTTTGCTGTTTGCCTCCAAAACAATCTTCTCATTTTTTTGATCCAGATTGGTTTCCTCCAAACGATCTGAAATGGTCTTTAGTGATTTAGTAATATAGGTAGAAAGGAAATATGCTAACGCAAAAGCCACAATCAGCATGAAAGAATAGACCTGACTTAAACGAATTAGGAATGTATTCAATTCGTTGTCGTAATATCCGTCGTCTTCTAAATACGGAAGATTTAGAATTCCGAGTGGTTTGAATTTTTCGTCTTTTATCAAACTGTACGAAGATCGGTTTTTAACTCCGTCAATCGTTTTAATATCTACAAAACGTTTTTCGATAGAAGAACGAACCAGTTTTAGAATGTATTCAGGAATTGGCGGTGCAATTTTATCAACAGCAAAAGATTCTTTGGATGATTTTAAAAGTTTTCCGTCAAGGCTGTAAATATTGATTTCAATTTTGTGAATCTGAGCCAATTCATGGATTTTGTCTTTAAAAATCAAATCCAAATTTTGGGTTTTCAGCGGATAAGTTGTAGTTGCCAGAACATAATTGATGTGTTCTTTGACGGCGTTTTCTTTTCGCTCTAAACGTTCTTGATGGTATTCTTTGGCCTCAGTTTTAAACTGAATAATCGAAATCGAAGCTAATAAAAAAGATGCCACGACAATCAATACAATCATCGACAGGAAAATCCTGGTACGAAGTGAAAGCATAGACATTTTGAAGTTGTTTAGCATGTTTTTAGTGTTCAGTCTCAGTCTCAGTCTCAGCAAAACTGAAAACTGTCACTGCGACTATTTCTTCTCTCTTATTCGTTTATAAAATCTAAAACCCAGCATAATTAAAACCGAGAATACAATAATTCCGATTACGCCGAAGATCCAGTTGATCGCACTTTTTAAAACTACTAAAAAAACAACGGCAAACAAAATAATCGTAGCGCCTTCGTTCCATAAACGCATGAAGTTGTTCGAATATTTTACCTCATCGTTTTGCAGTTGCTTAAAAATCTGATGGCATTTTGCGTGGTATAAATACAAAAGGAAAACAAAACACAGTTTTACATGCATCCAAGGCATTGTGATCCAAACATGACCGGCATCTGTAAAAAACAACATCCAAAAAGCAAAAATACTCGCCAAAACTGCCGATGGCCATGTAATAATGTACCACAAACGGTAGGCCATAATTTTATACTGCGCCTGCAAAATTTCCTTTTCAGGAGAAGGTTTTTCACTGGCTTCAATTTGATACACAAACAAACGCACAATATAAAATAAACCTGCAAACCAAGTTATGACAAAAATAAGATGCAGTGATTTTAAGTAATTATAATACTCCATTATGAAAGTCTTTTTTCTTTACTCTTTCTTCTATTTTCTCTATTTCGCCCAATCGTTAATCCAATTTGCAACTGTCTGGCACCATTGATCATCGTCATTTAAACATGGAACTGCTAAGAAATCTTCTCCTCCATTTGCTTCAAAATCTTCTTTGGCACGCATTGCGATTTCCTCCAAAGTTTCAAGACAGTCTGAAACGAAAGCTGGTGTTACTACGGCTAATTTTTTAATTCCTTTTGCCGGCATATTGTCAATTTCAACATCCGTGTAAGGTTCTAACCATTTATCACCTGCTAAACGAGATTGGAAAGTTAAACTGTATTTGTCCTCTGGAAGTCCTAATAGTTTAACAACTTGTCTTGTTGTTTCATAACATTGGTGACGATAACAGAATTCGTGCGCCGGCGATGGCGTATTACAGCATGAGCCGTCAATTTTACAATGTGATTTCGTCACATCGGTTTTACGAATATGACGCTCTGGAATTCCATGATATGAAAACAATAAATGATCGTATTCAAACCCAACTAAGTGTTTCTGGATAGAATCTGCCAAGTTTTTGATGTAATCTGGCTTGTTGTAAAATGCGGGAACATCGGTAAATTTCATATGAGGAAATTTCTTTTTGCGAATTTCTTCTGCCTTAACCAAAATGGTCAAAGTCGATGCCATTGCATACTGCGGATATAATGGAAAAAGAAGAACATCTGTAACTCCTTTATCGCTTAATTCCTGAAGTCCTTTTTCAATAGTCATGCTTCCATAACGCATTGCTAAAGAAACTGGCACATTTACTAAAGGCTGTACTTTATGCTGCATTCTTTCTGAAAGAACGATTAATGGAGAACCTTCTTCCCACCAAATTTTTGCGTAAGCGTGTGCCGATTCTTCAGGTCTTTTTCTTAAAATAATACCGCGAACTAATAATGCTCTTAATAAATATGGAACGTCAATTACATATTTATCCATTAAAAATTCATCTAAATACGGTTTTACATCTTTTGGAGTTGGGCTGTCTGGAGAACCTAAGTTTACTAATAATACGCCTTTCATGTTTTTTCTGTTTTTAGGTTTTAAGCTCTAGGCTTTAAGCTTTTTATTTGTTTTTAAAAATTTCGGCAAAAGTAGAACTTGGAACTTTTTCGAAATATGATAATTATTACTTTTTAATTATTGTTGAATATTCAAAATTTATTTTATCGCATTTGTGAAATTTTCTCTCGCAGATTCGGGAGATTTAGCAGATTTTATTCTGTGCTAATTCGTGAATTTGTGGCTAACTAACATTCGCATTAATCGACATCAAATACTTTTTAGGTGTTGTTCCGAATTTCTTTTTGAAAGCAGCAATAAAATGACTTCCGGTGCTGTAACCAATTTTCAATCCCACTTCATTTACATTATAAGAACCACTGTCTAATAGTTTTCTAGCGAAATCCATTTTGTAATCGAATAGAAAACCGTAAACCGTGTCGCCGTAAATTTGTTTGAAACCCATTTTGAGTTTTTTCAAATTCAAACCAATCTCATCTGCTAGTTCTTGTAGTCCCGGCGGCTCTGACATATTAGCAATTACGATTTCTTTGGCTTTTCGGATTTTCAGTACATTATCTTCATCAATTAAAAACGGACATTGTTCTGCATTTGGATCTTCGGTTCTGTTGAAATACAAACTCAACAATTCGTATCCTTTTCCTTTATAATACAGGTTTTTGATCGAAGGGTGAAGATTGTAATGAAACAGCTGACTCAACACAATTGCCATCGACGGACTGATGTTTCCTTCGTTATAATACTTTTTATCCTTATTATCAGGACTTAAAAAAGTAATATAGTCCGCTTCGGCAGAAAATAACGCGTGAAATTTCTTGATGGAAACAATTACCGAAATCACCCACGAATTTGGGGCGAGTTCTAAATTAAGCGGTAATTCTTTCTGCGGATTGTATAAAAGCAGTGATTTTTCTTCTTTCAATTCTAAAGCATAATTACCTTGATTGAACAAGAATTTGGCATTTCCTTTTATCCCGAAGTGAAACTGTATCAAGCCAGTACCAATTTCATGTTGTGCATAAAATGGCTCCAGACTGTCATTTTGAAAACGAATCAGCGTAAAGTCGTCTTCAATTTTTATAATTTCTTGAGAACCCATAGCGATATTTTTTTGAAACGAAAATCAAGACAAACTTCAAATGTTATTTAGAATCACTCTAAACTAATCACTTCTAATGAGTTGATTTTGCTACAAAAGTAGTCCTTTTTACTCAAAAACACCTATTTAGGTTCAAAAAAACATATAGCGACATAAAAAGTACTTTTAGCGTTATTTTTATCAATGCTATAGTGATAATTTTGTTGCACTTTTATGAAAGTGAATTTATGGAAAACAATAACGTACCGAAACACCTTTATTTTTACTCAGTTGGTCTGAGTTATAAAAAAGCTGATGCTGAGGTCAGAGGTCAATTTAGTTTGGATGCTGTTGCGAAGACTCGCTTACTAGAGCAAGCTAAAAACGAAGGAATAGAAAGTTTAATAGTTACTTCAACCTGCAACAGAACCGAAATTTATGGTTTTGCAGAACACCCATTTCAATTAATCAAATTGATTTGTGACAACAGCAATGGTTCGGTCGACGCTTTTCAAAAAGTGGGTTTCGTTTATAAAAATCAAGAAGCAATCAATCATTTATTTCGCGTAGGAACTGGTTTAGATAGTCAGATCTTAGGCGATTTTGAAATTATATCTCAAATTAAAACCAGTTTCATTCACTCGAAGTCTTTAGGTTTAGCAAATGCTTTTATGGAAAGACTCATAAATGCAGTTATTCAGGCGAGCAAGAGAATTAAAACAGAAACTGAAATCAGTTCTGGAGCTACTTCGGTTTCTTTTGCATCGGTACAATATATTCTTAAAAATGTAGAAGACATCAGCAATAAAAACATTTTACTTTTCGGAACTGGAAAAATTGGAAGAAATACGTGCGAGAATTTAGTAAAACATACTAAAAACGAACACATTACTTTAATAAACCGTACTAAAGACAAAGCAGAGAAATTAGCAGGAAAACTGAATTTGATTGTTAAAGATTACTCTGAATTGCATTTAGAACTTCAAAAAGCCGATGTTGTGGTTGTAGCGACAGGCGCGCAAAACCCAACAGTAGACAAAGCGATTTTAAATCTGAAAAAACCGTTATTGATTTTAGATTTATCAATTCCGAAAAATGTAAATGAAAATGTTGAGGAATTAGAAGGCGTAACTTTGATCCACATGGATTATTTGTCTCAATTGACAGACGAAACTTTGGAAAACAGAAAACTGCACATTCCAGCAGCTGAAGCGATCATCGAGGAAATCAAAGAAGAATTTGTGACTTGGATGAAAGGCAGAAAGTTCGCTCCAACTATTAATGCTTTAAAAGAAAAACTTAATGCCATTAAAGTTTCGGAATTGGATTTTCAAAGTAAAAAAATTGCCGATTTTAATGAAGAACAGGCTGAAATCATCAGCAACCGAATCATTCAAAAAATCACTACTCATTTCGCAAATCATTTAAAAGACGACGACACCATGGTTGATGAAAGCATCGAATGGATCGAAAAAGTCTTCAAAATAAAAGCATCTTAATTTAAGATTTAAACCATATAAGTTATATAAGTTCATTTAAAAACTGTGTTTTACCCAACCCACTTTAAATTACTTATATAACTTATATGGTTCAAAAATAAAAACAAGTTATGTTAAGTTTGATTTACATTTATGTTTTACCCAAACTGCTTAAATTTACTTATATAACTTATATGGTTCAAAAAATAAAACATGGCTGAAAAAACAATCAGAATAGGAACGCGTGACAGCGAATTAGCACTTTGGCAGGCACATACTGTAGAGAAAAAACTAAATGATTTAGGTTATAAAACTTCTATTGTTGCGGTAAAATCCCAAGGTGATATTATTCTGGACAAACCTCTTTACGAACTTGGTATTACAGGAATTTTTACCAAAACGTTAGACATTGCCATGATTAATGGCGATATTGATATTGCGGTGCATTCTATGAAAGACGTTCCAACAGCTTTACCAAAAGGTATTGTTCAAGGTGCAGTTTTACCAAGAGCAAATGTTTTAGATATTTTGGTTCATAAAGGAAATCCTGATTTTTCAAATCCAAGTACCATTGCAACTGGAAGTCTGCGTCGTCAGGCACAATGGTTCAATAAATATCCTAATCATACCGTAGTTGATTTACGCGGAAATGTAAACACGCGTATGCAGAAGTTACAAGACAATGACTGGGATGGAGCCGTTTTTGCAGCTGCTGGTTTGGAGCGTATTAACCTAAAACCAGAAAATTTCATTAATTTAGACTGGATGATTCCTGCGCCGGCACAAGGAGCCATGTTGGTTGTGGGAATGGAAAATGACAATTTTACACTGGATGCACTTTCTCAGTTAAATGATATCGAAACTGAAATTTGCACACATATAGAACGTCAGTTTTTAAGAACGCTTGAAGGCGGATGTACAGCGCCAATTGGAGCTTTGGTTACGTATAATGAAGACGAAGACACTTTACATTTTCAAGGTGTTTTACTTTCTATTGACGGAAAACAAAAACTGGAAATCAACAAAACGGTTGATATTTCAGAATGGAAGAAACTAGGTTTCAAATCTGCACAAGAAATTTTGAATAACGGTGGAACAGAATTAATGCAGAAAATCAAAGAATCTCTAAAAAAATAATGGCAAACCCAGTTCAAATACTATCTACTAAAATATTATCTCCTCTTCATAAACAAGAGCTAAAGAAATATGGAATTGAATTAATCGAAGCCGATTTCATCAAAACCACAAACAAATCTTTTGAATTAAAAGACCTCAACGAAAATCTGATTTTTACAAGTCAGAATGCTGTTCATAGTGTTTTGTCTCATCCAAAATCTGAAGAACTGAAAAAGAAAAACGTATATTGCGTTGGACTTAAAACCAAAATCCTTTTAAGCGATAATGGCTTTAATGTTGTTGCTTACACAGGTTATGCCTCAGATTTAGCCGAAATTATCACTTTAATTTACGCAAAGGAAAGCTATACTTTTTTTAGTGGAAATTTAAGAAGAGATATTCTGCCAGAAGCTTTAAAAGAAAATGGCATTACATTCAATGAAATTGAGGTTTACGAAACTTCTTTACAGCCTCAAAAAATAAAAGCAAATCCAGAAGCCATTTTGTTTTTTAGTCCGTCTGGAGTGAAAAGTTATTTGAAAGATAATACAATTAAGAAAGAAATCTGTTTCTGCATTGGCGAAACCACTGCTGAAGCTTTATCAAAAATTACCAAAAACATTATCGTTGCAGATCAACCTACAATTGAGGATGTAATCGAGGATGTAATTCACGAATATAAGTAACAAAAAAGATTTCCTGCAAGGTTTCCAAAACTTTGTAGGTATCTATAATTAATCAACATAACACCTAAAAGGTTTTGGAAACCTTGCAGGATAAAGAAATAAAAAATGTTAAAAAACGACCTATTTTTAAAAGCATTAAAAGGAGAAACAGTTCAGCGTCCGCCGGTATGGATGATGCGTCAAGCCGGAAGATATTTACCGGAATTTATCGCGTTACGCGATAAATACGATTTCTTCACACGTTGTCAGACCCCAGAATTAGCTGCCGAAATTACTGTTCAGCCAATTCGTCGAATCGCTCCAGATGCTGCTATTTTATTTTCGGATATTCTGGTAGTGCCGCAGGCAATGGGAATTGAAGTTTTAATGAAAGAAAATATCGGTCCGTTTATACCGAATCCAATTCGTTCTATGGCAGATGTTCAACGTGTGTATGTTCCAGACATTCAAGAAAGTCTTGGTTATGTAATGGATGCTATTAAATTAACGAAGGAAATGCTGAACGACGAAGTGCCATTGATTGGTTTCGCTGGTTCGCCATGGACAATTTTCTGTTACGCAGTTGAAGGAAGAGGTTCTAAAAGTTTTGATATGGCAAAAGGATTCTGTTTTTCAAATCCCGTTGCTGCACACAGTCTATTGCAAAAAATTACAGATACCACCATTTTATATTTAAAAGAAAAAGTAAAAGCGGGTGTTAATGCTGTTCAGATTTTTGATTCTTGGGGAGGAATGCTTTCTCCTGTTGATTATCAAGAATTTTCATGGAAATACATCAATCAGATTGTTGAGGCTTTAGCAGATCTTACACCTGTTATTGTTTTCGGAAAAGGATGTTGGTTTGCGCTTAACGAAATGGGGAAAAGCCGTGCTTCTGCATTAGGAGTTGACTGGACTTGTTCTGCAAGAAACGCACGTTATTTATCTGGCGGAAACATTACTTTACAAGGAAATTTCGATCCATCAAGATTACTTTCTCCAATTCCAACTATTAAGAAAATGGTTCATGAAATGATCGACGAGTTTGGAAAAGACAAATATGTTGTAAATTTAGGTCACGGAATTTTACCAAACATCCCTGTAGACCATGCAAAAGCGTTTATCGACGCCGTGAAGGAATACGGGCAATACTAGTTTTCAGTTTTGAGTCGCAGCTGATTGACTTTCCTGCAAGGTTTTCAAAACCTTGTAGGTATAAATTGAGAAGTTGGATTATTTATGAAGAAGACCTACAAGGCTGTGAAAACCTTGCAGGAAATGTAAAGGACAGATGAAGTTAGAAGTTTTAGAAAAAGATTGTTATTATCATATTTATAATCGTGGCATAAATGGCACAACTATTTTTGAAAATGATGCTAACAAACTTTATTTCTTGAAACAATTAGCCAAATATTCCGCTGATAGAATTTCAATTTTTGCTTATTGCCTGATGAACAATCACTTTCATTTAGTTATTCGGCTTAACACTCAAGAAAAAGAAGTGACACAAGCTTTTTCAAATTTGTTTAATTCGTATGCAAAAGCATTCAACAAGCAAATCAATAGAACTGGAAGCTTATTTGAAAAGCATTTTAAAAGGATAAAATTAAAAGACGAAACGTATTTAAAACAATTGATTGTTTATGTTCATTTGAATCCTAAGTATCATTTTGATTTAGATTTCAAGAGTTTCAAATTTTCATCCTATCAGGCATATTTATCTGATAAAGAGACAAAAATAGAACGAAATGAGATTTTAAATTTGTTTGATGATTTAGAGAATTTCATTTTTTGTCATAATCAGAAGAATGATCTTTTAAACGAAACTTATACTTTTGAATAATCTCAGTTTCATCCTGCAAGGTTTTCAAAACCTTGTAGACCTAAAATTTTAAGGATGATTTTATATAAAATATCTCATTAATACCTATAAGGTTTTGAAAACCTTGCAGGAAATGAAAAAGACATAAATGCTAAATATAAACCTCAATAAATACTCGCCATTTTCATTTATCGAACATGGATTTCAGGCTTATTACGCTTATGTATTTTTTATGGTCTGGACACATCCGGAACTTCACCCCGTAAGTCTTATAAATGATCTAGCCGTTTTAATGACCTTTGAGTTTATAATGGTGCATTCGGGAGTTTTTATGGCGATTATGCCAAAAAAATGGTCTCTTTTTGTATTTTTTCCTTTATATGGCACATTTGCCTATTCGTTCAATGAATCGGTTATTAATACCAATATTTTAATTATTTATCTGCTAACGGTTTTAAACCGAATGCGTTTTGCCTTTTCAAATGTAACTCCAGATGTGAGAATGAAACAGATTGGAAAATCGGTTGTAAAAGTCATTTTCTATTTCTTCTTGATTATGATTCTTGCGATTGGAAATGAATACGTTCCACCGTTTGGACTCACAAATGAATTTTTAGAAAAATCTCATTATTTTCAAATGGTAAAATCAAGCGGATTATTTATAGAAAAACCTTATGTTCCTATTTGTATGGGGTTTATTTATTATTCGCTGCCTGTTTTGTATTTTGTGTATCGAAAAATAAAGAATTTTGGCAAAGAAGAAACTCCTCAAAAAGGAAAATTAGTTTTCAGCCGAACTACTGTCAAATCTAATAAATTCTAAAAATGTTAAATAAAGGTTTAAGAGATGAAGAAAAAATCAGAATCGATAACGTTCTCAAAACGTTACGAACTCTTGTTTTTGTGCCTTATCCCTTGAGTCAAGTACAAAAAACAGATATTGAAAACCAACTAAAAGAATTCGGATTAAACCTTGAAAGTTTAATTGATTATTCAAATGAAGATTTAATCACTTTATTAACTCGTCTTCATTTTGATTGGGATCAATTAGAACAATTTGCAGACATTTTAATTGAGTTTTCTAAAGATGAAAACTACAATTTTGAAGATAAAGCTTTGGCTGTTTACCAATACATTCAAACAGAAAGCAAAGTGTTTTCTTTTGGGATAAATGCTAAAATTGCTTTATTAAAAAACTAAAATGAATTCTTTTGAAAAATTTTTAGAAGATGTTTCTAACTTTGACTTTAAAAAATTGAATCCATTATATCAGGGCTTCTTTTTAATGTTGGGTTTTGCAATAACCGTAAGTACTTGCTCCTATTTTTCAAACGAATCCAGAATTAGTAAAGAAATTTATAAAAATATGTTTGAAGAAAATTTTTCTGGACTCATTGTAAAAAAATATTTAGATAAACGCAACCATATGTCTCACACATTTCAACTAAACGATTCAAGTGAAGTCTATGGATATTCTTTTATTTGGGAAAAAACCGAAGTAGGAGATTCATTAGTAAAAAAAGCAAATTCAAGATTTGTAAAAATTTTTAAAAAAGATACTACAATAGTATTTGATATGGATACAGCATTCAAATATCATGATACTCTACCAGAAAAATAAAATCATGAAAAATAAATTTTACGCATACATACAAAATTTACAAGACCAGATCTGCGCTGGATTAGAAGCGGTTGATGGAACTACAAAATTCCGCGAGGACTTATGGAAACGTCCTGAAGGCGGAGGCGGAAGAACACGCGTTATTGAAAACGGTACAGTTTTCGAAAAAGGCGGTGTCAACATTTCAGCTGTTCACGGAAAACTTCCTGAAACCATGCAGAAAATGTTTGGTGTTGGCGAAGCAGATTTCTTTGCCTGCGGATTAAGTTTGGTGATTCACCCGAAAAACCCAATGGTTCCTACAGTTCACGCCAATTGGCGCTATTTTGAAATGTATGACGAAAATGGAAATGTAATCGAACAATGGTTTGGTGGCGGACAAGATTTAACGCCTTATTATTTGATTGAGGAAGATGCCATTCACTTTCACCAAACCTGCAAAACAGCTTGCGATAAACACAATCCAGAGTTTTATCCAAAATATAAAAAACAATGCGATTCGTATTTTTGGAATGCACATCGTCATGAAGCCCGCGGACTTGGCGGTTTATTCTTTGATTATTGCAAAGCAACCGAATCTATGTCAATGGAAAACTGGTACAATTTTGTAACCGAAGTGGGCAATAGTTTCCTTGAAGCTTATGTGCCAATTGTAGAAAGAAGAAAAACGCTTCCATATACTCCAGAACAAAGAACGTGGCAGGAAATCCGTCGCGGCCGTTATGTGGAGTTCAATTTGGTTCACGACAAAGGAACTTTATTCGGATTAAAAACCAACGGAAGAATTGAAAGTATTTTAATGAGTCTCCCTCCGCATGTGCAATGGGTTTACGATCATCATCCGGAAGCAGGAAGCGAAGAAGAAAAATTAATTAATGTATTAGAAAATCCGCGTGAGTGGATTTAATATATTCATTTAACACATAGAAACATAGATGAAAGACCTATCTTAGAGGTAATTTTAGAAAATCATGATTTTTTCACATACACTATGTGAATTATTTTGAGTGAAACGTCTTTTTCAAATGATCTAAAAACTATGTTTCTATGTGTTTAAAACTGATTTATATTGCATTCTTCGCTGGTATTTTTAGCTGTTTCGCTCAAAACGACACTTTACAGAATCCGTATTTTAAATCATATAGTGATAAAGTTACCATCAGCTCTTATTATCTAGATACTTCAAATAGTTTTCAGATCGCCTCAGATACGCAGGATCCGAAAATATACGTTAGTCTTATTCCGAATAGAAGAGAACAGATTGGTTTCAACCTGAATTATAAAATTATTGACATTAGTATAGCGTTTGCACCGAAATTTCTTGGAGCAAATAAGGGCGATTCCAATTCCAAACACTTTAATTTCAACACTCGATTTTATTATAAAAAATGGATGCAGTCCTTCACCTTT
The DNA here is from genome assembly GCF_029360735.1 of Flavobacterium sp. H4147. Lineage (NCBI taxonomy): Bacteria > Pseudomonadati > Bacteroidota > Flavobacteriia > Flavobacteriales > Flavobacteriaceae > Flavobacterium > Flavobacterium sp. H4147. The sequence goes on along the minus strand of NZ_JARKNB010000001.1, from coordinate 1,291,148 downwards.
ATCAATCAAAAAGGATTTTATATAAGCGACAATAATTCAACGGCACAACTGCCTAAAATGCGCACCACCAAAATTGGCGGATCGACTTCATATGTTTTCAATGACAAATTCTCGTTTAAGACCTTGGTTAGTCAAAATGAGTGGCAGACAAAAAGTTCTGGAAGTTTCATTCCGTCATTTTCTTTTTATTATACCAATTTAGATTTAAATACTCCCGATTCTTCTCCTGGAGACATGTATGTCTTTACATTGGCTCCTGCCTACTTTTATAATTTCGTAATTAGTGACCGCGTTTTAATTGGAGCGGGAATTGCTTTAGGAGCAGGACTGAACGATATTGATGGCGACACCTCAGCTTTGTATCAAGCCGATTTCAATTTAAAATTGGCATACAACAAAGATCGATTCTTTGGTTTTGCAAGTCTGAATACCGTAAGTTTTGCACAAGATGATAAAGTCGATCCAAGATTAAATGACAACATTGCTACTGTAAAACTCTCTGTTGGTTACCGATTCGATCCTCCAAAAAAGGTAAAAGAAGTCTATGACAAAGTCAATGAAAAAATAGGTCTGTAAGAAATCTTAACTTAAAAATAAGCATCAAGCCCAATTAAAATGCTTAAATTACAGAGATTTATACAAACTAAAATTCATGGTTATGAAAAATATAAATGATGAGCAGTTACGTCTTATGCATTCTGGAAAAGGATTTATTGCAGCATTAGATCAAAGTGGCGGAAGCACACCAAAAGCTTTACTACAATACGGTGTACAAGAAAACGAATATACAAATGAAGAAGAAATGTACACTCTTGTACATGAAATGAGAACCCGAATTATCAAAAGTCCGGCTTTCGACAGCCAATATATTCTGGGTGCTATTTTGTTTGAAAATACAATGGACCGTAAAATCGACGGACAATGGACTGCAGAGTATTTATGGGAGAAAAAACACATCGTCCCTTTTTTAAAAGTGGACAAAGGATTAGCCGAACCTGCCGACGGTGTCCAACTGATGAAACCTATTTCTAATTTAAATGAATTGCTGGATCGAGCAGTAGAACGAAAGATTTTCGGAACCAAAATGCGTTCTGTTATCAAAGAAGCAAATCCGAAAGGAATTCATGAAGTGGTAAAACAGCAATTTGAAGTTGGATTGCAGATTTTTGAAAAAGGACTTGTACCAATAATCGAACCCGAAGTTGATATTTACAGTGCCGATAAAGAAAAGTCAGAACAAATTTTGAAAGATGAAATCCAAAAACAGCTTAACTCGTTGGATAAAGATGTAAAAGTAATGCTGAAACTTTCCATTCCAATGGTAAATAATTTTTACAGCGATTTACTATCAGATCCTCATGTGGTACGAGTTGTGGCACTTTCTGGTGGCTATTCTCGAGAAGATGCCAACCAAAAACTTAGCGAGAATCACGGATTGATTGCGAGTTTTTCAAGAGCATTATCGGAAGGACTCAGCGCTGGCCAATCAGATGACGAATTTAATACCCAGCTTGGCAATTCGATTAAAGAGATTTACCAAGCTTCCATTCAATAAAAATCATAAAATCCCTGAAATGTTTCAGGGATTTTTGTTTCCTTTTATTTAGAGCCATTTCTTCGGCTTAAACTAAAATCAACTACAAAAAATCTAAATTTTTAGATAATATTAACGGATTCTATAATAAGCTAAAGGCTTAATTCTGTTCCTTTTTCCATAACTTTGCAACGCTTGTAAAAAGCAGCACAACTTCAAAAAAATAAAAAAACAATTACCGTTTTAGAAACAAAGATGTATCAATCTTTTTCACTGAATCAGATAAAAATCTAAAATCTAAAATCTAAAATCTAAAATTATATGTTCCCATTACAAAGAGGCAGAAGATTAAGAGTAAATGAATCAATTCGTTCTTTAGTTCGCGAAACCAGTTTAAGTCCTTCGGATTTCATGTTTCCTATGTTTATTGCTGAAGGCGAAAATGTAAAAGTAGAAATTCCATCCATGCCGGGAATTTTTAGAAGATCTATAGATTTAACGGTTGAAGAAGTAAAAGAACTATTTGATTTAGGAATTCGCGCCGTAAATATTTATGTAAAGGTGAGCGAAAACCTAAAAGACAATACTGGAAAAGAAGCTTGGAATCCAAATGGATTAATGCAGCAAGCTATCCGTGCCATAAAAGCAGCTTGTCCAGAAATGATCGTGATGCCCGATGTGGCTTTAGATCCATATTCTATTTATGGACATGACGGAATTATAACAAATGGTGATGTAGAAAACGACAGTACGGTTGACGCTTTAGTAAAAATGGCGGTTTCTCACGCCGAAGCTGGTGCCGACTTTGTGGCGCCAAGCGATATGATGGACGGTCGTGTTTTACGCCTTCGCGAAGGTTTAGATGCCGCAGGATTTCAAAATGTTGGAATCATGAGTTATGCTGCCAAATATGCTTCAGCTTTTTATGGTCCGTTTAGAGATGCTTTAGATTCTGCTCCAAAAGAAGCTGATGTTGCTGTTCCAAAAGATAAAAAAACATACCAAATGGATTATGCTAACCGTATTGAAGCCATTAAAGAAGCGTTATCTGACGTTGAAGAAGGTGCCGATATGGTTATGGTAAAACCTGGAATTGCTTATTTGGATATTGTTCGCGAAATTAAAAATACCGTACATGTTCCTGTAACCGTTTATCAGGTTTCTGGAGAATATGCCATGATTAAAGCCGCTGCCGAAAGAGGCTGGCTTGATAACGATAAAATTATGATGGAGCAGTTAATGTGCATTAAACGTGCCGGTGCTAATCTTATTTCGACTTATTTTGCTAAAGAAGCAGCCATCCTTTTAAAGAAATAAAATGAAAAAGGTTTTATTTTTAGCTGCCGTTTTAGCTTTTGTCTCTTGTAAAAAAGAAGTTTCTGCTGAAAACAATACTCAAACTAACGAATCGTATACAGAAGCTGAACCATCAAAAGTGGCAACACCTGAAGCTTTAGGAAAAGAACTATTTGAAGGAAGAGGAAATTGTACTTCCTGCCATCAGCCGGATCAAAAAATTATTGGCCCGAGTATTCAGGAAATTGCAAAAACCTACAAAGACAAAAAAGGCGATATTGTTACTTTCTTAAAAGGAAAAGCAGAACCCATTGTCGATCCGAGTCAGTTTGCGGTTATGAAAACCAATTTTGCGGTTACTCAGGAAATGTCTGATGAAGAATTAAAAGCAATTGAAACATACATTTACAGTCATTTAAAATAATTTGACACATTCTTATAAAAAAACGGCGCTCAATAAGCGCCGTTTTCAATTTCAATATGTTACCAGATTTTAACTCGTTTTTCAGGTTCTAAGAACATTGGATCTCCTTTTGTAATTCCGAATGCTTCATAAAAAGCATCTAAGTTTTTAATAGGTACAACCGCTCTGTACATTCCTGGAGAGTGCGGATCTGTTTTCACCTGACTTTTAATAGCTTCGTCACGAGATTTAGTTCTCCAGACTGTCGCCCACGAAATAAAGAAACGCTGCTCTGGAGTAAATCCGTCAATTAAACCTGGATTTCCATGCTTTTTCAAATACAATTGTAAACCATCGTAAGCAGCATTAGTTCCACCTAAATCTCCGATATTTTCGCCTAATGTAAATTTACCATCTACAAAAATTCCAGGAAGCGGTTCTAATGCGCTGTATTGCGCTGCCAATTGACCGCCAAGAGCTGTAAATTGTTTTAGATCTTCTGGAGTCCACCAGTCTACAAGATTTCCGTCAGCATTGTAACGTGCTCCAGAATCGTCAAACCCATGAGAGATTTCGTGGCCAATTACAGCTCCAATTCCACCATAATTCACTGCCTCATCAGCTTGGTAATTGTAGAAAGGCGGCTGTAAGATTGCTGCTGGAAATACAATTTCGTTATACGAAGGATTAAAGTAAGCATTAACCGTTTGCGGAGACATTCCCCACTCTGTTTTATCAACTGGTTTTCCAAGTTTTGCAAGATTTTCAGCATAAGCCCATTTTGCTAAACTTTTCATATTATCAAAATAAGTCCCGCCTTCGTCTACATTTTTAAGTTCTAATTTTGAATAATCTTTCCATTTATCTGGATATCCAATCTTAACCGTCAATTTGTTCAGTTTCTCAATGGCTTTCGCTTTAGTTTCTTTAGACATCCAAGGCAAAGCATTGATTCTATTTTCATAAGCTAACATGACATTCGCAATCATGTCTTTCGCTTTTGCTTTTGCTTCAGCAGGAAATAATTTTTCTACATACAATTTTCCTAAAGCTTCTCCCGTTGCTCCGTTGATTACCTGCAAAGCAACTTCTTCGCGCGGACGCTGTTTTAAAGCTCCTGTTAATGTTTTTCCGTAGAAATCAAAATTTGCATTTTCAATCTCTGTCGTTAAAGTTGAAGCAGATTTGTTTAATAAAGACCATTTCAAATATTCTTTCCAAGCTTCTACTTTCTTTTCGGTTAACGTTTTTTCCAAAGCGATCATATAACGAGGCTGCGCAACATTTACCGTATCTAGTTTTGTCATTCCAATTCCTGTGAAATACTTTTCCCATTCAATAGAAGGTGTATTCTTTTTCAAATCAGCAACTGCTGTTGGATTGTATTGTTTTCTTCTATCTCTTCTCTCTACACGATCCAATCTTGGTGTAGACATTTCCACTTCTAAAGCCACGATTTGTTTGGCACTTTCTTTTGCTTTCGCTGGAGATTCTCCAATAAACTGCATCATTCTCGCTACGTGAACTTCGTATTTCTCACGTTTTTCTTTAGAATCTTTATCATCAGAATTGTAGTAATCTTTATCCGATAATCCTAAAGTTCCCGGACTTAGCGTAACAGCATTTTTATTACTGTTTTTAGCATCAGCTCCCACATACACGCCAAAAAAACCTGAACCTCCTGCAAGCTGCATTTCTGTTATGTAGTTTTGAAGATCGGCTACATTTTTAATGGCATCGATTTTTTTCAAATACGGTTTAAGCGGTGTAATTCCTCTTTTGTTTCTGCCAATAGTATCTAAAATCGTATTATACAAGGCAATCGCTTTTCCTTGATCTGTATTCGATTTATACTTGGGATCTTTTGAAGCTTCTTTTAAAATAGCTAAAGCATTATTGTCTGTTTTTTGACGAAGTTCATTAAAACCTCCCCAAGAATTTCTATCGCTTGGAATTTCAGTTTTATCAAGCCAGGCACCGTTTACATAACGGAAAAAATCCTGTTTGGCACTTACTTTAGGATCCATGTTAGAAACATCAATTCCAGGTTCTTTTGGCTTTGCATCTTGCGCCTGAACTGCAGTTAATGAAAACATTACAGAAACCACACAAAACATCGGTTTAGAAAGCTTTTTAATCATTTTTATTTCATTTTTTGGTACAATTACAAACATATTGTTATTATTTTGATTTCAATGTTAAAATTTTAAAATAATTGATTTGTAAGAATACTATTTAAATTACAACCTTTGACTGAACTTATTAGTTATCGATTTTACGCAGGAGCTTAAATTCAAATCTGTGCAAATCTGCTTTAATCTGCAAAATCTGCGTGAAAAAAACGATGCACAAAAGTATTTCACGCAGATTTTGCAGATTAAAGCAGATCAAATTAGATTTTATTTGTTAATTGAAACTTTTGAAGAATAAAAAACGACGCTTAATGAAAGCGCCGTTTTTAGTATTTTATATTTTGATTACCAGATTTTAACTCGTTTTTCCGGTTCAACATACATTTTATCTCCTTTTTTGATTCCGAAAGCATCATAAAAAGCATCCACGTTCTGAATTGGCACATACGCTCTGTACATTCCTGGAGAGTGCGGATCTGTTTTTACTTGATTTTTAATCGCTTCGTCTCTTGTTTTCGTTCTCCAAACCGTAGCCCAAGAAATAAAGAAACGCTGTTCGGGCGTAAATCCGTCAATCAAGCCCGGATTTCCGTTTGCTTTCAAATACAATTGTAAACCGTCGTAAGCCGCGTTGATTCCGCCTAAATCTCCAATGTTTTCACCCAATGTAAATTTACCATCTACGTGAATTCCCGGAAGCGGTTCCAAAGCACTATATTGATCTGCCAGTTTAGTTCCTAATTCTGTAAATTGTTTCAAGTCTTGTTCTGTCCACCAGTCTACTAAATTTCCCTCAGCATTGTATCGTGCACCAGAATCGTCAAATCCGTGAGAGATTTCATGGCCAATTACAGCACCAATTCCACCATAATTAACCGCTTCGTCAGCTTGGTAATTGTAGAAAGGCGGTTGTAAAATCGCAGCTGGGAATACAATTTCGTTATACGATGGATTGTAATATGCATTTACCGTTTGAGGAGACATTCCCCATTCTGTTTTATCAACTGGTTTGTTTAGTTTCTCAATTCCTTTTTGGAAATTCCATTTTGATACGTTTTTCATGTTATCAAAATACGTTCCGCCTTCAGCAACACTTTTAATCGTTAATGCCGAATAATCTTTCCACTTATCAGGATATCCAATTTTGATGGTGATTTTGTTCAGTTTTTCAATCGCTTTTACTTTTGTTTCTGGAGACATCCAAGCCAAAGCATTGATTCTGTTTTTGTAAGCCAAAATCACATTCTGGATCATTTTCTGCGCTTTCTCTTTTGCTTCAGCAGGAAATAATTTTTCTACATACAGTTTTCCAAGTGCTTCACCAACTGTTCCGTTTACTAAATTAAGTGCTCTTTCTTCGGCAGGAAGCTGTTTAATTGCGCCTCTAAGAGTTTTGCTGTAAAAATCGAAATTAGCTTTATCAATTTCAGTGGTCAATTTACTGGCATTACTATTCAGCAAATCCCATTTTAAATATTCTTTCCACTGTGCTACTTTATTTTCTTTGAAAACAGTTTGCAGAGCAGTCATGTATTTTGGCTCGCTTACAATTACAGTATCTAATTTAGTAATTCCTAAACCTGTAAAATACTCATTCCATTTAATGGCAGGTGTCACTTTTTGAACATCAGCAATCGTCATTGGATTGTATTGCAAACGGCTGTCTCTTCTTTCCACTCGGTTTAACCTTGGCTTAGACAATTCTGTTTCTAAAGCTAAAATTTCGGCAGCGCTTTGTTTTGCTTTTTCTGGAGATTCGCCAATAAACTGAAGCATTCGAGCCACATGCGATTCGTATTTTGCACGTTTTTCTTTAGAATCTTTATCTTCAGAAGTGTAATAATCCTTATCTGGAAGTCCAAGTCCGCTTGGGGCAAGAGTTACGGAGTTTTTAGAACTGTTTTTATCATCGGCACCAATGTAAATTCCAAAAAATCCCGAACCGCCTTCTTTTTCCATTTCGATTAAATATTTCTGAACATCAGCTACATTTTTAATCGCATCGATTTTTTTTAAATACGGTTTTAAAGGTTCAATTCCTTTTTTATTTCTTCCGATAGAATCTAAATAGGTATTAAATAAGTTGATTGCTTTTCCTTGATCGGTATTTGATTTGTATTGAGGATTTTTCGAAGCATCTTTTAAAACTGTCATTACATCTTTGTCAGTTCTTTTGATTAACTCGTTAAAACTTCCCCAAGTGGTACGATCACTTGGAATTTCAGTTTTGTCCAGCCACGTTCCGTTTACATATTTAAAGAAATCTTGACTTGGACTAATCGCCGTATTCATGTACGATACGTTGATGCCCGGCTCTTTTGCCGGAGTATTTTGTGCATTTGCAGCTGATAGTGACAGCATTAGCGAAAAAGCACAAAACAATGGGTTACTTAGTTGTTTTTTCATTTATTTATACGTTTCGAGTGTTTATACAAACATATTGTGAATATTTGGAAGTGCGTGTTAAAATTTTTTGAATAATTTACCTCATCACAAAATTGTATAACAACCTGCCTTAAAATACATTCTGTTAAAAAGCCGTTATAGTTACCGCTTTTAAAACGCTCTTTTTGTACTTTTGCGCCAAATTACTTTTATGAAATCGCTTCTTTACAAATACCGCAAATTCTTCATTGTATTAATTGTATTTTCTGCCATCACGATATCTTTATTTTATTCGGCTTTAAAGCCAAAGAAAGACTTACCTATTTACAATCCAGCCGATGTAAATCCAGAATTGGTCGACAGTACGGTTCAGTATAAAAGTAAATACCATACGATTGCCGATTTTTCGTTTGTAAACCAAAACGGCGATACGATTACCCAGAAAAATTACGAAGGCAAAATTTATGTTGCTGATTTCTTCTTTACGACCTGCGGATCTATCTGTCCAAAAATGTCAACCAATCTGGCAGGTGTTCAAAAAGCAGTTTTGAATAACCCAAAAGTAATGCTGCTTTCTCACACCGTTTTCCCAGAAGTGGATAGTGTTTCGGTTTTAAAAGCCTATGCGGTAAAATATGGTGTGGTAGACAGCAAGTGGAATTTGGTAACGGGCGATAAAAAAGAAATTTACAAAATGGCGCGCCAGTCCTATCTGGCCGTAAAATTAGGAAGACCAGATCAGTTGTATGATATGGTTCATACCGAGAATTTTGTACTGGTTGACCAAAAAAGACGTGTCCGCGGATTTTACGACGGAACCAATCCAGAAGAAATCAAACGTCTTTTAGATGACATAGATTTCTTATCAAAAGAGTAAAAAAGTCTTCTTTTTAGAAACATTTAGCATTTGTCCAAGTGTTAATTATCTTTTAATAGATAATAATTACCTATTTTTGCAATCTAAACTCAATCTAAATAAGCTTGCAAAATACTATACACACTCTGAAAAAAGGCGACAAAGCCATTATCAAAGATTTTGATATAGATCTTATTCCATTAAAATTATTAGAAATGGGTTGTCTGCCGGGCAGCGTAGTCGAATTGCTACAAATTGCCCCTTTTGGAGATCCTTTATATCTGGACATAAACGGATCGCATGTTGCGATTCGTATTGAAACCGCTCGCGAAATTGAAGTTGAACTTATCCAAAACAATTTATAATGAGCGTTCAGAATATCAATGTTGCCCTTATTGGAAATCCAAATACCGGAAAAACATCTGTCTTCAACCAGTTAACAGGTCTTAACCAGCAAGTGGGAAATTACCCAGGAATTACGGTAGAGAAAAAAATGGGTTTCTGCAAGTTACCTAATAATGTAAAAGCCAATATTCTAGACTTACCCGGAACCTACAGTTTGAACGCCAGCTCGATGGACGAAAGTGTAGTTATTGAACTTTTACTAAATAAAAACGACAAATTATATCCAGACGTTGCCGTAGTGGTTACTGATGTGGAGAATCTAAAAAGAAATTTACTGATTTACACCCAGATAAAAGACCTTGAAATTCCCACGATTTTAGTCATCAACATGTCGGATCGTATGGAACGTAAAGGAATTTCGCTGGACATTCCGTATTTAGAAGAAAAACTAAAAACTAAGATTGCTTTAGTGAGTTCACGAAAAGGACACGGAATTGAAAAATTAAAAGAACTCATCGTTTCTTATAAAACCATTCCGCACGAACCCTGTTTAAATGCTTCGGTAATTGATCCCGAGTATTTTCAAAAACTACAGCATGCTTTTCCAAATCAATTAATGTATAAATTGTGGCTGGTAATTACGCAGGATGTCAATTTCTCTAACTTAGACCGAAATGAAATCCGAAGCACTTTAACCAAATCACATTCTGAACTAAAACGCCTTCAGCAAAAGGAAACCATCAAACGGTACCAATTTATCAATGATGTTTTAAAAGAAGGATTAAAAGTCGATGCCTCGATGGCAAAAGATGTCCGCGCCAAATTAGACCGCATTCTTACGCACAAAATTTGGGGTTATGTTATTTTCTTTGCGATTTTATTCCTGATCTTTCAATCAATCTTCAGCTGGTCAACCATTCCAATGGATTTTATTGATGGCACTTTTGCTTCTTTAAGCAGCTGGGCAGCCGAAACATTGCCAAGTGGTATTTTAACCGATTTACTTTCGCAGGGAATTATTCCGGGAATTGGCGGTGTGGTTATTTTCATTCCGCAGATTGCCGTGCTGTTCTTGTTCATTTCAATTTTGGAAGAAAGCGGTTATATGAGCCGTGTGGTATTTTTGATGGATAAAATCATGCGCCGATTCGGGCTTTCTGGAAAAAGCGTTGTGCCTTTGATTTCGGGAACGGCCTGTGCAATTCCGGCAATTATGGCAACCCGAAATATCGAAAACTGGAAAGAACGTTTGATTACAATTTTGGTAACACCGTTTACGACCTGTTCGGCACGATTACCCGTGTATGCCATTATCATCTCGCTTGTGGTACCGAGCAAACGCGTTTTCGGATTTCTAAATGTTCAAGGATTAACCTTAATGGCGTTGTACGTTTTAGGATTCTCTGCCGCGATTTTGTCTGCTTATATTTTAAATAAGGTTTTAAAATTAGAATCGAAAACCTATTTCGTGGTTGAAATGCCAAGTTACAAAATGCCGCTTTTCAAAAACGTCGGCATCAATGTAGTAGAAAAAACAAAGGCATTTATTGCCGGAGCTGGGAAAATCATTTTGGCAATTTCGATCATTTTATGGTTCTTGGCTTCTTACGGTCCGGGGAAAGAATTTAATGATGCCGAAAACATTGTAAAAGAAAGATTTGCCAATACCACTCTAGATGAAACCCAGTTTGAAAACGAAGTCAATTCTCAAAAACTAGAGAACTCTTATATCGGATTAATGGGACGCGCCATCGAACCCGTTATTCAACCTTTGGGTTACGATTGGAAAATTGGTATTGCTTTAATCAGTTCGTTTGCAGCGCGTGAAGTTTTCGTTGGAACTTTAGCAACCATTTACAGCGTTGGTGATACCGACAACGAATCGACCATAAAAAGCAAAATGCAGGCAGAAATTCGTCCAGATACTGGAAAGAAAGTTTTTGATTTTCCAACGGGGATTTCCTTACTGCTGTTTTATGCTTTTGCCATGCAGTGCGCGAGTACATTGGCGATTACCAAAAAAGAAACGAACTCGTGGAAATGGCCTGCTATGCAGTTAGTGTTCATGAGCGGATTGGCTTATTTTGCCGCATTAATTGCATATCAGCTTTTAAAATAAAAAGTTATGTTTCAAGAAATTATTGCCTTTACGATATTAGGGCTAGCCGTTGCTTATCTAGTCAAAAAATTCTTTTTCAAATCCAAAAAGAAAAAGGATTGCGGCGGCGGCACGGATTGCGGCTGCGGGTAGGTTTTTAGTATTGAGTTTTTAGTCGCAGTTTTCAGTCGTAGTTTTTAGTCGCAGTCTCAGTATTCAGTCGCAGAATGCCCTAGAAGGGTAAAATATCTATAGAAAATACGTATATCCACACAAAAGCCCCATCGGGGCGACATTTGATCACAATGCATTATGTAATTGTTTATAAATATGTCGCCCCGCTGGGGCTTTCTGCGACTTTAAAGAGGAAAGAAGAAAGAAGAAAGACTGAATACTGTGACTGAATACTGCGACTTGAAAGAGGAAAGAAGCAAGAAGCAAGACTGAATACTGAAAACCGAGACTAAAAACTGAGACTGAATACTGAGACTGAGACTGAAAACCAAGACTAAAAAACTAAAAACCAAAAAAAACCTATTTTAATAGAAAAAAAACTTCTACGGAACCTTAAACATCTGATACTGAAATAATTTTGCAATGAAAATTAATACCACCAAAACATTTTGTATCATGAAAAAGATTATAATAGCCCTGCTTCTTAGCAGCGGATTTATGATGGCGCAAACCAAATCCGTTGTAACTAAATTTGGAGAAATCGTCAACATTCATCCTTTTGTCAATAATGGTTTAACCGCTACAAATGGATATATTCAATTAGGAGGTGCTTTAACAAAACCTTCTGTCCTCACTACAACATCCAGTTTTACTTTAGCATTCTCAGGTCTGCAGACTGGTTTGGGAACTGACAACGTTCTGGTTACCGACGCTTCTTCTGGCGTACTGAAAATGATTTCCGCTTCGGCATTTACGCCTTATTATTGGGGTGTAAAAGGAAATTCCGGAACTGATCCCGACAACAATTTTATTGGAACGACCGATTCAAGAGACTTGATTTTCAAAACCTCTGGAGCAGAACGATTACGCTTAGCCGCTAATGGCTTTTTAGGAGTTGGATTATCTCAGGTAACCACATATGGCACAACGCCAAAATACGCACTCGACGTAGCCAATGATATTCACATTTATAGTAACAGAGTCAATTATACTTCTGGCCGACTTATATTCGAAAACCAGCAAATTGACTGGGGTGGTGCGCAAGGAAGCGGAACGTATCTGCTAGACGGACAAGACAATGGTTCCAGAAGAGAATGGTTCTTTGGAAAACCATACGATAATGTTGGTACTGGCGCAAAAAGTTCTTTTGTATTGAAATCCATGCAAACAGATGCCTTAAATTATTCGCTGGCACAAAATGGTGTTGGAGCCTATCATTTGTATGTAGATGGAATTAACAATAGAATTGGTATTGGAACCGTAAACCCATCGACATCTCTGGAAGTTTCTTCTACTACAACTTCACTAAACCCGCTAAAATTAAACGGACTACAAACTGGATCTTCAACAGATCAAATGTTAACCGTCGATAACAATGGAGTTGTTCGTAAAATGCCAATTATAAAAGGTCGTGTTTCTTGTGCCAATGCCGTATCGCAGGTAATTAATGATGCCAACGTAACCTCAACTGCCACCATAAGTCTGACTTACGAAACACCATCAAATGGAAGCGTAATCAGCGTGGCGCTGGGAACACGCACTGCTGGTTCTGGTTTTACCGTTCTGTATAGCACAGCACCTCCTACTAATTCATATGTAAACTATACTATTCTGCCGTAGTTTTTTTAGTCGCAGTTTTCGGTTTTCAGTCTCAGTTTTTAGTCACAGTGGTCAGTCTCGGTTTTCAGTTTTCAATCTTGCCTCTTGCTTCTTTCCTCTTTTTAAAGCCGCAGTAGTCAGTCAGTCTTGCCTCTTTCCTCTTACAAGTCGTCATATTATTTCCAGAAAGCCCTAGAAGGGCGGTATATCTATAGAAAATAATAACGTAAATCAAAATAAGCCCCGTAGGGGCGACATGTTCTATACATGCATTCATAAATATCGAAATATATCGCCCCGATGGGGCTTTTTTGTATTTGGCGTTTTGTTTCTATAGATATACCGCCCTTCTAGGGCTTTCTGTGACTTTAAAGAGAAAAGAAGAAAGAAGAAAGAAGAAAGACTGAATACTGCGGCTTTAAAGAAAAAAGAAGAAAGAAGAAAGAAGAAAGACTGAACACTGAGACTGACCACTGCGACTGAGACTGAAAACCGAGACTGAAAACTGCGACTGAAAACTGTGACTGTGACTGAAAACCGAGACTGAAAACTGATACTAAAAAACTCAAAAAAACCCTATTCTAACAAAATAAAACCTTCTACAGGCTGTATCGTGGATAAGACAGAAATAATTTTGCATCGAAATTCAATTTTAATCTATAATAGTTTTAGATCATGAAAAAAATTATACTAATGCTGTTCTTTAGCAGTGTGGCTATGATGGCGCAGCAAGATAAATCTGTGGTAACCAAATTTGGTGAAATCGTAAATATTAAGGGCTTAATGCTGCACCAGTTTTATATTGAAAGTACAGGACAGTCAATTGCTAATTCGACTACTTTTAATGATGTTCCGGGATTAGCCAATTATTCGTATACTGCTACTGATGACGGTACATTACTACTTCAAACAGAATTATACAGCATGCTTCTTGCACCTTCCTCTTCGAGTGCTGCTGCTACCCGAAGCCTGATGGTAGTTCTTATAGACGGTACGCCTGTTTCATACGGAGCCGCTAGTATTACAACACCAAACTCTAACTTGTTTACTTCTTCGGCGTTGATGTGGACCACCCCAACCAACATTACAACCAAATTTAAAGTAACAAAAGGAACAACATACAAGATTACGGTGCAAGCCAGAAACATGGAACCAAAATCATCTGGAGTCTATGGAGGTTATACAGGAACATATGAGACAAATGGTTTTTCTGCTCCATCGTCTATAACAGGTACTTTAATTCTCGACTAAAGATAAATTTCATTTTTTGCAACATTATTGCAAAATCTACAATAAACCAAAACCTTACTGTAATTAATTAATTCTCAAAAGCTCCATAATTAGGTTTATGGGGCTTTACTTGTTGATATTGTCTTTTATTAATATTTAAAAACCGTATTGAGGACATCAACCCCAAAACGCCAAAATACATTTGCCCCGAAATGCTAATTTTTAAACTAAAATAATTTTTATATCATGAAGAAAATTACACTACTGCTCTTACTGAGCAGCGGGTTTATAATGGCGCAGACCAAACAAGTGGTAACCAAATTTGGGGAAATTGTAAATATTAATCCTTTTGTAAACAATGGTTTGGAAGCCAACAATGGTTATATACAGCTTGGAGGTCCTTTAACGCATCCTTCTGCTTTAAAAACTTCGCCCAGTAATACCTTAAAAATACTTGGACTTCAAACAGGCACTGCCTTAGATAGTATTTTGGTAAACGATACTGCGACGGGAATCTTAAAAAAAGTAGCATCAAACGATCTCATCGCCAATGCTTGGACGCTTAAGGGTAACACAGGAACCTCTGCTGCCAATTTTATTGGAACTACTGACGCACAGAATCTTATTTTTAAAACCAACTCAGTAGAAAGAATGCGTATGCTGAGTACTGGATTTATTGGTATTGGAACTACTACTCCAACTACAGCACTTGAAGTTACCGCTTCTGCAAATCCTTTAAAATTAAACGGTTTACAAACAGGCGCAACCTCAGACCAGTTGCTAACCGTTAATGCAAGCGGCGTTGTGCGCCAGCAAACTGTTAGCAGTATTGTGGCAGCGGGTACTACACATACTTTAGGTCTTTCGGGAAGTACATTAACGAGTACTGTAAATGGCATTGCGCCAACGGTTAATTTATCTACCTTACCTATTGCGGGAGATGTTACAGGAACATTAGCCGCTTCTACAGTAGCTAAAATAAACGGTTCGCCACTAGGTACTACAACAGGAGCCGTTACGGGAGCAAGATTGATGTACAATGGTACACAATGGCTGCCAACAACCAGTCCAGACTGGAGTTTAACAGGCAATGCAGGAACTAACGCTTCGACTAATTTCTTAGGTACAACGGATAATAATGACCTTGTTTTTAAAACATCAAATAACGAAAGAGTACGTGTAGGAACTAATGGATTTATGGGTATTGGGCTTGCAACAGGTAATAACACTACAGGAACTACACCCAATTATATGTTAGATGTAATAGATGATATTCATATTTCAAGCCAACGAGCAGGTGCTTCTACCAGATTGATTTTAGAAAATCAAGGTAATACTCCAAATAATGCACTTGGTATATTTATGCTAGACGGACAGTCTACTGGATCACGCAGACAGTGGTATTTGGGTAAAGCTTATCTGGCTCAAGGTACAGGTGGAAATGATAACTTTATCATAAGTTCTGGATTAACAGATGTTGTAAACTCTGGTTATGCCGGAGCGCTTAGTGCTGGTGTTAGTCCGCATTTTTATATTGATGCCAAAAACAACCGTATAGGTATTAATACCATTAACCCTGCAAACACTTTAGAGATAAATTCTACTGCAAACCCGCTTAAACTAGATGGTTTACAAACAGGTGCGAAAACCGATAAGATATTAACCGTAGACACCAATGGAGTCGTTCATAAAAGTATGGCTATGAGTAGTGGACGTGTTCAATGTGATGGTACGGGTACACTTACGGTAAATGATCCCAACATAACCGCTGCTTCTTCTGTAATGTTAACCATTCAAGACCCTACTGGAACAGCCCCTTTCGTTTTTTCTGTAATGGAAGGAGCACGAGTTCCAGGCAGCAGTTTTTCAATAAAGTTTGTAGGTATCATGCCTGGACCTTCAAACACGTATTGGGTTAACTATTTAGTTATTTATTAAACACCAATTCTTCAAAAAGAAAACAACAAACCAATACTTTACTTACTCAAACTCAGAAAGCCTCATATTTTTTATATGGGGCTTTCGCTTTATAAATCTTGTCTTTTATTATTATTTAAAAACCGTATTGAGGATATTATAGCAATGAAACAGAGGTACTTTTGCGCCAAAATGTTGATTTTAATCTTAAATAATTTCATGTTATGAAGAAAATTACACTTCTGCTACTAATAAGCAGCGGGTTTATGATGGCACAAACTAAACCTGTCGTAACTAAGTTTGGAGAAATTGTAAATATTAATCCCTACGTAAATAATGGTTTAACGGCCACAAACGGATATATCCAGCTTGGAGGTTCTTTAACACAACCTTCGGTTTTAACTACAACAAGTGCTTTTACTTTAGCGATATTAGGACTTCAGGATGGGAGTTCCTCAGACAATATCTTGGTAAACGATCCTACAACAGGGGTTTTGAAAAAAACAACAACTGCCAGTTTAATTGCCAATGCTTGGAGAATTACGGGTAATGCAGGAATTAGTGCTACGACCAATTTCTTAGGTACTACAGATGCCAACCCAATTGTGTTCAAAACCAATGGAGTTGAAAGAATGCGTATGTTAAGCACTGGTTTTATTGGTATTGGAACCGCTACGCCAACCACCGCTCTCGAAGTTACGGCAGCTGCAGACCCGCTTAAACTAAACGGGTTGCAAACCGGAAACACAGCAACCGATAAAATTATATTGGCCGATAATACAGGAGTTTTAAAAACAACCATAACTCCTGATGCT
The DNA here is from genome assembly GCF_029360735.1 of Flavobacterium sp. H4147. NCBI lineage: Bacteria > Pseudomonadati > Bacteroidota > Flavobacteriia > Flavobacteriales > Flavobacteriaceae > Flavobacterium > Flavobacterium sp. H4147. The sequence goes on along the minus strand of NZ_JARKNB010000001.1, from coordinate 1,274,364 downwards.
CTTATTGCCCCAACTTGGAAAATTACTGGTAACTCAGGAACTACAGCGGGAACCAATTTCTTGGGAACTCTTGATAACAAAGATTTGGTTTTTAAAACCAACTCTGCCGAAAGAATTCGCGTTACTGGCGCCAACGGATTCACAGGAATTGGTTTAGCAACCAATCCTGCATACGGCAGCACTCCAAAATACATGCTTGATGTGGTAGACGATGTACACATCACCAGCAGCAGGGTTAATTGGACATCTAGCAGATTAATCTTTGAAAACCAACAAGTAGATAGCGGAGGACAAGGTATGGGTATGTATCTTTTGGATGGACAACCAAACGGTTCACGTAGACAATGGTACTTCGGTATGGGAGGTAACGGTAGATATTTTGGTACAGCTGGTTTTGACAACTTTGTATTAAAATCCCAACTTTTCAACAATTTTGATTCTTCAGGAGCTGCCATTAACCAAGGACAAATACATTTATTTGTTGATGCCAAAAATAACCGTATTGGTATGGGAACCATTAATCCATCTGCAGCATTGGAAGTTTCGAATAATTCGGCTACCATAAATCCTTTAAAATTAAACGGTTTACAGGCAGGAGGTACATCAGACAATATTGTGGTAGCTGATAATACAGGGGTTATAAAAACAATAGCCCGAAGCGCTGCAGGTGATAATTTAGGAAATCACACCGCGACGATGAACTTAAACATGAACAATAATGATATTAATAATGCCAAAACTATTTATTTAAAAAGCGATCTTCAGTTTGCTGATAAAACGACATCAAACCTCAACACGATTACTTTAAATAAAAACAATGGTGTTTTTAATATTACCAACTCTAACGGAACCACTCCTTTATCGATAGATGAAACCACTTCTAAAACGACGATAACCGCAGCCCAAATAACAAAAGGTACAGATGGAACTGGAGTTGCTGCAGATCAAGTCGCTACCGCTCTAGATGCCAGCGGTAATGTCATTTGGAAATCTTTAAATCAAATTAAAGGCGCTATGGTACCACAATTTATACTAAGAAGTACTGGAACATCCGCTTATAATTCAGATGTTTATTCTGACGTTCCTGGATTATCTAATTATGACTATATCCCTACTGCAAGCGGAACTTTAATTCTTGATGCTTCATTATATAGTATAATTACTGGAGGAACGTATGCAGGTCCTGGTCCTATCATGGCTAAAACTTGGATGGTACTTTATATAAATGGAGTCTCTCCTGGTGGTAATAACAGTCCATTTGCTATAGCTACAAATATTGCCCCAGGAAACCCAACAGATTATGCTAATGGAGGAAAAGAGTGGGCAACATCATCTAAAATATATGTCGTAATTCCTGTAAGTAAAGGAACTAAATATACTATTTCTATAAGAGCCAGAACGGTTGAAAGACTTAAAGGTGCTACTACCTTTGGAACGTACGCTGGAACTTATAACAACAGTGGTTATGCTGTTGCCTCAAGTTTGGTTGGAACGTTGGTTATAAACTAATCGATATTGGCACTAAGCACTATATAAAGTGCTTTTGTGATTACTATTGATTTTCATCTAAAATATATTTTTTTGATCATGAAAAAAATAACAATTATACTATTGATTAGCAGTACGTTTATGATGGCACAAACCAAACCAGTCGTGACAAAGTTTGGCGAAATCGTAAATATTAACCCTTTTGTAAACAATGGTTTAACAGCTGTAAATGGCTATATTCAGTTAGGAGGAGCATTAACACAACCATCGGTATTAACGACAGATGTGTATACGTTAGCCTTATTGGGTATTCCATCTGGTACTGCTTCAGACAATATTTTGGTAAACGATCCTGCTACAGGCATACTAAAAAAAACAACAACAGCCAATTTTATCGCAAATGCTTGGAAAATTTCAGGTAATACAGGAATAGATTCTTCAATTAATTTTCTAGGAACTACGGATCTAAATGATCTTATTTTTAAAACCAACTCGATTGAAAGATTCCGTATGCTTGGCAGTGGTTTAGTAGGTATTGGAACTACAACTCCAACAACAGTACTTGAAATTACAGCAGCCACAAACCCGCTTAAATTAAACGGTTTACAAGCTGGAAACACAGCAACCGACAATATAGTGCTGACAGATAATACGGGAATTTTAAAAACAACCCTGACTCCTGATGTCCTTCTTACCCCTGTATGGAAAACTACAGGTAACACAGGAACCACCGCGGGAACTAATTTTATAGGAACTATCGATGCACAAGATCAAGTTTTTAAAACCAATTCAGCTGAAAGAATTCGTTTAGACAACGACAATGGATTTACAGGTGTTGGTTTGAAAACCCTTGCTGTGTACGGCACTACTCCAAATTATATGCTCGATGTAGTAGATGATCTTCACATTAGCAGCAGCCGAACCGATGATCTTACTGCTGCCAGACTAATTTTAGAAAATCAAAACACAGTAGCAGGAAGCGCAGATTCAGGTATAGGTACGTATTGGTTAGACGGGAAAGATGCTGGATCGCGCAGACAATGGTACGTTGGTAAGGGGTATCTTCCTGAAGGCTCAGGAGGAAATGATAACTTCATGATATCCTCTGGATTAACAGACAACCTAAACTTCGGCTATGCACAAGCTAGTAATACAAATGTTAAACCCCATTTGTATGTTGATGCTGCAAATAATCGTATTGGTATTGGAACTATTAACCCAGCTGCGGCATTAGAAGTTTCTAATAATGCAACTGCTCTAAACCCAATGAAACTAAACGGATTGCAGACTGGAGCAATAACTGACAATGTTGTGGTAGTAGACAATACAGGTGTTTTAAAAACAATAGCCCTAAGTGATGCAGGTGATAATTTAGGGAACCACACGGCAACAATGACCTTAAATATGAGTAATTATGACATTACGAATGTCAAAAATCTTTCTTTAAAAAGCGATCTTAGAATTTATGATTCAAATACATCATTTCCAAATCCTTTTGTTGTAAATAAAAACAATGGTAATTTTTCTATTGGTCAAGATTATGCAACGCCTTTATTAACAATTAATGAAACAACTTCTAAAACGAATGTACTTAGGCTACAAATAACACAAGGTACAGACGGAAATGCACCAGTCGCAGATTATATTGCGGCTGCAGCAGATACAAATGGTAATGTTATCTGGAAACCGGTAAGCGAGACTACAGGAGCAGTGAGATTGCAATTTAATTTACAAAGTACGGGACTTTCTGCTGATAATTCAGATACCTATACCGATGTACCGGGATTATCGAATTATACGTATGTAGCGCCTTCAGATGGAATTTTAATGCTTCAAAGTATATTATACAGTATGATAACGGGTCCTGTAACGATAACGACAACTCCAGTTATGGCCAAAACGCAAATGAAAATATTTGTAAACGGAATGGATCTTGACAATACAGAGCTAATCGCGACAAACACAGGCGCAAACAGCGCAGATTATCAGAATGGAGGAACGATGTTGCCAGAAACCTCTAATATTAATGTCCAAATTCCAGTAACAAAAGGACAAACGTATGTTATTTCGGTACAAGCCCGAACTGTAGAAAAGCTAAGCAATGGCGGCGTTGGAACTTCTGTTGGAACTTACAGCTTAGATGATGTTCAAATTCCGTCAACCTTAGTGGGAACTTTATATAATCAATAATAAAAATCGTTTACTTACTAATTCTTAATAGTGAAACTCCATCAGGAAATTATTTCCGGGTGGAGTTTTCGAGTTTTTAAGCGGTTTATTTCTTTTTCGCCGGCGCTGCTTTAGCGTAATAATTAGGAGAAATTTCAATGTTGTTTTTTTCCAGATATTCGGCATAATAATCCAGTTTTAGTTTGATATCGTTTTCATTTCCATCTACCGGAATATCGGCATACCATTCTAAAAGCACCACACGTTTGGGCAAGACATTTGTAATTCGGTAATAATAACGCGGATCATCGACATTATAACGTCTGTGAAACAAAGTCGTACGATTGTCGATTGTTTCGTAAAAACACTTGTCGATCGCGGGATTGCACTGGGTTTGAATGTAATACTCGCAAACATCGTTACTGTAATCGATTTTATCTACCACCGCAGTAATTTTTAAAACCACTCCGCTGGAAGAAGCAACAGGAACGCCACCTACTAAAGCAAATCTCCACTCGGGAGTACTGGTTACGGTCACAAGGTCATTCCCCAATCTGATTTTTGTAGTACGAATGGAATCGCCGTCTTTCACAGACACTTCATCCTTAATAGTGGTTTGCGCCGTACACAATACACTGAATACGAGTAGCGTAATGAGGTATATTTTTCTCATTTTAATTTTGTTTTTGGTTCGGGCACAAATATATTGCAAATCTTGTCAGGAAAAATACTACTATTTCAAAATAGTACGATTTGGCTTTAATTATTATTTTAAAAACGTATTGCGCCTATTTTTCGGTTTCACAGCTTTTAATTTTGATAGAATTTTTAAATCAAATCACCATGATAACTGAAGAAGATAAAATCGAAATCATAAAAGACCTTAGAGTGGCAAGACTGCTGTGGTTTGCTATTGGCTTTTTTCTAGCTACGCTTATTATGTATTTTGTGATTTGACATGTGGTTAAGACTTTTTAGAAGAAAGAAGCAAGAGGAAAGATTTTTTGGGGACGTTCTTAAGAAGCAAGAGGAAAGACCTACATATGTAAATGCAGATGCCCCAGCGGGGTTAAATATTTATAGAAAAAATTCATCATCATTTATAAAGCCCCAGCGGGGCGACATGTTTAATAAAACAATTGCATAACGCATTGCCATCAAAATATGTCGCCCCGCTGGGGCTTTTTCTATTTCACGCATTTTTGAATCTATAGATATGAAACCCCGATGGGGCTATATCTGTATTATGATATTTCCATTTTCTATATATACCGCTCCGATGGAGCGTTTATTTTTTCGTATGAATTAAATTCTATAAACATTTCACCCCGATAGGGCATCACCATATTTCACTATCTGAGACTCAACTCATAACCCATAACTTATAACTCATAACCCATAACTCATAACCCATAACTCATAACTCATAACTCATAACCCATAACCCATAACTCATAACTCATAACCCATAACTAAAGAAAAACCTCACTTCACCCCTTCCCACTCTGCATAAAACTGCGCTAGGAATGTTTCCATGTAGCGGTGTCTTTCTTCAGCGATTTGTTTTCCTTTTGTAGTGTTCATTTTGTCTTTTAACAGCAGAAGCTTTTCATAGAAATGGTTAATTGTTGGAGCGTTGTTCTTTTTGTACTCCTCTTTGGTCATATTGGTCACTGGGGCGATTTCAGGATTGTAAAGGGCTCTGTTCTTAAAACCCCCATAATTAAAGGCTCTTGCAATTCCGATAGCTCCAATAGCATCCAATCGATCTGCATCTTGAACAACATCCAATTCGACCGACGAGAATTTCTTTTCGAAATTTCCACCTTTATACGAGATATTTTCAATGATATTGACCACATGAAGGATTATATCCTCTGAAACATTTTGAGCTTCTAAAAACACTCGTGCTGTTTTTGGTCCAATAGTTTCATCACCGTTATGAAATTTACTATCGGCAATGTCGTGTAGTAAGGCGCCCAATTCTACTATTGTATGATCACAATCTGTGTCTTTTGCAATTAAAAGAGCATTTTTATAAACACGCTCTATGTGAAACCAATCGTGTCCGCCTTCGGCATCGTTTAGTTTCTCTTTTACAAAAGCAATGGTTTTAGGAATAAGTTCAGATGTATTCATACACGTTTTTTAAGTACAATTTATAAAAAATGTTGACTGCCAAAGATTAAAAATCTTCAGCAATCAACAGTGTTTTGGAAATTTTAAAATTCTAGTTTTAGATTCAGTTTAAATGCTCATTGTATTTCCTTCGACTTCGCTCAGGAGGACACGCTTAGTAGTCCGAAATCAACAATTTAAAATCTTCTAGTTTTTAGATTCAAGTTAAATTCTCATTGTATGTCTTCCTGAGCGTAGTCGAAGGACACATACAGTACGGATTAGCATGAGATCCTTCGACTTCGCTCAGGAGGACACGCGTAGTAGTCCTAGATCTAAAATCTAAAATCAACAATCTAAAATCTAAAATCTAAAATCAACAATCTGAAATCCTCTATAGTCTCGCAGGTTCCACCCATTTAAAGATGTGCGATTCTTGTGGTATTACGAGTCTTTCAGAGATTTTTGCCATACGAGCTGGCAGTTTCATTAAATAATCACGTGCTTTTTCGGCTTCGTCTGTCAAACTAGTTAGTTTGTCAATTTCCCATTTATTGATTAATTTCTGCATGATGTCTACGTAATCATTTGCGGTGTAAACGCCAATACGTTGTGCAGAATCAGAGAAATGTTCAAAAGCCGAGCTGATTTTTTGTCCTGATTCTCTCAAGAAATGCGCCGGCATTACGATTTTTTGTTTCATCATGTATTGAAACGCTAATATCATTTCGCTTGGGTCAACTTGGAAAATTCTAGTAACAAATTCACTGTATGCATGGTGGTGGCGCATTTCGTCGCCTGCAATCATTTTACACATTTTAGACAATTTGTTATCGCCAAATTTTTTAGCCATTTGTGCTACTCTATTGTGCGAAACATATGTTGCCAATTCCTGAAAACTGGTGTATACAAAGTTTTTGTACGGATCAGTTCCTGTTCCAATATCAAAACCGTCGTTGATTAAATGCTGTGTTGTCATTTCGATTTCACGCATGTTTACACGACCAGACAAATACAAGTATTTATTTAAAAGATCACCGTGTCGGTTTTCTTCCCCTGTCCACTGTTTTACCCATCTGGCCCAGCCGTTTCCGCCGTTTTCAACCTGATCCACTTGATCAACACCTTCAACATCCATCAGCCAGGATTCGTATGTTGGCAATGCTTCTTCGGTAATGGTGTCACCTACAAGCGTTACCCAAAAATCGTATGGCAATTCTTTGGCGATTTCGCGTAATTCTTTTACTTCTTCAAAGAAATTTTCTCCTTGAGAATCTGGTAAAAAATCAGACGGCTGCCAAATTTTTTCAACTGGGATTAAATACTGTTCAACGAAGCTGTCCACGTTTTTTTCCAAAAACTGCATCACTTCTAATCTAATGTTTTTTATAGACATTACTAATTCTAGATTGGGATTTAAGCTTTGAGGCGCTTAAATCTATTTATACTCGTTAATTCCTTCTTTCACTGTCTTTTCAGTAATCTCCATCAATTCTTCAAACTTATAGTCCTTTACAGCCATGGGCTGGTGTGCGGTTAAAGTAATATGGTTTCCTAAACCAACTGGAAACATTCCGTAACGGACCATTTTCCATGAATTATTGATACTCACTGGTACCACATACGCCGAAGGCGCATATTTACATAAGATTTTTAAACCGCTTTGGGCAAATTCTTTAGGTACTCCCGTTTTACTACGTGTGCCTTCCGGGAAAATTACTGCTGATCTAGTGTTTTTTTCTATATATTCAGACAAGCCTTTGATTACTGGAATCGCTTGTTTAGGGTCTTTACGGTCAATAAGCACAGATCCGCCATGTCTCAAATTAAAAGAAACACTTGGAATCCCGCTGCCTAACTCTTTCTTACTTACAAATTTACAATGAAAACGTCTAAAGTACCAAATCATTGCCACGATATCGTACATACTTTGATGATTGGCTACAAAAATGATCGGCGCGCCTTTCGGAATACCGTCTACGCCCTTTACCGTATAGGTTGTTCCCACAAGGTTGGTGCATTTTAAAAGACAGAAATTCAAATAGTCCACACTTTTTTTATGTGCCTGATAACCAAAAAGATTAAGGCAGATCCATTGTATCGGGTGAAAAATCGCCAGACACAATCCAAAACACAAATAATAAATTACAGAAATTGGATATGAAATGATCTTTTGCATGCTTGAAAAAATTTGAGGTCAAAAGTAGTAAATATATTTTTAGCGGTATAAAAATTGAAAACAATAACCGTTTTTATGGTTTAATTGTACCTTTGCTGCTCAAATTGCAAATGTTTTCTGAATTAAATGAACACGATAGAATGTTAAATGAATATTCTAAACCAGATAAAAAACCGTAATTTTGAAAATAACTTCTTTTTTAAAGCTATGAAAAATAAGATTGCGCGATTTGTTATAAAACAGCATAGAGAAAGGTTTAATAATGATGAAACGGATTTATTAATAAAAGCGGCTTCTAGAGGTTCTAACTATGCCATTAGAGAATCTAAGGCATTGGGGCTAAGCATAAAATCAATATCCGGAAAAAAAATTATTGAAAAAATGCCCAACGGCGATATTAAAGTCATTCGAGATCTACAACAAAAACCAAGTGTTGATACAGGATTAAGAAAAGGAATGGTTTTATGCAGGAAATAAAGAAAAGACTACGAATATTTGCTGGACTAAAACTTCATATAAATGAAGAAGATTTTCCAAATTGGTTTAAAGAATTTGTACTAAAACATTTCATATAAAATCTGCTATTGTACCTTTGCTGCTCAAATTGCAAATAGTTTTCTGAATTAAATGAACTTCACTTATCCTAAAAATGAACGCTTAAAAAGCAGAACGACGATTGGATTACTGTTTTCTGAAGGAAAATCAGTGTCGAAATATCCGCTTCGTTTGGTGTACCGTCAAGTGGATGAAAATTCAGAAGAAGCAACTAAGATTGGGGTTTCGGTTTCAAAAAAATACTTCAAGAAAGCCGTTGACCGCAATTATTTCAAAAGAGTTTTAAGAGAAACGTACCGTTTGAACAAACATCTGCTTTTGGATCAACTGAATCAGAACTACTCCATCATGCTTTTTTACCAAAGCAAGGACCGTTTGACGTATGAGGAAATCAATACCAAAACCATTCAGCTGTTTGAGAAATTTACCAATCAGATAAACAAATCTGAAGAAACGGAACCGAAAATCGAGCCTTAAATCCCAAAAGGTAAGATTATTAACCAGATTCGATAAAAAAATCGTAGTTTTAGCTTCTATAAATCGCTTACGTGTTTTTATACACTTTGTATCTGCCCATTTTATTAAAAAAGATTTAAAAGAAAAAAGAATAATCATGAATCGCTATTTCAAGAAGAAATTCATTATACCAACCGTTGCCGCAGGATTTTTATTTATTGGAACCAGTTTCAAAGAAGACTTTTTTGAGATTGCCAAGCAAATTGAAATTTTCACCACTTTATTCAAAGCCGTTAATACGAATTATGTAGACGAAACAAACCCAGGTGATTTGATGGACAAAGCCATTAAAAGCATGCTTGGAAGTCTAGATCCTTACACGGTTTATTTTAACGAACAGGATGTTGTGAATTTTAAAATCAACAATACTGGAGAATACACTGGAATTGGTGCTATGATTGCACGTAAAAAAGACCGCTTGATTGTTCGCGAACCGTACAAAAACTATCCAGCTGATAAAGCAGGTTTAAAGGCAGGCGATGAAATTATTCAGATTGGTGATGTTTTAATTGCGGATTTTAAAGATGATGCTTCGCAGTTATTGAAAGGAACTAAAAACACTAAAATCAGTATAAAATACCTTCGTCAGGGAAAAACCTATACTACAGAACTGGTTTTGGATGAAGTTGATATTAAATCGGTTCCGTTTTATGGGAAAATTGATGATAAAACGGGTTATATCGTTTTGGCACATTTTAGCAGAAAAGCTTCAGCAGAAGTAAAAGATGCTTTGGAAAAACTAAAAGCACAGGGTTCGACCCAGATAGTTTTGGATTTAAGAGGAAATCCGGGTGGTTTGCTAAATGAAGCAATTGATATTTGTAATTTGTTTGTTCCGAAGAATGAAGTAATTGTAACGACAAAATCGAGAATAGAAAAACACAACAATACGTATAAAACGACTAAAGAACCGATAGATACTGAAATTCCGCTCGCTATTTTGGTAAACGGAAGAAGTGCTTCGGCATCTGAAATTGTTTCGGGCGCTTTGCAGGATTTAGATCGTGCTGTAATTTTAGGAAGCCGTAGTTTTGGTAAAGGGTTAGTACAGCGTTCTGTTGACCTGACTTACGGAACACAGCTTAAAGTAACTATTTCTCGTTATTATACTCCATCTGGACGTTGTATTCAGGCATTGGATTATGCTCATAAAGATAAAAACGGTGTGGCCACTAAAACGGATGCGAAGAATTACAATGCTTTTAAAACCCGAAAAGGAAGAACGGTTTATGACGGCGGCGGAGTTTTACCAGACATTGAATTGGAAGAAGCCAAAATGAGCCCAATTACAACCGCTCTATTGAAAAATGACGGAATTTTTGATTATGCTACTACTTACTATTATAAAAACCCAAATTTGGGCGATAAAATCCCGGTTGTAACTGATACGGATTATACTGCCTTTAAACAATATCTAAAAGTCAATAAAATCACTTTTGACACTGAAACCGAAATTGCGTTGAAGAATACATTGAACGCAGCCAAAAATGAAAAAATTGATGAAACCATTGCGCCTGAATACCAACAGTTGTTAGCCGCATTGGAAAAAAGCGAAACTACTTTACTGGATAAAAATCAAAAAGAAATCAGAAACCTGATTCAAGAAGAATTGATCAAAAGATACCAGTATCAAGAAGGATTGTATCAGTTTTACATCAAGAACAATTCAGAAATCAAAAGAGCAGTAAGTGTATTAAATAATCCAACTGAATATAAAACGATTTTAAAAATGTAGCGAAAATGAAACTTGGTCGGGTCTTATTATTGTTTATCATTTACAATTCATCGGCGCAGCAGAAACCCTTCGAAACGATTTATTTTGATTTCGACAAATATACTCTCACGAGTGCGCAGGCTCAGGTTGTAAATACTTTTATAAAAACAATAGACACTACTCAAGTTGAATCGATACAGATTTATGGGTATTGCGACGATCGCGGTACAGATGATTATAATATCAAACTTTCTCAGGATCGGGTTAATACGATTCAGAATCTCTTGGTTCTGCACGGACTAAAGCAAAGCAAAATTGTCATTATAGAAGGCAAAGGCCGAATCATTCTCCGCTCAGATACGGTTGAAAATCTTTATGAAACCCGCATGCGCAATCGCCGGGTTGACATTATTGTTGTTACAAAGAATCGTTTCGGAAAAGAAGTTCATTCGTCTTTTAAAGACAAACTGAAGGTTGGTGATAAAATTTGTGTTGAAAGTATTTTATTTGATTTAGGAAGTGCCAAACTTACTCACTCGGCCAAAAAGGAACTTGACAAAATGGCGATTGCACTTTTAAAACACAAAAACATACGATTTGAAATTCGCGGTCATGTGTGCTGCACTCCGGAAATTTACAGCGACGGAATTGACAAAGCAACGAAAGATCGTAAGCTTTCCTGGAACCGAGCTAAAACGGTTTTTGATTATTTAAGTTCGAAAAAAGTTTCTAAAAACAGAATGACTTATCAGGGCTGCGGCAATAAATTCCCTCTCAAAAAAGGAGATCATTTCGACAGAAGGGTAGAATTTTTAATCACCAAAATTTAGCCTTCAATTCTAGAAAATTCCTAATTCAATTTTTTAAATTTACTTCTATAAAAGCTTTAAAAAATAGTTATTACTTGGTTATTTATAAGCATTTTACAAATTAAAAAATTAGCTTTTTAAAAATCCGAAAAATTACCTATTGCAACATTGTTGCTAATAAGAAAGTTTACGGAAAATTCAATAATAAACTATCGGAGTTTAAACTCCGACAGCCTATTATTATAATAATTTACGTTACTATTTTGATTTGGCATTCTGGGTTGATAGAAAGTCCTGTACCAAATTTGACATGTCGAAAGTTGTTCCTTTTTGAACTGGAGGATATTCAGCCAGTGTTTTTAAATGCTCTTGTACAAGTTCCATCATAGGCGCGACGACCCATGAAATTCGCTGTCCCAAATGACCATACGAATCAACACTGTCATAACTTTCAAAAGGGTCACTTCTAAGATTAAATGTCAGATATCCGCTAGGATGAATTTCGGCATAATAATTTTCTCTTGTACTGAAATGAATTTTCCAAGGACCTTGTCTAACCGCCATTAATCTACTTTCGTGATAATATAAAAAGTCATTTCTATTGCTTTTTCTTGATTTTCCAAGCCAATACTCTAAATTATTCTTTCCGTCTATATACTGATTCTTTTCTTTTTTTATTTCTTCATTTACATTTGTTACACCCGCAATTGCAGAAAAAGTAGTAAACATATCCATATGCGCCTGAATTCCGTTTAATATTTGATTCGGTTTAATGACGCCCGGCCATCTTAACATAGAAATAGCTCGGACTCCTCCTTCGTAGGTGGTCATTTTTTCACCTCGGAAAGGTGTAGTGGCGCCATAAGGCCAAGAAGAGTGTTCTGGACCATTATCTGTAGAATACCAAACAATTGTATTTTCTTCTAAACCATTTTCTTTTAACCAATCCAATACTAATCCTATGTCATGATCGTGCTGCATCATGCCGCCTCCGTGCATATCTTGATCGTGGGTAAGAGTATCTGCTGCGTGACGCCATTTGTCATTTAAATGAGTATATAGGTGCATTCTGCTTGTATTAAGCCATACAAAAAATGGTTTATTATCTTCTTTCGCTTTTTTCATAAAACCTTCTGCTCTTGGAATTACTTCTGCAGCATCAAAATCTTTCATACGTTCAATAGTTAATTGACCTGTATCTTCAATTTTTTGTTTTCCTACTTTTCCAAATCTGGGATCAACCGTTGGGTCATCTTTAGTAGTTGCAAAAGAATGCAACACCCCTCTTGTACCAAATTTTTTTGCAAATGCTTCTGTACCACCCGGATAATTTTTAGCATAATTCTGGTAATCGGGATATTCAGATTGTTCTTGGGTGTTTAGATGATATAAATTCCCGTAGAATTCGTCAAATCCATGAACTGTTGGCAGGTGTTCGTTACGATCGCCTAAATGATTTTTACCAAATTGGCCTGTTGCATAACCTGCCTTTTTGAGAACTTCTGCCAAACTAGGGGATGCTGCCTGTAGGCCAAGTTTATCACCCGGAATTCCAACAGTAACCATTCCGGAACGAATTGGGTATTGTCCTGTAATGAATGAGGCGCGTCCAGCAGTACACGAAGGCTGCGCATAATGATCCGTAAATCGGATTCCTTCATAACCAATACGGTCAAGATTAGGGGTAGTATATCCCATCACGCCCATACCGTAAGCACTTACATTTTCCCAGCCAATGTCATCTCCCCAGATAACAAGTATGTTTGGCTGTTTTTTGTTTTGCGCCTCAACACCATTAGTGGTAAAAAGTATCACTAACATTATACTTAATCCTTTACAAAAGTCTAAATATTTCATACATCTTGATTTTAAAATTAAACTTGTATTGTTTTAGTATTCATTAATTTTAAATAAATGTAACAAATAAAAGCATTGAATTTCAATGTTTTACAACATTTTTATAAGAAATAGTTTGCTTTTTTTATAATGGAATATTAGTTAGCCCAAAAACACAAATGGAACTGAATAAAAAAACCTTATCTACCACAGGGCAAATAAGGTTTATATAGCAGAAAGTCGGGGTATTATCTATACCATTTGACGTTCTTTTAATGAATTATCCTCGAATCATGTCAATATGTTCGATATCATCTTCTAAGTACATTTCACTTATTTGGACAAAACCGTGGCTTTCGTAAAACTTTTTCAAATACAATTGTGCTGCTATGGTAATTTTGTCTTTTCCAAAATGGGTTTTAATTCCCGCAATGGCTTCACGCATTAAATCATGCCCCCATTTTCGATCGCGATAATGGGCATCTACGGTAACTCTTCCAATTGAAGCGTTATCGAAACTTATTCCAGCATCAAACAATCTTGAATAAGCGACTATCTTCCCTTCAAATGTTCCAAACAAATGTAATGCTTTCTGATCTTTGCCGTCCATATCTAAATAAACGCAGTTTTGTTCGACTACAAAGATTTCACTTCTTAGTTTGAGTAAATCGTATAGTTCGTTTACCGTTAAAGCTTCAAACGGCTTTATTTTCCATTCTAACATTTTTAAGTTTGTTTTGGGTTTGTGGTTTTAGTTGCGGAGAACAAAATTAAACGAAAACAAAGACGCATGCAATTTACCCTACTATTTTTCCGAGTGTATGTTTACAGCTTTCTGGATAAGTACTTCCGTTATCCATCCAGAGCTTGAATTTCATATTATTGAATAAGTCACTTGGATTGATCTCGAAGTTTTTAATTTCTACTTCTCGCTTTAAAACCTTTGGTACGATTTCATTAATAAACCAAGAGTTATGTGTGAGTAAAAGTGATTTCTCGAGTCCGGTAACACTTAAAGGTGATAAGAGCAATTCCATTAACGGTTTATCATTTTCATAGCTTTTGGCAAATTCTTTAAAATCAAACTCACGCACAGATTCGTCATCAATAGCATTTACAAAGTCTGATAAAGTTGGGATAAAACGCTGCTGATAATCGGGTAAAATGTGATCTTGTTCGCAAACGTCTTTTACATTTATAGCTTTGTTATTGCTATTGATTATAGTATGTCCGAAAATGGGAACAATAACTCTTTTGATTCCCCACATGGTATGCAGAATTCTGTGTCTATTATCACTGCAGAGTTCTTTAGTACTATCTATAAAATCATGTATAGGCAGATAGTCTTCGATAACTCCGCCTCGCTTTCTTACTGATATTTGAGAATGTATAACTGAATTCATTTTAAAACTCTAAGAGGTCTTCAAACTTTTCAAAATCATTAGGATCTTCATCATCATCGTATTCCACAATATTATGAAAGGTTATATGAAGAATATCCAGAAATTGTTTTGCTTGCTGCTCTGTAATTACACTTGGAAATTCAAAATATCTATTTGGGTCAATATTCAAATTGAATTCTGATTTATAAAAAAGTTGCAGCTTTTCTAGTATTTCACTATTGTCTTCATCTATATCTAAAAAATCACTAAGACTGTTTCCCGCCAAATTTTGCATGGAATGCAAATCCATTTCTTGTTTTTCTTTTTTTGCTTCTTCTAAATCATTGAATATTTTTACCACACTTCCTTTTACTTCTTCTTCTGGAAGCTTAATGAGCGATTCATCGGTAAAGAAAAAACTAATTTTGTGTATTACATATTTTGCCACTTTGATACTTATTTAAATTATGAGAATTCAAATGTAAGTTTTGTATTACTTTAAAACTGGTTTAATTGAATTTTTAACTTTACCCCAACAAAAATCCCAATTACAACTTGCAATTGGGATTCTATACATTTTAAATAATGGAAATTACTTTTTCTTCATGACAATTTCCATGCTTTTATATTCACTTCCGTTTTTAACATCGTACATTTCCATTTTTCTGGTTTTCGGATCGACAATGGTATAAACTTCTCTATAAGGTGTTTTCTTTCCGTTCAAGGGATTTACCATGTCGCCTTTTAGTTCCATACTTTTGGTTTTTTCATCGTATGTACCCACAGCGACCATCATTCCGGTTCCCATATTGTCTATAAATGTTGTGGTGTATTCTTTGCTGGCATTGTTATAGGCGAGAGTGCTTTTTCCTTCAAATGGCTGGCCCATCATGGTTCCTTGATAATTGGCTTCTTGATAACGTCCGCCTAAAATCATTTTTATATTAGCGGTTGATGTTGCTTTTTCGGCTTTTCCGTTTGGCTCAGACCAAAAAGTCATATCGCAGTTCCAAGTTCCCACTTCATCAGCCATTAATTTATGCGGATTTCCAGGTGTTGCATAGTCTTGCCATGCTTTCATTTGTGCCGCCGAATCTAATACAGATTCAGCCGCCGTCTCTTCCACTTTTACAGTATCAGGAGTTTTTGCTGTTTCTGGATCTGCTGTTTTGGTTTCTTTTTTACAGGAAATAAAAAACATTCCTACTAGAACTAATGTGGTCATTAACTTTTTCATAAGTATTTGTTTTTATGTTTGTTACAAATAAAAGTACGAAAAAGAAGTTAAAAAGTTTGAAGGTTAGACGTTAAGAGTTAGAAAGTTCGATGTTAGGAGTTAAATGTTAGATGTAAACACTTGAATGGAATCAATTAAACAAATCAATAACTCATAACTTATAACTCATAACTTATAACTCATAACTTATAACCCATAACTAAAAAACTACCTCTTATCGATTTTCACAGATTTGATAATAGCTTCAAGATCGAGCATTAAATCACGCTCTTGGTTGGAAGGGGAATAACAGAATCCTTCAATCACTAAAATTCGGTTATAGACTGGATCGACAATTGCGTAATTGATAAAAGGTCCGGCCATAAAATCATTTTTAAGTTCCCATGTTCCTTTGGTTTCGTAGGCGTCTTTTCCGTCTACAATGGCACTTGAGAAATATGGTGCATAGGCTTCTCCAGTAATCATTCGGGTGTTGGGTTCACGGCCTTTGATGTAATAGCCAATGGAATCTCTCATTTTAATGATATTGCCTACTACATTGTCTTTTCTTTTTAAGTTATGAAGTGGTATCTGGTAAATGAGCAGACTTGTATTTCCACTGATAATGTCTTTTTTAAGCCACATAAAATTCTTTTTATGAAGCATGTATTCATAACCTGTTGGAATTTGAAGGTCGATATGGAATTTGTTTTTGATTACAGTAGGATTTAAAAGTGATTTCCTATTGTCTTCCTGAATCTTTTTAATCTCTTCGTCCCGAATCATTTTAATGATTTGAGCGGAATTGAGTTCGATGCTGCAAATAATATCATCAACAGATTTTCCGTAAATACGGAATGTATTGTGCGGTAAAGTAGTACTGTGGGTAATTTCGAATTTCTCAACAGCCGATTTTTTAACGACTATAATACTGCGGCTGTCGGTTACAAAACCTTCGAGTAATTTGGCTGGGTATTGATTAATGGTAAAGAGAGGCTCCTCCTGTGTAAGTCCTAAAACAGGCGAGGCAAATTTATTTCGAATGCTGTCTCCTACTTCTCCATACCACAATTGATCGTCAATAATGATCGAAATGGTATTTGTTTTTCCGGAAACGGGAGCCTGTTTATCTGCCTTTAAGCATGATATCAGTAGAAACGGAAGTAGTAGAAATAAAAAATGGGTTTTATTCATTTTTTTAGTTTAATGAAATAAAACCCAAATTTAAATAAGATTTTTGAACTATCCGTTGATTTTAAGTTTCATTCCCGGTTTAATATCTTCATCTTTAATGTCATTCCATTTTTTGATATCTGAAATGGTTACTCCAGGATATTTTTTTGAAATGCTGTATAAAGAATCTCCTTTTTTCACATAATAATCTTGACTGATACTTTTAGCTGAAGCTGGTTTTTTCTTGAATGAATCAATGTTGTTAGCAGCTACGGCACGTGTTTCTGGTTCTGCAATTTCGGTTACTATTTTAGAAACTACTAATGTTTTTCCTAAACCGATATTGTTAGAAGTAAGATTATTTAATTCTTTTAAGTCCGCAATAGTCGTACCGAATTTTTTAGCGATACTTCCTAAATTGTCTCCAGAGGCTACAGTGTACTCAACAGTTTGTATCGAAACTTTGTCTTTTTCTTCTGCAGAAGCGATTGCTTCTTCTGTATTTTTCTCAACAGCTGGCGTTACTTTTGCTTCTTTAACTGCTTTAGGAGCAGCATCAATTTCTGATTTAATTTTTAACGTTTTACCAAATGCAACAGCATTCGATTTCAGGTTGTTCCATTTCTTTAAATCTGAAATGTTTACATTGTATTTATCGGCAATGGCTCCTAAGTTGTCTCCTTTTCTAACTTTATAGAACTGAATATCTTTTGCTGTCTCAACCTCTTTAACTGCTTTTACTTTTGGAGTAATTTTTTGAGCCAGTCTTGTTGGAATTGTTCTGATTTGAGAATCATGGTTTACGTATGCGTAAATCTTGTCTTCATTTGAAACAAAAGTAGCAATCTTATCTTTTGGCAGACGAAGAAAATGCTGTTCACCTTGATAGTAAGGTACTACATTTAGTTTGTATGAAGGATTTAAAAGCTGGATTTGTGATTGCGGCATGTCTAACAAATCGGCAATCTGCTTGAAGGTCATTTGATTTTTGATACAAACCGTATCTGTTTCAAATTGTTTTACTACCGCTCTTTCCGGATTGATTCCGTGTTCTTTATGGTATTCAAAAAGATACATTGTCGCGTAGAATGCAGGAACATATCCTTGTGTTTCTTTTGGAAGGTAGTTACGAATATCCCAATATCCTGTTTTTCCTCCAGAACGACGGATTGCTTTTGTAACGTTTCCTGGACCTGAGTTATACGATGCTAAAACTAATTCCCAATCGTTAAAAATATTGAACATTCGGGTCATGTAATCTGAGCATGCTGCAGTAGCTCTAAGAGGATCGCTTCTTTCATCAATGTAAGAGTCGATTTTTAAAGCGTATTGTTTTCCGGTTCCGTACATAAACTGCCAAAGTCCGGTAGCGCCCATTTTAGAAACTGCTTTAGGGTTTAAAGCAGATTCTACAACGGCTAAATATTTTATTTCCAACGGAATTTTTTCTTTTGCAAATGATTCCTCGAATATTGGAAAGTAGTATTCTGATAAAGCCATTAATCGAGAAAACGATTTTTTACGGTTCTTAAGGAATGACTTTATTACATTTTCTAATCCTTGATTGTATTCAATCTCAAATGGTGATTTCTCATTCATTACTGCCAAACGTTGTTTGAGCAATTCTGTTGGCAGTTCTTCATCAACAGTTACATCTTTGTTGATAGTTTGAATGTCTTTGGTTAGATCGTCATAAATATCCAGGCTCACTAACTCATTCATCCAAAGGCTATCGACACGTGTGGCCAGATTATCTTTTTTGAATGTGCTTTTAATTGAATCTAAATACGATAACCTAACTTCTGGTTTTATTTCTTTTGTGACTTCTGCAGTTTCCTGCGCGAACATCGACATTGAAAATAAAGCCGTAACCACTAAGGAGATTTTCTTTACAATCATATAACATTTTTTTAAAATTCTATAAATCAATTAATTATAGAAGTCCTATTTTTGCAAACTTAAACAGTTTATCGATAAAAAACACGCAAAAAAATGTTAATTGTGATATTTTAGTCTAAAATCGCAGCGATTCCAGGTAAAATTCTTCCTTCTAACATTTCAAGCATAGCCCCGCCACCAGTGGAAACGTAGCTCATTTTATCTTCAAAACCAAACTGTTTTACTGCTGCAACAGAATCACCTCCTCCTACTAGAGAAAATGCACCGTTTTTAGTTGATTCTGCTATAAAATCACCTAAAGCGATAGTTCCTTTGGAGAAAGTTTCCATCTCGAAAACGCCCAAAGGTCCATTCCATAAAATAGTTTTTGACTCTAAAATTACTTTTTTGAAGTTCTCTAAAGATTTAGGCCCTGCATCAAGACCCTGCCATCCATCAGGAATTGCAGTAACATCTACAACTTGAGTATTGGCTGTATTTGAGAAATCATCAGCAGCTACTACATCAACAGGAATGTGAACCTGTACTCCTTTTTCTTTTGCTAATCTCAAAATTTCAAGTGCTAAATCAAGTTTGTCATCTTCGCAGATTGATTCACCGATTTTTCCTCCTTGAGCTTTAATAAACGTAAATGTCATTCCTCCTCCGATGATCATGTGATCTACTTTGTCAAGAATGTTTTCAATAACGGTAATTTTTGATGAAACTTTCGATCCTCCTAAAACTGCTGTTACTGGTTTTTCGCTATTTTTAAGTACTTTGTTTAAACTGTCAATTTCTTTTGCCAATAAGGTTCCGAAACATTTATCGTTTGGAAAGAATTGTGCAATAATAGTTGTCGAAGCGTGAGCTCTGTGTGCTGTTCCAAATGCATCGTTTACGTAGATATCTCCAAGTGATGCTAATTCTTTTGCAAAAGCTACATCTCCTGCTTCTTCTTCAGCATGAAAACGTAAATTTTCAAGTAATAAAACTTCTCCCGGTTTTAAATCTTTTGCTGCAGTTTGAGCTGGTTCGCCTACACAGTTTTCAGCAAATTTAACCTGTACTCCTAAAATTTCAGAAGCTGTTTTAAGGATGTGTTTTAAAGAGTATTTTTCTTCTGCTCCTTTTGGTCTTCCTAAGTGTGACATTAAAATTACACTTCCACCTTGTGCTAAAATAGCATCGATAGTTGGTTTTGCAGCTTCAATACGTGTTGTATCCGTTACATTAAAGTTTTCGTCTAACGGCACATTAAAATCAACACGGATAATTGCCTTTTTATTTTTAAAATCGAAATCGCTTAAAGTTTTCATTTGATAATTTTTTAGTTTTTTTGAAAGAAAAACAAATATAGGATATTTAAGCTTGTATTAAATTCGAAAAAAACGAAAAATAATGCGCTATTACAACGAAAACGATGTAAACAGTGAAAAAAAAACAAAAATCGTAGAAATAAGAAGAAAATTTATTTCTATAAAACACTAAAACTTACTGTTTTCAATATAAACAGTAAGTTTTAATGTTAAGAGTTTAATCGTGAACCGGGCTCTGCGTACAAGGACAGTTACTAACTGATTGTAAGAAATCGAATCCGATTGTTATAGAGTGCGTACCGCTGTTATAACTGCTTAGTCCGTTAAACATAAACTGATATGAATACGCAAAATAGAATTTCGATTTCATAAAACCGGCCATTGGCGCTACAGATAGTGGTTTTGGGAATTGATCGTTTAAGAAACGATATGACACTCCAATCCAATAGTAATCTTCGTAACGATTGTATTTTCTGTATTTGAAGTTCAAGTCGGTTGTAGAACGACCGTCACTAGCAAAGTACTGGTAGAATACAGATGGTTCATATTCGATACGGTTGTTTTCTCCATCTTTGAAAGTGAAACCACTGTATACTTGAAAGTTCGAAAGTAAATCTGGTTCGTTGGCTCTTTCAACATTAATGTTTTTCTTCAACACGTTATTGGCATTGAAACTAAAATAAAATCCTTTGTTACGATACAAAGCACTAATATCAAAGTTATTGTTACCGCTATAACGATTGTCTGTAACTCCTGGATCAGTACTGGTAAAATTACCTGTATCAATACGGAAGCTGTTGAAGTTATACGAGATACCAAAAGATAAATACTGCTGAGAGTAATAATCTAAAATCAAGTGGTGTGCAAAAGAGACTTTTGCTCCTGTTTGTCTGGTATTTCCGTTTTTATCATTGTAAAGAGAAATTCCAACTCCTGAACGATCTAAAACCCTAAAGTCAGCATAAAGAGATTGATTATCTGGCGCATCCTTAATACCTACCCATTGAGTAAGACCGTTTGCTCTAATTCTAAGGTTATCTCCGATACCTGCGTATGCTGGAGAAAGAATAAAAGGGTTATCGGCCAAATACTGAGTAAATACCGGTAGGTTTAACTCTTGGCTGTAACTTGTTGTTACAGCCATGAGTACTAAGGATAAAATAAACTTTTTCATTGTAATAATTTTTTTAGATAACATCATAGGGGCTTTATTTTGTTATCTGTATAAAGTGAAATGTCCAACAAACTCACGTGAGTCTTTCTCGTCATTCAGTTTAAGAACGTACCAGTAGTCTCCTGTTGGTAATTCTGAACCTTGATATTTACCATCCCATTTCTCACCATAGTGGTATTTCGCAATTACACGTCCGTATCTGTCAAAGATTTCGAACACAAGGTTGTTGTAAATATTTGTACAACCAGGACCCCAAGTGTCAGAGATTCCGTCACCATTAGGCGTAAAGTAATTGTCAATACAAACATCTACGTAAGTCATTGGAACAATCATTGTCGCGGTACATCCATTTTGATCTCTTACAATTACTTCATAATCTCCAGATTTGTAGATTTTGTATTTGTTAGATGTTGTGAATGGTTCTCCGTTGAAGCTGTATTCGTAGCTTGGAGCTCCTCCTACACCTGTTACAGAAATCACGTTCATTTCTGGCTGACCATCAGATAATTTGATAGTTAATTTATCGAATGCTACAATGTTGAAGCTTGCTGTTGGCTGGATACATCCGTTAGTATGTCTAGCATAAATTACGTGAGTTCCAGGAGCTACATCTTTAAATACATTATCCAATTGATATGGACCTGCTTGGTTATCAAGAGCATAATCAACTTCAGAAGGATCAACTGTTCCATTAATGGTTACTGTAACTGTATTTGTCTCACATCCGTAAACTACTTCTCTTAATGGATCAAGATCTACAGCCGTTGGTACAAGAACTTCGATTTCATAATCACAACCGTTAGCATCTTTAACGAATGCTGTGTGGTTTCCACCAGCAAGACCATCAAATGTATGCTGTGTTCCTGTTACCGCAACAAATGGACCATTGATGTTATCAAGACTTACTGTGTAAGGAGCTGTTCCTCCAGCAATGTCAATTGTAAATTCACCATTTAGATCTCCAACGCACTGCTCACCAAGGATTGAATTAGGTGTTACAGCTGCTGAAAGTGGTAACGCTGGCTGCGTGATCACTACATCTGTCATTACATAACATCCGTTTTCATCCTGAGCGATTACAGTATATGTACCGAATGTAAGTTTATCAAAAATGTTAATCGAATCAAACTGGTTTAAGTCTGGTGATATCGCATATTTAATTTGTCCTGTACCTCCTGTTGCAGTTACAACAATTTTACCATTGTTTTCACCGAAACAAGAAACATTTGTTGCGTCAAATGTAGCTTGTAAAGCAACTGGCGGCTCGTTGATTGTAATAAGAGCAGATGCATCTTCACAATCGCCGCTTACTACTTTTACAATGTAATCTCCAATTACTAAGTCTTCGAAGATTCCAGTAGATTGTGGTCCTTGAACTACTGTACCTCCAGCATTTTCTAAAGTATACACATAGTTTCCTAATCCGCCTTTAGCTTCTGCTACGATAACTCCTGTAGCTTCACCTGTACATTTTACAACTGCATTAGTAACGTCAACATCAATATCAAGCGGTTCTAATGGATCGATTGCAATTTCGTTAGAAACAAATCCTACACATCCAATTGCATCTTTCACATAGTAGCTGTGTTTACCAACTGGAACTGCGAAAGTTACTGATGATGTAAATGTGCCTAATGTTGTTGTGAAACTAGCATCATCACTATACGTATATGGAGCTGTTCCTCCTACTGCGCTTAATGTTAATGTTGCCTGAGTTAAACAGGTTTGTGAAGTTTCTTCAACTAATGTTGGAACTACTTCTGTAGGCTCATTAATTACAATATTTGTTGATGTTGCAGAACAGTTGAATCCGTCTGTAACCGTTATTGTATAGGTTCCTGCACCTAATCCGCTGAATACTGGGCTTGATTGAGGTCCAGATGATACAACAGGATTTGCTGATACAATGTTCAATGTGTACATGTAGTTGCTTCCTTGTCCTCCTGTTGGCGGATCTACTGTAATTACTCCAGATTTATCTCCGAAACAAGTTAACATAGTTGCATTTGCTGTTGCATTGATAACGATTGGCGCTGGTACTACTAATACTTCAGTTGCTGTATCGATACAACCTGCGTTGTCTCTTACGTTAATTGTGTAGTTACCTGCTGATAATCCTGGGAATACAGCTTGAGCAGAGTAATCAACTAAAACGGTTCCGTTTAATAGTAACTGATACTCATATCCGTTATCCCATCCGCCAATTGCTGTAGCAGTAATTTGTCCATCATTGTTACCAGCAGCACATGTAATATCTGCTTTTGTAGTAGTCAATGTTAATTCTGCTGCAGGCTGTTCGATTGTGAACAATGTGCTTACTGTACAGAATGGGTTGTTTACTAATGTTGCTACAACAGTATATTGACCAGCGGTTAAGTTAGAAATTCTAACTGGACCTGCATTTGTAGAAGTTCCGTTGCTTGGAACCGGACCAGTGATTACGTAGTTGAATATTCCGGCATCGTCTGTTGGGTTCAATTGGTTATCTACAAAAGTTAAGTCAACGCTTCCGTTAGCAGCACCGAAACAGATTTTTCCGTTAACTGTTACTGCTTGGATTTCGAAAGTATTAGGATCGTTTACATAATGAACTTCTTCAATAATACATCCTGTCGCAGGGTTTTGAACTGTGATTAGATAATCACCAATTGTTAATCCTGTGAATACTCCGTTTGTATTTGTCTGGCTGAATGTATTACCATTCGTACCTGTAACTGTATAGTTTAATAATACTGGTGTACCTCCTGTTGTTGATACTGTAACTGTAATGTCTTCGTTTGAAGTACATGTTACAGCTGTATTTACAGTAACGTTGATATCGTCTAAGCTAATAAACGGATTAACAACAGCTGTTCCAGTAGTAGATCCCATACATCCATTATCGTCATAAACATTTACAGTATAGCTTCCTCCTAAGAAATCAGCTTCGCTGTATACGTTATCAGCACCTTTTTGAACTACTACTCCGTTTTTCAAGAACTCGTAGATTACGTAGTTTCCTGATCCACCTGTTACTGAATTAACAGTGATTGTAGCATATCCTGAAGCATTTGTTCCAGCAGCACAACCGTACTGTGCAATTACTGGCGCACCTACAGTTATTACGTTTGGTTCGCTGATTCTGATATCTTCAGAATCTTGACAACCTCTTCCTGAAGTAACCGTTACGGTATAATCTCCAGCTTCAAGGTTTTCAAATACATTGTCAGTTTGTGCTGGTCTGTTAACAGCAACTCCTAAAGCAGTTGTTCCTGTTAAGGTGTACGTATAAACTGGGTTATCATTTACGCCTGCACCACTTGGAGTTAAGCTAGTAGTGATTGATCCATCAGATCCACCTTTACAAGAAACGTTTCTTCCTTGTAATGCAAGTCCTGTGATAACAGTTGCAGGAGCGATTTCAATTGTTACTTGGAATGCACATCCTGTAACGACGTCTCTTACTCGTACAATATGTGTACCTGGAGCAACATTGTTGAATACTGCCGGAGTCGTGTTTACAATCACACCTCCGTCTAATGTATATCTATAATTTGCTGTTCCAGAACCACCTGTTGCAGTTGCTGTAATAACACCATTATTTAATGTACAGCTTGGAAGCGCATTAACTGTAGTGTCAAGCTGTAATGCTGGTGAAATAGTCACCGCTGCTGTGGCAGTTGCAGTACATGCATTAGCGTCTCTTACTGTAATATCATAAGTTCCTGCTGCATTTACAGTAAATGTTGGGCTAGATTGGAATCCGTTTCCAATGCTATACTCGTATGGTGCAACACCTGAACCAACATTAACGGTAAATGTATATTCACCAGCTGCTGTTGGACATTGGCTTGTAACATTTGCAGTAATTGCGCTTGGCAATGGATCAACTGCAATTGTAATTGGGATAAACGTTTCACAATTATTAGAATCGATCACGTATGCTGTCCAATTTAAGCTTACTGCTGGATCAAGAACCGCATTATTACTGTTTGAATAATCAGCAGCTGTTGGAGTCCCTGTTCCTGCGATGAATGCGTATTGATAATTTGGAGTTCCACCTGCAGCAGTTACGCTAACTTGTGCACCAGAATTACAGTTTGCATTTATGTTTGTTGTTTCAGTTAATGTCAATACCGATGGTTCACCAACAGTTACTGAAGCACTAGCTGTACAGTTTGTTGTTTGATCTGTTACTTCAACTGTGTATGTACCAATTGGTAAGTTAGTTAAAGTTACCACTTTACCTGTTTGTGTAATAGTTCCTGTAGTTGGACCTCCGATTAATGCAACAGTGTATGTTCCAGTAAAGTTATCGACGTCAAATTTCACAGAACCATTCGCACCTCCATTACAGCTCACATCATTTACTAATTGACCAGCAATAGTAATGTTCACTAAAGGATCAACAGTGTAGTATTCTTCATCTTTACAACCGTTAGCGTCTGTAACTTGGAACAAGTAAGTACCTGCATCAAGTAATGTAAAGACACCACTAGTAGCCCCTGAAGTATTTGTTACTGCACTTGCAGGAGAAAGAATTTCATAATGTAATGCACCAACTCCATTTGTAACAGTTACTGTTACTGTACTAGTTGTGCTAGCTGTTGGAGCACAGTAAATAGGTGTTCCAGTAATTGTGTTAATCGTTGGAGGATTCAAG
This sequence comes from Flavobacterium sp. H4147, assembly GCF_029360735.1. Classification (NCBI taxonomy): domain Bacteria; kingdom Pseudomonadati; phylum Bacteroidota; class Flavobacteriia; order Flavobacteriales; family Flavobacteriaceae; genus Flavobacterium; species Flavobacterium sp. H4147. Next base: position 1,248,196 of record NZ_JARKNB010000001.1, on the reverse strand, counting down.
GCTGGAATAGTTACACTAACCGGTACAGCAATGATACAGTTGTTAGCATCTTTTACGTATGCCGTAACTGTTCCTGAACTGTAAGTAGTGAACGTATTTGTTGCACTGTAGTTGGTTCCTCCATTGAAACTGTATTGGTAAGGAGCTGTTCCTGTTCCTGCTGTTACATTTACTGTAACTACTGCAGGCTGGGTAGCATTTCCTGTTCCGCATGTTAAACTCTGTGTCAGTACAGCTGTAGCTGCAAGAGCCGTAGGTTCAGTAATAGTAGCTGTTACGATTACTGAGGTACATTGTTTAGCATCCTGTACTTCAATGTTGTAGGTTCCTGCTGTTAATCCTGTAAAGATGTTTGAACTCTGGTAAGCTCCGCCGTTGATTCTGTACTGGTATGGAAGGATACCATTAGCAGCTGTAACAATGATGCTTCCGTCGTTTCCTCCTATACAGCTTACATTAGTCTGTGTGAATGTTGCTGTAGGAGTCGTTGTTGGCGTAACTATTACCGGAATCGATAATGCCTGGCATCCCTGGCTGTCTGTTACTCTGAAAGTGTACGTTCCAGGTGCAGCAGCTGTATATGGTGATGTTGCAGCCACATATCCGCCTCCGTTAAAGTCAACTTCAAATCCTGTGTATGTTAATGTTCCCTGAGTCGCTAATAATGTAATGCTTGCTGATCCTGCACAAGTTAAATCCTGTGTAAGTGTAGCCTGCAGTAACAATTCCTGGCGTAAGGTATACGGACTTGAAACAATACAGCCGTTTCCGTCTTTAATATAGAATACGTAGTTGCCCGGAGCATTCAATACAAAGTTAGGACTTGACTGGTAGCCGTTACCGATACTGTATGTCGGTGTGCCGACATAAGTTCCTGTAATTGTGATAGGCACCGGAGTTCCTGTGTAGCAGTATAATCCTGCTGATGAATTGATTGTTGGAAGTGCATCGGTAGCGATTGTGATATCAACCATAGTTACACATCCGTTGGCATCAATTGCGTAAGCATCCCATTGTGTATTTACTGCCGGATCTAATACTGCATTTGCTGCTGTATCGTAATCCAGAGGATTTGGTGCTGCTCCGTCCTGAACAAACTGGTATCTGTAGTTTGGTGTACCGCCTGCGGCAGCAACTTCAACTTTTGCTCCAAAATTACAGTTTGCGTTTACGTTGCTCACAATAGTTAAGCCAAGTGCTGCTGGCTGGGTAACCACCACTGAAGCTGTAGCTGTACAGCTTGTTGTGTTATCTGTTACCTGTACTGTGTAAGTTCCAGGAACTAAACCTGTAACATTCACTGTGTTTCCTGTCTGTGCCAGTGTGCCTGTACCTGCTGTAAGAACTGCTGTATATGCTGTTCCGTAATCAGCAACTGTAAATCTTACAGCTCCGTTTGCCTGTCCGTTACAAACCACATTGCTCACTAACTGGCCTGCAATGCTGATGTTGGTTACAGGAACAACTGTGTATGATTTCTGGAACGTACATCCGTTAGCATCTGTTACCTGGAATAAGTAAGTATCAGGCGCTAATCCTGCAAATACAGCTGAAGTCTGTTTTGGAACTGCAACAGGAGATAAAATCTCATATTGAAGTGTTCCAACTCCGTTGATCACATTGCTGATCGTAACTGTACTTGTCGTGTTTGCAGCAGGCGCACAATAAATCGGCGTACCTGTGATATCCATATTCGTTGGAGGGTTCAAGGCTGGTACATCTACTCCATTTGGTAAAATGAAGATACATTCTTTAGCATCCTTAACGAAAACGTCAAATGTAATACCAGCAAACGTTTCATACGTATTTGTGCTGGTATATGTTGCTCCTCCATCAAAACTGTATAAGTATGGAGCTGTTCCATCAGCAGCAGTTACAGTAACAACTGCTTTAGTTGGAAGGTTTCCAGCCGCACAAACTAAATTAGCAGTAATAGCTGAAGTAGCTGTTAAAGCGGTTGGTTGTAATATTGTGATTGCTGAACTTGGGAAAATACAAGATTTAGCATCTCTTACGGTAATAATATATGAGTTACCAGCAGATAATCCTGTGAATACATTTGATGTTTGGAATGTTCCTCCGTCTAATTGGTATTCGTAAGGACCAACTCCTGAAGTAACATTTACCGTAATTGTTCCATCTGAACCACCATTACAGCTTACGTCAGTTTGCGTAGTTGTGAAAACAGTGTTTGGAAGAGGATCTAATGTAAATGTTTCAGTAGCTTGACAAGCTGTTGGCAGCTTAGCATCGCTTACTCTGAAAATGTAATTTCCTAGAACGCTTGTTGAAAGTACGTTTGTAGCCATAGTAGTATAGCTTCCTCCACCATTTGTAGAGTACTCATACGTATATGCAGTATTGTAACCACCAGTAGCCGTTAAAGTAATTTGGGCATTTGGAGTTGCTGTACAATCAAGTTCTTTCGTTAATGCCACGTTTAATAATAATTGTGGTTTAACTTCATAAGTAGTAGTAGCTGTACAGCCATTACCATCTTTTATAACTAAAGTATATATTCCAGAAGCATTAAATGTAAAGTTAGGGCTTGTTTGGAATGTACTACCGTTAACACTGTAAGTAGGTGCTCCCGCAACTGCAGGATCTACTGTTCCTGTAATTGTAATTGTAAATGGAGTACCATCGTAACAAATTGCTGCTGGTGCTGTAATTGTAGGATCTGCATCTCTGTCTAATGTAACTGGAGCCGCTTTAATACAACCGTAAGCATCTTTTACATAAGCCACGTAGTTTCCTGCATTTCTGTTAAATGTATTAGCAGAAGCCCATCCAGCAGTTGTTGCTGTAGGTACAGGATCTGTATCAGGTAATAATAAATATGTATATGGAGCTGTTCCATCTTTTCCAATAGCTGTAATAATACCAGAGTTTGGATTACAGTTTGCATTTTTAGAAACCGAAGCTGTAACTGATAAATCAATAGCAGATTCTGTAATATTAAATGAATTAGTAGCAACACTACATCCTGCATTTGTTGCTCCTGCAGTTTCTCTAATTACTACTACGTAATTTCCGAAACTTAATGCACCAAGGTTGTTGATTGCAAGATTACCATTAGCCGGAACAGTACCTGTTCCTGTAATACCAGTGCTAACTAAAGTGAAAGCATCATAGATTTCATAACTAATTGGTGTTGCAGTTGGGTATGTACTATTTACTGTGAATGAAACATTTCCATTATTACTTCCTCTACAAGTAATATTATTAGCTGTTAATCCTGTTACTGTTAATGTAGAGTTAGTTGGGATAGGGAATTCAGCTGTTTCATAGTAGTAACATCCTGTTCCACCATCATGTACAATGAAAGTGTATTTAACTCCTGGTAATAAGTTAGGAATAGATGTTTTCTTACTTCCCACCGCATCTTCGTCATACCATGGAAGTGTTGTTGGTGCAGAATAAACCATTCCTGGACCTGTGTAAACTGCAAAGTGGAATGGACCAGGACCTGTAATGTTTGTTGAAGCAGCACCAATAGCCACAACTGCTGAACCTAATGAAGAACAATCAGCTGGCGGCGGTGTTACTGTTATATCTAAATCATCTGGCGGAGAAGCAACAAATACATTTTGTTCAATATTTGTACATCCGTTCGCGTCTGTAATGATGATTTGGTATAAACCAAAGTCAACTACTTCAAAAACAGCAGTAGAACCTGTTTGGTTTGTGATTTGTTTGTTATAACCATTAACACCTGTTACGTGGTACGTGTAATTTGGCGTACCTCCAGTAACAGAGTTAATTGTGATAGATCCTAAAGATACACCACCTGCACCACAAGTAATTGGAGTAACTGTTCTGCTTACTACAATTGGTGTAGGCTGTAAAATAGTAATATTGAATGTATCTGTACATCCTTTCGCATCTGTAACTGTAACTACATAATCACCAGCTGCCAAACCAGATGTTTGAGAACCGTAATTAACTCCTGTAGTGGTGTTTAATACCGTGTATACGAATGGTGCCTGACCTTTTGTATTGTCAATAGTAATAGCGATTGCTGCAGTAGCATCACCATTACAGTTTATGTTTTGAGTTTGTGTAACTCCAGTAATTTCAGGTAATACTGGTGTAGTAACGATAACTGCAGATGATGTAGCTGTACATCCTCTTGAATCTGTTACTGTGAAAGTATATGAACCAGCTGTGCCAGTTGTGAATACATTTCCAGCAAATGTTCCTGTATTTGGAGAACTTGTATACGTAAATGGTCCGATTCCTCCTGCTGGTGTTAACGTAATTTGTGCATTAACTGGAGCAGAACATGTAATATCTTTATCTAAAACGGCATTTAATGTTAATGCATTGTTTACAATAACAACGTTACTGTTTGCTGTACATCCGTTACCATCTTTAATTCTAACTGTATAACTTCCAGGAGTCGTAATTACAAATGTATTACCTGCCTGGTAAGAAGCTCCTCCGTTAATACTATAGCTTAATGGCGCTACTAAACCAGCACCTGGTGTTGCTGTAATAGTGTAAGAACCTACACCAAAACATTGACCAGTAGCTGAAGCTGTAACTGTTGGAACTGGATCTCTTGTAATGGTTACATCAAGTTTGAATGTACAACCATTTGCATCGATTACGTAAACATCCCAGTTTAAGTTAACTGCTGGATCTAAGTTTGCTTTGTTGTTATTTGTATACGTTCCCGCTGGTGCACCATCTTGTACAAATGAATATCTGTAAACTGGTGTTCCTCCTGCTGCTGTAACCGTTACTTCAGAAGTGCTTACGAAACAGTTAGCATTAACTGCTGTGTAAGTTGCCGATAGGGCAGCTGCTGGCTGGCCAATTGTAATAGAAGCATTCGCTGTACATCCTGTTACTTCATCAGTAATAACAATTGCATAAGTATTAGCTGTTAAATTAGATAATGTAACTGTAGCAGTATTTACTCCTGTAACAGCTGTTCCTCCGTTAACTGTATACGAATAAGTAGATCCAAAACCAGAAACATTTAATCTGATAGAACCTGTATTTCCTCCATTACATAATACATCACTTAATTTGCTAGCTGTAACTGTAATTGGTGTAACCGGATTAACCGTATAAGCTTCTGTATAATAACATCCATTAGCATCTGTAACTCTAAACATATAAGTTCCCGGCGCTAAACCTGCGAAAGCATTAGAGGTTTGTTTAGGTACAATTACTGGTGATGGTGCAATTGTTTCATATTGTAATGCTCCAACTCCATTTGTTGCTGTTAAAGTAACAGTAGTTGTTGTAGCGGTACAAGTAACCGCAGGAGAAGCAAAAGTTAAGTCTGTTGGAGGGTTCAATCTTAATAAAGTTCCTGAACCTGTTACAGGACATCCTTTAGCATCTCTAACTGAGTATGTAAATGGCTGGTCAGCTCCGTTATCGTTTAATGTTAATACATTATTTGAGCTGAATGCGCTTCCGTTGAAGCTGTATTGATAAGGTGCAGTACCTGTTCCAGCAGTCACGTTGATTGTAACTGTTCCTGCTACTTTACCGTTTGCTGCATTACAAGAGAATGGAACTGTTGTAATGGTAGCTGCTAAAGTAACTGGCTGTGTAATGGTAACTGCTACTGATCCCTGGCATCCTTTACTGTCTCTTACATAGAAAGTATAAGAACCTGCTGCTAATCCTGTAAATGCTGGATTAGTTGTGAATCCTGTTGATGCATTATTGCTGTATGTAAATCCGCCTGATCCACCTGCACCTGTTAAAGTAACAGATCCGTCAGAAGCACCATTACAGCTTGCGTTTGTTTGAACTGCTGTAACAGTAGGATTTGTAATTGGATCAACTGTAACAACAGCTGTTTTTTGACATCCGTTAGCATCTGTAACTACAAACGTATAAGTATCTGCATTTGCAGGAGTAACTGAGTATGTAAATGTTGGACCTGAAATTGGAGCACTTGCTGTACTTGGTGTTCCTGATCCTTTTTGTACTGTATATGTGAATTGAGATCTTCCTCCGCCAATTGTAACTGTAATAGTTGCGTTTGGTGTAGCGGTACAATCTAACTCTTTAGTAACTGTACCAGTTGCTGTTAATTGAGGGTAAACAGTTGTTGCTGCTGGAGCAGATGCAATACAACCATTTGCGTCTTTAACGTATACTGTATATGATCCTGCTGGAACTGTAAATGTATTGCTTGTCTGGAATGCTCCAGTTGGACCAGCGATTCCGTACGTTAATGGAGCTAGACCTGTTGCTGTTGCCGTGATTGTAAATCCGCTTCCAGAAGCTGTACATTGATTGTTTACGGTTACGTTTGTAACTGCTGGCATAGCATCCATAATTACTGTAACTGTAGATTTTACTGTACATCCGTTAGCATCTTTAACATATACATCCCAAACCATGTTAGCTCCAGAATTAGTATCTACTGTTAAAATAGCACTATTTGTGTAAGGAGATGATGGAACTGTTGACGGGCTTATAGCATAAGCATAAGTATAGTTAGGTGTACCGCCTGTTGCAGTAACCGTAATTTGTGAATTGTCGTTGTTACAGTTAGCATTAGTTGCGACAGCAGATGTAATGGCTAAGTTAGCCGCTGGCTGACCAATAACGATACTTGCAGAATTAGTACAACCTGTTGCTGTATCTGTTACCTGAACCGTGTATGTTCCTGCTGCAACATTAGATAATGTTAATGTATTTCCTGATTTAGTAAGTGTACCTGAACCTAATGTTCCTGCTGTTAATGTAAATGTATAAGCACCTACAGTAGCATTTCCAGAAACTGTATACGTTCCAGATCCTGTAGAACCTCCTCTACAAAGAACGTCACTTGTTTTATTACCTGTAACAGAAATAGGAGTTACTGGGCTTACAACATAAGCTTCTGTATAATAACATCCGTTTGCATCTGTTACTCTGAAAGTATACGATCCAGGAGCAAGACCTGCAAATGAATTAGAAGTTTGTTTTGCAATAATAACTGGAGATGGAGCAATTGTTTCATATCTCAATGTTCCCACTCCATTTGTTGCTGTTAAAGTAACAGTAGTTGTTGTAGCGGTACAAGTAACCGCAGGAGAAGCAAAAGTTAAGTCTGTTGGAGGGTTCAATCTTAATAAAGTTCCTGAACCTGTTACAGGACATCCTTTAGCATCTCTAACTGAGTATGTAAATGGCTGGTCAGCTCCGTTATCGTTTAATGTTAATACATTGTTTGAGCTGAATGCGCTTCCGTTGAAGCTGTATTCGTATGGTGCTGTACCAGTTCCAGCAGTCACGTTGATTGTAACTGTTCCTGCTACTTTACCGTTTGCAGCATTACAAGAGAATGGAACTGTTGCAATTGTTGCTGCTAAAGTACTTGGCTGTGTAATGGTAACTGCTACAGATCCCTGGCATCCTTTACTGTCTCTTACATAGAAAGTATAAGAACCTGCTGCTAATCCTGTAAATGTTGGATTAGTTGTGAATCCTGTTGAGGCATTATTGCTATATGTAAATCCGCCTGATCCGCCTGCACCTGTTAAAGTAACAGATCCGTCAGAAGCACCATTACAGCTTGCGTTTGTTTGAACTGCTGTAACAGTAGGATTTGAAATAGGATCAACTTTCGTTACTACTGTACTTTGACATCCGTTAGCATCTCTAACTACGAAAGTATAAGTATCTGCATTTGCAGGAGTAACTGAATATGTAAATGTTGGACCTGAAATTGGGGCGCTTGATGCACTTGGAGTTCCTGATCCTTTTTGTACTGTGTATGTAAATTGAGATCTTCCTCCGCCAATAGTAACTGTAATAGTTGCATTTGGTGTAGCGGTACAATCTAATTCTTTCGTAACTACACCTACAGTAGTTAATTGTGGATAAATAGTAAGTGCTGTTGCTGTAGTAGCTGTACAACCATTTCTGTCTTTTACTGTTACTGTATAAGTACCAGCCGCAACGTTAAATGTATTTCCGGTTTGGAAAGAAGTACCATCAATACTGTATGTTAATGGCGCTAATCCAGTACCTGTTGCAGTAATTGTAAATGAGTTTCCAGAAGCTGTACACTGATTTCCGTTTGTTGCTGTTACCGTTGGAAGGTTATCTGCTGCAACAGTAACAGCATTTCTTGTAATACATCCGTTAGTGTCTTTTACATATACGTCCCAAACTAAATCTGCACCAGAATTAGTATCAACTGTAACTACATTACTTGCTGCATAAACTGTTGGAGCTGCAGCACCTGATCTTACTGCTGCGTAAGTATAATTTGGTGTTCCGCCTGCAGCCGTAACGGTAATTTGTGAATTGTCATTGTTACAATTTACATTGCTTGCAGCAGCTGTGAATGTTAAAGCATTTGCAGGTTCTGCGATTACAATGCTTGCATTAGCAGTACAACCTGTTGCATTATCGGTTACACGAACTGTATAAGTACCAGCAACCACATTTGATAATGTTAATGTGTTTCCTGATTTAGTAAGTGTACCTGAACCCAATGTTCCTGCTGTTAATGTAAATGTATAAGCACCTACAGTAGCATTTCCAGAAACTGTGTAAGTACCAGATCCTGTAGCTCCTCCTTTACATAGAGCATCGCTTGTTTTGTTTCCAACAACAGCGATTGGAGTTACTGGAGTAATAGTGTAAGGTTTGTCAAAATAACATCCGTTTGCATCAGTAACTCTAAAGTTATAAGTTCCTGCAGCTAATCCTGGGAATACTCCTGTTGTATTAGAAGCAGCAGATGCAGCTGGTGATGTAATTGAATATGTTAATGTTCCTACTCCATTTGTTGCAGTTGCTGTAACTGTCGTAGTTGTTGCTGTACAAGTTACTGCATTTGAACTGAATGAAATATCAGTAGGAGGATTTAATCTGTTTATTGTAATAGTTTGAACAGGAGTTTTACAACCTTGAGCATCACTTACTACATAAGAAATAGTTTGATTTGTGCCGTTATCTGTAACAGATAATGTACGTGTGCTTGAGAAAGTTGTACCACCATCAAAACTATATTGATATGGAGCTGTTCCTGTTGTTGGAACGGCAATTGTTACAGTCGCTGCTTGTTTTACATTTGATGCATTACAAGAAAATGCTGTTGCAGATGCAGTGCCTGTTAAAGTTGTTGGTTCAGCAATAGTAATGCTTCCAACAGCAGAGGTACAACCATTACTATCCATAACTCGGAAGTTATACGTTCCTGCTGCTAAACCTGTATAATTTGATTGTGTTGTATAAGTCGTTGGAACAGGAGTTGTTGTACTTCTGTAGAACAAGTAAGTATAAGAACCTGATCCACCAGCTCCTACTAATTGTACAGACCCTGTTGAAGCACCATTACAAGTTGCATCAACCTTAGTTGCTGTTACAGTAGGGTTTGTAAGAGGGCTGATTATAGCACTTGTTGTGGTAATACATCCTTTAGAATCTGTAATTTCAAAAGTATAAGTTGCTGCTGTTGTTGCAGTGTACACAAATGAATTACCCGTTACATTGATTGAAGAACCATAAGCTGCACTATTTCTTCTCACTTTATAAGTAAAAGCACTTGTGCCTCCTGTAATAGAAACTGTAATAGTAGCATTTGGAGATGTTGTACAATCTAATGTTTTAGAGATAGTGGCACTTCCTTGCAACTGTGGTGCAATAACAATATTACTGATAGCAGCCGTACAGTTATTACTATCTGTTACTAAGATGTTATGCGTACCAGGACCAACATTTGTAAATGTGTTAGAAGTCTGAGCTGCAGCACCATCTAAACTATACGTTAAAGTTCCAGTTCCAGTAGCCGTTACTACAAGTGTTGCTTGATTTACGGTATCGTAACATAAATCAGAACTTGCAGCTAACGAAGCTGTTGGAGCATTTGGAGAGGTAATATTAACCGTTGCTGAAGCTGGAGATGAACAAGAGTTAGCATCTCTAACTACTATTCTATACGTTCCAGAAGGAATATTGGTAAATACATTCGACGTTTGGAATGGTACTACAACTGTAGTTCCATTATTTTGTCTTAACTCATATTGATAACTAGGCGTTCCTCCTGTTACTGTCGCCGTAATAGAAGCTCCATTTGTACAAGTTGGCTGAGATGTAACCTGAGCTGTAACCGCTAAAGCAGCTGGTGCTGTAATAGGTTGAGAGAATGGGAAGCTACAAGTCGATGCGCTATTGTTATAACGTATTTGAATTGCGTATGTTTGGCTTGTTAAACCTGTTATTGTTACAGGAGATACTTTAGAGTTTATCCAAGTAGTTCCATTGTTGATAGAATAATCAAATCCGTATGGAAGATTAAAGTTTTGTGCCGCAATAGTAATTTCTCCATTATTTCCACCATTACAAGTAACATTTTTAACTCCTGTTATAGAAGCTGAAAATGCTTTATTGCTGTCAATAACAATTGGGAAATCTTTTTGGCTGATACATGATTTTGGAATCTGACGTACCCAGATATCATCAATTACGATATCATTTCCACCATATTCAACACTTCCAGAACGAATTCTAAAAGTTAAATTCGTATTGTTTCCTGGGTTTAATGAAATATTAATAGGAACCCATTTTGTTCTGTTTGGATCATTTGCTGCTTCAGCAATTTTACCAGTATCTTCTGTAGCCACTACAGTACCAGCACTATTCACTAACTCAAATCGTACGATAGGAGCTGCTCCATTTACACCAGTATTTAATAAGTTACCTACGTATAAAGAAACCATTACCGGTTGATTTGGAATAACATCGATAATTGGTTTACTGTATAAAACTCCGTAAGGTCCTGCTGCAGCTCCAATATTTACTAATAAATATCTTCCGTTTGCGTCAGAGCCATTTGAAGTATGATCTTTAAAGTGGTACCAAGCAGTATCATTTCTCCAGAAGAAACTTGTTACTGAATATTGGTTATCCTCTACAGAACGAGTTGGTGTTCCATTTAAAGAACAAGTATAAGGAGGGTTAACTCTTTGATCGTTGAAACAGTATGCAGACGCGATACCAGGAGTTGTTGTAGTTCCTCCTGACCCGAAATCTTCAATTAATAAATTACTGTATGTTGGAACAGAAACTAAATTATATTTTACGCTTACTGTATGAGATCCCGAAGGAACATTTAGAAAAACGTTAGGAGGTGTATTTGTATTTAATACATTATCAAGGTAATACTCATAAGTATAATTTGCTCCTCCGTTATTGGTTACTGTTACAGTACTTGTTGCAGTACCGTTACAGTTGTAAACTGGTGCACCCACTGCAATTGTAGGATCTGCTGGTTTTGGATCTAAAACCACACCTGGCATTGCAAACGTACAACCTTTAGAGTCTCTTACATAAAGCGTGTAAGTTCCTGGAGCAACATAAGCTTCATTTGAAGTTCCATAAGATGTACCTCCATTGAAGCTATAGGTATAAGGAGGTGTTCCTCCTTGAGGATTTGTAATACGAACTTTACCATATCCGTTTCCTGAAGGGTCGCAACCTGCTAATTCAGAAACACCCGCTGATGCTGATAAAGCATTTGCAGGAGCATCGATTACAAGTGCAACAGCAGGATCAGTACAAGTTGTTCCTGAAAGTGTATAGCGCACTACAACATTATAAGTACCTCCTGTAAGGTTAGGGAAAACAGGATTACTGCTGAATGTTGCGCCATTATCTATACTGTATTGTAAAGTGTATCCGTTAGCATTAGTAACGTTAACACTAATTTGAGCCGTTTCACCATTACAGTTGATTTCTGTTTTTGAAATCGTGTAAACTGGTTTTGGATTAGCTGTAACTGTAATAGATGTAGTTGTGCTACAGTTGTTCGCATCTACAACTAAAATATTAAATGTACCTGGAGCCGTTACCTCAATTTCATTTGATAATTGGAATGTTGTTGATCCGTTTATGAAATGATAATATGGTGCAGTTCCTCCAGTTGTAGTAACAACAATTTTTCCATTGCTGCATGATGTCAACGGTACTGTTAAAGCAGCCGTAGCATTCAATGCTGCTGGAACTGGATTAATAGTAACATTTACAGATTTGTCACAAGTAGGTGCAGGTGCTCCACCTACAGCGCCATTCGTAACTCTTACTCGGTAAGTTCCCGGATCTAAATTTGCAAATGTATAATCTGCATTAGCAGTTGGTCCAAAGCTGTTCACTAAAGTACCACCGCTGTTGTAGATATAATAGTAGTATTGTGGATCAATATTTTCTGCTCCAACTTTAATCGTTCCTTTTTGTCCATTACATAAAGGCTGAGTTACTACAGTACTGATATTTAAACTTCTATCTCTAATTAAAATACTAGGAACAGTAAAAATACAAGGATTAGTAGTTACACCCACTTGTCTGATATGAACTGTATAAGAATTTGGAGTATTGATCGTAAAGGTATTACTAGACTGGTAAGCACCAATCGTTCCGTTTGGATCTGTACTGATCGCATATTCGTATCCAGCAGGAACACCTCCAATGGTAATACTTCCCGGAGTACCGCAAGTAATATCTTTATGTGTTTCGCTTGGAGTTAATGCGTTTGTATACACATTAAAGTAAAAACGGTTGAAACATCCTCCCGTATAATTTAATGTCAAACGGAACTGCCCTGCAATATTGGCATTGTAACTAGGTCCGCTTGCTACCTGAGTCCAAGTACAAGATGTATTTTCATTGGCACAATTTTGATTTGTAACCGCAGCACAACTACCCTCGTTTAATTTTTCCCAGATAATACTTGAAGCGTCAGAAATACTAGTTGTAATTTGTCTTGATGCATTACCGCCGCATAAGAAAATATTCGGCAGTTTTTTACCATCGTTAGGACAAGTTACTACTTGATCTGCAAAAGGTATTACAGGATTTTGTGTTGTTGCTCCAAATCGAGATACAACGAACTCCTGAGAAATTGATCGACAAGGTGCTGCTGCAAGGTTATATACATAATAAGTACCAGGATCTTTAACTGTAATGGTTTGTCCGCTTCCTATTTGCTGTGTACGTGCCTCATCGCTATACCAAGTATAATTAGTATATCCGTTAGCTGCCGTTAAATTGATAGTTTCACCACATAACGTAACGTTTTCAGAAAATTTACAGCCGTCAATTCCAACCAAAAAGTTTGTTGCCTTAGGAACTAAGATACATCCTGTATTCGTGTTAACACTCGGGTCATCAGAAATTGTAAAAGTAGTATTCTGTGTTCCTTTATAAGTAGCATAAGCCGAGTTGTCAATACTGTTAGAACAAGCTTCGCTTAACATATGACAATCCGGAACTACCTGAACTTTGAAACTGATTACTTTTTCAGGGTCACCCACTTTAACAACATTGTTATTAACTGCAAAAACAATATTTCTTGTAGTAGCATTATAACTCTGAACCGTTACACCTGATGGAAGTGAAACAATATCGGCAGGATAATTAAAAATAATATTAATAGGCAGCTGATCTCTAATTGTAAATGAAGTAGCGTTATCATTACCTGTGTTTCTGAAACCAATTTCATAATTAAGCGTCTGCCCCATTGTTACGTTCTGTCCGCCAATGTTTGCTCCAGCCGCATTTTTTACAATTTTCGTTAAAACAATTTTAGGCTCAATAATCTCAACGTTGAATGCATTGAAAAATAATCCGTAACCGTCACCACTTGTGGTAAGTTTTAATTGTGCCGAAGTATCGTTATTCTTTATAACACTACCACCGGGGTATGCTGCAGTCGCTGGATTGGGTACATTTAGAATACCAGCTTCAAAGCCAAGCGTGTTACCACTGGCAGGATTTCGGGCAGTGTATGGACCGTTTGTATCGTTAATAGTACTATTGAAAAAGTTGTTAACCGGACGTTCTGCTGTAGAAATATCAGTATTATTAATAGAATATTTATCACCCGTTAAGTTAACGTCACCCTCTAGAGCCGCAAAAGCTAACTTTGCTTTTACAGAACCGGTTGGAATCGTTTTAAATCCTGAAATATCATACGTTACTGGTCCGCTTGAAGCCTGAATCCATCTGAAACCATCAAAAGAAGTAATATATTTAGCAGAAGATTTTGGATCTTCATAAACCACAAATAAATTCCATCCTGCTGAGAAACCACCATTTATCTGTCCTCTACCTGAAATAATATTCGCAACGGTATAAGTACCTTCTGGATTTGCCAATGCTTGAACTAATGCTGTAGCATCATAATAATAAGCATACGGCATTTGATCCCCATTTGAAGTAGACGGGTAATAATCATAAATTAATTGTCCAGTAATATCAGTATAAGCAGTCTGATTAGGTAATTTAATTTTAATAGAACCTAAATTGTTTCGATTTACTGTTCCGTTATTTACGGCTCCCTGGCTGTAAATACCCGCCCAATAAAGTCCCGCATAAACAATTTTATAACACTCCCTGCTTGTTTGAGGAACAGCTAAATTAGCCGAGCTTGAGCTGAATGTAGTATTATCATTATCGATATCAATATATTGCATATTAAGATCGTTGTTATTCTGGCTCGTAGAATTAAAAGCGTTATTTGGGCGCTCATTATTCCTAACATCTCTATTCAAAATATTATTACCAATCAAAAGCATATCACCTTTTAAACTCGTATCGAAACGAGGGGTAAAATTTTTCTGAGAGAACATAACAAAACTTTGAATACAAAGTAATACAGCTAAAACTAATTTTAAAGTAGTAGGTTTCTTCATGTTTCTATGGTTTCGGTTTAACGGCTGTTTCTTAAAGGGGCATTTAAGAAACAGCATATAATCTTTATTTAAAATTTACTTTATTGTTCCTATTCTTTTTTCAAAGAAGTCTAGATCTATATAATTCTTTACTAATTTTCAACTTTTACGATAGCCATTTTCCCGTTATATGGCTTAGTCCCTTTCGATTCTAATGCTTTCGTTGCTTCTTGTAAACCATCAAATTTTTCATAATAGATGTAATATTTACTTGTCGTCACATTATAGAAGAAATTAATATCTGTCAATCCGGCTTGCACCGCTTTGGTTAGGAATTGATCTCTCTTCTCAACACTATTGTGTACTGCAAGAATCATATAATAACCATTTTCAGAATTTTTAATATTCTTAATGATCTGCATATTTGACTGATCTTCTCCAAAATCAAAGTCGCTTGCTGTTAATGGCGTACTGCTGACTTTTGTTGTTTCCTTAATACGCTTAAGAGCTGCTAGATCCTGTGCATATCTTCCTTGATCATTTTCATAAGCCGCACGTTTAATTCTACGTTTTTTCTCGATTTCAGTTTCAGCTTTGATACGTTCTAAATCTGCTAATAAAGCTGCACCATCCTGCTCCATTTTCAATTGAGCTAATTTTAACTGATTGATCTTTTCAAGATACGTTTTGTTTAAAGCGTCGTTTTTATTTGGAACCTTTTTAAGCCTTTCATTATATAAATTTGTCAGCTTCGCAATCTCTTCTTTTTGTGCTCTGCTGGCATCTGCCAATTGTAATTTTAAAGCTTCGATCTGGCTATTTTCAGCCGCTACACTCTTGAACGGTTTTGGCTCTCTGTAAATACCTTTTTCACTTAAATCGTTCTCTTCTTTTAAGTCGTTCAAGTCTTTTTGTTTATTTGCTACAGTTGCATTGAATTGTGCTAATAAATCACTTTGCGTTTTACTTGAACTTTCTATAGACTGAGTTAAACTTTCGATTGCTTTAGCAGTTTCGTCTTTCGCTGCCGCCGCTGCTCTTGCTGCTGCCGCTTCTGCATCGGCCTTAGCTTTTGCATCAGCTGCTAATTTTGCCTGACGTGCTTCTTCTGCTTCTCTTAGTTTTCTAGACTCTTCTTCTGCTCTTAATTTTTCTGTTGCTTCTGCATCTGCTTTCGCCTTTGCGTCGGCTAATAATTTAGCTTGAGCGGCTTCCATATCTGCTTTTGCTTTCGCATCAGCTGCTAATTTCGCCTGACGTGCTTCTTCTGCTTTTGCCTCTGCATCTGCCTTAGCTTTTGCATCAGCTGCTAACTTAGCTAAACGAGCTTCTTCGGCTGCTTTGGCTTTTGCTTCAGCATCTGCCTTCGCTTTTGCATCTGCGGCTAATTTCGCTTGACGAGCCTCTTCATCGGCTTTTGCTTTTGCTTCAGCAGCTTGTTTCGCTTGAAGCGCTTCTGCATCTGCTTTTGCCTTTGCATCAGCTGCTAATTTAGCCAAACGAGCTTCTTCGGCTGCTTTGGCTTTAGCTTCTGCATCTGCCTTAGCTTTTGCATCAGCGGCTAATTTCGCTTGACGAGCTTCTTCGTCGGCTTTTGCTTTAGCTTCTGCCGCTTGTTTCGCTTGAAGTGCTTCTGCATCTGCCTTAGCTTTTGCATCTGCTGCCAACTTAGCTTGACGAGCTTCTTCATCTGATTTTGCTTTAGCTTCGGCTGCTTGTTTTGCCTGAAGAGCTTCTGCGTCGGCCTTAGCTTTTGCATCTGCCGCCAACTTAGCTTGTAATGCTTCTGCATCCGCTTTTGCTTTTGCATCTGCTGCTAATTTCGCTTGACGAGCTTCTTCATCGGCTTTTGCTTTAGCTTCCGCTGCTTGTTTTGCCTGAAGTGCTTCTGCATCGGCCTTAGCTTTTGCATCTGCTGCCAACTTAGCTTGAAGTGCTTCTGCATCTGCTTTTGCTTTTGCATCAGCCGCTAATTTCGCTTGACGTGCTTCTTCTGCTTCTCTTAACTTTTGAGCTTCAGCCTCTGCTTGCGCTTTTGCAGTAGCTTCTGCATCGGCCTTAACTTTAGCATCAGCAAGTAATTTTGCTTGTAATGCTTCCATATCGGCTTTTGCTTTTGCATCGGCTGCTAATTTCGCCTGACGTGCTTCTTCATCTGCCTTCACTTTAGCTTCCGCTGCTTGTTTTGCCTGAAGTGCTTCTGCGTCTGCTTTAGCTTTTGCGTCCGCTGCCAACTTAGCTTGTAATGCTTCTGCATCGGCTTTTGCTTTTGCTTCCGCTGCTTGTTTTGCTTGAAGAGCTTCTGCGTCTGCCTTAGCTTTTGCGTCCGCTGCCAACTTAGCTTGTAATGCTTCTGCATCGGCTTTTGCTTTTGCATCGGCTTTTGCTTTTGCATCGGCTGCTAATTTCGCCTGACGTGCTTCTTCATCTGCTTTCAATTTAGCTTCCGCTGCTTGTTTTGCTTGAAGAGCTTCTGCGTCTGCCTTAGCTTTTGCATCGGCTGCCAACTTAGCTTGTAATGCTTCTGCATCTGCTTTTGCTTTTGCATCAGCTGCTAATTTCGCCTGACGAGCTTCTTCATCTGCTTTAGTTTTAGCTTCTGCTGCTTGTTTTGCCTGAAGTGCTTCTGCGTCTGCTTTCGCTTTTGCATCCGCTGCTAATTTTTCTTTTAGTGCTTCTGCATCAGCCTTAGCTTTAGCTTCTGCGTCAAGTTTAGCCTGAGCTTCCGCTGCGGCTTTGGCTTTCGCTTCCTCAGCTTGTTTTATTTTCTGTGCTTCTGCATCTGCTTTTGCTTTTGCTTCAGCTGCTATTATTGCTTGTCTTGCTTCTGCATCTGCTTTCGCTTTTGCATCAGCTGCTAATTTTTCTTTTAGTGCTGCTTCTTCAGCCGCTTTTGCTTTTAGATCTGCTGCTGCTTTGGCTTTATTTGCCGCATCAATAGCCGTTTTGGTTTTAGCTTCAGATGCTGCTTTCGCTTTCGCTTCTGCTGCTAGCCTTGCCTGAAGTGCGTCTGAATCTGCTTTTGCTTTTGCATCAGCTGCAAGTATTGATTCTAAATCAGCTGCTTCAGCTTTTGCTTTTGCATCGGCTTTACGTTTAGCTTCTGCTGCTTCGGCTTTTGCTTGTGTATCAGCTATTAATTTTGCTCGTGCTGCTTCTGCGTTTGCTTTTACTTTTTCGGCTGCTGCTACTCTTGCTTGTCTTGCTGCTTCAGCATCGGCTTTTGCTTTTTCTGCTGCTGCCAATCTCACTTTAGCTGCTGCTTCAGCATTTGCTCTTGCTTTTTCTATTGCAAGCTGTGCGGCTGTCTTTTGTTGTGTTGGCGCTGCTGCATTAGTTGCTGCTGCTTTTGCTTTTGCTGCTTCTGCATCTGTTTTTGCTTTTTCAGCTGCAGCTAATTTTGCTTGTAACGTTTCAGCATCGGCCTTAGCTTTTGCATCAGCTGCTAATTTTAATTTTAATGCTTCTGCATCAGCTTCAGATTTGTCTGCTGCTAATTGTTCTTTTGTTTTTTGTGCTGCTGCCTGTGCTCTTGCTGCTGCGGCTGCATCAACTTTGGCTCTGTTATCAGCGGCTAATTTCAATCTTCTTTCTTCTGCATCAGCTCTTGCTTTATCAGCAGCTAACTGCGCTTGTGTTTTTTGTGCCGCTGCTTGTGCTTTGTTTGCTTCTGCTAACTGAGCTCTTGCTGCTGCGGCTGCATCTGCTTTTGTTTTCGCTTCTGCTGCTAATCGTATTTTGTTTGCTTCAGCATCAGCTTTGGTTTTATTGTCTGCTTCTAATTTAGCTAGTGCTTTAGCTTCGGCATCTGCTTTAGCTTTATTATCTGCATCAAGTTTTGCTTTTGCTTTAGCTTCCGCATCTGCTTTGGCTTTATTGTCTGCTAGTAATTTTGCTTCAGCTTTTGCTTTTGCTGCGGCTTCTGCATCTGCCTTAGCTTTTTCTGCTGCTGCAAGTCGTATTTGTTTTGCTTCGGCATCGGCTTTTGCTTTTGCTTCTGCAGCTAATTTTTGTTTCTCAGCAACTTCTGCTCTGTTTACTGGCTCGGCAGATGCTACATCTTTAGCTAATACTGTTTTTGATTTAGGCTTTGACGGATCGATTAAAGCACCTTCTTCGTCATCACCATAATAGTAATTTCTATTTTTGAATTTATATGCTATGGCAAACTCGTGAGAAGGTCCCATATTGGTAAAATTTCCCATTCCTCTTTCATAGTTGTATTCAATGGCAATACTTGGTGAAATATTCACACCCAAACCTGCCGAAACTCCATACAGCGTGTTATATCCTGCTTGTGCCCAAACTCCTTGTTTAAGAGAAAGCATACCAAGACCAGAAATAACGGTTTTGTCTTTTTTAAGTTCTGTTTTTACAATTCCTGAAAATTTACTTTGCTCAAAAAATCCATAGCTGTCTATATAACCTGTATACATCGCATGAAGTTCTATTGCTCTTTCAGGATCTTCTTTAACCACTCCTGAACCGAAATTATAAAGAACTAAATTGTTAATCGATAATCCGAAATCCATGAAAGCGGTTCCATAATTGATCCCAGGATTTACGGTAAGCAGCATATTTGAAGGATATTCTCCATTCAAAATATCTACGTCATCCGATATAATTTTTCCTTTGTCTAAACCACTTTTATAAGCTCCAACATTTAATCCGAAGGTTAAATTGCTGTCTTGTTGTAAAACGACGTTATGTGCAAAATTGACTACTCCGCCAAAAACAGTCATTAGACCATAATTTTGCTGGAATAAGCCAAACGCAAAAGCTTCATTTTCTCTAAAACGACCTGAATAACCTGCTAAATAAGTCTGTGGCGCATTCTCAAACTGTACCCATTGTCTCTTGTTATAGAAACTTGCGTAAGGGTTTGATTCGCGAACAAAACTGAACGTTGGGTTAATTATATATCTATTGAACTTTAACGAATTTCTTATAGGTAACGAAAACGAAACAACTCCATTCTCATTTTTATCCTGAGAATAGAGTGTATTTGAAATACTGTAAAATAAAGTGATGAATAGTAAAATTTTCTTCATATTATTTAATTACAGTAATTGATCCTTTTTTTTCACCTGTGTCGGATTGAATGACATAGTAATAAACTGGATTGACATTTTTAAAATCTTTAATAAAAGAATTAAGTTCCGGATCGTAATTGCTCCCTACATCATCGAACATTACTTCACCATTTGAACTTAAAATTATAAGTTTAGTCGAGGCTGTTTTATAAACATCTGGAATATTCCAATATGGATAATTACCGCTTAGCTTTACGATATTTGGTATTACTGTGGTTGTAGCATCTGCTTCAGAGGTTACTCTGAAAGTAAATTCTTTCGTGGCAATACAGCCTGATTCTTGTGAAATAACTACTTTATAAAGTCCTCTTACGCTTACTGCATAATTTGCGGTTGTGGCACCCTGAATAAGGATATTATTTAAATACCATTCAAATTTTGGAGTTGTTGCATCAGTGGTTACGGATACGTTTAACGTTTCACCTTCTTTTAACTCATATTGGTCAGCCACATCAATACTGGCATTAAAACCATTACTCTGAAGATTGATACTTCCAGAAGAAACGCATCCTCCAAAATCTACCTCAACTGTATAAACACCTGAGTCATTTGTTGAATAAGTACGGTTAACGGCACCTGTAATCAGCGTGCCGTCTTTGTACCATTTATAACTGTTTCCTGAAGTTGCTGTTAATACAGTTCCTGTACCATTTGAGCAAAAAGGATTTCCTAAACTTGAATTGATAGTTACCGCAGAACCGCCGTTTGAAGAAACAACCGTAACACGATTTGAACTTAAGTTCTCATCGTCGCAGCCTCCGTAATTAATTTGTGCATAGTAAACTCCTGGTGCATTTGCCAATAACGTTGTACCACTTTGTCCTGCAATTAGCACATCATCTTTATACCATTTATAGGTTAAATTTGGATAGTTTGCAGGCGATGAAGGAATATCTCCAGGCGTTGGGTTGTACACAGAAAGGCTGACATTTCCACCAGTACACATAGTAGCTGTTGACTCTTTATCATTTATAAAAAAGTTTTCGGCATATGTTCTGTAAAAAGCAGGAAACGTAGTTTGGTTTTGCAAATTTCTAAACCTTTGGCTATATACCGGAGTTGCTGTGTTGCTTTTTACACGAATACTGTATGTATCAGATCCTTTTAAATCTGTTGGAATAGCAAATTTTATGGTTTGCTGCTGAGTAGCAGGATCGTCAACAAAAGAAAGTTTAGTGGTTGCAGTAGGAGTTGTAAAACTCCCATTTTCGTCTGAAAGTTCTATTTCAAAAGTAGTTCCTGCAGGAAAATTTAAATAACTAAACGTAGCATTATATTCGTTAAAAGGCTGTCCATTAACAATTAATCCGGCACAGATCCTGTCAAAAGGAAGCTGCTGGCCAACTAGTGTTGCTGTTTGAGCATAAGAATTCGATTTAGTACATAACAGTATACTAAACAGAAATAAAACTTTAAAAAAAGATAAAGTAGTTTTTCGAATCATATAGTACGAGTTCTTGCTAAGTCTATACGCTCAAAAAACAAGATATCAATGAATGTTTCAGAAAAGTCATATTTATAGTTCTCAATAATATCTTTTGCAAGAATTGAGGTAGAACTAATAAACGTTTTTTCTTCGCATTCTTCAGATGTAGATGAACTCTTTTCAGCTGCCACAGTAAGGCTGTCCTTGGGGATGGACAGCCCTACCATAAACTGATTAGAATTATCTAATTTGACGCTGTTTTTAACAGCTAATTCGTTGTTTTGATTCACTACAGCAGTCGAAGTCATTTCGCAGCCAGAAACAGTAGGTTTTTCTGTGTTTTGTGCGTACAGACTAATCGAAAGAGGAGCAACCAAAAATATTATAGGTAACAAATATTTTTTTGTAGATAGAGCCATTATGTTTTGATCTTTATTTGGTCCTAGTAAGACGATACATAAATTGTGTCTGGGGACTTAATTAATAAAATTTACGCTTGGAAATAAAAATCGAAATCTTTTTATCTATTATTTTCCGCTTGATGCTGTAATTTTTCCTAATTGAAGTCTGAAATCAGGTCTTTTTGGATTGAAAATATCAATAAATGTCTCTTTGTTATCACTTTGTGAGTAAACGTTGAAGAATACACTATTACCATACCAGCTTTCTAAATCTTCGTTGTTAGAATTGTATTCAGTAAAGATGTTTCCTTTACATAAGTTGAAATACATTTCCTCAAATTTGATTTTTTTAAGGTTGGCATCGTTAATTTCAGTTTTGCTGTCTAATAATACTGCAGGGTTAAATCCAGAGATTACACTTCTTTTCATTTCAAGAGAAGCATTTTCAGCTACATAAACAGCCTCTTTTACTAATCCTGCTTGAATATCAGCGTTGATGTTTTCACTGTCATTAACCATAGTAATGTTTGAAGCCACAACTAAAGTTTGTTTTTTTGTAAAATCTGTTTCGCTCTTTTTCTCGTATGATTTAACTTCCATACAACGAGATCCGTCTTTTGTACTAGAGAAGTAAGAAGATCTAACTGCTAAAGAGTTGAAAAAACGACATTGAACTCCTTGAGAGAATTTGTAGTCATCGTTGATTGATTTGTATGATACAAATTTTGTAGCGTTAACATCTCCACCTAAGAAACCAAATGAATCACCACCAGCGTAGCTTACCATAATATTTTCTAAGATTGTTTTGTTACCAACACCAGCAAGAGTTAAACCGTTGAAAGTATCAACTCCTTTTACTTTTTTACCTGCAAACTCGATTCTAACAAATCTTAAGATACCAGAGTTAGAAGCAGCGTTGTCTCCACCGTAAGTAGTAAGAGATGGATCAAGATCCATATTGTAAGATCCTACGTTACCGAATTTGTTAAGTGGTGCATCACCAAGAATTACAAGTCCACCCCAGTCACCCGCTTTTTTCTGGCTTCTGTTAGATGTAAATACGATTGGGTCTGTTTCTAAACCGTCAGCGATGATTTGAGCACCTTTAGTAACTACCAATGTTCCTTTTGTTTCGAAATCACCAATAATTAAAGTTCCTGGCTCAATTGTTAAAACTGCATTGTTTGTTACATAAACATTCCCTTGAAGAACATAAATATTTCTCTTAAGCAATTTTGTGTTTACAGAAATGTTTCCAGCCAAAATTTGGTTTGGCTCTCCATACTCTACTTTGTTTGGCTTAAATTCTGTCCAGTTATTTAACCAGTTAGTATAGCCCATAATTCCTTTCTCTTGTTGAGCACTCATACTCGTAACTGTCAAAAGAACGCAGATCAATTGAGTAATTTTTTTCATGATAAAGGTGTGTATTAGGTTAATAATAAATTTGGGTATGCGTAAATGCAAAAACTCATCTCGAATTTTCTAATAAAATTTCAGAATAATCGAGAACGAGCTGATGTTTTATCTTTTCCAAAATGTTACATAAATTCAAATCCGATTTACGTAACTGGTTTAAAAAAGGTTTTATTTTTTTGAAAAAAATTACATTTCGTTCAATTCGTTGAACTCGTGTAAAGATTTTAATGTGTTTTCGTAAAATAAAATAGCTGCGATAAGGTTACCTTTATCTGAGTAAGGCATCATTTTTCTTTGGAACTCTACTGTAGTATCTAAGAAAGTTGATGTACCAACTGCTTGGTTATCTAAAATTTTCTTGTGATCACCATCGTCCGGAATACCTAAGTCTGCCATAGTAACACCTGGTTTAGTAACCAAAGCAATGTAAGGGAGAGTTTTCACTAATACTTTAATTCGCTCAATGTACAATTCCAAAAGTTCCCCTTTTTGCATACCACTCAATTCTTTTTGATCATGGTATTTACGAATAAGAGCCGTTGTACTAATAATACTTCTTGGAGCGTTTTTTGCCTGAGCCGAAACAGCTGCAGTTGTCATGATAAAAAATGCACTAAATAAAATAATTTTCCCTTTCATAAATTCTTATTATATAATTGGTTGTTGATGCAAACAAAAATATAGAAATTAACTTAAATTGCAACTTTCTTCATTTTTTTTTTCAAAAAAAAAACTTAAAAAAACCTTAAAAATCAGTGTTATGTCGAGAAAATGTGCGTTTTAACGGGGTTTTTGTTAAATTTGTTAACAGCTAATACGTAAGATATTCTTTATGAAAAATAACAATCAGGTATAAATAAATAGTCAAAAAAAACTTACGTTTGTCGATTTAGGCAAAAAAATATTAACAAAAAAGTCTTGATATCTGCTAGCACGAAGTACTTTATTAACAAAAATTGGTTCAGGACACACAATTTTTTTAATGAAAAATCGTTGCCTTTTTTCCTCTCAAAATATCCCCAATAATCTTTCCCACTAAAATTTTTGACTACATCATTTTCTGTTATCTTTGCTTCATGCAATTTTCTCAAATTTTAGGTCAGGATTACATCAAAAGTCACTTAATAAAAAGTGCTTCTTCCGGACGAATTCCTCATGCACAATTATTCATTGGACCTGAAGGAAGCGGAACTTTATCGACAGCAATCGCTTATGCGCAGTATATTTTGTGCGGCAATACAGGAAATGAAAACGAAAATGGTAATGAATCCTGTAATTTGAAATTTCAAAACATCTCGCATCCGGATCTTCATTTTATATACCCAACCGTTACTACCGAAGATGTAAAAACCAAACCCAAAAGTTTAGACTTTATTCAGGATTGGCGCACTTTTATTCAAGAAATGCCTTATGGAGGTTTATTTGACTGGTATAAAATTTTAGGCGTTCAAAACAAACAGGGAGAAATCAGGGTTGAAGATGCTCAGGAAGTTTTAAAATCTCTTTCGTTAAAATCCTATGAAGGCGGTTATAAAATCATGATTATCTGGATGGCCGATAAAATGAATATCGCTGCCTCAAATAAACTACTGAAACTTCTTGAAGAACCTTCAGACAAAACGATGTTTATCTTGATTTCTGAAAATGAAGAAGATATTATTCAAACCATACGCTCTCGTTGTCAAGTAATTCAGTTTAGCGCACTTCCCGAAAAAGTAATTGCCGAGGCTTTAGTGGCAAGAGAAAACATTGATTTGAATTATGCTAAAAAAATAGCACATCAGGCTCAGGGAAATTTCAATAAAGCGCTGCATCTCCTAAAGGAAGATGACTCTGAATTTCCATTTGAACAATGGTTTGTAAATTGGGTGCGTGCGGCATTTAGAGCAAAGGGAAATGCAGCCGCTATTCAAGATTTAATTTCGTGGAGTGAAGAAATCGCCTCATTAGGACGCGAAAGCCAGAAAAAATTCATTCAGTTTTGTATCGAAATGTTCAGGCAGGCACTTTTACTAAATTATGAAGCGCCAAGTTTGGTTTACATAGAGCCAAAAGTGGACAAATTTAAACTGGAAAATTTTGCGCCTTTCGTAAACGGAAATAATATTCATGAGATTTTTAAAGAACTTTCAGATGCTTTATACCACATTGAAAGAAACGGAAATGCCAAAATAATCCTCACGGATTTATCTATAAAACTGACTCGTTTAATTCATAAAAAATAATGCTAAAATGAATAATGCTGCCTCAATTTTAATGTTAGCTTTTCTAACCTTAACTTTTTTACAATCAGGGTATGAGAAGATTTTTTACTGGAAAGATAATGTTGCCTGGCTCAAAGAGCATTTTGCCCAAACCAAATTAAAAAACCAAGTTCCGCTTGCCTTATTTCACTTATTGGTAGTAGAATTAATTGCTGGAATTTTAAGTGCCGTTGGCATTATTCAGCTGTTGACAAACAGCGGACGCGAATATGGCTTTTACGGTGCAATATTTTCTTGTATTAGTTTGTTAATGATGCTTTTCGGACAACGATTAGCCAAAGATTACGATGGAGCGAGAACCATTGTTATATATTTTATTCCTGCCGTTATAGCAGTATACTGGCTGAATTAATTTATCAGCCGCAATTATTTTAAATTTCAAAAAAATGAATCCAAAAAATCCTTCAGAGTCCCTAACTATTTTAACAGATTTAGTTTTACCGAGCGAAACTAATCCATTAAACAATCTTTTCGGAGGCGAATTATTAGCCCGAATGGATCGCGCCGCGAGTATTGCAGCCCGCAGACATTCACGCCGAATTGTAGTTACGGCTTCTGTAAATCACGTTGCTTTTAACAGAGCAATTTCTCTTGGAAGTGTTGTGACTGTCGAAGCTAAAGTTTCAAGATCATTTAAAAGTTCTATGGAAGTTTTTATAGACGTTTGGGTAGAAGACCGCGAATCTGGAAACAGAACAAAAGCCAACGAAGCTATTTATACATTTGTTGCCGTAGACGATACCGGAAGACCAGTTGAAGTACCGCCAATAGTACCGGAAACCGAACTTGAAATACAACGTTTTGATGCCGCTTTACGTCGTAAACAGCTGAGTTTACTGCTTGCAGGCAAAATAAAACCTACCGATGCGACAGAATTAAAGGCTCTATTTTTGTAATGAAAATTGTGACAATTTGGAACAATCAAACTTCAAAAAAAGGACTAATTTTACAACTTCCAAGCCGAACCAAAATCAAGAAGTTATTTCCTTCTTTTGATTTTCATTTTGAGGGCTTAAAATAACAATTTAGATAATTTAAGAAAAGATGAGTGCAGACAAAGAAGCCAAATTAAAAGCGTTACAACTAACACTTGATAAACTTGACAAAACCTACGGAAAAGGAACCGTAATGAAAATGGGCGATAGAGCTATTGTAGAGGTAGAAACGATTTCTTCTGGCTCTCTTGGAGTAGATTTAGCTCTTGGTGTGAATGGTTACCCAAAAGGAAGAATTATTGAAATATACGGACCAGAATCTTCTGGTAAAACTACTTTAACTTTACACGCAATTGCAGAAGCTCAAAAAGCGGGTGGAATTGCTGCATTTATTGATGCTGAGCATGCTTTTGACAGAAATTATGCTGAAAAATTAAATGTTGATATCGAGAACTTAATTATTTCACAGCCAGACAACGGAGAGCAGGCACTTGAAATTGCTGAAAACTTAATCCGTTCTGGAGCAATTGATATTGTGGTAATTGACTCGGTTGCGGCATTGACTCCAAAAAGTGAAATCGAAGGTGAAATGGGAGATTCTAAAATGGGTCTTCACGCACGTTTAATGTCACAGGCATTACGAAAACTTACTGGAACTATCAGCAAAACAAACTGTACGGTTTTCTTTATCAACCAGCTTCGTGAAAAAATTGGTGTAATGTTCGGAAATCCTGAAACTACAACTGGAGGTAACGCATTGAAATTCTACGCTTCCGTACGTTTAGATATTCGTCGTTCTGCTCAAATTAAAGACGGTGAAAACGTAATTGGAAACAGAACTAAAGTGAAAATCGTAAAAAACAAAGTAGCACCACCATTTAAAACTGCCGAATTTGATATCATGTACGGAGAGGGAGTTTCTAAAACAGGTGAAATCCTTGACTTAGCAGTTGAATTTGATATCGTTAAAAAAGCAGGATCATGGTTCAGTTATGGAGATACAAAATTAGGACAAGGTCGTGATGCCGTTAAAGCCTTAATTAAAGATAATCCAGAATTAGCAGAAGAGCTTGAAGAAAAAATTAAAGCTCATATGAAAGAATTAGCAGATGCTTAATATTTCTAAAAGTATTTAAAATCAATACTTTATCACATAAACCCGACACTGTAAAGCTGTCGGGTTTTTTATTTTTAAAAAAAAGTAAAAAAATGACGCAACCTTTTTTAAAAAACCTCATCTAATAAAAAGACGTGCGATTTGCGGTATTGCCATATACCCATTCTCAAGGTTTTTTTAGAATAAATTTGGTTGGTTATCAATAAAAATCCGTTGGTGTTTAATATACTAACGGGTTTTTAAAAAATAGTTCCAAAATTTTATTCTCAGAATCCAACCTTTTTGATTTTTTGTTATCTAAATATATTATCCATTAACTGAGTTTTTAACGAAACTCTTTAATAACCAAACCTATAATATTTTAGCCATGAAAGAAATACTAGAAACGTTGCTGAATAAAAACCGCAGAAAAACCAAATTGAAGTTTAAAAAAATATTACGATTTATATCTGAAAAAATAATTCATAGATAAAGAGCTTTTTGAATATAAAAAGGGGTTTTTAGTTCAAAAGAAAACCCGGCAGACTTTATTGTTTACCGGGTTTGTTTTTTAAACTAATACTTTGGATGTTTTCTTTTCAAATTCAATTAATCCATTGTAAATGATTTGTCTAACTTTATCTTTCAGTTCCTTTCTGTTCTCTGAAGTAAGACCTTCAGTTTCTACAAATGGTAAAATTTTACCTCTCATTTTTCCAGGACTTCCGCTCAAAAAAGTATAGGAGAATCGTTTTTTATTGTCCGCAAAAACGATTGGTACAATTGGAATTTGATGATCGATTGCAAGCCTGAAGGCGCCGTCTTTAAACTCATCCAATAAAATAGATTCATCGTCAGGAACTCCTCCTTCTGGGAAAATACAAATACTTAAACCTTGATTAAGACGACTCTGCGCTCTTTTGAAAACTTCATTTTTACTTTTAGAAGAATTTCGATCCACCAAAATACAGGTTCTTTTATAGAAAAATCCAAACAACGGGATCTTAACTAATTCTTTTTTTCCCACAAAAACAAACGGGTTTTTGATAATGGCAAGCATCAGCATAATATCTGTCATCGACGTATGATTGGCCACAATCATGTAGCTTTTATTCTTGATAAGTTTCTGCTCTTTTTTGATTTTGTAATAAAATCCCATTCCGAAAAGAATGAATTTAGCCCAAATGCGGGCCATTTTAAAGAAATACGGATATCCTTTCTCAGAGATAATAGAAATAAGCAATAACGGCAGCATAATGAGTATTGGAACCGCCATTAAAACGTAAAACCATATGCGCCAGATAATCCAAAAAGCAATTTTTAATATTTTCATAACTTCAAAAGTAAGAAACAGAAATGAATTCTATTAAAAAATAATTGGGATTGGTTTTTTACCGCAGAGTTTACAGAGTTTTCGCAGAGAAAAAGAGTTTTTGTAAAAATTGCTAAAGCAATTAGCGTACAAAGATCAATCTATTAGAACTTTCTAAAAAAATCACGAACTTTGTGGTTTATAGAAATAAACTTTGCGAACTTCGCGGTTCAGAAATAAAAATAATGGCAAAAATACTTACTGGTGTTCAAAGTACAGGAACGCCTCACTTAGGAAACTTATTAGGAGCAATTATTCCAGCGATCGAATTATCTAACAATCCAGCAAACGAATCATTTTTGTTTATAGCTGATTTACATTCGATTACACAAATTAAAGATGGAAAAACATTACGAGAAAACACTTTTAGTGTAGCTGCTGCATGGCTGGCTTTCGGATTGGATATTGACCGTGTTACATTTTACAGACAGTCTGATGTAGTACAAACAACTGAGTTGACTTGGTATTTAAGCTGTTTTTTTCCGTTTCAGCGCTTGACACTTGCACATTCCTTCAAAGATAAAGCAGATCGTTTAGATGATGTTAATGCTGGACTTTTTACGTATCCGATGTTAATGGCAGCCGATATTTTATTATATGATGCCGAGTTTGTTCCAGTAGGTAAAGACCAATTACAGCATTTAGAAATTACACGTGATGTAGCGGCAAGATTCAACCACCAAATGGGAGAAACTTTTGTGCTTCCAGAAGCTAAAATTCAGGAAGACAGCATGCTTATTCCGGGAACAAACGGAGGAAAAATGAGTAAATCAGCCAACAATTATATCAATATTTTCTTGGATGATAAAGCGCTGCGCAAACAGATTATGAGCATTGAAACGGATAGTACTCCGCTTGAAGCTCCAAAAAATCCTGATACCTGCAATGCCTTTGCTATTTATTCTTTAATGGCAGATGATGCTCAAATTGCCGAAATGAGAGCCAATTATTTAGGTGGAAATTATGGTTACGGACACGCCAAACAAGCTATTTTTGAATTGATTACTGAGAAATATAAAACCGAAAGAGAAAAATACAACTACTACATAAACAATCTAGAGGAAGTAGATGCGCTTTTGAAAAAAGGTGCTGCCAAAGCATCAGTTATTGCTGACGGCGTTTTAAAAAGAGTTCGTGAGAAACTTGGTTTTGAAAAGTAAATTAATTTGCCAGCTCAGAAGAAGCTTCATGGTACTAAATAATTTAAAACCCGATTGATCATCTTTCGGGTTTTTTATTTGCTATTCTTTTGAAATCTTGCTTCAGCTGATCGTAATTTTCTTTATAGATGCGGCCAGCCGGAATTGAGTAATTATCAATAATCAATTCGTTGTTTCCTATTGCTTTTACTTCTTTTTGATTGATTAAGAAAGAACGGTGAATCCGTAAAAAACCTTTAGAAAACAGATTCATTTCCAGATCACTAATTTTATATTTTGCCGCAATTTCTTTTTTGCCTTTTAAAACCGCTTTAATGTCATTTCCCTGACTTTCAAAAAATAAGATATCGGTTAATGCAATTTTATGCTGCAGTCCGTTGGATTTCAACATAATGAATTCTTCCACATTACTATCAGGATTTTGTCTTAAAACACGTTCAACCGCTTTGAAGAAACGTTCGAACGTTATGGGTTTCAAAATATAATCGACAGCTTCGAGTTCAAAACCTTCAATCGCAAATTCGCGGTAAGCGGTTGTAAAAATCGTTTTGGGTTTATGATGCAGAGATTTTAAAAAATCAATTCCGTTTAAATCCGGCATATTGATATCTAGAAAAATCAAATCGACAGAGTTCTGTTTTAGCAGTTTATAAGCTTCCAATGCATTCTGCGCAGTTCCAATGATATGTAAATCTTCAATTTTAGAAATATGATTTTCTAATAATTGTACTGCCAGCGGCTCATCATCAATTACAACACAATTAATTTTCATTGGCAGGAATTTGTATTTGAACTTTAAAAAACCCGTTTTTATTTTCAATTTCAAACTGACTTTGATCACCATAGATAATCTTCAGCTGATCTTGAATGATTTTCAATCCAAGACCTTTAGAATTCATATTTTCTTTCGGGATGAATGAGTTTTCAACTTTTAAAACTGTTTTGACCACATTAGTTTCTACGGAAATAAAAATAGAAATTTTCCCAGTATTACAGGCAGCTCCGTGTTTAAAAGCATTTTCAACCAAAGATAAAAACAGCAAAGGCGGAATCTGATTTTCGGATTGAATGTTTTCCGTAACAATCAATTGTAATCTTTCATTGTACCTCAGCTTTTCCAATTCGATATAATCTTTGATTACTTTCATTTCTTCCGAAATCAAAACCATTTTTTTTTCTGCTTTGTATAAAATATAATCCAGCATATTCGAGAGCCGGCTTATGGATTCTGAAGTTTTGTTTAAGTTGATGATCGACAATGAATAAATGTTGTTTAGTGTATTGAATAAGAAATGCGGATTTAAACGCGTTTTTAAGGCCTTTAATTCTAATTCTGCTTTCTCTTTGAGTAATTGTACCGAATTCTCTTTTTCGTTTCTTAAATCAAGCATAAATGATATCGAAACAAAAATAAAAGATGCAGTCACAATTGGGATAACATAAAAGCAGAATAAATAATTCAAATCTGTTACAATACTCCAAATATCATCTTTTGGTGTTTCGATAAAAAAAGGTTCTGCGATATAGATCGTAAATAATCTATTTAAAACCGAAATTCCATAAATACCCAAGATTGAAGAAACAATAAATACGAAATATCGCTTTCTGTAAAACAGCTTTTTGATTAAAATACTGTATGCAAAATTGGCCGCCAGAATCTGAAACAACAAATGCGTGAGATCATATGGGATTATTTGAGAAAACATTGGGTGTTTATATTCTGCATAAATTTTGACTTCACCTATTAAAAAAAAGGCGCACCAAAATATCACTTGGAATATAATCTTCTGTTTTTGAGTACTATTTGAATTTTTAATCATAATTCAAAAATAAACAATCACAAAGCATATTATGCCAAATCGTGATGAACAACAATGAATTGAATGTGGATAACCAAAAATGCACTTGAAATTCAATTCATTGCTTTTTACATGAGAATTATTTCCGTTTGAATAAATCAGAAAATAAGATCAAAAAATCAAGTTCTCTTTGCATAAAAAAACAAATGCATACAGCTGCAGAAAAATTTCACGGACTAGATCACTTACGCGCTTTGGCCATTACGATGGTTTTAATATACCACTACCGAATGTTTGCTCATCCGGAATGGGTCGATACTTACGGACGTTTTGGCTGGATGGGTGTAGATTTGTTCTTTGTTCTAAGCGGATTTTTAATTTCAAGACAGCTTTTTCATGAAGTCAATTCGAATGGAAAAATTGGCTTAAAAGCATTTTTCACAAAACGGTTTTTTAGAATAGTACCGCCTTATGTTGTAACGCTTTCTCTCTATTTTCTATTTCCTTTTTTTAGGGAAAGAGAATCGCTGCCTACTATTTGGAAATTCATCACTTTTACACAGAATATCGAATTAGATCTTTTCAATTTCGGAACATTCTCCCACGCTTGGTCGCTATGTATTGAAGAGCAATTTTATCTCTTGTTTCCGTTGACATTAGCGCTTTTTTTGTATTATAAAAAGTTTAGAATTTTCAACTATTTTTTGGTTCTTTTATTTCTCTTTTCAATAATTCTCAGAGAAATTTCATGGCAGATTTTCGTGGTTCCCAATATAAACAGCGACGATTTTTGGCGTATTTGGTACATGAAAATTTATTATCCCACATACACCCGATTAGACGGATTGCTCTCAGGAATTGCCATTGCTTATTTTTATGAAAATGCACTTTGGTTTAAGAAATTTATAAACTCAAACGGCAATTATTTATGTCTTGTTGGTATTGCTTTATTAGGTTTTTCAATGTGGATTTGTAACGATCAAACATCGCATTTAGCTTCGGTATTTGGATTTACAGCAGTTTCAATTAGTTTTGGTTTGATAGTGATGTCGGCCGTTTCAGAATCTTCGTTTTTGTATCGTTTCAAATCAAACTGGACAGCGCAACTTGCGACACTTTCATACGCTGTTTATCTTTCTCACAAAGGTATTATACACATCATGCAATCTTTTATAGAAGAAACTTCTTTGGAAAAAGAAAGTAATTTAACGTTCCTAATCAGTATGATTACTTGTTTAATTACAGGATTGATTTTTAGATATATAATTGAAAATCCATCTGCTAAAATCAAAAATTATATTTTAAATCGTAATCATTAACTCATGAAAATCATTATTACTGTTTTTGCAATCTTGTCCTTAAACCTAGTTTCGGCACAAGAATTATCTAAAGATCAAGAAGAAATCCACCAGATTTTAAATTCCTTTATGCACAGCATTATAGCAAAAGATTCTGCTACTTTTAAAAGTTTGTTTTTTGAAGAAAATGTAAACTGGATTGGCGTGATGAAAGAAAAAACGCAAACAAAAAGATTGGCGAAACCTGTCGTAACAAAAAACTATTTTACGAGCAGTTATAAAGCTTTCTTTCAATCGATTATGAAGGATAAAAAGAGCGAGGAGAAATTCGAAAACATTCAAATTCAAAATGATGATGCCATTGCCAGCGTTACTTTCGATTACAGTTTTTGGTCTGAAGATTCAATGACCAACTGGGGAAAAGAATACTGGCAGCTTGTAAAAGCAAACGGACGCTGGAAAATTTCAAGTGTTATTTTTTCTATCGAAATGTCGAAATAACATTCTCAGCGGGATATTTATTAATTTATAACTTAACTTGCAATCAATTTTACGTAACTTTATAATTATTAATATATTAGAAGTAAAATATGAATAAGTATATTGAAGATTACGATATCCCGCCATATCTGTTTCAGATTTTAAATATAGCTTTTGCAATACTGGTTATTTTTGTTTTTTACCGATTATTCAAGCATTTCAGAAACAAAAATAAATAACAAAGTCACTCGTTAAATAGCTTCAAAAGTTTTACCTGGAAGAGGGCGAATTACGCCTTTTAATTCCATGTTTAACAGAATACCTGAGATTTTAAATATCGGAAGATTGCATTCTAGAGCAATACTATCAAGCAATTCCTTTCCGTTTTTAATAAGAAAATCATAAACCATTTGTTCATCAGGTTCTAGTTCCACGAACAACTGTTTCTGAACTGGTTTGGATTTCTTTTCGATATCCCAATTTAAAACATATACGAGATCTGCCGCAGATGTTAATACATTTGCTTTCTGAGTTTTAATAAGATCGTTGCAGCCTTGACTGTATTTGTCTGTAACTCTTCCGGGAACCGCAAAAACATCTCGGTTATAATCGTTTGCTAGATTTGCTGTAATGAGCGAACCGCCTTTATCAGCCGATTCAATTACAATTGTGGCTTCACTAATACCTGCAACGATACGATTTCTGCGCACGAAATTCTCTCTATCGGGCTGAGATGTACTCCAGAATTCGGTTATAAAACCACCATTCTCTTCCATTTTTGCCATATACTTTTTATGGTTCTTAGGATATATCTGATTGAGTCCATGTGCGAGAACACCAACCGTTTGCAGATTGTATTCCATAGCCATTTGATGCGCCATTATATCTACTCCGTAAGCAAAACCACTGATTATAACTGGATCAAGCGGTACTAAATCTTCAATAAACTTTCGGCAAAACTCAATTCCGTAAGAAGTAATTTGGCGTGTACCAACAATGCTGATGGTTTTTCGGTTTTTGAGATCGATATTTCCTGTAGCAAAAATTAAGACTGGCGAATCTATACAATGCTTCAATCTTTCGGGATATATTTCATCTTGAAAATAAGATACTTGAATATTATTCGATTGAATGAATTTCAGTTCTTTATCGGCTTTTTCAAAAATACTTTTGTCTTTCAGATTGTTTACAAGTGCTGATCCAATACCATCAATAGCAGCAATTTTATTCAAACCGGTTTTAAAAATAGATTCGGCACTGCCGCAGTTTGTGATCAGCTTTTTAGCTATAATATCTCCCACTCCTTCTACCTTCATTAAGGCTAATAAATAAAATAAATCCTGATCTGACATTTTTCTAAAATATTATGTAAAATAGAAACGAAAACTATTTTCTTTTTGAGGTGCAAATATCATTAAAACAAAGTAATTTCCTAATAAATATTACATTTTTAAAAAATTGAACAGTGCAATTTTGAATAACTCTTATTTTAAATTATTGAAAATTAATTATCTATAAAAAATCGTGAATTGTTAATAAAAATTGTGAATAAATTTTTGATAACTATATTCATTCTCTAACTTTGCTGATATGAAAATCGAGACTTACATAGCACAGTTATTATATCGTTACCAGTGTGTAACGGTTCCAGGGTTTGGAGCATTTTTAACCGAAATTCAATCAGCTCAGCTGAATGAAAGTACTAATTCGTTTTTTCCACCCAAAAAATTAATTTCATTTAACAGCCGTTTAAAAAACAATGACGGACTGCTGGCAAATCATGTCGCGCAGGCAGAAGGTATATCGTACGGTACTGCTGTAAATGCCATTGCAAATGAAGTGACAAACTGGAAAAAAACGCTGGAAGAAAATGGCGTAATAAGTCTTAAAAACATTGGTGATATTCGTTTGAATTATGAGAACAATTTCATCTTTACACCAAACGATCAAACCAACTATTTGACAAGTTCATTCGGGTTAAGTCCGTTTGTTTCTCCGCTCGTTAAGAAAGAAATTTTCGAGAAAAAGATCGAACAGATTGCCGAGAAAAAACCAGTTCCATTATACGAAAATGAGGAAACAAAATCATCTGGTTCATTCTTGAAATATGCAGCGATTTTAGTTTTAGGTCTTGGAATTACGGGAAGCATTGGATATCCATTATATCAAAATCAAATTGCTACGCAAACACTTGTGGTAGAAGGAGCGGTTCAAAAGAAAGTTCAGAACAAGATTCAGGAAGCTACTTTTTTTATTCAAAATCCTCTTCCAGCAGTAAATATGGCTGTGGATTCTGCTAAAACAGAAACCGTTGAAGAGAAAAAAATGCCGTATCACATTATGGCTGGCGCCTTTAGAAGTGAAGCCAATGCCAGAAAAGCATATAACCAATTGATAAAAGATGGTTATCAGGCAAGAATGCTGGGCGAAAATAAACACGGATTATTCCCGGTTTTATACGGAAGTTACGCCACAATGTCTGAAGCTGAAAAAGCACAAAAAGAAATACAAAAAGGCGAAAATCCAGACGCATGGATTTTGGTTGAAAATCTATAAAATCAAAAAAATTATAAAAAAAAGCGATTCAAAATGAATCGCTTTTTTTATGTTTAACGTGGAACAATTTTCGCATTTTGAGCAAGAATCTCCTTTTTGTTCTGATAGATAGTTAATGTTGCAGGAGGGGCATCAGATGTGCCTAAAACGATAATATAGCATTCGTAAACATAAGCTCCTTTTTTAAATTCGAACTTACCGTTTCCTCCGCTGCCGTCAGCAGTCCATTTTCCGTTGGTAATAATCAAATCAGGCTTTTCACTCATTGCTTTTTTAATTGACCATGACGCATAACGGTAATTTTGGTTTCCTAAATCATCAATTCTGATTCTAAATTTAGACGTTTCCAGAATATAAACTGGCTCTTTAAACTTAGCAATACTAGAATGTAATTTGTTTTTTTGCGAAGAAATCAGTTTTGCTTTTAAATCTTTCTCATATTTTGATTCATAATTGATGGTTTTCAGTTTTCCATCGGTGTCAAACCAAATGGTTCCATTATTGAGCATAATACCGCGCCAGCCCACTTCTGACCAATCTTTATCAACATTTGAAGATGTGATTTCTTTCTTCAAATTGGCATCAAAAATTTGAGAATAACGTTTTATAAATTCTGCTTTATTTTTGACAGATGGTATTGGGTTTTCACGATGCAAAGGATAAGAAATGTTATTGGCAATAGCCTCTTTCCTATCGTTTTTAACATCGTCGATAAATGTTTTCAAGAACTTTTTATATTCTGGTTTCAGATCCTGGCTGAAAGTATTTTGAATACAAAGAATTAAGAATAAAATATATACTAGCTTTTTCATAATTTTCTATTTTACATAATGTTTTTATAAACGGATTCAAAATTTTGAATCCCATTCTAAAGTACAAAATTCAAAAATGAAAATGAAACAAAATTAATTTATACTGGCTTTGAACATCTTAAGTTCATCCCATGTAAATTCGTCGCCATATTTTTCTTTTAAAGGTGCCAGAGATTCTTCCTGATAAAACTGAAATGCTTCACGAAGAGCAAGGATTTTATCATACGAAAGCACATCTGAAATATCTACTTTCTTAGCCTGAATGAGTTTTATAAAATGGGTTTCCACCGTCTGCACGGTTAATTTTCTAATTCGTGCAATGTCATCAATTGAATTTTTCTGTAACCAGAGTTCGTGCGTTTCTTCGACAGTAGTTTTTTTTGGGCCTTTTTCGGCTGTTTTATCAGCTTTTTTGGCAGTATAACTACTGAGAGGTTCTTCCACGTGAAACATATCCGTATTGGCGCTTTTTTGCTCGTCTCTAATTTTCGAAATCTTATCAGATTTATAATTTTTTATGGCTGGAGAAGATAAACTGTCTTTGTTAATGGTTTCACGGGAAACCACAATATCCATCAAAAGTCTGGCTTTCATTAACCTCAAAACAGCCTGCGTCTGCAGGTCATCTAAAAATGCTAATTCTTCGTAGAACTCTTTAACTTTTTTAAACTTCTGAATTTCAGCCATTTTATTCAAAATATCAGTAACCAATTTATCCATCGGTTTAAAGAAATAATCGTAGGCTGCCTCTACCCTTTCTTTTACAAACACCAAATCAACGGTTTCTCCACCAAAAATCTTATTGAGCTGCGCAATAAATTTTTGAGCTGGATTCACGAGCTGTTCAATAGAATCTAAGCGTTTATGAGCCCATGCCGAATGTTTTGATTTTTCAGATCCTGTCGCATTTTCATTATAACTAAAACGATGATTTCGCCATTCTTGTGCAAGATCTGTCCAGTTGAAACTGTCTATCAAATACTTATGAATAAAATTTTTGGTTTCGAAGTGAAGGGAATTTTTAAGATCGTTTTCGTTTGCTTTGTTCAGAGCATAGTCCATTACATCTTGATCATTTGAAAGTCCATTCATCTGCATTGCAGAAAGCAAAATAAGCCCATTTAAGGACGTTAAACGAGAAAGCGCTACATAGGCTTGCCCCGGAAGGAAAACTTGCGATACATCGAGCGCAGCTTTTTCAAAAGTTAATCCCTGGCTTTTATGAACGGTAATTGCCCACGCCAATTTGATTGGATAATGCGCAAATGTACCTAAAACCTCTTCTTCAATGTCTTTTGTAAGTTCATTTACTTTGTAACGGATGTTTTTCCACTCGTATTTTTCAACTTCTATGGTTTTATTTTCTTCTGGAAAGTGAACAAAAATTTCTTGATCAGAAAGTGATTTTATAACGGCCATTTTTCCGTTGAAATATCGTTTTTCAAATGATAGATCGTTCTTAACAAACATTACCTGTGCTCCTACTTTGAGTTTGAGGTTTTCTTCAACTGGATAAATTTTTTCTGGAAAATCGCCTACTACAAATGGCAGAAAAGTAAATTCATTTCCGCTCAGATCATTGATTGCTTGTTCGTTAATAGTATCTGCTTTTGCATTATGAGTTGTTAAAGTTATGTATCCCGGATTCAATTTTAAATCAAAATCTGCTTTTACATATTGGTTTAAAACCTCGATATCTTCTTTACTGATCTGATTGTTTCGAAGGTTGTTCAAAACCGAAATAAAAACATCATCACTCTGGCGGTAAATCTTTGATAATTCGATATATAACGGTGGATTCTGTTGTACTACATGCGAATGAAAAAAGAATTTTCCTTTATAATAATTTCGCAGTGTTCGCCACTCTTCATCACGAATTACGGGCGGAAGCTGTAATAAATCTCCAATAAAAAGCACCTGAACACCTCCAAAAGCTCTCGTATCTCTACGAACGGTCTGCATCATAAAATCGATAGCGTCCAGCAGATCAGCGCGCAGCATACTGACTTCATCAATGACCAAAAGCTCCATATTTCGAATCACATTTCGCTTTACATTGTTCATTTTGAAATGTCTGCGAAGTGATTCTTTGTTTTCAAATTTTACGGTTTCAGTAAACTGAGAACTGTCTTGATAACTAGGAATAAAGGCTGAAAATGGCAGCTGAAACATCGAATGTATCGTTACACCTCCTGCATTTAATGCCGCAATACCTGTAGGTGCTACAACAACTGTATTTTTGTGTGTAGTGGCAATAATTTCGCGCAATAAAGTAGTTTTTCCTGTACCGGCTTTTCCAGTCAAGAAGATCGATTTTTGCGTCTGATTTATGAATTGTAAGGTGTAAGCAGCTGCTTCAGAAACGTTTTGCATTATGCAGATATTAAACGTCAAAAATATCGCATTTTTATAAAAGAAAAAAACCTAAATCAGCAAGTGATTTAGGTTTTTCCAATTTTAGTTTTAGTTAGTTTGGCATTTTTTATTTTTTAGCCTCTTCTTTTGCTGCTGGTTTTTCTTCAGCTTTTGGAGAAGCTTTGTATTTGTCATTCAAAGCTTTAATAACCTCTTTTGTGATGTCATATTTATCTTCAGCATACAATACAGTTGCTGCATCACCAGTACCATAGATGTATGCATAACCGTTTTTCTTACCGTATTCTTTGATGAATTTTTTAACTCCGCTTATCAAAGAGTCCATTTCAACACCACTTTCCTGCTGTAATTGCTGTGATAATTGTTGTTGAGCGTATCCTAACTGCTGCTCTCTTTTTTGTAATTCAGCACCTCTTTGTTGTGCCCATTGCTGGCCATTTGCCTGCGCCTGGCTTTGAAAATTAGCAGCATCTTGTTTAAAACGATTAATTTCAGCTTGCAATTGTCTACCTTTTTCTTCTGCCTGAGCTTTGTATTTGGCTTCAACATCTTTTGCCTCAGTGTATTCTTTCATTAAAAGTGAAGTATCGATATAAGCTGTTTTTACTTCCTTAACTTCTGCCGTCTTATTACACGAAACAGCCAAAATTGAAAGTCCGATAATTACTAATGCTTTTTTCATTTTCTAAATTTCTATTTTTTTATGTATTGAAGACAAAAATATAAAAAAATAAATAGGATCGACATAAAGTTTAAAAAATGCTGGAATTTTAGCATATTAGTTTTTTTTATGGATCATATTTATTCTATAATCTATAATTATTAAAAATGGCTTTCATATCTTTTCTTAAAACAATCTTCTCCAAAAAGGAATATAAACCCACCATTTTATCCAATATAATGCTTTAAAAACGCTTATTTTACGTTTTTATTACTTTTGAAGTACAAAAGTTAGATGAAAGGTATTTTTCCTCTAAAATTTGAAAATTTTATCTGATGGCTTAAAAAAATTCAGCCATTTAAATTTTGGGAAGCATACTTTCAATTTTAAAAAATTACCACACACAAAAATTCAATCTTAAAATTTAAATTTTCATTTTTTCGAAGTCGGAAATTAAAAATAAATAAAACGAACAAAACCTTAAAAATTTGAGAAAAAATGAACCATTTTTCAAGTATTAGTTTTCTTTATCGCTACTCGATTAACTATAAAGCAACCCTATAAAAAGTGGCTTTAATAGCTTTTACTAGAGCGGTTTTCTCAGAAAAGACAATACAAACACCTCAATAACACGAAAAAAGCGCCTTAAAAGCGCTTATTTTACGTTTTATTTGTTTTTTAAGACATAAATGTGTGACGAATACTCTTTTGTACTCGAAGCTTTCATATTTGATTTTAAACCAACAAAAAATGCTTTGACAAAATTCATTTTTCCGGTTTTATATTTTTCAGATAAAAGACTCACGTAAAAAGAATCAAATTTCATGGGAAGTATTTTTTCTAATTTCATATCGACTTTTTCAAAAAGCGACTGAATGGCTTTTTTTGAAAAATGCCAAAAGTGAATCGGCACATCAAAAGCGGCCCAAAATTCTCCGTAATGTTTCGCGTCGTAAGATTTAAAATTTGGAACCGCAACAATTAATGTTCCAGTTGGTTTTAAAAGTCGCTTCAATTCTTGGATTTGTAATTCTAAATTTGGGATATGTTCCAAAACATGCCACATCGTAATTACGTCAAAAGAATTATTTTCAAGTTCACTGGTTTCTTCCACAAATGAAATTCCTTTTTGCTTTGCAATATTTTTTGCTCGGTCGCTTGGTTCAATTCCAAAAGTTTCCCAACCGTCATTTTTTGCCGTCAATAAAAAATCTCCTGTTCCGGCTCCAATATCTAAAATTTTTCCTTTTTGAGATTGTTCGGAATTGATCAAATTCAATTTGTTTTTTAAAGCAATACTTTTTACAAAATGATATGCTTTTTCAAAAAAGGAACGTTTGTTATCTGTGTGCGAAATATAATCTTCGCTTTCGTAATATCTTCCTAAATTTTCTAATTCGGGCTGCGGAGAAGTAATCAGCATATCCAGATTTTCATCATAGTACAAATCGAAAATTTCTTTTGAAACAGAATGGTCTTTTACAGTAAGAAAATGTTTTTTGTTTAAAACGTCCATTTTTTAATTCTAGTTATTTTTTGGTTTAATTGTATAACAAATCCTAAAAACGAAAATTTTCATTTTTAGGATTTCTATTCTATATTTTATTCTTCAAATTTATTTTGAAAACCGAGATTATTAAATTTTTAAAATAGTTTCACGTGGAACATTTTTAGTTTCAGTCGCAGTTTTAAGTTTATAGTAAAACTATGACTGAAAACTGCGACTGTCTACTTTTTTATCTTCCCATATAAATCAAAAGCACAGAAATATCACTTGGTGATACACCGCTGATTCTTGATGCCTGCGAAATTGTAACCGGACGAATTTTGCTTAATTTTTGTTTCGCTTCAATCGACATTGATTTAATTTTATGGTAATCGAAATTCTCTGGAATTTTTACTTCTTCTAAACGATTTAGTTTATCAGCATTATTTCTTTCCTTTTCGATATATCCAGAATATTTAACTTGAATTACGGCTTGCTCTACAATTTCTTTATCAAGATCATTTTCTTTTATGTATGCATCTACTTTTTCAAATTTCAACATATCCTCCAATTCGATCTGTGGACGTGAGAAAACTTTAAACATTTTATCTCCTTGTGAAATTGGCGCAGATTCTTTCTCAACTAAAATTGGATTTGTTTCGGCAACCGTAACACTTGTTTCTTTAAAGAACGCAACCATCTTTTCAGATTCATTTAATTTGTGTTCCATTCTTCGCATTCTTTCTTCAGAAGCTAAACCAATTTCATACGACATTGGCGTCAATCTGAAATCGGCATTATCTTGTCGCAACAATGTTCTATATTCTGCTCTTGATGTAAACATACGATACGGCTCTTCTGTTCCCTTCGTAATTAAGTCGTCAATCAAAACTCCAATATAGGCTTCATCACGTTTTAAAATCAAAGGCGATTTTTCATGCACTTTCAAATGCGCATTTATTCCGGCCATCAAACCTTGCGAAGCTGCTTCTTCATATCCTGTTGTTCCGTTAATCTGTCCGGCAAAATATAAACCTTCAACTAACTTTGTTTCCAAAGTATGTTTCAATTGTGTCGGCGGAAAATAATCATATTCGATTGCATAACCTGGACGAAGGAATTTCACATTTTCAAAACCGGCAACTGAACGCAAAGCTTTAAACTGAATATCCTCTGGAAGCGAAGTTGAAAATCCGTTTACATACACTTCACAAGTTTTCCATCCTTCCGGTTCAACAAAAAGCTGGTGACGTTCTTTATCTGCAAAACGATTAATTTTATCTTCAATCGAAGGACAGTATCTCGGACCTAAACTTTTTATCCTTCCGTTGAACATTGGCGAACGATCAAAACCTTCTCTCAAAATATCGTGAACATTCAATGACGTATACGTCATATGACAAGAACGTTGATGCGTTAACGGAACCGTTAAATCCGAATAAGAAAACTTATCCGGTTTCGCATCTCCTTTTTCTTCGTTCATTTTCGAATAATCCAAAGAACGACCATCGACTCTTGGAGGTGTTCCTGTTTTCATTCTTCCCGCTTCAAATCCTGCTGCGATCAAATCTTCGGTAATTCCGGTTGCGGCACTTTCTCCTGCTCTTCCTCCACCGAATTGTTTTTCTCCAATATGGATCAAACCATTCAAAAAAGTTCCGTTTGTCAAGACCACCGATTTCGAACGAATCTCAACTCCAAGAGAAGTTCTGATTCCTTTTATTTTTCCGTTTTCGATAATCAGCCCTTTTACCATCTCTTGGTAGAAATCCAAATTTGGAGTTCCCTCCAACATCATTCTCCATTCTTCTGCAAAACGCATTCTGTCACTTTGAACTCTCGGTGACCACATTGCAGGTCCTTTTGATTTGTTCAGCATCTTGAACTGAATTGCAGTTCGATCTGAAACAATTCCTGAGTATCCACCAAGCGCATCAATCTCACGAACGATTTGTCCTTTTGCAATTCCACCCATCGCAGGATTGCAAGACATTTGCGCAATGTTTTGCAAACTCATTGTAACCAGCAAAGTTTTGGAACCCAAATTTGCTGCCGCTGCCGCGGCCTCG
Organism: Flavobacterium sp. H4147; assembly: GCF_029360735.1. NCBI lineage: Bacteria > Pseudomonadati > Bacteroidota > Flavobacteriia > Flavobacteriales > Flavobacteriaceae > Flavobacterium > Flavobacterium sp. H4147. The sequence continues at coordinate 1,204,854 of NZ_JARKNB010000001.1, read as the reverse complement.
GAACCGGCATGACCGGCACCCACAACAATAACATCGTATTCTTCTAAAAACATTTTTGTTTTATTTTTTCTCCGAAAATCGTTCTAAAAACGTTTCAGAATTACTTTTTCTTTTCTGTTCCACGTGGAACCAAATATTCTAAACTCCATTTTAGAAACTCCAAATTCCAAAACAATTATGTTTCACGTGGAACGATTCGCTTCTTTTTAACTCTCTAAAATCTAATTTAAATTTGTTTCACAAACTCAAATCAAGATATTTTTTTACATTCAAAACGTTTCACGTGGAACACAATTTTCAGGTTAAAAAATCAAATTTCTCAGTTCAAACAGAATCGTTCCACGTGGAACGAATATTTAAAATCTTGAAAAATTGAAAATTTTCTCTATTACATGTTTCACTTGGAACGTTGTTTTAGAATCAAAAAATATATAAAAAGAGCTTCTTATTATATTTGTTCCACGTGGAACTAAATAAAAATCACTTATCTTTTATCTTAAATTGTTTCACGTGGAACTAAAACTTTTTTAAAAATTCAGAAAACGTTTCACGTGGAACAAAAATTTTCATTGTTTTTTTTAGATGTTTAATTAGCGTTCCACGTGAAACATACTGATTTTTTCATCTTCTTTAGAACGCATTAATTCTGCATCCTCATCTGATTTATCTTTATATCCACAGTAGTGTAATATACCATGCGCAAGAACTCGCTTTAATTCTTCTTCAAAAGAAACATTAAAATCCTTAGCATTGTCCTCTACTCTTTCTACAGAAACAAAAATATCTCCGCTGATTTCATTACCAACTGTATAATCAAAACTGATAATATCAGTTAGTGTGTCGTGATTTAAATACTCTACATTTATTTTATGCAGGTATTCATCATCGCAAAATATATAATTGATTTCTCCCTCATTCTTCTTTTCAGAAACAATTACTGAACTTAACCAATCGTTATAGGCTTGTTCGTTTTCTAAAGTAAACTCGGTTTCGTAATTAAAGTTTATCATTTTGTATTAAAATATTCTTGAACTTTTTGATTAAAATTTGAGCGCAAAGGTAGCGATTGTCTATTTAAAATTTCTACACTATTTAAATATTCAGTTAATGAGCTTGGTAACGCATTTGATTTATTAGAAAACTCAGCTTTATTTGTTTCAGATTGGCGCTTCGTATCTTGGCCTTGTTCCTGAACTGCGTTGTTTAATTTCCATAATTCTTGTTGGATATTTAGAATTCTCTGCAGGTTTTCATTCTTAAAACCTTTATTCAAAATTTGTTTTTCTGAAGCTTTCATCTGTTCAATTACAGGTCTACCTTGTGCATCTAATCCTTTTTTAGATAATTCTTTTTGCAATGCTTCACGAAGTTTTACCTGTTCTTTGTAAATCTCCATAATCTTTTCAGCATCTCCTTCTCCATCCTCACCTTCATTTCCGTCATTGCCTTTACCTCCACTTTTATTTCCCTGTCCATTTTTACCTTGTCCGTCTTTTCCATCTTTCCCAGATTCCCCTTTTCCGTTCCCATCTTTACCCTGACCATTTTGGTTACCTTGTCCTGGTTTTCCTTCTCCGCTTTTTCCCTGCTGTCCACTTCCAGGTTTATCACCGGGCTTCATTCCTTCTTTCATTTTATCAGCCAGACCTTTTTGTTTTTGAATAATATCCGGTAACTGCATTCCTTGTCCGTCGCCTGGTTTTGGTTTTCCTGTTCCCGGTTTAGACATTTGCATCTGCATATTATTTAAAAGATCACTTAAAAAATCTGCTAGTTTGTTTGCTGATGATACCGCATATTGCTGATGAGAAACTCCTTTTGGTATTTGAACTTCGGTTAAAACTTCAATTGCTTTGTCCATATTATATTGTACGTTTCCAATTTCCTTAGTTACATCTTCGGCAATTTTTGGATTTCTAAGTGACATTGCAAACAAGCTGTCATCAACATGTCTGAATTGTTGTTTTAAATTCTGCTGTATTTTTATGTTTTTAGTAAAGGCCGAAGAACCTAATTTCATCGATTTAAATTGTTTCATTACATCTTCTTGTGATAATGAAAATGCTAAAAGGTTATCCAAAATCTGACGAAGCATGGCAACATCTTCTTCTAATTGTTCCTGCTCTCCGCCTTCCATACTCGAACTCATTTCCTGAGCCATGCTTTTCATTTTCTTTGAAGCACTCTTTTGTTTCTGTTTTGCTGAAGAAGAATTGTTTTTACTTAACTCTTCTGAGGCTTTATTCAAATCATTTTTTACATCTTTTTCTTTTGAAGCATCTGATGGAATATCCAAAGGAGCTTTCAAACTTTTGTTCTCGTCTTTTAAATCTTTAAGATCTTCCTGAATTTTATCGAATGATTTATTGATATCATCCTGCTTCTCTTTGGTATTTTCTTTGTCTTTATTAGATAACTGTTCCTGTTGTTCTGATAGTTTATTTAATTTCTCAGCAACTTGTTCTGCTTTCTTTTCTACATAAAAACGTTTCGTTAATTCAACTAATTGTTCTAAATTACGAGATTGGTTTTTACTAATTTGTTTAAACTTTTCCATCTTATCAAACAGTTCTTCGCTGTTCAATTTGTCGTTTAGGTTCTTTAGTTCATCTAATAGCTTTTGATTTTTCTCTAAATCTTTCTCAGCATTATCTAAACGTTTTTGTAAATCATCAGCCGTTTTATCCTTTTTGTCAGAGCTGTATTTATCTAAATTCTTATTCATTTTTTCAGCAAATTGTTTCATCATTTCGTCTTGTTGTTTCTGACGTTTGATAAAATCATTTACTTTCTGCTGATCTTTGAACTCTAAATTATCTTTTTCTTTTCCTGTATTTTTCAGTTTATCCATTTCAGAAAATTGCTTTTCTTGATTCTTCAATGACTTCGATAAACTGTTTATGTTAGCATTTTGCTGTTGCAATTCTGCATCCTGAATTTCATCTGTAGTAGAAACTCGATCTGAAAATGTAGAAGATTTTGTGCTCTTGAATCCATGCAAAACATCATTATCAAAAACCTCAAAATAGTATTCATAAGATACTCCTTCCTGAACTGCAAGGTTGCTTGGGAAGTTAAAAACAAACTGATCGAACACTGCCTGCTTTACTGGAATGGTTCCTCGTTTTGCAGTTTGTGGTTTGTTACGTTCGTAATATACTATCTGTAATTTTGATAAACCGTAGTCATCACCTAGTCTTCCTAAAACATAATTCTTATCTAATTTTAAACTATCTGGAGCTGGCGAAACGGTAATTGTTGGATGCTGATCTTTGATAACTGACAGCTGATAATCTAATTTTTCGTAGTTTTTGACCTTATTATTTGAAGTAAGAATTTGATATTCTGTATTTTGAACTATATTTTTAGCCAGTTTAAATTCGTTTTCATCCTTTTTAAAGTTAAAAGTTGAGTGCTGATCCTTCCAAACTACCTCTTGAGTTGACTGCGTATTCATTCTCCAAGTTACAGTTGTCCCTTCTGGTACGATTGCATTTCCAGTTCCCTGAATAATTTCTGATTTCTTTTTTAGGTAAGATGGAAAGTTTAAGATCATTTCGAAGTTGGCAATTGAAGGAACAGTTATCACTTTCAATTCGTATTCATTTGATGAAACTGAATTTCCTTCAAAAGAAAAAGCAACATTCGAAGTTGGTTTTTCAATCTTAAATTCGAACTTTCCAGTTTGCGAAGATTCCATAAAATAGCTTTCATTGCCAATATGGATCATGACATTTTCGGGAACAATATTTCCTTCTGTTTCTACTTTTACAATAAAATCTTTGTTTTGCTCGGTCTGCAAATTGTTATTTAAAACTACAAATTTGAAAGGAGCCGGCGGTAAAAATGAAGCATTAAAATGCACTACTCTATTAAAACTCTGCGAAATTATATTGCTGTTTCCAGAGATAAAAAACACAGCAAACAACAAAACCGGAATCAAAGCCAATGGCAAATACTTCTTATTCGATTTAAAATTAATCGCATTCCCAAACGGAATTGGCTGTAAAGAATTTGCTTTTTGCTCAATTGAAGCCAGCATCAATTCTGAACTTTCAGCAGAATTTTCATTTGAAGAAAGCTGTAAAAAGTTCGTCAGCTTATCACTTACTTCTGTAAAATGGTTTCCAATAATTGCCGAAGCCTGATTGTAATCAATTCCTTTTTGAAGTTTGAATAGTTTAAAAATTGGAAATAATATAAATCGAAACAGCAAGAAAACTTCGACTGCAATAAATAACCAAAATAAAAGTGTTCTTCCCACAGGTTTCAGCCATAGAAAATATTCCACAAAAAGTGTAAATAAAAAATATAAAAGACCAAAACCAATAAAAAGAAGTGCTCCTTTTATCAGTTCATTCATATAATATTTCTTTATAAATCCTTCTAACTTCTGATATATTGCAGATGATGTTTTCAAAATAAAATCTCTTTTAATTATAACCTATAAAAGTAGTAATTATTAATTAGATAATGATCAATTAGAAAATTAGTCAATTAAGCTTAACACAACGCATTATCTAATTTTCTCATTACCGAATTTTCTAATTCAGAGTTGTATCTTTGCAACAAAATTTATACAAATGTCAAAGCAAGTTCGTGTGCGTTTTGCACCAAGTCCAACAGGACCATTACATATTGGTGGTGTTCGTACTGCCCTATTTAATTATCTATTTGCAAAAAAACATAACGGTGTTTTTTATCTGAGAATTGAAGATACAGATCAGACTCGTTTCGTACCTGGTGCCGAAGAATACATCATGGAAGCATTAGAATGGTTAGGAATTTCTCCTGAAGAAACTGTTGGAAAAAATGAAAAATTTGGTCCGTACAGACAAAGTGATCGTAAAGATTTATATCAAAAATATGCCGATCAACTGATTAATTCTGGTTGGGCTTATTATGCTTTTGATACTCCTGAAGCATTAGATGCTCATAGAAAACAGCACGAAGCCGAAGGAAAAACATTTATATACAATCATCATAATCGCGAAAAGTTAGATACTTCTTTGGTAATTTCTACAGAAGAAACTTCGGAAAGAATTGCAAAAGGAGAACATTATGTCATTCGTTTTAAAACTCCTGTTGATGAAACTTTGCATTTGAAAGATATTATTCGCGGTGATGTTAAGTTTGAAACTAACTTACTTGATGATAAAGTTTTGTTCAAAAGTGACGGAATGCCAACGTATCATTTGGCCAATATTGTGGATGATCATTTAATGGAAACTTCACATGTAATTCGTGGTGAAGAATGGCTGCCATCTATGCCACTTCACGTTTTATTATACAGAGCTTTTGGATGGGATGCTCCAGAATTTGCACACTTACCTTTAATTTTGAAACCAATTGGAAACGGAAAATTATCTAAAAGAGATGGTGACAAATTAGGATTTCCTGTATTTCCTTTAGAATGGAAAACAGAAGAAGGCGTTTCATCTGGTTACAGAGAAAAAGGATTTTTCCCAGAAGCAGTTGTAAACTTCCTTGCGTTGCTTGGATGGAATGACGGAACTGACAAAGAATTATTTTCTCTTGAAGAATTGGTTGAAGCTTTTGACTTGAACAGAGTTCATAAAGCGGGAGCAAAATTTGATCCTGAAAAGAACAAATGGTTCAATCACCAATATTTAATCAAACAAAATGATGAAGATTTAGCAAAAAGCTTCTCTCCTATTTTAGAAGAAAAAGGCTTCTCAACTTCGCTTGAAGTGACAACTCGTATAGTTTCTTTGATTAAAGAAAGAGCACATTTCGTCTCTGATTTTTGGGATTTAACTGATTTCTTTTTCCAGGCACCAACTGTTTATGATGAAAAAGCAAGTAAAAATTGGAAGGAAGAAACACCAGCTTTAATGCAGGAATTGATTTCAGTTTTAGAAAATATTGAAGATTTTACTTCTGCAAATATCGAAACAATTGTAAAAGACTGGTTAACAAAAAATGAAATTGGAATGGGTAAAGTAATGCAGCCTTTCCGTTTAAGTTTGGTTGGAGCACTTAAAGGTCCTCACCTATTTGACATTGTAGAAATCATTGGAAAAGAAGAAACTATTTCTAGAATTCAAAAAGCTATATCAAGTTTATAAAATAATTTACCATTAAGATATTAAGTTTATTAAGCTCAACTTGATTGTAAAAAAAGTTTTTAGGTTCATAAGCTTAGCTTAATTATCTTGACAAAGCTTGACTTAATTTACTTAATGCCTTTAATGGTAAAAAAAATGAAACGCTAAGAAATATCTACAAAATGTTCTTAGCGTTTTTTTAATATTTGATAATTTTAATTTAGAAGAATTTTCGTAATTTACCAAAATCATAAATATAAATTAAACAACCATGGGTACAGCATTTATTATCTTATTAGTATTCGCATTTTTTATTTTCATGTCTTCATTTTTTACTGTAAAGCAACAATCTTCAGTAATTATCGAGCGATTTGGAAAATTTCAAAGTGTTAGAAATTCAGGATTACAATTAAAAATTCCAATTGTTGACAGAATTGCAGGACGTGTAAATCTTAAAATTCAACAACTTGATGTTATCATCGAAACCAAAACAAGAGACAACGTTTTTATCAAAATGAAAGTTTCTGTTCAGTTCAAAGTGATTCAGGAAAAAGTATATGAAGCTTTTTATAAATTAGAATATCCTCATGATCAGATCACTTCTTATGTATTTGATGTGGTTCGTGCCGAAGTTCCAAAACTAAAATTGGATGATGTTTTTGAAAGAAAAGATGACATCGCAGTTGCAGTAAAACGTGAATTGAACGAAGCAATGTCTACTTATGGATATGATATTATCAATACTTTGGTTACTGATATTGATCCAGACATTCAGGTAAAAAATGCAATGAACAGAATCAACGCTGCTGATAGAGAAAAAACTGCAGCAGAATTTGAAGCAGAAAGTTCAAGAATTAGAATCGTTGCAAAAGCAAAAGCTGAAGCAGAAAGTAAACGTTTACAAGGTCAAGGTATTGCAGATCAGCGTCGTGAAATTGCAAGAGGTCTTGTAGAAAGTGTTGAAGTTTTGAACAATGTTGGAATTAATTCTCAGGAAGCTTCTGCCCTAATTGTCGTTACGCAGCATTATGATACATTACAAGCAATTGGTGCCGATGCAAATTCTAACTTAATCTTACTTCCAAATTCTCCACAAGCCGGAAGTGATATGTTGAATAATATGGTAGCTTCTTTTTCAGCATCAAACCAGGTTGGTGAAATGATGAAAAAGCACAGCAAAAAAATAGAAAAGCCAAAACCTATTCAGCCTCAATCTGGATATGAAGATGACATTCAACCAGATGTGCAGCAATAATGACAAAATAAAAAAGAGGCTTAACTGCCTCTTTTTTTATTTATAAACCAATTGATTATAAAGGGAATAATTGATTGTAAAATTTCTGGATATGATTTCTTAACATAATCTGTATAAGATGAAACAAATCCATTAACTAAATTTTGTGGTGTAATACTGTCTTTGGTTTTCTGAAAACTTAAAACCAATTTCTGATAATTGATGTCTTTTTCCAACTTCAGGATTTCTAAATCTCTTTCAATTTCAGCATAAGATGAGTATTTTTTTTTCTCCATAATCCTTAATCATTAAAAAATATTTCTGAAAATTTCTCTAAAATTGGGCCTTCGACCATCTTATCTTTTATAAAGAAAAGTAAAATAGTAAATACTAAATACATCCCTCCTACTGTTAAAAATCCAAGTGCATTACTTTCAAATAAAGAACCAAATGCATAAGCAGCTGCAAAAGATCCAAAAATCATTACCATACTAAAACATAATAAAATCAACGTAAACTTAAATATTAAAGTTGTTGACTTCATTGCTACTTTAAAACCCCATAATTTATAATAAGCTAAATGACTATCTATGTAGACTTTTGTTTGTTCTTGAATTTTTTCGGTGTTTTCTTTTAATTCTTCGAAAGCCATAATTGGAATTTTAAAAAATAAAAAAGCACAAAACTTCCTTATAAAATAAGCAAGTAATGTGCTATTTGTGATTATTATTATTTTTGAAGTTTAGCGTTTTGTGCTTTTAAATCAGCTAATTTAGATTCCAAAAAAGTGATCACTTCTTCTGTTTTGTAACTTACATTTGACAGTAATTCTGTTAATGTTCCATCAAGATTTTGAGTTGCACTTGTAAACTTTTCACGAAGAACTTCAGAACTAGCATCAAAAGAATCTTTTATATTATGTTTCGCATCATCAATACCTTCCTTAATTTTTGCTCGAGTTTTAGATCCTTTATCTGGAGCAAATAAAATTCCGATTGCCGCTCCCGCAGCTGCTGCAGCTAAAATGGCTGCTGCTGTATTTAAGTTCTTAGACATGATATTACAATTTTAAATTATTAATAAAGATACTCTTTTTTGAACTTATAAATTTCTGATTAATTGTTATTTACAAAAAATTAACAATCTAATTAATACACATAAGTTGTAGCTTCGTATTTACCATCTTTCTCAGCTATACTTACAAACGGCGAACCATTTGATGCTGACTTACTTTTAATTCTCATAGCAGTTTGCTTTTGATTTGCAATTGGCGGTTCACCTTTTGTCCTCGTCGACACTCCTGTAAATGTTCCTGTTTGCTTAAGTCCTATTGTCTTTTCTTGAGGCAAAACAGTTACCATTTTATAATCGTCTTTTGAATCAACTACTATTTTATCAGAAATTTTCTGAGTTTGTTTTGTTTGTTTATTTGTAATAGATGAAACAGCATGTTTACTGATTTTAACTTCTTCTGAACTTCCATTCAATGAATAGTAAATTAATCCATTTTCATTTTTAATGAAATTAACATCAAGTTGTTCACCATTATGTTTTGTAATTTGATGTGTTTGAGAAATTGCAACATTTGCAAATAATAGCGCTAGCGTAAAATATAAAATTTTCATGATTATTAGATTTAAATTAAAAATTGTCAGACTAGAAATTTAAAAACTAAACTTTCACACAAATTCAACATTATGGAATTTTATACATTATGATGCAAATTGAAAAATACCTTTTACGCGAAATATTATCAAAATTACATCACAATAAAAATGAGAACATAAAATTGTCTTTTTGGGAAATCAATTTTGAAAATATACTGTAATAAAAATTACGAGTTTTTAAAAACAATAAATTTCAGTTTAGATTCTTTAATGGCAAATTTTAATTTTTTACAAAAATCATCTCTGACTTTAGTATTGAGTTAAAAATAGCAGTTTTATAAACAATTGTGTGTTAACAAGCCGTTAAACTGACTAAAATAACAGCAAAAATTAAAATAAAGACCCTAAATAAACAATAATTCAAAAAACGAGTTATCTATTAAATCATTTAAAAAAGTGTCTTAAAATCAATTTATGAAGGTAAAAATTAATATATAAAAACTATTATTTTAAAATTTATAATCATTTTTATAAATAATAATTAAAAACTAAATTTTATAAAAAATAATAATCAAAAATTATGGATACAAAATCGAAATCAGAAACTTTAAAATAAGAAAAAATTATGATTTTAAACTTTATGGTCAATTTCATAAATAATAATTAAAAACTAAATTTTATAAAAAATTCATAATCTAAAATTATAATTATGAATTTTGAGATCAAAAATTTAAAAAATAAGAAAAAACTTTAATTTTAATTTTTTGACATGAAATTGAAGTTATAAAAAGTAAAAAATCGAAATAAAGAGTTTTAAAGAATTAAAAACAAAAAAAGGTCTTCTCTACTCGACTATTTTTTATTTTATCTTAAAATTAATTTATGAAAGCCAATTTTAATCTATAAAAATTATAAAATTTAAATTATCGATAGTAAATCTATATAATAAAAAAAAGCGCTTATAAAAGCGCTTTTCATAAATTTAGTTGATATTATTTCTTAACCATTTCAGAAAGAATTTCAATTTCTCTTTCCGAAGCATTTTTTGGTGGATTTGAATATAATTTCAAAATTTCATCCTCAAATTGATTCCTCAAATTTTCACTTTCAATATCTCTTAAGTTCAAAAGTGCTTTTGATCTTACATAAGTAGATTCACTTTTTAAAGACATTGAATACAATTTTTTGATATCTTCTTCTTCAAAATCTGCAGATTTCCAGTTTGAATACTTCAAAATAAACTGAGAAAACAACAGCGAAGCCTTATTATTGTTGATATTTTTCTTTAATGAATTTTGCAATAAAGAGAAACTTGAGATATTTTTGATGTTCTCCCCTATTGCACTTTCAATTGCAATACGATCAGCTTTTGTTTCAACTTTAAAATATTTGTTGATTTCTTTTAAAGAATTATTGATGCTGTTTTCTTCTTTTTTACCTTTTTCTTCCCAAGCATCTTTCAATCCAACTGTTTTGTTAAACACTAATTTTGAAGGAGTTGAGTCTTTATCAACAGTAAAATATCCTAAACGTTGAAACTGAAATTTATCTTCATTTTGAGCTGTTGATAAACTTGGTTCAACATATCCAGTCACAATTTCTAGAGAATTTGGATTCACAAAATCTAAGAAATTTTTCTCTTTATAACTGTCTGGAGCTTCATCTGTAAACAAACGATCGTACAAACGAACTTCTGCTTCCAAAGCATGTTTGATAGAAACCCAATGTAAGGTTCCAGATACTTTTCTTTGGCTTGCTTCTGTTCCGCTTCCGCTTAAAGAATCAGTATCATACGTCACATGTATTTCAGTAATATTGCCTTCAGCATCTTTTATAACTGATTCTCCTTTAATGATATAGGCATTTTTAAGACGCACTTCTTTTCCTAAAGTCAAACGGAAATATTTAGCTGGAGCTTCTTCTAAAAAGTCTTCTCTTTCAATATATAATTCACGAGAAAAAGGTACTTTTCTGAAACCTGCATTTTCATCTTCTTGATTATTTTCAGCTTCTAACCACTCCTCTTTTCCTTCTGGATAATTAGTAATTACCAGTTTTACAGGATCTAAAACAGCCATTACACGAGGTGCAATTTTGTTCAAATCTTCACGAATACAGAATTCTAAAACCGAAACATTAATCAAATTATCACGTTTTGCAATACCAATTGTATTAGCAAAATTACGCAATGAAGCAGCTGTATAACCACGTCTTCTTAATCCAGAAATAGTTGACATTCTTGGATCATCCCAACCGTTAACATGCTTTTCTTTAACTAGTTGCTGTAATTTTCTTTTGCTGACAACAGTATGCGATAAGTTACGTCTAGCAAATTCTCTTTGTTTTGGACGAAGCTTATTATCCTCAAAAATCTGATCTAAAAACCAATCGTATAATTCGCGGTGAGGCAAGAATTCAAGCGTACAAAATGAATGAGAAATCTGTTCCAAATAATCACTTTGTCCGTGTGCCCAATCGTACATTGGATAGATTTTCCAAGCATCTCCAGTTCTATGGTGATGTTTGTGCAAAATTCTGTACATGATTGGATCACGCATTAACATGTTTGTTGATTTCATGTCAATTTTTGCACGAAGAATATGTGTACCAGCCTCAAATTCACCGTTTTTCATTCTTTCGAATAAATCAAGGTTTTCTTCAACTGAACGATTTCTGTACGGGCTGTCAGTTCCTGGAGTTGTTGGAGTTCCTTTTTGAATCGCCATTTCTTCAGAAGATTGACTATCAACATACGCTTTATCTTTTTTAATTAAGAAAACGGCCCAATCATATAATTGCTGGAAATAATCTGAAGCATAACATTCTTCTGCCCAAGTATATCCTAACCATTCTACATCTTTTTTAATAGCATCAACAAATTCCTGTTCTTCTTTTTCAGGGTTTGTATCATCAAAACGTAAATTCACAGGAGATTGATAGTCAATTCCTAAACCAAAATTTAAAGCAATAGAACTAGCGTGCCCAATGTGTAAATAACCATTAGGTTCTGGTGGAAAACGAAAGCGAAGTTTAGTATTTGAAAGACCTGATTTTACGTCTTCCTCTATGATTTGTTCAATAAAATTGAGTGATTTCTCTTCTGATGCCATTATTTTATAGTAATTTTAGCAAAGATAAAAAAGTTTATAGTTTATAGTTTATGGTTTATGGTTTTCTTTGGAAACTTACTCTAAACTTGAAACTTAAAACTTGAAACTAAATTTTAAAATGGGAGTTATAAAACTTAAAAATATCCGTACTTTTTCTTACCACGGATGTTTAATTGAAGAAGGAAAAATTGGATCTGATTATACTGTTGATCTAAAAATTAAAACCAATTTACAGAAATCAGCCGAAACAGATCATCTTTTAGACACGGTAGATTACGTTCATTTGAACAAAATTGTAACCGAAGAAATGGCTATTCGTTCGCATTTATTAGAACATGTAGCCAAAAGAATCAATATTCGCGTGCTGGCAGAGATAGAAACAGTAGAAAAAACAACAGTTTGGGTTTCTAAAATTAATCCTCCTATTGGTGGTGATGTTGAGTCAGTTACTATAAAAATGACAGAATTTAGAAAGTAATTGTTAGATTGAAATCTGTATTTTTTTAAAATAGTTCATTTGAAACTTTTGAATTTTAAAGATTTTAGTTACTTTTGCCAACCGTTCAAGTAATGGCGTCGTGGCCGAGCGGCTAGGCTGGGCTCTGCAAAAGCTCCTACTCCGGTTCGAATCCGGACGATGCCTCAAAACCTTCAAAGCAATTTGAAGGTTTTTTTTTATGTTTAATTTTTAGAAAAAATTAATTAAAGATATTGGTTAGAATCCAAACCATGCCTCAAACCTTCAAAGCAATTTGAAGTTTTTTTTATGGATAATTTTTAGAAAAAATTAATTAAAGATATTGGTTAGAATCCGCACAATACCTCAAACCTTCAAAGCAATTTGAAGGTTTTTTTTATGTTTAATTTTTAGAAAAAATTAATTAAAAATATTGGTTCCAATCCGCACGATACCTCAAACCTTCAAAGCAATTTGAAGGTTTTTATGTTTAATTTTATAAGTAAACCCGACAGGTTTTAAAAACCTGTCGGGTTTGTTATTTAATCCACAATATTGTTATTACCCTTCGTAGAAATGACAAACTGAATCTGCAAATAGTCAACTTTGTCAAAGTTTTTAAACACCACTTATAAACATAAAAAAACCTCTGAAAATCAGAGGCTTTATATGATTTTGGTTATTAACAACTATTTATTTTCTATTCTTTCGAAAGCATTTTTAACCATTTCTTTTTCTTTTGGAAACCATCCTTGAGTTATTAACACTAATCCGAAAACCATTAAAACAATGCTGATTGCTTTTTTGATTTTTAGAATATTATTAGGTGTCATTTTTGATTTTAATTGTTTGGCTAATAGAATTTTAAAACAATCAACCAACAAATAAGCAATAATTACTGAAGTAAAAAAAGTAATCATTCTTGAATTCTGCATTTCTAATTTTGGTCCTACAGAAATAATTACTGCTAACCAAAAACCAAGAACTCCAATGTTGATAACGTTCAGTAGAAAGCCTTTTACAAATAAACTTCCGTAATTTCTTTTTATAATATCTCGATCAATTTCTTCTTCATTTATTTTTTCTTCTTTTCGTAATCTCACAAACGAAATGATTCCGTAAGCAAGCATTATAATACCGCCAAAAATAAACAATGCCGGCTTATCTTTTAAACTGGAAATCAATCTGTAACTTCCAAGATAAGCAATTGCAATGAAGAAAATATCACCTAAAACTACACCACAGTCAAAAACTAATGCGGCTCTGAATCCTTTGGTAATACTGGTTTCTAATAGTATAAAAAATACCGGACCTACCATAAAGCTTAAAAAAAGTCCCCATGGCAGTCCAGCCAGAATATCATTTATCATCAAAATAGATTGTTATTTTACTTGTTCAATTTTTCCACCTAAAACTGTTTTCTGATTTATTTGTTTTGGATTTCCATAAATGTAAATAGAGCCTCCTGCGCTCACTTTTGCATCTACAAGGGTTGAAGCCTTAACATCGGCTTTTCCGCCCGCAGAAACGCTTACTTTCGTTTGAGACGTGGCTAATTTACTTCCCAGGAAATATCCTCCAGCTCCTAATCCTGCTTCAAGGTTATCTGCTTTACCTGTTGCGGTAATTTCTCCACCAGAAACAGAACTTACTTTCAGTTTATCAACGTTCAAATCTACATTAATTTTTCCACCTTCCTGTGCACTTACTTTAAAAGAAGTTGCTTTTATGGTTTCATTGCTGGTAACAGTAGCGCCTTCATTTACATCAATCAGCTCTAAATGTTTGTAATACAATGTTACATCAAGATCATTTCCTGAAAGAAGTTTTGGAAAAGGCATTCTTAATTTTAAAATACCATTTTTATTAACAGCTTCTAATTCTGCTTCTCTTGTTCCTTTAATAACAATTTTATTTTCAGATGACGGTACTAGTTTTACAGTTAATTTATCGTAAACTTTAACGGTATCAAAATCTCCTAATTGCTTAGTAACCTGACTAAAAGACATTTGTACAAATAAAATTGCTGCTCCTATAATTAGCTTTTTCATACTTTTATTTTTAAAAATTAATACTTATTCTGCTCTTCTTAAAAAATGAAAATCTAGTTGTTTTTTAACTAAATCGGCATTTTTTACTTTAACATAAATTTCGTCTCCTAATTGTAATAAACGGTTTGAAGTGGCTCCAACCAAAGCGTATTGTCTTTCGTCAAAAGTATAATAATCTTCTTTTATTTCTCTGATTCTCACCATTCCTTCGCATTTATTAGAAACGATTTCAACATAAATTCCCCATTCAGTAACACCAGAAATAACTCCAAGGAATTCTTCGTCTTGATGATCCTGCATGTATTTCACCTGCATGTATTTAATACTATCTCGCTCAGCGTTTGTCGCTAAATTTTCCATATTTGAACAATGCAGACATTTGGTTTCGTAGGTTTCTTCATCTACAGAAGCTCCTCCATCTAGATAATATTGCAGCAAACGATGTACCATAACGTCTGGATAACGACGGATTGGCGAAGTAAAATGACTGTAATAATCAAAAGCTAAACCGTAGTGACCAATATTATCTGTCGAATATTTGGCTTTGCTCATACTTCTAATAGCAAGAGTATCAATAAGATTTTGTTCTTTTTTACCGTTTACTTCTTCCATTAAAGCATTGATTGATTTGGAAATATCACCTTTAGATCTGAAATCAATTTTATAACCAAACTTCGCAATTACCGTTTGCATCGCAATCAATTTGTCTTCATTTGGCTCATCGTGAATACGATACACAAAGGTTTTCTTTTGTTTTCCAATGTATTCAGCCACTTTTCTATTGGCTAAAAGCATGAATTCTTCAATCAAATGATTGGCATCTTTTGATACTTTGAAGTAAACACCTTCAGGTTCTCCTTGTTCATCCAGATTAAATTTTACTTCGACTTTATCAAAAGAAATGGCGCCTTGCTGCATTCTTTTCTTTCTTAAAATCTTCGCTAATTCATCTAGTTTTAAAGTAGCTTCCACTATTTCATCTGAAACAACATACGAATCTCCAGTAATTGAAATATCAACTGGAATGGTATTATTTCCTTTTGTTTCAATAATATGCTGTGCTTCCTCATAAGCAAAACGCTGATCTGAATAAATTACAGTTCTTCCAAACCATTGGTTAATAACTTGAGCTGTTGGAGAAACTTCAAATACTGCAGAGAAAGTATATTTCTCTTCATTTGGACGTAAGGAACACGCAAAATTAGATAACACTTCTGGAAGCATTGGCACTACTCTATCTACCAAATACACCGAAGTGGCTCTTTGATACGCTTCATCATCCAGAATAGTACCTTCTTCTAAGTAATAGGAAACATCGGCAATGTGAATTCCGATTTCGTAGTTTCCGTTCTCTAACTTTTTGAAAGACAAGGCATCATCAAAGTCTTTTGCATCTTTCGGGTCAATCGTAAACGTAAGCGTATCACGCATATCACGACGTTTTGCAATTTCAGATTCCTGAATTGAAGTATCTAGTTTTTGGGCAAACACCTCTACTTCTACCGGAAAATCTGCTGGTAAACCATATTCAGCTAAAATGGCATGAATCTCAGTATTATGTTCACCAGGTTTACCCAATACACGAATTACAGATCCAAACGGACTATCGGCTCTTTTTGGCCAGTCTTCAATCTTCACTAAAACTACATCTCCATTTTCTGCTTCACCAATTTTATCTTTTGGAATAAAAATATCGGTATACATTTTAGGATTGGCAGTCGAAACAAAGGCAAAGTTTGGCTGCATATCAATTACACCAACAAACTCTGTTTTATCTCTTTCGATAACTTCAATTACTTCACCTTCAGGTCTTTTTCCTTTTCTTCTGTTATAAACGTAAACTTTTACTTTGTCTTTATCTAATGCACGATTCAAATTATTGGTTGGAATAAAAACATCTTCTTCAAACTCATCACAAATAAAATATGCCGTTTTTCTACTCGTCATATCTATTGTTCCTTCGTAATAATCCTGACTTACTGCTTTAATTAAGTATTTTCCAGGTTCTGTTTCTATAATTTTCTTTTGAGCGGCAAGAATTTTTAAATCTTTTATAATTTGATTTCTGCTTTTTGTATCGTCTAATTCAAGCTTAGCTCCTATTTGTTTGTAATTGAAAGGTTTATTAGCATTTTGCGATAAAATCTTTAGTATTTTTCCAGAGAAATCCTTCTCTTTTTTTATCGGCTTTCTAATTTTCTTACTCATATATCTTTTCTTATAAGGTTTAAAATTACAAATAAGAAATCAGATTACAGATTTTAACAATTAGAATTATTAAAATTATAACTTTTCGTACATTTACAAAAAGACCTAAAATGGAAAGCTTTAAAACGATAGCCGTATTCAATTATCTGCACGAAACAGTGGTTCTCAAACACTTACTAGAACAAGAAGAAATCCCTTATTTTTTTGAAAACGAAATGACACTTTCAGTCGTTCCACTATATTCAACGGCGCTGGGCGGCATCAAACTCAAAGTTCATCCAAACGATTTCGAGCAAGTTCAAGAAATCCTCGACAATCTCAACAATCCTCTCAAAATCGTCTGAAACAGAAATCAATTTCAAAATTCAATTTCGAATTTGAATGGGTAAAATTCAATTCAAAATAAAATTTTTTCCTTTTCAACTTTTTTAGTTTTCAACATATATTAAATACAACAAAAAAGATTTTTAAAAATTTAAAAAAATTTGATGGTTATTATAGCTTGTTAATATGTCGAATAAATTTTTTTTTAAAGTCATTGAAATCTCGTTTTACTTATTTATTCTGAGTTATCAACATAGTTATTTTTAGTTAAATAATTAATTTATAAGACTTTTTGTATTTTAATTAACAACGGTTGACAACCAAAAATGAATTCATTTTGTAAATAAGTTGATATGTTCATAGTTGTTGAAAATGGTATTTTTGATATTGATAACTTTTCCAAAAATTCATGAAACTTTTCTTGCATATTTAATTTCGATTTTGGATTAAGTATTTTTCTGAAACAACCAAAAAAAACTTCTAATTTTCTTTTCGAACTTATTAACATTTTCTGTTAATTTAAAGTTAACTGAATATCAACGAATTACAAACTCGTATTAACACCATAAAATTTTAACAAATATTCTGCTTTTTATTTATTGATTTTGAGATAGTTATAGAGTTATGAAAATTGTTGATAACCTATAAGGTTTTGAAAGTAAGGGAGTTGTAATTAGTCACTAATTCAAGAATTTTTTAAAGACGTGAGGTATTAAAGTTATAGAATTTTAAGATTGTTGATTATTCGTGAATTCGTGGCTGAAATCTATATTTTCCTTTCTAAAAAGATTTACTTCCGTATTCTTTAATTAAATTTGCAGTACACAACTTAATAGTACATAAAAATGAAAATTTCGATAGGAAACGATCACGCAGGACCCGAATATAAAAAAGCAATTGTTGAAATGCTTAAAGCTAGAGGATATGAAGTAACTAACTACGGTACAGATACTGATGCATCTGTGGATTATCCAGATTTTGGACACCCAGTTGCTAATGATGTATCTGAAGGAAAAGCCGATTTTGGAATCGTAATCTGCGGAAGCGGAAACGGAATCGCAATGACTGTTAATAAGCACCCGAAAGTAAGAGCTGGTTTATGCTGGACTAAAGAAATCGCGTATTTAACACGTTTACATAATGATGCAAACATTGTAAGTATTCCTGCAAGATTTACTTCTATTCATCAAGCTGTTGAAATCGTTGAAACTTTCTTGGATACCGCTTTTGAAGGCGGAAGGCATCAAAACAGAGTGAATAAAATTGCTTGTTTGTAAAAAATCCAAAAATTCGGTGCTTCGCACCTATTCATAAACACACCGGGCCGATTTTTTAATTTGTCCGGTGTTTTATTTAAGTATTTATAATTCAGTTTTTTAATATACTATAAAATACCTTTTTGTTGAGTTATCAACAATGTTAATATCTATTTTTTATAGTTTAGAAAGGCAATTATAATCGCTGTTTGAATTGCTATAATCAATGCAAACTTCACAATAAAAGAAGTTTTACTCGTTTTATGTTTAAATAATAACATTGCTGTTAATAACCCTGGTGAACCACCAGTTAAGGCCATGAGAAACAAGGTTTTTTCGGGAATACGTCGGTTATTTTTTCGAGCCTGAGATTTGTCATAGCCAGCAATTATAAAAAGAACGATATTTATAAATAAAAAATACAGTAATAAAATTTCCATTCGCCAAAAAATAATGACAAAGATATTATTTTGGCAGCACATCTAAAATCCACAAATTGAGTAGTAAATATTTAAAAAATTTAATTTGTAATTGAAATGAGTCCAGTACAATTGTTTGAACAGAAAAAAGTAAGAAGCCATTATGATGCTGAAAATGAAATTTGGTATTTTTCTGTAATTGATGTTATTCAGATTTTAACTGATAGTGCCAATCCAAGAGATTATTGGTATAAAATGAAAATTAGAGTTAAAACAGATGATGGACTTGAACTGTCGACACTTTGTCGACAGTTCAAAATGCTAGCTGAAGATGGAAAAAATCGATTAACAGACACTGCAGATACCGAAACTCTATTACGCTTAATTCAATCTATACCTTCGGCAAAAGCTGAACCTTTTAAACAATGGTTGGCTAAGGTAGGTTATGAAAGAATTCAGGAAATAGGAGATCCGTCACAAAGTGTAGATCGCGCTCGTGAGAACTGGCAAAATATGGGACGAAGTGAGAAATGGATTCAGCAAAGAATGACAGGGCAGGAGACTCGTAATAAATTAACCGATTATTGGAAAGAGTCTGGTGTTGAAGGAAAAGATGAATTTGCATTATTAACAAATATTATTCATCAGGAATGGACAGGATTATCTGTAAAAAGACATAAAGAAATAAAAGGATTAAAATCTCAAAATTTAAGAGACCATATGTCTGAAGCAGAATTAATTTTCACTGCTCTGGCAGAACTTTCGACTCGACAAATTGCTGAAAGCGACGAGGCAAAAGGTCTAGTAGAAAATGCAAAAGCTAGCAAAAAAGGAGGCGCGATTGCTAAAAATGCACGAGCAGCATTGGAGGAGAAAACAGGAAAAAGTGTAGTGACCGGAGAGAATTTTTTACCACCAAGTAAAAAAAACTTGGAGTAAACTAGAATTAAAAAATTTAAAAGATTTTATATTAGTTTTGATTAACATATAACAATAATATTACTAAAAAACGTTGCAAAAATTGTAAAACACTTTTGCATCTTTGCCATTCAAATAAAATTAACAATGACCAACATTCAATTCATTGCCAAGTCTGTTCAGGCGCCCGCAGTCAGTATTCAAAACACAGTAAAATTATTAGAGGAAGATTGTACGATTCCGTTTATTTCACGTTACCGAAAAGATGCGACAGGAAACCTTGACGAAACTGTTATTGAGCTGATTGCTAAATTGCAGAAAGAATACGATACGCTCATAAAACGTAAAGAAGCAGTTTTAAAATCAATCGAGGAGCAAAAAGCACTTACGCCAGAATTGAAGAAAAAGATCGAAGACAGTTTTGATTTACAAGAAATTGAAGATTTCTACCTTCCGTATAAAAAGAAGAAAAAAACAAAAGCAGATGTAGCGCGCGAATTTGGTTTAGAACCTTTAGCAAAACTCATCATTTCTGAAAGTGATGTTGATATCGATTTTATTTCGACACAATACATTAATGAAAATGTTGTCAACGAAGAAGCCGCTATTCAAGGCGCAAGAGATATTGTAGCGGAATGGATTAATGAGAATATTTATGTTCGTAAACAGCTTCGTAGATTATTTCAGCGAAAAGCGACGATTGCTACCAAAGTGGTTAAAAAGAAAGCTGAAGAAGAAGGAGCACAGAAATTCAGTCAATATTTTGATTGGGAAGAACCTTTGACAAAAGCACCAGCACATCGTTTGTTGGCAATGCTTCGTGCAGAAAATGAAGGTTTTATAAAAATGAAAATAGATGTTGATATCGACGATGCCTACGATGTTATTGACGAAATCATCATTAAAAAGCAAAACAATACAACAGCGCATTTACAGCTGGCAATTGAAGATAGTTATAAACGTTTGTTGAATCCAGCAATTGGAAATGAAACGCTGCAAGAAGCAAAAGCAAAGGCAGATGCGAATTCTATTCAGGTTTTTGCTAACAATTTAGGTCAGTTATTATTGGCGCCGCCGTTGGGAGAAAAACGTATTTTAGCAATCGATCCAGGATTTAGAAGCGGTTGTAAAGTGGTTTGTCTGGACGAAAAAGGCGATTTATTATACAACGAAACAATTTATCCGCATGCGCCTCAAAACGAGGAGACAATGGCGATAAAGAAAATTCGTTCGATGGTAAACGCGTATCAAATTGATGCAATTTCGATTGGAAACGGAACAGCTTCTCGTGAAACCGAATTTTTTATCAAAAAAATAGCGTTCGACAAACCAATTCAAGTATTTGTGGTTTCTGAAGCTGGAGCTTCGGTGTATTCGGCTTCAAAAATTGCAAGAGAAGAATTTCCTAATTATGATGTAACGGTTCGTGGTTCAGTTTCTATTGGAAGACGACTTTCAGATCCGTTGGCTGAATTGGTAAAAATCGATCCAAAAGCAATTGGAGTAGGGCAGTATCAGCATGATGTTGATCAAGCGAAATTAAAAGAAGAATTAGATAATACGGTTATTCGATGCGTAAACTCGGTTGGAATTAACATCAACACCGCAAGTAAGCACTTATTAAGTTATGTAAGCGGAATCGGGGAGAAGCTGGCGGAAAACATTGTACAATACCGTTCTGAAAACGGACCTTTTGAAGATAGAAAACAGCTGAAAAAAGTGCCTCGTTTAGGAGATAAAGCCTATCAGCAGGGAGCGGCGTTTATTAGAATTACAAATGCTAAAAATCCGCTGGATAATTCGGCGGTGCATCCAGAGGCTTATTCGGTTGTTGAAAAGATGGCGAAAGATTTGAATATTTCTTTAAATGACTTAATTGCCAATAAAGAGAAAACAGCGCTTATTAAGCCCGAAAAGTATGTAACACCTGAAATTGGTTTACTTACGCTAAAAGATATCATTAAAGAGCTTGAAAAGCCCGGATTAGATCCGAGAAAGTCGACTAAGGTATTTGAATTTGATGCGAACGTAAAATCGATCAAAGATTTGAAAACCGGAATGATATTACCAGGAATTGTTAATAACATCACCAACTTTGGTTGTTTTGTTGACATTGGTATTAAAGAAAGCGGTTTAGTGCATATTTCTCAACTAAAATCAGGTTATGTAAGCGATGTAAACGAAGTGGTAAAATTGCACCAGCATGTTGATGTGAAAGTTACTGAAGTTGATGAAGACAGAAAGAGAATTCAGCTGACAATGATTTTGTAAAAAATTCCAATTTTATAAATTCCAAATTCCAAAATTTTGGAATCTTTGGATAAAAAAACTCCCAAATTACAATTTGTAGTTTGGGAGTTTTTATTTATTAAAGTGTTTTATTTCTTAAGTATAAATTTCTGAGCTTTAAATCTGCTGTTATCTATATTCTGGATTAAATATATTCCATCAGCAAGATTTTCTAAATGAATACTATTAATTATTCCTTCAGTTAAAACAACTGATTTTACAATTTTTCCAGATGAATCAACGATGATATAATTTCCATCATATTTCGTTACGATATTCAATATTCCTTTACTTGGAATAGGATACATTTTAAAGTCGGCAACTTTAAATTCATCCGTTCCTAGACTGGTTACTGTAATACAATTAGAAGAAACAGTGCATCCTCCAACTGTAATTTCAACTTTATAATCTCCTGCCGCTGATGGCGTAAAAGATTGGCTGGTTTCACTTGCTAGCAACATGTTTGGACATTTATACCATTGATAAGCAGCGCCTGATTGACCTGCAGTTAATACTCCAGAGTTTAAAATAACTGTTTTTACAATTGCAGATGAATCGTTAATTGTTAATACCAATGTTTTTGTACTACATCCTACAGTATGAGTATACGTTCCAGATGATGTATATGTTGTTCCGTTTTCAGCCCAAGTATAGCTGTCACATGCAGTTTCCGTCTGAGTTGAATTTGTTGAATTTGTAATGGTTAATACTAAAGTTTTAGTATCACATCCAACAGTATGCGCGTATGTTCCCGAAGAAGTATACGTTGTTCCATTTTCAGCCCAGGTATAACTGTCGCAGGCGGTTTCCGTCTGAGTTGAACTTGTAGAATTTGTAATAGTTAATGCTAACGTTTTGGTATCACATCCAACAGTATGCGTGTATGTTCCCGAAGAAGTATACGTTGTTCCATTTTCAGCCCAAGTGTAGCTGTCGCAGGCAGTTTCCGTCTGTGTTGAACTTGTAGAGTTTGTAATAGTTAATGCTAACGTTTTGGTATCACATCCAACAGTATGCGTATACGTTCCAGATGACGTATACGTTGTTCCGTTTACAGCCCAGGTATAACTGTCGCAGGCAGTTTCCGTCTGAGTTGAACTTGTAGAATTTGTAATAGTTAATGCTAAAGTTTTAGTTTCACATCCTACAACAGCTGTGTAATTTCCAGAACTAGTATAAGTTGTTCCGTTTACAGCCCAGGTATAACTGTCACAGGCAGTTTCGGTCTGAGTCGAACTTGTAGAATTTGTAATGCTTAATACTAACGTTTTGGTATCACAACCTACAGTATGCGTATATGTTCCAGAAGATGTGTAGGTCACGCCATCTTCAGCCCAAGTGTAGCTGTCACACGCAGTTTCTGTCTGGGTTGAATTTGTAGAATTTGTAATGGTTAATACTAACGTTTTAGTATCACATCCTACAATATGTGTGTATGTTCCCGAAGAAGTATACGTTGTTCCGTTTTCAGCCCAAGTGTAGCTGTCACACGCACTTTCCGTTTGAGTCGAACTTGTAGAATTTGTAATAGTTAATGCTAAAGTTTTAGTTTCACATCCTATAACAGCTGTGTAAGTTCCCGAACTAGTATAAGTTGTTCCGTTTACAGCCCAGGTATAACTGTCACATGCCGTTTCCGCCTGCGTTGAACTTGTAGAATTTGTAATTGTCAATACTAAAGTTTTGGTATCACAACCTACAGTATGCGTATATGTTCCAGAAGATGTGTAGGTCACGCCATCTTCAGCCCAAGTGTAGCTGTCGCATGCAGTTTCCGTCTGCGTAGAACTTGTAGAATTTGTAATGGTTAATGATAAAGTTTTGGTATCGCATCCTACAATATGTGTGTATGTTCCCGAAGAAGTATACGTTGTTCCGTTTTCAGCCCAGATATAACTGTCGCAGGCTGTTTCCGTCTGTGTAGAACTTGTAGAATTTGTAATGGTTAATGATAAAGTTTTGGTATCGCAACCTACAGTATGCGTGTATGTTCCAGAAGATGTGTAGGTCACGCCATCTTCAGCCCAAGTGTAGCTGTCGCATGCAGTTTCCGTCTGTGTAGAACTTGTAGAATTTGTAATGGTTAGTGATAAAGTTTTGGTATCACAACCTACAGTATGCGTATATGTTCCCGAAGAAGTATACGTTGTTCCGTTTTCAGCCCACGTATAACTGTCGCAGGCAGTTTCCGTCTGAGTTGAACTTGTTGAGTTGGTTATGGTTAAATTTAAAGTTCTAGTATCACATCCTACTTTGTGTGTGTATGTTCCAGAAGATGTGTAGGTAACGCCATCTTCGGCCCAAGTGTAACTGTCACATGCCGATACTGTTTCAGGAGTAGATGTCGTAGAAGGAGTAACAACAAGATTTAACGTTTTGGTATCACATCCAATAACTGTTGTATAAGTTCCCGAACTAGTATAAGTTGTTCCATTAACTGGCCATGTATAAGAATCACATACTGAAATATTTTCGGAAGGAGATGTTGTTGATGGTGTTCCAGTAACGGTTTTTACCAATACTCTGTCGCTTGCACAATAAGCAGTTTCGCATGCAACGCAATATGTTGTATTATTTGCAGTAGGGGTTGCTGATACAGAATTTCCAGTGGCAAAACTTGTTCCTCCAGTCATCGAAGTATACCAAACAGCATTCGTACCAAGTGGGCAAGAGGCATTCAAAGTTACAGCTGTGCTTCCTAAACAAGGAATATTTTGTGTATCTGTGGTAACGGTAGCGCTCGCCGGTTTGATTGATGTTGTTGTAATATTAGAGTTTACTGTTGCAAAATTAGTACCGCTTACAGTTGCCTGATTTGTTACCGAACAAGTATTTTGCGGTAACGTTGCCGCATCATTAATTGTTGCACTAAAAGTAATTATAGTAGATTTTCCTGCAGCTATAATAAATGGTCCTGCAGACAATGTTGAGTTTACTGCATTAACAGATGCTTTTTTAGCTGTAGTTGAAGATGTACTTGGTGTTGTTGAAGAAGCTGCAATAGTTTCTGGAGCAGTACTGGTTTCTTCAACAGGAGTATTTTGATTTTTAGCCATTTTTGAAGCATTGGCATTATCAGGAGGAGTAACCGTTCCAGGATTTATTTTTCCATTTCCACCTTCATCAATTGCTGTTCTTGTGCTTGAAGGATTGTTTCCATTCCAAAAACTTGTCAAGGCAGAAGTTCTATTTCCTGTCCCAGCAACATAAACCGGGATACCTTGTAAAATTACTTCACTATTAGTACCTTGAGATAATACGTCAAAAGTAGCCACTACACCAGTCGCTGTATTGGTCGTATTATTACTAATTTTTGATGCATTTATCATTGTACTAGAAGCATTATCTGCATAAGCAACTACACCAACATTTGCATATGCATTTGTCACCACATTAATAGTATTACCTGTTATTGTAGCGTCAATTCTTCCTGAACTTTGTATATTGTTATCATTTGAATCAGCGAAAATTCCATATTGACTTGCATTATTAATAGTGTTATTTGCTATTTCAGTAATGTGTTTCGCATTTCCGCTTACAGATGCATAAATTCCATTACAAATTGTACCAAGACCTCCACCATCAATCGTATTATTGTTTATACGGCCTTTCATTGTTCCAGATCCTTGGTGCCCTACGCTACATGCATAAGTACCATTAAAACTAGCCTTAATAGTATTATTTATAATGTTGTAATTTACTGTTGCAGCTCCAGTAGCTTGTAATGATAAACCATTGCTTCCAGGGCTTACAGTAGCAGCATTTATGATATTGGCATCAGTAGCGAGTGTATTTCCTCCAATTTGAACAGTATTTGTAGAAAATCCATCAAAGTTTAAAGCTAAACCAGTAGTTTTTGAATTTGAAAAATCATTTTTCTTAAAAACTAAAGTATTGTTTGAAGTCCCTTTAGCTTGAAAAATAAAGTTACTATCTCCGTTTGATCTATTAAAAGAGTTTTTAAACTGAGATCCTGTAACATTTAGAGTTAAGGATGGACTTTGGGCTATACCATTATATCCAAAAAAACCACGTCCCCAAGAATTATTAACAGTTGTATTGGTTATAGAACTTGTACCTTTTAAATCTAATGCAAATATACCTCCAACATATGGGTTACCTCCATTGGCACTTCCACAATTGCTTAAAGTACTGTTGTTTAAAACAAAATTATTTACATTATTAAGATTGATACCCACAGAATTTGTAGTACCAGAAATGGAAATATTTTCTAAGGTTACACCACCAGAAATGTTTTTAAAATGAAGCGCTCCATTGGAATTCGAATTATCATCTTCTGGATCGCTAACTATTACAGATGAAGTATTTGCATTTGTAAAGTTCATGTTTCTAAGTGTAATATTAGCACATGTAATAAACTCTGCACCTCTATCCGAGATATTTTGAATTGTACCTCCAGATCCTGCCGTTGTTCCGGATCCCGTAACCTCAAAACTTCCAACAGTATTTGTTATTGAAATACCTTTTACATTTCCGTTTGTCGAAATACTAGTAAATATACAATCGAGTGTACCTCCACCTCCGTTAATATTTACAGCTTGCGAATTATTTGTAATAGCAATAGTAGCATTTTTTATTTTTAAATTTCCAGCATTACTTCCAGATAAAGTTCCTGTAAGTGCTACTGCCTGAATATCATTATTTGTACCTAAGGTTATTCCAGCAATAATAGGATTTGATGTTCCTGTCGAAGGCAGTGCATTACTATAACTAGGTACAGATAGACTTAATATAGATTGCAGACTTGATGTTGCTCCCTGACCAATAACTTTCTGATTATTATTTAAAGTTAAAAGTCCAGAAAGTGTTCCGCTGTAAATAAATACTGGGCTTGCATTGCTAGCACTCGTATTTCCCGTTAAGCTTTTATAGGGTGTGGCTAAAGTTCCGTTTCCTGCAGATGCAGCATCTCCTTTAAAAAATATGATAGGAGTAGTTACAGTAATATTTACAGTAGCAGTTGAGGTTTTTCCGCTTGTATTGGTTACAGTATAAGTAAAACTATCTGATCCAGAATATCCAGCATTTGAATTGTAAGTAAAAGAACCATCTGCATTTATAACAACAGTTCCCTTTGCTGGATTTGTTAAAACAGAAGCCGTCATAGTGCTACCTTCTGGATTTGCGTCATTTGCTAAAAGACCTTGAGCAGCATTTACAGTAATACCAACGTTTCCGATACAACTATAGGAATCATCATTGGCAATAGGAGTTGTTTTGAAAGAATTTGGAACTAATGTTAAATTAGAATCCAATATATCTTGAAAAGTAGTTCCAAGCGCGTCAGTGCCATTATTGGTAATAGTAATGGTAAAATCAAGCTGAGATCCCGGTTTTGCATTTCCGCCTCCGTTTACAGCCACAGCATTTGTAACCGTAATAGCAGGTGCTACAGCCAAGGTACTTTTTGTATTTTCTTTATTAATAGGCCTTTTGCTTTTATTAGGCTCAATCTGCTTTATAAAAACTTTTTCAGCTTTAGCTAGTTGCTCAATAACAGGAGCAACAAATTTTTTAGTAATAATGCTATTGTATTTCATTCCGAAACTTAGAAATCCAACTAGTATTATTATAACTAAGAGTTTGTTATTTTTCATTTTTTTTCACTTTAAAATTGGCCTAATTAAGAAAATACGGCTTCATATTTCATTCCCACTTCATCAAAACCAAGTGGAGAAAGAAATAACTCTAAGCTGCCTTCTTCGGGATGTATTATGTTAAAAATACCTTGCTCGTAATATTCGTTTTTTTGATTTGTACGAAAAACTAAAGAAAAGGGAGTTCGTTCTAAAGGAGAATAACCATTAGATTCTGTGACCGAAATTAGTTCGGCATCGAGCTGAATTTCTTCGGAAATTTTAAAGATAAATACTTTGTTTACAAACGGATTAAAGTTGTTTACAGAGAGTAAAGATATATCCATATAGTACAATTAATTGTTATTCAATTTGTTTGGAACGCCATTCCATTAAATGGTAAACACCATTTGTTTCACTAATTTTTATAAATCCAAGTCTTTTATATAATTCCATTGCAGGATTAAAAGTTTCCACATGAATGGTTACGCTTAAATTACTATCAGCAGCTTTTTTAAGTATTTCTTTTAAAATTGAACTGCCAATACTTTGATTTCTCCATTCAGGTAATATGGTGATGTCTATAATTCTAACACCTTTATTTTCAAAAAAGTAATCAATATATAATCTTCCAACCGGGATGTTTTTCTTTTCAATTACATAGAATTTTCCCCCTAAGTAATTTTTTTGATAATATTCATGCTGGGCTGAAAACTGATGTTCAATAAAGAGTCTTTTTTGTTCATCATTCCAATTCGTTCCTTTTTCCAGCTCCTCTTTTCGTGTACTTCCGTAGATTTCACGAAGTAGAGCTATATCATTTTCATTGATATCCCTAAACTTGATATCTTGTATATCTAAATTCAACTGTACTATAAATTATGTTCTTGGAGGGTAAACACCCTGAAGGGCAATACAAAAATTCAAGGTTAAGTATGGCATCATATTGTTATGAGGCTGTGTTCCTCCAGTTGGTGCAATGGTATTAAAACCCATTTGTACCGTTTGACCTCCAGTGTCTGTATAAACTCGAATAGGATTTCCTCGTCCTAAACTATTATTAGCAGGAGAAGTTGATTGCGAATTAAGCGGAGCTGCCATTACTGAATGTGAGTGATTAGGAATTTCAGATTCTAAAAGAGTAACTGTTTCGCTTCCGCTTTGTTCTGCTAGGTTGTGTAATGATAATCCAGGTCCTTGCCCTGGGTGCATAGGTGCATTTCCCTGCATATTAGGCAGTGCAAAATTACTTTTTCCATCACCTCCATACATTGTTCCTAAAAGTGAAAAAAGCGCTGTGTTTTGAGATAATGGTAAAATTTGGCCATTGCAAAAAGCCCAGCCTTTTGGTGCAAAGTTGAATGGAAATATGCGTATTTCAGCTACAAAAGGATCCATAATATATTTTTCTTTTTATTAAAAATGAATTTAGAATTGAGGGTATAATCCATACAATGAAATAATAAAACTCACACACAAATACGGTTGAAAGTTACTGTGAGGCTGACTTCCGCCTGCAGCAGTAATTATTTGATTATTTAATGCTGTTGTGGGAGCAGCACTCGAATACATTTTACTTCCCGGAGGATTGGCACTAAACTGCGCATTTACAACACTAGCAGTATCAGCCAGATTTGTAGTGGCGAGCAGACTGTGATTGTGTGACGGAATTTGATTAACCGATAAAGTTACCTCCTCAACACCGCCAGTTTCAGCCAGCTGATAATTAGTTCCAGTAGCGGGATTTGTACCGTTATGAATAGGAAGTCTTCCGCGAAAATCAGGTAACCCAAAAGTTTCCTGGCCATCACCGCCGTATGTAGTTCCAATTAAATTAAATAAAGTTTCATATTCCGAAATTGGAATTATTTGTCCTTCGCAAAACATCCATCCTGCCGGAGCAAAATTTCCGCCAAACATTCTGATTTCACCAACGTAAGGTTGTGCCATTTCTTAAATTTTACGAATTAATAATTATGTTTGAGAAGGAAAGATTCCTTGTAAAGCGATGCAAAAATTTATAGTCAGATATGGCTGCATATTTAAATGCGGTTGACTTCCTCCAATATTGGAGATAGAGCCAGCATTCATGGCAGTAAAATTTTGATTTTGACCGCTGTAAACTAAATTAGGGGCAGTATTTCCTAAAAAATTAGTATTACTCGGAATATTGGTAATGACCGCATTATCTTTTGCCTGAAAGCGATGTGAGTGTTGCGGCATTTCTCCAATAGTAACAGTATGGCTTTCTTCACCACCTTTTTGGCCTAAATTGTATCCGCTTCCAACATGAATTGGTGTTCTCCCTCTTAAGTCAGGTAATGCAAAATTGACTTGCCCATTACCACCATACGTAGTTCCTAACAAAGCAAATAATGCCTGATTTTGATTTATAGGTAATAATTGTCCATTAGCCATTGCCCATCCTTGTGGTGCAAAAGAAAACGACATCATTCTTAATTCAGCTAAAAAAGGCTCAGCCATATTGAAATATTTTTAAATGTTATTTTTAATTTTTTTATTAAGCCAAAATAGAATCTACAGAAAGTGTATGCTCAGAGATTATATTTTTTTCGAATATTTTATTGTTTCCTTCTTTTACGACGATTTTAGTAATCGTTTCTTTTTCAGATAAAATAGTTTTTAATTCAACACTTCCCATTGGAGTTATATAGCCAAAGGGATTTACGGGTTGAATTGAAGAAGGAAATAAATATTGAGACAAATCAATATTGGCATTATACTTTTTGAATTCTGTTTTAGCTTGAGAAATAGCTTCTAATTCGAAACCAGATAAAGATCGTATGGTTCTCCATTCTCCATTTTCATTTTTACCAAAGCACAATAAAACGTTGTCTAGTTTCTGCGAATTTTTGATAAGATGCATAGAAAACATTTTCAAACGTCCGTCTGGAGAAGTATAACAATAGTCAGATGCAGACTCGTAACCTATTTTCTGCCAGTTTACGATAGTTTTATTATAACAGCTTAGAAGCGACTTGTCGAAAAGAAAATTATTTGAAAAAGAAGATTTAGAAAATTTAGACAAAAGATTTTCTCCTTTTTCTGTTTCTAAATCTAAAAAACTAGTGAAGGTATTTTGTGCTGTTATAGAACCGCAGGCTAACGTTGCAGCTCCTGCGAAACTAACATTTTTAATAAAACGTCTACGAGTTAAATCGGTCATATTCACTACTTTTAAGGATAAATTTTGGGATAAAAGTAGTAAAATGAAGAATATATTATAATTTTTTGTTAAAATTTATAATAAAAAATCCCGTTTTGCGTTAATTTTTTCCTTTTTTAAAGAAAACTTCTACAAAGGATAAATTCGAATTTTGCGAAAATTCTAACATAAAAAAAATCCCAAACTACAAATTTGTAATCTGGGATTTAAATACGTTCGAATTTTATTATTTTGTTTCTTCTTCTTTTTTAGAAGCAGCAGGCTGATCATCTTTAGCAGCATTTTTAAATTCTTTAATACCGCTTCCTAAACCTTTCATTAATTCTGGAATTTTTTTACCTCCAAAAAGTAATATCACAATACCTACTATAACAAGGATTTCTGTAAGACCTAATCTTCCCATGGTTTTATATTTAGTGCCGAAGCAAATTTATTTCTTGATTTTCATCGCAAAGGTATATAGAATATACGAACAACAAGAGTTTTTGGATTAAAATATTTATTTTTAGGTGCGTTAAATATTTTATAAAATGATTAAATTACAAGATTTGCCTATTTTTATCAGGCATCAGCAATACGATTAATTATTATATTTGCTTGTATATTGAACAAAATGAAAAAGAAAAAACGCAGTTTTAGAAAAAAATTATTTACAAAAAACCGATTGGTTATTTTGAATGAAAACACTTTTGAAGAAATTTTTTCGCTGAAACTCAACCTAATGAATGTTTTTGTGACTTTTACTCTAGGCGGTATTTTTCTTATTTCAATTACTACTTATATTATTGCTTTTACGCCGCTTCGGGAATTTATACCAGGTTATTCTTCTTCTGATTTAAAAAAGAATGCGACAGCATTAGCCATAAAATCAGATTCGCTTGAAAAAGCTTTAAAACAAAACGAAGCCTATATAAAAGGAATTCAGAAAGTTTTAAAAGGTGAATTAGAATATGCAAAATTCAACAAAGACTCGATTATAGCAGAAACAGAAGAATCTTCAGATGTTGATATGAAAGCAACCGAAGATGAAATCAAATTAAGAGAAGAAGTCGCTAAAATAGACAAGGAGCAGAGCCAAAGCAAAACGGGAAAAAAGAAAAGTGACAAAAAATAATACCACAAAAAATGTCGATTAAATCAATTGCGGCAAAAATATTTGCCCGAAATATATACAACCAAACCCTAAAATGGGCTAACAAACCGGTTGAAACTCAATTAGAAGTTTTTGAGAGTTTGATTAAAAATGCCAAAGAAACCCAGTTTGGAAAAGATCATCATTTTAGCGCTATAAATACAATTGCTGATTTTCAAAAAAACGTTCCCATTAGGGATTATGAAGATTTGAAAGCCTATATCGAAAAAGTAAAAGTGGGCGAAGAAAATGTTCTTTGGAAAGGAAAACCGATTTATTTTGCTAAAACTTCTGGAACTACTTCCGGTGCCAAATATATTCCGCTTACCAAAGAATCAATGCCGTCGCATATTAGTGCGGCCAGAAATGCGATTCTGCACTATATTCACGAAACGGGAAATGCAGATTTTGTTGATGGAAAAATGATCTTTTTGCAAGGAAGTCCTATTCTGACTGAAAAACACGGAATTAAATTCGGACGACTTTCTGGAATCGTAGCGCATTTTGTTCCGAAATACCTGCAGAGAAACCGTATGCCCTCTTGGGAAACCAATTGCATCGAAGATTGGGACACAAAAGTAAATGCCATTGTCAACGAAACGATTCAAGAAGACATGAGTATTATTTCGGGAATTCCGTCTTGGGTTCAAATGTATTTTGAGCGTTTACAAGAAAAAAGTGGTGGAAAAAAGATCAGCGAAATATTCAAAAACTTCAATTTGTTCATTTACGGCGGTGTAAATTACGAACCATATCGCGCCAAATTTGAACAAATGATTGGTAAAAAAGTCGACAGTATAGAATTGTTTCCAGCTTCTGAAGGATTTTTTGCATATCAAGATTCTCAGAAAGAAAAAGGAATGCTTTTATTGTTGAATTCAGGTATTTTCTACGAGTTCATAAAAGCCGATGAATTTTTTACCGAAAACCCAAAACGATATACCATTGGCGAAGTTGAGGTAGGTGTAAATTATGCTTTAATTGTGTCTACAAATGCCGGACTTTGGGGTTATAATATTGGAGATACGATTCAGTTTACTTCTTTAAAACCGTATCGTGTTATAGTTTCGGGACGTATAAAACATTATATTTCCGCTTTTGGAGAACACGTTATTGCCAACGAAGTCGAAAATGCAATGAAAGAAGCAACCGCCGGAAGCAATATTGTAATAAATGAATTTACCGTTGCGCCGCAGATCACGCCAGCCACCGGATTACCATATCACGAATGGCTGATAGAATTTGAAAAAGAACCGGATAATATTCAGGCTTTCGCCGAAGCTATAGACGACTCCATGCGAAAGCAAAACATTTATTATGACGATTTAATTACTGGAAATGTATTGCAGAAAGTAGTCATAACTAAAGTTTCAAAAAACGGATTTCAAGAATACATGAAATCACAGGGAAAATTAGGCGGACAAAATAAAATTCCGAGATTATCCAATAACAGGGATATTGCGGATAATTTGAAATAAAAAATTTCAGACCACTATCTAACAATTTGTTAAATACCGTTTTATTAAAGTTACATATATAATTCCTACTTTCGTTCCCTCGAAAATTCGAATTATCTTCTTAAAAAGAAGATTCTAAAATAGTAAAGACATGAAAGAAACCAAACATATATCAAGATCAAGAGCGCAGGAATCATCTGCAGCTATCGAAAAAATGTACATTACAATGCGCCATTTATTCAACCGTGGTTTTTACAAACCAATGGGAGTTTCTGGTGATAGTTTAAGAGAATCATTACTGGCATTACGCCCTGAAATATACGGAAATATTGCCGAAGAAAAAGTAGAACTTAACGGACTTTTATACGTTATAGAACGTCTTCCAATAGGAATTGAACAATGCCGATTCATCAATTTAACTTCTGATGAAGGCTATTCAAAATCGCATTTTCAGCCGATTGTTCCTCCAAAAAGAAGAAGAAACTGCTACAGAATCGACGAAGAACAAATGAATGTTGAAATCACGCGCGGTCGTTCGGATATTTATGATATTCTGACGCATTTGACTTTTATTTTCATTGAATCACATAAAATTAAAAACAGAGTTTTAATTGATGATGGCGGAGAAGTTTCACGCGACTGGCAGAAATTAGAACAAGCTGTAATGCAGACAAAAAAGCTTTCTCAGATTGAAAAAGAAAAAGCGATTTCTCACGTAGCCAATATTTTAGCCAGAACCTTTGAAGAAGTTTTGGATATTTACGACGCTTTTGGTTCAGAAAATGCACCAGATCGTTTCCTTCATGTCATTTATTGGTTAGGAAAATTAGCAATCGAAGAAATTGTCGAAAACAACAAACGAACGATTACTTTTAGTCCCGTTTTACGTGAACGTCTTGGACATCATATTCACGGAGAAATCTGGGCAACAAATATCAAAGAAGTTTTAAAAGAAAATAATCTTTTAAAGCGTCCAATACATGTTATTAGTGCCAATATGCACAGTGTGATGAATTCGATTTTTGCAACTCCGTTGTTAACATCCAAATACAAAGGCAAAAATGATTTCTTTATTTATGAAGAATTAAGCAACTCAGGTTCAAAAGAAATCAGAGGGCAAGTCGAAGAATTGGCACTGAAAAACGGAATGATTTCCTTACCAGATTGTTCGGGAACGAACATCGATGTTCAGATTTTTGATACCGCTAAAATCGACTGGTCAAAAACCGCATTTTCGCATGCCAATGTAGGAGAAGAAAAACCAGTTATAATCGTAATGGATTATGCTTTTGGAGAACAGGCTTACGAAACGATCGACGAGCTTTTAAAACCGTATAAAAAAGAAACTTTACTAAATGTAAAATCAGTTTCGATTATGGGTAAAGCCGGAATTCTAGAAGGAGGAAAAGGCGATATTATGATTCCGTCGGCACATATCAACGAAGGAACAGCCGATAATTATTTCTTCGAAAATGAATTAACAGGCGCTATGTTTGAAGGAAATGATATTGACATTTACGAAGGTGCAATGGTTACCGTTTTAGGAACATCATTACAAAACAGAGATTTATTGAAGTTTTTCCACGAATCTACCTGGGGTGTAATTGGTCTGGAAATGGAAGGATCCTATTATCAGAAAGCCATTCAGTCGGCATCAAAAATCAGAAAAAGCGTTCCTCAGGATATTAAAGTTCGATATGCCTATTATGCTTCAGATAATCCTCTTGAAACAGGAAGCACATTAGCTTCAGGCGGACTTGGGACAACAGGCGTAAAACCGACTTATCTGATTACAATCAAAATTTTGGAACAGATTTTCAACATAAAATAAAATTGTAAATGAGTACAAAAGTACCGCAGAATACAGAAGATCAAGAAATTGATATTTTTCAGATTTCGAAAAGTATAGGTAATTTTTTCGACCGAATGAATACCAAGATTTTCCGTGCAATTCAGTTTTTTATCCGCAATTGGATTATTCTTTCAGTTTTAGTTGTTGTGGGTTTTGGTTTGGGACTTTTTCTGGATCACACTCAAAAAAGGTATAAACATGAAATTATTGTAACACCTAATTTTGAGAGCACAGACTATTTATATTCTAAAATTGATTTAATTGATTCAAAAATTGACGAATCTGATACGCTTTTTTTAAAAAACGTTGTTGGAATTAAATATCCCGAAAGCCTTAAATCTATTGAGATAAAACCTATTACCGACATCTATAAATTGATTGAAAATAAACCGGAGAATTTTGAACTAATAAAATTGATGGCAGATAACGGAGATATCAAAAAAATTATTGAAGATAATCTAACAAGTAAAAATTATCGATATCACCGAATTTTAATTATGACAGATGGCTTAGTTGATAATAAAAAAATAACAGATCCGCTTTTGAATTTTTTAAATAAATCAGACTTTTATAAAAAAATTCAGCAAGCGCAATTGATTAATGTTAAAGCAAAAATGGCGCAAAATGAGGCAACTATTTCTCAGATTGATGGTGTATTAAAAGAATTTTCTACCAACAACAATTCTCAAAAAAGTGACAAATTAGTTTATTATAATGAGAATAGCCAGCTTAATGATGTTATTAAAACAAAAGGCGATTTAATAGGTGAACAAGGAGGTCATAGACTTGAATTAATAGGGTATGACAAAATTATAAAAGATATTAGTACAACATTAAATATTGAAAAACAAGGAATCCTGTACGGGAACAAGAAATTGCTTCTTCCTTTTTTATTTGTTTTTATGTACATTTTATTACAATTTTTTAAAGCTTTTTATAGAAAACAGAAGTTATTAATTGTCGAGAAAAATGTCTAAAAATTTAAATAGTATAAATTAAAGGAAAGCTTTTTTATTAAAGTTTAAAAACTAAATTAGCCAAAAAAATTTTAAAATGAGAACAAAACTATTTTTTGCAAGTTTAATTTTATTTGTAACGTTTACTTCTTGTAAGAAAGAAGCTGGGAAAGATGAGGTTAAGCCAGTTGAAGTTGAAACAAAAAACAATAACTTTCAGGTAACTTTGACAGCAACAGTAAAAACAGACGATAATTTTCAGTTATATTATAGTCAAGATGCCTATGAAGTTCCTTATAAAGAAGAAAATTCGGTTTGGACTGCTGTAAAAGCTAATGATAACCCGCAGGATATTGTTTTTAATCTGCCTGAAGATGTAATTCCAAATTACATTAGAATTGATTTTGGAACAAATGAAGGACAAAAAGAAATCGTAATCAAAAATTTCAGAATGAAATATTACAGTAAAAGTTTTGAAGCTAAAGATTCATTATTTTTTAACTATTTCATTCCGAATGATTGTGTAAAAATTATAGACAAGAAAAATTCTGTTGTACAAAATATCAAAACAAAGGAAGGAAAATATGATCCGTTGTTTTATTCAGAAAAAGCACTTTACGATCAAATACAGTTAATTGTAAAATAAAGTTACTTTACCAATATGTAAGAGCCACAATTTTGTGGCTCTTTTTATCTGGTTTCGATATAAAAATATTATGTAAGATTCTTATAATTAAGTACATAATTTTAAAATCGACTTAAAACTTATACTAATATTGTAAGCAAATCACACTATCTTGTTTAAAACAAATTACCAAAATATAATACAGAATAACCGAATTAGAAATTTTGTTATTTATGGAATTGGTCAGATTGTTAATCTGGTAAGTCCACTTTTGGTGATGCCTTATTTAGTGATGATTTGTGAAAAAGAAGGTTTAGGAAAAATTGGAGTTGGATTTTCGTTTGCTTTAGTATTAAATGTTTTAATTGATTACGGTTCTTATATCAACGGAACCAAAGAAATATCAATTAACAGAAATAACCCTGAAATAATAAAAAAGAAAATAGTTTCAATTTATGTAATGAAATTGTTTTTGCTTGTAATTTTAATATTTACCGCTTTTTTGGTTATTTCTTTTATACCGTTTTTTAATAAAGAACAAGCGGTTTTTATTTTTAGTTTTTTATATGTAATTGGCCAATTAATAAACCCAACCTGGATTTTTCAAGGATTGGAAAATTACAAATGGATTTCTTTTATCAATATTATTTCTAAAGCAATTTATGTGGCCGGCATTTTTATTTTTATCCATAAAAAGGATGATTATATTTATGCCAATGCTTATTTGGGATTGGGATTAATAATTTCGAGTTTAATTGGATTAATCAGTCTGATAAAAAAATACAATTTACGATTCTATCACAATGTTAATCAGGATGCTTTACGATTGTTGAAAGAAGAATTTTCGCTGACTTTTTCTCAATTGTTTCTTTCCTTTTATCAATATCTGCCCATAATGATAATTAGTTATCTAGGAGGAAATGGCATGGCAGGACAATATAGAATTATAGAACAAATTGTAATGACTTTTAGAACTTATTTGCAAATGTTCTTCAACTTTATTTATGCCGATGTTTGTTTGCAGATACACATGAGTTTAAAAAACGGAATTTCAAACTGGTTGAAATATAATGGGTTAAATTACTTATTTGTTTTATTTTTAGTAATTATTGCATTTGTGTTAACAGAGCCAATTTTGTTATATTTTAATATTCCTTCAAATGAATTGGAATCTATGATATTCTTTTTCAGATTGGGTTTGATTATACCAGTATTCATGGCAATTTCCTTTGCTTTAAAACAATTACTTTTTGCATTAGACAAGAATAAAGTATATATAAATATTACGATTGGTTCCTCTATTTTTAGTTTGCTTGTGTTTTTTTTATTAGTGAAAAATATTGGATTACAAGGCGCTTTTTTAGCTACAATTAGTATCGAACTAATGGTGCTCGTTTTATATGGCATAGTTTTAAAACCAATAATTAGATTAAGCAAGGAATAATGAATATCACGATTTATAAAAGCTTCCCGTACCAAATTTTATTTTTGCTTTGCATTATTGTTTCCTTGTTTGCTAATTACGAACTTACTTTTGCCATTTGGTCTTTAACTTTACTATTAACGATTAAAAGAAAATACTCTGCGGTTATAATAAAATATTCCGCTATTTTTCTCTTAATACTTTTGGTTGCAATTGTTTCTACTTTATTCAGCAGAACAACCATTTTTTTATTCATTAGAGATTTTACGTATTTAGTTAAGCCCATTTTGGGATTATTGGTTGGGTATCAACTGTGCAGATTCAGCAGCAAATTGGGAGTAAAAGTATTGGTTTATTCAGGATTAGCGATAGCCATTATGCACTTGGCAATGTTACTTATTGCCGTAATTCAATTTAGATCTTTAAGTGTAAACCTTTTAAGAGAACATGGAGGTTATTTCAGTGATTATGAAATCTACATACTCATTATCCTTATTTTTTATAAAAACCTGAAATTAGAAATTCCAAAACATCAAAGAATACTCTTAATTGCAATAATAGGGTTATCAAGTTTTTTATATCTGGCACGTACCAACTTGATTCAGTTTATAATTCTTTATTTGGGTTTAAAAGGATATTTGACTTTGAATAAGAAGTCCTTAAAAGTAATTTTGTTTGTCATATTAGCCACAATTGTAGGCTATACAGCCATTGTTTATATCAATCCAAAAAGGGAGGGTAAAGGAATTCAGGCTTTTTTGTATAAAATTAAAATTGCTCCTCAAGAAGCTTTTAAAACTAAAATTGACAAAGATGACTGGAAAGATTTTAATGACAATTACAGATCGTTTGAAAATATAATTGCCGTTAACCAAGTTTCGGCCAAAGGAAATAGAGCTATATTTTTTGGAGAAGGTCTAGGATCGACGCTTAATTTGGGTAGAAAAGTATGGACTAACGATCACGAATATGTTCAATATATTCCAATTGTACACAACGGATATATGACTGTGTTTTTAAAATCGGGAATATTAGGAGTTATATTTCTTCTGATTTTTCTGATCATTTTATACAGACAAAGAAAATCTGATTTCGGAAACGTTCAGGCCATAAATTATTTATTAATCGGGTCAAGTGTTTTTCTGATCGTATCTAACTGGGTATTTTTAGGATTATATTTAAAATTAGACAACAAATCGATTATAATAGGATTCTTGATTGCACTTAGAGAAGTAATGATAAGAGAGCATAATAGTCAAAAAATAATAAAAAATGAATATTAAAAACTCAACCAGTATTTTTGTTGACTGTCATGTTTTTGATGCTGGCTTTCAAGGAACAAGAACATATATACAAGGCTTATATTCTGAGTTGATTACAAAAAAAGATCTTCATTTTTTTTTAGTTTCTTCTAATCCAGATCATTTGGAAAATGTCTTTGGCAATCATTCAAATGTTACCTATTTAAAATATAAATATCAAAATAAATTTCTAAGATTACTTGTTGATGTACCGCAGATCATTAAAAAAAATAAAATTGATTTTGCTCATTTTCAATATATTGTTTCGCCATTTAAAAGATGTAAATACATTGTTACAACACACGATATCTTGTTTGTTGATTTTCCTCAATATTTTTCTTTTTTCAGCAGAATACTAAATACGTTTTTGTATAAACAAAGTGCTAAATCGTCCGAAATAAGATTAACAGTTTCCAAATACTCGAAACAAAAAATCCAGCAGCATTTTGGATTATCAAATTATGAAATTACCCCAAATGCAATTGATGACGTATTTTTTGAAGATTATAACAAAGAGCTAATTAAGAATGAAGTAACTCAAAAATTTTCATTAAAAAATTATATTATTTATGTAAGCCGATGGGAGCCAAGAAAAAATCATCATTTGGTTTTAAAAGCTTTTTCAGATCTGGAATTATACAAAGAATATGAGCTTCTATTTATAGGAAATGATACGGTCGGAAATCCTCAATACGATAAAATTTTTGATACACTAGATTCTGAAATAAAAGAGAAAATAGTTACCTTAAAAAACACTGATTTACAAACCATGTTATTATTATTGCGAGGAGCAGATGCATCTGTTTATCCTTCTATAGCTGAAGGTTTTGGAATTCCTCCATTAGAATCAGTGGCTGCAAAAATCCCGACAATTTGTTCGAATAAAACGGCAATGTCTGATTTTAGTTTTTTCAATGATTTTTATTTTGATCCAAATAACCAAGCTGAATTTAATATAAAACTCCAAAAAATTTTAAAAGAAAACGTAAACTCAGATTTTGAAGCTATATCGCAAGAGATTAAAGAAAGATATAGCTGGAAAAAATCAGCCGAGATACTATATAATCTTATAAAATCAGATTAATAAATTTTTATTGATTTTTCGCAGTATTGCTTCCAAACAATTTATTTTTCGTTTGCACTAAAAAATTATAATTTTTAGCAAATTGCTTTTTTAAAAACGAAGCATCTTCTTTTGGAAACCAATCGGTTGTTCGTGGTTTTTCAATTTGTCTTTTATGAATTTGATAAGCGTATGTGGCAATAGATGTTCTAAAACTTCCCTCAGGAAAATTAGTCATATCATAGCCGTGAAGCGTATAAGGAGCACATTGTTGAATAATTAAGCGATTAAAAGGAACATCTAGTTCAGCTTCTTCTTCTGTTCTTAAATCACGTATTTTTAAACCGCCTTTATATTCTGGTTTCCAATCTTTATTTAAATACAAAAGTAAATTTAATTCTCGGTACCAATCTTTGTTAATCGGATGATAATTAAAGTCTAAGTGCATATCCAAAAAACTATTTTTTTTGCCCTGATGCAATCCTCCACCGTGATTTTTTGGGTCAACAAAAATTGATTTTGAAGTGATATAAGATATGATTTTATTGAATCTTTCAGACGAAAGATCTTCATATAACTCGCGTAATTCAGGGCCTAATTCCTTATAATTTGATTTTTCAAATTTATTGTTAGCAAAAGAATAATCGCGGCTTTTATTGTTGAGTTCAGGAATACTTTTATGGGCGTTCAGCAACTTTTCTTCTTCACAAAAGCCATCAATAATTAAATGCGGAAATGGACTAGCAGTTAAATATTTTAAACGTAAATCATCTAAATGGTTTTCCAGATATTCAAAATTAATCATAAGTGCTATTTTAACTGCTTATAAACAAAAGTAGAAATTAAATTAATTATTCATTAATTAAAAATGAATTTGTTTGTAATTAAATTATTAAGAATTTAAAAATCATTATTTTTGATTCCCGATTGATAAAATTTACATGAAAATAGCCATTCTTGGTACTAGAGGAATCCCAAATAATTATGGAGGATTTGAGCAGTTTGCTGAAATTTTTGCTGTTTATTTGGCACAACAAAAACATCATGTTTATGTCTATAATTCACATAACCATGTTTTTCAGGAGAAACATTACAAGGGAGTAAATATTATTCATCAATACGATCCTGAAAATAAAATAGGTTCTGCTGGACAATTTATTTATGATTTGAATTGTATTCTGGATTCCAGAAAAAGAAATTTTGATATCATTTTACAACTAGGCTATACTAGTAGTTCTATTTGGTCTTTTCTACTTCCTAAAAAATCAATTATCATAACCAATATGGATGGATTAGAATGGAAGAGAAGCAAATATTCTAAAATAACCCAAAGATTTTTAAAATTTGCCGAAAAAAAGGCTATAAAAAACAGTGATTATCTAGTAGCAGATTCGTTGGGAATTAAACAGTATTTAGAAGATAAATACCATATTGAAGCAACTTATATTGCATATGGAGCAGAGTTGTTTTTTGAGCCGAAAGAAGATTTGCTTTCACAATATAATGTCAAAAAAAACAATTATAACTTGCTGATAGCGCGTTTTGAACCCGAAAATAATATCGAAGTAATTCTAGATGGAATTGCCGATAGTCAAGATGATAAAATAATATTGGTTGTTGGAAATAACGATAATGGTTATGGAAACTATCTCAAAAAGAAGTTTTATAATCATCAAAATATACGCTTTACGGGAGGAATTTACAACAAAGAACATTTAGATAATCTGAGATATTTCTCTAATCTTTATTTTCATGGACATTCTGTAGGAGGAACAAATCCATCTTTGCTTGAAGCAATGGCCGCAAAATCATTAATTGTAGCTCATAACAACCAATTTAATCGCGCTATTTTACAAGAAAAAGCATTTTACTTTTCGAATGCGGCAGATATTA
The DNA here is from genome assembly GCF_029360735.1 of Flavobacterium sp. H4147. Classification (NCBI taxonomy): domain Bacteria; kingdom Pseudomonadati; phylum Bacteroidota; class Flavobacteriia; order Flavobacteriales; family Flavobacteriaceae; genus Flavobacterium; species Flavobacterium sp. H4147. The sequence goes on along the minus strand of NZ_JARKNB010000001.1, from coordinate 1,162,427 downwards.
AACATCTAATAAAAACGATAAAGAGAGAAGAGCAGCAAGAGATTATACAGCATAACTTCGATGAAATACTTCAAGAATTTAATTGGAACAAAATAAATGAATCATACCTTAGATTATTTGAAAAAAGTCTTCAGTAAAATAGATGAATTATGGAACAATAAAACTTTGGTGGTTTATCTCATAACCGCAATGTTAGTTGCTCTTCCATTAAAACATAGTATTGGAAGTATAACCTGTATTGTTTTTTTACTTGTTTCTTTTTTCAAATCAAAAAAAGTAAATTTCTCATTTCCTAAAGTTTTAGTACTTCCATTTCTTTTATATGTTTTGATGCTTATGTCGCTTATTTGGACAATAGACAGCAAGCAGACAATTAAAGGATTACAAAAAGAAATATTGTTTTTATTAATTCCGCTGGCTTTTTGCGGATTACCCAAAATAAATCGAAATGATGTAAATAAAGTTTGTAAATGGTTCAGTTTTGCAATTGTAGGTTTTGCAGTTTTCTATTTTTTAAGAGCAATTGTAAGATTCATAAATTCTGGAAACAAAGATGTTTTCTTCTATCATGAATTAGTTACTTTAGAACTGAATGCAATTTATATGTCTGTTTTTGCCTCTTTGGCCATGTTTTTTTTCTTGGTAAAAGGAAAATCAATTGCAGATAAAATAGCATTTTTGATTCTTATTGTTTTTATATTTTTATTATCATCCAAGAATATCATTATAGTCGATTTAATAATGATAATAATGTATTATTCATTTTTCTCTGCAGTTTCTAGAAAAACAAAACGAAAAATACTCTTGTCAGTAATTATTTTATCTATAAGCTCTGTACTTTTTATTAAACCGGTTAGAGACCGATTTATGATTGAGTTTGAAACCATATTTGTGGATGGTTCTTTAAATAAAACGACAAAAGAAAATCAAGGACCAATTTATAATATTAGCTTAAAACAAGCTTGGACTCAAAATCAATTTCAACAAAATGACTTTTTCCCGGGAGCAGCGTTTCGACTTTTTCAAATTAGGATTTTTAAAGAAATGCTTGAGGAAGAAAATATTTTTTTTACAGGATTTGGATTAGATGCTTCACAGAATAAAATAAAAGAAAAAGTAAAAGAACATAATTTATATCCAAATTATGGAGAATTTAATTTTCATAACGAATACATTCAAATATTCTCAGAATTAGGAATATTTGGCTTTTTGATAGTAGTGGGTATGTTATTTATTACGATTAGAAAAGGAATTTTAAATAAAGATTTTATCCATATTGCTTTTTCCGTAACAATGATAGTCTTATTTACAACAGAATCATTTTTGAGCAGACAAAGAGGAATAATCTTTTTTATAATTTTTTATTCAATGTTGAGTATAATGAGTAGTTCTAAAGAAACAGAAACTGAAAAATCTCTCAACAAAAATAAATTTTAAAAAATCATAAACTATATAACCTTTAAAAATTATGAAACATTTATTCCTAACTCTAACGGCATTAGTTAGTTCAATATCTTTCAGTCAAAATACCTTTCCGACAACAGGAAATGCGGGTATTGGAACCACATCTCCAAATGCAGCACTTCATGTCAACAATGGAGATATTTCGGTCACAGGACAAAATCAAAGAATTGCTTTTGTTGCTAATGATAATTTTTCAAATGGATTAGGATCAATTGCTAACTATGGAATGTCTATTTTTAAAAATGCTTCAAATCAGCCTATAGTTGCTCATTCAGGTTACTTTGGATTATATTTTTATACAAATGCTGGAGCAGAAAGAATGAGAATTACTCCTGACGGAAATGTTGGTATCGGGACAAGTACTCCAAGTGTAAAACTGCAGGTAAATGGAGATATTTCGAGTGTAGGTGAAAATCAAAAAATTGGTTTTGCAACAACTGATAATTTTACAAATTCTACAGGTACAATTGCTCATTTTGGAATGTCAATTTTTAAAAATGCAAGCGGATTACCAGGCGTTTCTCATTCGGGTTATTATGGATTAAATTTTTATACAACAGGTGTTGAAAGAATGAGAATTAAAGATAACGGATATGTAGGTATAGGTTCAATTAATCCCGATGAAAAACTAACAGTGAAAGGAAAAATTCATGCGGAAGAAGTTCGAGTAGATATTAATGTTCCTGCAGATTATGTATTTGAAAAATACTATACAGGAAAATCAGATTTAAAATCGGATTATAAGATGCCAACGTTAACTGAAATTGAAAAGTTTACTAAGGAAAATAATCATTTACCAAATATACCTTCAGCACAAGAAATTAAAGAGAATGGATTACAATTAGGAGAAATGAATAATCTGTTGCTTCAAAAAATAGAAGAGTTAACCCTTTATATTATAGAACAAAATAAAAGGATTGAAACTCTTGAGAAAAAGATAAATAAGTAATTGATATTCTAAATATGTAAAACTGTCTAAAATTATTGGGCAGTTTTTTTTTGGAATAGTTTTCAGAATCTCCAAATGAATTACATTTGTGTTGTATAAATAACTATTATGAAAAGAATACTTATTACAGGTGCGGCAGGTTTTTTAGGATCGCATTTATGTGACAGATTTATCAAAGAAGGATACTTTGTTATTGGGATGGATAATCTGATTACTGGAGATCTTAAAAATATTGAACATTTATTCAAATTAGAAAACTTCGAGTTCTATCATCACGATATTACTAAATTTGTTCATATTCCAGGTGATCTAGATTATATATTGCATTTTGCGTCGCCAGCAAGTCCAATAGACTATTTAAAAATTCCGATTCAGACTTTAAAAGTGGGATCTTTAGGAACGCACAATTTATTAGGATTAGCAAGAGTAAAAAAAGCCAGAATTTTGATCGCATCAACATCTGAAGTTTATGGTGATCCTTTGGTTCATCCACAAACAGAAGAATACTACGGAAACGTAAACACAATTGGTCCAAGAGGAGTTTATGACGAAGCAAAACGCTTTCAAGAATCCATTACAATGGCGTACCATACTTTTCATGGAGTAGAAACCAGAATCGTTCGTATTTTCAATACCTATGGACCAAGAATGCGATTAAACGACGGACGTGTAATTCCAGCTTTCATTGGGCAGGCTTTACGTGGCGAAGATTTAACAATTTTTGGAGACGGAATGCAAACACGTTCTTTCTGTTATGTAGACGATCAAGTTGAAGGTATTTACAGATTATTACATTCGGATTATGTATATCCAGTAAATATTGGAAATCCTGATGAAATCACAATCAAAGATTTTGCTGAAGAAATCATAAAACTCACAGGAACAAACCAGAAAGTGGTGTATCATCCATTGCCAATAAACGATCCATTGCAGCGTCAGCCAGACACAACAAAAGCAAAGGAATTGTTAGGATGGGAAGCAAAAGTAAGTCGTGCGGAAGGAATGAAAATTACGTATGAATATTTCAAATCATTATCTCCAGAAGAACTTGCAAAAGAAGAACACAAAGATTTTTCTAGTTATATCAAATAATAAAAAAAGGGAAAATATTCTACAATATTTTCCCTTTTTCTTTTCATAAAAATGAACTAAAAAGCATCATTTTCAATTAATTGTTTCATTTGTTCATCAAGACTGAAATGAGATTTCGCATGAAGAAAAATGTTCTTTTTCATATTTTGAATTTCTTCTTTTCCCACTTCCGAAATTTGTTTTAAAGCGTTGTTTAAACCTTTAAAATCTTCAACAGGAACAACCCATCCCAAATTATTTTCTTCCACAATATTTTCGCCTTCACCGCCGCCAAAATATAGAACTGGAAATCCTAAAGCTGTATATTCAAATATTTTGGAAGGAACAGAGCCGTAAATTCTTGTTTTAAGAGGAACCAACGCAATATCTAAATTTTGCAAAGTTTCGTGCAATACATTTCGCTCTAACATTCCATGAAAAATAATTTTTGCATTTGGGTTGTGATTTAGATAATTTAAAATTTCTATTCTTTCGGCACCATCACCAAAAATATGCAATTCAACATTTAGATGTTTCAAATCCAATTCTTGGATAAGTTCAAAAACACCTTGCGCAACTCCCAATAAACCAGCATAAAACAATTTAATAGGTTCATTTGAATTGTGTTTTTCTTGTAGTACATTGTCAATAAAATGATCAGGATAATTACGATATAAAAAGCATTTCTTCTCTGGAAATATCGAATGAATATGATTAATAATTTCATTAGATTGTCCAAAAATATGATTTGCCTTTTTGTAGATAAAACGCTCTATAAGACGTAGAAATTTATGCGAAATACTGTTTTTCTTTAAAACGCCAAGTTCAATAGCTGCTGTTGGCCAAAGATCAGAAACATTTAGAATTATTTTTTTTCTTCTAATCCAAAGAGCGAAAACAGCAGTAAAAGACAATAACAAAGGAGGCGATTGTACAATAACTTTTTGAGGTGTTTTTGCAAACAATAAATAAAAGAATAAAGTAGTCGAAAAAGAAAGCGTCGAAACAATTCTTTTAAAAATATTAGAACTGTTACTCGGATAAATCCAAAGACGTTTTAAAGTGATATTTTCAATTTTTTCAGTTACCGAAAATTTGCCTTTATATTCTGGAAAAAGTTCTCCCTTAGGATAATTTGGAAGTGGTGAAATAACCGAAACACTATATCCGTTTTGATCGAGTTTTAAAGCCAATTGCTCAATCCTGTTGGCGGCTGCACCTTTTTCCGGCGGATAATAATTGGATATAATAAGAATATCTTTCATTATTTTTTATCCAATAAAATTGAAATAATCCTTTCGGATGCTTTTCCATCCCATAAATCCGGAATACCACTTTTTCTGGCACCATTTTGTAAAAACGAACCAAAAACCGTTTTCAGATTTTCCAATGCAGTTCCTACAATAGTATTAGAACCAATAGTTTCTGTTTCAGGTCTTTCGGTATTATCACGCATTGTAAAACATGGAATTCCAAGAACTGTCGTTTCTTCAGAAATTCCACCGCTGTCTGTAATAACCGCAAAACTATTTTTAATTAAATACATGAAATTCAGATAACCTTGAGGCGAAACAAAAATGATATTTTTAAAATCTGTTTTACTCTCTTTTAAAATTGCCTGAGTTCTCGGGTGAATAGGGAAAATTATCTTTTTGTCATTTACCAGCAGATCGATTCCGTGCAATAATTCGATCAATGAAGAAACTTCATCAACATTTGCAGGACGATGCAGAGTTAAAATGATATAATTTTTTTCGTGTAATTGATGGTCATTCCAAAAATCAGGAGCCGAAATTCGGTTTATATTTTGATATAAAGTGTCAATCATGACATTGCCCACAAAGTGGACATTTTGAGGATCTGAACCCAACTTTAGTAAATTTTCTGATGCCGAAGTTGAGGTTGTAAAAAAGTAATCGGTAATACTGTCTGTCAGCATTCTGTTGATTTCTTCGGGCATTGTTAAATCTCCAGAACGAATTCCAGCTTCAACATGAGCTACTTTTGTATGACATTTTTTAGCCACAATTGAACAAGCCATTGTAGAGTTTACATCGCCAACAACCAAAACCAAATCAGTTGGATTCTGAATTAGTTCTTTTTCAAAAGCAACCATAATTGCAGCGGTTTGTTCGGCTTGAGAACCGCTTTTTACTTCCAGATTCACATCTGGTTGCGGAATATTTAATTCTTCAAAAAAAGTATCACTTAAATTTTTATCATAATGCTGACCTGTATGTACCAAACGAAATGAGATATTCAAACCTTCATTTTGTTTCTTTTGAATAGCATTAATAATAGGTGCTATTTTGATGAAATTAGGTCTTGCGCCCGCAATTATGGTAATTTTCATAGATTGACTTCAGTAATTAGGACAAACTTGTTTAAGTTTCTTTTGGCAAAAGTAAAGTTTAAATTGGATTTTTTAGAAACTTAACTACTGAATAATTTGTATTAATCTTGATGTCGCAAAATGCGACTTCAAGTTTCTAAGGTCACAATTTGTGACCTTGAAGAATTACTTTTTATATCCAATTTTTACTCTTTCTTCTTCATTTTCTTTTTTCTCCGTTAATTCGTCTAAATAAGAAAACACTAATTCTATATTTTTATCATGATTTTCTAATTTCTTCTGAATCTGAAGAATATCAATCTTAATTTCAGTCGTATCCAAAAGCATTTGTCTCACTTTTGTGAAAATCCGCATAATTTGAATATTGGTTTGTATTGCTTTGTCGCTATTTAAAATGCTTGAAAGCATTAATATTCCATGTTCTGTAAATGCCATTGGGGCATATCTTAAACCCATCTTTTCAGAATTGGAGGTCGCAATTTGCGACCTCCAATTTTCGAATTCTACTTTAGTAAGTTCAAACATAAAATCTTCAGGGAAACGGTTTCGATTCCTTTTAACTTGTTCTTTTAGTCGTTTAGTCTCAATTCCATAAAGTAAAGCTAGATCACGATCGAGCATCACTTTTTGTCCGCGAATAAAATATATTTTGTTAGAAATTGTTTCTTCAGAAAGAAGAGATCGATTATCCATAAGTTTTTAATTAAAAAACAAATGTAAGATTTTATTTATATTTATAAACAAGATTGAAACTGTTTCAATTTTCCTCGATTGGTTCTTTCTAAAACCGTTTTTCGGTTGAAACTGAAGTTTAAATTTGGCTCCAAATATAAATCGATTGCTTGTTTTATTTTGTCGATTTGTTCTGAATTTAATTCTTTTTCAGAAACATATTCAATTTCAAAAGTGTCTAATTGAGTTTGTTTGATAATGAATTCTTTGACATTTCCATCATCTTCAATAATGCTTTTGGTTACATAATAAAACGTCAATCCAGGCGATTTTTTGCCGCTTGGTAAAATGGCAACGTCATTTGTTCGGCCAATAAGTTTTTTAAGAATTGGTTTTTGAGGTGTGCTTTTTTCATCGAGAATTCCAATGTCGCCAATTTCATATCGAATGAAAGGATGTGCTTTGTTGAATAAAGAAGTAATCACAATTTTACCTTCGGTTCCATGTGGAACAGGATTATTGTTTTCATCTAAAATTTCGACAAAAAGCGTTTCCGAATTTACCTGCCATTCGCCTTCTGCATTTTCAAAAGCAATTAAATCCAATTCAGAAGCACCATATTCGCGGATAATTGGAATACCAAATTGTCTTTCCAAAAGTTCTTTATCCGATTCAAAAAGCATTTCTGAAGTAACAAAACAGGCTTTTAAGGTTGGGCAAATATCTTTTAAAACAATATTTTTTTGCTCTAAATATTTAGCAAACAAAACAATAGAACTCGTATATCCGTTAATGTAATCGAATTTTTTAGTTCTGAATTTTTTTAGAAATTTTTCAAGAACTTGATCAGATAAATCAAAAACTGGAAAACGAAAACGATGCGTTAGAAAATCCTTGATGCCTTCTTTTTGATACCCAATAAAATCCATTGGAATTCCATAAAAACGTGCTTGATACGAATGGTTAAAATCAATTCCAAACCATCCAAAACGCATAATGATTGAAGACCAAGTTAAAGCGTGAGAATATTTATCTTTACCAAAAACAAAAGGAGTTCCGCTTGATCCGGAAGTTTTGTTGAGGTAAATATTTTTTTTAGAATACCCTTTTGAAAGTCTTTCTTCCAGCGGTTTTTGTAAATTTTGTTTGTTTAAAAGTGGAAGATTTTCCCAATTTTGAGCGGTTGCATTTCCAGCTAATTCCTTGTAAAAGGAATTGTTTTTAAGATGAAAGTCAACAATATCAGTCTTTTTGTTTTCAAGAAAAACAGCAAATTCTTTTTCAGATAAATTGATAATTTCTTCTAATTCAGATTGGGCTTTCTTGATAGGAAAACCATTCAATCGAAGCGAAATGTCGAAAACAGGAATCATTAAACAGCTTCTTTTAAATCGTAACGTTTAATTGATTTTAATTCTTGACCTTTGTTAGATTCTTCTTCTTCAATATCAAAATCATCTTGAAGTCCCAGCCAGAATTTAGCAGAATTTCCAAAATAATGACTTAGACGTAAAGCTGTGTCCGCTGTAATTCTTCGGTTTCCTTTGATAATTTCAGAAATTCTTGTTTGTGGAATTTTTAAGTCTTTAGACAATCGATAAGCTGTAATGTTTAACGGAATTAAAAATTCTTCTAATAAAATTTCTCCCGGATGTATGTTTTTTAATTTTTCCATTTTTAATTTTTTTAATGATAATCAATAATTTCGACATTTGAAGCATTTCCATTTTCCCAGCAAAAAATAATTCGCCATTGATTATTAATTCTAATGCTGTAAAAATCTTTTAGATTTCCGCTAAGTTTTTCCAAACGATTAGAAGGTGGAATTCTCAAATCAGTTAAATTTTGTGAGTTATTGAGCATTCTAAGTTTTCGTCTGCCAATTTGTTGAATATCTATCGAAGGTTTTTTGACAGCAATACCATTCCAGATTTTTTCTGTTTCTTTCGATCCAAATGAAATTATCATACCTTTCGCATTACTAACGTCAAAAGTAAGTAAAATAAATTATTATTTAAGCGTAAAACAGACTATTTTTGCACCACAACTAAAATACAACAACACATGACAATTTTACTATTGGGATCAGGCGGAAGAGAACATGCATTTGCATGGAAAATGACTCAAAGTCCGCTTTGCGAAAAACTTTTTGTAGTACCAGGAAATGCAGGAACCGCTGCAATTGCCGAAAATGTTGCCATATCTCCAACTGATTTTGAAGCAGTAAAAGCATTAGTGCTTAAAGAAAATATAAGTTTAGTAGTCGTAGGACCAGAAGATCCTTTGGTTAAAGGGGTTTACGATTATTTTAAAAACGACGAAAGTTTAAAAAATATTCCAGTTATTGGACCATCAAAATTAGGTGCACAATTAGAAGGAAGTAAAGAATTTGCAAAAGAATTCTTGATGAAACACAATATTCCAACTGCAGCTTATGATAGTTTTACAGCTGAAACGGTAGAAAAAGGATGTGAGTTTTTAGAAACTTTACAACCTCCTTACGTTTTAAAAGCTGACGGATTAGCAGCTGGAAAAGGTGTTTTGATTATTCAGGATCTTGAAGAAGCAAAAACCGAATTAAGAAACATGCTGGTTCATGCAAAATTTGGAACAGCAAGTTCAAAAGTGGTTATCGAAGAATTTTTGGACGGAATCGAATTAAGCTGTTTCGTTTTGACCGACGGGAAAAACTATAAAATTCTTCCAACAGCAAAAGATTACAAACGTATTGGAGAAGGAGATACAGGTTTGAATACAGGCGGAATGGGAGCAGTTTCTCCAGTGCCTTATGTAGATGCAGTTTTAATGGAAAAAATTGAAACTCGTATCGTAAAACCAACTATCGAAGGTTTCCAAAAAGACGGAATCGAATATAAAGGTTTTGTTTTCATTGGTCTAATTAACGTGAAAAACGAACCAATCGTTATTGAGTACAACGTAAGAATGGGTGATCCGGAAACAGAAGTAGTTGTGCCAAGATTGAAATCAGATTTAGTAGAATTGTTCTTATCTGTTGCTGATCAAAAATTAGGAGATTTTAATTTAGAAGTTGACCCAAGAAGTGCCACAACGGTAATGGTAGTTTCTGGCGGATATCCTGAAGATTTCGAAAAAGGAAAAGTAATTTCTGGATTAGAAAATGTAACAGATTCTATAGTTTTTCACGCAGGAACAAAATTAGATGGTGAAAATGTCGTTACTAATGGAGGACGTGTAATTGCTATAACATCATACGGTGATAATTTCCAAGAGGCCATAAAAAAATCTTACCAAAACATAGATAAACTAAGCTTTGATAAGATGTATTTTAGAAAAGATATCGGTTTCGATTTAATCTAAAAATAAATTCACCAGCCCTTTTTAATTAAAGGGTTTGGTTTTTTATTTTAAAAATGAATGAGCTGTTGTATCTTGGTTTTCTGTTCCAGCATCATCAAAAATGCGTAATTGTTTAATCCAATAAACGATTGCACATGCGCAGATGATCATAAAAAGCCAGTTGATAGTGTTAGCACCAAACCATGTAATTAGTTCTAGCTTACGTAGTTGATCAAGCGGCCAAAACAAAATGTTAACGAATAAGTATTGTATTCCTTCAAAAAAAGCTGTCATAATTCTTTAAAATTATATGTTATTTATTGTTGTGTAATGCTTTGAAGATAAAATTCAGTTAATTGAATCTTTTTTCAACTTGTTCGGGTTTTCATTTTAAACAAGTATTATCTTTACAATCACAAAAGTATAAAATATCCTTATGATAACAAGTGTTTTTAAAAAATCTACGCCATTAAATTATTCATTGGTTGTAATTTTAATACTGGTTTTCTTTTTTATGTTCCAAATTCGAGAAACGTCTTGGATAAATTCTTATTTCACAATATTCCAAAAAGTAAGTTTATTGTGCTTTATTATGGCTTCATTTTTCATGGTAAATTTTATTGTCAAGAAAAACGGACTCACTAAAGACAACGGATTCGCGATATTTTTCTACTTATTGTTTGTATTATTTTTTCCAACAATTTTCAATAATGCAAATGTTGTATATGCTAATTTCTTTCTTCTTTTAGCACTTCGCAGATTGATTTCGCTTCAATCTTTAAAATCATCAAAAGAAAAAATATTTGATGCTTCATTTTGGATTTTTGTAGCTTCTTTATTTCAATTCTGGAGCATTCTCTTTTTAATACTCGTATTTATATCGATAGTTTTTCACGTTTCAAGAGATTATAGAAACTGGGTTTTACCTTTTGTAGCGCTTTTGGCAGTAGCCATTATTTTTTTAATGATCTCGCTAATGTTCCATATTGATATTGTTGAATTTTTTCAAACACGAGCGGTGATCGATTTCAAAATCGATTATTTCAAAAATAATTATGAAAACGGAGCCTTATCGATTTATACAGCAGTGGCTTTATTCTTTGTATTTTCGATGTTAACAACATTATCAAATAGACCTCAAATTGTACATAGTTCATACAAAAAAATAGTTGCCTGCTTTTTTATTGCAGCAGCCGTATATCTTATTTCGCCAGATAAAAGCAACGATTTATTATTGTTTAGTATTGCGCCTTTAACTATTATGGCAGCAAGCCATGTAGAATATATGCAGCAAAAACTAAACAACGAAATTGTATTTTATGTGCTGATTTTGTGCAGCTTATTTACTTTTTTCTCTCAATTATAATTTACTTCCGTAAGCAAGATCGCCGGCATCGCCAAGACCTGGAACAATGTAATTTTTCTCATTTAGCTTTTCATCTAGTGAAGCTACCCATAAATGACAGTTTTCAGGAAGATTTTTTTCAAGATGTGCTATTCCTTCAGGTGCAGCAATAACCACAACAATATGAAATTCTGCTGGAGAAGCATTTTCAAGTAATTTTTTATGCACCGCTACAATAGATTGTCCAGTTGCAAGCATGGGATCAAGAAGTAAAACCGTTTTATTGTTTAAATCTGAAATGGCTTGATATTCAACTAAAATTTCAAACTCGTGATCGTTATTTGGATGATGTCTGCAGGCAGAAACAAAACTGTTTTCGGCGTGATCAAAGTAATTTAAAAACCCGTTATGAAGCGGTAATCCTGCTCTTAAAATCGGGCATAAAACCAAATCGGTATCAATTTCTGTAGTTTTTTTAATGCCAAGGGGCGTTTGAATTTCAACATTCTTATAAGGCAAAATTTTACTTAATTCGTAAGCCATAATTTCACCAATGCGTTCAATATTTCTTCTAAAACGCATACTGTCGTTTTGTACATTTACATTTCTAATCTGTCCAAGGAAGTGATTTAGAATGCTGTTATTTTCAGATATATAATGAATTTTCATGTTGAATTTTTGATTTATTAACGAATAAAATTTTAAAAACGAAAAATAAATTCTTTTTTTCGCAGCATAAAAGTATAAAAAGTATCTTTGTAACTATAAAAAATAAACACATGTTTTCAAAATTAGCATATTCTGTTTTCGAACAAAGCATTAAAGATTATCATCAATTTGATAATGTTGACCAGCCGATAAACAATCCTTATCCGAAAGATAAATTTGAACATTTATTATATCTAAAAAATTGGATTGACACTGTTCAATGGCATTTTGAAGATATTATTCGTGATCCACAAATTGATCCGGTTGCAGCTTTAACGTTAAAAAGAAGAATCGATGCTTCTAACCAAGAGCGTACCGATATGGTTGAGTATATCGACAGTTACTTTTTGCAGAAATACAGTCATGTAAAAGCAAAAGAAGGAGCAAAAATCAACTCTGAAAGTCCAGCTTGGGCATTTGACAGATTATCAATTTTAGCATTGAAAATTTATCATATGAATGAAGAAGCAACTCGTGCAGAAGCTTCTCAAGAGCACAGAGATAAATGTCAGGAAAAGTTAAATGTACTTTTAGAACAAAGAACAGATTTATCGACAGCAATCGAAGAATTATTGACTGACATTGAAAATGGTGACAAATTCATGAAAGTGTACAAACAAATGAAAATGTACAACGACGACGAGTTGAACCCAGTTTTATATCAAAATAAAAAATAATTTGGCAGACTTGTCTAGCAAAATTAAGCATATAGCCGTCATGAGACTATCCGCAATGGGAGATGTCGCCATGACGGTTCCTGTTTTACGAGCTTTTGTAAAACAATATCCAACCGTAAAAATGACGGTTATTTCTCGTCCGTTTTTTAAACCTTTTTTTGACGGAATTCCAAATCTAGAATTTTTTGCTTTTGATGAAAAAGAGAGACACAAAGGATTTCCTGGACTTTTGCGTTTGTTTAAAGATGTGCAACAATTGAAAATTGATGCTTTTGCAGATCTTCATAATGTTTTACGATCTAAAATAGTGAGTTTACTTTTCGCTTTAAGCGGCAAAAAAAGAGCAACTGTTGATAAAGGTCGTGAAGGAAAAAAGGAATTGACAAGAGACGAAAATAAGGTTTTCAAACAATTGCCAACCATGTTCGAAAGACACGCAAAAGTGTTCGAAGAACTCGGTTTTCCATTAGATTTATCAAATCCAATATTTCCAGAAAAAGCAGTTTTAAACACTGATATTATAGAAATTATCGGCAACGGAAACTCAAAGTTAATTGGAATTGCGCCTTTTGCACAATACGATTCTAAAGTGTATCCTTTAGATTTGATGAAAGAAGTAATTGAAAAATTAGCCGAAAATCCATCAAATAAAATTTTACTTTTTGGCGGTGGAAAAAAAGAAATCGAAATTTTAGAATCGCTTTCTCAGCCTTTTGATAATGTAATTAATATGGCTGGAAAAATTAAATTTCAGCAGGAATTACAATTGATCAGCAATCTCAATGTCATGCTTTCTATGGATTCAGGCAACGCACATATTGCCGCAATGCTTGGTGTAAAAGTGGTTACACTTTGGGGCGCAACACATCCGTATGCAGGATTTTTGCCATTCAATCAAAGTTTAGAAAACGCAATTACTTCAGACCGAAATCAATATCCAAAACTGCCAACTTCGGTTTATGGAAATAAAATGGTTGAAGGTTATGAAAATGCCATGAGAACAATTTCTCCAGAAGATGTGGTTTCTCTAATAAATTCCAATATTTAAAATTCCAAATTCCAACTTTCGAATTGGGATTTGGAATTTTTTAATTTTATAAATCTTTATCAAGGTTTTAAACTTTTACAAAGATGATACTTGTTATCAATTTTGGAATTTTTTTATTGGAATTTTACCTAAAGCCAAATCTTCTCATCGCGACATCTGCGGTAAATATAATTTTTAAGATTCGCGATTGTTTCCTGATAATCTGGAGCATCATAACCAAATCGTTCGTGTTCCATTTGTTCTTTTTCTAAAGCTTCACAGCCTTTTATAACTTCTTTGATCATATCGATCAATGGAAGTTCTCTATTCTCTGTTTTTTGAAATTTAAGTTCTATAATCTCATCTTGTAATTCTGAACAATAATCAACAAGCTGCATAACTTCTGGCTCTTCCAAAAGCGATTGATTATTTTTAAATATTTCTCGAATTGACTTCATCTTTGTCAAAGTTTAAAACTTTGGCAAAGATCATCATTTTTTTGATTTTTAAAGCTATTCTTACAAGTTAAGAAAAAGATATCCCAGTACTTTCTTTTTGTTTTTGTCAACTACGACTTCAACAAAATGATTTTCTTTTTCAGTGGTTAGTAAAATGTGTTCCAAATCTTCAGTTGAATTCCTGAAAACCTTATGTATCAATTCAGATTCTTTAATTTCTTTTGATAGAATTTTGGCCGCTTTTAATTCGCTTACATAAGGCCAGATATTGAAAAAATTATCATTGGAAATTGAAACTTCTTTCATTTCATCTATTGAAGAATTATATTTTTCTTTTGAAAGCAGTTTAGGAGCTTTTCTGTTTTTTCTTTTTTTGATTATAAAGTAGATACAGAATAAAGAAGTTATTACAAAAAGTAAAATAAAAGTTAGGCGAAGATAATGATGTGTTGCCATGATATTTAATGTTTTTAGTGTGTTTACAATTAAATGAAGGCTTACAGAATCTATCTTGACGATAAAAAATGTATCAGTCTTGTGTATTGTACTAATTTAGTAAATTTTCAGCATATTTTTTAAAAAATCTTCAAAATCAGTAATATCTTTTTATATATTTTTTAATCTAATTTTTTCCAAAAAAAATTCCAAATCCCAATCATACATTGGAATTTGGAATTTTATATTTTGAATTTCAACGATTATACGTCGTCGTAATCTACATAAATAGTTTCTGAAGTTGGATGCGCTTGACAAGTTAAGATTAAACCTTCGGCAATTTCGCCGTCTGTTAAAATAGAGTTTTTAGTCATTTCAGCAGATCCTACAGTTACACGTCCTAAACAACTGCTGCAAATCCCGCCTTGACAAGAATAAGGAGCGTCAACACCTTGTTTTAGGGCAGCATCAAGAATGGTTTGTTTTTTTGACATTTCAAAAGTAGTTTCTTCATCGTCCACTAAAACCGTAATCTTTGTGTGTCCTTCCTGAGAACCTTGAATCACGTTTTCTTCAGAAGAAGATGTAAAAAGTTCAAACTTAATAGCTGATTCTTTTACATTTTTCTCTTTCAAAACATTCGAAACCGTATTAATCATTTCTTCAGGACCACACAAGTAGAATTTATCAAATTCCAGTTCTTTGTGTTTGTTGTTCAATACATAATTGACAGAAGATTTCTCAATTCGCCCAAATAATGCATTTTCAACTTTCGCCTGGCTGAATACATAATGCACAAAAAATCTGCCTACGTATTGTAATTGTAAATCATGAAGTTCCTGATGAAAGATCGTTTCTTCTGGAGTTCTATTTCCGTAAACCAGTACAAATGAACTTTTCGGCTCATTTTTTAAAACTGATTTTAAAATAGAAAGAACTGGTGTAATCCCGCTTCCTGCTACAAATGCAGCATAATTTTTTTGTCTTTCAGCATCCGGCTCAAAAGTAAATTTTCCTTCCGGCTGTCCCACTTCAAGGACATCTCCTGCTTTTAGAGTTGTATTGGCAAACTGAGAAAAAAGACCATTTTTTACCGCTTTTACAGCAATTCGTAATTCACCGCTGTCTGGCGCAGAACAAATTGAATAAGCACGTCTGATTTCTTGATTGTCGAGAGTTAATTTTAAATTTATATATTGTCCAGCAATAAATTTATAGTCTGGCTTAAGTTCTTCAGGAACATTAAAAAGTACCGAAACAGCATTGGCAGTTTCGCGTTTAACCTCTTTAATTATAAGTTTTAAGAATGAAGGCATGATAGAATTTTTATGCAAAAGTAGCAAACCACTATTAAAAGTTTAGCACGAAATTATTTTTTTTAACTTTTTTTGTAACGTTTTTAAAGATTTCGTCTCTTATTGAAAAACCAAAAAACATTAACCATGATTAAAAAGTTTATTTATCTTGAATGGAAAGCCTTTATAAGATCGGCGTCGTTTAATAAAAATCTGGCGATGAAAATTTTACTCGGGTTTTTGATGATTTATTTTTCATTAATTTTTATCGGAATGGGTGTTGGCTTATTTTATGTTCTTAAAGACATGAAATTGGAACCTTTTGTCACCGTAAACAGATTCTTGGTTTACTATTTTTTATTTGATTTACTAATTCGTTTGCTGCTGCAATCTATTCCTGTTTTAAACATCAAACCGTTATTGGTTTTACCGTTTAAAAAACCAACGATTGTTCATTTTTCATTAGGAAAAACCGCATTGTCATTTTTTAACTGGATGCATGCGTTGTTTTTTGTTCCGTTTTCAGTTGTGTTGATTTTAAATGGTTACGATGTTGTTGGAATTGTTTTTTGGCATTTAGGAGCAATGGCTCTCATTTATATCAATAACTTTCTGAATATAATTCTAAGCAATATTGATAAACTATTTGTTGCCTTTATAGTTTTAATCCTCGGTTTGGGAGGCGCGCAATACTATCACTTATTTGATGTAACAAAAATTACAACTCCATTTTTTCAAAGTCTTTATGACATCGAAGGAATATTTCTAATTCCTATTTTAACCTTAATCGGATTGTATGTTTTTACTTTTAATTATTTCAAAAAGAACTTATATCTCGATGCAGGACTTTCTATAAAACAAGATATTGCTTCAACAGAAAATCTTTCATGGCTCAATCAGTTTGGAACTGTAGGAACGTTTCTTAAAAATGATATTAAACTCATTAAAAGAAATAAAAGATCCAAAACCACTATTGTCATGAGTATATTTTTCTTGTTTTATGGACTCTTATTTTTTTCTGGAGGAATTGAAACGTATGATAAACCAGTAATGCATCTTTTGGCTGGGATTTTTGTTTCGGGCGGATTTTTGTTTGTCTTTGGTCAATTTGTACCAAGCTGGGATAGTTCGTATTACCAATTAATGATGACACAAAATATTCCGTATCGCGGTTACATCATGGCAAAATGGTGGTTGATAGTTATTGCTACCATTGTGTCTACAATTTTGTGTTCATTTTACTTATACTTTGGCTTGCATATTTATATAACGATTGTGGTAGCCGCAATTTACAATATTGGAGTTAATTCGCATTTGGTATTATTAGGCGGTGCATTTACTAAAACACCAATCGATTTAAGTAATGCAGGCGGTGCATTTGGTGATAAAAAAGCTTTCAATGTGAGCGCAATGCTGCTTACGCTGCCCAAAATTTTACTGCCGTTGTTTCTTTACGGAATCGGAATTTATTTTAACAACAACAATCTCGGATTAGCATTAGTAGCTTTAACAGGAATCTTGGGATTTGTTTTTAAAGACAAAGTTTTTTCTTTAATCGAAAAAAGATATAAAATAGAAAAGTACAGTACGATAAGTGCTTACAAACAAAAGAATTAAATTTAGATAACATGTCAATTTGATAATGAGAAATTATCTTTTTTAAATCTAAAATCAACACTCTAAAATTAGCAATTACCATGATACAAGTAAACGAGCTTTCAAAAAAATATAACGGCACAACGGTTTTAAATATTAAGAATCTTGAAATTCCAAAAGGACAAAGTTTTGGTTTGGTAGGAAATAATGGCGCTGGAAAAACAACTTTTTTCAGTTTGCTTTTAGATCTTATTCAGCCTTCAACTGGATATATTAAAAGCAATGACATTCAAGTAAATACAAGCGAAAACTGGAAAACTTTTACAGGTTCTTTTTTAGATGAAAGTTTTTTAATTGGTTATTTAACTCCAGAAGAATATTTTTATTTTATTGGAGATTTACGTCATCAAAATAAAGCAGATATTGATGCACTTTTACAAAAACACGAAGAATTTTTTAACGGAGAAATTTTAAACAATAAAAAATATCTGCGTGATCTTTCAAAAGGAAATCAGAAAAAAGTGGGAATTATTGCCACACTTATTGGCAATCCAGAAGTGGTAATTTTAGATGAACCTTTTGCCAATCTAGATCCCACAACTGTAAGCCGTTTGAAAAAAATTATTAAAGAGTTAGCTGACGATCCTAATGTCACTATTTTGGTTTCAAGCCACGATTTACAGCATACCGTAGAAGTATGTGATCGAATTGTAGCGCTCAATAAAGGTGAAATTGTAAAGGATATTCAAACCTCAAAAGAAACCTTACAAGAATTGGAATCGTTTTTTGCAGTTTAATTTTTCTGTTATTTCAAAAAGAAGCGTATTTTTACGAGTCATTATACTAAAATTGCTTTTTATAAGTTAATGCTTTAAAAATTAGTTCTATTGAAAAAGAATACTCTAAAATATAGCTTTTTTCTCTTTTTTTTATTCTTTTTGATAGCCTGTTCTACCAAGAATAATACTTTCGTGAATAGAAATTCACACGCCTTAAGTACAAAATACAATATTTTGTACAATGGTGAAGTTGCTCTTGATAAAGGTTTAAAATCGATTCAAGCCAATAATCAAGATAATTTTTGGAAACAGCTTCCGATTGAAAAAATGCAGTTTGATGAAAATTTTTCTGAAGGACAAAAAGCAAAAAATGCTGATTTTGAAAAAGCCGAAGAAAAAGCCACAAAAGCCATTCAGAAACACTCCATGAATATTGGAGGAAGAGAAAGAAACTACCAAATAGACGAAGCTTATTTAATGCTTGGAAAAGCCAGATACTACGATCAGCGCTTTATTCCGGCACTTGAAGCATTCAATTATATTCTATACAAATACCCAAACAGTAGTAACATTTACACCGCAAAAATTTGGCGTGAAAAAACCAATATGCGTTTAGGCAACGACGCAATTGTTGTTAAAAATATCAATCTTTTATTACGAAAAACCGATTTAAAAAAACAGACTTTTTCGGATGCAAATGCTTTATTAGCAGAAGCTTTTTTAAACTTAGAAGAAAAAGATAGTGCGGTTACGAAATTAAAAATTGCTGAAAAATTTTCGCGTATAAACGAAGACAAAGCCAGATACCGTTTTATTCTGGGACAGATGTATCAAGAAGCCGGAAAAAAAGACAGCGCTGCGTATTTTTATGATGGAGTAATCCACATGAATCGTAAAGCAGATCGTAAATACATGATGCACGCTTACGCAAAAAAAGCGCAGATGTATGATTATGAAAATGGCAACGATACGATCTTCTTAAAAACATACAATAAGTTAGTCGCAGATCGTGAAAACCGTCCGTATTATGATGTGCTTTTTTATGAAATGGGAGTTTTTTATGATAAAAGAAAAGACACCAAAAGCGCATTGGCTTTTTATAATAAATCGTTAGCCAGAAAATCAAAAGATCCGTATTTAATGGCATCGGCATATAGAAACATTGGTAATATGTATTTTAAAAATACAGACTATACAATGGCAGCGAAGTATTACGATAGTACTTTGACGAAACTAAATCCGAAAACAAGAGAATATGCTTTTTACGAGAAAAACAGAAAAAATCTTGACAACGTAATTAAATACGAAGCAATTGCAAAACGCAATGATAGTATTATTAAAGTATACGGACTTCCAGATGCCGAAAGAAAAATTTACTTCGAAAGTTATATTGCCGAACTTAAAAAGAAAGACGAAGAAAAAAGAATTCTAGAAGAAAAGGAAAAAGAAAGATTAGCCAATATAGACCGCAATACAAATGCGTCTAGCGGACCAGTTGCCGTTAATCCAAATTCTTTGGGTAAACCAGCTGAACTCGACGGCGGTATGCGACCTCCATCTGGAAATGATGCTTCGAGTACTTTTTACTTTTACAATCCCACTACAGTTGCTTATGGAAAATTGCAATTTAAAAAAGCTTGGGGAAACAGAACATTGGGAGGAAACTGGAGACTCGCTTCTATTAAATCAGCAAATGATGCTGCGTTGAATGATTCTATAAACGATCTAAATGCTGCAAAAGCAATAAAAGATACTGTAGTGATAGAAAAATATACTACTGAATTTTACGAAAAACAACTCCCAAAAACACAAGTCGCTATTGATAGTATTGGTAAAGAACGCAACTTCGCGTATTATCAGTTAGGTCTTATATATAAGGAGAAATTCAAAGAATATGCTTTGGCAAGCGGTAAGTTGGAACAATTATTAAAAAATAATCCTGAAGAAAAACTGATTCTGCCTTCGATGTATAATTTGTATAAAATTTATCAAATTACAGATCCAGCAAAAGCAGAAAAAATGAAATCCGACATAACTATAAATTACCCGACGTCGAGATATGCCCAGATTTTAAACAATGCCAATTCAGAAGATCTGGCTTCTGCCGATAAAGAATACAAGAAATGGTATAAATTATACGAAGAAGAAAAATTCAATGAAGTTCTAGATAATATTGATAATTTGATAAATCAATATTCTGGAGATGAAATTGTTTCTAAATACGAATTGTTAAAAGCCAGTACTTTAGGAAAAGTAGAAGGACTTGCAGCCTATAAAAAAGGTTTAGAAGAAGTAGCTGATAATTACCCAAATAGCCAAGAAGGTAAAAATGCGCGTGAAATTTTAGAGAAACAAATTCCGACTTTAGAAAAACTTGATTTTACAACAGCTGATAATAAAAGCTGGAAAATATTGTACCCGGTTCACAATAACGATACTAAATCAGTCAAAAAAATTGAAGAAGCAATTAGAGTATTTTTGCTAGTTGAAAATTTCGAACGACTAACAACATCTTTCGACAAATACAATAAAACCGAAAGTTTTGTGGTTATTCATGGTTTAAAGTCTGAAGCTTATGCTCAAGATGTTGCCGGAGTTTTCAGAGACGATCAAAAGTATAAAATTGCCAATCCTTATGTAATTATATCTGTTGATAATTACAAAGTGGTGCAAATTAAGAAAAACCTCGAAGCCTATCTGACCCCAAAAAACCCATAATATAATGTTTGACAAAGTAAAAAAAAACGGAACAGAACTTTTAGGAAAAACTAACCGAATTGTTGAAGGAACCTCGATTGTAGGCGATATAGTTTCAAAAGCGGACTTTAGGCTCGACGGAGAATTAATTGGAAATTTTACCTCTCAGGGAAAATTAGTAATAGGAATGAGCGGTGTTGTAAAAGGAGAAATCATTTGTAACAACGCCGATATTGAAGGACAATTTCATGGAAAAATAAAAGTGCTTGAAGTCCTGAACATAAAGGCAACTGCAAAAATTCATGGCGAGGTTTTAGTCGGAAAACTTTCGATAGAGCCTGGAGCAGATTTTACAGCGACCTGTACAATGCTCGAACATGCTAATCAGGTTATAATGTTAGAAGATGGAAAAGGAGCCGAATAAAAAACAAAGAAATAAATGGATTGCACTCATTAATATTCCGATACAAATGGGTGTTATTATTTTCCTGTTTGCTTATTTAGGAACCTGGCTCGATGAAAATCATCCAAATAATAAGGTATACTATAATAAGGTATTAGTTATGGTAGGAGTTGCACTTGCCTTATACAACGTAATCCGTCAGGTAAACGAAATCAATAAAACAAAGTAAATTAAGTTTTTAAAACAGCTTGAATAAATATTGCATCTTTGCAAAAAAATCAAAATGTTTTTAAAGAACTACAAACTCATTCTACATTTATACTGTATTACATTAGCTTCCTATATGCTACATAAGGGAGCTTTTGTCGTTTTTAAAATTAACGATCAGAACTTTCATTATACATTAGAAGTATTGTATCTAATTTTTTTAATATCCTCTACAGTACTGCTGGCGGCAACCGTAAAATTCAGAAAAGACAAATTTGACAGCATCGGAATGTTTTTTATGCTGGGAACTTTTATTCAAATGTTTCTTTATTATTTTATTTTGCGACCGATTTTATCAGACAAGATTCACAACGTCTCTGTTGAAAAAACCAATTTTTTTATAACATTTATTCTGTTTTTGTTATTTCAAACGATTTTAACTGTCCGATTATTAAATGAAAAGCGTTAAAATGAGGATTCTTTAAAACAAGGTTCAAAAATAATTTTTCATATCCTTTTGAATATTAATAAAAAATGTACCTTTGCACCAAATTTTAGAAACGTAAAAAATAAGAATTTCCACAGATATGGTGATTTCAAACAAACCACTCAGATTTATTCTTGCAGCTTTAGTAGCTTGTCTTCCACTAATGAGTTTTTCTAATATAGAAAAAGATTCGGCGCATGTTCAAACTGAAGTAGCTCATGAAGCAGCTTCTGAAGGGCACCACGCTGAGCCAACAGATGTAAAATCTAAAATTAAAACATTCATTGGCCACCACGTTTTAGACTCGCATGATTTTACTTTAACTCAAGATGATGAGACTGGTAAATATTATGGTTTTCCATTACCAGTAATTATTTGGGATAATGGTCTTCATATTTTTTCTTCTTCAAAATTTCACCACGGTCACGAAGTTGCCGAGTCAAATGGAAACTATTATGTGATCAATCACCATGATGGTAAAATTTACAGAACAGATGCTTCTGGAAAAATTACTGAAGACGAAAAAACAGGACACCCAACAAACGTTCGTCCGTTAGATTTTTCAATTACAAAAACGGTACTTTCTATTTTCGTAGCAGCTTTATTAATGTTCTGGTTGTTTACAAGTTTAGCAAAATCATATGCTAAAAATGGAGGAATTGCTTCAGGAGCGGGAAGATTCTTTGAACCACTTGTTGTTTTCATCCGTGATGAAGTAGCTATTCCAAACATTGGAGAGAAACACTATAAAAGATACATGAGTTATTTATTAACGATTTTCTTCTTTGTATTGTTTTTAAATATTTTCGGATTAACTCCACTAGGGATTAACGCAACAGGAAACTTTACAGTTACATTTTCTTTAGCGATCCTTACTTTCTTAATCACAAACTTTTCAGCTAACAAAAATTACTGGGGTCACATTTTCTGGATGCCAGGAGTGCCAAAACCAATGAGAATTATTTTGGCTCCAATCGAATTGTTAGGAGTCTTTATTAAACCATTCTCGTTAATGATTCGTTTGTACGCAAACATCTTCGCGGGTCACATCGTATTAATGAGTATTATTGGTTTAATGTTTATCTTTAAAAGCTGGATTGGAAGCAGTTTATCTTTCGGATTATCATTTGTGCTTTCTATACTTGAAATCTTAGTAGCATTTTTACAAGCCTATATTTTTACAATGCTGTCTGCACTTTATTTTGGTTCAGCAGTTGAAGAGCACCATCACGATGATGATGCACACCATTAATAGATAGATTTATAAATTAGGTTTAAAAGATATTCAATCTATAATCTATTTAAAAAATCTACAGTCAAAATTGAATGTTTAATTTTTAATATATACATATATGAACGGTTTAAATTTCGTAGGAGCTGGATTAATCGTAATCGGAGCTGCATTAGGTATTGGTAGAATTGGTGGTTCAGCAATGGACGCTATCGCTCGTCAGCCAGAAGCTTCAGGAAAAATCCAAACAGCTATGCTTATCGCTGCTGCCCTTATTGAAGGAATTGGTTTCGCTGCATTATTTGCTGCTTAATTAAAAACACACAAAACAATAGTTGCAACGGTTGGTTGTAACTATTGTTTTAAAAATTAACATTAGAATTGCTTACGGCAGTTTAAAACAAAAAAAATTAAAATTTATAATCGTATATAATGGAAAAGTTAATAAATCAGTTCGAGTTCGGTTTGTTCTTTTGGCAAGTATTAATATTTGTTGGATTAATATTTTTATTGAAAAAATTTGCATGGAAACCAATTCTTGATGCAGTAAATGATAGAGAGCAAGGTATTAAAGATGCATTACTTTCTGCAGAAAATGCAAGAAAAGAAATGGAAAATCTTCAAGCAGATAACCAAAGAATCTTAAACGAAGCGCGTGCAGAGCGTGATGCTATGCTGAAAGAAGCACGTGAAATGAAAGAGAAAATGATTGCTGATTCTAAAAACGAAGCTCAAGCTCAAGGTCAAAAAATGATCGAGCAAGCTAAAGCAGCTATCGAAAGCGAAAAAAATGCTGCAATGGCAGAATTGAAATCTCAAGTTTCAACTTTATCATTGAGTATTGCTGAAAAATTATTGAAAGAAGAATTATCTAACAAAGAATCTCAAACTAAATTAGTTGAGAAAATGTTAGGTGACGTAAAGCTAAACTAAGATTATGGCAAATACGAGAGCAGCAATTCGTTATGCAAAAGCAATTCTAGACTTAGCAAACTCTAAAGGTGTTGCCGAAGCTGTCAATAACGATATGAAATCAATTGCCTCTGCAATTGAAACAAATGAAGAATTGAGCACATTTATTCAAAACCCAACAACTACTGTTGAAGTTAAACAAAATGCTCTTTTAGAAGTTTTTGCAAATGTAAATGATGTAACTAAAGGGTTATTTCAGTTATTATTTGAAAATAAAAGATTTGAAATTTTAGATGCTATTGCAGTAGAATATACTAAAGTATATGATTTAAGCAATGGAGTTGAAGTAGCTAAAGTAACTACAGCTATTCCTATGGATGCAGCTTTAGAAGCTAAAGTTCTGGCTAAAATTGCAACTTTATCAGATAAAAAAATAACAATCGAAAACATAGTAGATCCTTCAATTATTGGTGGATTTATTTTAAGAATAGGCGACAAGCAATACAACGCTTCTGTTGCAAACAGATTACAAGTATTAAAAAGAGAGTTAAGTAATTAGTTTTTATAACACAAAAGTGTCTAAATTATAAATTAAGATGGCGGAAATCAAACCTGCTGAAATTTCAGCAATATTAAGAAAGCAAGTAGAAGGTTTTGAATCTGGTGCTACGCTAGAGGAAGTAGGAACAGTACTTCAAGTTGGAGACGGTATTGCTCGTGTTTACGGGCTGTCTAATGTACAATATGGTGAGTTAGTAGAATTTGATAACGGTATGGAAGGTATCGTATTAAATCTAGAAGAGGATAATGTTGGGGTGGTACTTTTAGGACCTTCAACTGGAATTAAAGAAGGATCTACTGCAAAAAGAACTCAGCGTATAGCTTCTCTTAAAGTAGGTGAACAAATGGTAGGACGTGTTGTTAACACTCTTGGTTTTCCAATCGATGGAAAAGGACCAATTGGTGGAGACTTATACGAAATGCCATTAGAAAGAAAAGCACCTGGTGTTGTATTCCGTCAGCCAGTAACTGAACCATTACAAACTGGAGTTAAAGCGGTTGACGCTATGATCCCAGTAGGTCGTGGACAACGTGAGCTTGTAATTGGTGACCGTCAAACAGGTAAATCAACTGTTTGTATCGATACAATCTTAAATCAAAAAGAATTTTACGATGCAGGAAAACCTGTATTCTGTATATATGTTGCAATTGGACAAAAAGCTTCAACTGTAGCAGGAATCGCAAAAATGTTAGAAGAAAAAGGAGCAATGGCTTATACAGTTATCGTTGCTGCTAATGCTTCTGATCCAGCTCCAATGCAGGTTTACGCTCCATTCGCGGGTGCTGCAATTGGTGAATACTTCAGAGATTCAGGTCGTCCAGCTCTTATCGTGTATGATGACTTGTCTAAACAAGCAGTTGCTTACCGTGAGGTTTCTCTTTTATTAAGAAGACCACCGGGACGTGAGGCTTACCCTGGAGACGTTTTCTACTTACACTCTCGTTTATTAGAGCGTGCTTGTAAAGTAATTGCTGATGATGGTATCGCTAAAAACATGAACGATTTACCAGATTCTATCAAATCTATCGTAAAAGGGGGTGGTTCATTAACTGCATTACCAATTATTGAAACTCAAGCTGGTGACGTTTCTGCATATATCCCAACAAACGTAATCTCTATTACAGATGGTCAGATTTTCCTTGATGGAGATTTGTTCAACTCTGGAGTTCGTCCTGCAATTAACGTAGGTATCTCTGTATCTCGTGTTGGAGGTAATGCTCAAATTAAATCAATGAAAAAAGTTTCTGGAACTTTAAAATTAGACCAAGCTCAATTCCGTGAATTAGAAGCTTTTGCTAAATTTGGTTCTGACTTAGATTCTGTTACATTAAACGTAATTGAAAAAGGAAAAAGAAACGTTGAAATCTTGAAACAAGGTTTAAATGATCCTTACCCTGTTGAAAATCAAGTAGCTATTATTTACGCTGGTTCTAAAAACTTATTAAGAAACGTTCCTGTAGATAAAGTAAAAGAATTTGAAGCTGATTTCTTAGCGTACCTAAACAGTAAACACAAAGATACACTTAACGCTTTGAAAGCTGGTAAATTAGATGACAACATTACTGACGTTATCGAAAAAGCAGCAAAAGAAATTTCAGCAAAATATAACTAATTTTAGTTGATGGTTGTTGGTTGATTGTTGTTGGAAATTCCCAAATAACTATCAACCAATAACTAACAACAAACAACTATAGTACATGGCAAATTTAAAGGAAATCCGTAATAGAATTACTTCCGTTTCATCGACGATGCAGATTACATCGGCTATGAAAATGGTTTCTGCTGCAAAGCTGAAGAAAGCACAAGATGCAATCACTGCTATGCGCCCTTATGCCGAGAAATTAACGGAGTTATTGCAAAATCTTTCTGCTACACTTGAAGGTGAAGTAGGAGGAGATTACACCACTCAACGTGAAGTAAAAAAAGTATTGCTTGTAGCTATAACTTCAAATAGAGGTTTATGTGGTGCATTTAATGCAAACGTTATTAAAGAGATTAAAAACCGTACTGATTTTTATGCAGGAAAGCAGGTTGATGTTTTTGCTATTGGTAAAAAAGGAAATGATGCTTTAAGCAAAACTCACAAAGTTCACGGTCATCATAATGCAATTTTTGATCACTTAACTTTCGAAAATGTTGCTGCAATTGCAGATAATTTAACTGAAAGATTCTTATCTGGAGAATATGACAGAATCGAATTAGTGTACAATCAATTTAAAAATGCTGCGACTCAAATCGTTCAAACAGAACAATTTTTGCCATTAGCGCCAATTAAATCTGATGTATCAGTTTCTGCAGGAGATTATATTTTCGAACCTTCAAAAGAAGAAATTGTTTTGACTTTAATTCCTAAGTCATTAAAAACACAATTATACAAAGGTATCCGCGATTCATTTGCTTCAGAGCACGGAGCACGTATGACAGCTATGCACAAAGCAACTGACAACGCTACTGAATTAAGAAACCAATTGAAATTAACTTACAACAAAGCGCGTCAAGCTGCTATTACAAACGAAATCTTAGAGATCGTTGGAGGAGCTGAAGCTTTGAATGGATAAGAAATTCATAACAAAATAAATAAAAAATAGCCGGCATGATTATGTCGGCTATTTTTTTATTGGAAGTACTTCTTTAAGAAAATCTATAAACAAGAAAATTTATAAAATGGTGATTCTCAATTTACCCAAAAACCGAGAATCAATACCATTTTATAAAATTATTGACACAGATTTATCACTCTGTTGCTTTGTCTTTCATGGGAACAAACTAGCTTTATTAATCCCAATGCTCTGTTTTTTTAAGGGTTACATTTCAGCAGAATCAATCCCTGTGCTTTGTCTTTTATGGGAACAAACTAGCTTTATTAGTCCCAATGCTCTGTTTTTATTAGGGTTACAATACAGCAGAATCAATCCCTTATGCTTTGTCTTTTATGGGAACAAACAAGCTTTATCAGTCCCAGTGCTTTCTTTTTTAAGGGTTGAATTCTAGCTTTCCTCATTCCCTATATTACAAAGTTAATAGATAAGTACATGAAAAAACTTATATAATTTTTAAAGATTCTTACACATTTCACATGTTTTTGATCTGTTAATTATATAAATACCGCTAAAAAAATGAGTATTTTTGAATATTATTTTGTTAAAAAATGACTTTACAAGTACGAGAGCTTACGACAATGGAAGAAATGGTAGCTCAAATAGATACAATTCGATTTTTATATCCTAATATTTCTCTTGAAAAATATCAATCATTTCTGTTAGAGATGATTCCTCACAATTATACCCAGATTGCTGTTTTTGAAAATGAAAAATGCATAGGAATTACGGGCTGTTGGTCGGCTACAAAACTTTGGACTGGGAAATATCTTGAAATAGATAATTTTGTGGTTAATCCAGAACATCGTTCAAAAGGAATTGGAAAAATACTTACCGATTTTATAGAAAAAAAAGCTGTAGATCTAGGTTGCAGCAGCATTGTATTAGATGCTTTTACAGGGAATTTTGGGGCACACCGTTTTTACTATAATCAAGGATATGCTCCGAAAGGATTTCATTTTGTGAAAGTTTTAGATGAAAACAAAATGACGCAATAAAATTCAATTTAAGTTTTTTATTGAACCATCAAAAGCATTAATAAACCAAAGAATTGGTTATTTTTGTTTTCTGAACTTTATTACTAATTATTTTGGGATTATATAAAAATCTATTCAAACAGACCGCAATTTATGGACTAGCAACGGTTTTACCAAGAATGCTGAGTTTCTTATTGGTCAGATTATATACAGGGATTTTACCAACTGCAGAGTATGGCGAAGTTTCAATTGTTTTATCTTGGATGGTTTTCTTTAATGTGGTACTTTCTTACGGAATGGAAACTGCATTTTTTAGATTTTACAGTGCCGAAGAAGACAAAAAAAATGTTATCGCAACTTCTACAATATCCATATTCTGGTCATCAATTGGATTTTTATTTGCAGCTTTAATTTTCAGAAATACTTTGGCAAATTGGGCCGAAGTAGATGCACAATATATAACCTATTCAGTTTGGATTTTAGTTTTGGATGCCTTGGTTCTTGTACCATTTTCAAAATTAAGAGCCAACCAGAGACCAATGGTTTATGCCGCAATCAAAATTGGAAATGTCGTTATTAATTTATTATTGAACATTTTCTTTTTGATGTATCTTCCAAAACTGGCAGCTTCAAATCCAAATTCAATTTGGGATAATTTATATGTCGAAAATTTCCAAATCGCCTATATCTTCATTGCAAATCTTCTAGCTAGTTTAGCGACTTTTATAGTGCTTTCGCCAAATTATCTTTCGCTTGGACGAAAATTTGACGTCGCGCTTTGGAAAAGAATGATGAAATACGGACTTCCAATTTTGGTTGCCGGACTTGCTTTTGCAGTTAACGAACATTTCGATAAAATCTTATTAGGATATTTACTTCCTGAAAACCTTGCCAAATCTGAAGTTGGAGCCTATTCAGCTTGTTATAAATTAGGATTATTTATGGTTCTTTTTGCAACGGCATTCAGATTAGGAATTGAGCCTTTCTTTTTCAGTCACGCCAAAAATGAAAATGCGCCTCAAACGTATGCAGTGATTACTAAATATTTTGTGATTTTTGGTTCGTTGATTTTATTAGGAGTAATTGTTTTTGCAGATGTTTTAAAATTCTTATTGCTGGATAATAAATCATATTGGGAAGCTATGAAAGTTGTCCCTTTAATTATTCTGGCAAACTTCTTTTTAGGAATTTACAACAACTTATCGGTTTGGTATAAACTGACAGACAAAACCAAAATCGGAGCTTACATTTCTATTGTAGGTGCAATTGTTACCTTGGTTTTAAACTATTTTTTAATTCCAAAATACAGTTATTACGGTTCAGCAATTGCGACCATTTCTGCTTACGGAAGCATGATGTTAATATCGTATGTTATGGGTAATAAATATTATCCAATACCTTACGACATGAATAAAATCTCGGCTTATTTAGGAATCTCCATTTTATTTTCGGCTATTTCATTTTATGGATTTAGAGAAAATTATTTTGTTGGAATTCCGTTACTATTAGCCTTTATGTACTTTGTTTACCATAACGAAAAAGACACAATTAAAGGAATCATGAACAGAAAGTAAATGTGCTTTTTTAATCTTTATAATACAAAATGAAAATACAAATTATCAATAAATCACAACACGATTTACCAAACTACGAAACCATTGCTTCTGCAGGAATGGATTTACGTGCCAATATTTCGGAACCAATTACGTTAAAACCATTAGAAAGAACAATTGTAAAAACAGGACTTTTTATTGAATTACCAATTGGTTACGAAGCACAAGTACGACCAAGAAGTGGTCTGGCAGCCAAAAAAGGAGTAACAGTATTAAATTCGCCAGGAACTGTCGATGCTGATTATAGAGGTGAAATTGGAGTGATTTTGGTAAATTTATCAAACGAGGAATTTGTAATCGAAAACGGAGAACGAATCGCACAATTAATTATTGCCAAACACGAAAGAGCGGAATGGATAGAAGTAGAAGAACTTTCTGAAACATCAAGAGGAGCAGGAGGATTTGGCAGTACTGGAGTAAAATAAGTTTTTCAGTTAAAGTCACAGTTTTTAGTTTTACTGTAGCCTTTTCTCTTGATTTTATAAATTAAAACTTGAACTAACCAAACAGAAGATTTTTAAATCTTCACACATTAAATATTTATTACATGAAAATAATCGTCCCAATGGCAGGTCGCGGATCGAGACTGCGTCCTCATACTTTAACAGTTCCAAAACCATTAATTCCAGTTGCTGGAAAATCTATAGTTCACCGTTTAGTAGAAGATATTGCTAAAATATTAAAAGAACCAATTGAAGAAGTTGCTTTTATTTTAGGCGATGAAGCTTTTTTTGGTGCTGATTTGGTTGCAAGTCTTCAAGATTTAGCAAAAGGATTAGGAGCAAAGGCTTCTATTTACCGTCAAGATCTGCCTTTAGGAACTGGACACGCTATTATGTGTGCTAAAGATTCTTTGTCCGGGCCTGCAGTTATTGCTTACGCAGATACTTTAATAAGAGCTGATTTTGAATTAGATCCTTCGGCAGATGCTGTAATCTGGGTAAAACAAGTAGATCAGCCGGAAGCTTTTGGAGTGGTAAAACTAAATCAGAATAATGAAATTATTGAATTGGTTGAGAAACCAAAAGAATTCGTGAGTGATTTAGCCGTTATCGGGATTTACTATTTCAAAGAAGTTGGCGATTTGAAAAAAGAACTTCAGGGAGTTTTAGACAATAACATTCAAAACGGAGGTGAATACCAAATCAACGATGGAATCAAAGCAATGATGGCCAACGGAAAAGTTTTCAAAACCGGAAGCGTTGATGAATGGATGGATTGCGGAAACAAAGATGTTACAGTGGAAACCAACTCAAGAATGTTAGGTTTTTTACATAATGACGGAGAACATTTGATAGACCAAAACGTTACATTAGATAACTCAACGATTATCCCGCCGTGTTTTATTGGAGAAAATGTTGTGTTGAAAAACACCACAATTGGACCAAATGTTTCAATTGGAAAAGGATGTCATGTAAGTGACAGTAGTATTAAAAATAGCTTAATACAGACTTATTCTCAAATAAAAAATGCTAACTTAGATAATGCAATGATTGGAAACCACGTAAGTTACGACGGTAAATTTACCAGTATAAGCATCGGTGACTACTCAGTTTTAGAATAAATACAAAAAAACATATTCGTTTTTTCTGTAAAAATGAAATAAAATAAAAGATGAAAAAAAGCATACTGATATTTTTATTTTTTGCGCTTTTGGGTAATTCGGTTTCTGTTTTTTCACAAACAGAACCGGAAGATATTGCTTTGGCGCCAGATGATTATCAGGATGCTTTTTATGAATCCTTAAAACAAAAAGGAATCGAAAATTACGATAAAGCCATCGTGTCATTAGAAAAATGTATCAAACTAAAACCTAATGATGCTGTTGCTTATTTCGAATTGGGGAAAAATTATCTGGCTTTAAAACAATATCAAAATGCAAATGATTCTTTTGAAAAAGCCACACAATTAGATCCCAAAAACAAATGGTACTGGTTAGGAATTTACGATGTAAGTTACGAAACCAAAAACTATCCGCTGGCGATAGAAACAATTCAGAAAATTATTGTTTTTGATGAAGAATATAAAGACGATTTAATTTCGTTATATATGATTACAAATCAATACGATAAAGCATTAGCGGCGATAAACGAAATGAATGATAAATTCGGAAAATCATCAGATCGTGAAATGTACAAAAGCCAGATTTTATCGCAGGGGAAATACCAGAATGCTGAAATTTCAGTTTTGATTGACCAGATTAAAAAGAATCCAAAAGAAGAATCAAATTATGTAAATCTGATTTTTTTATATTCAAAATCAGATCAATCAGATAAAGCTTTAGATGTTGCCAAACAACTGGCAAAAGAAATTCCAGATTCTGAATGGGGACAAGTAAGTTTATTCAAAACCTATTTAGATGCCAATCAGGCTGATAAAGCGATTAAGTCGATGAATGTAATTTTGGCAAGTTCAAAAATTGATTCCAAAATTAAACATCGTACTTTAAATGAATTTTTGGTTTATACGAATAAAAATCCGCAGTATGCACCAGCTTTAGAAAAAGCGATTTCTTATTTTGATAATGATAAAAATGTTGATGTTGCCAAAGAAATTGGAAAATTTTATCATAGCAAAGGTCAGTTTGAAAATGCCATTAAATATTATGAAAAAGATTTAAGTGCAAATTCAGAAACAGATCGCGAAACCAATCTGCTTTTGCTAGAAGCGTATACTCAGGCAAAACAATTTGCTCCAATGACAAAACGCGCAATGACAATGATTGAAATTTATCCGAGCCAGCCACAATTTTATTATTATGCAGGATTAGGAAGCAATCAATTACAGCAGTTTAAAAATGCAAAAACTGTTTTAGAAATGGGACTTGATTATGTAGTTGACGATAAAAAATTAGAAGCTAATTTTAATATTCAATTAGGAGAAGCTTACAATGGATTGGGAGACGCTAAGAAAAAAGAGGAATACTTTTTGAAAGCAAATGAATTATTGAAACAAAAGAAATAAGGAGAAATTAAAATGAAAAAATATATAATAATAGCATTGATGTCCGTTTTTGTGATCTCATGCAAATCAAAGGCAGTTGCTGTCCAGAACAGTAATAATACAACGACAGAAGTTGTCACGAAAAAAGACAATAAAGCAATTGAAAAACATTACGAAAACAAGTTAGATTTTTCGACACTATATATTAAAGCCAGCGCAAAATACGTTGATGAAAAACAAAGTCAGAATGTTACTGCCGAAATTAGAATTGAGAAAGACAAACAAATTCTAATCAGCGTTCGATTCTTGGGAATTACAATGGCTAAAGCGCTGATAACTCCAACAGCAGTAAGTTATTACGAAAAAATAAACAGTACTTATTACGAAGGTGATTTTAGCAGTTTAAGTAAATGGCTAGGTACAGATTTAGATTATACTAAAGTTCAAAACTTATTAATTGGTGAAGCATTTGATGATTTAAGAGAAGGTAAATATACACAGACAATTGTTGAGAATCTTTTCCGTTTAGAAGATGAAAAAGACCAAAACATTAAAAAAGCATTTTACTTAGATCCTGAAAAATATTTAGTACAGAAAGAAGAAATTTCACAGCCATCTGAAAATAGAAAATTAGAAATCAATTATTCAGATGCTAAAACATTCAGTCAAGGAACAATCCCAACTGCATTGACAATTAATGCAGTGCAGCCAAAAGGAACAACCAATATTAATCTGAATTACAATAATATTTCATTTAACGAAGAACTTTCTTTTCCTTACAGCGTACCAAGCGGTTATAAAAAGGTTCAAATTAAGTAAATTTGCAAAAAGAAAAATAGAAAGATGCCAAAATATCTCCTAAGCCTAATTTTTGTTTGCGCCACTACATTTGTGTGGGCGCAGGATTCACAGCAAGAAAAACTGGAACAGCGTAAAGCCCAGATTCTTCAGGAAATTAAAGACAATGAAAAAATGTTACAGTCGGTTAGAAAAAAAGAAAAATCAGCTGTAAACGAATATTTAATTCAGGCGAATAAAATTAAACTTAAAGAGAAACTGATTAATACAACCGCTAAGCAGGAAAAAGTATTGAGCAACGATATGTATATTAATCAGGTAAAGGTTAATAAACTTAAAAAAGAGCTGGCTATACTCAAAGAAGATTATGCCAAAATGATTTTGAAATCCTACAAAAGCCGTTCAGAGCAGAGTAGAGCAATGTTCATTTTATCTTCTGAAAGTTTTTTACAAGCTTATAAAAGAGCACAATACCTTAAGCAATATACGAATTTCAGAAAAAACCAAGGTTTGGAAATTCAGTCAAAATCAGCAGAATTAGTTGATTACAATAAAAAACTTGACGGACAAAGACAGGTTAAGAAAAAGATTATTGCCGAAAATCAAAAAGAACGTGCTACTTTAGAAGTAGAGAAAAAAGAACAGCAAAAACTGGTTAACTCGCTTAAAAAAGACAAAAATAAAATTGCCTCTGATATTAGATCGAAACAAAGCGAATCAAAAAGAATCGACAGACAAATTGATCGTTTAATTCGTGAGGCAATTGCTGAAGCAAACAGAAAAGCAGCACTCGAAAAAGCAAAAGAAAATCCTGGATCGACAGCGCCAAAAACACCAGTTTCATCTTCTAAAATCGTAA
This sequence comes from Flavobacterium sp. H4147, assembly GCF_029360735.1. Lineage (NCBI taxonomy): Bacteria > Pseudomonadati > Bacteroidota > Flavobacteriia > Flavobacteriales > Flavobacteriaceae > Flavobacterium > Flavobacterium sp. H4147. The sequence goes on along the minus strand of NZ_JARKNB010000001.1, from coordinate 1,127,994 downwards.
TGACTCCAGAAGATAAAGTTCTAGCCGCCGATTTTAAAGCCAATAAAGGAAGACTTCCATGGCCCGTAGAAAAAGGATTTATCTCTTTAGGATATGGAGATCAGCCGCACCCATTATATCCTTCAATTTCTGTTCACAACTCAGGTGTTGAGATTACAACGGAAGATGGAGCAAATGCAAGAGCGGTTTTTGCCGGAGAAGTATTTAGTGTCATGGTATTATCGCCAGTGAATACAGTAGTGATGATTCAGCATGGAGATTACTTTAGTGTTTACCAAAACTTAAGTAAAGTATTTGTCAGCAAAGGTGAAAAAGTAACGATCAAACAAAACATTGGAAAAGTAAGAACAAGCGGAGATACAGGAAAAACCGTAATCAAATTTTTGATTCTTCAAAATACAACGAATACAGATCCAGAAAACTGGCTTCAGAATAGATAATAAAAAAGGGACTTTAAAGTCCCTTTTTTATTAATCGTATTGTTCTAAGAAATATCGAATCACATCTGTTGTTGTTACGATTCCTTGTAATTCGTCGTTATCTACAACTGGTAAAGCATGAAATTCTTCTTTCGAAAAAATTTCGGCCAAATCCCTGATAATCGTATTTGATGAAACCGTTTTAGGTTTTGCCGTCATAACCTGAGGAATGGTTAACATTTGTAAAACCGCTTCATCGCTGCCTTCCTGTCCGTCAAACAAAGCACCAAAAGTAAGTCGGTTAATATCAGTTCGGCTTATAATTCCCACTACTTTTTTTCCGTTTACCACGGGAAGATGTCGAATAGAATTGGATTTTAGTTTTTCTACTACTTTTGTTAAATCATCATTTTGATTTACTGTCACCACGCTTTTAGTCATGATGTGACTAATTGGTTCTCTTTTTTTCATAATAGATACGTTTTATATTCATATCAAATTTGTAGAATAATACCTCTAAATCTTATGATCTTTATCAGCATTTAAATGAAATAAAAAACAGATATATAAATGAATCTATGATAAAAAGAAATAGTAATTTTAAGAATAATCCTTTAGTTAATTTGAAATTGCAGGGAATGAATTTAAAATAGTATTTTTGCAGTATGGAAACAAATAGACAGAAAAAAATAGGCAGTGTAATTCAAAAAGATTTGGTTGATATCCTGCAAGGTGAAGTGAGAAAAAACGGAATTAGTAATTTGGTAATTTCGGTATCCAAAGTAAGCGTAACAACAGATTTATCTGTGGCAACAGTATATTTAAGTATTTTTCCTCAAGAAAAAGCAAAAGAAACTTTAGAGGCAATAAAATCAAATACAACCTTAATAAAACACGATTTGTCACAACGTGTTCGTTTACAATTACGTCGTGTACCAAATCTGGTTTTCTTTATCGATGATTCGTTAGATTACATCGAAAAAATTGACAACGCTTTGTCAGGAAAAGAAAACCCAATAGAGAATCGTGATCTTTTAGAAAAAAGAAGAAAATCATAATTTGAATTTCCCACTTTACATAGCCAAACGTTATCTTTTTAGCTTAAGTAAAAATAACGCTATCAATATCATCAATTTGATTGCCAGTCTGGGAATCATTGTTGGTACAATGGCTTTGTTTGTGGTTCTTTCTGTTTTTAGTGGATTAAAAGTTTTTAGTCTTTCGTTTACAAATGAGATTGATCCTGATTTGAAAATGACTAGTACTTATGGTAAATCATTTTTCATTTCACCAGAACAAGAAAAACAGATAAAAAATATAAACGGTGTGGTCTCTTACACCAAAATTATTGAAGAACGAGTTTTGTTTTTATTTAAAGACAAACAACACGTTACCTATTTAAAAGGCGTCGACAGTCTTTACCCAGTTGTAAATAATATCAAGGTAAAACTTTTTAACGGACAATGGCTCAAACCAGATTCTTATCAGGTAGTTATTGGATATGGAATTGCACAAGATTTCTCGATGGGAATTTTGGATTTCGAAAATCCACTTCAGGTTTTTGCACCAAAACCTGGAAAAGGCGCCATTGAAAATCCCGAAGAAGCTTTTAATAAAACAGATGTTCTTCCGGTTGGAATCTATTCGATCAGCGAAGAATTAGATTCAAAATATGTGTTTGCTGATTTAGGATTGACACAAGAATTATTGATGTACAAACCCAATCAGATTTCGGGAATCGAATTTCATCTAAAAGAAAATGCAGATGAAAATACCGTTAACACGCAATTGAAAAAGATTTTCAATCATAAAGTGACCTTAAAAAACAGAGCACAGCTTAATGAGTCTTTGTATAAAATGCTTAACACCGAGAATATTGCGGTTTACCTAATCTTTACACTCGTAATTATTGTAGCTCTTTTTAATTTGATTGGAGCATTAATTATGATGATTTTAGAAAAGAAAGGAAATCTAAAAACCCTTTTTAGTCTTGGCACAGAAGTAAGCAGTCTTCGTAAAATATTCATACTTCAGGGAACTTTATTAAGTGTCATTGGCGGATTAATCGGACTTTATTATGGAGTAATATTAATCGCACTTCAGCAAAAGTATGAACTAATTATGATTACGCCAACCCTTGCGTATCCAGTAGTTTTTACAACCGAAAATGTCCTGATTGTGATGGCAACAATTATTTCTCTTGGATTTATCGCTTCGCTTATTGCAAGCAGTCGTGTAAGTAAAAAATTATTAGATTAATTTCTTCTTTAAAAATATTACCTATATTTACCGTCTTAAAAATCTACAGTATATGATTGTTTCTGCCTAATCCTATTTTATTTTTTAGAATAATTAGGATACTTACGTTTACTTTTTTAGTTCAGATTGAAAAAATATCTGAACCATTTTATCATTTATCCTAAAAATACCATGACAGAAACAACTATAAAGAAAAGTTTATTTTCAAAAATTTTCACTACTTTAAAACAAGCCTTAAAAGGCGACGAAACATTTGATTATACTTCTGGAAGTATAAAAAAAGCTGTAATTCTATTGGCCATTCCAATGGTTTTGGAAATGATGATGGAATCGGTTTTTGCATTAGTCGATTTGTATTTCGTTGGGCATTTAGAGCACAGTAGTTTCGCCATTCAAACGGTTGGTTTAACCGAATCTGTATTGACGGTTATTTATTCGCTTGCCATCGGGATGAGTATGGCGGCCACAGCAGTTGTAGCCAGAAGAATTGGTGAAAAAGATCCTATCGCTGCCGCAAAAGCAGGAATGCAAGCCATAATTATTGCATTTGCCGTTAATAGTCTATTGAGCATTTTCGGAATTATTTATGCAAAAGATATTTTGATTTTAATGGGCTCCTCAGTAGAATCAGCTGAACATGGTTATCGATTTACACAGATTATGATTGGCTCTAGTTTGTGTATTATGCTTTTATTCTTAATAAACGGAATTTTCCGCGGAGCAGGAAATGCAGCTATTGCCATGAAAAGTCTTTGGATTGCGAATATCTGTAATATTATTTTATGCCCAATTTTAATTAATGGTTTTGGACCAATTCCTGCCTTCGGATTAATTGGGGCCGCTTTGGCAACAACAATCGGAAGAAGTATTGGAGTTATCTACCAAGTATATCATTTGTTTTTTGGAAATGGAATTTTAAAAATCAAAATTCCTTATTTCGCTCCAGATTTCACGCAGATAAAAGCTTTAGTAAAAATTGCGGCTCCAGGAATTTTACAATTTGTAATCGCTTCTTGCAGCTGGATTTTCTTGGCACAATTAGTAGCCACAACTGGAGGCGATCATGGTTCGGCAGGATATCAGACAGCATTAAGAATTATGATGTTTTTCATTCTTCCCGCTTGGGGATTGAGTAATGCTGCGGCTACTTTAGTTGGGCAGAATTTAGGTGCCAAACAAATCGAACGTGCCGAAAAATCAGTGTATACAACGGCACGATACAATGTGATTTTCATGGCTTCGATCATGATTATTACCTTAGGTTTCGGACAATATATTATTTCATTTTTTACAAATGATGAATTGGTAAAAACCGTTGCAATCGAAGCATTACAGATCATGAGCATCGGATTTATTTTCTACGGAATTGGAATGGTTCTCATTAATACGTTTAACGGAGCAGGAGATACCTGGACACCAACTGGAATTAATTTCTTTGGTTTTTGGTTATTCCAGATTCCGCTTGCATTTGTATTAGCAAAACATTTTAATATGGGACCAACAGGAGTTTTTATTGCTATTCCAGTTGCTGAAACCGCCATCACTTTAGCTGGAATCTTTTTCTATAAAAGAGGAAAGTGGAAACGAGTTCAAGTATAATAAAGTAAAAGCCCTTCAATATTGAAGGGCTTTTTTTTGTTTTAAACAAACTCATATCCTGCGTAAACCTGCTCGATTTCTTTCATGATGGCGAATAAATCTTCGGGTGCGTCAGTGGTTACTAATTTTTGTTTGAATTCTTTAAACGAATGAATTCCTTTGAAATAATTGGTATAATGACGACGCATTTCAACAATTCCTAAACGCTCACCTTTCCATTCCATAGACCATTTTAAATGATTTCTGGCTGCTTCAACACGATCAATAACCGTTGGAGCAGGTAAGTGCTCTCCAGTTTTAAAATAGTGTTTTATTTCGTTAAAAATCCACGGATAACCAATCGCGGCACGACCGATCATGATTCCGTCAATTCCGTATTCGTTTTTATATTGTAATGCTTTTTCTGGACTGTCAATATCGCCATTTCCGAAAATAGGCATCGTAATTCTTGGGTTGTTTTTGACACGTGCAATGTGCGACCAGTCAGAATGGCCTTTGTACATTTGGGCACGAGTTCTAGCGTGAATCGTTAAAGCCTGAACTCCAATATCCTGAAGTCTTTCAGCCACTTCGTCAATATTAATTGAATTTTCATCCCAGCCTAAACGCGTTTTTACCGTAACCGGTAAATCAGTTCCTTTGATAACGGCTTTGGTTAAACGAACCATCAAATCCACATCTTTTAAAACTCCGGCACCAGCACCTCTACAGACTACTTTTTTTACCGGACATCCAAAATTAATGTCCACTAAATCTGGTTTTACGGTAGAAACAATTTTAGAAGACATTTCCATCGCTTCTTCGTCACCACCAAAAATCTGAATTCCAACCGGGCGTTCATAATCAAAAATATCCAGCTTCATACGGCTTTTAATAGCGTCACGAATCAATCCTTCAGATGAAATAAATTCAGAGTACATCATGTCAGCTCCGTGTGCTTTGCATAATCTGCGAAACGGCGGATCACTAACGTCTTCCATCGGTGCGAGTAATAAAGGAAATTCGGGTAATTCTATGTTGCCAATCTTGACCATCTTCAATATTTTTTGCAAAATTACAACATTTAGTTCAATTTGTGCCAAATTGAGGTTTAAAGGTTCATAGCAACAAAGGTTCAAAGGTTTTTTTATCAAGGTATTACATAGTCTTTGTCCCTGTGAACCTTTGCCTCTTTGTACCTAATACTAAGTTCTATAATCAAAAAATCGAATTGGTTTTCGGCTCATTGGATTAAAAACTATTGGATTTAGAATTTCTTTTGGGACAAATTCTAATTTTGGAGTTACTCTTAATTTGGCTCTAAAGTGATCTTTAATTTCCTGAAGAAATTCTGGAGACTGGTTTTTCACCGCAATTTTGATTAGGATTTCATCTGTACCTAAATCGTTTGTTGAAATTTCGATCAAGTGATTTTCGATATTGTCAAAACTGCTCAAAACATCATTCATCGCTGGCGGGTACAAGGTTGTTCCTTTGTATTTAATCATTTGTTTTTTACGACCCACAACTGGCCCAACACGTAATGTATTTCTGCCGCATTCACATGGTTCGTTATGAAACTGAACAATATCACCGGTTTTAAAACGTAGCAATGGCATTGCTTCAATTCCTAAAGTTGTAAAAGTAAGTTCGCCGGTTTCACCGTTTTTAACCGGCATATTATTTTCGTCCAGAACTTCGACAATGATTAATTCCGGATGATGATGTCCGCCTTTTCCATACTCACATTCTGTAAAAGCAGTGCTCATTTCTGTAGAAGCATAAGTTGAAAACAACTTAATATTCCATTTATCGGTGATTTTTTTCGATAAAATATTCATGGAGAAATCCTGTTCTCTCAAAGATTCTCCAATACATATCGCCCCTTTTATGCTCGAATTATTATAGTCGATTCCGTGAATTTCGGCGTATTCAATTAATTTTAAAAGGAAAGAAGGAACGGTAATTAAATAACTTGGGTTGTATTTTAAAATCGAATCCCATTGCATTTCTGGAATTCCAGCACCAACACGAATTACACCCACTTTTAATTTTCGAAGACCCAAAAAATAAGCCAGTCCGGCCATAAATTTTCTGTCAATTGTTGTCATTAACTGCACCACATCGCCTTCTGCAATTCCGGCGCAAGCAAATGAAATAGCTTCGTTATAAGCCAATCGATCTAAGTCAGAATCGGTTAAGCCAAATGTTACCGGATCACCTAAAGTTCCAGATGTTGAAGCGTAATCGATAATTTTATGTTGTGGAACACATACAAAATCATCATTATATTGTTGCAAATCTTCTTTTGTTGTAACAGGTAAAAATTGTAAATCTTCAAGTGTTTTTACTTTTGAAATATCAATATTTTGTCCAGCAAAAAGTCTTTTATAAAAAGGAGAATTCTCGCTGATGTACGCTAAAAGTTCGGCTAATTTTTTTTCTTGAAAAATTTTAATTTCTTCTAAAGAATCTTTTTCTATTGCTGGAATCATTTTAATTTTCTTTTGATCTTTTTTAAATATTTTTCAATCTGTTGTTTTTCAGGCAAAGTGGTGATTTCTTTCGTCAACGCTTTTTCAAAATTAAGCTGAGCCTGCTTGAATTCTTTTTTTTGGTAAAAATACAATCCTGCTTTATAATACACAACCCAATAATCAGGGTTTAAGGATTGATAGTTCTGAATAAATTCTGGAGAAATCGTTTCTTTTTTGTCCAAAAAAGAATCCATTTTGCGGTCTTCAATTTTAAACTTTTTGTAGTTCTGAAAAGCAGTAGTTTTTAGAAAAGGATCTTTGGCAATATTTAGATTTTCAATTTGAAAAGATTTGAAATCATTTTTTCTTTTCCCAAAAACAGAATCCAAATCGTAGCATACAAATTCACCCAACTGATACGGATTTGCCGAAATCCAGACTAGTTTTTCTTTTGGTTTAAAAATGATTCCATGATGCGCCATTAATTGATTCAAGGCTTTTTCGGAACCATAACCCAATTCAATGTTCTTTAGACCGTTTTTATTTCTTAGAATTTCTGAAGCAATTTCAGGATTCACCGTTTTATTTTCAGACAAAAGTTCCTGCATTCTTTCAAAACGATATTCCGAATGACTGTTTACAATTTGTTCTTGATTTCGTTTATCCGCTACAAAAGCTTCGCCTTGAAAATGGTTGGAACAAATTAATTGATCGGTATTTGGAACATCATAAACATCCATTTTACTGGGAGAAACTTCAATCAAAATGGCTTTGTTATCATTGGCACTTCCCACCATAATCGATTCAGAAACAAATACTTTTCGTTTTTTTGCAATAGCAATTGCTTCATCTATATTTTTGGCGTGCTGCAAAATTTCGCGAGTCAAAATTGAAATAGGCGTTTTGGCAATCAACGGAATTTTAGATTTCGAAGCATTTATCGTAACTGTTACACCTTCTTCATTCATTCCAGAAACGGCGCCAATCATTCCCGGCCAGGTAACCATCATGAATTTATGTCCTTCTTTCGGATTTATAAAAGCAATGATTTTATTTTCCGCGAAAGCGTCATTAACATAAAAATCAAAATTTCGCCCAAGAATTAAACTGCCGTCTTGCGTTTTTTCATTCCAAACCGCAAAAGACGAACAGCCTACTAAAGCCAAATCCTGCAAAGCGTGTCCAATATCGTGAGCGCCATGCAGATACAAACCGCGTTGGTATTTTGGTGCGATGTTGTTAAATTCATCCGAAGTATATTCTGAAACACCATAAATTTCGGTTTGATATTCTTCAGGAACATTTAAATATAATTTTCGATTGTACCATTTTAGAAACTGTCGAAGCAGTTTTTGCTGAAAGCTCGATGGAATAAAATCGTTTATTTTAGAGAAGAAAATTTTTTGTTGTTTCTTCAAAAGTGAATCGGTTAGAGCGCCTGTGTTTAAACCAATTTCCAACGGATCGCCTTCCACATACAATTCCCAAAGCCCTTGTTTATTTTTTAAAAAGGAATTTTTCCCTGAAACAAAAACCGAATCTGATTTTTTTATAACGGTTGGTTTTTCAGAATTATATTGGGAAAGATCGGGTTTATGGTGCATCGATTTCGATGTTCCGCATGAAACAAGGAGCATTAAAAAACCGGTAAATAAGAAAAGTAAAACTCGGTTTTTCATTGTTGTTTATTCAGATTCCTTATTAATTTTAGTGACCAGATATTCTCTTCCAATAATTTCTGAGCACGTATTTACGGCTCCAATCGTAACGCCTAGAACGCCGTGCATGTTGGTACTTTGGCCCGTAAGATACAGATTTTCCAGCTTAGTTTTTAACGGAATCATCGTTTTCATGGGATTATTAGAATCTTTAACATATCCGTACATATTTCCGTTGTGTCCGCCAATATAATCGCGATACGATAATGGAGTAGAAGTATGAACCGACTTTATACAGTTCTTGATTCCTGGAAATTTGATTTCGATTTCATCCAAAAATTTAGCAGCTTTTCGGTTTTTAAATTCCCTGTAACTTTCACCACGGTCGCTTTCTTCGGCAGTTGTATTAAAAGTATCGGCCCAAGGTTCAACATCTTTGTATTTCATGTAGGTTAAAAAAGTCATGCCTTCTGCCCAGATTTCTTCTTTTTTAGAAGCATTCATCGAAGCCATATAACTTTTTGGCCATGAATTTTCATCGTAATCCTGAGCCGTCCAGACATTAGAACTATTCTTGAAATGATAAAAATTATGATTGATATATTTGAAACTTTCGGGTTTAAAAACGATGTACAAACTAAAAGCCGAAATTACATCTTCGAGATCTTGAATACGATTAAAAAAGACTTTTCGAAAGTTTGCTTCGCCTGCCATTTTTAAAGTTGTTTTAGGTTCAATATTCGAAATAAAAAGTGAACCTGAAACTTGTGTTCCATCTTTTAAATCAACCGAAACAACTTTATTATCTTCAACATTGAAACGGGTAGCTTCTTTGTATTTATAAAATTCCCCGCCGTATTTTTTCAGCTGTTTTAAAAGTTGCTTGGTAATCTGGCTCCCGCCGTTAATGCATCGCCACGAACTCTGAATATAAGAGTTGATCGAAAGCGCATGAACATAAAAAGGCGATTTATCTGGAATTCCGGCGTACAGAAAATTTGAACCCGCCAGAACAGCTTTCAGCGTTTCATTTTCTGTACAGGAGTCAATGATTTCTTTTGCGTTTTGTTCCAGAATTTCGGTATCGTATTTTCCTTCCCAGTTTAAATTATAAAGAGGAAATGCATCACAGGTTTGCTGTAATTTTTTGCAATAATTGGTGAGATTTTCTTTTTCGTCAGGAAAAAAATAAGCAAGCTGTTTTACAAAATTTTCATAGCCTTGAGCATGTGGATATTCGTTTGGATCATTTTCAAAAGAAATGATATCGAAACGATCTTCATCTAATTTTTTAAGATGCAGCTGATCGATAATGCCCAGATATTTGAAATATTTGTAGAGATTTTGTCCTTTTTCTAAACCCCCGATGTAATGAATTCCCGTATCGAAAATTGTTTTGTCGCGAACAAAAGTCTGGAGATTTCCTCCGTATTGATTGTTTTTTTCGAGTACACAAACGCTGTAGCCTTCTTTAGCCAAAATGATAGACGAAACTAATCCGCCTAAACCACTGCCAATAATCACTACATCGTATTGTGCTTTCATTATTTTTTCTTCAAAACAATTAGATTATCTTCTTCAGAAACTATTTCAAAACCAGCGCTGATTAACTGACTTTTTAAGGCTGGAGAATTCACCAAAATTACTGATGGAATAGTTGAAATAACTTTTTCAATCTTATCTTTAAAAATTTCGTCTGAAATTAAAAGTACTTCATATTGATTTTCAAATGCAGATTCTAGTTGATCCAAATACACGATTTTTCTCTTTTTTAAGAAATAATTTGTTTTGGCCACCAGCATTTTTTCTTCATCATCAATAAAAGAAAATACTTTTCGCTGTGCTTCCTGCAAAGTTAATAACACATCTAACTGTCCGTAATCATTGCCTAAATGAAGTATTTTGGCTTTCGGATTAATGTATTTGTTTAGATTATAATAGGTTTCTAGATTTTGTTTTAAATCTTTTTTGACGCTGTCGCCAATTTCAATTTCTTTATAATCGTAACTGTTGATGAGCATTTTTTTGAAATATTCAGGACCTTCGAGTTCCTGACGAATTTTGCGGTATTCTGCTTTGAAGAACGAACTGATTTGTTTGGTTCTTTCGGCATAATTATTTCCAAACGAAAGATTTTCTGGAGTTATTCTTTCTAAAATAGTAAGTGTAAGCTGGCTTTTGTGAATGACAAAATCACCTTTAGGAATTGCTTCTGAAGCTCCATGAATGACAATGGGAATAATATCCAGTTTAAATTCTTCGGCTAAAAAGAACGCGCCTTTATGAAATCTTTTAATAACGTTGTTTTCAGAACGTGTTCCTTCTGGGAAAACCATTAACGAATATCCTTCATTTACTTTTTTACGCAAATGTTCAACACCATCTTCTATTCCTTCCGAAACGGGATAAAAACCAGCTTTTCTAACAATGCCTCCAAAAATAGGAGAGTTGTACACCCAATCACTTACTAGAAAAATGATTTTTGGACTTAACATTCCAATTGCCAAAATATCGATAAACGAAGAATGATTGGCAATAATTACGGCTGGTTTTTCAAAAGTTTCATTATAAGTATTGATGATTTTTTTGTGAAGAAAAGGGTTTGAATGCAATACTGTTTTCATCAATTTGGAAACCACATATCTAAAGCCCTTCATTTTTGTTTTTGCGCTCAGCGGAAGAATTGGCATTAGCGTAAAACTGAAAACCGACATTACAATTCCGCCCAAACCATAATACGCAAACGAAATTACACCATGAATAAAAGTTCGCAGTTTAAACGGAGGATTTCCTTTTTTAGGACGATTCGACAAAAATAATTTGAAGAGAATTGGATAAAAAATGAAAGTGATAATCAAGGCAGCAAAAACCCCGATTAATGAAACCGATGAAATAGAAGTCAGCGCCGGATGTTTGGCAAAAATCATTGCGCCAATTCCCAGAATGGTGGTAATTACTGCTAGAATAATTGACGTTCTGTAAATGGCAATTTCATTTTTTCCGTTAGTGTATTCTTTTTGTAAAGCACTGGTCATGAAAATACTGAAATCAACTCCGTGGCCAAAAATCAGCGTGCAGACAATCATACTGAAAATATTCATTTGAATGCCAAAAATGCCCATAATTCCTGCCGTTACAATTCCCGTTAAAGCAATTGGAATACAGCTGATAATGACCAATTCGATTCTTCTGAAAAAGAAAAACAAAATCAGAATTACAGCTACAAAAGAATAATTTACAAGTGAATTAAAATCGGTTTTTAAAGTGCTGAAAAAAGTTTCGTTCATCTGCTGGCGGTCAATCGCAATGAGATTTTCTTTTGCAGAAGCCGATTTTACAAAAGCGTCGCGCTGTTCAGGAGATACTTTTACTAAAGTTGAAATGGTATAAAAACCATTTTTTTCGGTTATGAATTCTTTTAACTGAAGCGCCTGAATTTTTAAATAATCGTGGGCTGAAACAGGTTTAAAATCAATATCTAAATGATCGAAAAATTGAGAGTAGGTTGTCGGTTTAAATCCTAGCTTAGAACCTTCGGCAATTAATTCTGATTTTAGAAATTGTTTTTTCTGAGTGTTCCAGAATGAATTCCATTTTTCAATCTTTTGCTGCTGCTCTTTTTGAGAAAGCACAATTCCTCCCACAGAGCTGAAATTCAAAATTTTGTTCTGTTGTTTTGCCGCAGATAAATCGGTAAAAAGCCGGCTGTTATTTTGCAGTACTTCTTCCATGCTTTTTCCATAAGCGGCAACATAAATGGTTTTTGAAGTTAAACTAGTGCTTTCTTCTAATTGTTTTTCGGCAGCTTTAATGTCTTTTGGGACAAAATTCAACTGTGATAAATCGTTGTTGAAACCAACATCATTATAAGTAAAACAGCAGATGATGGTAATGATTATGCAAAAACCGATTAGGAATTTATTATTGTGAAATGAAAAATGCGCCATTTTATCAATGACATTTTTCTTATGATCGGCTGGATTTTCTTTTGGTTTGTACAAATGAGGAACAATCAAAAGAGAGAAAATTGCCGAAGCCATAACGATGACCGCAGCGAAAATTCCGAGATCATTTAACGCATCAGATTTTACAAAAAGCAGACATAAAAAAGCAACCGCAGTTGTTGAACTGCTCATAATAACCGGCATTGTAATGTCTTTATACAAAGTTTTTACGTCGCTGTTATGTTTGTAATGCGTAAGAATATGAATGGAGTAATCGATTGTGATTCCTAATAAAATAGAGCCAATACCGAGTGAAATTGCTGAGATTTGTTCTTTTACAAAATACAAAAAGGCAACGGCAAATAAACCTCCAAAAACGGTTGGAAGAAAAATAATTAATGGAATCAATACTTTTCTGTAAAACAAAATCAGGATCAGCATTAAGGTAAACATCGCGATTGAAGTTGTTAAAACAATATCGCTTTTAATTTGTTTCGCATTGGCGGCAGCAATCAGGGCAGAACCAAAATAGCTTACAGATGTTTTTCCTTTAAATTGTGTATTTAAATTTTCTTGAATCGATTTTAGCTTTTCGGCAAAAATGCTGTTTTTTTCAGTTTCACTCGATGATATATCAGACGTGATAAAAAGAAGTAATTTCTTTTTGTCTTTGGTCATGACAAAACCATTGTCAAGCGTAAAATCATCGCCAATGTTTAATTGCTGTAATTTTTTTAAAGTAATGAAAGAAATCCCAAGCGGATCTTGTAAAATAAAATCTTTGGTAATAAATCCTGAAGGAGAAATAATCGATTTGTAATTTCCTTGAACGGTTGCTTCGATACTGTCTTTCTGGAGTTTGTTTTCGATTGCTTCATAATCTTTATCGTCTAGAAATAAAGGCAGATTATTGTAAACAAAATCAATGGTTTCCTGAATATTTTCTTCGTCGATTTTTCCCTGGATTCCTGAGATATATGGTTTGCAAGATTTAGAAACGCTGTCTGAAAAAATGGAAGCCATTTCTTTTAAATCCTCGGCAGATCCGTTTTTTTCGAGAGTAAAAATAACGGTTGTTTTATCAGCAAAATTAAGTTGTTTTAAAACTTTTGCTGTGGCATCGGCTTTGTCATTTGCCGGAATAAGTTTGGTAATATCTTCTTCAAACTTAATCTGCGAAGCAAAAAATCCAAAAACTAAAAGCATCAAAAAAGCCAGTAGAACCGAAAGGGATTTTCTTCGGGTTACAAATAAATGAATGGCGTAAAAGTATTGATGCATGATTTTTATTATTTTTTACCAGAGATTAAAAGATTAGCATTAGTTTATTACCCTGAGCGAAGTCGAAGGAACGTTCCAATTGAACGGGGGCTTCGACTTCGATCAGTCTGACAAACTGGATGTAAAAATCATTTTAATCCTTTTAATCTGTGGCAAACTTAACTTAAATATTTGGTTTATTCTTAGAACTAAAAACGCTTAAAAGTGCATAACTTACCAATCCAGCTGATAGTGCTAAAACGGTTGCTAAAATAAGACTTCCGACGATATATTGTGCAGCATTTTTTTGAATATCGTCGAGTGTGGCTGAACTATCTAATATTAATGGGGCGTCGCTGGATATAAACAGACTTCCTGTTTTTAAAGAACCATAAATTACAAGCGGAATAAAAGGAGGAAAGCTTACATTTGATGACAAGAAAGCGATTACTTTGTTAAGCCTGAATAAAGCTGCGAAAGTAAAAAGGAGTATAGTCTGGAATCCCCAAAAAGGCGAAATTCCGATAAAAATTCCTAAAGCAATCGAAGCTGATTTTATGAAATTAGAATCGTTGCTTTCTAAAATATCTTCTAAAAAGAATTTTTTAAAACCTTTTTTTTTTGCTCGCCGAAAGAAATCGCGAGGCTTAATATATAATAAGGTATTGGTTACCAAAACGGTATTAAGAATACTGATTCGGGTAAAATCTTGAAAGGGACGAAAATGAGAAACCCTTTCTGCTGGATCGTACAAAACTTGAACGGGAACATTTTTAACTGGAATTCCTTTCCATGCCGATCGCACGATTACTTCAATTTCAAACTCAAATTTATTAGTGTAAAATCGTTTTGGGATTAATTTCAAAGGATATAATCTAAAACCAGATTGTGTGTCTTCAAGCGCGATTCCCGTTTCGAACTTAAACCAAAAATTAGAAAATTTATTTCCGAAACTGCTTTTTCTCGGCACATTTTCTTGTGTCATGTTTCGGCTTCCAATTAAAAGAGAATTGGGTTGATTGTAAATTTCTTCTAAAAAAACTGGGATATCAGAAGCGAAATGCTGGCCGTCAGAATCTATCGTGATGGCATATTCGAAATTTTGTTCAATGGCTTTTCTAAAACCATTTCGCAGCGCTCTTCCTTTTCCCATATTTTTGGGATGATGAATTTGAGTCAGCTGCGAATATTGTTTTAAAATGTCACCCGTTTCATCAGTAGAACCGTCATTGACAATGATGATATTTGACGTGAAATCTAAAACAGAATCCAGCACTCTTTTCAATGTTTTTTGATTATTGTATGTGGGAACAATAACGCAGAATGATATTGAATGAAGCAGTTCTTGCCTTGATAAAGTAGGTTTCATTTGGAAATTTTCGTGTGTTTACTTCACAAAATGTTTCTCTTTCTCAGAGAAGCTTTTAGATTGTAAAACAAATTCTTTTAGGTATTCTTTTAAAGCACCACTTTGCGCCGCATAATACGTTGTGATGAATTTTTTATCTTCTTTAATATTTTTTTTATAACCCGTAATGCCTGGAACATCTTCCTGAATACTCAGTCTGATCATTCTCATTTCGATATTGCTTGGGTCGCTTTTGATGGTTGCTTCCAGAAGTTTTGCTCCTTCTTTAAAACGCTCGATTTTTTCACCTAGTTTCTTCTCAAATTTAGAATCTACTAAAATTGAAGCGGCTTTGTAAGCGACAAGGATTTTTTCGTCGTTGTTAGAAATGCTCGAAAGTTTTTCTGTAAATTCTTTCGCATTGGTTTCTGATTTTGCAACATCAGGATAAATTTTTCGGATCGATGCCAAATCTGGAGTCGCGGCAAAATTGATCCATAGGAATAATGATACTAGTAATTTCATAATTATAATTTTTTATACACATTGCTTAATTTCAAAGCTGTGGTTTCGTTAAAATATGTGGTGTTTTTCACCTTTACCAAATCATCTTCTGTGGTTATAATGTCAAGTTCCAAAAGAAGCTCCGGATTGATTTCCGGATTAATCAATGCCATGAATTTTACGTTAGACAAAGTCTGGATCATCAATGAACTTTCAGTAATTGTTTCTGTCAATTCTTTAATAATTTGAATCATGCAAACGCCCGGCATAATTGGGTTTCCAGGAAAATGACCTTTAAAAACCTCATGATTGGCATTAACTAATATACGAATTTTAAATTTAGAATCGCCAGTTTTTTCTTGTGAAATTACTTCGTAAAAGTCTTTTAGAACCATAATTTTGTTTTTTTATTTCGTATCAAATGAGTACGAAATACCTATTTGAAAATTGATATTTGTATTGTAATCGCCAAAGAGATAATGACTATTTGTGTCATTATGATAATAATCGCTGTCTAGAATATCTAAAAATCCTTTTTTAAAACGGGCCTCAAAAGCAAGACCAGAAGGCATGCGATACCCAAGTCCTGCAACAAATGCGAAATCATTATAATTTTTTCTGAGTACTAAATTATCATTTAGGCGAATATCCAGAGAGGGCCCGAATAAAACCTGAAAACCTTGTCCGAATGTAAATTTATTGATCATTGAAAGCGATAGATATTCTAGTTTTAAATCCAGATGTTCTATTCTTTCAGTATTCGTATCAGGATCTGTATAATTTCTTGCGACATTATTAGATCCTTGTCTTACGTAATTTATTTCGGGCTGAAGCGCATATTTTTTTGTCAAATTGATTTCTCCAAAACCTCCAAAATAAAAATCAGGTTTGTAATTGGCGTGCATTTCTGAAATAGTCGATAATGACAAACCGCCTCGTAAGCCTGGTTTAAAATCCTGAGCTTGGAGTTTTATAATAGCAAAAAAAACAAATAAAATATGTGCTGATTTTTTACACTGCATTATCTTGTTTTAAAAGTATAGCTAATACCAATTTGAAAAACTTGATTTAAGATTACATCATCGTAGTAGTAATCGTTATCAATACCGTCGTAACCGTAAATATCGATTAATCCTTGTTTAATTCTAGCTTCAAACGTTAGTCCATTTGGCAGTGTATAACCAACACCTCCAACAATTGCAAGGTCAAAACCTTCAGGATTGGTATTGATATAATTATCACTAACTTTTATATCTAAAGATGGTCCAGCTAAAATATGAAAACCTTTTCCTCCAAAATGATATTTTGCAACCGCACCAAGTGTCAGGTAATTTAATTCATACTTTTCAGAATAATAACGGCCGTTTTCAAAATATCTTCCTTCATCACCTTGTCTTGAATATGTAATTTCAGGCTGTAACGAAAAATATTTATTAAATCTAATGTTTACTAAGCCACCCACATAAAAATCGGTTTTACTTCTATTATCATCGATATTGGTTAATGTCGAAAAATTCAAACCTCCTCTAAGTCCAGGACTCACTTTTACTTGTGCTTGAGATTTAATTCCAATAAATAGAATGAATGCAATTAACGTTATTTTTTTCATCTTTTGATTAGTTTAATTTTATGGTTAGTTTAAATTTCTATTCTGTTTTAAAATAATTCAGCTCAATTTTAAGCTTTATATTTTGGTGAATAATTTGAATTTTCTCAGCAAAAATATCGTTTTCTGAGTTGAAAAATAGTGTAAATTTTTCTTTTGTTTTAGAAGCGTGAACGATCTTTTCTAATTTTTGATCTTTTTTAGAGATAAATATAAAGTTATCACGTTTTCCATCTGCTGATTTATAAATATCTGCCGATTCGTTTTCAAATTGTTCCTGAATCAAATATTCTTTTTTTAGAAGAAGACGAAAATCTTCTCTTAAAGTATTGATTAATATTTTACGGTCTAATTCTGAAACAATTGAGTTGACTTTAAAATCGTTTTCAGAAATTTCAAAATCCATTAATTTATTTCCGAATTCCGTCGTAAAAACAATTCGGTGTGTGGTGTCGTTTATTTTCTTGGCAATAAAAATTCCAGTCAATTCATTTCCGTAAACGCTGATGTTGGTTTTGTAAACATAATCGGTTTTTGAATCAGTAAAATAAGGAACGGTATAAGACGTTTTGTCTAATTTTTTAGGCGTATAATTTTTTGAGACCGAGCCGCAAGAAATTAAAACAATTGCCAGAAAGCAATTAATTAGTAAAAACTGAATCGTCGATTTTTGCATTGATTACTTTATTTTTAAGTACAATTCGGGTATAATCTTCAGATGATTCTAATAGTTTTACCTGAACCACAGTTGCTTCTTCTTTATCAAAAGTCAGTTCAATTTGTTTGATGTATTTTTTAAGCGTCGCATCTTTCGGAATAAATTTTGCCAGATTCTGACCTTTCAATTTAAAATATGAAATCGTAAATTCTTTATCATCAAACATATTCCCGCTTACGCTTCCTACGATTAATTTGTTGATTCGGGCGAAGATTTTACTGTCGCCAATATCAACAGCGCTTTTCTTTCCTTCGTCGTTAATCAGGATTTTTCCGTTTTTAAAAGTAATGCTGTAGTTGTATGGTTTTTTATACTGCCATTGCAAAAGTGCAGGTTCTTTAAAAACCATTTTTCCAGAGGTTTCAATATCTTTTGATAAAAAATCCAAATGTTTGTACTGAACAAAATCAGTACTTAAAGTTTTGATTTTTTTCGCCACCACATTTACATCTTCTTTAAATTGAGATATTTCTGCCGCTGTCATTTTTTGTTCTTGTGCCGATACATTGAAACTGCAAAGAATTAAAAATAAAAATTGATATATTTTAGTTTGCATAAGCTTTAAGATTCAAAAGTTCTTCGATCGAAACGACCTGATAATTGTTCTGCTGCAAAAATTGCAAAAACTGTTCCAAGACCAAAACAGAATGTGCTCCTGTATCATGCAAAAGTACAATTCCGCCAGGAGAAACACGTTTAATTATTCGGTTTAAAATTAATTCCTGATTTTTTGTTCCCCCGTCAAGAGAACGAATATTCCAGCCAATTGTTTTGTGTCCGGTAACTTTTAACGCTCTTCTAATCGATGGTGTTGTAACTCCGTAAGGCGGACGAAAGAAGTTTATTTTTCCGGGAGTGAACTGTTCCAGAAGCTGATCTGTTTTTATGATTTCCTTGTGGATTTTATCTTGATTGTAAAAATCAAAAAATTTGGAATGACTGTACGAGTGATTTCCAGCCAAATGACCGTCGTCGATAATTTGTTTTAGAATTTCAGGATGTGTTTCAATATTTTTTCCAATGCAGAAAAAAGTGGCTTTTGCGTTGTGTTTTTTCAGAAGCTGTAACACTTCCAAAGTATAAACGCTAGGTCCGTCATCAAATGTAATGGCTATTTTTTTTTCTGTTTCTGATGAATTATTGCAATAGGCTTTTACATGATAATTGGAAGAAATTAGGGAAGATCCAATTGCATTTATGCCAATCCAAAGTAAAATGATTCCTAAAAACCACAAAAAATTTATCGTTACATAAAGATTAATAAGGTTTAGAATCAGTAAGATAAAGATAAAAAATATCGATATGTTTTTATGCGTTATCATTTTGACAGCAGCGTAAAACTATGATTTTTTCCGTTTAATTGGTTGTATAACAAAATGGTTTTGTAAGCAGGTTTTGAAATCTGATTTACTTTTATGATTTCAGGAATTTCCTGTGTTTTTAAAATTTTTGAGGCTGTCCAAAAAGCAAAAGCCGAAGCCGTGTCATATTCACCGCTTAAATGTTTGTAATACAAAACAGGCGTTTGGGCGAAAGTATTTTCAGCTATATTTTTATAATAATTTTCGAAATCGACATTTCCATCAAAACCTAAAATCACAGCATCAATATCTGAAACTTCTAAATTATTTAATTTTAGAAAAGATTTCATTTCAGTTTCAACTTCGTTTTCTGCTAGTGTATTAATGATGTAAACATCTAAAAGTTCGGCATACGTATTTGTTTTTCTTTCGTTTTCTAAAACAAAAAAGCTGGCACCTTCTCCATAAACAGCACCGCTTGTTTTAGAAGTTAAAACATCATAAGGCGCATGATTGTCTTGTTTAATACGTCCATTTAATTTGAAAAGAGCAGTGGTATAATCGCCGTTTTCATCGACACCGCCTACTAAAACCGACTGGACTTCGTCTTCTTCAATCTGCATTTTAGCATCTATAAGTGCCGATTCAAAAGAAACAGCTCCATTTACATACGTAAAGTTATAGCCTTTACACTGCTGTAAAAGTGCAATTTGCGCACCAACAGTATTGTGAGTTGATTGAATAAAAGAAGTTGGGGTAAGGAATTCTTCTTTATTATCTAAAATACTTTTCAGGAATTTTTCAGAATCTTCGATACATCCTAAACCTGTTCCGGTAATAATGGCATCAACGTTTTCTGCTGCAGCATCTTTCATGGCCAGTGCCGAAGCTACTATTCCGTTTTTTACACCTTTTGCCATCCTACGGCTTGCAGCAGGAGAAATATATTCTTTATAATCCGGCGCAACAATTGCCAATACATTATTGTCGTGATTTACATGTGCTTCTTCTAAAAAAACAGTATTAAATGTTTTTTGAGTCGAAATACAGCCTACTCCATTTATATATGTTTTTTTTGTCATTAGCTTTTTGAAAATATAAGGGTTGAACAATTTCCTCCAAAACCAAAAGAGTTAGATAAAACGTGTTCGATATTTTTATTTTTTAAAGAAGTCTGCGGCGTCAAATTAAATTCTTCCATTTGAGTTTCGAAATTTAAATTCGGATATACCACATTATTTTGAATGGCCAAAACACTATAAACGGCTTCAATCGCAGCTGCTGCGGCTAAAGTATGTCCGGTAAATGGTTTTGTAGAACTGAAATCAGGCACTTTTTCGTCTTCGTAAATTCGGAGTAAAGCTCTTCCTTCAGATAAATCATTGTTTGGCGTTGCGGTTCCGTGTACATTGATATAATCAATTTCAGAAGGTTTTAATCCCGAAACTTCAAACGCTTTTTTCATTGCCAGATAAGCACCGTCTCCATTTTCTGAAGAAGCGGTTTGGTGAAAAGCATCGTTTGCATTTCCGTAACCAGAAACTCTTGCCAAGACTTTTTTGTTTTGTTTGGCTACAATTTCATCTGATTCTAAAACCAAAAATGCAGCAGCTTCTCCAAGATTTAATCCTTTTCTGTTATTATCGAAAGGTTTGTTATAATCGTCTGATAAAATCATCAAAGTCTTAAATCCGTTGATGGTGAATTTTGCCAAGGCATCGGCACCTCCCACGATTACACGATCTAATTTCCCGGTTTTGATTAATCTTGCGCCGAGCATAATCGAATTGGCTGCAGAAGAACAAGCGGTACTAATAGTAGAAACCATTCCTTTTAAACCTAATTCTTCAGCAATTTTTTCGGCAACATCACCACCGTCATGACAGGTAATGTACTTAACTAGTTCTGGTTTTTCGAAATAATCGTAGTAATGTTTCTCCGTCATATCCATTCCGCCTACGCTGGTAGCCGAAATAAGTCCGGTTCTAAATTCATTGATAGAGGTAATGCCTGCATTTTCAACAGCTTGTTTTGCTGCCAAAGTGCCAATCATAGCGGTTCGGGAGAAATTATTATCCTCATTTAAATGCAGTTCATTGATAAGTTCATTGTTGGTTTTTTTGATTTCGCCAACCTTGATTACATCTGCATGAACAGTCGAAATATTTTGAATATGAGAAACACCGATTTTATTTTCAATCAGTGAAATGTAATTCTCCTCAACCGAATTCCCGATTGCAGAGATTATTCCCATTCCCGTTATAGCAACACCTCTTGTCATTTTAGATTTTTAGATTTATGATTTTAGATTTTCTTGAACTTTGTCAAATTTTTAAACTTTGACAAAGTTGACAGATTTTTAAAAATTCAGATTTTAAGTTTCAGTAGAAATCTAAAATCTGCAATCTAAAATCTACAATTATTTTGTTCTATTTGCGCTTATGTAAGCCGCCATAGTTTCGATAGATTGGAAAATAGATTTTCCTTCTTTCGGATCAACTAATTTAATTCCGTAATCTTTATCTAAAATCACAATCAATTCAAGTGCATCAATTGAGTCTAAACCTAAACCGTCACCAAACAAAGGATCGTTATCTGCAATGTCTTCAACTTCGATATCTTCAAGGTTTAAAGTAGTAATGATTTTGTTTTTTAATTCTTCTTTTAATGCTTCCATGATTATTTATTGTATAATGTATTGATTGTTTCGTTTTTATATTTTGTATTTTCTTCGGTATTTATGGTGCAAAGAAAAGCTTTATAACTGTCATTAAAAAATTCTACCCATCCGCATAAAACGGTGTCTGCCTTATTTGTGTTTAACAAAATCTCCGAATAGTTCGACAAAAATTCGGCATTGAAAGCATCAAATATAAAAAAAGAATTTTCACTTTTCAGCTGATGTCGTATACTTATTTCGCCCAAACAAATATTTGGCAGCGTATAAACAAAAACTGCCGGACTCGGAAAATAATTTTCTTTGTCTGAAATGGATTCCTGATATTTTACATCGGTATCTAAACTGGATGATTTATTTGCCAAAACCAAAGCGATATTATTTTCTTGTTCTGTTGAGGTAATCGGACTCAAAAGCAGTTCTGATCCTAAAAAAGCCAGTTTGCTCAAAGCATCCATTTTGAAAAACTTTGGATACTGCATTTCAAAATTACGATAGGCTTGTTTGGCAAAATCTGCAAAATCAGTTGGTTCAATTTTGAATACAGAAGTTCCGTTGAGAACAATTTCGTTGTTTTCGATTTTGATGTAGGATTGTATGTTGGTTTTGTTTTGAGTCATTTTTTTAATTTAAGAAACCCAAGTTTGAAAAACTTTTATGATATGCCATTTTCCCGATTTATTTTCAATTGTAATTTCAAATCCTCTTCCACATTTTCCGCCCCCGCATGAAGCAGTTGCTTCAATAATTCCTGAGTTTTTGTCTTTATTAAACTTAATATTGGAAATTTCAATTGTGCCAACAGGCATTCCACTCTTATAATCATCAATAATCCAGGTTAATTCATTAGGGAATTTGGATGTATATTGAAAATCGAATTTTTTATTGTTTTTAAAGGGTGTTAAATCAAATTTTTCATTTCTGATTTTATTATTTACTACATAGTCATGAACGCCTATTAATATTCGAGCAGTATCTTTTTTAATACTGTCTTGACGATGCCAAAATAATTTTAGTTCTTTAGAATTACCAATTGTATCCGCTTTATTAGTTTTCGGATTAAATTTTGGCGGTGGCAAAATAATCCGTCTATCCATATAAATAGAATCTACTATTTCGACAAAGACGCTATTTAAAACCTCTTTTTCAAAATCAGATTCAGACACTTCTTTCTTCTTACATCCAAAAGATGAAAGAAGAACTAGAGTTATAAATATGAATTTTGATAGTTTCATGTTAATTCACTTTCTCAAAAACCACAGCCGTATTACAGCCTCCAAAACCAGAAGCTGTTTTCAGGAAATATTGAATATTCTTTTCTTCGCTCTTCTCAATTACATTGATGGTTTCGCTTACGCCGATTTCGTCAAAACCTTTTGATTCAAAAAGTGTATTTTGATTAGCAGATTCTATCGCGATTACGGTTTCTAATAATCCAGAAGCGCCCAAAGTATGACCATAAAATCCTTTTAAACTATTAACGGGAACATGTTGTAAATCTAAACGATTTAAAGCAATGGCTTCCATTTCGTCGTTATATGGCGTTGCCGTTCCGTGTGCTGAAATATAATCTAATTTGTTGGCGCCAATTTGAGCTTCTTTCAAAGCATTCTGAATACTTCTAAACAAACCTTCGCCCGTTCTTGAAGGTCCAGAAATATGATTCGCGTCGTTTATTGAACTGTCGCCAATGACTTTTATTTTGGCATTTTTGGCTTCCGCCGAAACCAAAACCGCTGCCGTTGCTTCGCCTAAACTGACACCGGTTCTATTTTTAGAATACGGTTTGCAAGGCAGTTCGCTCATTGCCTGAAAAGCATTAAAACCAGACAAAACAAATTCTGAAACTTCGTCGCCGGCCACAACAAAAATATTATCATAAAGTTCGGACTGAATCATTCTTTTCGCAACAGAAACTGCTAAAATTCCAGAAACACAAGCATTTGAAACTACAATTGGCTGTGTTTGAAATCCGAAAAAATCAGCAACGTTTTTTGCCAAAACATCTAAATGTGCGTTGTTAAAACTTTCTTCAGAATGGTTTTGTAAAGCTGTTACATTTCCTTTCGTGGTAGAAAGTATAAAAGCGGTTTTTGAGTTTAACTCAACTTTAGAATTTTTGATAATGGGCTCTAAAGCCAGAATCATCATTTTTTCTAAACGGGAATAT
Source organism: Flavobacterium sp. H4147 (assembly GCF_029360735.1). Classification (NCBI taxonomy): domain Bacteria; kingdom Pseudomonadati; phylum Bacteroidota; class Flavobacteriia; order Flavobacteriales; family Flavobacteriaceae; genus Flavobacterium; species Flavobacterium sp. H4147. Next base: position 1,104,075 of record NZ_JARKNB010000001.1, on the reverse strand, counting down.
TTTTCCTCAGAGCTGATTTTGGAAAAAGCACTATTTATATTTTCATCACTTATTATTGAAGCATAAAATGAGTTAGGCATCAAAGAAACATCATTATGAAGCTGAATTCCAGAATCGCCGCGAAGAATTGCTTCAATGTTCGATTGAACATCAAAACCTAAAGGCGTGATACAATTCGTTTCGGTAATGTATATTTCTCTTATCATTTTATATTTTCATTTTCTCCTGCAAGGTTTTCAAAACCTTGTAGGTATATTTATTTTAACACATAGAAACATAGTTTTTGCTTACTTAAAAAAGGTATTTCATTTGTTTAAACAAACATAGCTATGTGTAAATTTAGATTTAAATGTTTCAATTTATACCTGCAAGGTTTTCAAAACCTTGTAGGTATATTTATTTTAACACATAGAAACATAGTTTTTGCTTACTTAAAAAAGGTATTTCATTTGTTTAAATAAACATAGCATGTGTAAATTTAGATTTAAATGTTTCAATTTATACCTGCAAGGTTTTGAAAACCTTGCAGGAAATATGTTATGTCAATAAACCTACTTTTCGTTTCCACTCTTCATAAAAAGGCGGATTGGTCAGCATTAAATTTCCTTCTTTATCTAAAAAAACTTGCGTGGTTTCACCTGTGCAGGCAATTTCTCCTTTATCATCAGTAATTTTAAAACGATAAATCATTTTGGCCGCTGGTGTATCAACAACCGTTGTTTCTATCGTTACCACATCTCCATAACGAAGTGATAATTTATGTTCGCAAGTTGATTTTACGATTGGCGTTGTATAGCCTGTTGCTGCAATATCCAAATATGTAAGTCCATGTTCACGCCCAAATGCTTCGCGTCCATCTTCGAAATAGGTTATATAGTTTCCGTGCCAAACGATTCCAAGCGGATCTGTTTCGTTAAAACGAATTCTGATTTCGTGTGTAACGGTTAAGTCTGTAGCCTCGTTAAACTGCTCTTTTCTTTTTATCATAAAATAATGCGATGGAAGTTGTAATAATGAAAAACAAAAATAACAAACTTATTTTTGGGATAATTTCAAGAAAGGAAACACTGCGGAGTAATACATCGTAAAATGCTTCTAATCCCCAATTCATTGGAGATGATTTGGCAATAATCTGCATGATTTTTGGCATAGCAAAAACAGGAACCCAAACGCCTCCAATTGCTGCTAAAATAATTACACTAGTAGCACCAAACGGAGCAGATTGCTCTTGTGTATTGGCCACTGTTCCTAATAAGATTCCGAAACCTATTGCTGCAAAACCCGAAAATAAAGCGACGACACTCATCATTAATAAATGTCCTTCAATATTTAAAGAAGGCAGTCCGATTGATGGAAATAAAAATACGGCAACGGCAACCATCATATAAAACTGAATCATACAAATGATCGAGTAGGTGATGGTTTTACCAATTATAACTACTAAGTTGGAAACCGGATTGGTTCTTAATCGGATAAAAGTGCCTTGTGATTTTTCTTTTACAATATTAATGGATAGCGGAATGACAATAAAAAAGATCGCAAAAAGTGTCCATGCCGGAACATTATGCTGAACCGAGTTTGGACGAACTTCTTTGTTGTTGATTCTCGGAATTATTTCTTTGAAAGTGATGAAGCTTTTCTGTTCAAAATCAGAAGTTCCTCCTAGCTGATTTTGGAAAGTGGTGTAAATTGATTTGGTCTCAATCTGCGAAATCATTTTGTCAATTGAACTCATAACCGAATTTTTAAAACTCATTTGTACCGCTGGATCAAAATACAGTTTTACTTCTTTTTCTTTGATGATTCGTTGAGGTTCTTTTGTGGAACTGCTATCGGTTAAACCTAAACTGCTTACAATTTTTTCTACATTCTGATCGACTTTTGCCTGAAGATCAGAACTTAATTTTTCTGGAATTATAATCGCTAATTGAAATTTACCTTTGTAAACATTTTCTTTGGCGATTTCTTCTGTAACAGGTTTGTTGTCAATTTGTGTAACAACGCTGAATAAATTGCTTTTTTCTAAATTTTCAAATACTGTTTTTGAAACAGATCCTTTGTCGTTATCGACTAAAAGAATTTGAATTTTAGAATCGGTTACGGTTTTAAAAGTGCTGTCTTGAATTAAGGTTACGGTGATAACCAAAACCAAAGGCATGATGAATAAAATAATTAATCCGCCCAAATCTCTTTTTAGCAAAAGGAATTCTTTTACTACTGACATCCAAATTTTATACATCATCTCTCAAAGCTTTTCCGGTTAATGAAATAAAAACATCTTCGAGATTTCGGGCATCTTTTACAGATTCAATTAACACCGATGGGGTGTCTTGTGCGTAAATCTGACCTTGATCTAAAATGGCAATATTAGTGCAGAGATCTTCGGCTTCCGCCAAATGATGTGATGTATAAATAATAGTAGTACCGCTTTCGTTTAAAACTTTTAAATAATCTATAATCGCTGTTTTAGAATGCACATCGACACCAACAGTTGGTTCGTCCAAAAATAATACTTTTGGTTTGTGAAGAATTCCGGCAATTAGATTAACACGACGTTTCATTCCGCCCGAAAAAGTCTGAACTTGTTTATCGGCAAATTTCAATAAACCTAAAAGATCTAATGTTTCGATTACTTTATCTTTTAAATCAGAACCTTTTAAACCGTACATACTTCCAAAATAATGCAGGTTTTCTCTAGCGGTTAGCGTTGGGTAAATGGCATATTCCTGAGGAACAACACCAATTATTTTTTTAATTTTTGAGGAATTGTGCTGATAGTCTAAACCATCAATTTTAAAATGTCCCGAAGTTGGTTTTACCAATCCGCAGAGCATGGAAATGAGAGTTGTTTTTCCGGCGCCGTTTGGACCTAATAAACCGAAAATCTGACCTTCGTTTATGTTTAGCGAAACGTTGTTCAAAGAATACATTTCTGCATTTTTGTACTTTTTCGAAAGGGATTCTATTTGAATGATAGACTGCAAAATAGGTTTTTAGCTGATCGCTTTTTTTAGTTTTTTAAAAAAGATTTCTTCTCTGTTAGCGATGTCCAAAAGTTCATCGGCAATAGTGTTGTAGGCATCTTCTTTGGCACTTCTGTTTTTATAAATGCGTGACGCTTCAACAGCAAAATCACGCCATGAATCGCCAATTTTTGTCATTTCTTTTGAAAGTTCTTTCAGTTCTTCATTTTCTAAAATTACTGAAGCTTCCTGCAAAAATGCGGCATATATAAAACGGAAACCGCCGCCTCCAGTTCCAATTTCTTCTTGCATACGAACCATTTGTGCCAGATAATGATTGGCTTTTTTAGTTCCGTGTTTTATTGGCCATTTTCTGATTTGTTTGGAAACAAATTTGATACCGCGAACACCTACAATTGGCATTGGCGCGAGCATATCCCGACACGTATTTTTGATTCCTTTTATGATGGCGCTTTTTAAATCAACATTAGCAGGAACTTGAATAGGATAATACATTTGTCCGCGTGGTGCAAAAGCGCCTTTTGCGAAACGCACTTTGTCTAATTCGTCGTGTGTTAGAGTCGTAACAGTTTCCATAACAGGATCGCTTACTAAATAATCGGTTTCGGTTTTTCCGTAAACGACTAAATTGTGAGCGTTGAAATGAAAACGGTATTCATCAGGAAAATAACTTAAATGATACACACCAACTTGTAAACCGGTTGGAATATTATTTTTTAAATTCTCATCTAAAGCTTTATTGGCATTTGATACAGAAGAAAATTTTTGTCTTTTTATTTTTAAATTTAATCGGTTGGCTACTTTATTAAAAATCTGTCCTGGCAAAGTTCTATAACTAATTGCGGGTGCATAATTGACTTTTATGAAAGGCAGATACACAAAAAATAATCCTGAGCCAATACCAAAAACCATCGGTTCGCTGATGTTTAGTCCGCTGTTTTTTAGCAGATTCGACGCTACTCCATTCTCGCAATGAGCAGACTGATGATGTGTGAAAGTTAATTCCATTTATTTGGTAATGCTGTTTTTTAATTCTTCGATTGATACTTCAAAGGTATCGGCATATTTTTTTAGGATTTTGTCGTTTAGTTTGGCAAAAACACTGGGTTTAAAATGTCTTTTTACACGCCATTTCCAGAATCCCACATAGCTTGATAAAATCGTAAGATCCATTTTGTTGACTTCCATAAAATACAGAATTGGACTTGCTTCGCCATTTACAACTTGTTGTCTGGCATCGGCAATACGCTCGTTTATTTCGTCAATAGAATTGGAAAGCGCAATTGTTTTGGGTTCCCAACCTGAACTTAAGGTTGTAGTATAATCGCCGTTTTCATCTGTTGCATACAAAAGTTCTTTTACGTTGTTTTTCGTTAAGTTGCTTTGGTCTTGTGGTACTTTATCTTTTTCCATTTTGCTAATTTAATTCATTAGAAACATAAAGACTAATGCTATACATAAACTAATTATTAAAAACCCAAGGTTTGCGAAAGCTAAGTTTCGTTGTTTTTTTATAAATAAATAAATCATTTCAATCAGCATTCCTGCATAAAATGCCTGTGTTATTAGAAATCCAATAATGAATAATCCTAATCCTCCGTCGACATGTTTGTGTCCGGTTTCGTCACAATATTTATGAGGATCATAAGTGAAATACCAAAATAAGTAAACCAATGAGAGTAAAAGAACTAAAATTCCAACGCGGATTGTTAAATGTAAAATGATTTGTTTTAAATAATTATCCAACTGAAACTGTTTTCTGAATAAACAAGTTTATTTCGCATTCTAAGAGTATTTGGTCTTCGACAGAACTTTGACAGCTCATCGTGCATAAAGTGTAATCGTCGCCTGCGAATTTAGAAACTAAATTGGCTCGGGTAATTATGGTTTCTCCCGCTTTTGGCAGCGAATGGATTTTTACATTTTTTAAAGCGCTTATAAATCCTATTACATTTACGTTCTCATTTTCTGTTCCGTTTTCGTCAAAAAAATATTTTTTTCCAACAATAGACGAACAGGTCTGCGCCGTATTTTCTATTAAACCAGCTTCATTAAAAATCTGGTTTTCAACAAAAATATTGTCTTCTGTAATTAAAAAAGTTGTTTCAACAAAACTGGCATCTATATCTAGAATTAAGTCTACCATGAGCATAGGAGCTCGGTGAGGCAGATAATTTTGTATGTCTACTCCTTTATTCAATTTTTATATTATTTAGCTAAAACAGTTTTCATTTGTCCGCTTGCGATTTCTTCATTATTTAATGTTGTCACAACATCTACCAAAGTGATTCCGGCAAATTCCTGAAGAATTGTTACCGTTGACTGAATCGAATCGTTGATTTTTGGCAGTTTTTTTATTTGAATTTCTTTTATAGAACCTATGTATCCTGTTGGAGCAGTTTCGTTTTTTAAAAAAAACTGATAGCCGGTATGTAATGCCACAGATTGAGCCATGTGCTCGATTAAACCGGCTTCTAAAAAAGTATCATCCTCAAAAAAAATATTGTCGCTTTTGATACTAAAACCAGAAACTAATGAGGTTTCGCTATACGAAAACATGCTGTCTACCATTACAAAAGGAAACTTTTGAGGCAGTAAATTTTCTACAGCATTTTTTTCTAAAAGCAACACTTCCATTAGCACACAGTTAAATACGCATATGCGAAAGAGAATCTTCCGCTTTCAGGAACTGATAAAAGAATGTGTTCTCCTTTTTTCAAGTTTCCTGAATTCATTAATTCTTCTAAAGCCAGGTAAATTGAAGCAGAGCCTACATTTCCTACTCTTGAAAGATTCATGAACCATTTTTCATCATTCATTCCGATTCCTTTTTCGTGTAATCCTTTTTTTAGTCCTTCCACAAAGAAGTTTGAGGAAACGTGAGGAATGAAATAATTGATATCTTCAGATTTGATGTTGTTTTTATCCATAGCCTCTTTCATGCTTTCTGCACCTTTGCTAAGGATGAATTCATCTAATAATTTTACGTCTTGTTTAATCGAGAAAACCGATTCGTTTAACCATTGTTCTGGAGCATAATCACTCCAGCCTTTAATTTCACCGTTTTCAAGTTTGTCTCCTCCAGCATACATGCAGGTTTCTAATTCGTAAGCATACGAAAAAGCTTCCATCCATTCTATTCGTAACGAGATGTCTCCTTTAGGCTGGTTTTCTAATAATAAAGCACCAGCTCCATCAGAAAGCATCCAGCGTAAAAAATCTTTCTTGAAAGCAATAATTGGCTGTTCTTCAAGATTTTTTAGATTTTCGGCTTCGTGATTGTATTTTTGTGCATTCAGCCAGGTCGAAACTTTTTCTGATCCTGTGCAGATTGCATTTTTAGAATTTCCAGATCTTACCGAAAGAAAACCAAATTTCAATGAATTCATTCCGGCACAGCATACTCCTGTTGAAGAGTTAAGTTCTACGGATTTATTTTTTAATAAACCATGAACCATTGCGGCGTGAGAAGGAAGAAATATGTCTGGAGTTGAGGTTCCGCATGAAAGTACTTCTAAATCCTGAGGCGTAAATTTTTCGTCGAATAACGGTAAAATAGCATTGCGTGTTAATTCGGCATTACTATGGGTGCTTTTTCCGTTTTTATCAACAGCATAATATCGGCTTGTAATTTTGTTATTGCGCAAAATAATACGTCTTGCTTTAGAGGCAGTATCGTTGATAAGTCCTAAATATGCTTCCATTTCGTCATTTGAAACAGCTTCATTTGGCAAATATTTTGCAGCTTTTGTAATGTATACTTCAAACATAATCTAATCGTCTTCTAAACTCCTTGATAATATTGAGTTTCTTTTTTTATGGTTTTTAACTTAAAGGGGTAAGAAATAAGGTGCAATATATACACTATTGGCGATATTAACCAAATTGCAAGGAATAAATAAACATTAAATACTTTTAGAAGCGTTTTTCGTTTTTTTTGATTTTTATAAATGATATTTGACCATTTATTGAAAATTTTATTAGCAGTTTTGTCAACAGTCACTAAATAAGGGCTGATCTTAACAGCGTCAATTGCGACCAATTTTGGCTGTAAATGATTTAAATTATTCTGATCAAATTCTGAAAGTATTACTTCGCCAAATTTTGGTGATTCTTGAATGTCTTTATCTGAAACTCCAGGAAGCGGAAAAATACCCAGATATTTTTTCTTCACTCCAGAGAACATCCACTCTACAATTGTAATAACACTAATAAGGTTTCCAACACGATCTACCAAAGCAACATTTCCTACCAATTGTGCGTTGGCTTCTTTAAGGAGCGTTTTTATTTTTTCCTGCGCCATTATCCACATATTTCTGGAGCCGCTTATGGTAACCACTGGCGTATTGTTCAGTAATTGTTTTCCTTCTTCACTTTTCAGGAAGGAGTTAATAGGAATAGAAGGCGATAAATACCATACCTGATAATGAAATAAAATCAGATCGAATTTGGTATTTAAAATTTCTTGAGGAACAGGTTTTAATGCTGTTGGAATTTGTAAAAAGGATTCCGGGAAGGCATCAAAAAACGAATCCTTATTCCACGGAAACGGGAAAGGTTTTTCCAATTGGATTTCGTGAAATGTTACTTTTACATTCTCAGAATTTAGAAATGGTTTTGCGATGTTTTGTGCAATGGTTTCTAACTGTCCTGACTGAGAATAATAAATTACGAGAACATTTTTCATTAGGTTTTTTGGCTTTGGTGGTTCGCAAAAGTAAGTAAATTTATTTAAACGAATTTTCTTATTTCGACCAATGGTTTTTTATTAGCATGAATTCACGAATTGTTTAAATACTGTTGTTATTAATGATTTTCCTAAATTATAAATAGCAATAATTTCACGAAAAATGAATTAATAAAAATTAGTGTAATTTGAAATAAAGATTCTACTCCAAATAATTAATGAAAATTCGTGAATTGCTTCGCCAGTTCGCTATCGCTCGGGTCGTGGCAAAAAAAATTAAGATTTTATATCGTTCCAAAAATCAAAATAATTAAACCATTGCAACGGATAACGATTCAAGATGCTTTCAACGCTTTTTACATATTCTTTCAAAAGCGCTTTTTCGTCACGGTGTTTTACTTCGGCTTCTCTTGCATATAAGTGATAATGCAGGTTGGGCTCTTTCATTACATAAACAAATACTACTGGGACTTTTAATCTTGAGGCGATTAAAAATGGTCCTGCTGGAAAGTTTGCTTCTTTGCCTAAAATGTTTTCAGAAAGTGATTTTGTGCCTTCAAAATAGCGATCGCCGGTAAAACAAATTAATTCATTATTGGCCAAAGCGGCATTTATTTCAAAAATATGAGATAAATCTTCTTTGATAATAATAAACTTAACGGTTGGTTTCTGGGTAATAGATTCTAGATAATTTTTAATGGCCGAATGTTCAAGGTCTGTGGTAACCAAATTGATTTGGAAATCAAGGTCGATTTCTCCGAAAAAATGCTCAGCAATTTCAAAATTTCCAACATGGGCGCTGATTAAAACACCACCTTTTTTTTCAGCAAGAAGTTTTTTCAGGGTTTCGATTCCGTCAAATTCGTAAGTAAATTTGTTTCGCATCCCGGCCGAAATCGAAATTTTATCGATAATGGTTTGTCCAAAAGTAAAATAACTTTTGAAAACCATTCTTTTAGATTTAAAATAGGAGTATTGGAGTCTTTCTTTAAAGTAATAAAAAATAGCACGATTGCTTTTTCTTAAAAATAAAAAATAATAAGAAGCGACAAAATAAAGCAGAACATAGGCCGATTTGACACCTGCTTTTTTAATTAAAAAAACAAATATCTTATATCCTAAAACAGTTCCTTTTGATTTGCCATCCCATTGACTCATTAAGCTGATTTGGCTTTTAATTTGGCTTCGATAAGATCATAAAAGCTTTGAAAATCAGAAATTCCAACAAAATCTGCTTCAACTAATTTTACACCAAAGTTTGCTTCAATTGAAACTACCAAGTCAACATAATCCAAACTATCTAACCCAAGTGTATCTTTTAAATTAGCATTTGGTTCAATGTCGTCATTGTCTACTTCAAATTCATCAACTAAAAAACCATTAATTTTTGCTATAATATCTTCTTTATTCATCGTTCAATTTAAACTTTTTAACCACCAACGCAGAGTTGGTTCCTCCGAAACCGAAAGAATTGGACAAAAATATGTCAAATTTTTTGTTTAACGTAGTTTTAACTAAATTTAATTTTGAAGCATCTTCATCTGGATTTTCTAAATTGATGTTGGGAGCAATGAAATCGTTCTGCATCATGATGATAGAGTAAATAATTTCACTTGCGCCGGCCATCCAGCATTCATGACCTGTCATAGATTTTGTTGAACTTATGTAAGGATTTTTTTCGCCAAAAACTTCAAAAATCGCTTTTGCCTCATTGGCATCACCAACAGGAGTTGAAGTTGCGTGTGCATTTATGTACTCAATATCTGAAGCTTTTAATTGTGCATCTTCAAGTGCACGTTTCATGGCTGTAGCTGGACCTTCGACGTTTGGCGTTGAAATATGCCCGCCGTTTGAAGAGAATCCGTAGCCTGAAACTTCGGCAATTATATTGGCACCTCTTGCAATTGCTGATTCGTAACTTTCCAGAATTAAAGTAGCACCGCCGCCACTCGGAATTAGTCCATCACGGCCGCTGTCAAAAGGTCTTGAAGCTTTTTCAGGATCGCCTTCTCGGTTAGAAAAAACACCCAAACCATCAAAACTACTCATGGCATATTTGTTAATTTCTTGAGCACCTCCTGTAATTATAATGTCCTGAAAACCGCTTTTAATTAAAAAATAAGCTAATCCTATAGAATGAGAACCGCTCGCACAGGCTGCACTTACGGTTAAATTAATACCACGAAGTTTAAATATTGTTGAAAGATTCATGGTAACAGTGGAGTTCATGGATTTGAAAATCGCTCCAGAACCTATTAAAGCAGTATCTTTTTTTTCGCGGATAATATCGGTCGCATCAATAATGGCTTTCGAAACACTGTCGTTTCCATACATAATACCTACTTCGCGATTGTCAAAAAAAGCATCGTCGATATTGGCATTTTTCAATGCTTCAACAGTCGCCATATATGCATATTCGGTTTCTTCACCAATGCTCATACGCTGTCTGCGGGTTAGTAAATTTTTTAGATCTGTTTTTGGCACTATTCCAGTCAAAGCCGACTGAAAGCCAAATTCTTTTCGTTCAGGATCAAACTGAATACCGGATTTTCCTTGATATAAGGAATCTTTTACTTCGTCTAAAGAAGTTCCGATACAAGAATAAATTCCCATTCCAGTAATTACAACTCTTCTATTCATGGTCTTTCAAAGTAATTTTTAAGAATATATTCCTCCGTTTATGTTGATAATTTCACCGGTAATATAACTCGATTTTTTTGAAATCAAAAAGCTTACCAAATCAGCAACTTCTTCTGCTTCACCAAAACGATTTACAGGAATTAGTTTTAATAATTCTTTCTCGTCTAGATCGCTTGTCATATCAGTTCTAATAAATCCTGGTGCAACGGCATTTACTGTAATATTGCGTTTTGCAACTTCTTGTGCCAAAGCTTTTGTAGCTGCCACGATAGCTCCTTTTGCAGCCGAATAATTGGTTTGTCCGGCAGTTCCTTTTACTCCCGAAACAGAAACCATATTAACGATTCGGCCATATTTATTGCGAAGCATTTTTTGAATAAAAAACTGCGTTACGTTAAAAAATCCGTTTAAGCTGGTATTCAATACACCGTTCCAGTCTTCTGGTGTCATCCACATAAAAAGACCATCTTTAGTAATTCCGGCATTGTTTACAATCGCTTCGACAATGGCTTCTGGATTTGCTTCCTGCCATTGTGTTAAGGTGTTTTGAACATCTTCGAAACTAGCGACATCAAAGCCTAAAATTTCTCCGGTTGCTCCTAATTTTTGTATTTCCTGAAGTGTTTCTTCGGCAGCAGTTTTGTTGGAATGATAATTAATTAGAATATGATAATCAGACTCAACGGCTAGTTTTTTACAAATAGCGCTTCCAATTCCTCTTGATCCGCCTGTTACTAATACACATTTCATTATATAAGCTTATTTCTTTTTCTTTGTTACTGTTTTGGTAGTCGTCTTTACTGCTTTTGTTTCAGCTTTTGCTTCTTGTTTTGGTTTTTCGGCAGGAGCATCATTTCTATAGTTTCTTTCTGATTTAGAAAATAATTCAGCATTTTCAAACCATTGGTTTCCTAATACTGTTCCATCAGGTTTAAGAAATCCCCATTTTCCTTCGTTTTTTACTCTTGCCACACCATCAATAAATCCTTTGTCTTGCTGTACAAACATAGCAATAATGGCATTTGTAGTAATGCCGTATTGGGTTGGAATGATCAATTTTCCTGATTCATTGATAAATCCCCAGTTGTTTTCTTTTACAGGAGCTATTCCATTTGTACTAAAAACTTCTGCATCGCTGTAAGTAGGTTCAATTACAAAATCACCTTTTAGATTGATGTATCCCCATTTTTTTCCCACTAAAACCGGAGCTAGATTTTTGGAGAAGGCTTTTCCTTTATCATAAATAGGAAGAATAGCCCAATTGCCTTTTAAATCAATGTATCCTATTTTACCGTTCTTTTTAGCATAAGTCAAATCTTGAGTTTCAAAATCCCAGATTTTTTCTGCTCCATCAACCGGAATAAATTTTCCGTCGCTTACAAGTCCGAAAGTTTTGTCTTTTCGCGCCCAGGTTGTTCCTTTAAAATAGTTTCCAATTTCGGCATAAACAGGTTCCACTAATTCTTTTCCGGCTGTATTTATAATTCCCCAGTTTTTGTTTAGTTCAACTCTTGCATAACCGTTTTCAAAAGGTTTGATCTGATCGTATTTTGGCTCTAAAACAATAGTCATTTTAGAATTGATTAAACCAATTTTATTTCCTTGTTTTATAAAGGCTACACCATCATTAAAATCAAATAATTTTTCAGAAGCAGGTGCTTTCTGGATTTCTCCTTTGGTATTAATATACACCCATTCCTTATCTTTTTGCACAATTGCGATTCCGCTGTTAAAATCTTTGGCATTGTTAAACTCTGCCGGAATTATCCAGTTTCCTTTAGGGTCTATAAATCCCCATTTTCCACCATTTTCTACAGCTGCTAAACCTTCAGAAAAACTTTTGGCTGATTTGTATTGAGGTTCGATTTTAAAAGTTCCGTCTTTGGAAATATATCCAATTTTGGAGTTTTTTTTAACTAATGCCAGTTCTTGACTATTCACTAATTGAATACTTGCCAGAAGCAAAAAAATAAGTGTCTTTTTCATGATCTTAAAATTCAATATTTAATGATTAAAGCTAAAACTCTTTGGGGCATATTTTAATCGATAGAAAACGGTGTTTCTATATGAAATCTTAATTGTTGATCAAATGATCTTTAACTTTTTGAACAAAAGGATACATTACCTGATCTTCCTTAAATGTTGGAATGATGTTTCTAATTTCGTCGTACCATTTTTTAGAAACAGATGAAATTTTATCTTTTTGTCCTAAATAATCGATTGCCTGAACGATAGTAATCATTTCGATTGCCAAAACTTCAAAAGCGTTTTCGATTACTTTTGAGGTAATAACAGCCGAGTTGGTTCCCATACTTACAATATCTTGATTGTCGTTGTTATTCGGGATGCTGTGAACATACATTGGGTTAGACAGCATTTGGCTTTCTGCTGTTGTAGAAGTAGCAGTGAATTGAACACCCTGCATTCCAAAATTGAAACCTAATGTTCCTAAGTTTACAAATGGAGGCAGTAATTCGTTGATTTTGGAGTTCAATAAATAATTCAATTGGCGTTCTGCCAGCATTGTTAATTTGGTAATAACAATTTTTAGTTTATCCATTTCAAGAGAAATATAATCTCCGTGGAAATTTCCTCCGTGATAAACGTGTTTGTTTTTTACGTCTATAATTGGGTTATCGTTTGCCGAGTTAAATTCGTCTTCCAGAATAGAAGCTACGTTATTTATAGTTTCTAAAACGGGTCCAAGAATTTGTGGCACACATCTTAATGAATAATATTCCTGAACTTTTTCTTTGAAGATTTCCTCGGTATTTTCACCAGAATATAAATGGTCTTCTCTTTTACGGATTAAAGTACTGTCAGAAAGGTTTTTTCTCATTTGAGCTGCCACTTCCTGCTGTCCTTTATGACGTTTTGTTTGGTTTAATTCTTCAGAGAAATGATCATCATAAGCTTGAACCAATTCGTTGATAGCACAAGATGATTTTAATGACCAGTCTAATAATTTTTTAGCAAGATGAATATTTACAACGCCAATTCCGGTCATTACAGAAGTTCCGTTGATTAACGCCAGACCTTCTCTAATTTCTACCTGAATAGGTTTTAAGCCTTCAATTTCAAAAACTTCAGCAGTTGGTCTTCGGTTTCCTTTGTAGAAAACTTCGCCTTCTCCTATCAATACTAAAGCCAAATGCGAGAGCTGTACTAGGTCACCGCTCGCACCTACACCACCATGTTCGAAAATAAGCGGTGTGATATCTCTGTTGATTAACTCTGCCATTAAGTGAATTACGGAAGGATGAACTCCAGAGTTTCCTAATGAAAGTGTATTCAAACGAGCCAAAATTGCTGCTTTTGCACAAACTGAGTTTAATGGTTTTCCTGTTCCAGATGAATGGCTTCTGATTAAATTATATTGAAGTTGAATCTGATCTGACTCTTTAATTCGGTATTGTGCCATTGGGCCAAAACCAGTATTTACACCGTAGATTACCTTGTTTCCAGAGAATTCTTTTAAGAAATTAAAACTTTCATTTACGCGGTTTAAAACTAAATCGCTAATTGTAACTTTTTGATTTCCAAAGATTATGGATTCAAATTCGCTTAAACTTAAATATTCGTTAATTGTATTCATTAAATCGTTTTTGATTGTGCTAATTTAATTTTATTTATCAAAATAAATGTAGTTATTTTGATGATGGCAAATGTAGGTTAATAATTGATAATATTTTTATTATGACAAAGGAGTTTGTAGATGTTTTAGTCATCGGCGCCGGACCATCCGGATGTGTGTCTGCATCATATCTTCATAAAAACAATGTAAAGGTTAAAGTTGTTGAAAAAACAAAGTTTCCAAGACTGGTAGTCGGTGAAAGTTTAATTCCGCGAGTAATGGATCATTTTGCAGAAGCAGAGCTTTATGATGCACTTAATGCAATGAACTTCGAAAAAAAATTAGGAGCCCGCTTTATAAGAGGTGAGGAGATATGTGTTTTTGATTTCAGCAGAAAATTTGGTGAAGGCTGGGATTGGACCTGGCAGGTGCCTCGTGCTGATTTTGATAACACAATGGCCGAGGAAATTGTCCGTAAAGGAATTGATTTAGAATTTGAAACAGAAGTTTTAGAAGTTTCTTTTGAAGGTAAAAAATCGAGAACAATTGTAAAAGATAAAGATGGCAATTTAAAAGAAATCCACGCTAACTTTATTGTAGATTCAAGTGGTTACGGCCGTGTTCTGCCAAGACTTTTAGATTTGGATACGCCATCAAAACTAGATCCGCATTCGTCTATTTTTACGCATGTTAAAGATATTAATAGAGAAGAAGGCGAGGAAGGAACTCAGATTTCATTTGATATTTTAGAAACAGAAGTTTGGCTTTGGGTAATTCCTTTCTCAAACGGAAATACGAGTTTAGGAGTGGTAGGGCCAACTGATTTTATTAATTCGCTTTCTGAAAATAAAGACAATGCAGAAGCTTTGCGAAATGCCATTCAGAAATCGGATTATTATATTAAAAGGTTTAAAGGAACTGAATTTCTATTCGAACCGGTAAAATTAGAAAACTATTCAAGAGCAGTAAAAAGAATGTACGGCGATGGTTTTGCTTTAACTGGAAATAGTTCTGAATTCTTAGATCCAGTTTTTTCATCAGGAGTAGCTTTTGCAACCGAATCAGGAATGTTAGCAGCGAAGCTTTACTTAAAAGAATCACAAGGAATTCCTGTTGACTGGGAAGTGGAGTTTACACAATATATGAAACGCGGTATTGGGGTTTTCACAACGTATGTACAAGAATGGTATACAGGAAATCTGCAGACGTTGTTTTTCCATCAGCCGGAAAATCCAGATGTGAAAGAAAAAATATGTTCAGTATTAGCAGGGTATGTTTGGAATGAAGAAAATCCGTTTGTAAAGAAACACGATCATGTGATAAAAAATATGGCGTATTTATTGAATATGCAAAAAGAACAAAGCCCTGAATAATCAGGGCTTTTTTATGATCTTATTTATACGCTTTTTTCGCTATAAGTTTTGCCATCGATTTTGCTGTTTTAGCAAAACCTTCACCAATTCTTGACTCGTTGCTGAAATTACTTCCCCATTGGTCACCCGGAGCTTCTTCGCTGGTGATTTCTAATAATACATTTGATTTATTAGCGGTTTCGACAAATTTTAAGTTGGTAGTTACTTTTGCAGGCTGCTTCATGATTCCAGCATCCCATCCTGGATAAATCCACACTGCTTTTACGATTAAAGTGTAAGGTGTTTTTAATCCTTCTTGAAAGTTTAAATCTTTTTTCTCTTTAGTCAACACGATGTTGGCAATTTCTAAGAATTTAGGCGACCAGATCTGATCTTTGGCTACAGCCCATTTTTTCTCCCAGATGTTTCCGTTTCCTTTTGCTTTTTTATCTAAATCGGCTTTGTGCTCTTGGATATACTGAGCTTCAGATTTGTTTTCTTTCATCATAGTAAAATTACTATAATCAAATTCTACGTTAACTTCTTTCTGATCTTTTAAAAAGTCGAATTTTCCCTGAACAACATCCATGTCCTGAGAAAACATAGCTCCTGAAATAAGGAAGCATGCAATAATTAATTTTTTCATTGATTGGTTTTTTATGGTTTATTTTTGAATAGCTAAAAGTAAACAAAACGATCAATAAAATAATTTATTTCGTATTAAAATAATTATTAATTAAAACAAAAAAGGACCTCATTTCTGAGATCCTTTTTCTTAAAAATATTGTTATTAAGACATTACCAGAATTTAACATAAAGTGCTACTATAATAAGTAATGTAATTACAATTAAAACGTTAGTTTGTTTCCGATAGCGCGGATTTGCAATCCGTGCCCATCCCAAATTTAACAAGTCTAATAGTAAAATTCCATCCATTTATAAAAACCAAAACTACAACTTTTTACGGTTGCAGTTTATATTCTTTGTGGGCACGGATTGCAAATCCGCGCGATCATTGTCGATATATCTGCGCGATCGGGAATAATCCTATTCTAAATTGTGGTGAATTTTCGGGATTTATAAAAACCAAAACTACAACTTTTTACGGTTGCAGTTTATATTCTTTGTGGGCACAGATTCAAAATCTGCGCTAACTTTGCGTTGACATATCCGAGCGGTCGGGATTACAAATCTGCGCTATCGGGTAGAACTATCCCATCAAATACAGTACACATTTAAAGAAATATTAAAACAAAAAAGATGAGCAATACTGCTCATCTTTAAACAATTATATAATGTTTTTATTTTAACTTTTTATTACTACAGTTATTAATAGACATTAACTTCGAAAGAAAGTGTGTCTGCAAATACTGGTGTAATGTTATCTTGAAACTCATACTTAACAATACTTCTGATCGTATTCTTTCCCTTCTTTGTCAAAATTTCTTTTACATCAATTTGAGCAGGCGGTATTTTTTTTAAAAAACGCTTAATATTTGTGTTGTCAATCCCAATATTTTCAATCTGAAAATCACGTTTGGCATTAGGAATATTTGCAATAACATAGCTATACATCAATGTATCGCCAACCTTTAAAATTTGATCAGTTTTAATATTAAATTTACTTTTATTAGCCTGCTTATATTGATATGTTTCTATTTGAAAATGTCCATCATATTTTGTTGGTCCTTTTTCATCAAATTGCATAATAAAAGAAGATTTCCCCATATCATCATAAACCACGTATTTCTCAATAAACCCTTTTGGATTAAAAAACGTACTTTCTAAAGTTATCTCACTATTTTTTCTGTAATGTACAACTTTTTTCTTTCCATTATCATCGTAGTATGTGCATAAACCATTAGGCTCATTATCCACAAATTGACCTTCTGAAATCTTTATTCCTCTCTCATTATAATTGACAAATTTTCCATCAAAAATTGTGTCGCCACCTCTAAGAATATACTCATTTGTTCCAACCAATTTTCCTGTTGAACTATACTCTTTTAGAACATGAACTCTTTTACCATCAAAATAAAAATAAATTAATATTAATCCAATAATTAATATAGTTAATATAATTAGCGGTTTTTGGTATTTACTCTTCATTATTGTTTCTTTTGTTGTTTATCATAAATATCTTTTCTTACCCAAGTACTACTTCCAGTTTTTTCATCATAACTAGTTCTGACAAAATCGGTATCAGCAGATGTTGAAGGATCTTTCTCTTTCTTATTTGCATTTTTTGTAGCTTCGTAAACCTCTTTTGCTGTCCCTGTTGCAGCACCTACTGCGTCAATTGCATCGCTAGTCTTATTATCACCTGTTGCTGCACCACCACTAGTACCTTTACCACTTGGGTTTATTTTGTTCATTTTTCCAGGCTCTCTTCCTAATAATAAGTCTATTATTCCTATTAGACCTTTAAAGTCTAACCATTGAGCATCTCTTCCACCTCGATAAAGTGAACTAGGGTCTTGACTATTTCCTCCATCTGCAAAAGCATATCCACCGTACTCAGCTTTAGGACTTTGACTAAAATCAGCGAGAACTTTTCCATTGTATGAAATTTGTTTTGTATCGCCGTCTAATAATGCTCGGTTTCCATTTACATCGGTATACCCCATTGTATGTCCCAATCGTTGATAACCTAACCTTTCCTTATGCCCGTCTTTCCAAGATATTTTTCCAGTTATCTTATTCCTATACCAATCTGTTGGAGCCATGCCATCAGGGTCTACAAAATACAATGGATTATCAAATGCATAATTGTAAGGACTATGCCTTCTCATTTTTTCAGCTAGCGGATCAATGTTCATCCAGCGTCCTAAAGCAGGATCATAAAATCTTGCCCCATAGTCATAAAAGTTAAGCCCCAGCTCGTCTTGGAGCTCCTTTCCATTGTACTTATACTTATTCTCAACACCGGTTTTAACCGTATTATATCCTTCCTGTTTCAGCCCGAAAGGGTAGAAATTACTTTCTTCTTTAATGGCAAGTGTTTTGTCATAGCTTACACGCACATTGCCGAGATGATCTTTGTACTGGTAAATATATTTATAGGCACCAGAAACAGGTTCAACGTAACCCTCAGCCGTTGGGAAAAATTTCAATGAACTATTATCATACTGGTAACCTCCCAGATAATCAGTGGTTGTAACACTTGCCGGTGAAGTAACCGTTACAATTTTCTGCACTTTCTGCCCTGCTGCATTGTAAAGATATACAATGTTTCCTGTTGTGGCAAAAGTAATTTTGGCTGGCAGGTTTAAGTGGTTGTAAGTTATAGAAGTAATATTTTTGTTATTGTCTTTAGTCATATTACCATTGGCATCATAGCTGTAATCATCTGCGGTGTTGGCTGCACTGTCTACAAAACCGCCTGCTTTGTAAGTGCCAGCGTTATCGGCTACTTTTGTAAGCTGGTTTAAACTATTACCAGAACCGTAGCTGTAAACTAAATTATCAATTTGTCTGATAGAAGCCGCATCTCCATTACGAACCAGAGTCATAATGTTTCCGTTTTTGTCGTAAGTCAGGGTTTCGTCGTAGTAATTATTGATAGTTCCATTCTGTTTAAAAATTCCTGTTCTTAAACGATTTAAATTATCATATGCATATCCGTAACCTCTTATTATGGTTTCAGAGTTGCTGCTTGTCCAATACGTTTCTGAAATATTTCCATTATATAAAGCACTAACTCCTGCTGTAGTGGTAGTATTGTAATTGATCTTAAAAGCAAATAAATCTTTCGGGTCACCGGTTTTAGAAAGCGCGTTTATATCGTTTACGGCTGTCAGCCATCCGCGGATGTTATAGGTGTAATCCACTTTCTGGGCTGGTGCTGCGGCTGTATTTCCTACTTTTTTAGAAACCAGCTGCCCTAATTCATCATAAGTATTAGCCGCAATTAATTCAACAGTGCCTCCATTTATTTGATGGGTCTGTGTAAGTAAACGGTCCTGGGCAGAGTAGGTGAAAACATCTTTAGTGGTCAGTTCTGCATCAGTGCTTAATCGTTTATGTCTGGTAATACTATATTCGGTTTTCCCAGAAAAATCCAGTTTACTGTCGGTAAAGGTGTAGCCTCCTAAATAATTAGTGATGTAGGTTCTTACCGGTTTTGCTTTTCCGTCGTAAAAAGTAGCTGAAGTTTCTCCCAGCACAGCTGTGCTTGTTGTGGGAACTCTTGTCCATGAAGCTGCAGCAAGTCCTTTTATCTGTGCTGTAGTCAGTACAGTCTGTGTTTCTACTGCTGTAGGTACAGCAATAACCGGCGTGCTTGGAAACGTATAGTTGTCGTAATAATTAACCGTTAAAAGCTTGAAGACTGTAGGGGTCACAGCATTGGTGTAATAAGCAGCAATGCCGTCTATAGTACCGCTGGTCTGTTTACTTTCGTTAATAACCGAAGCATTGTTCTGTGCAGTCTGCAGAGCGGTTCTCCCTGCCGGGGTTGCTTCGGTGCCTGCTGACCATCCGGTATATACGGGACGGTTGAAAGCATCATATTTTGTTATAAGCCACCCTGCAGAAGTCAAATCCGAGAATGGAGAATTGGCAGGTCCTGTCGCTACAACCCTGTCAAGTTTGTCATATACTATAAATTCCCACTGCTTGCCAGGCAGTTTTTTCTCGGCCAGACGGTTGCGGTAATCGTATTTGTACTGATAGCATAAGTTATCTAAAACAGTTTGATTGTCATTGTTGATAACCGCACTAAAGGTGCTTCCTGCGGCTGCATTAAAGCCAGGCAGTAACCTAATAGAATTGGAAGCTGTTAAGTTTAAAGGACCGCTTGCTGTAGTTACAACAGCGGTAGATGTTATATCAGCCTGCAGACTAGTGGAAGTCCCAATAATATCTGAAGCTTTCGGCGGGATTACATAGGTAAGGTTTCCGTACAGATCATAGACATAATAAGTGTCGTGTTTCACTCCGGCATCATAGGTTCTTTTTAAAACGACCTGTCCTTCTTTGTTTTTAAATTCCACTGTCGATCCATTTGCTTCAGAAGGGACAGCAGCAGTGTTTTCGTCATAAGTGACTGTTTTGCTGAGCTGTGATGGAGCATAATAAACATTTCCGGCCGCATTTCCTAAAGAAATCTCATATAGTCCCGTGGAAGTATTCCATGCTGTAACAGCTGTAAAATTCTTTACTTCATTGGCTGTATTGGACTGGTAGTCCATTTTTATTTCATGTCCCAAGCCTGATCTCCAGTCATTTCCCGGAGCAGCCTGCTTCAGGACACGGTTAAGGGGAGAGGCTTCGAGCTCCTTACGGCTGAAAGGATAATTGGTGGCTTCCAGAGCCGGATTTCCGTTTAGCGAAGCATTTGGAGTGCTGTAATAAGACATCAGTTTAGTTTTAGCCGAGGCATCAAAAGCCATTCCGGTTGTTTCGGCTTTAAAAGGCAGGTATTCTTCAGGCTGTCTTCCGAAGCTGTCGTATTCGATATGTGTTACAATGTCTTTTCCTGCAGCAGACTGCTGTCCTGCAATTTTCTGCACAGGTCTTCCCAGTCCGTCGAAGTAAGTGACAGTCTGTGCAGCCTGTAAAATAGTTGGTGCAGTGATTTTAACAGCACTGGCTGTTTTATAGGTAACTGTTTTAATATAATTTTCGGTCTGTGTCTGGCTTTTTACCAATATAGGAAAGAAAACCAAAAGGAGTTTTAGTATGTTTTTCATATTGCTTCTGGTTTTACGGCTTGTAATTGTACTGGTTTTCTGTAAGCAGGTTTCCGTCTTTGTCTTTTACGGTTTCAAGTCTGTTAAAACTGTCATAGGTATAAGTGGTTTTCTCTCCTTTAGGATCTGTCACGGTGCTTATGCCAACAAGCGGTTTGTAGGTGTAAGTGGTCACCATGGCATTAGGAAATGCGGCTCTCAGGGCATTTAAATCGGTGATGAGAGCAGCCTCTGTACCGCTGTCAGATTTGGTCTGCAGATTGGCTGAGTAAGACGAAACCGCACTGTAAAGAGCGTTTTCAATTTTGGCAATAGGCTGTGTCTGTCCGTAGCCCCAGATCACTGAAACGGGGGTGCCGTTTTCAAGGGTGTACTGGATAATATTCCCGGCAGCATCATACTGGTCGAAAGTGATTTTTTTCTCTAGCTGTCCGATTGAAGATGCGGCTATATTGGGCAGTGCATTTGGGAATTTAGCGGCATAAACCGTTTTGGGAAGCAGCAAATTACCTGTCGAAGTGCTTCGGTCATAAATAGTAAGCTGTTCGGATAGTTTTGTTCCGGCTTTAAAACTCTGTGTGTCCAGAGGAGTACCCACCATATTGGCTGTTATAAGCTGGCTTACAAATGGTTTTGAAGACATTTCAGGATCTTTGGCATAGAAAAACTTTTTCTCTATAGTTTCTGCATTAGAACTTGTGCTTACCTGTGAGGTCATCTGTTTATGGTTGGGGCTGCTGTAATTGTAGCTTACTTTGTTAGTATAGGGATTTAAGCCATTTTTATCGTATTCTTTAGTAGTAGTATCGGCTAAATAAGAAAAATAAGAAATGTATTTATACGGCATTATATTAAGATGTGCGATTGAAGCAATAGCTAAAATCTGTCCGTTAGTTTTGCCATAGCAGGGATGGTAAATATTAGTAGTCAAATTATTGGCACCTGGAGCAATACAAATGCCATTAGAATCTTTTTGATGAATGTGTAGAACAGAACAGTATTTTACAGTGTAATACTCTGTGATATTGCTTGTTGTACATCCGCACTGCGCCTGAGTATTAGTCGCAAAAATACCTGGAGCTGTGTTTAAAATAGCATAATTAGTTATGGTTGGATTATTGGTGTCTTTTTGATAATTATTGATTACTTCTTTTCTTAAAACATAGGCGGTTCCTTGTTTTTCGAAGGTCTTCGTATTAACTAAATTACCATTGTCCCAACCGATATTAGACCATGGAACATTTTTGAATTCTCTCTCTCCTAAGTAAATTTGTTCTCTGTAATCAGGGTTTATAGTAAATTCATTTTCTTCATAACCATTTTCAAAATTGGTGCCTTCGCTAACAGTTACATATCTGTAATAAACATTAGAACCCATTTCGTATAATGAATTTATACTGCTTGAATTTACTACAACGTCAAAAACGGTACAGCTTGAGTCGTTGGCATCTGAATTATCTGGGTGGTTGCTGAAATTGATATAGTCAGGAGTCTGAAACTGGATTCCTGATGAAATTGATGGCTGGTCAAACTTAGAATAAGCGTAATTTTTAACTACCGGAGAAGCAGATGCATTAGGATAATCTTTAGTAAATTTAACTCTTGATCCTCCTGTCGGGATATTAGTATTGATTATCTGGGAATTTCCATCATAACATTCAACTGCTATGAAACTGTGTATGCAGTTATAATAATTATATAACTTAACAATATAGTTTTTGTTTTTTTGAACCGTAAAATAGTAAGGTCTGCCTGCATCAGAAGTCAGCATTAAATCTGTTGTTCCTCCTAAGTTTGTTCCATAAGCACTATATTCAAAAATTTCAACATAGGCATTATCTTCTACACAAAATACAGTTACATGCCCTTTATGGTGGTTCCCTCCTGTATCAAAAGAAGAATCACAATTGTCAAAACCTGTCCAGCCAGTAATTTTTGCTGTGTACGCAAATTGACCAGTAACAGTAGTAGTAATTTCCTTTCTTCTTTCTTCATCATTATTATCCAAAACAAGTGTTTTACGAAGTAATGGAGGAAGTACAGTTTGTGTGCCATAATAAGTGTTTGATTCATATTCGAATTCAGTATATCCTTTTGTTGGATACGTAATTTTTTTTAATAGGCCAATTTGTGATGCACTTTGATTAATTTCTTTGTTTGCATAAGTATAGTTATAATTTTCAAAACCATATCCTACTGTTTTAGGGACAAGCGAACTATTGTTTGCTGCATTAAAAAATCCCCAGTGATCCTGGCTTTTTGATAAACGCTGAGGAAAGTTTTCTGGAGTTACATAACCGAAAGCATAACTGTTTTTGTCTTCAAGAAAATGGAACCCGCTTAAGAATATTCTTCTGTTTGGAGTTACCAAATAGTTAAAGTCAATTTTTTCTATTGTATTAGAGGTTTTATCTTGTACAGTAATGGTTTTAACAACATCATCCGGTTCTCCCGAAAGATCATTTATTATATCTTCAGTTGTAAAAGTAACAGAACCATTTGCAAGATTGTTGCTGGTAATAGATTTTAAAATTTTTCCAATTATTCTGGTTTGGTGCGAATAAATTCCGCTTATTGTAATAGGTTTTGAATAACCCTGTCCAGGGGCACAGGTTTGATTATACGGAAACGATCTAGATGCCTGCTGGCTTTCTGATTGTATATAAGTTTTGCTTAAATCATCATAATTAAAATATACTTCATCTTCTTTCGGGTGGACAATTTTAGTTAAATACCATCCGGTTGCTTTTACTGTAGGTGGAGCATGACTTCCGCCTTGAGTTCTTAATGAAGTATATTCCACTTCGTTGAAAAAATAAGAAGTGCCATCTGGAGTAGTAGCCGAAAAAGTAAAGATATCCTGTCCAACAGTATTGATTACATCTATTCTTAAATCTGTTTTTTCCAGAAAAACAATCCCATTGTTGGCATCAATGTAAAATTTTCCAGAATGGCCAGAAAAATTGAATACAAATAGATCTCTTTCACTGTCTTTTCCAAAGTTTTCACCGTATAAATTAAAATAAATATTGACTAGTGCATTAGATTTATTTATTGCCGAAATATCAAAATGTTTCATAGGGAAATCGTCTATAAAATCATCTTCAAGATTTCTTACGATGCGGGTAATCATTCCGCCTCCAATAAGGTTCCAACCCAGCCCGGTTCGTCCGTTAACTTCATCTACTTTAATTCCGGTGCTGGAATAATTTAAACTAAACGGAACATTGATATTGGTTGTTTTATAGGTAAAAAGAGGAATCTGTATATTGGGCGATCCCGTTGACATTCCTATAGGAGTGTTTCCATATTTTACAAATTGAAACGCCGAAGGGGATGGAGGCGTTATATTCGGTAAGAAATTAGTGTTAGCTTCCTGCGCTTGAATAAAAACAGGTGCCAAAATGATAAGAATAAAAAGTAAATAGTTTTTTTTCATTTGGTGATGTGAATTTGCTGGCAAATCTAAAGGATTTCGTATTTAAATTTTTACGTCTTTACTCATTTTGCAGATTTTTTTTCAATCACTTCACTCTTGTAAGAAAAAAGTATTGAATTTAAAACATTACGAAAGTATATTCATAATATTTCAAAAAAATAAAAGGATTAAGATACAGAAAATGACTGCTGAAAAAGTGTGGTTATCCTTTATCACAGCAGTTGTTTGCGGGGAATTAATATCCGTAGAATAATTCAATATCTGCAAAATGAGATAGTCTGTAAAATATTGAAAAAAATAAAATTAACTAAGAAATTATATGTTTTTTTGAGGCTATCTTTTTTAAAGACTCTATAACACTCTTGAACTATAATATTAAAAAAGGACCTCATTTCTGAGATCCTTTTTCTTAAAGATATTGTTATTAAAACACTACCAGAATTTAACATAAAGTGCTACTATAATAAGTAATGTAATTACAATTAAAACGGTGGTTTGTGGTTTTACTTTGAACATTCCAGGTTCTGTTTCGAACGCTTTTGGGTTCACTTTTGGACCAGCAAAACTCATTAAAATCATTACTAACATAGTGAAGAAGAATGATAATCCCATACAAATGTGGAACGGAATCTCAAATCCACCTTTTCCGTTAGGATATGCTGTATATAAAAGTGTGTCGTTTCCAAATAATGCCGGAGCATATTCGTTGAATAAAACAGATAACACGAATCCTAAAATTACACCTACAATTGCAGCTGAACCAGTAGTTCTTTTCCAGAACATACCAAGGAAGAACATAGCAAAAACCCCAGGGCTGATGAATCCAGTATATTTTTGGATGTAAGTGAAACCACCAACACCACCAATACCTAAAATGTCATTCCATGTAAATAATACGGCTAAAAGCATGGCTGCGAATACGGCAAAACGTCCAATATTTACCTGTTGTTTTTCACCAGCGTCTTTTTGGATGTATTTTTTATGTACGTCTAATGTATAGATAGTTGAAATACTATTTACTTTTCCAGCTAATGAAGCTACAATCGCAGCTGTTAATGCAGCAACAGAAAGACCTTTTAATCCTGTTGGCAGGAATGTCAATACAGCAGAGTAAGCACCGTCTTTTCCTCCTACTAATTGAGGTAAATGTCCGTTTGTATATAAAACATAAGCAGCAATACCAGGAAGCATTACGATAAGCGGCATTAATAATTTAAGCATACCAGCAAATAAAATTCCTGTACGAGCTGTTTGTAAATCGGCACCTAAAGCCCTTTGAGTAATGTATTGGTTACATCCCCAATAGTTTAAGTTAATAATCCAGATACCTGCTGCATAAGACATTAAACCAGGGAAAGTTAAATACTTATTGATATCTTCTTGAGATGAAGCAGCAGTTGGCTCAGGAATAATCATTTTAAAATGTTCTGGAGCTTCTTTCATTAAAACTTTGAAACCAGCAATGGCATCTTGACCAACGCCAAAATATTCACCAACAGTTGTTAAAGCAATATAAGAAGTTACCAACCCTCCAATAATCAATACGGCAACTTGAATAACATCTGTATAAGCAACCACTTTCATTCCTCCTAATGAAATTAGCAAAGCAAAAACTGCTAAACCAACCATAATAACATGAAGATATTCTCCTCCGGCAAGACCGTTAATGGCAACAGCTCCTAAATATAAAATAGAAGTCAAGTTTACAAAAACATATAGAAACAACCAGAAAACAGCCATAATAAGTGCTGTCGACTCATTGTAACGGGTTTTTAAGAATTGGGGCATTGTGTAAATCTTATTTTTAAGATATACAGGTATAAACCAAACTGCTACAATAATAAGTGCAACAGCGGCAAGCCACTCATAGGCAGCAACAGCGATTCCTAAAAAGAAACCTTCACCACTCATTCCGATGAATTGCTCTGCAGAGATGTTAGAGGCGATTAATGAAGCTCCAATAGCCCACCAAGTTAAGTTACCTTCGGCCAAAAAATAAGCCTTTGCGTCGTGTTCATCTTGTTTACGCTTGCGGTAAACAGTGTAACCGTACACAGAGACTACTATAAAATAGATAATAAAAACCGCATAGTCTGCGAAAGAGAGGTTCTGGTTCATTGTTAATAGTATTTTAGATAATTAGTATAAGGTGATTGTTTGTTTATTTTTGAAAATGGTTTTAATGTGGTTATATCTGGTTAAAAATGAAATATGTGTTTTTATTCTGTTATTTTTTTATGAAAACACGAACAGAAGCCAAATTTAAAATAAAAACTGAAAAAACTATCATTTTAAATGTGTTTTTTACATTTATAGAAGAGTAATTCTGTTAAATTTTTAAATCGGCTCTGTTATTATTCTATAATTAGTCGATTTTCACGGCACTTTTATAGTGTACTTCTGATTGTTGTCTTAAAATCTCAGCACTTTTTTCTGGTGTGATGTCTCTTTGTGATTCTCCCATCATTTCATATCCTACCATGAATTTTTTTACAGTAGCCGAACGTAACAACGGTGGGTAAAAATGCATGTGGAAATGCCATTCAGGATGATCAAAACCATCTGTAGGAGCTTGATGAATTCCTGAAGAATAAGGAAACGAAGTACTAAATAAGTTATCGTATTTAATCGTTAACTGTTTTAAGATTTTGGCGAAAGCCTTCACTTCTTCAGCATTAAAACTTGTTATTTTACTGATTGCTCTTTTGCTTACAATCATAGTTTCATAAGGCCAGATTGCCCAAAAAGGGACTAATGCCACAAAATGATCGTTTTCGATTACAATACGGCTTCCTGCTTTTAATTCGGCCTGAACGTAATCTTCCAATAATGTTTTTTGGTTTTTATCGTAATAGGCTTTTAAGCTATTGTGTGTTTTTTCAACCTGAGTTGGCAATGAAGATTGTGCCCAGATCTGCCCGTGTGGATGCGGGTTGCTGCAGCCCATTACACTTCCTTTATTTTCAAAAATCTGAACGTGGTTGATGTATTTGATATTTCCAAGATCAGTGTATTCTTTCTGCCAGGTTTTAACAATGTTTTCGATATCGGCAACCTCCATTTCCGGAAGTGTAAGATCGTGTCTTGGAGAAAAACAAACCACTCTAGAGATTCCCTGTTCTGGTTTTGCTTTAAAAAATGTATGTTTAATATCTTCTTCAAAAATAATTTCGTCCTGTTTCATAGCGGCAAAATCATTGTCAAAAACAAAACTGTTTTTGTAATCAGGATTGCTTACGCCGTTTGCACGAACATTTCCCGGACATAAATAACAAGTCGGGTCATATTTTGGAAGAGATTCAGTCGAAATAGTTTCGTTCTGTCCCTGCCAAGGACGTTTTGCACGATGAGGTGAAACTAAAACCCATTCATTAATTAAAGGATTGAAGCGTCTGTGCGGATCTTCGTTAATGTCAAAATTTTTCATTGTGTTGCTTTGGTTTTAAAGTAATGTTGTTCCGTTTGAGATTTTTACATCATAGAATTTTAATTCAATTCCAAATGTATCTAAATAAAGATTTGAAAACTTACTTTTTACCTCATTTTCGTGACCTTTTTTAATTAAATTAATGGTACAGCCTCCAAAACCGCCTCCCATCAAACGAGAACCAATAATAGCATCATCTGCTTTAGCCGTATCTACCAGCATATCAAGCTCTTCGCAGCTTACTTCGTATTCCTGAGATAAACCATAATGGGTGTCAAAAAGCAATTGTCCTAATAATTCTATATTTCCTTGGTCTAAAGCTTCGCAGGCTTTTATCACACGATTGATTTCTTTCACGACAAAATGAACACGGCTGAAAACTTTTTCAGTCATTTTATCCTTAAGATTTAAAACCTGTTCTTCCGTAGCATCTCTAAAACTTTTAATTTCTGGGAAATGGCTTTTAATAATCGCTAAACCTTGTTCACATTCGATTCTGCGTGTGTTGTATTCCGATGTAAAAAGCGAATGTTTTACATTGCTATCAAACAAAATCAGCGAATAATCTTTGAAATCAGCGTTGTGATATTCAAAATCCAAAGTATTACAATCCAGTTTTATCACTTTATTGTCAAGACCGTGCACGCTCGAAAACTGATCCATGATACCACAGTTGATACCAACCCAGTGTTCTGCTTTTTGTCCTAATAATGCTATATCTACTTTCTTAATATCCAAATCAAAAAGAGATTTAATTCCGAAAATAGTACCGCATTCTAAAGCAGCAGAAGATGACAATCCTGAACCAACTGGAATATTACTGCTGAAAACACAGTTAAAACCTCCAAATGAAAATCCGTTGTCTTGCAGCTGTTTAATAACACCGCGGATGTAATTTGTCCAAACCACATCGCTCAATTCCACTTTTTGAGTCAAATCGATTTCAAATTCTTCATTTAAATCAATCGCAATGATTTTTGAGGTGTTGGTATTATTTTTTTCGAAAGCAAAACAAATTACTTTATCAATAGCCGCAGGTAGAACATAACCGTCGTTGTAATCGATATGTTCTCCAATAATATTAATCCTTCCGGGAGAAAGAACCACTTTTTCAGGAGCAGATCCGAAAGACTTCTCGAAAAAAGCAGTAGTGTTTTGTATTAAAATCTCATTCATTTTTTTGTAATTGGTGGTTAGCAGTTAGCTTATATTTTCGAATTTATAAATTGTGTTTTGAGAGTAGATTTCGCCTTTTTTTAAAACAGCATTTGGGAAATGTTCCTGATTAGGCGCATCTGGAAAATTTTGTGTTTCAAAACAAACACCGCTTGTTTTGTGGTAAACCGTATCGTTTTTTCCTTTTAAAACATCAAAACAGTTTCCGCCTACATATATATGTACACTTGGCTGATCGGTATAAACATTCATTTTCAGATTGTTTTTGGAACTGAGTAAAGTCGCAACCGCTTTTTCAGTTTTGGCAATGGAAAACGAATTATCAATAGATTCAGGACAATTTTGAGGCGTTCTGAAATCAAATTTATGATGGTGTAGATCTATAAATTTTCCGGTTGGAATATTATTTGGATCTGTTTCTAATATTTTTTCTGAATCAACAAATATCTTTTGATCCAGAACATTGCCTTGATGACTGTCCAGATTAAAATAACTGTGATGTGTTAAATTAATAATCGTATCTTCAGTTGAAACCGCTTTGTACTCAAGTTTTAGTTCATTTTCTTCAGTTAAGATATACGTAAGATCGACCTGAAGTTCACCTGGATAATTTTCGTCACCATCTGCACTTATTAAGGTGAATGTGATAGAAGGATTTTCTCCAGAAGTCTGATTAGTAACTGTCCATTCTTTTCGTCCAAAACCATTACTACCGCCATGAAGCGAATTACCATTATTATTTTTGGCTAATTGGTATGTTTTATCATTTAATGTAAAAGTACCGTTCTGGATTCTTCCTGCATAACGGCCAACCGTAGTTCCAAAATAAGGAGCACTTGGTAAATTATAAGACTCTAAATACAATTGCAGCGAATCAAAACCCAATACAACATCAACTAGATTTTCTTGAACAGGAACTTTTATAGAAGTTACCGTTGCACCATAATTGGTGATTTCGACCTTCATTTTGTTTTTGTTTGTTAATTCAAAAACGAAAATTTCCTTTCCATCTGACATGAATCCAAAAGATTTCGGATTAGATGTGTGCTGAAAATGTGATTTATGTTTTATTTCCATGTAATTTTTGCCAATAGTGAAATCCAAAAGTAAAAACATC
Source organism: Flavobacterium sp. H4147 (assembly GCF_029360735.1). NCBI lineage: Bacteria > Pseudomonadati > Bacteroidota > Flavobacteriia > Flavobacteriales > Flavobacteriaceae > Flavobacterium > Flavobacterium sp. H4147. The sequence goes on along the minus strand of NZ_JARKNB010000001.1, from coordinate 1,073,986 downwards.
TTTCATTTTTACATACCAGTACCTACCAGTTTTGTATATTTGACCCAAAATTTTTCTTTTTATGAATATTATTTCAATTCAAAACAATATTGGTCTGCCAAAATATAAGCAGATAATTCTTTCAATTGAAAAAGCGATTGAAGAAGAAAAACTTATAAAAGGCGACAAATTACCATCGGTAAACAAGGTGTGTCTGGCATTTTCACTATCGCGAGATACGGTTTTATTGGCTTATGAAGAACTGAAAAAACGAGGCATCATTTACGCCATTCCTGGAAAAGGATATTACGTTAAAAGCGTTGAAATCACTATAAAACAAAAGATTTTTTTGCTTTTTGATGAACTCAACAGTTTTAAAGAAGACATTTATAATTCGTTTTTAAACAATATTGGAAAAAATGTTCAAGTCGATATTTTCTTCCATCATTTTAACAGCGAAGTTTTTCAAAAACTCATAAATGACAGCAACGGTAATTACACGAAATATATTTTGATGCCCACGAATTTGAAAAATATTGTTGCGTCGATAAAAACCCTACCAGTAGCCGATGTTATCATACTAGATCAGACCAATCCGGATTTAAAAATGTATCCAGCAATTTATCAGAATCACCAAAAAGATATTTTTGAAGGATTGTTGAAAGGAAAAGAAAAATTAAAACACTATAAAAAACTTATTTTGATCTTTCCAGGTTTTAGGGAACCGCTTGGAATGAAAAAGGGTTTTGAAGATTTTTGTTCCGAATATCATTTTAAATCGGAGATTATTACCGAATTTACAAACAGAGAAATCACGACAGGAGATCTGTATGTAATTCCAAATGACCGTGATTTGGTAAAAGTAATTGAAAAAGCGAGGTACCAAAACCTAAAACTTGGAACCGACTTTGGCATTATATCGTATAATGAAACTCCTTTAAAGAAAATTGTTGCCAGCGGTATTGCTACTATTTCGACCCATTTTGAAGCGATGGGAAAAATTCTTGCCGAAATGGTGCTTAAAGGAAAGAAGGAACAAATCGAAAACAAGTCAGCCCTTATCATAAGGAATTCATTATAGAAAGACTTTTTCGTGAGGTATTATTTACATCACAAACATTCTGCTTTTTGTTTGAAAAAATGATGAATAATTAATTAAAAAAATAAGAATGCAAATTCTTGTTTTAGACCAATTATTTTGCTTACATTTGCAAATGTAATTTTTACACTTATTAATTATTTAAATGCTTTGACGATTAATGTTCATAATGATCGTTTTAAGCAAAAGGTTAAAAGATAATAAATTTTGTTTATTTTTTTTAATAGTAGTTTTATTGAAGAAAAAACCCTGAAAGTTGTGGATTTCAGGGTTTTGTTTTTTATAGATTTAGTACAAAATCATTGAGTAATTTCTCTTCATATTTTTCCTTATTAAAGGTATATAGGTAAGAGCCTTTTCGAGACGACTGCATGTCTTTTTCATCCAGTTTGTTAAGAATCTCCAGAGAATTTATTTTACTGATGAAATTTCTTTTGTCTAATTCCTTGCTCAAAATGGCTTCATATAATTCTAATAACTGGCGCATGGTGAATTTCTCCGGAAGCAATTCAAACCCAATTGGTTTTATCGACGTTCTGTAACGAAGTCTTTTTATGGCATTCTGAAGCATTTCATTATGGTCAAAAATCAAACTTGGCGCATCATTAATTGGAAACCATTCTGCATGATAATTTTTGATTAATTCGGCATTATGATTTTCAATATTAATCAATGCATAATATGAAACCGAAATAGTTCGTTCAACTGGATCACGATCGATTTCACTATAAGCATATAACTGCTCCATATAAATATCGTTTAACCCTGTATAAGTATTTAGGATTCTAATTGCAGCATCGTCTAGAACTTCATCTTTTTTTAAGAATCCCCCAATCAAAGACCATTTTCCCTTTTCTGGCTCGAAATCCCTTTTAATTAAAAGGATTTTTAGACCTTCATTGTCAAATCCAAAAATAATACAATCTACCGCTAGTAAAACCTTATCGGCAGAGCTATAACTGTTTAGCATATTTAATATTTTATTGGTAAAGATATAAACTTCCTGATTTGTTTCATAATTAATTAATGTAGATTTTACACTTACATAAATAGACTGCTCAAAAATAAGGTTAAAAAAATGACTTTTTTATACAAAAATACCCTTCATTTTTCTTTTTTAAGATTATTTTAAGATAAAAACAGGATAGTCAAGGATAGTTTTTTAAAAAAAGATCGAATGTTTATGTAAAAAGATACAAAAATAAACAGTCCTTTTCCTTCAAATATAATCAATTTTTAAATTCAAATACTTAAATAACAGTCAATTTATGATTTTTTTTCTCCATCGTATTTTTGATTAAAAAAGCAGTTTTTGATTAAAAGTGTATTTTTTACACAATTAATTCATAAAAAACCTTGATTTTTTTGAAAAATATATCAATTCTAAAATGTGTTTTAAACACTTAATTTGCGATATGTGTTTTTTTTGCAATGTTTTTTTGTGATATTAATTTGTTTTCGTGGTTTTTTTTTAGTTAAATTTACAAATGTAAGATTAACACTTATTATTAAACCACTATCCAACCTTAAACTAACCACTTATGATTACAAACCCGCAATTAATTTTGTATGGCAATTTTTTATTGTCAAAAAAACATTGGATTACAGCATTTTTAATGCTGTTATTTTCTGTTAATCAAATGTCGGCTCAAGGCAAAACGATTAACGGAGTTGTTACATCGGCACAGGATAATCTTCCTCTGCCGGGTGTGAATATTATGATAAAAGGAACCAAAACAGTAACTACAACTGGATTTGATGGAGAGTATTCGATTAAAGCATCTCCAAATGATGTTTTAGTGTTTTCATTTATAGGATTTCAAAACAAAGAAATAACCGTAGGAAGCCAGTCTAAGATAGATGTCGCTTTGGGAGAAGATACCAACAAACTGAATGAGGTAGTCGTGATAGGTTACGGTTCGCAGAAAAAAGCCGACTTAACAGGATCTGTAAGTGTCGTAAACTTAGAATCGGCGAAAAAAACAGTAACGTATGATGCTGCAAAAATGCTTCAAGGACAGGTTCCGGGTGTTACGGTACAATCATCTGGTGAACCTGGAGGATTTGTAAATGTGAAGATTAGAGGGATAACTTCCTTCAGTAATAACAATCCCCTTTTTGTAATTGACGGAATCATGGTTGACTCTCCGTATGATTTTGCGCCTGGTGAAATAGAATCAATGCAGGTTTTAAAAGATGCTTCTTCGGCTGCGATTTATGGAGTGCGCGGTGCAAACGGAGTTGTAATCATTACCACTAAAAAAGGGAAGGCCGGAAAAATGGATATCAAATTCAAATCAATCGTGGGTCTTCAAAACGTTGCTAAAAAATGGGATGTTACAGACCGCGTTGGCTATCAAAAAATTACAAGCGAAGCAGAACGTAACCGTGATATCAGAGCTGGAGTTCCAGTGAGTATTGCTCCAGGAAATGATCCGAACAGTCCGTCTTATATTTCGAATGTAAATACAGATTGGCAGAAAGAAGCTTTTCAAACTGGTGTGGTACAAAATCAGGCGCTAACGTTTAATGGCGGTGCAGAAAATTTAGCCTACAGCTTTAATGTTGATTATTTTAAAAACACAAGTTATATCAAAACGCCGCAGGACTATGAGAGGCTTTCAACCAACTTAAATTTGAATGGTAAAAAAGGAAGATTTAAATATGGTGCTAAAATAGCCTACACACAATCTGATAAAGAAATCTTCAATGAATACAACGCAGGACAAACGGTTATCAGCGATATTTTGGGAGCGGTACCAACAATGCCAGTTTACGATCCGAATAGATTAGGAGGCTACGGCGGTACAGACAACTTGACTCAAAGAGCCATTTCAATGAATCCAATTGGATACAACAATTTAATTGATAATAACGGAAAAAGAAACCGTTTCATAGGAGACGTTTGGGGAGAAGTTGAAATCGTAAAAGGTCTTAAATACAAATTAGATGTAAGTTACGATAGAACAGACTGGCAGAACCGAAAATTTATTCCGCCAAGTGATCTAGGATGGTATTATATTACGACAAATGATGAAGCATCTTTAGATATTTCAAATGGAAATGAATTAAGAACATTCCTAAACAATTTACTAACCTACGAAGTGACGCTTGGCAAACATAAAATTGATGCTTTGGCAGGATGGATTCAGGAAAAAAGAGAGAATTACAACCACTGGTCAAGAGGTGTAGGATTTACTCCGGGAGAAATTCCAATGGTACAATATGCAGATTCAAGAGATGCGGGTGAATATAAATTTACAATTACCGGAATTTCATACATCAGCAGATTAAACTATTCTTATGATGACCGCTATTTGGTGCAGGCAAATTTTAGACAAGATAAAACCTCTCTTTTCAGTAAAATTAATAACTCAGCAAACTTTTACTCTTTCTCAGGAGGATGGAAAATCAGCAACGAAAAATTTATGCACTTACCATTATGGGTGAGCAATATTAAACTTCGTGGAGGTTACGGAACAATTGGTAACAATACCATTCCTCAATACTTCTTTGCCACAACCGTAAACAGTTTTGCAGGATACGATTTTAATAACCAATTAGCACCAGGAACAACAGTAGTTAGTTCGTTAGACCCAAATGTACACTGGGAAAAATCGACAAACTCAAATGTGGGAATCGAATTAGGATTCTTAAACAACGATTTACAATTTACAGCAGAATACTTTATTAAAAAATCAGATGATTTACTACTAGGTGTACCGCTTCCATATTCTACAGGTGCTTTTCCGGCGAGTATTACAACAAATGCAGGATCTATGAAAAACTCAGGAGTAGAGTTTACAGCGTCGTACAGCAATCATCATCGTAAATTTAAATATGATATTTCAGCCAACTTTGGAACACTTAAAAATGAAGTAACCAAAATTGGTGTAAACGGAAACCCTATTTATGGAGCAGTTTCTAAAACAGAAGTAGGAAGGTCTGTAGGAGAAATGTTTGCTTGGGAAGCCATTGGAATTTTCCAAAACGCAGCTGAGGTAGCTTCTTCTCCAAAACAAACAGGTGCTGCGCCGGGTGATGTGAAATTTAAAGATGTAAACGGCGACGGACAAATTACAGATGCCGATAGAACTTTCCAAGGAGTAACCATTCCTAAATATGGTTTTGGATTAAATTTCAGCGCTTCGTATTCCAACTTTGATTTCTCAATGTTTTGGCAGGGAGCTGGCGGCAACAAAGTATTCAATGCAATGTACCGCAATTTGATGATCGGACAATATACAAATCATCATACCGACGAATTAAATTATTGGACACCAACAAACACCAATACTAATATTCCTGCTCCCGTTATTGGAGATCCAAACGGAAATGCAAGAGATTCTAACCGATTTATTGAAAGCGGCGATTACGTGAAGTTACAAACCATGGAACTTGGTTATAACATTCCGATAAAAGATAAATTTATTCAAAAAGCAAAGGTTTACCTAAATGGACAAAATCTGTTGATTATTTCGAAATACAAAGGATATGATCCAGATTTTAACAGCGACGGATTGATTTCGAGAGGATATGATGCAGGATCTTTCCCAAACCCAAGAACAATTTCTTTAGGAGTAGAAGTAACATTCTAAGCAGGTTTAACCATTTAAAAACGTATTAAAATGAAATATAAAATATTCAATTATATAGCAGTTTTCTTTTCGCTTGCTTTGGTAACCACAAGCTGCGTAGACAATGAAGACTTAGAACAGCTTGATCCTAATAATAATGCAGTTGATTCTTTCTGGAAGTCAGATGAAGACGCTTTGCAAGGAATAAATGCTGTGTATGGAAGTTTATTAACAGATGGTACTTACATGAGAAGTACACCATTGTTACTCGATGCAAGAGCAGATGATGCTCGTACAAATAGTCCTTGGGGTTCTATGTACAATGCAGGACATTTTAACTCAAATGTAGCCGACGCTTCTATTTATGGCTGGGCTTACGAAACCTATTATCAAGGAATTTACAGAGCTAATCAGGTATTGACAAACGTTCCAGGAATTGATTTTCAGGATGAAGCTTTAAAAAACAGAATCTTAGGACAAGCTTACTTTTTACGAGGATTGTATTTATTTCATGCCGTAAACCTTTTTAAAAATGTGCCTCTTCCAACAGAATTAGCCGTTTATTATCCGCAGAAAACACAAGAAGAAGGCTGGGCGCAGGTTATTGCCGATTTTAAAGCCGCTGCCGATTTACTGCCAAACACTTATGATGGTCTTTCTGGATTAGATGGAGGACAAAAAGGACGTGCAACAAAAGGCGCTGCATTAGGATATTTAGGAAAAACCTATTTGTTTATTAAAGATTTTACAAACGCCAGAAACACTTTTAAACAAGTTATAGATTTAGGAGTATACTCTTTGGTAGCGAATTATAGAGACAATTTTACCACAGCCAATGAAAACAATTCAGAATCTCTTTTTGAAGTACAATTCAGCAGAGATGCCGGAGGAGTAGATTTAGGCTGGGGAGGTGCACCTGCATCTGGATGGGGAAAAACTTCTGCAAGAGCAATTACCTATGCTCCTCGTGCTTTTGGATGGACAGACGTGCAGCCAACATGGGCATTATTCAACGAATTTAAAGAAGAAAAAACAAAAACGGGAGGAGATGATCCGCGTTTAGAAGCTACTATTTTCTATAACAAACCGGGCGGTATGCAATTGTACGGAAAAGATTTTGCCACATTTTATGCTTCAAGCCCTGCCGATTTAAATGATTTATTCTGCAGAAAATACCAAAACTCTGATGGTCAATTTGCAGACGAATATGACTGGCGTTCTGGTATCAACGAACGTTTATTACGATATGCAGATATTCTTTTAATGTATGCCGAATGCTTAAATGAAACAGGCGATACTCCGGGAGCTTACACCTATATCCAAATGGTAAGAAACCGAGTAAACCTTCCAGACTTGTCAGTTACAAAACCAGGAATGACTCAAGATCAAATGAGAGAACAAATTGGTCACGAAAGATTCTTAGAATTTCCGCTTGAAGGACATCGTTTTGATGACATCCGCCGCTGGGGCTGGTTGGATAATCCAACGAAATTAGCTTGGTTAAAAGCCAGAGATGCCGAATTCAATTCGTATACAAAAGGAAGAGAATACTACCCGATTCCGCAATTAGAAATGGATAATAATCCGGGAACTGTTCAAAATGAGAGTTATTAAGTTTACCCTCTTAGTTTTCAGTGGCAGTAACGGTATACTGTGTCTGAAAACCGAGACTAAAAATATTTGAGTTAGTTAAATACCTAATATCATGTGAAGAACTAAACACTTCACATGATATTATTCCTTATGATTTGGAATACAAGAAAAGTAATTTTTTAACAGTAACTAAAATTAGAGCAATGAAAACAATTATAAGTTTGGTTGTATTAGCGATATTATTTGGGAGTTGTCAAAATGAAGAGATCGTCCTAACAGAGCAAGCAGCAACAGCTGTAAATACTCAGGATTCACAGGTTACTAATTTAACAGCCAAAACAGTCAGCGGAAATGTGCCATCGCACGATCCGAGTACGATTGTAAAAAGCGGTGTTAATTATTATGTTTTTACTACGGGAGATAATATCCCAATGACGTATTCAACCAATTTAACCAGCTGGACATGGGGAACATCTGTTTTCTCATCAACTCCAAGCTGGATTACAGGATATGTTCCAGGATTCGTAAAAACGTTCTGGGCGCCAGATGTTGCTTGGTTCAATAACAGATGGAATATGTACTATTCTTGTTCTACATTTGGTTCGGCGACATCAGCAATTGGATTGGTGACAACACCAGCCATTTCGCAAAGCGCAGGAACAACTTGGACAGATAGAGGCGTTGTCGTTTCTTCCTCATCTTCCTCAGATGTCAATGCCATCGATCCCTCTATTTTGGTGGATGGAAGCAATGTTTATATGGCTTATGGCTCATGGCATGCGGGTATTGGAGTGATCCAAATTAATCCTTCAACAGGAAAAACAACAGGAAGCAGAACCATTGTTGCTGGCGGAAACAGCGCATCTTGGGAAGCGCCTTGTTTAATTAAAGAAGGAAGTTATTACTATTTATTTGTAAACAGAGGCACTTGCTGCAATGGCGTAAACAGTACGTATTATATTGTAGTTGGACGTTCAACAAGTCCGTTTGGACCTTTCGTTGATAAAAACGGAGTTTCTTTAAAAAATGGCGGAGGAACAACTGTTCTGGCTACACAAGGAAACTACATAGGTCCAGGTCATTTGTCTAGAATCACTGGAACCCAAAAAGGAGCTGTTCATTATTATGACGGCGCGGATAACGGAAATCCAAAACTTGAAATTGTATATTTTACTTGGTCATCTGGATGGCCAACACTTTCTTATTAAAAACTAAAATTCAGAGGAAAGTTTGTCGGGCTTTCCTCTAAAAAACAAAAAAACCATTATGAAAAAAGCACTTTTAATCTCATTTGTAATTTCGTTTTGTAGTCAGCTGAATTTCGCGCAGACCACAATAACCATTAAAAATTCTGCTGATGCACCCACAATTGATAAAAACATTTATGGTCATTTTGCAGAACATTTAGGCCGTTGCATTTACGGAGGATTTTTTGTGGGAGACACTTCAAAAATTCCAAATACAAAAGGAGTAAGAAATGATATCATTGCTGCTTTAAAAGATTTAAAAATTCCAAATTTAAGATGGCCGGGTGGTTGTTTTGCCGATACCTATCACTGGAAAGATGGAATTGGTCCACAAGAACAACGACCAACTATTGTAAACAAATGGTGGGGCGGAGTAACCGAAGACAACAGTTTTGGAACACACGATTTCTTGAATATGTGTGAACTTCTTGGAGCAGAACCATACTTATCTGGAAACGTAGGAAGCGGAACAGTTCAGGAATTGGCTGATTGGGTTCAGTACACAAACTTTAGCGGTAAAAGTCCGATGAGCGATTTGCGTGTAAAAAATGGAAGAAAAGAACCTTGGAAAGTAAAATATTGGGGAATTGGAAATGAAGCTTGGGGATGCGGAGGAAATATGACTGCAGAATATTATGCGGGCGAATATCGTAAATACGCAACTTTCATGTCAGACTGGGAAAATACAGGAGGAATTACAAGAATTGCTTCAGGATCAAACAGCTCTGATTACAATTGGACAGAAGTTTTAATGAAAGGAATTCCGTTGAATATGTTAGGCGGAGTTGGCGTTCACCACTATGCTGTAATTGATTGGGGTAAAAAAGGAGACGACAGAAATTTTACAGAAGAAGGGTATTTCAAAACCATGCAGTCGGCATTAAAAATGGAAGAATTGGTTACCAAACATTCGGCTATTATGGACAAATACGATCCAGAGAAAAAAGTAGCCATGATTGTTGACGAATGGGGAGGCTGGTACGAAGTAGAAAAAGGAACAAATCCAGGATTTTTATACCAGCAAAACACAATGCGTGATGCCGTTTTAGCAGGAGCGACATTGAATATTTTCAACAACCATGCAGACCGTGTTCGTATGGCAAATTTAGCACAATGTGTAAATGTTTTACAAGCTGTAATTCTTACCGACAAAGCTAAAATGATTGTAACACCAACGTATCATGTAATGAAAATGTACAGCGTGCACCAAGATGCTAAATTATTGCCTGTAAGTTTCGAATCGCCATCCTATACTTTTAATGGAGAAAAACTTCCAGCAGTTTCAGCATCAGCATCAAAAGACAAAAATGGAGCAGTTCATATTTCACTTGTAAACGTAGACGCAAAAAACAAAAACAAAATCGAAATTGATGTAAAAGATTTAGGCGTGAAAAACTTCACAGGAACGGTTATCACATCAGCTAAGTTACAAGATTACAATTCATTCGAAAACCCAAATAAAATTGTTCCGACAGCTTTTAAAGGTTTCGAAAACAAAAAAGGAAAACTTGAAATTACGATTCCTCCTTTCTCAGTAGTTGTTTTAGAAGGAAAATAAAATAACAAAGATGAAAAAAGAAAACGTCATTTTAAAAACCATTTCTTTCATCGGATTTTTTGCAGCAGCACTTTTAATGACAAGCTGTTCAAAAGATGATCCGGCGTTAGCACCAGAGCCGCCCGTTGTAGTTGATCCGCCTGTAGTGACGCCAACATTTAATGGACCGACTTATGCCGATAATTATACGGCGTTTGCAAGCTGGTCAAACCGATCGCAATGGAATCTGGCAAACGTACACGATCCCTCAGTTGAAAAATCGGGAGAATATTATTATATGTATCAAACCGATGCTTCTTATGGAAACGCACACGATGGCAACGGACATTTTTTCTACAGAAGATCAAAAGATTTAATCAACTGGGAATTTATGGGACCTTCAATGCTTCAGGCGCCAGCGTGGGTAAAAGATTCTTTAAACAATAAAAGAGCCAGAATGAGTCCGGCACTTCCTCCAATAACAAATCCAAATTACGGATTTTGGGCGCCATGCGTTCGAAAAGTGGGAAATGTTTTTAGAATGTATTACAGCATTGTGGTAACGAATCCAATTGTTGGAACAGATACCAATACTTCTTGGACAGAACGCGCTTTTATTGGTTTGGCAGAAACTACAGATTTAGCATCCAATAATTGGGTTGATAAAGGAATGGTAGTCTGCTCAGAACCTGACGGCGTAAAAAGTTATGTTCGAAATGGAGGAAACGATTGGGATGCCTATTTTAAATTCAACGCCATCGATCCGAGTTTTATTGAAACCCCCGAAGGTGAACAATATTTAATTTACGGTTCTTGGCATTCTGGAATCGCGGCTTTAAAATTAAATCCAACAACAGGAAAACCAGATAAATTAGAAACAATCGACGATTACGGAGTTCGAATTGCAGGCCGCGGGAATGTAAATACAAACCGTTGGCAAGCGCTTGAAGGCCCTGAAATTATCTACAATCCAGACACACAATACTATTATTTGTTTTTGGCTTATGACGAATTATCGGTGGCTTACAACACACGTGTAGCACGTTCCAAAAATATTCTCGGACCTTATGTAACCAATACTGGAATCAGTATAACAAATGGAGCAGAATGTTTTCCGTTGTTAACACATCCGTACCAATTTAAAAATCATACCGGCTGGGTTGGATTTTCACATTGTGCTGTTTTTCAAAACCCAACAACCAAAAAATGGTTTTATGCTTCACAGGCACGTTTGCCAGAAGGAGTTCCAGGAATCAATGTTTCAAATGCAGTCATGATGGGGCATGTGCACGGAATTCAATGGACAGAAGACGGCTGGCCAGTTGTAGAACCAGAACGTTACGCTGGAGTTCCCACAACCACTTTTGCAGAAGGAAATCTGGTTGGGACTTGGGAACAGATTACCATGAATTACCAATACAAAACCATGCAAAAATCAGTTACGATTTATCTAACAGCCGACAAAAAAGTTAGCGGTGATATAACAGGAACTTGGTCGTATGATCCGGCTAAAAAAATGGCCACTATAAACGGAATTAAATGTAATGTAGTCGATGCGTGGGATTGGGAATCATCAACCAGAAAAGTGACTTTAACCTATACCGGAATCAATAGTGCAGGATTAACCGTTTGGGGTAAAAAAATAAATTAGAAAATTTAAACACATAGAAACATAGATTTTCTAGTCAATAAAAGAGAAAAAACAAATCTAGATTTGAACACATAGATTGCTATGTGAATTTAAATAAATGAAATGCCTTTTTCAGACAACGTAATGCTATGATTCTATGTGTTAAAAAAATAAAGGTACAGATTAAAAGGATTTTTTAACTCTGCTCAATCTGCTTAAAAAAATAGCCACGAATTCACGAATTACAATGATTAAAATTTGTGAAATCTACTTGAATAAAAATAACTACAAATTTCACGAATTATGATTTGTAAAAATTCGTGAATTTGTGGCAAAAAAACATATCAATTATGAAAAACCTATTTACAAGCCTTTCCGTTTTGCTTTTATCGATTGCAGCAACTGCACAATCGGTTAAATTCAATAATCCAATTATTACAAAAGCTTTGCTTACATGTTCTGATAAAAGTTTCAGTTGAGGTTTGCACTTAAATTTACTTATATCACTTATATGGTTTACAAAAACATAAAATATACACTTTCAGCTTTTTTGATGCTGATAACTTCAGTGGTTGTGGCACAAGAAATTGTTGTGCATGATCCGGTAGTCATCAAACAAAAAGACACTTATTATTTGTATTGCACAGGAAATGGAATCAGTGTTTTTAGTTCGAAAGATTTAAAAAAATGGAACAAAGAACCACAGGTTTTCGCCGAAAAACCAGTTTGGGCAGATGGCGTTGCAGCCGATTTTAAAAATCATATTTGGGCGCCAGATATTTCATTTCATAACAATATATACTATCTGTATTATTCGGTTTCAGCTTTCGCTAAAAATACATCGGCGATTGGTGTTGCGACTAATACGACTTTAAATCCCAAAGACAAAAATTACAAATGGATCGATCAAGGAATTGTCATTCAATCGCAGCCCAATCGCGATATGTGGAACGCCATCGATCCAAATTTGGTCTTTGATGAAAACAACACGCCTTGGCTTGCTTTCGGTTCTTTTTGGGAAGGATTGAAATTGGTAAAATTAAATCGAGATTTAAAATCAATTGCACAGCCTCAAGAATGGCATACAATCGCAAAACGAAAAAGAAGTTTCGAATTACTAGATTCTGATCCAGGTGATGGCGCGCTTGAAGCTCCTTTTATCTTTAAGAAAAATGGTTATTACTATCAATTTCTTTCTTGGGATTTATGCTGCCGCGGAGAAAAAAGTACTTATAAAGTAGTAGTTGGAAGATCAAAAAATGTAACAGGACCTTATGTTGATAAAGAGGGAAAACAGCTCGATCAAGGTGGCGGAAGTTTAGTAATTCAAGGCGATGAAAACTATTTTGGAGTAGGCCATAACAGCGCCTATACTTTTGATGGGAAAGATTATATGTTTTATCACGCTTACGAAAAGAAAACTAACGGAACACCAAAACTAGTAGTCAAAGAAATGCAATGGGATGCTGATTTGTGGCCTGTTTTAAAATAGAATACAGGATAATGAAGCCATACAATTTGCCTAATTTTTCGGGCTTCTAATTATCAAAAAAGTGCAGAAAGTTACAATCGAATACACAGAACAAACAATAAAAATATGAATACCAATTTTATTACCAAAATTACCCTTTTAGGAGCGATGTTGACAAGCATATACACATCGGCACAAAAAAACAACCTTGAAGTAGATGCTTCCAAATCGATTACCAAAATTCAGCCAACCATGTACGGAGTGTTTTTTGAAGACATCAATTTTGCTGCCGACGGAGGATTATATGCCGAAATGATCAAAAACAGATCGTTTGAATTTTTGTTTCCAATGATGGGATGGAATGAACCCAACAGTGACCGCCATAAATTAAACCAGCAATCTGGAATTGCAAACGTAATTCAGTATTCCCAACAAGGAACCAATCATAATTATTGCCGAGTTACCATTAACAATGCGAATGGATATCAGTTGATAAACGAAGGTTTCAGAGGAATGGGAATCAAGAAAGATTTGAAATACAATTTGACTTTAAAAGCGGCCAAAATTTCAGGTAATATTTCTAAAATTAAATTTCAATTTATTGATAAAGACCACAAAGTCTTGGGAGAAACTTCGGTTGTTCCAACCTCAAAAGATTGGTCAAATTATTCGGCTCAATTAACTTCAACCGCAACAGAAGCCAAAGCAAAATTAAAAATCACTTTCGAAGGAAATGGAGTAATTGATTTAGATAATATTTCCCTGTTTCCAGAAGATACTTGGGCAGGAAGAAAAAATGGGCTTCGTAAAGATTTAGTGCAATTATTATACGATTTAAAACCAGGATTTTTACGCTTCCCAGGTGGTTGTATTGTAGAAGGAAGAACTTTGGCAGAACGTTACCAATGGAAAAAATCGGTTGGAAAAGTAGAAGACAGAGAAACAGCTGTAAACCGTTGGAATATGGAATTTTCACATCGACCAGCTCCAGATTATTTCCAAAGTTTCGGATTGGGATTCTTTGAATATTTCCAGCTTTCAGAAGATATTGGCGCTTCTCCGCTTCCAATTTTAAGCTGTGGAATGGCCTGTCAGTTTAATACAGGACAATTAGTTCCAATGGATCAAATCGACCCTTACGTTCAAGACGCATTAGATTTAATTGAATTCGCAAACGGCGGAACAGAAACCGCTTGGGGAAAAGTAAGAGCCGATATGGGACACCCAAAACCATTCAACTTAAAATTTATTGGAGTTGGAAATGAACAGTGGGGACCAGATTATATTGAACGTTTTAAAGTATTCGAAAAAGCAATTAAAAATAAATATCCAAACATCACTATTGTTTCAGGAACAGGACCTTTCCCTGATGGAGATTTCTTTGATTATGGAATGAAGGAACTTAAAAAACTAAATGCAGAAATTGTAGATGAGCATTATTACAAAGACCCAGCTTGGTTTCGTAAAAATGCAACCCGTTATGACAGTTATGACCGTAAAGGTCCCAAAATATTTGCAGGAGAATATGCGGCACAAAGTGTAGCAATTGCAAGTCCAGACAACAAAAACAACTGGGAATGTGCTTTTTCTGAAGCCGCTTTCATGACTGGAATGGAGCGTAATGCTGAGGTAGTTCATCTAACCTCTTATGCGCCATTATTAGCTCATGAAGAAGGCTGGCAATGGACACCCGATATGATTTGGTTCAACAATTTGCAATCATTTGGAACACCAAATTATTATGTGCAAAAACTGTTTTCAAACCATAAAGGAACAGATTTATTAAGCATTACAAAAGACGGAAAAGCCATTACAGGACAAAACGATTTGTTTGCTTCTGCAGTAAAAGATGTAAATACCAAAGAACTAATTCTGAAAATCGTAAACACTTCGGCTTCATCTCAAAATGCATCAATTGATTTTAAAGGAGCAAAATTAGACTCAAAAGGAACAGCGGTTACGTTGAAAGGAGACGGATTAAATGACGAAAATTCATTTGTAGCGCCAACCAAAATCAGTCCAAAAGAGAGCCAGTTTAAAGTTAATGGAAGCAAAGTTCAATACGATTTTGCTCCTTATTCTGTAACTGTTTTGAAAATTAAGATGAAATAATCGCAACATAATAAATGTAACATTAACATTTGTTTTTTGTTTTGATCTAAAATCTTCGTTTTAATGCATTTTTTGTAAAAAATCGAGACGCACAACCACATTAAGTGTTTTTTAAACACTTATAATTTTTTTATAATTATATTTGTCAATATTTTAAATAAATACGAATGAAAAATTATGTAATAGGATTGGACTACGGAACAGATTCTGTTCGCGCGGTGCTTATTGACACAGAAAATGGGCAGGAGCTGGCATCGAATGTTTCTCATTACAAAAGATGGAAAAACAAGCAATATTGTGACGCCTCTATAAACCAATTTCGCCAGCATCCTTTGGATCATATCGAAGGACTGGAAACTACGATTCAAAATGTTGTAAAGGAAAGTAAAGTTGATCCGTCATTGGTTCGCGGAATTTGTATTGACACAACCGGATCTTCACCTGTTCCAGTTACAAAAGATGGAACGCCATTAGCATTGACAAAAGGTTTTGAAGAAAACCCAAATGCCATGATGGTTTTATGGAAAGACCACACTGCAATAAATGAAGCAAACGAAATCAATGAACTGGCAGTAAGCTGGGGCGGAGAAGACGTGACCAAATACGTTGGAGGAATTTATTCTTCGGAATGGTTTTGGGCAAAAATCCTTCACATTGCAAGACAAGATGAAGCGGTTAGAAATGCCGCTCACACTTGGATGGAGCACTGCGATTTAATGACGTATTTATTAATTGAAGATAAAGATTTAAAAACCTTCAAAAGAAGCCGTTGTGCAGCAGGTCACAAAGCCATGTGGCACGAAGACTGGAACGGATTACCGCCAGTTGAATTTTTAGAAAAATTACATCCGTATTTAGCGACTTTACGTGGCAATTTATACGATGAAACCTATACTTCAGATTTAGTTGCTGGAAAATTAAGCAAAGAATGGGCAGACCGTTTAGGACTTTCTACAGAAACAGTTGTGGCTGTGGGAACTTTCGATGCACATTCAGGGGCTGTTGGAGCTAAAATCGAAGAGAATACTTTAGTTCGAGTTATGGGAACTTCAACTTGCGATATCCTAGTTGGTTCTTATCAGGAAGTGGGAACAAAAACCGTTCGCGGAATCTGCGGGCAAGTGGACGGATCTGTAATTCCAGGATTTATTGGTCTGGAGGCAGGACAATCCGCGTTTGGTGATTTACTGGCTTGGTACAAAGAATTGCTAATGTGGCCAACAGAACATTTGTTAGCTTCTTCATCAACTTTAAATGAGGCTCAAAAAGAACAATTAAGAGAAGAATTCAGTGATAAATTAATTGTTGAATTAACTAAAGAGGCAGAGAAAATCCCAGTTTCAGAAAGTCTTCCAATAGCTTTAGACTGGATCAACGGACGAAGAACTCCAGATGCCAATCAGGAAGTGAAAAGCGCCATTTCAAATTTATCATTAGGTACAAAAGCACCTCATATTTTCAAAGCTTTAGTAAATGCAATCTGTTTTGGAGCAAAGAAAATTGTAGACCGTTTTGAAGAAGAAGGCGTGAAAATCGACAGCGTGATCGGTATTGGAGGTGTTGCTCGTAAATCTCCTTTTATCATGCAGACTTTGGCCAACGTTTTAAACAAGCCAATTAAAGTGGCAGCTTCAGACCAGACTCCTGCTTTAGGTGCGGCAATTTATGCAGCCGTTGCAGCTGGAATTTATCCAAACGTAATCGATGCAAGCCAAAAAATCGGTAGTGATTTTGACGGAGAATATTTCCCTCAATTAGATAAAGTGGCAGCTTATCATAAACTGCTTATCGCTTACGAACAATTAAGTGCTTTTGCAGATCCAACTATTAAAATTTCTCAAAATGAGTTCTCTTTATAAAGATTTAAAACAAGAATGTTACGAAGCCAACATGCAGTTAAATGCATTGAATTTGGTGGTGTATACTTTCGGAAACGTAAGCGCTGTAGACAGAAAAAACGGTGTTTTTGCCATTAAGCCAAGCGGCGTTCCTTACGAAGATTTAAAACCTGAAGATATCGTAATCGTCGATTTTGACAACAATGTTGTCGAAGGAAATCTGCGTCCATCTTCAGATACCAAAACACATGCATATTTGTACAAACACTGGCCCAATATTGGTGGAGTCGCACATACGCACGCAACATATTCTGTGGCGTGGGCACAATCACAGCAGGATATTCCAATTTTCGGAACTACGCATGCCGATCATTTAACAGCTGATATTCCGTGTGCGCCCCCGATGGCAGATCATCTGATTGAAGGAAACTACGAACACAATACCGGAATTCAGATTTTGGATTGCTTCAAAGAAAAAAATCTTTCTTATGAAGAAGTAGAAATGATTTTAATTGGAAATCACGGGCCATTTGCTTGGGGAAAAAATGCGGCAAAAGCGGTTTACAACAGCAAAGTATTAGAAGTCGTGGCAGAAATGGCGTACCTGACTTTACAAATAAATCCAAACGCACCAAGATTAAAAGATTCCTTAATAAAGAAACATTACAACCGTAAACACGGAAAAGATTCGTACTATGGACAGTAATTTTTAGTTTCAGGTTTCAGGTTTTCTTTGTTTCAAGTTGTTGGAACGTGAAACTTGAAACTTGAAACAAACAAAAACAAAAATAATAATATAACAATAAGATTTTCGGCATTTTGAGAACGTAAAACTTGAAACAAAGAAAACTTGAAACAAAATAAACAAAACAATGATTGATATCTCTCAAAAAGAAGTATGGTTTGTAGTAGGAAGCCAGGAATTATATGGTGAAGAAACACTTAGAAAAGTAGCTGAGCATTCTCAAATTATTGCAAAAGGATTAGACGCTTCATCTTCAATTCCTGTAAAAGTGGTGTATAAAGATGTGGTAAAATCGCCTTCGCAAATTTTAGATGTATGTCTGGCTGCAAATTCTGAGAAAAACTGTATCGGAATTATCGCTTGGATGCATACTTTCTCTCCTGCAAAAATGTGGATTGGCGGATTAAATATTCTTAAAAAGCCATTGTGCCATTTACATACACAATACAATGCTGAAATTCCGTGGGGAAGCATCGATATGGATTTCATGAATTTGAACCAATCGGCTCACGGAGATCGTGAATTTGGTTTCATCATGTCTCGTTTACGCAAAAAACGTAAAGTTGTAGTTGGGCACTGGGAAGACCAAAGAGTTCAAAAACAATTAGGAATCTGGTCAAGAGTTGCTCTTGGATGGGACGAACTTCAAAACTTAAAAGTAGCTCGTATTGGAGATAATATGCGTGAAGTTGCCGTTACAGAAGGCGACAAGGTAGAAGCTCAAATTCGTTTTGGAGTTTCTGTAAACGGATATGATTCATCAGACGTTACCAAACATATTGAGAGAGTAACAGATAAAGAATTAAACGATTTATTAGCAGTTTATGAGCAATCGTATAGCTTAACTGATTCTTTAAAAGAAGGCGGCGCGCAAAGAAGTTCTTTAGTGGAAGCTGCAAAAATCGAATTAGGATTAAGAGCTTTCCTTGAAGAAGGAGGATTCGGAGCTTTTACAGATACATTTGAAAACCTTGGGGTTTGGAAACAATTGCCAGGAATTGCAACACAAAGATTAATGGCCGATGGTTATGGTTTTGGCGGCGAAGGAGACTGGAAAACCGCTGCAATGGTTAGAGCTTTAAAAGTAATGTGTGTTGGTTTAGAAGGCGGAACTTCTTTCATGGAAGATTATACATACCACTTTACACCACAAAAATCATATGTTTTAGGTTCTCACATGTTGGAAATCTGTCCATCAATTGCTGACGGAAAACCTTCTTGTGAAGTGCATCCATTAGGAATTGGAGGAAAAGAAGATCCAGCTCGTTTGGTATTCAATTCTCCTGCGGGTGATGCGATCAATGTTTCATTGGTTGATATAGGAACTCGTTTCCGTTTAATCGTGAACGAAGTTGAAGCAGTAAAACCAATGGCAGAATTACCAAAACTTCCAGTGGCGCGCGTTCTTTGGGATTGTAAACCAAATTTAGAAGTGGCAGCAACCGCTTGGATTTTAGCTGGTGGGGCGCACCATACCGTTTACAGCCAGTCAATTACAACAGAATATATGGAAGATTTCGCAGACATCGCAGGAATAGAATTATTGGTAATTGATGAGAAAACAACAGTAAGAGAGTTTAAAGATAAAATTAATGCCAACGAAGCCTATTTTCATTTATTCCAACACGGTCTGTAAAGCAATAAAATGTAATTTGTAAGATATAAAATGTGAAAAATCTTAAAAAGGTAAAATTTACATTTTTAAAATGATTAAATTTCGCATCTGACATTTTACATCTAACATTTAACCTTTTACAAACCAAAAAACTATCATTTATGAATGTATTAAAACGTTGTATTTTAGGGATAAGCCTACTAAGTCTGTCCGCAATTTCTGTTCAATGCAAAAACGATAAAAAAATGGATGAAGCTACAGTTTCTTCAGATAAGAAAGCACAAGTTACAATCGAAAAATCAGAGTACGGAACAACCGCTAAAGGTCAAAAAGTCGAGAGTTATAAACTGAAGAACCAAAATGGGATGGAAGTCGACATCATCACTTTTGGAGGAAGAATTACAGATTTAAAAGTACCAAATAAAACTGGTGTTTCTGAAAATGTAGTAATTGGATTCAGTTCTTTGGCACAATACGAAAAAGAAAATCCATTTTTTGGAGCTTTGATTGGAAGATTCGGAAACCGAATTGCAAAAGGTAAATTTTCATTAGATGGAAAAGAATATCAGTTAGCCATTAACAATGCGCCAAACGCTTTGCACGGAGGTCCGCAAGGATTTTTCAACGTAGTTTGGAAAGCAGATGAGGTTAAATCTGGAGATACAGCTTCTTTAAAATTGTCTTATGTAAGTAAGGATATGGAAGAAGGATATCCAGGAAATCTTAAAGTTTTTGTAACTTATACCTTGACAAATGATAATCAACTAGAAGTTTTGTATGAAGCAACAACTGACAAGAAAACAGTGGTTAACTTAACACAACATTCCTATTTCAACTTGTCTGGAGATTTTACCAAAACAATCTTAGATCACGAATTGACTTTAAATGCCGATAAATTAGTTCCAGTAGACGCCACTTTGATTCCAACAGGAAAATTAGATGACGTTGCGGGTACACCTTTCGATTTCAGAACTCCAAAATTAATTGGAAAAGACATCAATGCTAAAAACGAGCAGTTAGAAAGAGGAAAAGGTTATGACCACTGCTGGGTATTGAACAATACTGAAAAAGGAAAAACAATCATTGCAAAAGTATACCACGCAGCAAGCGGAAGAGTTATGGAAATGACAACAGACGAACCTGGAATTCAGTTCTACTCTGGAAATTTCCTAGACGGAACATTGCCAATGCCAAACGGAGGAACGTTTGCCCACAGAACAGGATTATGTCTAGAAACAGAGCATTATCCAGATTCTCCAAACCAGAAAAATTTCCCAACAACGGTTTTAAACCCGGGAGAAAATTATAAGACTAAAACTACCTTTAAATTCTCAGTAAAGAAATAGTTTTAGAATTTGTTTACTAGTTTAGTTCTCTATGAAACCTCGAAAGTTAATTGCTTTTGAGGTTTTTTGTTTTTTAGTCATGAATTCACGAATTTTAGATTATGAAATTTGTGAAATTAGATTTTTCATACATCTCAATCTATATTAATTCGTGAATTCGTGGCAGAAAAAATTATGGCGTTTAAACATCTATTCAAAGCAAAATTAAACTGGACTTCAAAACAAAATCAAGAAGATTCATCTAAAAGATTCTATAGTAAAAGCCATCAAATTCAAATTGAAGGAAAACCAGTTTTAGACGTTTCAGCAGCCAAAGCCTTCAAAGGAGATCCAGAATTATACAATCCAGAAGATTTATTATTGAGCAGTTTGGTTTCCTGCCACATGATGTCATACTTATATGTCTGCTCCCAAAACGGAATAGAAGTCATCAGTTATTCAGATAACGCTGAAGCTACCTTAGAAGTAAATCCAGACGGAAGCGGGCGTTTTACAGAAGTTCGATTAAATCCAAAAGTTACAATTACAAATCCAGATAAAGTTGAATTGGCTTTAGAATTGCATCAAAAAGCAAATCAATTGTGTTTTATTGCTAATTCGTGCAATTTTTCGGTTTTGCATAATGCGAGTTGTGAGGTTGGAACCATATAAGTGATGTAAGTTTATTTAATAAAATGAAGATTTAAAAGGCTTAAGCGTAAAGTTATATTTACTTATATGAGACTTATATGGTTTTAAAAAAGCCATAAAAAAACCTCTTCCGTTAAGAAGAGGTTTTAAGTACCCGGAGCCGGAGTCGAACCGGCACGGTTTCCCACAGGTGTTTGAGACCAGCGCGTCTACCAATTCCGCCATCCGGGCTTAGCAGACGAAAAAATAATTCATAAAATTATTTTAACGCAATACAATGAGATCAATAATGTGCCCATTGCTTTAACACGGTGCAAATGTAAAAAATAAAATTAAAAATTCTAATAAAATACTTAAATATTTCCTTTCAGTGTTCAATAAATTTTATAAATTTGCAGCTCGTTAAAACGACGCACACACAACTAACTACACCCGAGGCATTTATACGGCTTTTATTTTCTCTAAAACGATAAAGTAAAATTGTAAAACCGCAGCGGCGTAAAAACAACACATTATAATGTCGCACCTAGAACCAGAAGCTAAAATTTTTGCTTGTTCACAAAGTGTTTATCTTGCAGAAAAAATTGCAGAACAATACGGAATTCCGTTAGGAAAAGTAACGATGTCAACGTATAGTGACGGAGAATTTCAACCGTCTTACGAAGAATCAATAAGAGGTTTGCGAGTGTTTATCGTATGTTCAACTTTTCCAAGTGCAGATAATCTGATGGAATTGTTGTTAATGATTGATGCTGCAAAGCGCGCATCTGCAAGACATATTACAGCTGTTATGCCTTATTTTGGTTGGGCAAGACAAGATAGAAAAGACAAACCAAGAGTTCCAATTGGAGCTAAGTTAGTAGCAAACCTATTAACTGCTGCAGGAGCAACAAGAATCATGACAATGGATCTGCATGCAGACCAAATTCAAGGATTCTTTGAAAAACCAGTAGATCATTTATTTGCATCTACCATCTTTTTACCTTACGTGCAAAGTTTAAATTTAGAAAATTTAACCATTGCATCTCCAGATATGGGAGGTTCAAAAAGAGCTTATGCTTACTCTAAGTTTTTAGAATCAGATGTAGTAATCTGTTACAAACAAAGAA
Organism: Flavobacterium sp. H4147; assembly: GCF_029360735.1. Classification (NCBI taxonomy): domain Bacteria; kingdom Pseudomonadati; phylum Bacteroidota; class Flavobacteriia; order Flavobacteriales; family Flavobacteriaceae; genus Flavobacterium; species Flavobacterium sp. H4147. Next base: position 1,051,458 of record NZ_JARKNB010000001.1, on the reverse strand, counting down.
AAGCAGCCAACGTTATCGACACTATGGAATTGATTGGTGAAGTTAAAGGTCGTAACGTAATCTTAGTAGATGATATGATCGATACAGGAGGAACTTTAGCAAAAGCGGCAGACCTAATGATCGAAAAAGGAGCACTAAGCGTTCGAGCAATTTGTACACATGCTATTTTATCTGGCGGTGCGTATGAGAAAATTGAAAACTCAAAATTGACAGAATTAATTGTAACCGATTCTATTCCGTTAAAGAGACATTCAGATAAAATTAGAGTAGTGAGTTGTGCGCCTCTATTTGCAGAAGTTATGCATATGGTACACCACAACAATTCCATTAGTGGAAAATTCATTATGTAAAAAGCAATAGTCGCTCATTACATAATGCGAAAAAAAGGCTTAAAGCGTATTGCTTAAAAGCGTATCAAATTAGAATATTTATATTAATAACTATATTTTTTTACAATGAAATCGATTACAATTAAAGGATCAGAAAGAGAAAGCGTGGGCAAAGTGTCAACTAAAGCCTTACGTAATGCTGGAGCGGTTCCTTGCGTGTTATACGGAGGAAATCAAGCAGTACACTTCTCAGCAGACGCTGCAGCGTTCAAAAACTTGGTTTACACTCCAAATGCACACACAGTTGTGATTGAGCTTGGAAAAGGAAAATCATTCAATGCAATTTTGCAAGATATCCAAGTTCACCCAGTAACTGACAAAATTTTACACATCGACTTCTTCCAATTATTTGATGATAAAGAAATCACAATGGAAGTTCCTGTGAAAATCGTTGGTACATCTAAAGGTGTTCTTGCGGGAGGTGTTTTACGTTTAAACCAACGTAAATTAAAAGTTAAAGCTTTACCAGCAAATCTTCCTGATTTCGTTGAAGCTGACATCACTCCACTTGAAATGGGTAACAAATTATATGTTACTAAAGTTGGAAAACCAGAGTACAAAGTTATGCACCCAGACAACACAGTTGTTGCTCAGGTAAGAATCTCTCGTGCTGCTATGAAAGCTGCTCAAGAAGCTGCAAAAGCTGCAAAAGCTCCTGCAAAAGGAAAGAAAAAATAATTTTTTTCAAACTCTATACAAGAAAGCCTCAATCTTACGATTGGGGCTTTTTTTTTTAAGGTTCTAAGTGGCTAAGATGCTGAGCTTGTAAAACCTCTGCGAACTTTGTGGTCAAGTCATGCGTTTTTTTAACGCAAAGCACGCTGAGATATTTGGTTTCGAGTGTAATAAATACTAAATATTAATTTCGCAAAGCTGTGTCTAAAATCAAACTTTGTGAACTTTTAATCTGAGATTTACTCATATTAGAGGTGAAAAACTTCATGTACTCTGCTAAAACTCTTTGCGTACTTTGCGGTTAAATCATAGCTGGCTGGAAATTATCTAATTGACACATTGCCAAATTATCTAATTAAGTTTACTTTTGCCAAATGATAAAATGGATAACAAAACTGTTTTCATCAACACCAAAAAGAAGAGAACATAGATAACATGAAGAAATATTTAATCGTCGGATTAGGAAATATCGGAGCTGAGTATGTAAACACCCGACACAACATTGGATTTAAAGTGCTTGACTTTTTAGCTAAAAAAGAAGGTCTTTCGTTTGAAACCGTAAAATTGGGAGCTTTAGCCGAATATAAGTTTAAAGGAAGAACCTTTTTTCTTTTGAAGCCCAATACTTATATGAACCTTAGTGGAAAAGCCGTAAAATATTGGATGGATAAAGAAAATATTCCACTTGAAAATATTTTGGTCATTACAGACGACTTAAACTTGTCTTTCGGAACAATTAGAATTAAACCAAAAGGAAGCGATGGAGGACATAACGGACTTAAAAATATCAATTTGGTTTTGAACACACAAAATTATACGCGTTATAGATTTGGTATCAGTGACCAATTTAAAAAGGGACAGCAGGTAGATTATGTTTTAGGAGAATGGAATGCTGAAGAAGAAGCGAAATTACCAGAACGTTTAGAAATTTCGGCAGAAATAATTAAAACTTTTGGAACTGCCGGTTTAGAAAACACCATGACTGCATTTAATGGAAAATAAAGATTTACAGTATTTTGTATAACAAAAAAGCAAATTATCAGTTAATTTAATTCAATTATAACGAAATAGTATTTTCAATTCCAAAGTTAAATGTCTAAATTTGGGATAAATTATTAATAAACCATAAAAATAGAAATATCATGGCTTTTGAATTACCACAATTACCTTATGCATACGATGCATTAGAACCACATATTGATGCTCGTACAATGGAAATCCATCATACAAAGCACCACAACGCTTATACAACAAATCTAAATGCAGCAATTGCAGGAACAGATTTAGAAGGAAAAACAATCGAAAACATCTTGATCAATTTAGATAAATCAAACGCAGCGGTTCGTAACAATGGTGGAGGTTTCTATAACCACAATTTATTCTGGACTGTAATGTCTCCAAATGGAGGAGGATTGCCAACAGGTGATTTATTAGCTGCTATTGAATCTTCTTTCGGATCTTTCGAAGAATTTAAGGCAAAATTCGCTAAAGCTGGTGCTGGACAATTTGGTTCAGGATGGGCTTGGTTAGTTGTTCAAAAAGGTGGAAAATTAGAAGTAGTAGGAACTCCAAATCAAGATAATCCATTAATGCCAGAAGTTGCTGGAAACGGTGGAACTCCAATCTTAGGAATGGATGTTTGGGAACATGCTTACTACCTAAACTACCAAAACAGAAGACCAGATTATATCGAAGCTTTCTTCAATGTAATTAACTGGACTGAAGTTGCAAGAAGATTTGCTTTAGATAAATAAGAAAATAGAGTAAAGAACATAGAAAAAAGACGAACGCCTTTCGGCACTCGTCTTTTTTTTATTTCAAGAATTTATCTGTTTTCTTTAATCTTTTCTCTATTTTCTGAAAAAAGGAAAATAAAAAAGGCGGAATCACTTCCACCTTTTTTGCCCCAAATCTACCATAAACTTAACCTACTAATGTTATGGTTCAGTAAATGTATGGCAGCTATTTTAATGAAAAAAATAATCTAGATGAATGGTAAAAATATCCGACAAAGTGAATTATAAGGGTCTAAAATCGAAATACTTGAGTGTATTATAAATAAAAAAGGTGGAATTTCTTCCACCCTTTTTGCCCCAAATCTACCATAAACTTAACCTACTAATGTTATGGTATCTCAAAAGTATTGTAGCTTTTCATCTTTACCAAAGAAACAGGATAAACGGCAAAAAAAACCGATGAAATGCACAAATTAACCTTTTTTTAATACTTTTTTAATAAGCTCGCGCGTCTTTTCCTTCATAAAAATTCATAAATGCACGGTTTACAACACGATTTCCTCCCGGAGTAGGATAGTCTCCTGTAAAGTACCAGTCACCTAAGTTTTTAGGACAAGCTTTGTGTAAATCCTCCACAGTTTGGAAAATGATTTTTACTTCGGCATTGATTTCTGGCGAACTTAACATTTCTGCAATTTTATCTGAGATTTCGTCTTGTGTAAATTGGCTGTAAATTTCTGTTACGTAATTTACAACGTCTTTATCAGCGAAATTTTCTTGTGCTTTACATTTAGCGTAAACTTCATCTACAATATGGTATAAGTTTCTTTCTTTTAATAAAGCAAGTGCTGCTCTAAAAGCAACTAAACCTTCTAGTTTTGCCATATCGATTCCGTAACAATCTGGATAACGAATTTGAGGAGCCGATGAAACAATTACAATACGTTTTGGTTTCAAACGATCCATCATTTTAATGATACTCATTTTCAGCGTTGTACCACGAACAATACTGTCGTCAATAATAACTAAATTGTCTTCTGGTTTAATTACGCCGTAAGTAACATCATAAACGTGAGCCACTAAATCATCACGACTGCTGTCTTCGGTAATAAAAGTTCTAAGTTTAGCATCTTTAATGGCTACTTTTTCTGTACGTATTTTTACAGATAAAAGTTCCTGAAGCGTTTCAGCAGTAAGTGTATTTCTATTTTCTAGAATATAATTGTTTTTTCTCTGGTTTAAGAAATCCTGAGCAGCTTCGACCAAACCATAAAATGAGGTTTCGGCTGTGTTTGGAATATAGGAGAAAACAGTATTATCAGTATCGCTGTCAATAGCTTTAAGAACTGCTGGTAAAATTAATTTCCCTAAATCTTTACGCTCTTGATAAATTTCGGCGTCACTTCCTCTTGAAAAGTAAATTCTTTCAAATGAACATGCTTTTTTTACGGTTGGCTCCAAAATTTGATTCATAGAAACTTTTCCGTTTTTCTTGATAATCAAAGCATTTCCAGGATCAATTTCCTGAACACTGTCAAATGGAACATTGAATACGGTTTGAATAACAGGTCTTTCTGAAGCCACTACTACAACTTCGTCGTCTTGATAAAAATAAGCTGGACGAATTCCTGCAGGGTCTCTAAAAACAAAAGCATCTCCATGTCCTAATAAACCAGCCATAGCGTAACCTCCGTCTAAATTTTTAGCCGAACGAGCTAATATTTTAGCAATATCCAAACGTTCTGCAATTACTGGTGAAGCATCTTTTTTAGAATAACCTTCGGCTTTACAGTCTTGGTACAACTGCATAACTTCTTTATCTAAAAAATGACCAATTTTTTCCATTACAGTAACTGTATCAGCCATTTCTTTTGGATGTTGTCCAAGTTCTACAAGATTTTCGAAAAGTTCCTTAACATTTGTCATGTTAAAGTTTCCAGCCAAAATCAAGTTACGGTGCATCCAGTTACTTTGACGTAAAAATGGGTGAACACTTTCAATGCTGTTTTTTCCAAAGGTTCCGTAACGAACGTGACCTAAAAACAATTCTCCTATATAAGGAATGTTCGCTTTTAATTCTTTCATGTCGTCGCCTAATTCCGGGTTTGCTTTTAATTCTTCACTGATACGCTCATTGATTTGTTTAAAAACATCCTGTATAGGTTGTGCGTGATTAGAACGAACTCTGCTGATGTAGCGTTGTCCTGGATCAACATCAAATTTTATACTTGCAAAACCAGCACCGTCTTGTCCGCGGTTGTGCTGTTTTTCCATCATTAAATACATTTTCTGAATTCCGTAGAAAGCAGTTCCGTATTTTTCTTTATAGTATTCAAGCGGTTTAAGAAGTCTAACTAAGGCTATACCACATTCGTGTTTTAAAGCGTCGCTCATTGTTTTTTATTTTGTGTGTTGTTGTAAGTTGTGTGTATTAACGTAATAAAAAAGCCCCGTTTTATCGAGGCTCTTAGGCATTATATTTCTATATCAAACTGAGTTAACGACTTAAATTGCTGTAATCGAATCGCTACTTCGGCTTTGCTTAAGGTTTCCATCCTTTCGGTTCCAAATTTCTCTACGCAGAACGAAGCTAAATTTGAACCGTAAATAATTGCGTTTTTCATGTTTCCAAACGAAATGTTTTCGCTCTGCGCAATGAATCCTGAGAAACCACCTGCGAAAGTATCTCCTGCTCCTGTTGGATCGAAAACGTCTTCTAATGGTAAAGCAGGTGCAAAGAATACTTCTCTATTGTGGAATAAAAGTGCTCCGTGTTCTCCTTTTTTGATCACCACATATTTAGGTCCCAAATCTTGGATTTTCGCAGCCGCTTTTACTAATGAATATTCACCAGAAAGTTGTCTTGCTTCTTCGTCATTGATTGTAATAACATCTACACGTTTAATAACGTCTAATAATTCAGGAAGAGCACAGTCCATCCAGAAATTCATGGTGTCTAAAACTACTAATTTTGGTTTTTTCTCTAATTGATCTAAAACACTACTTTGTACTAATGGGTGTAAGTTTCCTAACATTACCACATCGGCGTCTTTGTAGTTTTGAGGAACTTTTGGCTGAAAATCAGCTAAAACGTTCAATTCAGTAACTAAAGTGTCTCTTGAATTTAAATCATTATGGTATAAACCACTCCAGAAAAAAGTTTTTCCGCCTTTTACAATTTCGATACCAGAGATATCAATATTTTTTGAGGTTAATAAATCTAAATGTTCTTGAGGAAAATCGTCGCCAACTACAGAAACAATGGCCGATTGTAAGTTAAAAAATGACGCTGATAATCCGATGTAGGTTGCAGCACCACCTAAAATTTTATCTGTTTTTCCGAAAGGAGTTTCAATCGCGTCGAAAGCAACTGTTCCAACAATCAATAGTTTATTCATTTTATGAATTTCGAATTAGGGTGCAAAGATACTTCATAAGTTACAATATTGCAATGGTTTAGGTTCGCAAAATTTTCTTAAAAAAATAACAACGATTTCGAAGTAAAACTATTGTAAATGAATTGATTAAAATTGATTTGTTTAAAAGCTTAAAATATGTTTTTTGGATTTAAAAAGCAACTTATATTTTGCGAAATGTTTTTCATTAGCTTTGTTTAAAATCTGAAATCTCAACTATGAAGAAAATTAGCTTTTTATTAGTGCTTTGTATTTTATTTTCTTGTGAACGAAAAGATCTTAATTTTTCTAAAGAAATGATAGAAATGCTAGCTGATCGAGGCGACACAATAAATGGAGCTATAAGATTGCCACCACCTCTGTCATTATTTTCTGACATATACCTTCAAACAAACAGTAATGAAATTTTTTTGACAAATAGCAACGAATTGTTTTTTCTTTATAAAAAATATTATTCTAAACAATTTAAATCATTCAAATCTTTCTTAAATGAGGTTTTAAATAACGAATTTGTTTTTGATAATAAATTATTTAAAAACCCGAAGTACCCGCGTAGATTTAAAATAAATTGTAAAATAGAAAAAGAATATTCGAATTTGGGATTTGATAGGTTTTTAAAAAAATATTCTAAAGTATCATCTCGAAAAGGAAAACTAGAGCTTAATAAAGCTAATTTGAAAAATGATGAGTATCTAACAATAGCCTATTTCCTCTATAAAAACAGATATGATATAAGTCAAGATTGCTATATTGGAAAGGATTATATCTATAAAAGAGAAGACTATTTTAAAACTTACAACTGATACTTTTTATCAAAATAATTTTTCAAAATTCCAATTTGAACCAAAATCATAAAAGGAACTACTAAAACAGCATATAACATCGTCTTAGAAAAATGAATTTCATTGAAGGCTGTTGAAACTTTATTTGAATATAATTTTCCAATTTCATCAATTTTAAGATCATTATCTGAAACTGAAAAAAGAGAAACATAAAGCGCTAAGAAAGTTACTGCTAGGCCAATAGCAATCCATACCGATTTTGAAATCAAAGGTTTATATGGTTTTATTTTTGCTTTTTCAGAAATAAGAATTTGCGACATTATATTCGAAGTAAAGTCGGCAGATGGCGACTGAAGTGTATCTTCGGCCATCATTTTATCAATAAGATTTTCTATGTTTTTATCGCTCTCTTTCATAATAATCTATTATTTCTGGTTCTAACTGCTTTTTCAAAATTACGGCTAATTTCTGTCGGCTCCTAAATAATTTTATTTTGACATTATTAGCGTTGATATTCATGATTTTTCCAATTTCTTCCAAATTCTGATCTTCAAAATAAAACAAGGTCAGCAGGAAGTTTTCTTCTCTTGGCAGCAAATTCAAACAATTCTGAATCGTCTGCTTCCGTTCTTTATCTTCCAAAGCACTTAAAGCATTATCCATTGTTTTTATCAAATGCGATGAAAAATCGTCTATCGAAATATTGTTTTCCTCTTTTTTATTTTTCTTTAAACGATCCAGACATGTGTTATAAGAGATCTTATAAATCCATGTCGAGAATTTAGAATCGCCTTTAAACTTGCCCAAAGAATTAAATACTTTAATAAAAGTATCCTGAGAAACTTCTTCAGCCTCTTCTCTGTTTTTCATCATTTTGAGAGACAAGGTAAAGATCAGATCTTTATAACGATCAACCAGCACAGCAAAAGCATTTGTTTCGCCTTGCAGAATTTTATCGATATAATGTTGATCTTGTAATGTGCTCATATATATAGGACGACAAGAAGTTTGTTTAGGTTACAATAATTTTAAAAAATAAATTCCAATTTTAATAAATTCCAAACTTAATATATATAATAAAGAATAGGAGTTGGACTTTGTCAAAGTTTTGACAAGGAGATAATTTCAATTAAAATTAATTGATTATCAGTTGATTTTGGATTTTGTAATTTAAAAAAATGATTTTTTTGAAAAAATCTGTAACCTCATTTTAAAAACGGTCGTCATATGGGTATATCAATCAATTAAAAACGTAAATATCATGGATGACAAAATTTTAATTCCAATTAGCTTTTTCTTAATGGTCTTCGGGATCGTTTATTTAATTTATTCAACAAGAAATAGAGAGCGATTGGCTCTTATAGAAAAAGGAGTAGATGCGAGTATCTTTTTACAGGGAAAAGGAAGCGGAGTTCCTGCTTGGAAAGTATTTGTTGTAAATGTGGCTTTCTTGTTAATAGGAAGTGGTGTTGGAATTTTTCTAGCGTTACTAATTACAACGTATACTTCCCTTAATGATGGTGCGGTTTATCCTTCTATTATTTTTATAATGGCCGGTATTGGACTTTTAACAGGGTTTAAAACTGCAAAAGATTTAGATAAAGAGTAGGCAAGAAATTAAGTTAGTACAAAAAAACGCATCAAATTACTTGATGCGTTTTTTTATTCTTTAGAGCCAATAGTTTCGTAATAAACATCTATAGAAAGTTTGGGCTGCATGGATGCCATAACCGCTAATTGGTCGCAACGTTCGTTTTGAGGATGATTGTTGTGGCCTTTTATCCATTTAAAATCGACTTGATGTTTTCTATAGGCGATTAAAAAGCGTTTCCATAAATCGGGATTTTTTTTGTCTTTATAAGCTTTCTTCTCCCATCCGAAAACCCATTTTTTTTCAACAGAATCAACGACATATTTAGAATCTGAAATAACAAGGACTTTCATATTTGGCTTTTTCAGTTTTTCTAAACCTACAATTACAGCAAGAAGTTCCATTCTATTATTGGTAGTAAGGCGAAAACCCTCATAGAATTCTTTTTTATGTGGTGTTCCAACCAATTCCATTACGACTCCATACCCGCCGTTTCCCGGATTACCTTTTGCGGCGCCGTCTGTATATATATGTACTTCGTGAGACATTAATTTATTTTAGATTGTAGATTTCAGATTTTAGATTGTGTAAATTAAGATTTTAATTATTGGAATTTGCATCTAACAATCTATGGATGATCTCAGGAAAATGTTTTTGTTCTAATTCATGAATCTTCTCGGCAACTGTTTCAGGCGTATCTTCATCCGTTAAAGCAACGTTTGCCTGAAAGATAATTCCGCCTTCGTCATAGTTTTCATTTACATAATGAATAGAGATTCCAGTTTCCTTTTCCTTATTATTTACAATAGCTCTATGAATGTGCATTCCGTACATTCCTTTACCTCCATAATTAGGTAAAAGTGCAGGATGGATATTTATAATTTTGTGAGGATATTTCTCGATTATATTTTCGGGAAATTTCAAAAGAAAACCGGCAAGGACAATCAAATCTGGGTCGATTTTTTGTATTTTTTGTAATACATTTCGCTCTAAAAGTTCGTTTTTTGAGAAGATTTCGACAGGAATTTGATGATTTTTTGCTCTTTCAATCACTTTTGCAGAAGCGTTATTTGTAAAAACAGAAACAACCTTAGCAAATTCGGTTTTTGAAAAATATTTTATAATGTTTTCTGCGTTAGATCCTGATCCTGAGGCAAAAACGATAATTTTTTTCATAATATTATTTATTTTGAGAATGCAAAAAACGGAATAAAAATCGAAAATAAATAGCTTTAAAACGGCTTTCTTGAAATTAATTTTATAAATTAGTGTCACATTTATAAACTAAATAGTTGTTTTAAAATAAAGTTTTTTATTTTTGCCAACAAATTAAATTCTAAAATTAAAGATTATGTCAGACATTGCATCAAGAGTAAAAGCGATTATCGTAGACAAATTAGGTGTTGACGAAAACGAAGTTGTAACAGAAGCAAGCTTCACTAATGATTTAGGAGCTGACTCATTAGACACTGTTGAGCTTATTATGGAATTCGAAAAAGAATTTGATATTCAAATTCCAGACGATCAAGCAGAAAACATTGCTACTGTTGGTCAAGCTATTTCTTATATCGAGGAAGCAAAAAAATAATAATACCACACCCGATTTCTAAAAATCCCAATTTTTGAATTCCACATTCCAATTGGAATTTGTTTTTTGATTTTTGTAATTTTTAAGAATCGGGTGTTATTATTTTTTAAAATTTAAAATTCGATTGGTTTTCAATCAAAAAGATATACTTATATTGTAATGCCCATGGCTCTTAAGTAGCAATACAGTTAAGAAACATGGGTTTTATTTGTTTAAAGACACAAAATACATATTTATGGCATTAAGGCGAGTTGTTGTAACAGGATTAGGTGCACTTACTCCTATCGGGAATAATATCCAGGAATATTGGAATGCACTTGTGAATGGGGTAAGCGGAGCCGCTCCTATCACGTATTATGATACAGAGAAGCACAAAACGAAATTTGCCTGCGAAGTGAAAAACTTCAATATTGAAGATTACATGGATCGCAAGGAATCTCGTAGACTAGATAAATTTGCTCAATATGCAATTGCTGCCAGTGATGAAGCTATTAAAGATGCTGGAATTACTAATGATAATGTTAACAAACAAAGAGTTGGTGTTATCTGGGGAGCAGGAATTGGAGGTTTAGAGACTTTTCAGGATGAAGTAATGTATTATGCAAAAGGTGATGGAACTCCAAAGTTCAATCCGTTCTTTATTCCTAAAATGATTGCCGATATTGCTCCAGCACACATTTCGATGCGTAATGGCTATATGGGACCAAATTATACTACTGTTTCTGCATGTGCGTCTTCTGCAAATGCATTAATCGATGCTTTCAACTACATACGTTTAGGAATGTGTGATGTTATTATTTCTGGTGGTTCTGAAGCTGCAGTTACTATTGCAGGTATGGGAGGTTTCAGTTCGATGCACGCTTTATCTACAAGAAATGAAAGTCCAGAAACCGCTTCAAGACCTTTTGATGCAACCAGAGATGGTTTCGTTTTAGGAGAAGGAGCAGGAGCTTTAGTTCTTGAAGATTACGAACACGCTAAAGCAAGAGGTGCAAAAATCTATTGCGAAATTGGCGGAGGCGGAATGTCATCTGATGCTTACCACTTAACAGCACCACATCCAGAAGGAATTGGAGTTATTGCAGTAATGGAAAATACTCTAAGAGATGCTGGAATGAGCCCTGATCAAGTAGATCATATCAACACGCACGGAACTTCTACTCCATTAGGAGACGTTGCTGAGTTAAAAGCAATCAGCGCTGTTTTTGGAAGTCATGCTAAAAACATCAATATTAATTCAACAAAATCAATGACAGGACACTTACTTGGTGCTGCCGGAGCTATCGAAGCTATTGCTTCTATCTTGGCAATGCAAAACGGAATTGTTCCTCCAACGATTAACCATAGTGTTGTTGACGAAAATATCGATCCATCTCTTAATTTAACTTTGAACAAAGCGCAAAAAAGAGAAGTAAACGTTGCCATGAGTAATACGTTTGGTTTTGGCGGACACAATGCTTGTGTATTGTTTAAAAAATTAGCTGACTAGTTTTTCGCATATGAATATTATCAAAAAAATATTTTCTAAATCCCGTTCTCTAGAAGACGGGATTTTTTTTGACACTATTCAGAAAATTCTTGGTTTTCCACCTATAAATATCGAATTTTATAGAAAAGCATTTACCCACAGATCATCAAATAAATTAGATGAAAATGGACACCCCATAAATTACGAACGCCTGGAATTTTTAGGAGACGCTATGTTAAGCGCTGTTATTGCTGCACATTTGTTTAATAAAGCACCCAACGGAGATGAGGGTTATTTAACAAAAATGCGCTCTAAAATTGTTAGTCGCGAACATTTAAACGAACTTGGAAAAGACCTAAACTTAGTAAGGTTCGTAGAGAGTAAAGTACCTGTACAGCATTTTGGAGAAAATATACATGGTAATATTTTCGAATCGCTTGTAGGAGCCATTTATTTAGACAAAGGATATTCATACTGTGAGAGATTTATCCAAAAAAGAGTAATTACACCTTATGTCGACATTGCACGACTGGAAGGAAAAGTAATTAGTTATAAAAGTTTAGTTATCGAATGGTGTCAGAAAGAAAAGAGAATCTTTCATTATGATATTTTTGAAGATAATGGAATTGACGGACAACGTTTGTTTGGAGTCAAATTAAGTATAGACGATAAAGTAGTAGCACGAGCGCGGGCTACCTCAAAAAAGAAAGCAGAAGAAAAAGCTTCGCAAAGAGCTTATTTTGCATTTCAGGAAAAAATTGACAAGAAATAACTACAAATTTGCTGTAATTTTCCTAATGCTAAATCGTTTTCGTTTATAAATTAACAAAAACAAGACACACATAACTATTGATGCTCCGTTAGAAATAGTATATTTACAACTTGATTTTTCATGACATGGCTGTTCATAGATTGGATTTAGACGAATTTGACGAAATTGATTATTATTTAATGGCAATTCATACTTCATTAGAAGATTACAGACTTGCTTATTTTATCAATAAAAACCTTCCGATAAACCTCAGTAAGAGCAAAAGCGAGATACATGCTCAAACTAAAGAAGGCGAGGCAAATTTTTCAAGATTTTATTATTATGATTCTGAGAAAGCTGTATCATGGAATTTGATTCAGAATAAAAATGAGATCATTTCTGTGAGTACAAATGATTTCCAGAATTTGTTTTCTAATGAAACAAGTGAGGTTTCTACAACAATTCATTTACTTCCTGAATTCAAAAAAGTAGATTATTTCCTGAAAATTGATAACAGTGAGGAAACTGTCAATTTCACGGAAATACAGCAACGATTAAATTCAATAGAAAGTATCGCTGCTATTTATGCTGTAGATACCAATAAAATAAAATCAAAAAACAATCTAATTTTTTAAAAAAAATGTTAACAAGTAAGAAAACCAAAATTGTTGCTACACTTGGGCCTGCATGTAGTACAAGAGAGATTATCAAGGATATGATCGATGCAGGGGTTAATGTATTTAGAATCAATTTTTCGCATGCAGATTACGAAGGGGTAAAAGAAAAAATCAACATTATTAGAGGCCTAAATGAAGAGTTTGGTTACACTACAGCAATTCTTGGAGATTTGCAGGGACCAAAACTTAGAGTTGGTGTAATGGAAGAAGGAACTGTAGTTCACGATGGAGACTTAATTACATTTACAACTGCAGAAGATATTATTGGAACATCTCAAAGAGTATTCATGAAATATCAAAATTTCCCGAATGATGTAAATGAAGGAGAGCGTATCTTGCTTGATGATGGTAAACTTATTTTCGAAATAGTTTCAACAGATAAAAAATCAGAGGTTGTTGCTAAAGTTATTCAAGGAGGAGAATTAAAATCTAAAAAAGGAGTTAATCTTCCAAACACTAAAATCTCTTTACCAGCTTTAACTGAAAAAGATATTGCTGATGCGATTTTTGCAATCGAACAAAAAGTAGACTGGATCGCACTTTCATTCGTGAAAACGCCACGCGATTTACAAGATCTACAAGAATTAATCGCGAAACATTCAGAAGTTAAAATTCCAATCGTTGCTAAAATTGAAATGCCAGAAGCTCTAGAGAACATGGATAAAATTGTAGCATATTGCGATGGTTTAATGGTTGCTCGTGGAGATCTTGGTGTTGAGCTTCCTGCTCATGAAGTACCATTGGTGCAAAAAGACTTAATCCGTAGAGCAAAAACCGCGAGAATTCCAGTAATTGTTGCCACTCAAATGATGGAAACAATGATTACAAGCTTAACTCCAACAAGAGCAGAAGTAAATGACGTTGCTAACTCAGTAATGGACGGTGCAGATGCTGTAATGTTATCTGGAGAAACTGCAACAGGAAACTATCCGGTACAAGTAATTCAAAGAATGGCACAAATTTGCGAAGCGGTAGAAAACTCTCCGTTAATCCAAGTGCCACAAAATACACCACAAATTAAAACAAAACGTTTCGTTACTAAAACAGTTTGCCACCAAGCGGCTTTATTAGCTAATGAAATCGAAGCTAAAGCTATTTGTACTTTAACAAACAGTGGTTACACTGCTTTCCAAATTTCAGCTTGGCGTCCTTCAACAGCACACATTTTAGTATTTACTTCAAACAAAAGAATCTTAACTCAATTAAACCTTTTATGGGGAGTTAAATCATTCTACTATGATAATGAAGAAAGTACAGATGATACAGTAACTGATGTAAATAAAATTGCTGTTGAAAAAGGATATGTAACAAAAGGAGATTACTTAATTAACCTTGCAGCAATGCCTATTAAAGATAGAGGAATGGTAAACACCATGAGAGTATCTGAGATTGAATAATAATTTATAATAATTTTGAAAAAGCCATTTACGAAAGTAAATGGCTTTTTTTATGTTTATTATTAACGAAGAATCTCCTCATTAAATAAGTTAAATGATTCTCATGTTTCATTTTAGAAATTTTTCTAACCAAAAAATCACATTTCTTAAAAATCCAATTCGACTTAAAATTGGTTTTAGAGGTCTTGTATAGATGTTTCATTTTCAAAATTGAAACATTTTGTTTCAGATTCTAAATTTTTGTTGTTTCATTTTATAAAATGAAACAATGTCATCCCACCTAAACACTATAGTTCGCCTATTAATTAGTTAATTTTGAGAAGCTTAAAAAAAAGTTAAAGAAGTTTTCTTGCCAATTAAAATATAATAATAAAAATGAAACAATGATTTTAAGACTTTAAAACTGGTTTTAGAATTTATTCGTTCTCCTATTTTTTGTTTGAAACTTTACCCTCACATATAACAGGAATTATTAACCAATTTTTTTATCATGAAACACATCAACTTAAAATGCGGATTTAATAATGCGATTATAGTTTTAGCATTATTATGCTTTACATCTTTATCAATTTCAGCGCAAAGTAAAAAACAGCCAAATATCCTGGTACTTTGGGGTGATGATATTGGAATTACAAATATAAGTGCCTATAGCGATGGATTGATGGGCTATACCACTCCAAATATTGATCGTTTAGCCAATGAAGGACTTCGATTTTTACATTATTATGGTGAACAAAGCTGTACTGCCGGACGTGCTGCATTCCTAACAGGACAACATGGTATTCGTACAGGTCTTACAAAAGTAGGTTTCCCAGGCGCACCTATGGGTATGAGCCAGTTAGATCCTTCTATAGGAGGAATCATGAAAAGCTTAGGATATGCAACAGGACAATTTGGTAAAAACCACGTGGGTGACCGAAACGAAAGTCTGCCAACTGTAAATGGTTTCGATGAATTTTTTGGAAATCTATATCACTTAAATGCTGAAGAAGAACCAGAATTGCCGGATTATCCTAAAGATCCAGAATATTTGAAAAAATATGGTCCAAGAGGAGTTTTAAAATGTACCGCTACCAATGTAGATGATCCAACGGTTGATCCTCGCTTTGGAAAAATCGGAAAACAAAAAATTGAAGATACTGGAGCTCTTACTAAAAAAAGAATGGAAACAGTTGATGATGAAACATCTGCAGCAGCTATTGATTTTATTAAAAGACAAAATGCAGCTGGTAAACCATTTTTCTGCTGGTTTAATGCAACCCGTATGCACCTTCGTACACACGTTAGAGCAGAACATAGAGGAAGATATACACACGGTGACAGTGAATACATTGATGGTATGATCGAGCACGACGAAACGATTGGAAGTATTCTAAAAGCATTAGACGATTTAGGAATTGCTGAAAATACCATTGTAGTGTATTCAACAGATAATGGTCCTCATATGAATACATGGCCTGATGGTGCTATGACTTCATTCCGTTCAGAAAAAAATACAAACTGGGAAGGTGCTTTTCGTGTGCCATGTATTGTACGATGGCCAGGCAACATCAAACCTGGAACTGTAACAACAGAATTAATGAGCCATAATGACTGGATTCCAACTTTTGCTTCTATTGCGGGAGATCCAAATATTACTAAAGAGCTTTTGAAAGGATATAATGCAAACGGAAAAACCTATAAAGTACATTTGGATGGATTTGACCAAACAGATTTATTAAAAGGAGGAAAAAGCCACAGAGATAAATTTTTCTATTCTGATGATGACGGTTTATTAGTTGGTTTACGTCAAGGTGATTATAAATATGTTTTTGCAGAACAACGTTTGGCAGGAACTATGGGAGTTTGGGCAGAGCCATTTACAGAACTTCGTATGCAGAAAATATTTAACCTTTATCAAGATCCATACGAAAGAGCCGATATCACTTCAAATACCTACTGGGATTATATTATTAACCACGTAGGAGCTGTATACGGTGCCATGAACGAAGTATTTGTTTTTGCAGAATCATTTAAGGAATATCCTCCACGTTCATTCCCGCCAAGTTTTAATCCTACTACTATTTTGAATCAAACATTACAAGGTATTAAAACACAACAATACGTTGAGAAAAATATTCTTCCTAAAATAAAAGAAGAAGAAACAGCTTCAAAAAAGAAAAAATAAAATGAGAATCACTAAAAGATTCAGGCGTTAAAAGCTTGAATCTTTTGGATAAACAAAATGATATGTCTAGAAAAATATTTTTTTTGTTCATTACGTTATCCGTGTTTTTGTCATGTAAAAAATCAGATACCCTAATTGCTCCATCGTCAGATAGCAAAACCTCTGAATCTACTATAATTGGAGATCCTTTGCCAAGTTGGAATAATGGAACTCTAAAGAATGACATTATCGCCTACGTAGAGAAAGTAACCAAAAAAGGAAGTCCCGATTTTATTCCTATAGAAGACAGAATTGCCACATTTGACAACGATGGTACACTATGGGCCGAAAAACCGTATGTACAAGAACTTTTTGCTTTTTACAGAGTGAAACAAATGGTAGAAGCAAAACCAGAGCTGGCAAAAAAACAGCCTTTTAAAGCAGTTATCGAAAAAGATAAATCATTTTTTGAAAAAGGAGGCGAAAAAGCGCTTATAGAATTAGTGGCAGCAACCCATACCGGAATGACCGAAGATGAGTTTGAAACCAGTGCAAAAGAATTTATTGCCAGTGCTAAATATCCCACTAAAAATATTCCGTTGAAACAAATACGGTATCAGCCTCAATTAGAACTCTTGAATTATCTGCGTGCCAACGGATTTAAAACCTTTATTGTAACGGGAGGAACAATTGAACTAGTTCGTGCTGCATCGGCAGATTTTTATGGAATACCAAAGAGCCAAGTAATAGGAACTTCTTTTAAATATAAATATGATGGAACCGCAAACACTATTATTAGAGAACCGGCTCTAAATTATTTTAATGATAAAGAAGGAAAACCAGTAAGCATACAGCTTCACATAGGGCAAAGACCTGTTTTCGCCTGTGGTAATGAAGGCGGAGCGGGTGATATAGCTATGCTGCAATATTCGCAGGGAAATAAATATCCCTCATTTCAATTGCTTGTAAACCATAATGACTCTATTAGAGAATACAATTATCAGGAAAAAGACAATGCTTCCTTAAATGCCGCAGCTAAAAACAAATGGCATGTGGTAGATATGAAAAAAGACTGGAAGAAAATTTTTCCAGACCATTAGATTGAGTTAGTTAGAATTGAAGTGAAACAACTTTAATTATTTAAGTTGTTTCATTTTGATTTAGAATGAAAAATCTATAAAATTCTGAAAATATGAAAAGTATAAGGTCTTATAATATTATCACATTCTGGTTTGGCATTTTCTGTTTCATTTTGACTTTTTATGCGCACGCACAAGATGAAGCTAAACCAGGTGCAAGCGCACAGGAACTGGCCGATAAATTGGCAAATCCAGTGGCAAGCTTAATCAGTTTACCGCTTCAGAATAATTTAAATTATGGAATTGGTCCTTACAATGGTGTCAAATATACCATAAACGTACAGCCGGTAATTCCTTTTAAATTAACAGACAATTTGAATTTAATTACCCGATATGTGATTCCTGTAATCGATCAAAGAAATATTACGGGCTTGAATACACATGAATTTGGTTTAAGTGATGCTACAGTAACCGCTTTTTTTGCTCCTAAGAGTAAAAAACTGATTTATGGAATTGGACCAGCATTTTTGGTTCCAACCGCAACAGAGAAATTATTAGGAACAGAGAAATTTGGTGTAGGTCCCAGCGCCTTAATTATGCATCAGTCTAAAGGACTTTCAGTGGGATTTATTGCCAACCAGATTTGGTCAGTTGCCGGAAATGAAGATCGTGCTGATTTCAATCAATTTTATACCCAGATATTTCTTTCGCACAGTTATAAAAGCGGAGCAAGTTTAGGATTAAATGCAGAGATTACCCAGAACTGGGAAGGAAAGACCACTTTAGTTTCCTTAAATCCGTCTATTGGAGGAATTACAAAATTGGGAAATCAAGTAGTTCAGTTTTCAGTGCAGCCTTTAATTCCAGTTGTAGGCCCGCAAAGCATAAAACCAGATTGGGGATTAAGAGCGATAGTTGCTTTTGTTTTTCCAGAATCGTAAAGCAAGTTTAGATAAAAAAGTTTCTTTCATGCTTGAATACTGTAGTTATGGCTGACAAAATTAAAGAAACCACAGAACATATATTTGATCCCGCAATATCAAAAGCGGAACGTTATGCCAAAGGGGCTTTAATAAGAAAAGAAACGCCTTTGGAATCACATAAAGAATGGCGTTCTTTTAAAAATAGAAAGGATCCGGTAGATATTTTAATTGAAACCAGCGTAGGGAGAGTAGAAAATTTATTGCCTATACGTTACAGCCGAATGATGGAATCACCATTTACCTTTTATAGAGGTGCAGCGGCGATAATGGCGGCAGATCTGGTACATACGCCGATTTCTGGAATTAATCTTCAGCTTTGCGGAGATTGTCATTTAATGAATTTTGGAGGATTTGCAACTCCCGAGCGCAAACTGGTTTTTGATATTAACGATTTTGATGAAACTTTTCCTGGACCGTGGGAATGGGATGTAAAAAGATTAGCGGCCAGTTTTGTAGTTGCAGGGCGATGGCGGAAATTCTCAAACAAAATCTGTAAAGAACTCGCTTGGCATGTTGTCGACAGTTATAAAAGACATATGCAGGAATACAGTAAATTATCGGCGCTGCAAATATGGTATTCAGATATTGATCTGGCAGAATTAATTGACTTAGGCCATGACAAGGAAATCAAAGAATTTCATCAGAAACGAATAAAAAAAGCAGCCGAATATACAGCGCATGAAAAAGAATTTGCAAAAATGACGTCTCAAGATGGAGACAGAGCCAGAATTAAAGACGATCCTCCTTTAATATTTCACCCAGCAGAAAGTGAAGGAAGACAGATTTTAAAAGATGCAGAAATAGTTCATAAACGCTATATCGAATCACTTTCAGATGATAAACAGATTTTGTTGAGCCGATATTCACTCAATGATGTAGCCGTAAAAGTGGTAGGTGTAGGAAGTGTTGGAACCGTTTGTGGTATTAGTTTACTCATGTCAGCTACTGGAGAACCTATCTTTTTGCAATTTAAAGAAGCGAGAAAAAGCGTTTTGGAGCCGTATGTAAAAACCCAGTCAAAATACCATCATCAGGGTGAAAGAATTGTTATGGGACAAAAACTCATGCAGTCTGCTTCAGACCTTTTTTTAGGATGGACAAACGATGATAAAAACCGTTTTTTTTATATCCGTCAGCTTCGCGATGCAAAAGTGAAACCAGTTCTTGAAATTATGAAACCCAAAAATATGGCAGATTATGCAAAAGCCTGCGGATGGGCGCTTTCAAGAGCACATGCACGATCAGGAGATCCGTCTATAATATCGGGTTACATAGGCGACACCAATAAATTTGCTGAAGCAGTTTCAGAATTCTCGGTTTTATATGCTGATCAAAATGAACAAGATTATCATAAAATGCTAGAAGCTATCAAACAAGGACGACTGCCTATCGCGACAGAAATCTAACAGCTTTTAATGGTGATAATGTGCTGTAAAAGCCCTAATGGTGAATCTTCCAAAAGCTTGAAGAGAAAACTATTTAGCGTTTAGAAATAATAAAATTTGCGACAAAACCTATAATCAGCCCCTATATAAAACTGACAGGAAAAGTAGGTTGTAGTACAAAACAAGTATGTTTTACTTTATAAAGTAAGAATTTTTTGCAATTTATTATGTTGATTAAATAAAATGATTATCTTTGAGTGTCTGCTAAAAGCCTGTTAATTAGTTATTTGTGTTAAATTAACACGTTTCTTCCCTTTTTCATTCATTCAAGATTTTTCAGAATTAATATTTCCGAGTTAAGTAATTAATCATTAATTTAAATTCTATAAGATGAATATTAAAAGAACAAGTCTTCGCATTATTCCAATGGTACTATTGGGATTAGTTTACAGCTGTTCCCCAACAGTAAAAGTAACTTCAGATTATGACCATTCTGCCAATTTCAGCGAATATAAAACTTTTGCTGTTTACGATTTAAGAGCACAGGAAGGTCAGGTAAATCAATTAAATGTAGATCGTGTTACCAAAGCGATTCGAAACGAAATGCTGGCAAAAGGTTTCACAGAATCTTCAAACCCTGATTTAAAAGTAAATGCTGTTTCGATTTTAAAAAACAGAACTTCAGTTAGCGCCAATACCGATTTTTATGGATATGGCGGTATGTACAGACCTTACGGATATTGGGGCGGAGGTGCCATGATGGGAAGTGCCAATACCACATTCAATACCTATAACTATCTTGACGGCTCATTGGTAATCGATGTTGTGTCTGCAAAAACACAAAAATTGGTTTGGCAGGGAATAGGAAATGCCGAAATAGACAGTAAACCCGATAATCCCGAAGAGTTCATAAACAGCTCGATCAAGAAAATTTTAGCCGATTTTCCTCCCGGAACGGTGAAAAAATAGCCCCTAAATAATCTAAAAATAAATAAATGTGCCTGGTCTAATCAGCCATTAAAAAGGCACATTTATTTAAAATTGAAAGTCTCCCCTTTCGAAGATTCTTTTTAAGAAATACAACAAACAATTAACCTTAAAAATATGATCGATATATTACTTTCACTTTTCTTTTTTATAGCAACATTTGCAGGTTTGGCAACTTCGTTTAGAGTTCTCTTTTCCAGAAAAAACTATTCTAAAAGTTTCTATCTAGGCATGTTCTTACTAAGCCTCGCTTTGGTGAGTGTCTATAATTTTTATCTGTCGGCAAACATTTTTAAAGATTTTCCAGATTTACTGGTTATTACAAAATCTTTTATTTTTCTGGCAGCGCCCTGTTCCTTTTTGTATGTGCGAAATGTTCTTTCTGAAAATGAGAAAATAGGCAGATACGACTGGCTTCATTTTATTCCATTTGTAATTTATTTTGGACTAACACTTTTGGTGTATGCAGGAAGATATGCAGAGTCTGAGGTTACAAATTATCTGGCAGCAAAAACAAACAATCCTTTTTCGATTTTAATGCTCACAATCTGGCTTATCTATGTATTTTTTCAAACCATGTTGATCTTAAACTATGATTTGAAAAAGTTCAGAGGCAATCAGCTTGAAAGAATTAAAGTAATAAACTGGATTAAAGTTTATAACCTGATGATTTTGTTCCTTTTTTCTACTCTTTTTGTGCATCACTTTTTGGTACGTCAAGTAAAGTTTGATGATCTTTCCTGTTACTTTTTAATCTCGACGGTTTTATTTTTTACAATGGGCTGGCTTTATTTTAAACCGCAGATTTTTTACAATCAGGAAGAAACTTTTGATTTTGTAAGCGATGCAACATTGGTTATAAAATCAAAAGAAACCAAAAATAATGTACCCATAATCAACGAATTGAATGTAGAGAAAAAAGAAGAGTATTTGCTGAAATTAGACTACGTTTTAAATGCAAAAAAACTATTTCTAAAGAAAGATTTCGTCATTCGCGATTTATCTGAAGAAACCGGAATATCTGTGCATCATCTTTCTAATTTAATAAACTCAGAATTTGGTCTTCATTTTCAAGACTACATCAATTTAAAAAGAATCGAATATTTTAAAGATAAAATCAACGATCCTGAATGGAAAGATTTATCACTCGAAGGAATGGCGTGGGGTTCTGGATTTAAATCACGTACAACCTGTTTCAGAGCATTTTTAAAGCACACCGGAAAATCACCATCAGAATACTTTAAAACCATCAGGTTAAATCCTGCTCAAACAAACGCCTATTATTTCAAATAGAGCAAAACCAGTTTTATAAGTGATTACAAGTCTTAATTAATTTTAAAACATTTCAGTATGAAAACAAAATTTAATGCAGTAAGACGAATAACAAAAACAATAATTACGCTTTCAATATTACTTTTTTCGTGCTTCGGATACGCGCAATTAAAAGGCGGACACATATTAGGAGCAATGGGACTTCAGTCAGGAACCCAAGCACCCGCCAATACTTTAAGTGTGTATGTACCGGGATATTTGTATGATGCCTGTACCTTACGCGATGCTAACGGAGACGAATCTATTGCCAATCCTGACATTACCATGTTTATAACAGGAGCTGGAGCAGCTTATGTAAGCGATTTTAAAATTTTAGGTGCCAATTACGGAGCCAGTATTTTAGTCGCTTTTGCCTCAAATACCATACAAGGAAATTCTGTTGATGCCAAAAATTCACTTGCTTTTACAGATATGTTTGTTCAACCCGTACAACTAGGCTGGCATAACAAAAGAGCTGATTTTCTTTTTAGTTATCAATTGTATATTCCAACCGGACGATTCAAAGCAGGAGCTTCAGACAATGCCGGATTAGGAATGTTTATGAATGAATTTTCAGCAGGAACGACCTTGTATTTTAATGATAAAAAAACATTTCATTTCTCTGCTTTGGCCGCTTACGAAATCAATGGTAAAAAGAAAGATACCGACATAAAAACCGGAGATATTTTAAGTGTTGAAGGTGGTCTTGGAAAAACATTCTACATGATGAATGCCGAAAAAACAGCTCCAATAGGAATTCTTAACGCAGGATTGATTTACTATTTGCAATACAAACTTACAAACGATAAAATACCAGTTGGAAATATAGTTTTAGAACCAGACAAAGACCGTATTGGCGGTATTGGTGCCGAAGCCAATTATTTTCATATTGGCTCTAAAACTTCGGCAGGATTACGTTGGATTTCAGAATTTGGCGCCCACAGCCGTTTTCAAGGAAATACATTCTTCCTCACTCTGGCACACGTATTTAGTCTGGCAAAAGAAAAAAAAGAATAATCAAAAGCTGAGGTTGATGTTTTTGGATGAATACATTTTAAACGGATTTATATGAAAAATAAACACTCAGATTTTCTTAAACAAAACAGAAAATATTTCCTGAAAATAGTTTTTGGATTTGCTTTTTGTATTTTTTCATTTCAGGCAGCAAATGCTCAGAAACAGCATCCGCATATAAGTGTAAAAGATTCTCTTGATGGAGCTTTTGATTTAAGTGATTACATTATTTATGCACATGGATTTATTGTTGTTCCTACTGTAATTACAGAACCTGCTTTGGGCGGCATTGGCGGTGCCATAGTTCCTGTATTCTTAAAAAAACACGCTCCGGTTGTAGATGAAAACGGTAAAAAGCGTTTTATAAATCCTGATATCACAGGCGGAATAGGAATGTACACCGGAAACAAAAGCTGGATGGCAGGAGCATTTCGTTCGGGAACGCTTATTAAATCTAAGATTTTGTATCGTGTTATGGCGGGTTATGGAGATATGAATATTTCATTTTACGCTAATAATCTGCCTAATCAAAACGATCAGGAATTTAAACTCAATTTCAGGTCTACCATATTGTATACACAATGGCTCAAACAATTTAACAATCCAAAGTGGAGTGCAGGACCCCAATACCTTTTTTTAAACTCAAAAATAAACCTGCCAGACTTTAATCTTCCACCGCCTTTTGTAGATCCAAAAGATATTAAAAGTACCATAAGCCAGCTGGGAGGAGCCATTCAGTTTGACGGACGCGACAATATATTTACACCAGACAAAGGAATTCGGCTTCAGTCTGACTTTTTTTGGTCAGATAAAATATTAGGAAGTGATTACAATGCCTGGCGACTGAATTTATCGGCAATAGGATATTATCCATTAACTAAAAAATTAATCGGCGGGCTTAGGGTAGAAGGAGAGCAGGCGTTTGGGAGTCCGCCTTTTTATCTTTTGCCGGGAATCAATTTAAGAGGAATTCCGGCAGCCAGATATCAGGGAAAAACAAGTATTGTTACCGAAGCCGAATTGCGATGGGATTTGTACCGAAGATGGAGCCTGATGGGATACGGAGGTCTTGCAAGTGCTTTTAACGATTGGGATCAGGCTTTTGCAAAACCTGTTGTGTACAGTTACGGAACCGGTTTCAGATATTTATTAGCCCGAAAATTCAAACTCAGAATGGGTGTCGACGTGGCACGCGGTCCCGAAGATTGGGCTTATTATATTGTTTTTGGAAGCAATTGGTTGAGGTAAACTTCAATTAAAAATTGCGATTAAAAATTAAAATTCCCGATAATAGAATATCGGGAATTCACTGGTTTTGGGTTAATTCTAATTTTTGGCAGTAAATTAATTTTTCCAATAAGGTTTAACGATTTTATTTTGTTTTCGGCTTAAAGCCAATAATAGAATAGTTCCTAAAGCACAGAATACGATAGCCTGAATTGATCCTTCTGGACCAAATTCTCCTCCAGTAATAAATTCGGGACCCTTTATTTTGGCTTCTAATAAACTGTTTGTTTTTTCGTTTCCAGAAGTTATCGCGCCATAAATTCCTGACTGTGTGAAATTCCACGCAAAGTGTAAAGCAATAGGGAACCATAAATTACGGCTGTAAATAAAAGCGGCTCCAAGCATAAAACCAGCCATTGTTATGCAGATTCCTGAAATTAATGTTCCATGAGGATTGGCCAGATGCAGAATGCCAAACAGTACCGAAGAAATCGTAAGAGAAATATAACTTCCCAGTTTTTCTTCTACAATTCTAAATATAATACCGCGCACCAATATTTCTTCAATAATAGCTACAGTAAACATGATGGTAAACGGAATCAGGATAAACGAAACAGGATTGATATTTACAACGCTGTAATTTCCGTTAAAATACATCACTAAAATGGTGCAGGATTGTAAAATGAAACCAATCGAAATCCCAATTAAAAGATTTTTGGCAAGTCCTTTTGTCGCAAACTCTGTTATAGTTCTTTTATCGTATTTTTTGAAGAAAAGGATATAACTTAAAATACAGGAAAAGGAAACAAAAAGTCCTTTTAAAAGATTTCTATAATCTCTATCGAGTGGTGTTAAAGCTAATAGTTTTGCGGCAATCTGCTGGCCGATAATAACAACTGCCATAAAAGTAAGCAGTGCAAGAAGAATTTTAACTACAGGGAAATTAAATATTTTTTGTTTTCGGGTAAGCGTTTCCATTTTTTTGTTTTTGAATTAATGATAACACAAAAATATCCCGCATCTAAAACAAAAAATAGAATGAAATTTGCCTCTTTATAGCTTTTGAAACTGTTTAGGGAGAAATCCCGTTTGAGTTTTAAAAGTCCTGATAAAATGACTTTGATCTGCAAATCCACATTCAAGTGCAATTTCGGTTAAATTACTTTCTGTGGATTGTATCAGCGAAAGCGAACGATTTATTTTAATACGACGCATGTATTCGCCCAAAGTACAGCCAAAATATTTAGGGAAATGTTTTGAAATGGTAATAGGACTGAGATTTAAAACCAAAGCCAGATCCTGCAGGTTTGGATTTTCATTCCAGCAGTCGTTTAGTAATTCCTGTAAACTTTTTACCCAAAACGGACTTTTTTCAAATCGGTCCAAGTGATTATTTGCAGCCGATAACTGAGAAAATAACATCTTAATAGTATCTGCGGAAAAAACGTCGGCAGTCAGTGTTTCTTTGAAAATCTTTAAAATCAAAAACTTAGCAAAAGCTTCGTTTTGAATTGATTTTTCGATAACAGCTTCAGAGATTTGAAGTTCTTTGAGCAGATTTTCTTCAATTTCGATATTGATATTTCGAGAAGGAAAAAGTGTATTTTGGTTCAAATGAAGCTCGTCGCTATGATAAAATAATAATGATCCTGGACCAACTGTTTCATTAAAGTTTTTTCTTTTTTCTGTCGTTCCGCCTTTTAAGAAAAGTGTGATATGAGCATTATTATGAGAATGCCAGCCTTCGTAAACCTTATTTTGGTACTCAGTTTCAACCACAGCAATTCCGTGCAGCGTATTAAAACTGTTTTTAGTATTTCCTAAGTATTTCTCTTTTTCGAGTTCGTACATTTGGTGGTGGATTGCATAGCATTTCAAGAACCAAAATACTATTTATTTAGAAACAAAAATCAAAAACTATTTTGATTAATGAAACATTTCCATTTTGCATATTTTGTAAGTTTTGGTTGCATAATAAAAACATTGTATAAAGATTAACGGTTAAATAATAGTTTATTTACCGAATATTTAATTGTTTTGTAACAAAAATATAATGCAGGCTACTAATAAGTAACTATTAAATCTTTTGATTATGTATAAAATTACAATGAAATCTGTTTTTGTTGCTTCCGCTTTTTTAGTTGGAGTAAGCAGCAGTTTCGCACAAGACATCTTGGTAAACTCATTAAAGTTAAACGCAAGTGATAAAAGTAAAGAGAACTTTAAATTCACCGAAGTAGTTAACTTAGGAACAACATCAGTAAAAAATCAAGGTTCTTCGGGAACTTGCTGGAGTTATTCTACAAACTCTTTCTTAGAATCTGAAATGATTCGTTTAGGAAAACAGCCTGTAGAATTGTCTCAGATTTTTTCTGCTAGAAACGTGTATGTAGAAAAAGGAATTAACTACGTTCGTATGCACGGAGCCGTTACTTTAGGCGATGGCGGCGCTTTGCACGATGTAATTAATATGTACAAAAAATACGGAGCCGTACCAAGAGAAGCTTATACAGGATTAAATTACGGAACTGATAAAAATAAATTCGGCGAAATGGCAGCACTTATCGAAGGTGTTTTGACAGCTGTAGTTAAAAATCCAAACGGAGAATTAACTCCAAACTGGCAGAAAGCATACGCTGCTGTTATCGATTCGTATTTAGGAAAAGTGCCGGATAACTTCAATTACAAAGGAAAAAACTATACACCGCAATCTTTTGCAAAAGAAATTGTTGGAATTAACCCTGATGATTACATCGAAATGTCATCGTTTACAACTTCTCCGTACTACCAAAAAACAACTATGATGGTGCCGGATAACTGGTCATTTGACCAGGTTTACAACGTAAAAGTAAACGATATGACAGACGTTATCGACAACGCTTTGAAAAAAGGGTATACAGTAGCATGGGCAACAGACGTAAGCGAGAAAAGCTTTAGCTGGAAAAACGGTGTGGCGTATGTGCCAACAAAGAAATTCGACGAAATGACGGCTGAAGAAAAAGCAGATATGTTTAACGGACCAAAAGCAGAACCGGAAATTACTCCAGAAATGCGTCAGGCTGCGTTTGACAACTACACAACAACAGACGATCACGGAATGCACATTATTGGTATTGCAAAAGACCAAACCGGAAAAGAATACTATATCGTTAAAAACTCTTGGGGAGAAACCAACGATTACAAAGGTTTCTTATTCGTAACCAAAAATTTCGTAAAATATAAAACTACTGCCTTAATGGTAAACAAAGGAGGAATTCCTTCTGAAATCGCTAAGAAATTAGGGGTTTAAGTTTAGATAGGCTTTTATAAAATAAGAAAGCGCCGTGATCTTTGAATTACGGCGCTTTTTTTCTAGAGTATATTTTGCCTGATATTATTGATTTATTATTTTATTGTATTAATGAAATTTTTTAGAGAATCTGGTTCTTTTACTTTGTTGCAGAGTACTTGGAAAATGTTTTCTTCTCTTACTTGAATGGTAACTTTTGGTTTTGAAAATTTCTCATTATTCACTTTGTTTAATTCTTTAACTTTAAGTGATAATTTAGGAACAATTTGATCTACAATATATTTTATAAACAAAAACATAAAGAATAATTCATATTTGCCACGAAGAAATTTCTTTTTATTTGTTTCTGAAATTAATTCTTCATATATCGTTTTTATTTCTCTTAAGTCAAAATGTTTTGTGTTTGTTTTATTGCAGATATAATCAAAATGATTTTCAAAATCGTCAAGTTTAATTTTAATAAATTTCCCGTCTTTATCAATTTGAAATAAATCTGATAAATTTATATCATTAAAATTTACTCTAAACTTATTTTTTCTGCAATAAATCATCCATGCAGATATTTTAGTTAAATGTTTTGTAAAGTCAGCATGTTTTAAATGGAAATCATGAATCAATTCTTTTATAATTGTTTCATCGTGAATATGACAATTGTCGGAAATAAATTTGCTCAAAACTATTTCATCAACTAAATAATTTTCTATTGAATAATATTCAGTTGTGAAAATATTTTCGTCTGTTAAAATCTCTTCGTTTATGTAATTATCAAAGTCTTTATCTATGAAGAACAGTATTCTTTTTTTATCATAAAAGTTCCAGTTCAAGTTTTTGTAATTATCTATCACATTTCCTTTTCCATTACAAATGATGTATTTGATATTATTGGGAAAATATCTTTCAATATAATTACGATAAAAACTTATATCTTCTTGACCTTCTACTAAGCAAAAAATAGTAGAATCAGTTTTTTTATATTGAGTTAAAACTTTTATTTGAGACGCAACTGGACGGGTTATTGCAAGATCTAAAGTGTCTAATAAATTCATTTTTAAAATATAAATTCTTCCAACGAATGGGTTATGTTTCTAAGGTTATTTTGGAAAATAAAAGGTGAGTGTGTTACGGAAAGTAATCCAGAACAATTTTGAAGTTTTAAGATATCAGGTAGTAACTCTTCTTGCCAAGGAACTGAAAGCGAAAGTTCAGGTTCATCTATTATTAAAAAATAATTTTGTTTGTTTAAAATTAGATGAGTAAAAAGCGATACAATTTGTTTTTCTCCTGAAGATAAATCTTTGAAATCTATGAATGAGTCTTCAGCTTTTGAATCTTCATAGAACATATTGGTTTGTAGAAAAGTTTCCTTAAGATTGTTGTCGAATTTATGGTGTAAATTTATTTGTACATTAAATTCATCTTTATTGTATTCCATTGTTTTTCCATATCCAAAATATTTATTACATGTTGAAATTAAAAGATTAATATCTGTTTCTTCTTTTTGTTGAAAATCATAAATTTGAAAAAGTTTCCAAACAAAATGGGCATTGATTTTATCTTCAATGCTATAATCACTAGTAAATCTTAATTCTTCAACGAACTCTGTTAAATTTTCTTTTCCCTTTGGACTGATTACGGATTCGTCCAATCTATTTAAAATATAGTCTAAAGCATCAGAATCTATTTGTTGAATTTTATGTATGTCAAAACTTCTATAGCTCTTATTTAGAATGTCATCGAGATACGACCCAATTAAATCTGTATTTAATCTATCATAAAAATAATTTTTTAATTCGATGCACCTTTTTTTTATTTTCCTGCTTACATCAGACATTCCAAATTCTACAAGCTCTAAATAAGAATTGTTAAAATTGTTCTTTTCATTTCTTTGATTTAAATATTCAATTTCTTTTAAATTACTTTCTAGATGTGGAAAGATGTTTTTTAAGTCTTTTTCTATTCTTCTGTATGTTGGTAGATAGATTATTTGTGTATCTTTAAATATTAAATTTAGCTTCTCTTCAATATATTTAATATCATTATGTTTATCAATATTTAATTTTTTTTCTTGTATATCATAAATGTAATCTCTTAAAATTCTATAAGGCAGACCAAACTCTTGCGAAATAATTTCGAGCTGATTAATTGTTAATTTTAAAAGTTCAGTATGGGAAAATGTCGCAATTATATTATTTAATTTGGATAGAACAGTTGGACTAAATCTTTTATTAATATGCGAATCACGAATTATTGAGTTTTGAAAAATCTCTTTATTGAAAATTAAAGTTTCATCATCGATCCAAAGCGTTATTTTTTCAAAATTAAATTCAAGTAATTTGTTCCATTGTCTTGAAATAAAATTGTAAAAAATATTGACTAATGTTGTTTTTCCGGAACCATTTCCTGCAACTAAAATAAGTTTATTTTCTTGAAATAAAATTTCGTATGTTTTATGTTGATGTAAGTTTTCTACTTTGAATTTTTTTATTTCCATTTTTAACTTTGTAATATCTACTGGTTTAGATGTTTTTGAAATACTTTTTGTGACCAATTAAATAACTAAAGCTTTACTAATGTTAAATTAATTGCTTAATGTAAATAACGTGTTTTATTTTTTCTTTTTCTTTAAGTATAAATACCTGATTTTCTTTATATTTAAAAGTAAGAAATTTTAAATTCGCTGTATTACGGTTTTCCGTAACAAAAAAGAGGCGCTATTAATAGCGCCTCTTTTTATATACTTTTCAAAAACTAGAAATCTACTTCCCCTTCATCAACTTCTCCAAATACTCAACTTTATCCTTTTCAGCCTGAACCAAACGTTCATAAAGTTCCACAACTTTATCAAGCGGGTTGAAATTGCAATTATAATTAAGTCCAGCATTCACAATACCATTATCAGTATAAGTGTTTCCAATAATATTTAAAACTGCTTCTTCAGAGAAATTTTTAATTCCTTCAGCAGAAACGCCTAAAACTTCGGCAATTGCTTTCAGTTTTTCTTCGTCGACAGTTTCACTGTTTTCAATAATCGAAATAGACTGCTGGCTCATGCCTAAAGCATACGCCAAAGCTTCTTGTTTCATGTCACGAAGTTCACGAATACGGCTTATTTTTCGTCCTATATGGTTTGGTTTTGTTAGTGTGCTCATAATTCAAAGATATTTAAAATTCCTGAAAAACTATTCGGTGTTGTAAAATACAAAGTCTTTGTGGTGCAATACAAAATTTAAAGCAGTAATTGAATTTACTTCAAGACAAAAATACAACTTTTCGCACAGTTAAAACTGAAAACTAAAATTATAAAAAGGGTGGGTTTTGCTTAAAAAAGCAGAAACGTACACTTCGTCGTTTTTCTGCGCACTTCGTAGTTAAAATGAGGATAAACTTTAGAAAGTGAGTACCTTTAAGTAATAATTTAATCGAATCATTAAATTATCATGAAAAGATTTGCTGCATATTCGATAGTTGCCATGAGTGCTTTTTCATTGAGCAGTTTCGCCCAGCAGACGAGTTATGCCGTCGCAAATACAAAAACTACAAAAGCGGCCGCAAAACCAGACAAACCCAAAGAAGATATGGTTATAGTGGGTTATTGTGTCGAAGAGGTAATTAATATGCCTTTTGGCAGCCGAACTACTACCTACGAAGTTCCCAAAGAAGATATGGTAAACACTTACGATCTCGGGCCTCATAACACGCGAAAAGTCACTCCCATATACGGAAGACCAAAAGTAAAAGAAACAAGTGCTGTTTTGCCATCAAAAAACATCGCCGAAACCAATAATCAAACCGTTCAGCCTATAAAAGTAGAAGTAACAGCTCCGGCATATTCGGGAAAAATGATCAGCGTAGATATAGTCGATACTTATGCCAATGTATTAGATAAAGGTTACAAATCAGTAGAAATGCTTAAAAGAGTTGCAGACAAATTTTATTTTGCAAATGATTTTGAGAACGCGGTCAAACAATATACGGAGCTGTTAAACCTGGATTCAAATGTCGAAGCAGTCTATTATTTTAGATGCGCCCAGTCTTTAAAAGCCATAAAACAAAATGATAAAGCCGATGAAATGATGAAGCTGTTTGAAGAGAAAAATAAATAATGTAATTTTTGTTAGAGTTTGTTTTTAACCGCAAAGAACGATAAGCCGAAAATCAAGCTTTGCGACCTTTGCGGTTAATTCATTTAAGAAATTATTTCGAATACCATTATAAGCCAAATAATTTATGGTACAAGTTTTGTACTTATCTCTACGGTATGATTTTGTTGTTTTGACAGATAAGAAAAAAATCACACTCGCTGATCGATGGAGGTTGGAGATAAACTTGGTGGAGTTTCTTGTGTGATGTATTTCGATTGTTCGCAGTTGCCCGAATTTCTAGTCGAAATGCCAAGATTGGTTAGATTACATGTATAAGCAAAAAAGACGATCAATTTTGATCGTCTTTTTTTTGCTTCTAACCAATCCCGAAAGCTTTCGGGGCTCTGATTCACAATTATGAATAAAAAAAATACCACTTACATTTGCAAGTGGTATTTTTTAAGCTCCCCCTCTTGGGCTCGAACCAAGGACCCTCTGATTAACAGTCAGATGCTCTAACCAACTGAGCTAAGGAGGAATCACCTTAAAGGTAAATATGTTTGCTAAAAAAAGTTGCTCCCCCTCTTGGGCTCGAACCAAGGACCCTCTGATTAACAGTCAGATGCTCTAACCAACTGAGCTAAGGAGGAAGTTGTTGCTCTTTTTAGCGAGTGCAAATATAGGTCTTTTTTTAGTTTCTCAAAAATATTTTCACTCTTTTTATTAATTTTTTTTTCTACTTGACAATTGCCTTATAAATGTCATTTCCGTTTGCGAATAAAAGCAGTGCTATAAGTAGAACAAAGCCAACCATTTGGGCGTTTTCAAGGAATTTATCGCTAGGTTTTTTACCGCTGATCATTTCGTATAATAAAAACATCACATGTCCGCCATCAAGTGCCGGAATTGGCAATAAATTCATTACTCCAAGCATAATTGACAATAAAGCCGTGATTGACCAAAATGTTTCCCAGCTCCAAGTATTAGGGAAAATATTGTAAATCGCAGCAAAACCACCTACTTGTTTGTATGCTTTTGTTTCAGGATTAAAGATCATTTTCAATTGTTTTCCATAATTTACTAATTTGTCTTTACCTTTTTGTAGTCCAACCGGAATAGATTCTGCAAAACTATATTCTTTGGTACTAACTTTATAGTATCCTAATTTTTCTAAAGTTACTAAATCTAAATCTCCAGGCATTACATCTAACTTACCTTTTGCCGAAACTTTAAGTGTAAGAGGTGTTTCTTTTAAATCACGTAAAACAATAGCATTAATCGTTTTATTTTTATTCTTCTCTAAAATAGCTCTTGCCTGATCGAAATATTTTACCTGCTCTCCATTAATAGAAACAAATATGTCTTTTGGTTTTAAATTCTTATTAGGAGATTCTTCGGCAATTCCTGCCACGACAAAAGGAACTCTAGCATGAATAAGTGAACTTTTTTCGTATTTTGACAATTGGTCAATAACATCCGTAGGGATTTTAATTGATAACTGTTTTCCGTCTCTTTCAACTAAAATGTCTTTAGACATAATAATATTCATTGGAACATCATTGTCAAAATTTTCAATTTTTTGCCCGTCAATAGAAATTATTTTATCTCCAGTTTTAAATCCAGCTTTAAGCATTACGGGATTTTCAACCCAAATACCATCTTTCATATCAGAATTCGCAATATAAGTATCGCCATAAGCAAATGCCATTCCTATATAAATAATAAACGCCAGAATAAAGTTTACGGTAACACCGCCAAGCATAATAATTAAACGCTGCCAAGCTGGTTTAGAGCGGAATTCCCAAGGTTGAGGCGGTAAAGCCATTTGTTCCTTGTCCATACTTTCGTCAATCATACCCGAGATTTTTACATAACCTCCAAGCGGCAGCCATCCGATTCCGTATTCTGTTTCACCAATTTTCTTTTTTAGTAGAGAATATTTAACATCAAAAAACAAGTAAAATTTTTCGACTCTAGTTTTAAATAATTTAGCAGGGATAAAGTGCCCTAATTCATGAAGAATAATAAGTAAAGATAAACTCAATAGAAATTGAGAGAGTTTGATAACTATATCCATTTTATATTTTTAGTTCGTATTTAACGCACAAAAGTAACGTTTCTTATTTAATTTAACACTGCAAGATACTACTTAAGGTTTTAAATGTTTGTTAATTAATAACCTTAATATATGTAATTCAGTCAAAACTGATTTACTCTTTATAATTAGTCCTGTTTTTCGCCGAAATGTTACAAAATGTCTTATTCTGATATTTTTAAAACTTATTTGGGTAATTACTTCATTATTTTCAATCTAATTTCATTTTCTAAGGCAATTGAAGATATTCTTAAATAGTTAACATATCTATTTTTAAATTCTTAAAAGCTGTCTTGTTTTATTAATTTTTTATAGTGAGAATATGAATTTTATTAGACAAATTGAAAGAATAAAAAAGATGCACAAGTTAATTTCTGGAGAAAAAACAGGCTCTCCACTAACATTTGCAAAAAAATTATCTCTAAGCAGAAGCCAATTTTATAATGAGTTAGAACTCATAAAAGAACTTGACGCTCCAGTAAAATATTGTAAAAAGCGAGAAACATTTTATTATGAAACTCATTTTGAATTGATATTAAATTTTTCGCTAAAAACAATAAGAGAAGACGAATCTAGAGAAATTTTTGGAGGATTTAATTTCCGTCCAATTTTATTAGACGGAACTCTGATAAGTTTGCTATAACAAAATACTTCTCGAGAAAATGAATTTTGTTAAAATTATTAATTAACCTTTAAAATTAAAATTATGAATTTAGAAGAATTGAGTTTAGTTGAGTTAAATACTCAAGAAGTACAAGAGGTTGATGGAGGACATGAGCCTTGTTTTTGGGCAGGTGTAGCTTCTGTGGCTTTTCCATGGATAGCAGCTGAGGCAATTTGTTATGTTGCAGGACAATAATTAACATTAAAATGATAGAAATTATGAATACAGAATTAATAGAATTGAGCGAAAATGATTTGTTAACGATTGAAGGTGGATCACACTTTAGAGACTTTGCTGAAGGCATTGCTTGTGGTTTAGCTGGAGCCGGATTTATAATAGCGGTAATGGCACTATAATTTGTATAAGCTCTTTTTAAACTAAAAAGAGCTTATTTTAATTTTTATTAGAATAAATCATGAAAAAAATCTTCCTCTCGCTTTTAGTTGTCATTTACTTAATTGCGATTATGATATTAAGGAAATATCCTGAAAACCACGTTTTTATTTTTTTAATTGGCGTTTCTTGCGCACTAACTGTGGTGTTTTTAATATATATACTTAACTCTAAAAACCGGCATTTAAAGAAATAACAAGAATAATTTTAAGTAAGTCTCTATTTTATATATCAATAATTTTTAATAATATTCTCTTTATTTGAAGAATTTGAAGAGAATATTATTTTTAATGGTAAAAAATGAATTTCAGTTCAGATCCTGTCAATACTCTCGAGAATCTTATCTCCAAAAACAAGACTAAAAGTTTGTCTATTTACCTTATTGTTCTTTTTGCAATTATTCTTTTTTTGGGATTAATGCCAGTAATTAAAGTGGATATCAGCAGTCAGAGTCGTGGTGTTATTAGAAGCAAAACAGAGAATGTTCCCGTTTCATCAATTGTAAGTGGGAGGGTTACTTGTGTTCGTCTAAAAAATAATGTTTTTGTTAAAGAAGGCGATACACTTTTAAAAATTTCAAAAGAAAATCTCGAAAGCGAAAAAAGAACCCAAGATTCTCTTTCTTCAACTATTACAGTTTTACTAACTGATGTGTCAAATCTTTTAAAGAATAAGACGACTGGTTTTTCAACAACTGTGGCACGTGAAGATTTGCTAAAATTTCAATCAGGGAAAAACGAATTACAAAGTAAAATTTTACACGCCCAAATCAATTATGATCGCAATAAAATATTATACGATAAAGATATTATTGCAAAAGCAGATTTTGAAAAACTTGAATATGAACTTCGTTTAGCAAAACAAGCTATGCAAAGTTTTATTAGTCAGCAAAAAACAACTTGGGAAAACCAAAAAAGAGATTTAGAAGAGCGAGTAAAAAACTTAAACGGAACAATTTCAAAAATAAAAGCAGAATCTAATAACTACTTTGTTTTAGCTCCCATTTCAGGAACAATCGAAAATTTTTCAGGAATTCAAAAAGGGTCTTTTATTAATTCTTCTCAACCTATTGCAGTAATTTCTTCACCAGATCATCTTATTGTTGAAAGCAATGTTTCTCCCAATGATATTGGTTTAATTATGAAAAAACAAAAGGTGAAATTTCAGTTAGATGCTTTTAATTATAATCAATGGGGATTTTTAGAAGGCAAGGTAATAGATATTGATCACAATATAACCATCCAAGGAGATCAGGCTTTTTTTAAAGTACGTTGTGCAATGGACTCTCAATCGTTGCAATTAAAATCTGGATATAAAACCACCGTGTCAAAAGGCATGACCTTAACAACACGATATATAATTACTCATAGAAGTTTATTCGAATTGTTGTTTGATAAAATTGACGATTGGTTAAACCCAAAACAAATATCAAATAAAAAATAAATGGCTTCTGTAAAAATTAAACAACATGATATTAAAGATTGTGGTGCTGCTTGTCTTGCTTCTATCGGAAATCATTTCAAAGTTAATCTGCCAATAGCTAGAATTCGCCAGTTTGCTCATACAGATAAACGAGGCACTAATGTTTTAGGAATAATTGAAGCAGCAGAAAAAATGGGTTTTACTGCTAAAGGAGTCAAAGGAGGTTTGGATTCTTTAGATAAAATTCCACTTCCGGCTATTGCACATATTGTTATCAAAGAACAGTTGCACCATTATGTTGTAATTTATAAAGTTGAAAAAACTAAAATTACGGTTATGGATCCGGGTTTTGGTAAAATGCAAGTTTATACTCTTGAAGAATTCAAAAAAGTATGGTCTGGAGTGTTGATTCTTTTCGCACCAAATAATGATTTTAAAACAATAAATGAAAAAACATCATCTTTTAAACGATTTTGGAGTTTAATTCAGCCACATAAAACTATTTTAGTTCAAGCTTTAGTGGGAGCAATTTTATTTACTGTTTTAGGTTTAGCAATGTCTATCTATATTCAAAAAATAACTGATTATGTTTTGGTTGACGGCAACAGGAACCTTCTTAATTTATTGAGTGTTTCCATGATTGTTATTATTTTTCTTCAAGTTTATATTGGCTCAAAGAAAAGTATTTTTGTTATGAAAACGGGTCAGTTAATAGATGCTAAATTAATCTTAGGTTATTATAAGCATTTATTGAATTTACCTCAAAGATTCTTTGACACTATGCAGATTGGTGAAATTACATCACGAATAAATGATGCTGTAAAAATTCGTTCTTTTATTAATGAAGTTGCAATTGAAATGATTGTCAATGTTTTTATTGTTATTTTTTCTTTTGCGTTAATGTTCATCTATTATTGGAAACTAGCTTTGATTATTTTTCTTGTAATTCCATTTTATATGGCTGTTTATTTTCTCTTGAATAAGTTCAACAAAAAAGTAGAACGAAGTATTATGGAAAATGCCGCAGAATTGCAGACACAATTAGTAGAAAGCATCACACATGTAAGAACAGTAAAAGAATTTGGAATTGAAGAGTTTTCAAATTTAAAAACCGAAAACCGATTTGTAAAACTTTTATTTACAACATATAAGTCAGGTCTCAATACCATTTTTGCTAATTCTTCGACGCAATTTCTGGCATCTGCTTTTACTATTGTTTTAATGTGGATCGGATCGGGTTATGTTATAGACAGAACGATTACACCTGGAGAACTATTCTCATTTTATGCCATAATAGGATATTTTACCTCGCCTGTAGCTTCTTTAATAAGCATGAACAAAACAGCTCAAAATGCATTAATTGCTGCCGATAGACTATTTGAAATCATGGACTTGGAAAGAGAAGAAACTGAAAACAAAATTGAATTAACTAAAGAAAATCTGGGAGATATAAAATTTGAAAATGTTTCTTTTCGGTATGGATCTCGAATGGAAGTTTTCAAAAATTTTAATGCAATATTCAAGAAAAATCAAACAACAGCAATAGTAGGAGAAAGTGGAAATGGAAAAACAACTTTAATTTCATTACTTCAAAATTTATATCCAGTAAAAGAAGGAAAAATTTGTATTGGAGAAAATGATCTGAAATTTATTCATTATCAAAGTTTAAGAAAAATTGTTGGTGTCATTCCGCAACAGCTTAATTTATTCTCTGGAAATATTATAGAAAATATTGCTTTAGGGGAATCTTTTCCTAATATTCAGAGAATATTAGAGCTTTCAAAGCAACTTGGAATTTATGAGTTTGTTGAAAAATTGCCAAATGGTTTTGAAACACAAATTGGAAAAAATGGAGCAATGTTGTCAGGAGGACAAAAACAAAGAATTGCAATTGCCAGAGCACTTTATAAAAATCCTGAAATTTTATTAATGGATGAAGCTACAGCATCTCTCGATACTCATTCAGAAAAAATGGTAAAAGAAGTTATAGATAACTTCAAATCATTGGGAAAAACTATAATTGTCATTGCACATCGTTTGAGTACAATAGCCAGTGCCGATACTATATTAGTTATGAAAAATGGATCAATCGTAGAGTCAGGAAATCATTTCGATTTACTAGAACAAAAAACGGAGTATTATAATTTGTGGAATAAGCAGACTTTGATTTAAATGTTTGTTAATTAATAAACATTTCGATTTCTCCTTTTATCAAGATAGAGTAACTTTACTTTTTTAAAAGGTTATCGTTTTCAATTGGTAACCCAAATCTATTAAAAGTTACAAATATGGCTTCAAAATTATTTTCTCCCATAACTTTAAAAAATATTACCCTTAAAAACAGAATCGTTATTTCGCCCATGTGCCAATATTCTGCCGAGGACGGATTCGCAAACGACTGGCATTTGGTTCATTTAGGAAGTCGTGCCACAGGAGGCGCCGGACTTATTATTCAGGAAGCAACTGCGGTTTCTCCCGAAGCCAGAATTTCTCCTTCTGATTTAGGAATCTGGAAAGATGAACATATCGAAAAACTGAAACAAATCAATGCTTTTATCGTTTCTCAAAATTCTGTTCCAGGAATCCAGCTGGCTCATGCAGGACGAAAAGCTTCTGTTTCGGCTCCGTGGCTTGGCAATAAAAAATTAGATTTCGCTCAAGGCGGATGGCAGACCGTTGCGCCAAGTGCAATTCCGTATCATGATAACGAACCTTTTCTTCCAGAAGCTTTGGACAAAAACGGAATTCAAAAGGTAATTTCGGATTTTAAAACAGCTGCAAAAAGAGTGGTAGAGGCGGGATATCAAGTTTTGGAAATCCACTCGGCACACGGATATTTATTGCATCAATTTTTATCTCCGCTAACTAATGTTAGAACCGATGAATATGGAGGAGGTTTTGAAAACCGAATTCGTTTTACACTCGAAATAGTAGAAGCAGTTCAAACAGAATGGCCTTCAAACCTGCCTTTATGGGTTAGAATTTCAGCAACCGACTGGGCTGAAAACGGATGGAATCCTGAAGAATCTGTACAGCTTTCGAAAATATTAAAAGAAAAAGGAGTAGATGTAATCGATGTTTCATCAGGCGGATTGGTTTCACATCAAAAAATTACGCTTGGTCCAGGGTATCAAGTTCCTTTTGCAGAAAAAGTAAAAACCGAAGCCGATATTTTAACAGGTGCTGTAGGTTTAATTACCGAAGCCAAACAAGCCGAAGAAATCTTAAATAAAGGTCAAGCCGATTTGATTTTGTTTGCCAGAGAATCACTTAGAAATCCAAACCTGCCTTTGGATTTTGCCAAAGAATTAAACGAGGATATTCAATGGCCAAAACAATACGAAAGAGCTAAACTTTAATATTTTTTTTCCGCTACGAATTCACGAATTTGTTTTTTTTAATTCGTGACTAATAAACTAAAAAGCAATGCAAAAAATAAAAACAGCACTATTGTCATACGGAATGTCGGGAAAAGTTTTTCACGCTCCGTTTTTAGATATTCACCCCGGATTTGAATTATTAGGATCTTGGGAAAGAAGTAAAAAACTTATTCAGGAAGATTATCCAGAAGTAAAAAGCTATCCTTCACTGGAAGATTTATTGGCAGATGATGTTGATTTGGTAATTGTCAATACTCCAGTCGGCACACATTACGAATACGCTAAAAAGGTACTTTTGGCAGGAAAACATGCTGTTGTTGAAAAAGCCTTTACCACAACAGTAGCCGAAGCCCAAGAATTGAATAAAATAGCAAAAGAAAAAGGTGTAAAACTAGCCGTATTTCAAAACAGAAGATGGGACAGCGATTTTAAAACTGTTCAGAAAGTAATCGAGGATGGCGTATTAGGAGATTTAGTCGAAGCCGAATTTCATTTTGACCGATACAATCCATTATTGAGTCCGAAAGCACATAAAGAAACTGCCAATGATGGTGCAGGAATTCTAAAAGATTTAGGTCCGCATTTAATAGATCAAGCCGTTTGCTTATTTGGTTCACCAAAATCAGTTTTTGGTGATATCAGGATCACTAGAGAAAACTCATTAGTGGATGACTGGATCGACCTTCAGTTGATTTATGAAAATTTCAGAGTCCGTTTAAAAGCAGGTTTTTTCGTGAGAGAAGCCAATCCCGCTTTTACAGTTCATGGTAAAAAAGGATCATTTCTTAAACCAAGAGGTGACATACAGGAAGACAAATTGAAAGAAGGAGAAAAACCAAATTTAGAATCTTGGGGAACCGAATCTGAAGATTTACAAGGATTGCTTCATACTGAAATTGATGGAAAAACAATCCGAGAAAAAATCCCAACACTGCAAGGAAATTATTTCTCATTTTTTGATGGTGTTTTCAATTCTATTACGAACGATGTTGCAGAACCAGTTACTGCCGAAGATGGCGTAAGAGTAATGCAGGTTATCGAAGCTGCCATTGCAAGTAACACACAACGAGAAGTAATCGATTTATAAAAGAAAATAAAATTCAGAATGATCAAAAAGATGCACAATTGTGCGTCTTTTTTTGTTTTATAGTGAAACTGAAAATCATTTTCCAGCAATAGTTTTGTCCGTAAAATCAGTACTGAAAACCAGCTTTTTTATAAACAATAACGTTGTAAATAAATCAACAATTCGTACTTTTAAGTATATAAGCTGCTTTTTTGTAATTTTATAACATAATCTCATAAATACTCCGATTTTGATAAACTTCAATCCATTACAACTTTTTCAGACAAAAGGGAAAATCAAGAAAGTTT
This sequence comes from Flavobacterium sp. H4147, assembly GCF_029360735.1. Lineage (NCBI taxonomy): Bacteria > Pseudomonadati > Bacteroidota > Flavobacteriia > Flavobacteriales > Flavobacteriaceae > Flavobacterium > Flavobacterium sp. H4147. The sequence goes on along the minus strand of NZ_JARKNB010000001.1, from coordinate 1,010,157 downwards.
TTAGAGAGGCAAAAGCCTCTTATTTAAACCGAATTCGTTTTGCAGTTGGAATGTTTTATTTTGGAATGGGTTTAAGTTTTGCCACTTGGGCAAGTAGAATTCCAGACATTAAAACAGCACTTCATTTAACCGAGGGCGATCTGGGTTCTATTCTTTTTGCACTTCCAATGGGACAATTGTTGATTATGCCTTTTTCGGGAAAAATGGTAACCAAATTCGGAAGCCACCGCATTTTGATTTTTTCATTAATCATGTACGTTTTGTGCCTGGCTAATTTAGGTCTTGCAGGAACAGGATTAGAATTATCTCTGGGTTTATTTCTGTTTGGATTATTTGGAAACTTAGCCAATATAGCCGTAAATACACAAGGTGTTTATACCGAAGTATTATTTAAAAAAACCATTATGTCTTCGTTTCACGGAATGTGGAGTTTTGCTGGATTTACAGGTGCTTTAGTGGGTTTAGGAATGCTGGCTTTACATTTATCGCCTTTACATCATTTTCTAATTGTGGGGGGAATCGTAATACTAATGGTGGTTTTTAATTTTAAATTCCTGATTAGAGCCAAAGAAAAAATTAAAAATAAGACCAACGAAAAGAAAAAACTATTTACAAAACCAGATAGCGCACTGCTTTGGCTTGGAGTCATAGGCTTTTGTAGTATGGCCAGCGAAGGTGTAATGTTTGACTGGAGCGGTGTGTATTTTAAAGATATTGTACAAGCTCCGGGACCGCTAGTTGTTTTAGGATATACTTCTTTTATGATTATGATGGCAAGCGGAAGATTTCTGGGAGACGGATTAATCAATAAATTTGGACGTGAGCGCGTAATGCAAATCAGCGGGGTTATGATTTCTGCCGGACTTTTTACAGCCGTTTTTCTTCCATATATTATCCCTTGTACCATTGCTTTTATGGCTGTAGGATTGGGAGTTGCTACAATTGTTCCTACCGTTTATAGTATGGCTGGGAAAAACCCAACGGTTCCGCCGGGAGAAGCTTTAACGATTGTTTCAAGTGTCAGCTTTCTTGGATTTTTAATGGGACCTCCCGTAATTGGACACATTGCTCAGAACTTTGGTTTACAATTTTCTTTCGCCTTTATCGGAATCTTTGGCGTTTTGATTGCCTTTATGGTTTCTAAAATTAGAACAAACGATTGATTTAATCTTTTGATAATCAAAAACAATCACAACATTTTACTTTAAAATCTCATATTAATCCGAAATAAATTTGTAAGAATTTATTTCGGATTAAATATTTTTTATATATTTGAAACTTGCGTTGCTTGTATTAATGAGCAGACAAAATGCTTTTTCCAGAAGCCAATTTTTTCTTTTGAATATAGGAGTAATATCCAAAACTTATTTTCAAAACAAATTGGAATTCTTAATGGGAAAAAAGTACCTAATCTTTTTTATTTTATCGTCTTTTAATTTTGCTTTCGCACAGCGGCAAACCACTTTTACAGGAATTGTAATGGATTCTAAAACACAAAATCCGCTTGAAAATGTGGTGGTGAGTGTCCAGAATTCTTCTATTATGGTTCTGACTTCAAAAAAAGGAAAATTTGAATTTCATTCTTCAATAGAAGGAGAACAACTGCTAGTAATCCGAAATCAAGGATACAAAGACTTACTTTTAAAAATACAATCCAATTTTGGGAAAACTGTAAATCTTGGAGTACTCCAAATTGAAGATACTTTTTCAGATGAGATTCCAGCGGCTTTAATTACTTTATTGGACAGTGATTTCTCGGACGATAACAGTTCTTCCGAAATGACATCAGGATTATTGCAATCTTCCAAAGACGCTTTTATGCAGTCGGCGGCATTTAATTGGGGACAAGCTCGATTTAGAGTTCGCGGTTTAGACAGCGAAAACGGAACCATGATGCTTAATGGCATGATGATGAACAAAATCTACGACGGAAGACCACAATGGAACAATTGGGGTGGTTTAAATAATGTGCTTCGAAATCAAGAATTTTCAGTTGGAACTGCAGTTTCAAATTATACTTTTGGCGGTGTTTTAGGAACTCAGCAAATTGATACTCGTGCTTCCTTATATCGAAAAGGAACTCAGCTCACCTTTTCAGGAAGCAACACAACGTATCTCTGGCGCGCTATTGGAACTTACGCTTCTGGAATGACTTCTTCGGGTTGGGCTTATGCAGTTTCGGCAGGAAAAAGATGGGCAGATGAAGGGTATTTTGAAGGCACAAATTTTAATGCTGATTCTTTTTTTATTAGCGTTGAGAAGAAACTCAATAATAGAAATTCACTCAATTTTACTGGTTTTTACACGCCAAATTCCAGAGGGAAAAATTCACCAAACACCAGTGAGGTAATTGGCTTGACGAGCGAAAAATACAATTCATATTGGGGATTTCAAGATGGTAAAAAGCGAAATGCAAGAGTTAAAAATATTGAAGAACCTCTGCTGATGCTTAATCATTATTTTAAAATTGATGATAAAACAACGCTGAATTCAGGTGTGATGTATCAGTTTGGAAAAGTAGGCAACAGCAATATCGATTATCAAAATGCCGATAGTCCTGATCCGGTATATTATCGTAAAATGCCCAGTTATTTTAGTTCGCTTTATGCAAAAGATCACGGAGAGTTTTCAGGAGATTTTACACCCGATTACGAAAATGCAGAGAAAAGCAGAACAACATTTTTAGCTAATTCTCAAATCGATTGGAACGCAATGTATCGGGCTAATGAAAAACCAAATCAAAATGGTTATGAACCTGCGCAAAGTCATCATATTTTATACGAAGACAGAACAGATGATAAAACTTTTGCGTTGAATTCAACTTTTAACACCCGAATAAATTCTAACCTTTCTTTTGACGCTGGATTTGTCTATCGAAATTTGAAATCACATAATTTCCAATACCTTTTAGATCTTTTAGGAGGAAAATATTTCCTGGATATTGATCCATTTTACAAAGGCGATTTATCACAATCGGATTTGAAAAATCCAAATCGAGAAGTGAAAGAAGGCGATATTTACGGCTACAATTATAATTTTTTAGCGAATACTTTAGATGCCTTCACGCAGTTTAAATTCACATATAATAAAACTGAGTTTTATCTGGCACAATCTTATTCCGTATCTGATTATCAAAGAGAAGGATTGTATCAAAACGGACTTTATCCTGAAAATTCTTTGGGAAAAAGTGAAAAAGTAAATTTTGAAAATTTCGGTTTCAAAGGCGGATTCACTTATAAAATCTCGGGCAGAGAATGGTTATTTTTTAACGGAGCGCATCTTACAAGAGCACCGTCTCTTCGAAATACATTTTCAAATTCTCGCTTAAATAATTCTATTGTCGATGGCATTGAAAGTGAAAAGGTAACCAGTGCCGAAGCGAATTATGTATATCGATCGCCTAAGCTGAAACTACGTCTTACGGCGTATTATTCGATGATAAAAAACACTTCGAAAACTTCCTTCTTTTATGCCGAAGGAATTTTTGAAAGAGGTGCAGGTTATGATCCTACAGATGCGTTTGTCACGCAGACATTAACGCATTTAGACAAAAAGAATACAGGAGCCGAATTGAGTTTTGAATACCAGATTTCGCCCACATTAAAAACTACTGTATCTGCTGCTTATGGCAATTACATTTACAACAGTAATCCTGATGTTGTAATTACAAATGACGGAAATAGAGCAAAAGACGGAGCTCAGACTGCTTTTGATTTTGGCCGATCTTATCTTAAAAATTACAAACAAGCCGGAACTCCGCAGCAAGCATATTCAGTTGGATTAGAATATCGTGATCCAAAATTTTGGTGGATAGGTACCAACTTAAATTATTTAGCAGATAGTTACATTGATGTTTCGCCAATTTCAAGAACATCTCAGTTTTATATTAATCCCGCAAATGGATTTCCTTTTCCCGAAGCAACTTCAGAACGCGGAAATGAATTATTAAAACAAGAAAAATTCAATCCAGTAACGTTGCTGAATATAAACGGCGGAAAATCCTGGCGAGTTTATAAAAAGTATGTCGGACTTTTTGCCAGCGTAAACAATGTCTTGAACTTAATGTATAAAACAGGTGGTTTTGAGCAGGCAAGAAATGCCAATTTTAGAGCTTTAAATCAGGATATTTCAAGCGGAACACCAGCATTCGGACCTAAATATTACTACGGTTATGGACGCACTTATTTCTTAAATCTTACTATCGGTTTATAAAACCAAAATACATTTCTTATGAAAAAACGAATATTACTTTCTGCCTTATCCTTTTCTTTTTTTAGCTGCAGTCACGAGGTTGATGCTCCAAAATTAGCTTGTACACAACCAGATTTTAAAGTAACCAAAACTGTTGAAAAAGTATACGAACTTTCAGGAACAACTGCCAAACAATATTTATATGATGATGTAATTGAAGCTTATGTCGTTTCGAGTGATGAAGAAGGCAATTTTTTTAAGACCATTTCACTGCAAACAAAAGCCTCTGAAAGAATTCCCGCAATAGGATTTGCTGTTCCTGTAGATGCTTCAAATACTTATATTGAGTATAGAGTTGGAAATAAAGTCTATGTAAAACTCAAAAACCAATTTACAGATTTGTATTACGGCGGATTACGAATTGGAAGTTTGTATGTAAGCAATTCAGGAGATCCTACTATTGGACGTGTTTCTCAAAATGAAGTAAAAAGCGTTTTAAATGCTTCGTGTACGAACGCTGATGAGAGTCAATTGGTTGAATCACTGTCGATAGAAAAAGCCCTTAACGATAGTAAATTAAATACACTTATAGAACTTAACGATGTACAGTTCACCGAATCAGCAATTGGGCGTCATTATTTTGAAGAATCCAATAACGTAGGAGGCTCAACAAACTGGAATCTGCGTGATAAAACCGGAAACCAAATTATTTTTAGAACCAGTAGTTATGCCAAATTTGCCGATCATTTTGTTCCAGAAGGAAGCGGTAAAGTACGAGGAGTTTTAACCAAATTTGGAACCGATTATCAATTAATGGTTCGTTCAGAAAGTGATGTTGTATTGAATGGAAAGCGTAATGTCCCGCTTTTTGCCGAAGACTTTCAATCGGTTAAAAACAATGTCAACTTTGCGCTGCCGGGCTGGAGTAATATTGTAGAAAAAGCAACTAAATTATGGAAAAGTATGCTGTATGCTGGAAATGGTTATGCAGAGTTCAATACCACAAGTACTACTGCAGCCGAAAATATAGCATGGCTTGTTTCTCCAAAAATTGATTTAACAGAATATAAAAATACGGTTCTGTCCTTTAGAAGTGCACAGCATGATTTGAAAGTCGATTCGCCTTTAAATGCATTAGAAGTGTATGTTTCAACTAACTTTGATGGCTCTAATATATCGAAAGCGAAATGGACAAAATTAGAAGCAAAAGTAGCTTCACTTTCGACTCCAACCCGCGAATTTATAAGTTCAGGCGGAATTGATTTATCTGCTTATTCAGGTAAGATAAATATTGCTTTTAAATACATCGGATCAGGAAAAGATAAAACTCTTAACGGAGCTTTTATGGTTGATGATGTAAAGATTTTTGGAGAGAAATAGAAGTTGTTTCATAATAATGAAATTAATTGGTTGATTTTTAGTTTTTTATTGAAAAATAAGTAGTTTTTGAATTTTGAATTCCCTAAATATGAGAGAATTTTGTACTTTGGTCATCCCAAATAAATACAAAAACAAATATGAGAACCTACTTTATTGCCATCCTAATGATGGTATTTCCTTTCTTGATGCACAGTCAGGACAATGTTAGATTAAAGCAGATCAATATTGTAAAAACAAACTATCAGAATTCTAAAGATGGAGAAATCGTTAACAAAACGATGGTTTTTAAAGATGGTAAACTTCAAACCGTAACCACTTCAGATGTTATACAGCATTTCTTTTACAACAAAAATGGTTTACTAGACATGACTGTAAAAGACAAAGTGGGAAGTGACTGGAAAGAAGTGGTAAATTATACTTATGACGCTGATAACAACATTACAAAATTTGTAAAAAAATATCAGGAAGGGCCTAATTACATTACCAAAGTTGTAACATTTGTATATGAAGGAGCAAGGGTTAAAGTAACTACAAAAAAGAGTACCAATCATCAAAATTTGGTTGAAGATATTGAATATATTGTTGAAAACGGAACAATTGTAAGACGTACTTCACGCGATAAAAACAAACAGATTATTGGTAAAATTGAATATGTGTATGTAAACGATAACGTATCGAAACACAAAGGTTTAGTTGGAGATAAAATCTCTAAATCATTTACCTATGATGATAAAAAATCAGTAGATCAATTAATTGTTCAAGGACTTTTTGGAGATAATTACAAAATTATTGTACCTATGATTTCGTATCATGAAGATGAGTTTGCTTTCGAATCGATTTCATATAACAATGAAATGAATTTCAGTCCGTCGTCTACCGCTTTGGTTGCCGTTAGTAGAAAGTACAAATATAACAAACTGAACTTCCCGATTTCATGTTCACAGATTGAAGAGAACGGAATTGTAAAAACAGAAAAAACATTCATTTACGAATAAATAATTTTTAAAAGAATATTCCAAACCATTTATAATTTAGGTTTTAATACCTGATTTATAAATGGTTTATTTTTTTAATTCGAATTTAAAATTGAAATTCTATAATTGTTAGTACTGCACAAATGATTAAATTTGCAGCTTATTTTAAGATATGCTAGAGAAAGAAATAATAAATTTTGAGAGAACAGTAGTAGTAGGTATTGTAACTCAAAATCAAAGTGAGGAAAAACTTAACGAATATTTAGACGAATTGGAGTTTTTAACTTTTACCGCTGGAGGTGAAGTTATTAAACGCTTTTCGCAAAAAATGGAACGCCCAAATCCGAAAACTTTTGTAGGTACGGGAAAAATAGATGAAATCAATCTTTTTGTAAAAGAAAATAAAATATCGACTGTAATTTTTGATGATGAATTATCGCCTTCACAGCAAAAAAACATTTCAAGAATTATAGATTGTAAAATCCTTGACAGAACCAATTTGATCTTGGATATTTTTGCTCAAAGGGCGGAAACTTCGTATGCAAGAACTCAGGTAGAATTGGCACAATGTATTTATTTACTGCCAAGACTTTCCGGATTATGGACACACCTTGAGCGTCAAAAAGGAGGTATTGGTATGCGTGGTCCGGGTGAAACCGAGATTGAAACCGATAGACGTATTGTACGCGATAGAATTTCGTTATTGAAAGAGAAAATCAAAACGATTGATAAACAAATGAGTATTCAGCGTAGCAACCGCGGAGCGATGGTTCGTGTTGCTTTAGTTGGGTATACTAACGTTGGGAAATCGACTTTGATGAATGCGATTGGTAAAAGTGAAGTTTTTGTCGAAAATAAACTATTTGCAACTTTAGATACAACTGTTAGAAAAGTGGTAATTAAAAACCTGCCATTTTTGCTTTCGGATACAGTTGGATTTATCCGAAAATTGCCAACACAGTTAGTTGATTCTTTTAAAAGTACATTGGATGAGGTTCGTGAAGCTGATTTGCTTTTACACGTTGTAGATATTTCGCATCCTGATTTTGAAGATCACATCGAATCTGTAAATCAGATTTTGCAGGAAATTAAAAGCAACGATAAACCGACGATTATGGTTTTTAATAAAATTGATGCTTACAAACACCTAACAATCGATGAAGATGACTTAATCACCGAAAGAACAAGAAAACATTACACACTTGATGAGTGGAAACAAACTTGGATGAGTAATGTTGGTGAGGATAAAGCATTATTTATTTCGGCTGTTAAAAAAGAAAATTTTGAGGAATTTAGAGAAACCGTTTATGAAGCGGTACGACAGATTCATATCACCAGATTTCCGTACAACAACTTTTTATATCCTGATTATAAGGATGCAGTTGATAAAGAGGAAGAATAAAACAGAAACGGCTTTTGATCATTCAAAAGCCGTTTTTTATTAAAATCCAAAATTAATTCCCAAACCAAATACTTCTCTAGTCTGAAGTCCTTTAAAAGCATTATCATCATAAATAGCTTGAAACGCTAAATTAGCCGACAAGAATTTATTTACTTTCATAATAATATTCAGCGAGTAATTGATATCTACGTTTTGAGGATCTTCTAAATAATTAGAATAAAGATTCAATGTGTTTTCTGCTGTTACATTGGTCATAATAGCCAATTTGTAATAAACTGAGGCATAAAAACCTAATTCGTAACGCATGGTTTTGCCTTCGTCAACTCCAAAATAATCACCATCTACATAAGGCAGTCCGGTAAATCTATCAATTCCACTTGTATAAGCATTGTCTACAAAAGTGAATTTGGAGGTTAATGGAGCAAAATTTATTTTTAAATTCTCATCTTTAGACCAATAGATACCAGGTCCAGTAGTAAGATATCCAGGTGACATAAATTTAGTCTGCTCAGTTCTGATTTCTTTTCCGTTGGCATCTTGTCCATAAATATAACCTGTAGTAAACTGAGTTCTAAAATTTATGAAATAAGAGTAATACCATTCACCAAAAGCTTTTTTACCAAGAATGGAATTAAACTCTAAACGATCATCGGTTTTCTTTCCAAAATCCGTGTTTTTAGTTTGTAAAAGACCGTATGAAGCCAGTATTTTATTATCCCAGGTTAGATCGTCTTTTTTATAATTAAAGTCGTAATTTATTCCTAAAGTTCCAGAGAAACTGTCTTCACCGCCAGCAATCCAGTTGTTGAAGCTTGATTGGTTTAATAAAAGCGATACAGTTCCTTTTGCTTTCCAACCTTCTTCTTCAATCGTATCGTTGATTTTTTTTACTGCTTTTTCCGTGTTTTGTACTAATTCTTTTTCTGAATTTTGTGCCTGAACAAAAGTAATATTCGCTAAGATAAAAAGTAATACTATCAGCTTTCTCATGATTGTTTAGTTTAAGTGTATTCTCAAATATACTAAAAATCAACGGAAAAGTAGGGGATAAATTGTTTGCAGTTGCAGGTTATTTCTTAGATTCTTTGTATAATGGTACTGCAGAACACGCTTCGCCGTACATAATACTTCTTGCAAATGGCTGCAAGTAGGTTGTCGCTAAAATGTAAGCTCTCATAGGGACTGGTTTTCTGGAACAGCCTTTTACAATGACAGGTTTGCCTTTGTATGCAGAATAATCAATTGTGGTTAGAATTTCTTCATAAAGACTTGCATCAAGATCTTCGATTGTTCCGTTCACTACTTTTTTGGCAAAAGGCGCTAAATGAATGCTTACTAAAATTAATGCCCAAGCAGGAATAATAGCATCGGTACTACAATATACAGCCACATATTGATCTTGATATTGTGACCAATCATGATTTTTAAGATGTTCTCTAAAATCTTTTTCTTTTAATAAAAATCCTTCCAAAAGCCATTGCGATATATCAATTTGCGCACGCATTCCTTTTGGATAATAATCTTCTAAATCGAAAACTTCTAAAGCACTATTGGCAACTTTATTGATAATTTCTTCCATTTTTTTAGTCTGAAAGTCGAAGGTCGAAAGTCATAAAGATCAAACTTTGGACTTTATGACTTTCAACTTTATGACTAATTTAAAGCATTCCTAATTCTAATTTCGCTTCTTCGCTCATTAAATCTTTGCTCCAAGGCGGATCGAAAGTAATTTCAACGTCTACATCTTTGATGTTTTCAATTGTTTTTACTTTTTCTTCTACTTCTCTTGGTAAACTTTCAGCAACCGGGCAGTTTGGAGAAGTAAGTGTCATTAAGATTTTTACTTCATAATCTGTGTTTACCATTACGTCGTAAATTAATCCTAATTCATAAATATCTACAGGGATTTCAGGATCGTAAATGCCTTTTAAAACTCTTACGATTGATTCTCCTAATTCGTTTGTGTCTATTTCTTGTTCCATTTTTGTATTTAGTTTTTTACCATTAAGAGATTAAGAAAATTAAGTTTTGCTTTCTTAAACAGTAGCTTAATTTTCTTTTGACTACTAAAGAGAATTAAGCTTAACGCTTTATGAACCTCAATGCCTTAATGGTTTAATTTTTTTTAATTTTTGTTTTTTGCATCAAAAGCCAAAGCGTACATTTTGATGTTTTTAATCATCGAAACTAAACCGTTGGCACGCGTCGCAGATAAATGTTCTTTTAATCCAATTTCGTCAATAAAATCAGTATCTGCTTCCAGAATATCTTTTGCCTTTTGATTTGAAAAAGCACGAATTAGAATCGCAATAATTCCTTTTGTCAAAATAGCATCGCTGTCTGCCGTGAAAACAATTTTATCATCTTGCTGGTCACCTTGTAACCAAACTTTAGACTGACAGCCTTTGATTAAATTATCGTCGGTTTTGTATTCTTCTTTGATTAACGGAAGACTTTTTCCTAATTCAATGATGTATTCATAACGCTGCATCCAGTCATCAAACATTGAAAATTCGTCTATTATCTCGTCTTGTATTTCTTTTATTGTCATAATTATTCTTTAGAAAAATCAACTAATAAATTTACTAGTTGTTCGATTTCTTTTGGAGGAAAACCGTTGTCGAAACCTGGAGTTTCATATGTTTTTCCGTCTTTTGTTATTTTTAAATTTCCTATCGCTGCACCATCGTAAGTTCGTTTATCAGTTGGCGCTTTTAAAGAAGAAAGACTTTCTAAATTCACTTTTGAAAAAGCATCAACGATTTTATTCCATTTTGCTTCGTCAATATTACTTTGAACAGCTTCAGCATTACGTTCTTTTGTAACCGAAACCGATTTGTTCTCTACAACAATACTTTTGTAATAACCTCTAGAATGAGCAGAATATTCAATTTGTGTTGATTTCATATCGGTCTTTTTTTGACTGCAGCATCCAGTTGCAATAAAAAGAGTTAAAAGCAATAGTGATAATATTCTCATACGTTTCTTTTTTAGCTTAACATTGTTTGTGCTTTTTTCACAGCATCGACCATTGTGTCAATTTCTTCTTTTGTATTATAGAAAGAAAACGAAGCACGAATTGTTCCTGGAATACAGAAGAAATTCATGATTGGTTGTGCACAATGATGTCCTGTTCTAACCGCAATTCCTAATTTATCTACAATAGAACCAACATCATACGGATGGATTCCATCAATATTAAACGAAATTACAGAAGCTTTATTTTTTCCTGTTCCATAGATTCTGATGCCTTCAATTTCAGATAAACGTTTTGTAGCGTGTTCTAAAAGTTCATGCTCGTATGCCTGAATGTTTTCGAAACCAACACTGTTTAAATAATCAATTGCTGTTCCTAATACGATTCCGCCCGCGATGTTTGGAGTTCCAGCTTCAAATTTATGAGGAAGATCAGCATAAGTTGTTTTCTCAAAAGTAACTTCTTTGATCATTTCACCACCGCCTTGATAAGGAGGAAGTTTGTTTAGCCATTCTTCTTTTCCGTAAAGAATTCCAGTTCCAGTTGGACCGCACATTTTATGACCTGAAAAAGCATAAAAATCACAATCTAATTCCTGAACATCTGGTTTTAAATGCGGAACAGCCTGTGCGCCATCAATTAGAACTGCAGCGCCAACAGCATGAGCTTTGTCTATGATATATTTAATTGGGTTAATGATTCCCAATGCGTTCGAAATATGATTTACAGTAACGATTTTTGTTTTTTCGGAAAGTAACTTATCAAATTCTTCAATGATTAATTCTCCATTATCATTGATTGGAATAACTTTTAAAATTGCACCAGTTTTCTCGCATAACATCTGCCAAGGCACAATATTACTGTGATGTTCTAAAGAAGAAACAACGACTTCATCTCCAGGTTTTAAAATAGAAGCAAAACCGTTTGAGACTAAGTTTATTCCGTGCGTTGTTCCAGAAGTAAAAAGGACTTCGTGAGCATGTTTTGCGTTGATATGCTCTTTTACTTTACCACGAGAAATTTCATAAGCATCAGTTGCTAACTGGCTTAAAGTGTGAACGCCACGGTGAATGTTAGCGTTGATTTCATTATAATATTTTACTTCAGCATCAATTACAACTTGTGGTTTTTGCGAAGTAGCTCCGTTGTCGAAATATACTAATGGCTTTCCGTTTACAGTTTGAGAAAGTATTGGGAAATCAGCTCTTATTTTTTGAATATCTAGCATGTCTTATTTAGAAAAAATCTATTTACAAAAGTACTAAAACTAAATTTGTTTATACAGCAATTCTATAATTTCCTTTTATGATGCCATTATTTGAAGCCGTAAATGCTGATTTGGCAAAAATCATTTCGGTTTTCTGAATTATCTGAAGCTGTTTTCTAATTTGATGCTTAAAATCGTGAACATAAATTATTTATATTGCAGTAAAAATAACTAAAATCATCATGAAAAAATTTCTTAAAGTACTTTTGCTTGTAGTGGTTCTCGCATTTCTGTATTTCGGATTTACGACTTATCCTAAACTTGATTTGATTTCTGGTTTTTCGGCTAAAAGTGTCGCTTCTGGACATTTTTTAGATAATCGTCCGTTAGATTTAATTCAGAAAACCGACAATGATATTAAATTGATTGATCTGGCTGAAAATTCAATTGATGACGCTGGAAAATTTGCAATTTCATCAGTTTATGGATTGAAAGAAAGAAAAGCGATTTATCGTGAAGGTCTTGGAGCAGTTTTGATTAATGATCAATTTGATAGTTCGAAACCGTATTTACTTCCAAAAAGAACGAAATTAGAAAACAATCTGCCTTTCCCATACGGAAATAATGAACCAAAAGATACTGCCTTTTCAAATATTGATTATTCAAAATTGAAAAAAGCAGTTGATAATGCTTTTGATAAAACTGGAGGAAGAATCAAAAGAACTCGTGCCGTTGTGGTTTTATATAAAGACCATTTAATCGCTGAAAAATACGATACAGGATTTAATAAAGACAGCAAAATTTTAGGGTGGTCGATGACGAAAAGTATCACAAGCTCGGCTTTCGGTGTTTTGGTAAAACAAGGAAAAATAAATATTTACAAACCTGCTCCAGTCGCAGAATGGAAAAATGATGAACGTAAAAATATTACATTGAATGATTTGCTTCACATGAATTCTGGTTTAGAATGGGAAGAGAATTACAGTAAAATCTCTGATGCTACCAAAATGCTTTTTCAGGCCGAAGATATGGGAAAAGTGCAATTGGAAAAACCAGCAGAATTTAAACCCAACACACATTGGAATTATTCATCCGGAACTACCAATTTATTGTCACTTATTTTAAGAAGACAATTTAAAACACAGCAAGAATATCTTGATTTTTGGTACAGCGCCGTAATTGACAAAATCGGAATGAATTCGATGATTGTAGAACAAGATATGAGCGGAACTTTCGTTGGATCTTCTTACGGATGGGCAACACCACGCGACTGGTCAAAATTTGGATTATTATATCTGCATAAAGGAAATTGGAACGGTGAACAAATCCTGGATGAAAGCTGGGTGAAATACACCGCAACTCCAACGAATACTTCCGAAGGAAAATACGGTGCTCAGTTTTGGTTAAACGCAGGCGGAAAATTCCCAGACGTTCCTCGTGATATGTTTTATTGCAGCGGTTACCAAGGTCAGATGGTGGCAATTATTCCATCAAAAGATATGGTTATTGTGAGAATGGGAGTAAGGGAAGAAGAACCTGGATTTGATTTTAATGGGTTTTTGAAGGAGGTTATGGATAGTGTGAAGAAATAGTTATGCGAAGAAATAATCTTTTAAAACCAGTCTTGATGTTATTTTTTGGATGGCTGCTTGGCGGTTTTGGATATACGACAAAATTAGGATACCCAATTAGTACAATATGTTTTTGTTTTGGATTAGGGTTATCTTTTTTAGGATTTATCTTAATTATTATTAGATTAAGAGATTGATTTAACCGCAAAGGCGCCAAGTAAAAAGCGCAAAGTTCGCAAAGCTTTAATAAAAAACCTTGCGAACTTTGCGTAACCTTTGTGTCTTTGCGGTAAAACCTCGACTACAAATCAAATCCTAAATTCACACCTAATTTCATGGCAATGATTTTAGTAATTCTTTGTTTTAATTCTGGTATTTTAATGCTTTCGATAACCGCATTTGAGAATGCGTACATCAATAAAGCTTTAGCTTCTTTTTTCGGGATTCCACGAGACTGCATGTAGAACATTGCCGTTTCATCCAGCTGTCCAACGGTACATCCGTGAGAACATTTTACGTCATCAGCAAAAATTTCCAATTGTGGTTTTGCGTTGATTGTCGCTTTATCACTCAATAAAATGTTGTTGCTTTTTTGGAAAGCGTTTGTTTTTTGGGCTTCTTTCTCTACCAAAACTTTTCCATTGAAAACTCCTGTCGAACGATCAGAGAAAATTCCTTTATAATCCTGAAAACTTTCACAGTTTGGCTGTGCGTGGTTTACCAAGGTATAATGGTCAACGTGTTGTTTGTCATTCAAGATAGAAATTCCGTTAAGCGTGCTTGTTAATCTTTCTCCGAAATGGTAAAAGTTTAAGTTGTTACGAGTTAAATTTCCTCCAAATGAGAAAGTATGAACAGAAGCGTGGCTTTCTTGCTGTTGTGAAACATAAGTATTGTCCACTAAGTTCGCTTCGCTGTTGTCGTTTTGAATTTTGTAATAATCAACAATAGCACGTTTTTGAGCGAAAATTTCCGTAACGGAATTCGTTAAAACAGGATTTTCATTCAAACTTTGGTGACGCTCGATAATTTGAACATGTGAATTTTCACCTACAATAATCAAATTTCTTGGCTGTACCATTAAAGCAGCTTCATTTCCAGTTGAGAAATACATGATTTCAATAGGTTTGTCAGCTACTTTTTTCTTTGGAATATTGATAAACGCACCTTCGATTGCAAAAGCAGTATTCAATGATGTCAAACTATCATCCTTGCTTGCAATTTGATTAAAGTAGGTATCAATAACCATTTTATATTTTGGTTTGGTCAATGCAGATGACATCAAACAAACATCAATTCCGTCGTGGGTTGTAGAAGACAAATGCGAACTGAAAACGCCATCAATAAAAACCAATTTATAAGTGTCGATTTCGTGTAAAAAGTATTTTTTTACCTGATTGAATTCGATTGCATTTTCCTGCTTTGGAAAAACCGTAAAGTCATTTTTTAAGATGGCATTTAGCGATGTATATTTCCAAGCTTCTTCCTTTTTGGTTGGGAAACCTTTATTTTCGAAGTTTTTTATAGCATTTGTACGAATGTCATGCAAATCTGAATGCACATCAACACGCTCTTCAAAAGCCATAAAAGACGATACTAATTTTTCTTTTAAATCCATTTCTTGTTTTTAGTCTTAAAGTCGAATGTCTTAAAGTCTTAAAGTTTGATACTTTATCTTTTATATCTTACTTTTTGTCTTTAAACTTTACGACTAGATTCCAAATATTTTATGAAACCACTTAATAATTTCGATATTTCAGTTACCGAATTTAAGAGCATTTCAAATTCTTCTTTTATAATATATTCTAAATCAAAAGCTAAATATAACTGAGATCTAACTTCTCCTGCAGATGCTTTGGCTACATATAAAAAATAAATAAACTCTTTATCTGTATTTCGTTCAAAACCTTCTGCTATATTTGATGATATAGAAAGCGATGCCCGTCTTATTTGTCTAACGAAATCAAAGTCTTTTTTAAAAGTAGAATTTTCAGTAGCCAGATATATTTTTTTGTTGAAGATTCTTGATTTTTGCCAAGAATTTATTTCTTCAAAAGATCTGAATTTACTCATCTAGTTTTGGACTTTATGACTTTAGACTTTAAAACTTTACGACTCAGAATTAGTTTTCTGCCTTAATCCAGTCGTATCCTTTTTCTTCTAATTCGTAAGCCAATTCTTTTCCTCCTGATTTTACGATTCTTCCGTTGTAAAGAACGTGAACGAAATCTGGAACGATATAATCTAGCAAACGTTGGTAGTGCGTGATAACGATAATTGCGTTTTTGTCGCTTTTTAATTTGTTTACACCATTAGCCACAATTCTTAAGGCATCGATATCAAGACCAGAATCAGTTTCGTCTAGGATTGCTAATTTTGGCTCTAACATTGCCATTTGGAAAATCTCGTTTCTTTTTTTCTCTCCTCCAGAAAAACCTTCATTTAAAGAACGAGATAAAAATTTACGGTCGATTTCTAATAATTCCGATTTTTCACGAATTACTTTTAGCATTTCGTTTGCAGGCATTTCTTCCTGACCGTTTGCTTTACGGGTTTCGTTAATAGCCGTTTTCATAAAGTTAGTTACACTAACTCCAGGAATTTCTACCGGATATTGAAAAGAAAGGAAAACACCTTTGTGTGCTCTTTCTTCAGGAGCTAAATCAGCAAGATCTTCTCCGTCAAGAATTACCTCTCCATCTGTAACATCATAGTTTTCGTTTCCTGCAATAACAGCAGAAAGGGTACTTTTTCCAGAACCGTTTGGTCCCATTATCGCGTGAACTTCTCCAGCTTTAACTTCTATATTAATTCCCTTAAGGATTTCTTTATCACCAATCGCGGCGTGAAGGTTTTTTATTGATAACATTGTTTTTTATTTTATATAAATGTCAATTCTATTTTTGTTGTTTGGTTTAGAACATTAGCATTAAAATGCGCGTGCCCTAAATATTCCATGCCCAAATAATCAGAGGTTTTTTTGAACGGAATGTAAAAACTGTCTTCGATTACAGTATCGTGTGAATTTGATATCACGCCAATTTTCTTTCCTCTTAGTTTTCTTCCAGTTTCTTTTTCAATTCGGATTAAATCTGAAAACCGATCAAAAAAGACCTTTAAAATTCCGCTCATATTATACCAATAAACAGGCGTTGCAAAAATCAGCGTGTCGTATTTTTCGATAATTCCTCTAATTAAAGGCAAAAAATCATCGTCTATATTTTTGCTTTCATAATCATAATAGGATATAGTATAATCACTTAAATTAATTACATCTATATTGTGTTCTTTAGAAAGCAGGTCTACAATTTTTGTTGTATTTCCGTTTTTTCTGGAAGAACCTAAAATGATGACTTTTTTATTTTCCATTAATACTTATTCCTAAATGCGTTAATGGAAATAAATTATTTCCATAATTTGTCTATATCTTCAATCGTCATTTTAATTCCTCTGCCTTCTTCAATATCTTTCTGCCCTTGTAAAATCTCTTTTACAAATTCAGGATTATATGGTTTTTCTATCTTTTCAATTTCAAAACCTAAACGTTTTGCAAGTGCTTTTAAAACAGGCAAATCTTTTTTCTTTACGTTTTTCAGAGTTAGATTCATATTGTCTATTTTTTAGTTCAAGATTTTCTTTTGTTCAAAACAACAACTTGAAACTTTAAACTTGAAACAAATTTTATCCTACAGAACCTTCTAAAGAAATCTCTAATAATTTTTGAGCTTCAACCGCAAATTCCATTGGAAGTTTGTTCAATACATCTTTACTGAAACCGTTTACAATTAAAGCAATCGCTTTTTCAGTCGGAATACCTCTTTGGTTGCAGTAGAAAACCTGATCTTCTCCAATTTTACTTGTAGTTGCTTCGTGCTCGATTTTTGCTGATGGATTTTTACTTTCAATATAAGGGAAAGTATGCGCACCGCAATTGTTACCCATTAATAAAGAGTCACATTGAGAAAAGTTTCTTGCATTTTCTGCTCTTGGCGAGATTTGCACTAAACCACGGTAGCTATTTTGTGATTTTCCAGCCGAAATACCTTTAGAAATAATAGTCGATTTAGTGTTTTTACCTAAATGGATCATTTTTGTTCCAGTATCTGCTTGTTGGAAATTATTTGTAACAGCAATAGAATAAAATTCTCCTACTGAATTATCTCCTTTAAGTACGCAAGAAGGATATTTCCAAGTTACAGCAGAACCTGTTTCAACTTGTGTCCAAGAAATCTTAGCGTTTGTTTCGCATAAACCTCTTTTAGTTACGAAGTTGTAAACTCCGCCTTTTCCTTCTTTATTTCCAGGAAACCAGTTTTGAACTGTTGAATATTTAATCTCAGCATCATCCAAAGCGATTAATTCAACCACAGCAGCGTGCAATTGATTTTCATCACGGCTTGGTGCAGTACATCCTTCAAGGTAAGAAACGTAACTTCCTTCGTCAGCAATAACTAGAGTTCTTTCAAATTGTCCAGTTCCTGCTTGATTGATTCGGAAATACGTTGAAAGTTCCATCGGACATTTAACGCCTTTTGGGATATAACAGAAACTTCCGTCAGAGAAAACAGCTGAGTTTAGCGCCGCGTAGAAGTTATCTTTTTGAGGAACAACTGTACCTAAATATTTTTTTACTAATTCTGGATGTTCTTTAATGGCTTCAGAAATCGGACAGAAAATAATTCCTTTTTCTGCCAAAGTTTTCTTGAAAGTTGTAGCAACAGAAACAGAATCGACAACAATATCCATAGCGATATTGTTCATTTTTTTCTGTTCATCTACAGAGATTCCTAACTTTTTGTACATCTCTAATAATTCTGGATCTACATCATCCAAAGTTTTATTAGGATCTACCGTTTTTGGAGCTGAATAATAGGAAATAGCCTGAAAGTCTGGTTTTTCATAACTTACGTTTGCCCATTCTGGTTCGATCATTTCTTTCCAAGCACGGAAAGCCTCGATACGCCATTCGGTCATCCATTCAGGTTCTTCTTTTTTAAGCGAAATAGCTCTTACAATCTCTTCGTTTAAGCCAATAGGGAAAGTTTCAGATTCTATATTGGTATAAAATCCGTACTCATATTCTTTAGTTTCCAGTTCGATTTTTAAATCGTCTTCGGTGTATTTGCTCATTGGTTTTTTATTGAAAGATTTAAAAATTGAAGGATTTAAATAAACCACTTCTGAAATCTTTACATCTTTAAATTTTGCAATTATTTAATTGTTTATAGCGAAAATGATTCTCCGCATCCGCAAGTTCTGCTGGCGTTTGGATTATTGAATACAAATCCTTTTCCGTTTAATCCGCCCGAAAATTCTAAAATTGTTCCGGCTAAATACAGAAATGATTTTTTTTCAACTGCAATCTGTATATCGTTATCTACGAATATTTTATCATCTTCTCCTTTGGTTTTGTCAAACTTTAAATCATAAGACAAACCAGAGCATCCACCGCTTTTAACTCCTACTCTTACGTAGTCGCTTGCGGCGTCAAAACCATCATCAGTCATCAAATCGATGATTTTCTTTTTGGCTGTATCAGAAACCTTTATCATTGTTTATGGTATTTGTTTTTAAAAGATCATTTTACTATGCATCTAAATAATAATCAAATTATTACAAAAAAATTAGATGCCAACTTCAATGTTCAAATGAAATTGTCCGCAAAGATACGACTTAAAAACCTTTTTCCATAACGGTTCACATTATTATAACAAATGTTAAAATAGATAGAAGTTATTTTAAGGCTAAAATCGTTTCAAATCTTAGTTATTTGAAGGATGAAATCTGCTTCAAAAAGAGACCAATTTGCACTTCATTTAGTACTTTAGGATAGGTTAAAGTTTTAGTTTTAAATAGAAATTGTAGTAAAAGGAAATTGGATTTCCTAGATTTGTTATTCATAATAGAAATTTAAGCTCATGAAACTTTACCCTATAGAATCTGGAAATTTTAAATTAGACGGTGGTGCAATGTTTGGTGTTGTTCCTAAAACTATTTGGAATAAAACCAATCCAGCCGATGCAAATAACTTAATTGATATAGCAGCTCGATGCCTGCTTATTGAAGATGGCAACCGATTGATTTTAATTGATACCGGAATGGGAAACAAACAATCTGAAAAGTTTTTTGGATATTACTCGCTTTGGGGATCGCATTCTATAGATAAATCGCTGGCAAAATATGGTTTTCACCGAGATGATATTACAGATGTTTTTATGACACATCTTCATTTTGATCACTGTGGCGGAAGTATACAATGGAATGCAGATAAAACAGGCTATGAACCAGCATTTAAAAATGCAAAGTTTTGGACAAATGAAAATCATTGGCAATGGGCAACTCAGCCAAATCCAAGAGAGAAAGCGTCCTTTTTATCCGAAAATCTTCTGCCAATGCAGGAAAGCGGACAATTGAATTTTATCGAAAGACCCAATTCCGATTTTGGTTTTTCAAAAGAATTAGGTTTTGATATTTTTTACGCAGATGGTCATACCGAAAAACAAATGATTCCACATATTAAATACAATGATAAAACAATAGTTTTCTGTGCTGATTTATTGGCCACAGCTGGACATATTCCGCTTCCTTATATTATGGGTTACGACACAAGACCTCTTTTATCTTTAGATGAAAAAGCAAAATTTTTAAACTCAGCTGCCAATCAAAATTATTATTTGTTTCTAGAACATGATGCCCACAATCAAATTATAACAGTTGAGCAAACTGAAAAAGGAGTTCGATTAAAAGAGGTTTTAACCTGTGAAGATATTTTGTAACGACAGCATTTAAAATAAAAAAAGTCCCGTTGTCAACTTTATGAAAACGGGATTTTTTTGTTTCTTTATAGGGAATTATTCAACTAGTACTTTTTTAGCTGAAGCACTATCTTGATTGATTAAGTATACATAATAAACTCCT
Source organism: Flavobacterium sp. H4147 (assembly GCF_029360735.1). Lineage (NCBI taxonomy): Bacteria > Pseudomonadati > Bacteroidota > Flavobacteriia > Flavobacteriales > Flavobacteriaceae > Flavobacterium > Flavobacterium sp. H4147. The sequence goes on along the minus strand of NZ_JARKNB010000001.1, from coordinate 989,537 downwards.
TTTGGTAATCCTGATAAATTGATTGTATTGTCAGTATTGGAAGAGTCTAAGATGAATGATTTTACAAGTTGCCCTAAAACATTGTAAACGTTGGCTTTTTCCAGACTTATATTTTCAATGTATAATTCGCCTTTTGTTGGGTTTGGATGCATTACAGCTTGATTGAAAGTAGAATCATCCGTTCCTAAAAAAGTACAGGTTGATGAATAGTTTGTTAAAGAATCTTTTCTTTGTATCCAATTTGCATTTGAATAATTTTCATCATCTACTTGAATACATTTTAAATTTGGATTGCTTTTAAATGATATTCGATTATAAACGAGAAGCGTGTTTTTACCGTTTTTAAGATTCAGGTTATAAAGGTTATTTGATTCACAATTTAAAGCTGTTAATAGGGGATGTTTAGAAAAATCTAAATTTACTAATTGATTTTGAGAACAATTTAAATTAGTTAGGCTGATAAAATCTTCAATTCCTTTTAAGTTTGCAATTGAGCTGGCAGAGACATCTAATGTGGTTATTGCGGAAATACTTGATGTAAGCACTTTTCCATCGGGCTGCCCTGCATCTATATTAAGAGCAATTAATTTTTTCTCAAAATTTACATCAGGAATATCGGTATATCTTCCGTCACATGTTGATGAATAAATGGCACTGCCGTTTTTTTTCTTCATCCAGTTTTTATTCCAGTATACAGGATCATCTACTATAATGCAAGATAAATTTGGATTTGATGTAAAACCTCCATTATCAGTACCATTCCAGTAAATAGCGGTATTATTGCCATTTTTTATATTTAAATACGTTAATGCATTGCCGAAACAAGAAATGTAATTTAAGCCAGTTTGTTTTGAAAGATCAAGACTAGTTATTTTATTAGCATTACATTCTAGAGAAGTTATTTTTGTTTGTGCCGATAAATCAAGAGTAGTTAAATTGTTATAACTACAATTAAGCTTACTTAAAGCAGTGTTTTTAGATAAATCTAAGGTGGTTAATTTATTACGTGAGCAATCAAGAGAAACTAATTCTTTGAAATCTTGAATTCCTGTCAAGTCTGTAATATATAAAGATAAGTCAGGTTCTAAATTCAAAGAAGTTAGTGTGTTTATCCAATAAGTTAATACTAGTCCGTCTATATCACCTACATCGACGCCACGATCTCTTAATCTCAATTCAAAATAACGATCTGGTATATGTGTATATTCTTCTGTTCCTTGAACATATAACATTACTTCGTCTATGGCAGCGATAAATTCATAGTTTTGATAACCGGATATGGATATGCTAAAATTGTATGATATATTTTGGTCTGCTGTAAAGGAGCCTTCAAATGTTCTCCATTCAGTATCTTCTATTTCCTTACTATTAAAATATTCATTTGCATTTTCATCATTAGTGATTTTTAATGAAATTCTCGGAAATCGAGAACTTTCAAAACTGGAACTTGTAAATTTATACTTAAACTTAATTGTATATGTTATACCGGCTTTCATTGGGACTTGACAGGTTATTTTTGGCAAAGAAGTAGAAAAAGTAGATAGTTGTACGCTATTAAATCCTCTAAAATAGATCGATTTATTTTGTTTAACATCATTTTCAACAGTCCAGTTTGTTGGTTTTGTGCTATTTGTCCAGTTTTCAAATCCTCCATTAGGAATTAAATTGGTTTGTGCATAAAAAGAAAAATGTGCTAAAAATAGCAATAAAGATAGTTTTGTATTCATAAATTCATGTTTCGACGGTACAATAATACAAAAATTCGTGCATTTTTAGAGATAATACTTGTTAAAATAAAATTATAAGGTTCTAATGATATCTGATTTATACATTAAAAAGCTCTAACTCAATTAAAAAATCATTCAAATTTCATAACACAGTGTTAAGAGTTAGTTTTTTGTAACAAAAAAGTATAATTTAGACCCATCTTTTAACTTTACAATTATATTATAAGTACATGAGTCATATAAAACCTCTTAAATTATCTGCTTTTGCATTGCTTGTTTTAGCAGGATGCAGCGCTACAGTACAGGCGCAGGTTTCAACTTCTAAAGAGTTAATTACAGCGCCGGCGGCAGTTGTAAAAAAAGCTCCTCTTAGCGAAAATGAATTGAAAAGATGGAGTCATCTGGATTTAATAAAAGATTCGATTCCGGGAATGAGTGTTGATAGGGCTTACGCTGAATTACTACAAGGCAAAAAAAGTCAGAAAGTTATCGTAGGAATTGTAGATTCTGGTGTCGATATCGAGCATGAAGACTTAAAAGGAAAAATCTGGACGAATCCTAAAGAAATTCCTGGAAACGGAATTGACGATGATAAAAATGGATTTATTGATGATGTTCACGGATGGAATTTCCTTGGAGATGCTGTTCATGAAAATCTTGAAATGACCCGTATCGTTAAAAAAGCTGATGACGGTTCTGCAGAATACAAAGAAGCTCTGGCACAATATACTGCAAAGTATGAAGAAGCTTTACAAGGTAAAGAAAGAGTTGACTTTTTATTGAATGCACATAAAACTGTAAAAACAGCTTTAAATAAAGAGAAATATACTCTTGAGGATTTAAATTCTATTACTTCAACAGACGAAAATGTTGTAAACAGCAAAAAAATAATGACTCAAATTTTAACGAATACAGGACCAACTTTTGATCCTGAAGCTGAATTTGAAGAATATAGAAAATATGTTTACGATCAGTTAAACTACAATTTAAATAAAGAATACGACGGAAGAAAAGTGGTAGGCGATAATCCGGAAGATATTAAAAACAATCATTACGGTAATAATATTGTTTTTGGTCCAGATAAAGAAGAAGCGCTTCACGGTACACACGTTGCTGGAATCATCGCTCAAATTCGCGGCAATAATTTAGGCGGAGATGGAGTAGCTGAAAATGTTGAAATTTTAACCGTAAGAGCCGTTCCAGATGGAGACGAATATGATAAAGATATTGCTCTTGCTATTCGTTATGCAGTAGATAATGGAGCAAAAGTAATCAATGGAAGTTTTGGAAAAAGTTTTTCTCCACACAAACAATGGGTTTACGATGCTATTAAATATGCTGCTAAAAAAGACGTATTAATTGTTCACGCTGCTGGAAATGATGGTTACAATATTGATGAAACGAAAAACATCAATTACCCAAATGATTCTGAAGACAACGTAAAAGAATTTGCAGATAACGTAATTACAATTGGAGCCATTAATAAAGAATACGGAGAAAATGTAGTGGCAGGATTCTCTAACTTCGGGAAAATCAATGTAGACGTTTTTGCTCCAGGAGAAGAAATTTATGCAACAGTTCCAAATAATAAATACAAATATTTACAAGGAACTTCAATGGCATCTCCAAATGCAGCTGGAGTAGCAGTTTTAATTCGTTCTTACTATCCAAAATTAAAAGCAGCTCAGGTTAAAAAGATTTTAATGGACTCTGGAGTAGCACTTCCTTCAATGGTTGTGTTAGGTGAAAATCCAAATCCACAAGAAAAACCAGTTGCTGTTTCTTCTGCTGAATCATCAAAAACAGCAAAAATGGTAAACGCTTATAATGCTTTATTAATGGCAGAAAAAATGTCTAAAAAATAAAGATTAAAACACTATTAATCCAATGGAAGAGTTCGCGCTCTTCCATTTTCTATTACATATAAACATGCGAAAAATTATTTTACTTTCTTTCCTAAGCTTAGGCTTTAACTCGGCTTTTGCACAAAGCGCCTCATATTGGCAGCAGCACGCTGACTATAAAATGGAGGTTTCGATGGATGTAAAAAACTATCAGTACAAAGGAAAACAAGAATTGGTTTATACCAATAATTCTCCTGATACTCTAAAAAAAGTATTCTATCATTTATATCCAAACGCTTTTCAGCCGGGAAGCGAAATGGATGCACGTCTTCACTTTATTAAAGATCCAGACGGAAGAATGGTCAATAAAGTAAAAACAGCTGATGGAAAAGAAGTAAAACAAAGCCGCATTGAAACTTTAAAACCTAACGAAATTGGTTTTTTAAAAATCACAAACTTCAAACAAGATGGTGCTGCAGCTCAAACTAGAGTTTCGGGAACTATTTTAGAAGTTACTCTGGCAAAACCAATTCTGCCAAATTCTAAAACAACTTTTACTTTAGATTTTGACGGACAGGTTTCGGTTCAAGTTCGTCGTTCAGGAAGAAACAATTCTGAAGGAGTAGAACTTTCCATGTCGCAATGGTATCCAAAATTAGCCGAATTTGATTTCGAAGGATGGCACGCAGATCCTTACATTGCCAGAGAATTTCACGGTGTTTGGGGTAATTTTGATGTGAAAATTACAATTGATAAGGATTATACAATTGGAGGTTCTGGATATTTGCAAGACAAAAATTCTATCGGACATGGTTATGAAGATGCTGGTGTAACGGTAACATATCCTAAAAAAACAAAAACACTTACATGGCATTTTATTGCGCCAAATGTTCACGATTTTACATGGGCTGCTGATAAAGAATACACGCATGATATTGTAAAAGGACCAAACGATGTTGATTTGCATTTCTTCTACAAAAACAATCCAAAAACGACAGAAAACTGGAAACAGTTAGAACCGTTAATGGTAAAAGTAATGGATTATTACAACCACAGAGTAGGAGCTTATCCGTACAAACAATATTCATTTATTCAAGGTGGAGACGGTGGAATGGAGTATGCAATGTGTACTTTAATGTTAGGAAACGGAACTCTTGAAGGAATTCTTGGAACCGCTACGCACGAATTAGGACATTCTTGGTTTCAGCATATTTTGGCTTCAAACGAATCGAAACACCCTTGGATGGACGAAGGTTTTACAACCTACATTGAAGACAGTGCTTTGAATGAGTTAAAAGGAGATAAAAAAGAAGTAAATCCTTTTGTCGGGAATTATAAAGCGTATTACAGTTTAGTAAATTCTGGTAAAGAACAACCGCAGACTACTCACGGAGATCGTTATGATGAAAACCGTCCGTATAGTATTTCATCTTATATTAAAGGAAGTATTTTCCTTTCTCAATTAGAATATGTAATCGGGAAAGAAAATGTAGATGCGACTTTAAAAAGATATTTCAATGACTTTAAATTCAAACATCCAACTCCAAATGATATCAAAAGATCAGCGGAAAGAGTTTCTGGAGCTGAGTTAGATTGGTATTTAACAGATTGGGCACAAACAACCAACACAATCGATTACGGAATTAAAGATGTGGTAGATAATGCAGGAAAAACAACTGTAAGTTTAGAAAGAATAGGAAGAATGCCAATGCCTATAGATTTAAAAGTGGATTACACTGACGGGACTTCTGAAACATTCTATATTCCGTTAAGAATGATGAATTTCATTAAACCAAATCCAAATCCAAACGAAAAAAGAACTGTTTTGGAAGACTGGGCTTGGGCACAACAAAACTATAGTTTTACAATTGATAAAAACAAAACGTCAATCAAAAAAATCACTATCGATCCAAGCGGATTAATGGCTGACGTAAAACAAACCAATAATGTTTTTGAAGTGAAGTAAAATATTAAACTTTAATAAAAAATCCAAAGTCAGTTAATGACTTTGGATTTTTTATTTTAGCCTTATTCTGTTGTAAAGATGTTTTTTAAAGGATTAATAAAACAAAGCTGCTCTCTACATTTGTTATCATTTTAATATTTTGAAAAAATTATTAAAGACAAAAAATATAGATAGAGATTATCTTCAATCAAATTAACAAATAATGAAAGTAGCAAACTTTTTGAAAGAATCAGGTTGGGAATTAGAAATAAACAATAATGAAATTTCTGTTGATTTATTATCTGAAGAGATAAGAAATAGAATATCAAATGTTCCTTATGAGCTTAAAGAGCTTATGAGTTCCGTAAATATTCTCGAAAATTCAGATGCAACAGCTTGGTTTGTTACGAATCAGGATTTACTTGAGAAAAATGAAGAAGATTCATTTGCTTGGAATGAATTTGAAAAGCAAAGTCTTGAGGCTTCAATAGATGAGAAAAGTAAAGAACCAATTATTCAATTCTGGGAAAGTCATTTTTGCTTTTCAATGTCTGTTAAAACTGGATATTCGCATATCTCTATTGTCACAAAAGGAAATGAAAAAGGAAAAATTGTTTTTGGATTCGAACCTGAATATGAAGAAGTGAATGTTTTGGCAAATGACTTTGAAGAATTTTGTCAAATAATGATTGATCATATAAACGATTCGAAGTTTAATGAATATCTAGAACAGATTTTATAGTTTTCAAACAGATATAAAAAAGTCCCTATTAGAATTCTAATTGGGACTTTTATTTTCAAGTTTATATTCCAAAGTTAAATTTTATACCATTTTTATATCTGCAGAAACCTCTGGCTTTGTTTTTTTAAAAGGCACCCATTCTCTATAACTTGCAGATCTCCACAACCATTCAATTGGACCGTAATTGTATTTTGAAAGCCACCATTTGCTAATAAATAATTGAATAATAAAAATAAAAACGGCCAATATAAAGTAAAACCAATATGGCATTGAATCTGCAATTCCGAGTCCAATTCCTGAGAAAAGAATACCTGCCAATATATTTTGGCACATATAATTAGTCAGCGTCATTTTTCCGCCTGCATTAAAATAGCTGAAAACTGTTTTCAATTTTCCATTAATGTACAAAAGGCAAATTCCAGTTGCTATAAAAACCATCGTACTTAAAACCAACCAATAAAGCGGATGGAAAATTTTTAGAAAAGGAGCTTTGTAGATGATAGCAATATTAAATACGATTCCTATAATAACTGCCAAAATAAAACTAATTCCACAGACATATTTTAATAATTTTTTCAATTCTTTTAAACGATCGAAAAAGCTTATTTTTTGAAGTAAAAGACCAAAAAGCATACAGCCTAACATAACATAGTGGGCAGTAAAAGCATAGCCTGGAACAATAATTTGTTCGTAAAATGAAGCAAGTAAATTAAATCTAAAAAACTCAATCCAGTTTCCAGAATGATATAGTTTTAAATACTCTGGATTGGTAGCAATCGCTGGATGTTCAATCTTGATACCATTTACATAAGCCATTAAAAAAGGAATTGTAAGTATAATAACTGTAGAAATGATCGCTAAGATTTTGGCAGAACACTTGTAAAAAAGCAGTAATACGAGTCCCAAAAAGGCATAATCTTTTAAAATATCGCCAAGCCAAAAAGCCGAATTAATAAAAGCTAAAATAAATAGTAAAATCATTCGCCAAGCAAAAAAAGTCACGGGATTTTTTCCTTTAGAAGCTACGTTGTTAATTAAAATAGCAAATCCATAGCCAAATAAAAGGGTTAGTAATGTCCAAGATTTCGCTGCAAATAAATAGCGATTCACGTATTGAAGTATTTCAGAAAAAGTACCGTGTTTAATTTCTTTTTCTGCACCAATGTATAGGAAATCAATATAATTGCCAATTGCTACGCCTAATATGGCCCAGCCTCGAAGTATGTCAACAATTGCAGTCCGTTTGCTTTGTTCGACAGGATGATAAGAATTTGTCATTTGATTAAATGTTTTCGTTGTGATTTGATTGATGATTTTTGGAATAAACCTAATGTTTCTAAACGCAACCAAAAGTAAATAAATTATATAATCAAAGTTTTTTCTTATAAAAAATAAAATTCACAAAAAAAAGCGTGTTATTTTTAATAACACGCCTTAAATTTTTTCATTTTAGATTATGCTAAATGTTCCAGCATATCCTTTGTCATAGATTCCAAATCAAATTTATGATTCCAGTTCCAGTCTTCTCTGGCAGAACTGTCGTCGATACTTGCTGGCCAGCTGTCCGCAATTTTCTGACGGAAATCTGGATTATAAGTAATTTCAAAATCCGGAATATGTTTTTTAATTTCGGCAGCAATTTCTGTTGGTGTAAAACTCATTGCGGCCAAATTATACGATGAATGAATTTTAATTTGTTCAGCTGGAGCCTGCATGATACTGATTGTTGCATCAATTGCATCATCCATGTACATCATTGGCATTTTTGTTTCTGATGATAAGAAACACTCGTATTTTTTATCGGCAATAGCCTTGTAAAAAATATCGACGGCGTAATCTGTAGTTCCACCGCCTGGAGGAGTCGACCAGCTGATTAAACCCGGATAACGAATGCTTCGTACATCAACACCATAAATATTATGATAGTATTCGCACCATCTTTCACCTGCTTGTTTACTGATTCCGTAAACTGTTGAAGGTTCCATAATGGTATATTGCGGCGTGTTTTCTTTTGGAGTAGTAGGTCCAAAAACGGCAATACTTGACGGCCAGAAAATCTTCTGTATTTTTTTTGCTTTAGCTAAATTCAAAACATGAAAAAGCGAATTCATATTTAAATCCCAAGCAAAAGCAGGATTCTTTTCGGCAGTTGCAGACAAAAGTGCCGCCATTAAATACACATCGGTAATTTTATGTACTTCAACAAGATGCTCAATTTGGTTAAAATCCAAAGCATTGATGACTTCAAAAGGACCCGAATTCACAACATCTGTATTTAATTTTCGAATGTCAGAAGCGATTACATTTTCGGTTCCGTATATTTTGCGCAGTTTTTGGGTCAGCTCAGTTCCAATCTGGCCGCAGGCACCAATGATTAATATTTTTGGGTTCATTTGTTTCGATTTAGTGTTGCAAATATAACGTTTTCGCAATTATCAACGTTTTTTCTAACATTAAATTATGAGATTACTAACAATGAACTTTCTTTTTTGGGTTTTTCGTGAAGCTAATTTGTGATTTATACTTTTAAACTATCAAAAATCTGTGGCTAAAAAAGAACATATTTTAGCTTATTTGCAGCAAAAAACAGAATTCGTAATTGTAAATTTACTTCGTAACTTTGCGCCCTAACATTTTAAGAAAATGAAATATAGAATAATCCTGTTTCTTCTTTTGGTTTTTGGACTTCAATCTTGTCAAAATGAGAATGAAAGACGTCTGGCTGAAAATGCTAAAGAAGCCAAAAAGAAAGAAAAGATATTTAGCAACATTAATAAAGCATGGATTTTTATTGATGAACCCATAAATGAAGTTTCTGAAAAAAATGCAGTAACATGGACAGAATGGCGTGATTTTCTAAAAGAAATAGGAGACAAGCCGAGAAAAACAATTGGAGCTTTTCAGAAAAAATCATCGGCAATTGCCAAAAAAGCAGTGGCTTTAAACAATAATATTCCGTCGCAGTTCAATCAGCCGCAAATAAAAAGCCGAATTTCTATTTTGATTACTAAAATCAAAATGATGGATTTGTTTATTCATTTAAATCAAATTCCAGATGATAAAGTCGCTTTTTTGATTGGAGAAATCAACAAAGAACTGGTTTCGCTGGAAAGACAAATGGATAAGATTGTCGAAAAAGCCAAAATTCCAAAAGAACAAGGAGAAGAAGATTTCCTTAAAATGTTAGATACAACACGCGCCATTCAAAATACAGAACCGCTAAAAGAGCCAAACCTGCCAAGAGTTGAGTAAAAACGCCTTATATACAACATACGATAATCTGCCAAAAGCACAGCAGATTGCCACAGGTTTACTGGAAGGAAACCAGGTAAAAATGAACATCAGCGGATTGTTAGGATCTGCAGTTTCATTTATTATCCGTTCCGTTTTCAGAAAAACCGAACTGCCTTTTCTGATTGTTTTAGACAATAAAGAAGAAGCCGCTTATTATTTAAACGATTTGGAGCAGATGATTGGCGAGCAGGATGTATTGTTTTATCCCGCTTCATTTCGCCGTCCGTATCAAATTGATGAAACCGATAATGCGAATGTTCTGCTTCGTGCCGAGGTTCTAAATAGAATTAATTCTAGAAAAAAACCAGCCGTAATTGTTACGTATCCAGAAGCACTTTTTGAAAAAGTAGTTACAAGGAGAGAACTGGATAAAAATACTTTAAAAGTCGCGCTGAACGATAAAATTTCGATCGATTTTATCAACGAAGTTTTATTTGAATACGAATTCAAAAGAGTAGATTTCATCACAGAACCCGGAGAATTTTCGGTTCGTGGAGGTATTGTCGATGTATTCTCTTTTTCAAACGATCATCCTTACCGAATTGAATTTTTCGGAAATGAAGTAGACAGCATTAGAACTTTTGATGTTGAAACACAATTGTCTGTAGAAACCCATAAAAAAATCACGATTATCCCGAATGTGGAGAACAAACTTTTTCAGGAAAACCGTGAGAGTTTCTTAGATTATATTGCCGAAAAAACAGTTCTTTTCATCCAAAATACTGAAGGACTTTTTAGTCAGTTGGACAAACAATTCGCAAGAGCAGAAGAAGCTTTTGAGAAACTTTCGAAAGAAATAAAACACGCCACGCCAGAACAATTATTCTTAAATCAGGCGTCATTTATAAAAAGATCTTTGGATTTTTCAGTTGTAGAATTGGCTTCAAGACCCGTTTATAAAACCACTAAAAAATTCGAATTTCATATTCAGCCGCAGCCATCTTTCAACAAACAATTTGATTTATTGCTGAATAATTTAAGCGATAATCATTTTAACGGATATGTAAATTATCTGTTTTGTTCGAATGATACGCAGGCAAAACGTTTTCATGATATTTTTGAAAGCTTAGACGAAGCCAATTCAGAAAACATCAGAAAGCAATATCATACTATTGTACTGCCTTTATACCAAGGTTTTATTGATGAAGAAAATCAAATAACGGCTTATACCGATCATCAGATTTTTGAGCGTTATCATAAATTCAACATCAAAAACGGCTATTCTAAAAAACAGAATATCACTTTAAAAGAATTAACGGCACTTTCTGTAGGCGATTATGTAACGCATATCGATCATGGAATCGGGAAGTTTGGCGGCTTACAGAAAATTCAGGTGGAAGGCAAAACGCAAGAAGCTATAAAATTGGTGTATGCCGATAATGATATTGTGTACGTTAGCATTCACTCGCTTCATAAAATCTCGAAATACAACGGAAAAGATGGAACGCCTCCGAAAATCTATAAATTGGGTTCGAACGCTTGGAAGGTTTTAAAACAGAAAACCAAAGCACGCGTAAAACATATTGCATTCAACTTGATTCAGCTGTACGCGAAACGTCGTTTAGAAAAAGGATTTCAGTTTGCGCCAGACAGTTATCTTCAAAACGAATTGGAAAGTTCGTTTATTTACGAAGATACGCCAGACCAAATGAAATCGACGGCAGAAGTAAAAGCCGATATGGAAAGCGATCGTCCAATGGATCGTTTGGTTTGTGGTGATGTTGGTTTTGGTAAAACGGAAGTTGCCATTCGTGCTGCTTTTAAAGCGGTTGACAACAGCAAACAAGTTGCGGTTTTGGTTCCGACAACCATTTTGGCTTATCAGCATTATAGAACTTTTTCGGAACGTTTAAAAGATATGCCAGTTTCAATTGGTTACTTAAACCGATTTAGGACTGCGAAACAAAAAACACAAACATTAAAAGATTTAGCCGAAGGAAAACTTGATATCGTTATTGGAACACACCAATTGGTCAATAAAAATGTGGTTTTTAAAGACCTTGGTTTATTGATTGTCGATGAGGAACAGAAGTTTGGAGTAAATGTAAAAGATAAATTAAAAACGATTGCTGCAAATGTCGATACGTTGACATTGACAGCAACGCCAATTCCAAGAACGTTGCAGTTTTCATTAATGGCAGCACGAGATTTATCGGTAATTACAACGCCTCCGCCAAATCGTTATCCGATTGAAACAAATGTGGTTACTTTTAATGAAGAAATTATCCGTGATGCGATTTCTTATGAAATTCAACGAAACGGACAGGTTTTCTTTATCAATAACCGAATTGAAAATATAAAAGAAGTGGCAGGAATGATTCAGCGTTTGGTTCCAAATGCAAGAGTCGGAATTGGCCACGGGCAAATGGACGGTGCCAAATTGGAAGAATTGATGTTAGGTTTTATGAACGGAGATTTTGATGTTTTGGTTGCCACCACAATTATCGAAAGCGGATTAGACGTTCCGAATGCCAACACGATTTTCATCAATAACGCCAATAATTTCGGATTATCCGATTTGCATCAAATGCGCGGCCGTGTTGGGCGAAGCAATAAAAAAGCATTCTGTTATTTCATTTGTCCGCCATATTCATCAATGACTGAAGATGCCAGAAAACGTATTCAGGCGTTGGAACAATTCAGTGAATTGGGAAGCGGTTTCAATATTGCGATGAAAGATTTGGAAATTCGTGGAGCAGGAGATTTATTAGGCGGTGAACAAAGCGGTTTCATCAATGAAATTGGTTTTGATACGTACCAAAAAATCATGAACGAAGCGATTGAAGAATTGAAGGAAAACGAATTCAAAGATTTGTATCCTGAAGAAAATGACATCGACACAAAAGAATATGTGAAAGACATTCAAATCGATGCCGATTTCGAGTTACTATTCCCAGATGAATATATCAATAACGTTTCAGAACGTCTGGTTTTATACAACGAATTAGGCGCGATAAAAGACGAAGCTGGTTTACAGGAATTCGAGAAAAAACTAATTGACCGTTTCGGACCATTGCCAAAACCTGCTGTTGCCTTATTAAACAGCATCAGAATTAAATGGATTGCAACAAGAGTAGGAATCGAGAAATTAGTCTTGAAACAAGGCAAAATGATTGGTTATTTCGTATCCGATCAGCAATCAGATTATTACCAATCGGTGAAATTCAGAAATGTTTTAAACTTCGTTCAAAAACATAGTACACTGTGCAAAATGAAAGAAAAACAAACTGTAAACGGATTACGTTTGTTATTGACTTTTGAAAATGTGAAGTCGATAAAACGTGCGCTAGAGTTGATGGAGTTGTTTGAGGAATAAAAAAAGAAATGAAAATAGCTTCAAAAAGCCTTTATAAATTTGGTTTTGTGGGATTGATTCCAAATTTCGGATTAATTTCTGGAGCAATTCTGATTGTTCAAGGCTTTGTTAGAAAAGATAAAAAAATGAAAATGATAGGATTGGCAGGAATACTTTTCACTCCTCTGTTTTGGTATTTTTATTTAACTAGTGATTTTCATAAAGAACATTTAATTCAATTCACAAATCATCAATTGAATGAAGTTGTAAAAGATTTGGAGTTTTACAAAAGTAAAAATGATCGATATCCCGATAGTTTAGCACAATTGAAATCTCAAAATAAATTCTTTCGGGATGATGAATTTTTCAGTAATAAATTCGATTTTGAGAAAGCGAAATCTGCACGATTTTATTATAAAAAAATTGGAAATGATTATATGCTAAAATCATTTGGTCCAGATTTGATTTTGAATACTCAAGATGATATTTATCCGGAATTGAAAAAATAAAAAATTAAATTTTATTTACCTTTTATTTAAGAAAAATCATGTAAACATAAAGTTTTCTTTTGAATAAAAATATAGATTAGTATAAGTAAGGCTTTTGGTTTTAAACTAAAGGTCTTTTTTGTTTTAAAAAATGTCTTAAGATATTGCTTTAAAAACTTTTGTGTACAAATTTGTTTTGATGCTATAAATAAATTTGCAGGATATAACAAAAAGCAATATGAAAGATAATAGTTTTAGTTTGGCAGAATTTGGAAAAAATTTTCGATCAAAATTAATTGAAGCAATCAAAAACGATTATAACAGATTGAAAAAGAAGATTAAATCTGAGCAACCTTGTTCGGTTGCTCTAGTGCTTGATAGTGATTTCACCTCATTATTTTTAGCACTTAATACAATTGAGTACTTAGATAAAAAAAAGAAAGGATTAGAAGGAGAAAGAGAACGTATAAATGTAAAATTTTCAGAATATTTGAGTAAGGAAGAGTTAAATGAATTTTTTGGAGATAGTGTGAAAAACTTAAATTCTTTACAATGGATACCAGACGAATGGCGTAATGGTGACAATGATTTGAAAAATTCAGAAATTTCAAGTGTAAGTCAATATCTATCAGCTAGTGTAGAAAAGTTAAGATACAATTACTCCGAATTTGAAATGGAGGAAAAAATAATAGAAGAAATAACTTTTTCTTTAAAAGAAATTATTGACGAAGGCTTTTGGAAGAATGATGAAATGTTCTTTTTTGTGAGTATGTCAGACGATGATCGAGCAGAAAAAATTGAAAAGTTTTCAGCAGAAAAATTGAACGATAAATTGGCTTATGAGACCTTTCTTCAAAAACTTCAATAAATGAGTTTATAATTAGCGAAGCCTATAATTGAAAGAAAAACAAACCGTAAACGGATTACGTTTATTATTGACTTTTGAAAATGTAAAGTCTATAAAACGTGCGTTGGAGTTGATGGAATTGTTTGAAGAATAGTTTTTTAATATAAGATATAGTAAAGGCTTTTGGTTTTAAACTAAAAGCCTTTTTTTATTGAATATTGTCTTAACTTATTGTTTTAAAGCTTTTTTGGGAAAGTTTTTGTTCTTTAAGAAATGTACGTTTGCATTTTTAAAAGAAAGATTAACATGCTTGAATTAAACGAACAACAAATTAAACATTTGCTTGAAACAGACGGAAGAAGTAGATACGAATTTTCGATTAAGAAAATAGTAGATTGGGAAGAAGCGTGGGGACTTTATAATGACGGATGGATAATGTTTGAAGACAGTAAGGGAAATATGGTTTTTCCAATTTGGCCTGCAAAAGATTTTGTAGAACATTATATTAAACAAACAAATAAAGATTGTGTGCCAAAAGAAATATTTCTAGATAACTTAATGGATGATCTGCTTCCTGATTTAGATGATGATAATATTGGTGTTGGAGTTTTCGATATTCCAGAACGCGAAGATACACCGGTCGTGAAAGCAAAAGATTTTTTAAGAGATTTAGAATACGAATGCAGTAAATATTAAATAATTAAAGAAGTTTAAAATTATAGTTTGATTAATGATATAGAACTCGCTTTACAGATTTTAATTGGGAATGTTCAGACAAAAAATATTGAAACTTTTTTATTGTTTGTTGAATATCTGATGAAGCTAGGTTTTTATAAAGAAGATATTGCAGATGTGATTGAAAATTTTTTTGATTAGAAAAATGAAAAAAGCTTAGAAAGAACTTACTCAATTGACATAGATCTCTAGATGTAGGTTATCATTAATTTAAAAATAAGTAAAAATGCCAAAAGTATTTAATAATCTCCAGTCTCTTGTCAACGATGTTGAAAGTAATAAACGTAATGAATGGCTATATATTAATCCAAAAGAATGGTTAAACAATCCTGAAGGAACTCGTTTCTTTTATATCGAGGAAGAATATATTTGGGATTTGGAGGAAGAAGGTCTTTATGTCGAAAATGAAGCAGGCGACTCTATTCCGAAAGAATTTGAAAACGAAGGTCTGGAGATTTGGATTGAATCGCAAACATTTGATGATATTATAAAGTATGCAAAAAATAAAAATTTAAATGTTACTCTGAATGAACTAATACTCGCAATAAATTATTACCTCGAATATGATGCTTTTAAGGAGAATTAAAATGGGATTTTTAAAGAGATTATCTAGTAATAAAATTAGTATGTTATGAAAACTTTAGTAGATTTTGTAAACTCAACAACTTATGATGTATTATTAGAGAATGTTAAATTAAGAATTAATATTGAAATCGATGATAATATTCCTGATGTTGTTTGGGGTTTCTCAATAAAAGAATTGAATTTGGCAAATGTTACAGTAGATGATTTAAAGTCTCTAATAGAATTACATACAGATTCAATATCGGCTTATGTAGAAATAAAACTCAAAAAATACTCTGATGATATTGAACAAGAATATCCAGAAGGATATGAACCTGAAGAAGAAAATGATGAAATTGTAAACCTACCATTTTACAAAAACTTTCTTATCATTTACTTAGCAGAATATTGGATATTAAAAGAAAATCCAAAAGAAATTGAAAATTATGTTCGAGCTCTTCGTATTCCATATGCTAAAAAATATGCTAAAGAGATAACAGTTATTTATAATGATATTAATTCGTCAAAGTAAGATTTGTATGTATTGCTTTGCTTGGTTTAGAGCAGATATACAATAAAAAATATTGGAAACTTCCTTTGATTTATGGATCAATTGGTTTTATTATGAATTATTATTTTTTAAGAAAAAGATAGCCACGAATTCACGAATTATTCTATTTAAATTGATAAATAAAGCTTCTAAATAAAAAAAGCGCATGAATTTCATGCGCTTTTCTATTTTACATTAAATTGACTTATTTAACGATCAATTTTTTAGTTACGTTAAAATCTTTAGAAACAATATTTACAATATAAATTCCTGAAGATAAATGGTGGTTAATTTGTCCTGATGAAGAAAGTCTTTCAGTTAAAACCGTTCTTCCATTCATATCTGTAACTGAAATTTCAGCATTTCCATTTGTTAATTCAGGCATCAAAATATGAAATTCATTATTTGTTGCAGGATTTGGATAAATACCAATTACGGGTTCAGTGAAAGCTTCTCCAATATTCAATGCTGATTTTGATGTTCCAACGGTTGTGGGTTCTAATTGCCATTGTGCGCTGTACCAGCCATCTTGTGAATTTCCGTATTGAGCAGAACCTGTTTGATTTTCGATATGAATAATATTTCCGGTCTGCCATCTGTTTCTTAAACGAGTCCAAGTTCCGTCTATGTAATCGCTTGACCACTGGGCACTCCAGAACGTAGTATCAGTAATATTACATTGAGCACTTCCAGTTTGTCCTTCGATGTTCATTAATTCGCCTGTTGCTACATTTTTCAGTACGAAATAAGTAGCATCAATTGCAATTTTCTGCCATTTGTAATTGTTACCAGAAACTGTTGTTCCATAACCAGTATTTGTTCCTGCATCAGATAAATAAGCACCCGTCCATCTGTTTTTGATAGTGTAATAAGAACCTCCAGATGGAGCTGTACTAACGGTAACCGTACAGGTACTTGTTTTGCTTCCGTCAACAGTTGTTACTGTGATGGTCGCCGTTCCATTCGCAACAGCGGTAATTAAACCAGAAGTATTTACAGTTGCAACAGATGTGTTGTTTGAACTATAGGTTACTGATTTATTTGTTGCATTTGAAGGAAGAACTGTTGGAGTAAGCTGCTGTGTTCCGCCAACGTTTAACGATGCCGTGGTTGGACTTAAACTCACACTTGTAACCGCAACACCAGTCCCCGGGTTTGAATCGTACCAAACGTTGTTCATGTACCAGCCGGTTTTGTTTCGGCTTAAATCGGCAGTTTGATTGGTTCCGTCGTTAAAGATTAAATTCGTTGAGGTTACATTTGTAAACGTATAGCTGTACCAGCCGTTTCCTGCGTTGGTCATGTTTACACCTGGCCAAGATGCATCAGCTAAAACTCCTGATGGTAAAGCGCTCCAATAATAAATTTTGATTCCAGTTCCCCAATTTGATGGTTTGTAAAAATAAACCGTGAAATTCGTATTTGGATTTACTGTAATTGTTGCCGAAGAAGTTTTATTTCCGTCCTGCGTTGTAGCTGTAATCGTTGCTGTTCCTGCCGAAACCGCTGTTACGAAACCAGAGCTGTTTACTGTTGCCACCGAAGTATTGCTAGATGACCAGATAACATTTTTATTAGTTGCATTTGCTGGTGAAATCGTTGCTGTAAGTTGCTGCGTATTTCCGGCATACAAACTAGCTGAAGTTGGAGAAACTGCTACAGATGAAACTGGGATTGCAGCCACTGTTATGGCAGAAGATGCTGTTTTATTCCCATCAGCAGTAGTAACGGTTATAGTTGCAGTTCCTGCAGAAATAGCTGTAACTAATCCCGAATTATTTACAGTGGCTACTGAAGTATTACTTGATGACCAAGTTACGTTTTGATTCGTTGCATTTGCAGGAGCAATTGTCGCATTTAATTGCTGCGTTGTTCCTAAACCAACGGTTGCGGTTGTTGGACTAACTGAAACGCCTGTAACCGCCACAACCGGAGCATTCGTATTAGTTAAAACCAAATATTCGAAAGCCGCAAAATTACGTGTAGAACCTGCTGTTAAAGTTACCGAAGCATTATTATTGTACGGATTAACATATGTTCCTGCTAGAGCCGCTGGAATAACGTATGATTTTGAAGCATTTCTTAAATTCGACATTACGATTACTTTTTCTGAACCTAATGTTTTGGTGAAAATGCTGATATCGTCGTTTGCATAAGTAGTTAAATCTCCACGACGAATTGCGGCGCTTGCAGTTCTAAAATTTAGAATTTTAGCAAAATCGGCAGCAGCAGTTGGGTTTTGCGACCAATTGAATTTGAAGTTCTGCCAAGGCCAGTCGGTTTTGGGTTCGTAGTCAATTTCTTGTCCGCTCATTAGGAAAGGAACTCCTCTCATGTAAGCCGAAACCAAAAAGTTAGCTACAATTCCATTATGGTTTTTAAATGCAACGAATGGCCTTCTTACGCCATCATCATTGGTGTAGGTGTCATGATTACCCGTATATCTAACGATCTGCTGATTTCCGGTTGCTTTAGCATATTCATACGTAGTCTGGTCTTGAAGTCTTTGCGAAACGGGTCCTCCATTCGCAATATCGTACAAACCGCTATGAAACCATCTGTCGCCGTAATTCATGTCAAAACCAACCTGAAAGTTTTCTTGTCTGTCACCTTCGGCTAACATTAATAAGTTGTGAGACGTTATGCTTCGAAGATTTGAATTTACTTCTGACCAAAAATCTAAAGGAGGATTATTGGCATAATCACATCGGTAACCATCAATATTGGCCGCGAAAATCCAGTAACGCATGGCATCTTTTATAGCTGCTCGTGTAGCTGAATTGTTAAGATCAAGAGCTGCAATATCTCCAAAATTTCCTAATTGCTGAATAGTTGTGCCGGTTCGTTTGTAATATTCAGGATGAGAAACGGTCCAGCCATGATCCCAAGAAGTTCCGTTGATGGCAATATCTAAAATAACTGCCATTCCACGACTGTGAGCGCCGTCAACCAAAGTTCTTAAATCAGCTAAAGAACCATATTCAGAACCGACAGCTTTGAAATCTTTGATACAATAGGGCGAAGCCGAACTTCGGGAATCGGTTCCGTGGGGGAAAATCGGCATTAAATAAATAACATTGGTGCCGAGTGCTTTTATATTGTCTAATCGGGCAGTTACTCCGGCTAAATTTCCGTTGGCACTAAACGGACGAATATGCACTTGATACATGTTGATATCTCTCGTATCCGGTACTCCTGCGAATGGCGTTCCGTATTGAGCAGGATCTTGTGCATAAACAGAACTTGCTAATAATAACAGAAAACAAAATAGTGTTTTCGTAATATGAAATAATCTCGTGGTAATGTTGATTTTCATAATAGTAGTTTTTGCATGCTTGTCGGCATTTTTTAACTAAAATTCATTCTCACTCGTATTGGTTTTTAAATTCGACAAACATTTTGTGGTTAATAGTTTTCAATAGTAAGTTTTTAATTTTTTGCTCTTAAATGAGCATAGTTTTTCCGCCACGAATTCACGAATTAGTACAAATTTTATCTGTGTTCTTAATTCGCGGAATTCGTGAATTGCTTCGCCTATTCGCTATCGCTCGGGTCGTGGCGGAAAAAACTTAGTAATCTATAATTTTTTCAATCCTTTTAAATCAGAAGCAGTTCCTTCTTTGATGCTGATGGCAACACCTCCGCCGGGAGCTAAATACTGCTTCAATTTGCTTTTTGAGTTTACGATCACTTTAGTAACAGTATATTTCTGCGGATTCTGATTCCAATTTGCCTCTTTAGCATCGGCATAAATAGTGGCGACGAAATTTTTTCCTGCAGGTAAATAATCAAATGAAAGGTTTGCTGTTCTTGCATTTTCATCTGTAATTCCGCCAATAAACCATTCGTTTTTGCCTTTTGCTTTACGTGCAATTGTAATATAATCTCCAGGTTCTGCTTCTAGAATATAACTGTTATCCCAATCTACAGCCACATCTTTAATAAACTGAAATGCATCTGGAAAACGCTCATAGTTTCCTGGAATGTCAGCAGCCATTTGCAGCGGGCTGTACATGGTTACATAATAAGCCAATTGTTTTACTAAAGTCGTATTTACTCGTTGTGAACTTCCTGTTCCGTAATACGAAAGATCAGTCTGGAAAATTCCAGGCGTATAATCCATTGGACCTCCCATTAAACGGGTAAAAGGTAAAATTGTAGTGTGATCTGGAGCTAAACCTCCCATAGATTCGAACTCAGTACCGCGCGCTGATTCCTGAGCAATCCAGTTTGGAAAAGTTCTGTTTAATCCTGTTGGTCGAACGGCTTCGTGGCTGTTGATCATAATTTTATAATCGGCAGCACGTTTGGCAACGTTAATGTAATGGTTTACCATCCATTGTCCATCGTGATGTTCGCCGCGAGGGATAATCTGTCCTACGTAACCTGTTTTTACAGCATCATAACCATTATCATTCATAAATTGAAAAGCACGATCCAAACGACGTTCGTAATTGGTAGCTGATCCAGAAGTTTCGTGGTGCATGATAATTTTTACACCTTTAGAAGCAGCATAAGTATGAACTGCTTTTACATCAAAATCTGGATATGCGGTTACGAAATCAAAAACGTCTTCTTTCCAGTTGCCAATCCAGTCTTCCCAGCCAATATTCCAACCTTCTATAAGGATTGCATCGAAACCATTTTTAGAAGCAAAATCAATGTATTCTTTTGCACGTTCTGTTGTAGCTCCGTGTTTTCCGTTTGGAGTCAGTTTGGTGAAATCATCCGTCATTTTTACGTTGTTTTCTTTTCCAAAAGCCCAAGTACTTCTTCCGGCAACAAAATATTCCCACCAAATTCCGATGTATTTCACAGGTTTAATCCATGAAACATCTTTATAACTCGTTGGTTCGTTAAGATTTAAAATCAATTTTGAAGCTAAAATATCGGTTGCTTTATCGCTTACCACAATGGTTCTCCAAGGTGTTTGGGCATCAGTCTGCATATATCCTTTTGCTCCAAGAACATCTGGTGCCAAATGACTGGTCATTTTGTTGGTTTTAGCATCAACTTCAAGATACATTGCCGGATAATTGATTAATCCTGCTTCGTGAATGTTGATATATAATCCATCATCAGATTTCATCATAGATGGCGTTTGTACAGAAAGTTCTTTGATGGGCTGCTGTGCATTAATTTCAATGGTTGCTTTTTTCATCAAAGACGGAATTTCTGAAATCTTCGAAGTCGTATAAGCATATTCGTTGGTATCGTAATCTCCAGGAATCCAGAAAATTTTATGATTTCCTGCCAATTGAAATTCGGTGCGCTCTTCTTTAATTACAAAATAATTCAGATCATTCTGTTTTGGAAATTCATATCTAAATCCCAATCCGTCGTTGAATAAGCGAAAACGAATACGGATAAATCTATTGTTATTTTTTGCCTGAGCTAAGGTGACAACCAATTCGTTGTAATGATTGCGAATGGTTTTTTCTTCTCCTAAAACTGGATTCCAATTTTCATCAAAAGTAGATTGAGCGGTGTTGGTAATGGCAAAACCATCCATAAACGAAGCCCTGTTTTGCAGTTCTAAACCTAATGAACTGGGTTTAATAACAGGTTTCTGTTTGTATGATAATTGGTAAGACGGAATGCCGCCTTCTTTTAATTCAAATTTTAAGGAAAGGTTTTTGTCTGGCGAAGTTATTTCTTGTGCCTGAAGCCAGAATGTGGCAAGGATAAAAAATAAAAGCGCTGTTTTTTTGCTCAAACGCATTTGAAGCAATGATTTTTGGGATTGAAAATTCATGTTATTTAGTTTTGTGCAAATTTAGGTTTTAAAGTTGCTTTAGGTATTAATTTTTCAGCACTATATATTGATAAGGCTGAAGTGTGATATCTGAACCCACTGTTACGGCTGCTCCAGTAAAGGCATCTTTCCAGTTTCCTTTTAAGGTATTTGGAATAAGATGTTTTACAGCTGAATTGGTTAAGTTAGAAAGAACAAATACTTTTTCGGTATCGTTTACCATGGTGAAAGCACTTACGGCATCGCTGCTGTAACCTGTAAATGTTCCTTTTTTTATAGCATTACTGGTATTTCTAAAAGCAATGATTTTTTTGTATTCGGCCAGCATTTCATTATCTGCTGTCGACCAATCGATTGGTGTTCTTGAGAAATAGTTTAGTCTTTGTGCATAACCAATTTCCTGTCCGTTGTAAATCATTGGAACTGATTTTAAATACGCAGCGACAACAAATGTAGCTATAGAGCCTTTTTTACCTCCAAAAAGTTCCAAAGGTGTTCCTTCAGAAAGGTTTACGTCATGATTACTGGTGTATCTTACGACTCTGTTTTCAGGATTATAATTGTTGGCATATTCTGTAGCATTCGAATCCTGAAGTGTAGTTGCAGGTTTATTGTTTTTGAAAAGCTGCTCTAAAGTATAGAAAAAATTAAATCCAAAAGTATAATCGAAACCTGATGCAAAGTGATTGTATTTTGATCCTTCAGCTAACATCAAAATGTTTTGATTTTTTTTAATTTTTCTCAGTTTTGTTATGGCATCTGCCCAGAAATTATTCGGAACAAAATCAGCATAATCACATCTGAAACCATCAATGTTAGCATTGTAAACCCAGTAAGACATTGCATCAATCATCGCATCTTTCATTTCTGTGTTATTGAAATTTAATTGTGCCACATCGTTATAATTTGTTCCAGGCGGAATGATGATATTACCATTTGTATCCTGCTGATACCAATTTTTATGCTGTGTAATCCAAGCATTGTCCCAAGCGGTGTGATTGGCAACCCAGTCGAGGATAACAGCCATGTTTTTTTTGTGCGCTTCTTCAACTAAAGTTTGAAGGTCTTGTAAAGTTCCAAAATCAGGATTTACGGCTTTATAATCTTTCACAGCATAAGGCGATCCTAATTCTCCTGAAGCTCTTTCTTTTCCAACTGGATAAATTGGCATTAAGTAAATAACATTTGCTCCTAATTCCTGAATTTGTGTTAATCTGTCCTGAACCGCTTTTAGGGTTCCCGCCTGACTAAAAGCACGAATGTTTACCTGATAAATTATGGCATCTTCTTTCTTTGGCATTTTTTCAAAAGGTGCTCCATATTGCGTATACGGAGATTCAGGAGTTTTGTTGTCGTCATCAGAAGAGCTGCATGACATAAAGGCTAATGCAAGCAATAATCCGTAAACGATTTTTATATTAAATTTCATAGTTTGTCAATTTAGTTAATAAATTCGACAAGTTTAAGATAGCCTGCCTTTCGCTCAAAAAAGGCAGGTATCACTCAAACTAATCTAGCTTTATTATAATGTTAGATTATTTTTTAACGATAGTACAAGTTGCAGTTGCAGGATAACCTGTGGTTGCAGGATCTACTTCGTTTATTGTAAAGGTTACTTCATAGGTTCCTGCTTCGCCAATAGTGTAAGCACCTCCGTTATCCAGATTAATGGTGTTTGTACCCGGATCTGCCGGTCCGTAGTTGATGGTCCATGCATCGTTTAGTCTGAACTTTAAAGCTCCCGCAGCTAAATCGGCAGTAACTTTCCAAGTTTTTGTCTGATGATCATAACTCATTGGGGTGCTTTTGTCCCAGCCACCTGAAGTTGCGGTTCCTATGATTCCCCATGCATACGGCGCTTGTGACCATTTTAGGGTGTTTAAATTCACTTTGATTTGATAAGATCCTGCTCCTGGAAGGACAAAATCAGTATCGCTCATGTTTTTCAAATCATTATTTGTAGCACCAGCACCATAGAATTGCGCCCAGTTTCTTTCGGTATTTAATTTAAATCCAGGTCCTGCTCCTTCAGCAACCGTCATGTACCCTTGATACACTCCTTTTTGAATTGCTGTTAAAGCGGCTGCGGTTTCAACTGCCCAGCCTTGATAGCTTCCCGGCATATAAATTTCACCAAAAACTACACTTTTTTCATAAGGAGTTATCGTAAGGGTGATAGGATTTGAATAGATTTTTCGATCCATTGCAGCTTCTACACGAACTACTAATTTTCCGGGGATATCTATAGGAAGTCCTAAATCGACTGCAATTTTGTTAAGTTCCTGACCAGTTAAAGATTTGCTTAAAACATCGGTTCCTACTTCGATGCGTTTGGCTTTCTGCCAAGCCGTGCTTCCGCTTGTGTCTCCAATTAAATCAAACTGAACAGCGTAGGTTACAGGAGCTTCAATGGGAAAAGAAACTGAAGGCCATGAAATTAGTAAAACAGGATCATCGGCTGTGTCTTCTGTAAGAACTAATGTACTTGATGAAACGGTAATTTCAGATGGAAAACTAACGGATTTCAGGGTCGTTAGTTCGGCACCGCTGTCACAGGAAGAACCCAGAATGAGCAGACTGCCTAACAAGAGTAATTTATTGATATATTTTTTCATGATCGTTTTGTTTTTAGTAACCCGGATTTTGTTTTAGTCCTAAATTGGCATTTAATGCAGAAGTTGGAATTGGAAATAACTTTCTGTAAGCAGGAGATGCTGGTCTGAATTCGTTTGCCAATAAAAATTTGTCAAAACGAATCATATCTTGTCTTCTGTGTCCTTCCCAGTTTAACTCAAATCCTCTTTCGTTGTAAATGTCATCAAGAGTAGGATTGTGATCTAAAGCATTTAATCCGGCACGTTGTCTGATCTGATCAATAAAAGGTTTTGCTGCTCCGGCATTTCCTAATCGAGTATTGCATTCTGCGATCATTAAAATGATATCAGCATATCTAAAAATTGGGAAATCGTTAGAAGCACCGCCTCCGGTTCTTGGTGTTGCAGGATAAAATTTTACATTACGAACTCCCGCTTGAGGAGCTGCTCCCGGATTGTCTAATGAAGCCACATCAAGTGTGTAATTGAAACCTCCCGGTTGTTCTCCGAATAAAAATTGTTTTCTGCGGATATCATTTTCATCGTATTTCAAGAAAAATTCTTTTGGAACAATAGTACCATTCCATCCGCTGTACCCAAATAATGCCTGAGCATGAGGTCCGTATAAACTGCGGACTGCATACACATTACGAGAAACAATGTCTAAAGTTGCATAAATAGATAGGATTGTTTCATCTTCAGGAAGTACATCTCCAAATAGTTCGTAATATTTATTTCCAAGCGGATTTGCTGCATCTGCTGCACCTGAATGAAGTGAAAAACCACCTTCGGCAACTTTGTTACAAGCTGCTAAACATTCGTTCCATTTAGAAGTTCCTGTATATACTTGGGCATTTAGATATACTTTTGCTAATAAAGTATAACCAGCCCATTTATTGAATCTTCCGTAATAATTACCACCTTTTGTACCAGATAATAAATCAACGTTTTCGGTTAATTCTTTCACAATAAAATCATACACTTCTTTACGGCTTGATTGTGGGATTTTATCAACTGTGATGTTGTTATCCGTAAAGAAAGGAACATCACCAAAATCATCAATTAATAAATAGTAGAAGAAAGCTCTTAATACTTTTGCTTCGGCAATTTTAGAAGATTCGGCATTTGATTTTTCTAATAAACTTACGGCTAAATTAGCATTGAAAACAGCTTTGTATAACCAGTTCCAAGTATTGTTGATAATGAAATCGGTAGGCAGCCATTCGTGTTTGTGTAAACGGGCAAAATCCTGCTGCCAGTCACCTGTATTTCTGTGAGGTATAACCTGCTCGTCAGATGACATACAGTTCATATCGTACCAGCCGTTATCGGCACCGGCATATCCTACTCCAGAAGCACCTTCTCTTGCAAATTCACCCGGAATTTGTGCGTATACATTGGCAAGTGCGATATTAGCTCCTTCAGGAGTTCCGTAAAATTCATCTGCAGGATATCTGTCATAGACATTTTCATTGATATCTGTACAGCTAAAAAGTGTCAGGAAACACGCGCTTCCTGCTATTAGTATATTTTTAATTTTCATCTTTTTTACTATTTAAATTTTACAGTCAAACCAAACGCAACACTTCTGGTACGAGGATAAATTCCTTTATCGCCTCCGAAGTTATCTCCGCTGCCGCTTACGTTTAATTCAGGATCCATACCTGTATAATCTGTAATCAGGAATAAGTTGTTTCCTGTAAGCGAAAGTCTAATAGTATCAATATATTTATCTGAAAAACGGAAACTATATCCCGCTGTAAGATTTTCTAAACGGATAAATGAACCGTCTTCTAACCATAAATCAGAACCGTAAGGAGAAGTATAAATTCCTTGATCTACAGCACTCGCCAGAACGTTCGATTTACCAATATTTTCCATTCGGCTTAAATTAGAACGTAAGCCGTTGTAAATTTTATTTCCTCCAGAACCTCTTACTAACATCGAAGCGTCGAAGTTTTTGTAACGGTAAGAAGGGTTAAATGAAAAAGTATAAGTTGGAAGAGCCGAACCTGCATAATAACGGTCTGGACTTCTAGTTCCCTGATCAATTACCCCATTTCCGTCACGATCCAAAACGGTTTCAACATTGTTTTCATTTTTACCAGTATGCTGAAGGATGTAAAATGCTCCAACTGGTTTTCCTTTTACTAAATAAGAGTTTTCAGCTCCCCAGCCTACATAATCAGTATTCAAAGGAACTCCGTTGATGCTGCCGCTTAAGTTAAGTACTTCATTTTTCATGAAAGAAAGGTTTCCTGCAAGTGTAAGCGTACTATTGTCTGTTTTAATTACGTCGTAAGCAAGAGATACTTCAAGACCTTTGTTTGAAATACTTCCCACATTTGCCATGATTCGATCGTGTGGAAATGGCGGCTGAGGTACTACATAATTAAATAATAAGTTTTCTGTTTTAGAGGTATATACATCAACAGTTCCTCGTAATCTATTGTTTAAAAGTGCAAAATCAAGACCTAAGTTTGTCTGTTTTTTAGTTTCCCATTTAAGATCCGCATTTGAATTTTGAACAACAGCATAATTTGTAATAAGCTGTCCTCCAAAATTTACAGTACCCGAACGATCAACTAACGCAATTGACTGCTGCGGATAAAGTCCTTGCTGATTACCTGTTACACCGTATCCTGCACGAAGTTTTAATTCATCAATTAAGGTCTGGTTGTTCATAAATGGTTCTTTGTTAATCTGCCATGCTACAGATGCAGAAGGGAAATCTCCCCATTTATTATTAGCTCCAAAAACAGATGAACCGTCACGACGAATACTCGCTGTCAATAAATAACGGTCTAATAAAGAATA
This sequence comes from Flavobacterium sp. H4147, assembly GCF_029360735.1. NCBI lineage: Bacteria > Pseudomonadati > Bacteroidota > Flavobacteriia > Flavobacteriales > Flavobacteriaceae > Flavobacterium > Flavobacterium sp. H4147. The sequence continues at coordinate 962,340 of NZ_JARKNB010000001.1, read as the reverse complement.
ATTTACTCTTCCTAAAAATGAAACTAAACTTCTGTCATTTTTATAGGAAGTCATATCTCCGGGACGAACGCTTGACATGTCACCAAATTGAAGCGCATTGTAAGTTGTTTTATCATTCATAAAACCTCTTGCTTGTGCATAATTTCCTTGATAAGTCTGACTTTGCCATTCGTATAAACCTAATACGTTTATATTGTGTATGCCAAATGTTCTTTTATAATTAAGGCTGAGGTTGGTCAGCTTTTCATTTTGTCTTTGATTATTGATGTTCGCAAACCCTTTTTGATCAATAGCAAAAGCAGCTGTTGATTCTACAGGTTGGAAATAACCATAGGTTACATTAGTTTTTCTCCAGCTCCCAAACCAGTTTGCGGTTAAACCTTTTGCTAAATCCAAATCAGCTTTTAAACTTCCGAATAAATTATCGTTTTGCGCTTCGTTAGTAGTAGTTTGTGCCGCCGCATAAGGATTTAAGTATTGAAATACGTTTGGATCTGTAAAGTAAGTTCCATCTGTATTATACACAGGGTCTGTTGGACGCATCAAATAGGCATTTGTAATTAAATTTGATGTAAAAGCTGCTGTACCAATGCTTTGAATACTGTTTGTAGTATTGTTTACACCAGTATTTAAGTTAAATGTCAACTTCAGTTTATCATCAAAAGCTTGTTGAGTTGCCTGAATTCGTCCGATGTATTTTTGATTACTCGAATTGATAACAACTCCGTCTTGAAGAATAGCCGTTAAAGAAGCTCTGTAATTGAATTTATCTGTTCCGCCTCCAAAAGATAAAGTATGTGTTTGTGTAATCCCAGTTCGTGTTAAAAGTCCGTACCAGTCTGTATTTGAGCCATGATTTGCCGATGCCGGAACACCGACACTTTGCGCTGCCGACCACCATTCATCAGCATTTAACATGTTTAATTTCTTCGGAATAAAATCTAAAGCAGTAGAACCAATATATTCCATAGTAGTTTTTCCGGCTTTGTTCTTTTTGGTAGAAACGATAATAACTCCAGGTGCACCGCGAGAACCGTAAACGGCAGTGGCAGAAGCATCTTTTAAGATATCGATACTTTCGATTTCACTGGGCGGAATTTGGTTTAATAAATCCATATTGCCTTGAATTCCATCTACTACTACTAAAGGGTCACTCCCTCCAATTAAAGAAGAAATTCCACGAATACGAACGCTTGGTCCAGTACCTGGTTCGCTACCAACTTGGGTAATGTTTACACCCGCAGCTTTTCCAGAAATTAATTGCAGCGGATTTACAATTGCGCCCTGATTCATGTCTTTTGCAGCGATTGAAGAAACCGCTCCTGTTACATCTCTTTTTGTAGCAAGACCATAACCTACTACTACAATTTCCTGTAAATCAGTTGCGTCTGGAAACAATTGAATGTTGATTGTATTTTGATTCGCAGTTACTCTTTTTTCCTTGTATCCTACAAAAGATACGATAATTACAGACTGGCTGCTTTCGACAGTAAGTTTGTATTTACCATCGAAATCTGTAACCATTCCGTTTTTTGTTCCTTCTTCAATAACAGAAGCTCCCGGTAAGGGCATGCCGTTTTCATCTGTAATTACACCCGAAACTGTTTGTTTTTGAAATTCGATAATTTGGGTTTTGAGTTCTGGTTTTTTTAGGATAATCTGCGTATCGCGAATTTTAAATTCGGTTGGAGTTCCTTTAAAAAGCTTGTCTAAAACCACATATATAGACTGATCTTTTACAGAAATTGAAACCGTTCGATCTAAGTCGATATCATTCAATTTGTAAATAAACCTGAAGTCTGTTTTTTGCTCAATGGTCTCAATAACCTTTTCGATTGTTGAATTGTTTAATTCTAGGGTGACTTTTGTTTTTTGGGCATAAGTATTTCCTCTAATATTAAACATGGCGACCAAAAGAAGTAGGGTAGTTAGTTTCAATTTTAGGTCATTTTGGAACACTCGGTATAAAAACCCAGTATTCTTTGATTTTTTTTTCATAATTTTGTTAATTGATTGTAGTTAATTCGTTATATTCAATCACTTAGTTAATCGGAAATTGTTCGCAGCTCTTTCCGATTTTTTTATTCCCGTAATGTTATTTCGTCATATTTGTATTTGGTTTTAGTGGTTATTTAATTAGTATCTGATTGTTTTTTATCGTGTAGTTAATGCCATGGATTTCGTTAAAATAACTCATCACATTTTCTATAGATTCCTCTTTAAAGCTGGCATTGAATTTCTCGCTGGCGAGTTTCTCATTTTTGTTTACAATTGTAACATTATAACGTCTTTCAAGCTTCGTAATAATGTTTTTGAAAGTCATATTTCTAAACGTTAAACCTCCATCAATCCAAGAAGTATAAATATCTGTGATAACCGCTTTGGTTGAGATTTTTGCATTTTCTTTATTAAAACTTCCTTTAAATCCAGGTTTTAAAATAGTGTTTTTTGCAGCATCAAATTCCTGACTTGATTCGTACATTCCAACTGAACCTTCTACTAAAACAACATCTGTCAGTGCATCTTCTGGATAATTAGATACGTTGAAATGCGTTCCTAAAACACGAACATTCAATTCATCTGCATTTACGATAAACGGATGTTTTTTATCTTTAGCAACATCAAAGAAAGCTTCACCATCTAAAAATACCTGTCTGTTTTCGCCAGCAATAAATTTCACCGGATATTTCAGCGTTGTTCCTGAATTCAAGTGAACAAATGTTCCATCAGATAATTGCAGACGGAATTTTTTTCCATACGGAATTTTAATTGTGTTGTAAATTAATTTCTCAGAATCAGAATTACTTTCATATACTAATTTGTCTCCGTTTTGATTTCCAACAATATTTCCTTTGGCATCTTTTACTTGAGCCGAATTGTGTTCAGAAATTACCTGAACTTCACCGTTTTCAAGTTGTAAAACAATATCTGAGCTTTTAAAATCGAATTTTGGTTCTACAGCTTTGTTTGACATATTTTGTTTGTAAAAAAAGCCAATTCCCAATAAAACAATTACAGAGGCAGCAATCGAAATATACTTTCTGTAATTTGATTTTCTTGACGGAAGCTCGATTACTGTTTCTTCTTCTTTTGAAGTCTTTAAGATATCCGCAAAAATATCATCGGCTTTCTGCTTTTCCATTTTCGGCATTTCTGCTAACAGATTTTGGATATCTTCCACAGTTGGGAAGTCATCGGTAAGCTGATTTTTTTTATAATAAGCAATTACCTCGTTCGTTTCTTCGGGTGTACATTGGTTTAAAACAAACTTTTGTAAAAGACTTTTTATTTCAGGATTTGAATTCATTACGAATTATTTTGTTGGGGGTTTTAATAGTATACAGTTGAAAAGCATTTGAGTACTACTCAAACGTTGTAAATTTTTAAATTTTAACATTTAAAAACGATTGTTATATTGTAATTATTTGAATTTTAAACATTTGCAAGATTATGATTTTTGTTAAAAATGCGATATATTTTTTTTTCAAGCTTATTAATTAGCTGCAGGCAGATTTAAAAAGGAATAAATGGTACACAGAACCTAAGGTTTCAACTTGGGAACGGAAAGAATGATAATAACCCATTTTTCGAGATTGAGACCTTAGATGCGGCAAAAAAAAATCACTCTTGGCAAAGAGTGATTCAATTGGTTAAAATGTGGTTTTGGTTAGATAATTTCATCATGAACCTGAAAAAAGACCCGCATCGATTCTAATGCTTTGCTCATTTGATTCCTGACAGTATTTATAGATATGCCGAGTTCCTGACTTATTTCTTCGTAACTCATGCCTTTCTTTCGTGACATTTTGAATATTTGTTTCCGCTTTGGCGGTAATTGTTTCATGGCCTGCTTTCGGAGTTTTTTGCAGTCTTCTTCACGAATCGCGTAATCTCCGTATTCATGTGATTTCTGGCTTTCATAAAAAACAGCTTCCTTAAGTTCTAAATCATTTGCTGCTTTGTTTAATAAATTAAAAGCCTGATTTCGGGCAATTGTAAAAATATAAGCTTTAAAAGATTGTTCTGTGTTTAAGTTCTCGCGATGCTGCCAGACTTTCATAAAAACATCCTGAACATTCTCCTCTGCGGCTTCTTTCGATTTTAAAAGACTAATGCTGTAGCCATATATATCTTGATAATACAAATCAAAAAGAGCACGAAACGCTTTTTCGCTGCCATTTTTGAGTTCGCTCACCAACAATTTGTCACTATGGTCTTTGGCTTCCAACATTAAATTAATTAGTTTGTATTTTAATCTAATTATATTACGATACTATCAAAAATCGACATTCTAATCCCTTGAGAGATTAGCAAATATATAAAAATATTATTCTCATAAAAAAATGCTAAAATCAACTTATTTGTGGTTTTTTGCAGTAAAACTATCGTAATCTCAATAAATACGCTGTAAATTGCCTATTATTAAGTTGATAAATTTTTGGCTTAAAAAATAAAAATTAACTATTTTGCGGTTTTAATTTTGAGAATATTCTTATTCTGATGATAATTAAATGAAGAATTAAGAATGCATATTCATAAAAAAAATCCTTTTATCTTAGAAAGACAAAAGGATTAAATTGAAAATTGAATCTATTTAAGATATAAAATTAAATTTTTATCAAATTAGTTTTTAAGGTCTTTGATTACTTTAAAAGCAACATCAACCTGATCTTCACCTACTAAAATAGTGAATTCGTTTGAAGTAGAAATTACTTCATTGATGATGATTCCTTCCCAAGCCAAACGTTGGAAAATGAAGTAATAGATACCAGGAACAACGATATTTTCTTTTGGTAATTTTACTGTAATGGAAGCAAGATTATCTAATTTCTGAATTAGTTTTTCTCTCATAAAGTGTTTTTCAACTAAATGATTCACACTGCTGCTCACTACAATATTCGTTTCGTTTACGCCACGTGATGAGGTATAGAAAATATCAGATAATGCATTTATATCAGAAATTAAATCAGCTTGTTTATTCAATACAGTTTCTGAAGCTGCGAATGTGTAATCCGTCAATTCTGATCTTACTGTAATTTCACCAATATTCTTGATTACTTTGTTGATTTTGTGGTTTAATTTAAAATCTAATTCTTCAGTCAATCGTTTCAGAGACATCACTACAGCACCTTGTTTTACCTCTTTGCCAAATTCATTTTCCAGCTCAGTCATAATGTTCCGAGATAGAGAAGTCAAATTGATAATTCCCAGTGATAACGCGTTTAAAAGAAATGGTTTTGTTTTGATGTAATTTTCGACGATGGATGAAACGGTTTTCATAATTTTTTTTCTTTTTTTTTGTAACTTAAATTGGTTGGTTTAGTTAATTTGATGTTATAAATCTTTGCAAATATAAATAAAAAAACAAATTGTTACAATTATAACATTAAAAAATTATGTTAAAAATGATAAAAAGCATCAGTAAGGTGCTCAATTGCAAATGATTCCTCATTTTTATGGATCGCAATTATGTCAAAACGGATTTCTAAATCATCTTTAAAATCCTTTTCCCTATCGTTTATGTAGGCATTTACTGCTTTTATGAGCAGCTGAATTTTTTTCTGTTTGACAAAATCCTGCGGGGAACCAAAATCTAAATTCGATCTTGTTTTTACTTCAACGATGGCTAAAACAGCATCTTTTTGGGCAATAATATCTATTTCGGCTTTTTGTGGAGAAATCCAGTTTCGATCTAGTATGGTATACCCTTGTTTTTCGAGATGTTCTGTTGCCAGGTCTTCTCCTAATTTTCCTAAATCATTATGTTCGGCCATTTTTTAAAAGTTTTTTAGTTTGAGTCTCGGTTTTCAGTTTTAGTTTCGGTCGAATTGCGAGATTCTATAGGCAAGCAAAAACGCGAAATCACAAAGTATAATTGAACTTTGCAACTTCGCGTTTTTGCGATATGTAATAGGTGGTATTTTTGAATTTCCTTAAAAAGGATTCGTATAGTTTTATTTCTGGAACGTAACAGTACTTCCAGATGCGTTTACATCAATTGAAATAGTGCTTCCCATAATCAAAGCTCTATTATCCTGAATATGTCCGGCAGGAAAGTTAAAAATTACTGGAATATTGTATTTCTTAGTTACGTCATCAATAATTTCCAGAGCATTTTTTCCCCACGGCACTTCGTTGTCTTTCATTTTCGTCATACCACCAACGATAATTCCTTTTAAACTTTCGATACAGCCGTTTCGACGTAAATTCATCATCATACGGTCAATATGATACAAGTATTCATCTAAATCTTCAATAAATAAAATCTTGTCTTTACAGTCAATTGCAGATGGTGATCCTAATAAGCTGTATAATATAGAAAGGTTTCCTCCAACAATTTCTCCAGTTCCCTGTCCGAAACGATTCATGGCATGCGGAGGAATAGAATAGGAAAGTGGCTCGCCAAATAGACTTGATTTCATTGAGCTAATAGCAGCAGGAGTAGCACGCGGAATCGTAACCGGCATAACACCATGAATAGATTTGTAACCCATAGTATTTAAATGATTATGCAAAACCGTTACATCGCTAAAACCAATAACCCATTTTGGGTGTTGCTTGAATTTGGTAAAATCCAATAAATCTAGCATTCTTACAGTTCCGTATCCGCCTCTAACACACCATATTGCTTTAATATTTGGATTGTCTAATTGTTTTTGAAAATCGGCAGCACGCTGTTCGTCTGTTCCTGCCAGCTGGTGATAATCCAGACTAATTGAACTTCCTACGACTGCTTCTAAGCCCCAGCTTTTAAGTAAATCAATGGTTGGTTTTAAATTGTCATCGATGTTTTTTCTTGCAGTTGCGACAAGCGCTACAGTATCTCCTTTTTGTAAATAAGGCGGTGTTATCATGATTTGTTGAGATTGACAGTTGAATGATTGTAAAGCAAAAATAAGAAATGCGATTTTACAAAAGGTAAAACGTTTCTTGATGTGCCCAATATTTAAGTTCATAAGTATTCTTTTGCTTAAAATTATACATTATTTTTTTAAAACCCTGCTAAAATCAGCCTCCATATTGTTCCTGTAATTTATTTAAAAGAATCATTAAGCCTTGATCTGCTTCTTCTGATTGTACATTGGCAAATAAAATGAAAGCTTTGTTAATTGAAGGGCAAAGATACACTTTGGTTAAAAAAGTGCCCGGACTTCCGTTATGAAACGAATATTTAAGTCCGTTTTCTTTGATTTCAGATTGCCATCCAAACGAATATTCAGGAAAGCCGTAATGCATATTATTGAATTCTTCTGCAGTCAAAAGTTTCGATTTTCCTAATAAGCCTTGAAGTTGCATTTGCGTAAATTTACAATAATCAGGTAAACTACAGTTGATATTTCCTGCAGATGAAAGCCAGTTTAGTTTATAATTTAGAGCAGGTTTTTCGGGTTTTAAGTTTTCATCATGACCCCACGGTTGATTTTTATCTTTAATATTAGGTTGTCCAAAATCAAAATCGATATTTAAAGATTTTCCTAATTCTTTCACTAGAGTTTCATACGCTTTTCCAGTTGCTTTTTCAAGCATTAATCCTGCAGCCACATAACTAGGATTTGACCAGTAAATATCTTGTTTCTCTACATTAAAATTCTGTCTGAAAAACCAAGCTATAAATTCATATCGTTGCTGCTGGTTGTTTCCAGTAATTTCCTTTTGTGTTGGTGTTTGATTTCCGTATGACCAGATTGGGAGTTTTGCTCGAAAAGTCAAAAAATCTTGCAAGGTAAAATTATAAGTGTTTGGATTGCTTTTGGTTTTTAATTCAGGATATAAATCAAAGAATTTAGTGTCCCATTTTATCTTTCCTTCTTTAACCAAAAGTGTTGCAATATAACTCGTAATGGTTTTTGTCATTGACCCTAAACGAAATCGGTCATCAATTTTAGCTTTAGAAGATGGATTATTTCGCTGATATCCCAAAGCTTCCATTTCAAATATAGAATCTGAAGAAACAACTGCATAAGCCAGTTCGGGAATTTTGTATTGTTCTCTGATTTTCTCTGCCAATGCATTATTTTTTTGTGCATAAAAAGCAGGAACACAATTAAGAAAAAAGATAAAAACAAGGATTTTTTTCATTGATAAAAGCTTCAGATTTTTTAAGCAAGTTACATGACATTTTCTGAGAAACAAAAATATAAAACAGAAAATAAATTAATATAAATTTCTTACAAATATTTATTTTCTTAAATTGTGCCTTTTTAAATGCCGAAGAATTATGCGTACCATTTTCAAGCTTTATTTATTTTCTTATTTATCTGTTGCATCGTTATTCGCTCAGCCAAAAAAATACAACATTCACACAATCGCTTTTTACAACTTTGAAAACCTTTTTGATACCATTAATGATCCAAGTACAAATGATGACGAATGGATGCCAGCTGGAAGGCAGCATTGGACAAAAGAAAAATACGAACAAAAACTGAAAAATCTTTCAAGAGTAATTTCTGAAATTGGAACTCCCGAAAACTCTAATGCACCAACTTTAATTGGTTGTTCTGAAGTAGAAAACAGAGGTGTAATTGAGGATTTAATTAAACAGGAAAAACTATCAGGTTATGATTATGGAATCATTCATTTTGATTCGCCCGATCAGCGTGGAATTGATGTGGCACTTCTATATCAGAAAAAATATTTTCGGCCAACAACTTTCTCCAATATTCCTTTATTGATTTATAAAAATAAACCTGTTGCTGAAGAAGTTCAAAACGAAGATTTAGGAGATGTTGAAATCAAAATTGATAACAACCGAATTTTTACTAGAGATCAACTTTTGGTAAGTGGTTTTCTAGAAAATGAAGAAATTCATATCATTATCAATCATTGGCCTTCGAGATCTGGTGGAGAAAAAGCCAGCAGTCCGTATCGCGAGGCAGCAGGAAAACTAAATCGAAGGATTATTGATTCGCTTCAGCAAATAAATCCGCAGGCAAAAGTGATTACGATGGGCGATTTAAATGACGGCCCTTTTAATAAAAGTATAAAAATAGCTTTGGGAGCAAAAGCCAAAAAATCGGAAACCTTAGAATTTGAAACCTTTAATCCCTTTGAAGAAATGGCTGAGAAAGGTATGGGAACTCTAGCATTTAGAGATTCCTGGGATATTTTTGATCAGATTATCATGACACAGTCTTTTATTCAGCCCGATTTTTCCAGTTATAAATTTTGGAAAGCTGGGATTTTCAATAGACCTTATCTCATTCAAACTTCTGGAAAATATAAAGGATATCCATTGCGGAATACGTTAACAGAAGCGGGATTCAGTGATCATTTTCCTGTTTATATTTATTTAGTGAAAGAGTTTTAGTTTCGGTTTTTAGTCGCAGTCGCAGTTTTCGGTCTCAGTTTCAGCAAATCTGAAAACTGCGACTGCGACTGAAAACTAATAACCATTGACTGAATACTTTTCATTAACTTAGCTATTCATAAATTTAGAATCCAAAAAAATGGCTATAGCAAAACCTTTCAATCTTACTCAATGGATTGAAGAAAACCGACAATTACTAAAACCACCTGTTGGAAATAAAAATCTGTATGTTGATTCCGGCGATTATATTGTGATGATTGTAGCGGGACCAAATGCCCGAAAAGATTATCATTATAATGAAACAGAAGAACTGTTTTATCAATTAGAAGGAAATATAAAAGTTGTCATTCAAGAAGATGGAGAGCGAAAAGAAATGGTATTAAATGCGGGAGATATGTATCTGCATCCTGCTAAAGTGCCACATTCACCAGTTCGTTCAGAAGGTTCAATTGGTTTAGTAATTGAGAGAAAACGTGCCGGACTTGGTTATACTGATGGATTGCTTTGGTATTGTGATAACTGCAATCATAAGCTTTATGAGGTGTATTTTGAACTTCATAATATCGAAAAAGATTTCCTGCCTCATTTCGAGCATTTTTATAATTCAGAAGAGTTAAGAACCTGCGATAAATGCGGAACTATAATGGAAAGTGATCCGAGATTTACGGCTAAGAAATAATATTGATTCAATCTAAAATATAGACCCGATAAATTTAAAATCTGTCGGGTTTATTTATGATTATTTTTTAATAAAAAATCTTTCTCTATCTATTTTGATTTATATTTGTATCATATATGATATAAAAAAGAATTGATTATGATACAAGAAATTATTGCCTATAAGAATATTGTAGATAATATGGAGGATTTAATGAATAAATCACCTTTTAAAAAAAATTATATTATTGAACAAGTCGGAATCCCAAGTCCAACATTTTACCGTAAATTAAAAACACAGACTTTTACTCCAGATGAAATGCTCTTAATAGCAAAGATATTATCACCAGAAGAAAACTATATGTTAGAATTGAAGGCTGATATTGAACAAGGAAAGCTGGATATAAAGAATGGAAATTTTATCACACATGAAGAAATGTTAGCTAAACTCAAGAAAAGAAATCTTATATAAAGATATCTATTGGTTTTTGTCGATTGTTGTAGAAAGTAATCAATTCGATATACTCATCTGTTACTTCATAATATAATGTAACGGTTTTTGAAATGACGATACTTCGGCATTGTAATTTTGGGTTGTATTTTCCAAGTGAAGGATTATTTTCAAGCAGAGTTATTATGTGTAAAACATCATTAATAAACTTTTGAGCTATGACAGGTGACCAAAAATGTTTAAGATAATTCTCAATAGTTTCAAAGCTGTATTCTGCTTTTTTAGACCAAATAATTTTCATTTACAATTTCATTACTTGGCTAAAATATAAAAAATAACTTACAAAAAATGTAGCTATAACTCAAATTTCTTCCCTTGCTCAGGATAAATAATCTGTATGTCTAAATCATTTTGAGCTTTGAGCTGTTCTTTGATTTTAATAATGTTCTTTGCGGGAGGTTTTAAATGTGTGATAATAATTTTGAAATTTTTTAGAGAACCTTTTCCAGCTAAATCTTCCAGCACATGAAGTTCTTTCATTAAATAGTTTGGAGTTAAATGCCCGAATAAAAACTGATCTGGCTGTTCATTCGGAAACGAAACTTCAATAAAAATACCTTTCAATTGTTTATTCTGTACTAAATGAGCAACAGCTGTCCACAAGGCTTTTAATTTATCGCTTTTTTCTACTGAATCTGGACCAGTGTCTCCTAAATACAATGCATAAGAATCTTCATTTTTAACCAAAAATGCGGTACTTTCAAATGGGTTTACATGACTTAATGGAAAAGCTTTCACCTTCATTTTTGTATTTGAAACAGGAGTTTCTTCTGCTACATTTAAGGTTTGGAAATGGTATTTTTTTAATGGAAATCCAGGACCTTTATCGCCAAAATTAGCCCAAGTCTGATCGTTAAAATAATGGTTCTCCATCATTTCCATGCATTTTTCTGTAGCATAAACTGTTTTGGAAGAATCTGCTGGAGAATTAATTATTAAACCAGAAACATGATCCAAATGTGCATGCGAAATGAAATATCCTTTTATATATTTTCGTAAAACATCACTGGTTGATATTTTAAAAACTTTATTATCAATTGCTTTTTCTATTCCCGCATTTATGGTTCCGGCATCAAGACAGATAAAATCAGTTGTATTAGATGGTGCCAATAAATAAGCCGAAAGATTTTTTTCATCAATACCACCTTTTATTCCTAATGGTACAACTTGAAATGAAGATTTATCTTTTTGCGAGAAAACAGTTGTTGAAATTAAAAGCAGACAAAGCAAGAAACGAGAGAAAGTGGACATATTTTATATATTAAGTCTTGCAAATTTCATTAAATAAATCAATAAATGCCTCTTCATTTCTGTTAATACTATCAAATAAGCTTAAATTTACTTTGATTTATGAATTCATTTCAATTTGAAATTAATTCTAAAACAATATCTTTACATAAAAAATATAACAATTTTAACTAAAAAAGTTACAATGACAACAATAGCATCACAATTTGGCATGAATGAAGCACTTGAAAAACTAGGAATAAAACTAGTAAATGAAGGAACTTCAACAGGAGTAGAAAACTTTTCATCGGGTGAGATTCTAGACAGTTTTTCTCCTGTAGACGGAAAACTTATTGCTTCGGTAAAAACTTCAACACTTGAAGATTATGAAAAAGTAATGCGTTCAGCAACTGAAGCTTTTAAAACTTTTAGATTAATTCCTGCGCCGCAGCGTGGTGAAATTGTGCGTCAGTTTGGAGAAAAATTACGTCAGAATAAAGAAGCTCTTGGTAAATTGGTTTCTTATGAAATGGGAAAATCATTGCAGGAAGGGTACGGAGAAGTACAGGAAATGATTGATATCTGTGATTTTGCGGTTGGATTATCACGTCAGTTGCACGGTTTGACCATGCATTCTGAAAGACCTGGACACCGTATGTATGAGCAATATCATCCGTTAGGAATTGTGGGGATTATTTCGGCATTTAACTTTCCTGTTGCGGTTTGGTCATGGAATACGGCTTTAGCTTGGATTTCGGGTGATGTGTGTGTATGGAAACCTTCTGAAAAAACACCTCTTTGCGGAATTGCCTGCCAAAATATAATTGCTCAGGTTATTAAAGAAAATAATCTTCCAGAAGGGATTTCGTGTTTGGTAAATGGTGATTATCAAATAGGTGAGTTGTTGACGAAAGATACTCGTATTCCGTTAATTTCGGCAACAGGTTCTACCAGAATGGGTAAAATTGTGGCTCAGGCTGTTGCAGCGAGGTTAGGAAAATCATTGTTAGAGTTAGGAGGAAACAACGCAATTATTGTAACTCCAGATGCTGATATAAAAATGACTGTTATTGGAGCTGTTTTTGGAGCAGTTGGAACAGCTGGACAACGTTGTACTTCTACAAGAAGATTGATTATTCATGAAAGTATTTATGATAAAGTTAAAGATGCTTTAGTAGCAGCGTATAAACAATTACGAATTGGAAATCCTCTTGATGAAAACAATCATGTTGGACCGCTAATCGATACTCACGCAGTTGAAATGTATGCAGTAGCACTTAATAAAGTGGTAGCAGAAGGAGGAAAAATTTTAGTGGAAGGCGGAGTACTTTCAGGAGAAGGTTATGAAAGTGGTTGTTATGTAAAACCAGCAATTGCAGAAGCTGAAAATTCTTTTGAAATTGTACAGCACGAAACGTTTGCTCCAGTTTTATATTTGATTAAATATTCTGGTGATGTTGATAATGCAATTGAGATTCAAAATGGTGTAGCGCAAGGATTGTCATCTGCAATTATGACAAATAATTTGCGTGAAGCCGAAAGATTCTTATCGGTTACAGGTTCTGACTGTGGAATTGCAAATGTAAACATTGGAACTTCTGGTGCAGAAATTGGAGGCGCTTTTGGTGGTGAAAAAGAAACCGGCGGCGGACGCGAATCTGGATCTGATGCTTGGAAAATTTATATGAGACGTCAAACAAATACAATCAATTATACTACCAATCTTCCTTTGGCACAAGGTATTAAGTTTGATTTGTAAATTGTCAAACACAATAAATTAAACCGCTTTTTTCACCTTTGAGAAAAGCGGTTTTTTAATGCCATCTGCACTAAATTTTTTATTTTTACATTAAAACCAAAACCATGAAATGTAAAATACTCACTGTATTATTTTTGATTTTAGCTGTAAGTTGTAAAAAAGAAACTGAAAAAGCTTCAGTAACAGAAGATAGTAAGGTTTTGTCTGATACAATACAAGATCAAACAGATGGGGATGTAGTAGAAAACAGTCAGCTGCCCGTTTTTCCTAAAGCAGGAAAAAAGATTGAGGATTTTTTGTTGGAACCTTATAAAGTGCAGTATGAAGCAGAAGGATTTTTAAATGATGATGAGTTGGAAGACATTGTATTGGTGTTGCAGAATAAAAACGATAATACAGATGTAAGACCTACATTGGTTCTTATAAAGCAAAGTTCCGGTGGATATCGTTTACAAGAAACTTCGTGGCAGGCTTTAAATCCTGAATATTCTTATGAAGGAAATAAAATATATGATTACGAAGATATTACTATTGGAAAAGACAAAACGCTTACTGTTACTCTAAACGGAATTGGCCCAGTAGGAACTCAGGAAACAACCTATAAATATGTTAATAATGAATTAGTTTTCACTAAAATACATGTTTTTAATATGGGAGCCGGATCGCAGATTGCTGTCGATTACGATTTGATTTCAGGAACTGCGGAAATGGAGTTAGTCAATACGATGGTTGACAGTATGCCAAGCACTCATGAAACCAAAAAGTTCAAGTTGGAAAAACAGCTTTTTGTGTATGACAGCCCAGAAAGAGTTCTTAAAAAACTTCCTGCTACAGACTGGTAAATATTTATAAGAAAGGCTTCCAATCAATGGAAGCCTTTTCTCTTTTGAATCTATTTTTTAATAATCTTTTGGTTGATCAGACCAGTATTGGTTTGAATTTTAGCAATATATGTTCCAGTAGATAAATTACTGATATCAATGCTTTCAGTATTTTTTTGAACCGTTTTTACCAAAGCACCCAGAAGGTTGTAAATTTCAATAGTTTCAACTTTCTGAGCATTATCAATTAAATGCAAAGTGCTATTAACTGGATTTGGATATAATAAAACTTTTTCTTCAGATTGAACAAGAGTTTCAGAATCTGCAATTCGTAAAGTACCAGTGTTGTAAAAAGTACTCATATAGAACAGATTGGATGTGTCTTTTTTAGTAATTGTATGATTTCCTGCAGCAAGCGAAACCGTTACAATTCCTCCAGAAGCAGTTTTGTCAGCTCCATCCACTTTAATAGTCGCTGCAGATTCTACAAATACAAGAGTTAAAGTACTTGTTTGTGATGTAGTAAAAGTAATGCTTGTAGAAGATTCTATTTTTAGGCATTGCGTCAATGTCAAACCATTGTAAGTTACTGTTCCTTTTGTTGTGGAAAGATTTCCAGTTATAGTATAAAAAGAACTGGTTTTTCCAGATGCTGTAAAATTATGGATTTCATTACCAGAACTGCTCGTTGTTACTGTTATCGTTCCTGATGCAGTTGCTGTGGTTCCAGTTCCGGTAGTAGTAACGGTATAAGAAACATTGGCTGTTGGAGTTCCTGTAATAGTAATAGTTTTTGCGGATGTATTTTTTACAAAACTAATTCCAGAAGCTGGAAGTCCTGTTACTGTTGCATCTGTTGCAGTTCCGCCCCATGTAAATACAATAGAATTAATGGCAATTCCGCTGGCTACAGTTTGACTGTTATTGTTTGTGGAAGTTAAGGTTTGTGCACCCGCCGCCGTAACTGTAATGGTTCCTGATCCTGTTGCAGGAGTACCCAAATTTCCGATCGTAGCTATTGAATAATTTACTGTAGCGGTTGGAGTTCCTGAAATTGTAATGGTTTTTGCAGAAGTATTTTTTACAAATGTCAATCCAGAAGCGGGTAATCCTGTTACAGTCGCATCTGTTGCGTCGCCTCCCCAAGTAAAAACGATTGAAGCAATTGCAGTTCCACTGGTTACCGTTTGATTGGTATTGGTGGTTGAAGTCAATGTTTGATTTCCTGTTGCAGATTCACTTTGTACAAAGACAAGATTTGTTTGGTATCCTGTTAATGCTGCTTTTAATCCTGTATTTACAGCGTCTGCACTATCATCAACAGCATTATTGAATGTCCATTGTAAATCTCCTCCCGAAATACGTCCAGCGTATTGCATTACGTTTGTTCTCGCTGTTTCAGGACTATCAGGCGTGTAAGAATACATAATACTTGAATTCGTGTCGAAGTTGTTGTAAGTTTTAGCTCCTTTTTTAGAAGTAATACTGCTGCTGATGGTTTCATTTCTTGAAGCCGCAACATAAGCATCAAATTCAACAGGATAAGTGGAAGCATTGTAAGTCACAAAACGTGTCTGACCGCTCATAGTATTATTGAATGCTTTTATAGTTCCTCCATCTTCGCTCGAAAAAGTTCCTGTTGCTCCATTGTACACATCAGTTCCTTGCATAGAAGTCAGCATTGGATATTTACAGTTTCTAAAATAGTTGGCTTCCACAAAAACTGAGGACCCCATAGTAGATCCAACACCATATTTTGAATTTCCATCATAATAATTGTTGTAGACATGAGCTGAATAATACCTAACTCGGGGATGACGAGAATCTGAATGATCATACCAGTTATGATGATATGTGATATACAAACCTGCCGTTGTTCCTTCACTTAGACCTAAAAGATTTGATTTTCCAGAATCCCAAAAGTGATTGTATGAAAAAGTAATATAAGTAGATTTTTTACAGTCCAAAGCACCATCACCTTTTACCTGATCGGCATCGCTTCCTGCATTTCCATAAAAGAAATCGCAATTGTGTACCCAAATATAATCGTTGTCTTGCTGTAAACCAATGTTGTCACCTTCACCGCTGTCACAATTCATTGTTCCTATATTTCTGACTTCAACATTTGACGCATTTTTAATTCGTATTCCCCAGCCGTCAGCTACTGCATCGTTTCCAATTCCTTCTAATGTAATATAACTTGAAGCATAATTATTGTTTTCGATTACAATATCACCATTTAGCATGTATGACAAATCTGTTATTTGTCCAATGATTCGGATTATTAATGGTCTCGCATCTTTACCCTTTTTATAACCGTCTAAAATTGTTTGTAAACCCACGCAAGGATTGGTTGTAGCTCCTGTTACGGTTAACGAAACAGTGTTTTTAGTTTGTTCAGTGATATACAAAATCACTGCATTGCTTTTAGGAGTTCCATCTGCATTATAAGCGCCAGGAACGCGTGAATTAGCAAAAGCAAATCCTGAACGATCGTGTGCTTTAACAATTAAAGAGCTGCTTGTTGTTCCTGTTCCTTCAGTTCCTGAAATTACGGGTTTAATTTTTACAGTATAAGTCCCAGCTTTTAATCCCGGAATATCTGCACGAAAATAACTGCCGTAACTTCTAATAAGCTGTGTGTCAATTTTTCGGTCAACTATTCCTTCTCCGGAATAATAAATATTATACGATTGAGCATTCGAAACAGACTGCCATTTTACAAAAACAGATTCAAGCCATCCGCTGGCTTCAGTAATTTGCTGTGCCCAAGTTTGTGACACAAAAAGAAAGACCGCTAGAAAAAGTAAGTTTTTTTTCATAATAGTTTAAGTTAAACATTAATAATAGTTTTTGTGGTTTTTTGTAATTGTGGTTTTATGATTTATTGTAATCGATTACACTAAATTATATAAAATTTTGATATTCTTATTAATTTTAGCCTTAAAATAGTTATATATTAAAATATTATCTTTTAAATGATTATAATGTAATTTATTGCATAAATTGTAATAAATTACACATTAGTATTGATGCGGTTTAAGAAATCTTTTACCTTATATTTTAAATTTTTTAATGGATTTTACCAATTTTTGTTAAATTTTTTAGTTAGTAAGTTTTTTCTTCTTTTTCGTTTGAAATTATTAAATTTGTATGTAGTTAAAAATGAATATTTTAAAAGATTTTAATTAAAAGTGCTCAAGTGAAATTGGTAATTTATGCGATTTATTCAGGAGATGGAAAAAATTTGTTTTCATGGAAACCTGAGGACGATTTGGTTTTTATAGAGTCTATACTTATGGATATAGGAGAGAAAAATAAAAAAGGAGCGGATCTTTTTTCTATAAGAATTGCGACTCCTGAAGGGTTAAAGCTTTTGAAGGCAGAAGATGGAATACTGGCAGCACGTCCTTTAATTATTGTAGAGAAATATGATTTTAATGAACTATGGACTTATTTGAATAAGATTGTCCTTTCTTGCGAGGCAGATAGTTGGAGTGATTGTGTTGAAAAATTACGATATCATTTTAATTGGGAATATGATGGCTATCGATAAATTATGATCTATATTCTGTATATACACTTAAAATAAAAAAGCCTTCTTGATTTTCAAGAAGGCTCTGTAATATGTTTTAGACCTAAATTTAGTCTTTACTTGAAATTTTAGCAAGTAATCTTAAAAACTCAATATATAACCATACAAGAGTAATCATTAATCCCATGGCTCCGTACCATTCCATGAATTTTGGCATTCTTTCTTGAGCTCCTTTTTCAATTAAGTCAAAGTCTAAAAATAGATTTAAAGCAGCTACGATAATGACAAAAACACTAATTCCAATACTCATCAATGAGTTTCCATAATGTACTGGAGTGAAATTGAAAATAAGCGATGCAATCCAAGAAATTAAATAATAAGTAGCAATGGCAAGTGTTGCAGCAATTACGATTGATTTAAATTGTTCGTTAACTTTTACAACTTTAAATTTGTATAAACCTAAACAAACCAAGAATGTTACTAATGTTGCGCCTACGGCATTGATTACGATTCCTGGAAATTTAGCTTCAAATATCGCAGATATTCCTCCTATAAATAAACCTTCAAACAAAGCATATCCCGGTGCTAAATACGGAGAAGCTTGTGGTTTAAAAGCTGAAATTAAAACTAAAACAAATCCAACAATTGCACCACCAATAGCTGGCAGCATAATGTTCATACCATTAAATGCCATCCACCATGTAACCATTGCAGATCCGCATAGTATTAAAAATAAAATAGCCGTTTTATTAATGGTACCAGAAATAGTCATTTCCTGATTGTAATCAATAATCTGAGCTTGATGTACTTCTTCGGCTTTTGAAGCAGCATTTGAAAAACGCTTGCTGTTTAAAAATGGATTTTTTGAATTAAAGTTCATGTTTTTGATGCTTTGATTTAGCCCAAATATATGGAGTTTTTTTGAAGTTAGATTGTTTTGTCCGTTTTTTTAACACGATATTTTCTTTTAAAAAATCAATTGTAAATAAAAAGTCCGTCAGAGAAATTCTTGACGGACTTTAATTATATGAGATGAAATTTTATTTATTTCAAAAGATCTAATACTAAAGAAGGGAATAAACCTAAAGCGATATTCAATCCTATTGAAATAACTGCAACAGCATAAATAAGGAATGGTTTTCCAGTGCGCTCTTCGTTTGGTTCTTTAGAATACATGGCTAAAATAAGTTTGAAGTAATATCCAACACTTATAATGGAGTTGATTACTGCTACGATTACTAAAATTACATATCCAGCTTGAATTGCTTGATCGAATAAAAATAATTTTGCGAAGAATCCAGAGAAAATAGGAATACCCGCCATAGATAATAATGAACCGGTCAGGATTGCAGCTAATAAAGGATTTGTTTTTCCTAAACCATGGAAATTGGTAACATCTTCATTATCTTGATTTTTACATACATAAAGGATAACACTAAAAGCAGCAATACCCGCTAAGGCATAAGCCGCAGTGTAATATAAAAGTACACCAGCAGAAATACTTATACTTAAGAAAGTCATTAACATAAAACCTGCGTGTGAGATTCCTGAAAAAGCCAGCATACGTTTTACATTTATTTGACGCAATGCCATAATATTTCCAACAGTCATTGAAGCAATAGAAATAGTAATTACAACATTGATAAATGTATACGAAAGATCTTGATTTTCTAATGAAGGGATTAAATTTAATCCAGATGCTAATTTGTATAATGTAGCAATGGCAATTACTTTTGCTAAAGTGCTCATTAAAGCAGTTGTTAAAGCAGGAGAACCTTCGTAAACGTCTGGTGCCCAAAAGTGAAACGGAACTGCAGCAATTTTAAAGAACATTCCAATAACCATTAAAATCATTCCAATTGGAAACCAGATTGGTAATTCGGCAGATAAAGCGCTATCGTGGATTTCTGTAATATCAAAAGTTCCCATTGCTCCGTAAATCAAACAAATTCCGAATAAGATAATTCCAGATGCGAAAGATCCCATTAAGAAATATTTCATTCCCGCTTCGTTACTCTTAATATTCAAACGATCACTTGCTGCTAAAACATACAATGCAATAGATAAGATTTCAATTCCAAGGAAAAACATCGCTAAGTTTCCAAAAGAAACCATAGCAACCCCACCTGCTAATAAAAATACTTTTATCGCTACGTAATCAGAGATTTTGGTCTGATGGTTTTCGTAAAAATTATGGCTTAACGCTACCAGGAAAATAGTTAGAATTATAAATAATGATGAAAACGCAGTCGAAAATTTGCTTACTGCAATCATATTATTGTAATAACTTGCTGTCGATCCAAATTCGTAATAGTTAAGTGCTAAAACGCCCAATAAACCTAAAATGGTAAACGGAACAATGCCTTTTCTAAAATTTAGAATTTCAAACAATAGGCAGAAAATACCCAATCCTGTTATAGCTATTAATGTATTCATTTTTGTTTTTTTGATTTAGGAAATCTAAAACTAATGACGCCCTAATTTTTATTTTTATTTAAAATATTAATTTTTGTTGATAACGTTTAAAATAGTTTCTAAACTTGGTGTAATCAAATCTGTAATTGGTTTTGGATAGAATCCGAAGAACAATAAAACTCCAATAATTACAGCCATTGAAATTCCTTCGTTAACCGAAACATCTGCAAAAGTTTTTGAATTTGTTTCTCCAAGCATTACATTTTGAAACATTTTAAGCATATAATAAGCTCCTAAGATAATCGTAGTTCCGCCCAAAACAGCAAACCAGATATTCACTTGAGAAAGACTGTATAATACGGTAAACTCTCCAACAAAGTTAAAAGTACTTGGCAACGCAACAGATGCCAAAACCAAAATCAAAAACATTGAAGTAAATTTTGGAGATTGCGTACGGATTCCGCCCAATTCATCAATTTGTCTCGTTTCATATCTTCTAAAGATAATTTCTGCAGCAAAGAATAAACCTACCACAACAAAACCGTGAGCAATCATTTGTAGAACAGATCCTCTTAAACCATCAAGAGTTAAAGTGTAAGATCCGGCTGCAATTAATCCAACGTGAGCTAAAGATGAATATGCTAATAATTTCTTTAAATCTTTTTGTCTTAAAGCGACAATCGATCCGTAGATAACTCCTGCAATTCCTAATACAATAAAAATGTTCATGTATTCTTTTGCTGCAAGTGGTGCAAGCGGTAACTGCCAACGGATAACGCTGTATAATCCCATTTTAAGCATGATACCTGATAAAAGCATGGTTCCAACAGTTGGTGCTTTTTGGTACACATTTGCCTGCCATGTGTGAAAAGGAATAATTGGAATTTTGATTGCATAAGCAAGGAAGAAAGCTAAGAAAACCCAAAGCTGTTCGAATGCTGATAAGTTTACTTTATACAAATCCTCAATTAAGAAGCTTCCTGCTTTTTGATATAAATAAATGAAAGCTGTTAACATGAACAACGAACCTGCAAGTGTGTAAATAAAGAATTTAACTACTGCTTTTCTACGTTCATCAGCATCTCCGTTACCCCAGATAAGAGCAATAAAATATATAGGAATAAGAGCTAATTCCCAGAAAATATAGTATAAAAGACCATCTGCAGCAAGGAAAGTTCCTATCATTGCAAACGCCATAAATAAGATTAGTGCATAAAAAGCTTTAGCATTTTTATAGTCATTTCCGAAAGAAGAGAATATAATAATTGGAGTTAAAGCAGTTGTTAGTAAAAGCATCGCAATTGCTAAACCATCGGCATTTAAAGCAAATGAAATTTTAGGCTGATTGATCCATGCATTCATAAAGCTGATATTTTCTCCAGCATTCAAATGGTTTAACAATACAACCGAACAGCCAAGAGCTGCCAAACTAAAGAACAAAGCTACTTTTGAAGCGAGTTTGTCACCAGCAAAATAGGTGATAAATGCACCAACTAAAAGAATAATTAATATAAGAGAAACGTTCATAGTTATAAAATTATTGAGCTAAAAATATATAGGAAATGATGGCACAAAGACCCAAAACAAAAACAAAAAGATATAATCCGATACTTCCGCTTTGTAATTTTTTTCCTTGAAATGCTAATTCATTCGTTACTTTTCCTAATCCGAAAACAAGTGCTGATAAACCAGTCTCGATATAATCTCTAAAGAATCTTGACAATCCGTTTACAGAACGCACAAATACTGCATCGTAAAATTCATCAACATAATATTTGTTGTATAACACTTTTGCAATACCAGTAATATTTTCATCACTTTCAGGAACATTATCTTGTTTGAAGTATTTCACATATGCAATTAAAATACCCAATAATCCGCCTAATACGGCAACTCCCATTAAAGTATATTCAGTTGCGCCTAAATGATGTTCTTCTCCGGCTGCTTTTGTGAAAAGAGGTGCTAAGTACTCATTCAACCAGCTGTTTCCTGGCAAGCTGATTAATCCTCCAAAAGTGGCTAAAATTGCTAAGATGATAAGTGGAATAGTAATTAAGGAACCACTTTCGTGTAAATGATGTTTCTGCTCTTCTGTTCCTCTAAACTCTTTGAAGAAAGTCAAGAACATTAATCTAAACATATAGAAAGCTGTCATAATCGAAGCAACAGATCCAACAACGTATAATGGAATACTGTGGTGGAAAGCTGTCAATAAGATTTCGTCTTTAGAGAAGAATCCAGAGAAAAATGGAACTCCAGAAATGGCTAATGAAGAAATCATCATAGTCCAGAACGTAATTGGCATCGCTTTACGCAAACCTCCCATATTACGCATGTCTTGCTCACCATGTAAACCGTGAATAACAGAACCTGAACCTAAGAATAAACAAGCTTTGAAGAAAGCGTGTGTGATTACGTGGAAAACAGCTACTTCATAAGCTCCAAATCCTAATGCTAAAAACATTAACCCTAATTGTGAAACGGTAGAGTAAGCCAATACTTTTTTGATGTCGTTTTGAACTAATCCAATTGTTGCAGCAACTAATGAAGTAATAGCTCCAATAACCGCAATTACGGTTTGAACGTCAACTGCTAAATCAAAAACAAAATTTAATCTAGTTACCATAAAGATACCTGCAGTAACCATTGTTGCTGCGTGTATCAATGCAGAAACTGGAGTTGGTCCAGCCATCGCATCAGGTAGCCAAGTGTATAACGGAATTTGAGCCGATTTACCACAAGCTCCAATAAACAAACATAAAGCAGCTAAAGAAAGTAAAGGTAAATTTAAGTTTGAAGCTCCAGTAATTGCCGTTTTTAAAGTTGCGTAATCTAAAGTAGAGAACATTGAACCAATGATGAACATACCAATTAAAAGACCTAAATCCCCAATTCTGTTCATGATAAAAGCTTTCTTTGCTGCATCATTGTAATCTTGGTTTTTATGCCAGAATCCAATCAATAGGTAAGAGCAAAGTCCAACACCTTCCCATCCAATAAATAGTACTAATAAGTTGCTTCCTGTTACAAGTGTAATCATAAAGAATACGAAAAGATTTAAATAGGCAAAAAATTTGTGCATATTCTCATCATCGTGCATGTAACTGATAGAGTATAGGTGAATCAAAGATCCGATTCCGGTTACGAAAAGCAACCAAAGAACAGACAATTGATCTAATAAAAATCCAAGATTAATTTTTAAGTTGCTTATCTGAATCCAATCAAACAAAGTAACTTCAATTGCTTTTCCAGTTGAAGTAATTTGATTAAAAAGTACAAGAGTAACAATAAAAGGAATTACTACAGCAACAGTTCCGATTGCTCCTGAAACTGTTTTGCCTAAGCTTTTTCCAAAGAAAACATTGATTAAAAATCCTAAAAAAGGAGTTAATACTAAAAGTAAAGCTAAATTAATATCCATTTCTTTTTATCCTTTTAAATTTTTTAAGTTATCGATACTAATTGAACCAATGTTTCTGAAAATAGAAACCAGAATTGCTAACCCAACTGCAACTTCGGCAGCTGCAACGGCCATCGAAAAGAACACAAATACTTGTCCTTGTGCATCCTGATGATAAGTTGAAAAAGCCACAAATAAAAGGTTTACTGCATTAAGCATGATTTCGATTGACATAAAAACGATGATAGAATTTCGTCTGTATAACACACCAAAAACACCAATACAAAAAAGTACAACACTTAAAAAGATGTAATTTTCAATACCTATTTGATTTAATATATTACCCATTACTTATTTAATTTTTCTTTTTTAGACAATAATACAGTTCCAATCATTGCCACTAAAAGTAGGATTGAAGCAAATTCAAATGGTACCATATATTCGTTTAATAATATTTTACCTAGTACTTCAATAGACTGGAAATCTTCTCCTGTTGAGTCGTATTCTCCAACAATTGGTTTAGAGTTGATGAAGATTGCAATTAAAACAATAACAATTAAACAGAAAGAGACAATTGCACCCAAACGCGTAATTCTAGGTCGGTGAACATCTTTTTGTTCGTTAAGGTTCATCAACATAATCGTAAACAGGAACAAAATCATGATTGCTCCAGAGTAGACTATAATATGTACAACAGCTAAAAATTGAGAATTCAATAATAAATAATGACCGGCAATTGAGAAGAAACAAATCACTAAGTAAATAGCTGAGTGAATAGGATTTCTGCTGAAAATAGTCAAGAAAGCAGTGATTACTGTAATAAACGCTAAGATACAGAATATCACTCCAACAGGAGTTGCGTTTGCAAGATCTGGAATGTGTATCATTTAGTTAGCGTTATTAAGTTGAGTATTTTTAATTGCCATTTCTAAAGGCATCACTAATTTATCTTTTCCAAAAATGAAATCTTCTCTGTCATAATTAGCAGGAACTAATACTTTAGATTTTGTCAAATAGATGGCATCTTTCGGGCAAGCTTCTTCACACAATCCGCAGAAAATACAACGAAGCATGTTGATCTCATAGATTTCAGCATATTTTTCTTCTCTGTATAAGTGTTTTTCATCTGGTTTGCGTTCAGCAGCTTTCATAGTGATTGCTTCTGCAGGACATGATAAAGCACATAATCCACATGCAGTACAGTTTTCACGACCTTGCTCATCGCGTTTCAACATATGTTGTCCACGGTATACAGGACTCATTTCACGAACCTGCTCTGGATAGTGAATGGTAATTTTTTTTCTAAAAAGGTGTTTTAATGTAATAAACAAACCTTTTACAATCGCCACAAGATACAATCGCTCAATAAAAGTCATGTCTTTATTTGACACCACTTTTTTTCTACCCGATAATGATATAGTTTCTATTGACATTTTATTAGTATAATTTATGATTCAAAATTTGATGAATCAAATTCAAATCTATTTTGTTTTTATTTGATACTGATTACGGTTCTTAGAATCCTAACGCTGCTGCGATATCGTGTCTTAATATAACAGCACCTGTAATCATGATGTTAATAATCGAAAGCGGAATTAAAATTCTCCAGCCTAAGTTCATTAACTGGTCATATCTAAATCTTGGAATCGTCCAACGTACCCACATGTAAAAGAATATGAAGAAACATATTTTTACAAACAATACTGCAATTCCTAATAAGTTTGCTGAATTTACGCCAACATTATCTACCATCCACTGCATTCCTGGATAGTTATAACCTCCAAAGAATAATACAGAAATAATAGTAGCAGAGATAAACATACTTGCATATTCAGCAAATAAATAGAATCCCATTTTCATAGATGAATATTCGGTATGATAACCTCCAATTAATTCGTTTTCACATTCTGCTAAGTCGAAAGGAGTTCTGTTAGTTTCTGCAAATGAACAAATTAAAAAGATTAAGAAGGATAATGGCTGATAAAAAACATTCCAGTGCATTCCTGGCTGTTGTAATGAAATTTCTTTTAAGCTCATTGTTCCAGTCATCATCAATAAAGCAATCATCGATAATCCCATTGCGATTTCGTAAGAAACCATTTGAGAAGCCGCACGAACAGCTCCCATTAATGAGAATTTATTATTAGACGCCCATCCACCAATCATGATACCGTAAACTCCAACAGAAAGTACTCCAAAAATGTATAGTAAAGCGATATTAACATCAGTTGCCTGAAGAATAATGTCTTTTCCAAAAAGGTGAAGTTTGTCTCCCCACGGAATTACAGCACTTGTCATTAAAGCGGTACTCATGGCTATTGCCGGACCTACGATGAATAAAAATCGGTTTGGTGTATTTGGGAAAAATTCCTCTTTTGAGAATAATTTCATACCATCAGCAAGTGGTTGTAATAAACCTCCCCATCCGGCACGGTTTGGACCAACACGATCCTGAAGGAAAGCAGCAACTTTACGTTCTGCCCATGTAGAATACATTGCCATAATCATTGTTACCGCAAAAACGACAACAATAACAACACTTTTTTCTATAATAAATGCACTTTCCATTTCTTACTATTTTTTATCTTTATTAGTTAATGGAATTGCTGCCATACTAATTTTTTTACGGTCAACATCACGGCCTAAAAGAATGTTCTTTTCAGTATCGATTTGAACTTTCTCTAATTTTTGAGTATAATTATTTTGGTTGATTACAGAATCTTTTTCAAATTCTCTTGGACCTTCAATCACCCAGTCATTAACATCTTTATGGTCAAAACGACAGCTGTTGCAGATAAACTCTTCAACTTCATGGTACTCGTCTTTACGACCCGTTACACGCTGAATTTCTCCACCAAACATCCAAACGGTAGTTTTACCGCAGCATCCTGGAGTTGTACATTCTCTATGTGCATTGTAAGGTTTGTTAAACCAAACTCTTGATTTAAAACGGAAAGTTTTGTCTGTTAAAGCTCCAACCGGACAAACGTCAATCATGTTTCCAGAAAACTCATTGTCGATTGCTTTAGAAATTCCGGTAGAAATATTAGCGTGGTCACCACGATCTAATACTCCGTGAACTCTGTTGTCTGTTAATTGATCTGCAACTTGTACACATCTTTGACATAAAATACAACGGTTCATATGTAGTTGAATATTTGGACCAATATCTTCTGGTTCAAATGTTCTTTTTTCTTCAATATAACGTGATTTTGGGTTTCCGTGCTCAAAACTTAAATTTTGAAGATCACATTCACCAGCTTGATCACAAATAGGGCAGTCTAATGGGTGGTTGATCAATAAAAATTCTGTTACAGATTTACGGGCATCCATAACTCTGGCAGAAGATTTACTGTTTACTTCCATTCCGTCCATACATCCTGTTACACAAGATGCCATTAATTTTGGCATTGGTCTTGGGTCAGCTTCACTTCCTTTCGAAACTTCAACTAAACAACAACGACATTTTCCACCGCTGCCTTTTAATTTTGAGTAATAGCACATGGCTGGCGGCACTAAATCTCCACCAATCATACGTGCAGCCTGCAGGATTGTTGTTCCTGGCTCTACGTCTATACTTTGACCGTCTATCGTTACTTTCATCTCTTTGTTTTGTTTTTTTAGTTTCAGGTTTAAAGTTTCAGGTTATTGAACTTGAAACCAAAAAAACATGAAACTTGAAACTATATTTTAAACTGTTTGTTTGCCTACTAAATGCTTAACTTGTGAGAAAGGCTCGGCAACAAAGTGATCTCTATTTTTGATTTTTTCTGGGAAACGAACATGATATTCAAATTCATCTCTAAAGTGACGAATTGCAGCAGCTACTGGCCAAGATGCAGCGTCTCCAAGAGGACAAATTGTGTTTCCTTCAATTTTACTTTGAATGCTCCACAATAATTCGATATCTTCTTCACGGCCATGACCGTTTTCGATTCGGTGTAATACTTTTTCTAACCATCCAGTTCCTTCACGGCAAGGCGTACATTGTCCGCAAGATTCGTGGTGGTAGAAACGAGCAAAGTTCCAAGTGTTTCTTACGATACAAGCAGTGTCGTTGTAAACGATAAATCCACCAGAACCTAACATCGATCCAGTAGCAAAACCACCATCACTTAAAGATTCGTAAGTCATTAATCGGTCTTCACCGTTTGCTGTTTTGAAAATTAAATCAGCTGGTAAAATGGGCACAGAAGAACCTCCTGGCACAAATGCTTTTAATGGACGATCTGAAGACATTCCTCCTAAATATTCATCAGAATTCATGAATTCGTCTACACTTAATCCCAATTCAATTTCGTAAACACCAGGGTTCTTAATATGTCCTGAAGCAGAAATTAATTTAGTACCTGTAGAACGTCCAATACCAATTTTTGCGTAATCATCACCAGAATTGTTTACAATCCAAGGCACAGTCGCAATTGTTTCAACATTGTTTACTACTGTTGGATTTGCCCAAAGACCAGAAACCGCTGGGAAAGGTGGTTTAATACGAGGATTTCCTCTTTTTCCTTCTAACGACTCAATAAGAGCAGTTTCTTCTCCACAGATATAAGCTCCAGCACCACAGTGAACGTGTAGTTCAAGATCGTAACCCGAACCTAATATGTTTTTTCCTAACCAACCAGCAGCTCTTGCTTCGTTGATTGCTCTTTCTAAAATTTTGAAAACCCACATATATTCTCCACGAATGTAGATATACGATAGGTTAGCGCCTAATGCGTAGCTTGATGTAATCATTCCTTCGATCAATAGGTGAGGAATAAATTCCATCAAATAACGGTCTTTGAATGTTCCCGGCTCAGACTCATCGGCATTACACACTAAATGTCTTGGTCTTCCTGATTTTTTATCAATAAAGCTCCATTTCATTCCAGCAGGGAAACCCGCACCACCACGTCCGCGAAGACCTGATTTTTTTACTTCTTCAGTAACTTCGTCTGGAGTTAATGTTTTTAAAGCTTTTTCTACAGATGCATAACCACCGTTTTGGCGATATACTTCGTAGGTTTTAATTCCAGGAATATTGATTTTATCTAATAATATTTTTTGTGACATCTTATTTATCGTGTAATATTATTTTATCATCTCTACAATCAGCAATAATCTGATCGATTTTTTCTTCTGTCAATTTCTCTTTGTAGAAATCCCCCAACTGCATCATCGGAGCGTATCCGCAAGCACCTAAACATTCTACACCAGCAATGGTAAACATTCCATCTGGAGTTGTTTCGCCCATTTTAATGCCTAATTTTTCAGAAGTGTAATCCATTAAATCTTCGGCACCTCTTAAACAACAACAAGACGTCTGGCAGAATTCAAACATGTACTTACCAATTGGCTTCTGGTTGAACATCGTATAAAAAGTTACCACTTCATAAACCTCAATTGGTTTGATCTGAAGAATTTCGGCAACTTTATCTTGCAGTTCAATGCTAAGCCAGTTGTTATGCGCATCCTGTACTTCGTGCAAAACAGGCAGTAAAGCCGATTTTTGTTTGCCTTCCGGATAATGGCTGATCAATTCATTGATGCGGTTCATCAATGCCTCAGTCATGTTTATTTCTTGTTTGTAATGTTTACGTTCCATTTTTAATTTTAGATTTTAGATTTTAGATTTTAGATTTTTTTAATCTTGTTCTATAATCTATGATTCTTCCATCATTATTTAAGTTTTAGATTCTTCAATCTGAATTTTTCAATTCCTAATTATAATTTTTAGATCTACATTCTAAATTCTGCATCTCCATCAGAATCTAAAATCTACAATCTAAAAACCTGCAATTTGTTAGGCATCTAATTCTCCTGCAATTACATTTAAACTCGATAAAATGATAATGGCATCTGAAAGTAATGCACCTTTAATCATTTCAGGGAATGCTTGATAATAAATAAAACAAGGTCTTCTAAAATGTAATCTATATGGAGTTCTACTTCCGTCAGTTGATAAATAAAAACCTAATTCTCCATTTCCTCCTTCTACAGCATGGTAAATCTCTGCAACTGGAACAGGAACTTCACCCATAACAATTTTAAAGTGATAGATTAAGGATTCCATTGAATTATATACGTCTTCTTTTGGAGGAAGGTAATAATCCGGAACTTCTGCGTGGTATTCGTTTCCTGCAGGCATTTTTTCTAAAGCCTGACGAATAATGCTTAAACTTTCCCAAACTTCAGCATTACGAACACAGAAACGATCATACGTATCACCTGATTTTCCAACAGGAACAATAAAATCGAAATCTTCGTAAGATGAATAAGGATGTGCCACACGAACGTCATAATCAACTCCAGCAGCACGTAAGTTTGGACCTGTAAATCCGTAAGCCATTGCTTTTTCGGCAGTGATTCCACCTACGTTTACGGTTCTGTCAAGGAAAATTCTGTTTCTTTCGAATAAGTTTTCGAATTCTTTCCAAGCTGGAGGGAATTCTTCAAGGAATTTATCTAGTTTTCTGAAAGCTTCTGGAGACCAGTCTCTTTCAAAACCACCAATTCTTCCCATATTTGTAGTTAAACGAGCTCCGCAAATTTCTTCGTAGATTTCGTAGATTTTTTCTCTAAATTGAAAAACGTATAAGAAACCTGTATACGCACCAGTATCTACCCCTAAGATTGAGTTACAGATAATGTGGTCTGTAATACGAGCCAGCTCCATAACGATAACTCTTAAATATTGTGCTCTTTTAGGAACTTCAATACCTAACAGTTTTTCTAATGTCATCCACCATCCCATATTATTAATAGGAGATGAACAATAGTTCATACGGTCTGTAAGAGGTGTAATTTGATAAAAAGGACGATTTTCGGCGATTTTTTCAAAAGCTCTGTGAATGTAACCAATAGTAGGTTCAGCTTCTAAAATTCTTTCACCATCCATCAATAAGATATTTTGGAAAATACCGTGAGTCGCAGGGTGAGTTGGACCTAAGTTAAGAACCGAAAGCTCGCTTCCGTCTTCATTGTGTCGCTCCTTAATTATTTTAGCATAACGATGCTCTGGTGGTAGTAATAGTTCTGACATTTTATAATGTTGAATTATTTAGCAATTTGATACTGTTCTTCCGAAGAATCTGTCGTCTTTGTCAGTTCTTCCGCTGTCTTCTAATGGAAATTCTTTTCTCATTGGGAAAGACACCATTTCATCCATATTTAAAATACGTTTCAATTGCGGGTGACCAATAAAGTCAATTCCGTAGAAATCGTATGTTTCTCTTTCCATCCAGTTTGAACTCAAGAATATATTTGAAATAGTTTTGATCTCAGGTTTTTCTCCGTTTAGGTAAACTTTGATTCTAATACGTTTGTTTTCGAACCAGTTGTGTAAGTGGTATACAACTGCAAACTGACGTTCTAATTCATTATCAGGATAGTGAATCCCGCATAAATCCGTTAAAAAGTGAAATTGTAGTTCAGGATCATTTTTTAAGAATAGAATCAATGCTGTAATTTTATCTGCAGAAGCTTCTAAAGTATAAATATCTCTTTCTTCGTGAAAGTTGAAAACATCATTATTAAATGTTTCTGTAAGTTTGTTTTGAATTTGGGTATTTTCTAAAGCCATCTTATGAGATATTATATGATGCTAATAATTCTTGGTATTCTGGAGAGCTTCTGCGTCTAACAGATTCGCTTTTTACCAATTCTTGTAATCTCATTACTCCATCGACAATTTGTTCTGGTCTAGGAGGGCATCCTGGAACGTAAACGTCTACTGGAATTACTTTGTCAATTCCCTGAAGTACTGAATATGTGTCGAAAACACCACCTGAAGAAGCACAGGCTCCTACGGCGATTACCCAGCGAGGTTCAGACATTTGTTCGTAAACTTGTCTTAAAATTGGCGCCATTTTTTTAGAGATAGTTCCCATTACAAGCAGCATATCGGCTTGACGAGGAGAGAAACTTACACGTTCTGAACCAAATCGGGCTAAATCGTAATGTGCAGCCATTGTTGCCATAAACTCAATTCCGCAGCAAGAAGTTGCAAATGGTAAAGGCCAAAGAGAATTCGCACGTGCCAAACCTACGACATCATTTAGTTTTGTAGCGAAGAAACCTTCACCGGCAAGACCTTCAGGAGGAGACACCATATTTACTTTTGAATCGCTCATTTTATTTTAGATTTTAGATTGCTGATTTTAGATTTTATCAATCTTAGACTGAAATCAATATTTTAAAAATCAATATTATATTTTGAGGAATTTTATTTTTCAAATTTCTAAATCAAAAACAATCTAAAATCTAGAATCTGAAATCTAAAATTCTTTATTCCCACTCTAATGCTTTCTTTTTGATGATGTAGAAGAATCCCACTAAAAGTAAAGCCATGAAAACAATCATTTTCAACATTCCTTCAACACCAAGATCTTTAAAGTTTATTGCCCATGGGTAAAGGAAAATTACCTCTACGTCAAACAATACAAACAAAATGGCAACCAAGAAGTATTTTACTGAAAATGGAATACGGGCATTACCAACAGATTCGATACCGCACTCAAAGTTTTTATCTTTAACTTCCGAGTTCCTTTTTGGGCCTAATTTTCCTGAAATAATGATTGTTCCTACCACAAAACCAACAGCCAGAACGAACTGCATTAAGATAGGAATGTAACTGTATTGATCGGATTGCATAAACTTAGTTTTTTTACTTTAAGAATAAGCCACAAAGATAGCTTTCAACGTTGTAACACACAAGCTAAACGGGGAGATAAGTAGACTATAAAAGCTCGTTTACATGTAATTTTTATTCATTATAAATAACATCATCTTTTTTTAATATTTTTTTAAGAAATGGGCAAAAAAAAACGTTCCGAAATTAATCGGAACGTTTTAACCATTCAGAGGCAAAAAAAATAAATTGCTATATTTTTCTTAGATTACTGCCACTTTAGCAGCAACTTTCCCTTTTCTTCCTTCTTCTTCTTCGTAGCTTACACGGTCACCTTCGCGTAATTCTTCCGCGTTAATTCCTGAAGCGTGAACGAAGATGTCCTTTCCTGTTTCTTCGTCTGTAATGAATCCATAACCTTTAGACTCATTGAAAAATTTTACTGTACCTGTACGCATTGTAATTGTAATAATAATTTATAATAAAGCAAATGTAACATATAAATTCATACAAAAGACATCAAGCTGTTAATTTTTTGTAAAAATTATTGATTTACAGTGTTTTTGCGTAGTTTATTGCATCAATTTATTTATAAAATACCATTATTTGAGAATCATTAATTGTAAGAATATAAAAATGAGTGAATTGTAAGAATTTGATAATTCGAAAAATGAATGTCTTGGGATTTTTCTTAATATTTTGATAAAAACAAAAAGACGCTGAAATTTCAGCGTCTTTTTAAGCTTGTAATTAAATTTTTACAATTATATCGTATCAATTTTAATGTGAAGTTCTTTCAACTGTGCATCATCAATTGCCGCAGGAGCATCGATCATGACATCACGTCCTGAATTGTTTTTAGGGAATGCGATAAAATCTCTAATCGTTTCTTGTCCGCCTAAAATAGCCACAAGTCTATCCAAACCAAAAGCTAATCCTCCGTGAGGCGGTGCTCCAAATTGGAAAGCATCCATTAAGAACCCGAATTGTGCTTTAGCCTCTTCCTCAGTAAATCCTAAATATTTGAACATTAATTGCTGCGTCGCTTTATCGTGAATACGGATTGATCCTCCACCAATTTCGTTTCCGTTTAAAACCATATCGTATGCGTTTGCACGAACTTTTCCTGGTTCTGTTTCCAGTAAAGCCATGTCTTCTGGTTTTGGAGACGTAAACGGATGGTGCATAGCGTGATAACGACCGCTTTCTTCGTCTAGTTCTAATAATGGGAAATCTACAACCCAGAGAGGTGCAAATTCTTCTGGGTTACGTAATCCTAAACGAGTTGCTAACTCCATACGTAATGCAGAAAGCTGAGCACGTGTTTTGTTTGCAGGACCAGAAAGTACAAAAATCATATCTCCAGGATTTGCTTCTGTTGCTTTTGCCCAGTTTGACAAATCTTCATTATCATAGAATTTATCTACAGATGATTTGTAAGTTCCGTCTTC
Source organism: Flavobacterium sp. H4147 (assembly GCF_029360735.1). Lineage (NCBI taxonomy): Bacteria > Pseudomonadati > Bacteroidota > Flavobacteriia > Flavobacteriales > Flavobacteriaceae > Flavobacterium > Flavobacterium sp. H4147. The sequence goes on along the minus strand of NZ_JARKNB010000001.1, from coordinate 928,643 downwards.
ATTGCATTTTACGTAAACCATTCCAGATGCACCCACTTGCGGACGTTTCACCCAGTCAATTAATCCGTCGATTTCTTTACGAGTATAATTTCCTGCTCCAGGAACCGCGATTCCAACAACTAATTCAGCTGCATTGAAGACAGGGAATTCTTTGTGCTGTGCAAATTCGTTTAATTCGCCAAACTTCATTCCGAAACGAATGTCCGGTTTGTCGTTTCCATATGTTTTCATGGCGTAGTCGTAGGTAATCCTTGGAAATTTGTCTACTTCAATACCTTTAATTTCTTTTAATAAATGTCTTGTTAAGCCTTCAAAAACATTTAAAATGTCTTCTTGCTCTACAAACGCCATTTCGCAGTCAATTTGAGTAAATTCTGGCTGACGGTCTGCGCGTAAATCTTCGTCACGGAAACATTTCACGATTTGGAAGTATTTATCCATTCCCCCAACCATCAATAATTGTTTGAAAGTTTGTGGAGATTGTGGCAGTGCATAAAACTGACCTTCATTCATACGGCTTGGCACCACGAAATCTCTTGCTCCTTCTGGAGTCGATTTGATTAAGTAAGGCGTTTCAACTTCGCAGAAATCAAAATCAGATAAATATTTACGAACTTCCATTGCCACTTTATGACGGAATAATAAACTGTTTTTTACCGGATTTCTACGAATATCCAAGTAACGGTATTTCATTCTGATATCTTCCCCGCCGTCCGTTTCATCTTCAATTGTAAATGGAGGAGTTAAAGCAGTATTTAAAATCGTTAATTCAGAAACTAAAATTTCGATTTCTCCCGTTGGAATATTTTTGTTTTTAGCTTCACGCTCAATAACAGTTCCTTTTACCTGAATTACAAATTCACGTCCAAGAGTTTTAGCCAATTCAAAAACGTTTTTTTCAGTACGGCTTTCATCAAAAATAAGCTGCGTAATTCCGTAACGATCTCGAAGATCTACCCAATTCATAAATCCTTTATCACGTGATTTTTGTACCCAGCCTGCAAGAGTAACTTCGGTATTAATATTTGAGGCATTTAATTCGCCGCAATTATGACTTCTATACATAATCAAAATTTTAGACTGCAAAAGTAAATACAAAATTCAAGATAATATAGTAAAGTGGTAAACTTGATGCTTATAATTTTAAATATTTTGTTAATTCTGAAATTTCAAAGCGGTTATTTCTTTAGATTTGAATCACTAAAAACAAACTATATTCTATATGAAAAATCTTTTTGCTGCAGGTCTGCTGATTTTTAGTACGTTGAATGCTATTGGTCAAGCCAAAAATGAAATAAAATTTACCGCTAAAATTGCTAACAGAAACAGTGATACTTTGGTAATTAAAGGAAGAAATAATTTTAAACAAGTTATCCCAATTAATAATAAGGAGATTTTTGCTGCGAATTTTGAAGCTCCAAAAGGGTTTTATGTTTTCTCTGATGGTAAAGAATCTTCAAACATCTATTTAAAACCAGACTCTGAAATTAATCTGACAATGGATGCCAAAGAGTTTGACGAAACAATTGTATATAAAGGTAAAGGAGTAAACGAAAGTAACTTTTTGGCGCAACAATCTTTAAAAGATGAGAAATTCCAAAATGAAGCTTTTTCTAAACCAGAAGCCGAATTTACGTCTCTTTTGGAAACCAAGAAAAAAACAGATTCTGAAAGTCTTGAAAAAGGAGATTTTGATCCTGAGTTTAAAACGGCCTTGAAAATGAGTTTTGAAAGTTTTAATCAATACGCATTTCAAGAATACGAAAGAGCATCGAAAGCTGCTAAAATGACTGGAAAAGCTTCGCCTGAATTTGACTATGAAAATTATAAAGGCGGGAAAACCAAACTTGCTGATTTAAAAGGGAAATACGTATATATAGATCTTTGGGCTACTTGGTGCGCGCCATGCCGAGCTGAAATTCCTTATTTGCAAAAAGTAGAAGAGATGTACCACGGTAAAAACATCGAGTTTGTGAGTATTTCTATAGATAAGGCAAAAGATCATGAAAAATGGAAAAAGTTTGTAAATGATAAGAATTTAGGGGGAGTGCAATTATTTGCCGATAAAGATTGGGAATCAGACTTCGTAATGAAATATGGTGTAACTGGAATTCCAAGATTTATTATCATTGATCCAAAAGGTAATGTGGTAAGTTCTGATGCTGCAAGACCATCTGATCCAAAGCTTCAAGAGCAGTTAAACGGCTTATTGAACTAATTTATTTACGAAATTGAAAACGTTATCGTAATTTTCTTTTTTGATAAAAATACCAGTAAAACCAATGCCTGAGCATTGGTTTTTTTTGTTGTTGGGAAATTTCCAATGTTAAGTTTTTATTCAATGTTACCAAATTGTTAAGCAAAAGTTTTTTTAATGTAAACAATTAATTATATTTGGTAAAGATTTCTTAACATTAAATACCTAAAGATATGAAAAAGAGTGTAATTTTAGCTGCAATATTGTTCTCAGGAATTGTAGTTGCACAAGAAGGAAAGCCTGAATTAGAAGCTGTTGGAAACAAGGTAAAAGCCACTTATTATTATGATAATGGTAAAGTACAGCAAGAAGGCTTTTTTAAAGATGGTAAATTAGACGGTGTCTGGGTATCTTATGATGAAAAAGGGAACAAAAAAGCCGTTGGAGAATACACAGACGGTGTTAAAACCGGAAAATGGATTTATTTTAATGAAAACAATTTAAACGAAGTTGCTTATGTAGATAATAAAGTAAGTTCGGTTAAGAGTTTACAAAAAAATGCTTTAGCAAATAGAAATTAATCACATAATTTCAGACTTTATAAAAAAACCGTTCCGTTTTTAGGACGGTTTTTTTATGCTTTTACTTTTTTTAGATTTTCGGCTTCTTCCAAACCAAATTATAAATCCGCTTACAGGCAGAGCAGAAGCAATTAAACTAACTGTGAAAGCTATAATTTTTCCAGGAAGATCTAAAACTTGTCCGGTGTGAATTCCATAATTCATTTCGACAACCTGTAAGCCTAAAGATTTTTTATCGAAAGTCTGGCTCTGAATTAATTTTCCGCTTGACGGATGAAAATAATAATTGCTCTGCTGATCATATCGCAAAGTATGCGGATAAGCGCCTGTGCTTACAATATCGCCTTTTTGCTGTGGAATCATGACAAAAAACATTTCAGCTTTTGGCTGTAATTTCATTGTCTGCACAAAAGCATTATCAATGGCAGTAATTGAATTGGTTTTGAATGTCGTTGTGTCGATTACGGGCGTTTTTGTTTCAGCTGCTTTATCTCCTCCTAAATTGAAGGATTTGTAAATTCCTTCACCAACCCATTCGTATGTAAAAGTAAGTCCGGTTATGGCTAAAATTAATGCGATTAGAGAAATGTAAAAACCTGTAGTATTATGCCAGTCATAATTTACGCGACGCCATTTTGCAGACCATTTTATACTGAAACTTCTTTTAATATCGCTTTTACGTTTGGGCCACCATTGTATAATTCCTGAAATCAATAATAAAATAAAGATTATGGTTGCTCCGCCAATGATATGTTTTCCAATATAATCCGGAAGAAGCAGATAGAGATGAATGTATTCTACGATTATAAAGAAATCAGTATCTGGATTTTCACATTTAAGATATTTTCCAGTATACGGATTGAAATAGAGATACCGATTTCCAGTATCTGAAAATGTATAGACAATTGCCGATCTATTTTTACCATAATAGGCCACCATGCTGGCTTTATTTTCTGGAAAAGCTTCTTGAGCTTTTTTCTGTAATTGAGAGGGTAATAAGAAAGGTTTGTTTTGAGGTTCTACAAAACGCCATTCTTTTCGGGTAATGTCTTTTATCTCATCGTGAAAACAAAATATACATCCGGTAATACAGATTATAAAAACAATAAGCCCGGAGATTAATCCGAGCCATTTATGTAGAAAACGTATTTTTGTTTTGAAGCTCATTTTTGATTAAAAGCGTAAAAGTATACGCAAAATCAATAGAGCACAAATTATTTTAAGCTAATTTTTCTGAAACCGCCTTTTTAGGTTTTAAATGATAGACAACATATAATGAAGTTGCTGCAAGAAAAATCCAAAAAACATCAATAAAGAAAATCTGGATTTTGTGCTGCATAAAAGAATTCCAAAACCAATTTCCAGTTACGATTCCGTTAGTAATTGGAATGAAGAAACCTAATATACTTCCCGAAATCAAACAGAATTTATTCGTAAAGGCATCATTCTTTTTAATGATAAAAAAGATTGTGAGCAATAACCATCCGCCAAAATAAAGGATGTATAAATTAGATTGGCTTAGAGGATAGAAAAGTTTACTCCCTATAAAAGCTAAAGCGGTAATTGGATACATACTTAAACAGATGGCAAGATAAATTCTAACCACTGTGGCGTTAAAACGTCTTTTCTTTTCAGGTATGTTGTTTTTTTGTCGGGCAACGAGCCAGATCATTACTCCTGAAATGATGACAAAACAAGAAATAATTCCCAAAATGAAACTCACGATTCTTAAAGCATATCCGCCATAATCACCAAAGTGTATTCTATACAATACATTTTTTACAACGTCAAGATAACCATTTTGAGTAATGGGATCTTTTTTGGCAATTTCTTTTCCGTCAGAAACCCGATAGATTACTTTTCCAATGCCAGTAAATTTCTTCTGGCTCGGCAATTCACCTTCAATTAAAAGATGCATATTGATATCGCCATAATTTTGAATTATAACACGTGTAATTTCAAAATCAGTCCAATTGCTTTTTGCTTTTGCAACAAGCTCATTAATATTAAAAGGATTAGCTAATTTTTTGTTTTCAAATTTATAATCGGCGTCTGTGTATTCCAGTTCTTTATAAAGTTTGTCTTGATCTCCTTTATATAAAGCCATTACTGCGGGCGCTACAATTAAAAGTTTAATCATGAAAAAAGCTCCGGTTACGGCATAAACAAATTGAAACGGAAGTCCGATCATTCCTAAAGCTGTATGAGCATCTGTCCACAATGTTTTTAATTTTTCCTTTGGACGAAAAACATAAAAGTTAGAAACGATTTTTTTCCAGTGTAGTAATACTCCAGTAATGATGGCAAATAGAAAAAACAAAGCTGTAAATCCGGCGAGATAATATCCAGTTGGATAAGGAATTTGTGCCAGGAAATGCAAACGATATAATAATTCTCCTAACGAATAAGATTCTTCGTATGTATAAGGTTTGAAGGTTTTATTATCAAGGTAAAAGAAAGATCCTTCTTTTTGTTTGGCTGGTGCCAAAGTATCTTTGGTGCCTTCCATGTAAACCGCAACTCTATTTTGTATTGATGGTTTAGAAATGGTAATATTTCTTCCGTGTAAAATGTGTTTTTTATCAAGATTTTCTAAAGCGCTATTGTAATCTAACTTAATTTCTCTGCTTACAGCAGTAGATTCACTTCTTTCCCAATTGATGATTTCATCTCTAAAAAAAGAAAAGGACCCTGCAAAGAAAATTACAAAAAGCACTACGCTGATAACAATGCCGCTTACGGTATGCGTATGAAAATAGATATTGTAATGACGATTATTCATAGATTATGCCGCAGGATTATAAGTTTGACCAAGATAGATAAGTAAGGAAAAAAGCAAAGAAAGCAGAATGTAAATACCCCAGATTTTCCATCCGCTTTTGGCAAGAAAAGCGATAATCATCAACACCACCCATAAAATAAAACCGCTAAATGCCATTGTAATTAGAACATCTGCACGACTGAACCATGAAGCCAAAGCGAGATGAAAAGTTACAGAAACAAAGTATCCACCAAGGATAGCCGCCGTAATTTTAGAAAAACGAGGCCAAAAAGCAGGTGTTAAGTATTTTGGATTTGCAGGCATTGTTAGGTATGGTTTTAATTGTAATAAAATTCTAATAAAGCTGCGATAATCAAAATTGCTAAAAGAACTTTACTATTTACTTTTTTTAATGGAGTAAGAATGATAATTAAGCTTCCAATTGTCATAAGCTGAATAAAAAACATCAAAGTACCACAGCCAATTGATTGTGTAAAAAGCCACATCATATAAGCAGTTAAAAGCAGAATCAATCCTGTAATTTTTGTTTGTTTTGGATTTTTCTGCATCCATTTTTCAAAACCTAAATCATATGATAATGCGGCTCTTTTTGAAGTGTAATACAATGTGTAAAAAGCTAAAAAGACTATAAGACTTGCTATTGTTATCATAATTTTTAAAATTTAAAAAACACCTTTCCAATTAAAGAAAGGTGTTTTTGTTTAACTTTTTTTAGAATCTATAAGAGAAATTCGCCGCAACAGTTCTCATGTTTCTTGGATGAATAGTTGACCATCCATCATAGGTGTCAACATTGGCAATATTGTCTAATTTTAGTGTCAATGTGTATTTTTCTGTTCCGTAGAAAATAGAAGAATTTAAAACAGTGTAAGAAGGTAGTGCAAACTGACCTACAACATTTCTGTTCATAATTAGGTTTTTATCAGCATAGTTTCCTCCAAAACCTAAACCGAATCCTTGTAAATCTCCTTCTTGGAATTTATAACTTGCCCAAAGATTTGCCAGATTTCTTGGTCCAGAGCTTTCGGGTCTGTGACCTACAAATGAAGGGTCTCCAGCATTTAAGATAGCGTCAACATAGCTATAACCTGCAACAATGTTTAAACCATTAATTGGGTTTGCCACAAATTCTGCTTCAAAACCTTTGTTTCTTTGTGCTCCATCTTGATGAGCGATTTGAGTTGTTGCTCCATAAACGATGTAAACCTGATCTTTTACTTGAATATCGTAGTAGCTGAATGTAGCGTAAAGTTTATCTTTAAATAGATTTAATTTTGTTCCAACTTCAAATTGATTAGCGTGTTCTGGTTTAAAAGTTCTCGGACGAGTACTTCCATCTGCCAAAATTTCTGTAACAGGAGCAGAATTAGCAAATCCGTCCATGTAGTTCGCAAAAATCGAAACTTTATCAAGAATTGGTTGGTATACTAAACCAAATTTTGGTGAAAAAGCAGTTTGATTAAAATCATCAGATTTTGTAGTTACATTACCAGCAGTAATGAAACGGTCTACACGTAAACTAGCCATTGCAGACAAAGCAGGAGTGAAGTTAAATACGTCAGAAACGTAAGCGCTGTACACTTCTTGTTTTGTTTTGTTGTTGCTCATACCTGCAGAAGCGATAAGTGCATCAGTTCCTGCTTTAGTTAAATTTCCATTATCTCCATTTGTAATATACTTAGCAGGATCAGTAATTCCATAAAGATTTTCGTTTACAGTTTTTAAATCTAGATTACCAATATAGATATTTCCATTTGATACATAATTAGAACTATTATCGATCACACCTCTATTGAAGTAATCCAAACCGGCAACAATTCTGTTTCTCATGTTTCCAATTTTGAAATCTCCAATAAAGTTTTGTTGGATATCAGTTGTAAGTGTTGTTGAATTTTGATAGTTCATAAAACGTCCCAAAACAATTCCTTGATTTATTGCAGCTGGAGCGTATTGTGTACCTTCATAAATATAAGAGTAGTATCCTTCAGATGAAGATGAACCTCTTGAAACTACAGTTTGTGAAGTCCATTGATCATTGAATTTATACATCATTTGACCTTGTAAATTGTATGATGGAGTTTCGATTGCTAATTCATTACTAGTGTAAGAACGTTTGTTATCGTAACCTAATTCATCAATATTATGAACTCTTAACGGAGCGCCTCTGTCTAAAAACAACATTGTAGGATTCGTCTGTTTGTTATTCATAAATTCTGTATTAATGAAAAACGAAAGTTTGTCACTAACTTGGTAAGATAATGATGGAGCAAAAAAGAATGATTTTTTGAATCCAGCATCTTGAAAACTATTTTCTGTATGGTAAGCTGTGTTTACACGGAAGTTAATTCTGTGTTCCTCATCTACAGGCGTATTAATATCAGCAGTAACTCTGTTTAAGCCATTGCTTCCAGCTGTATAACTAACTTCTCCGCCAAAGTGATCGTAAGGTTTTTTAGTAGTCAAGTTAATTAAACCTCCATAAGAAATTAAGCTGCTTCCGAATAGAGTTCCTGAAGGTCCTTTGATTACTTCAATTTTGTCAATATTTGCAGGATCTAAACCTCCGTTTGATAATCCAGGTAATCCATTAATCATAGTGGGCTGAACAGCAAATCCTCTCAAAGAGAAATATCCTGCTCCATCACCTCCACGACCTGTAGAAGCCCAAAGTGGTGTTAATCCTGGCGCATTTTTAAGTGCATCATCAATGTTTGTAACTACTTGTTCTTTTAAAAGTTCGGCAGTAATAGTGGTATATACTTGTGGGTTTTCAAGATTTTTAAGTGGTAATCTTGATACTTGTTGAGTTTCTTTACGTGCTAATGGATTTCTTTTCCCATTTCCGTTTACTACAATTTCATCTAACTGTTCAGAATTAGCATTGATTTTGAAATCTTCTATAATAGCGTCTCCACTATTTAGAGAAACACTTTTTTCTTTAGAAGAATAACCAATCCCAGAAACTCGAATCACATAATTTCCTGGTTTAATGTTTTTGATTTCATAAAAACCATTCGCATCTGTTGTGGTTCCTATTTTTGTTCCTTTTAATACTACAGAAACATTATCTACAGCATCATTATTGGTTAAGCTGATCTGACCTTTGATAGATGCTCTTTCTTGTGCCCAAACTGCTGGTCCAGTAAAAAGAGCAAAACAAAAAGTTAAGAGCAAAATTGTATTTTTTAATCTCATTTTTATTTAGAATTAATTTTGATAGTGCAAATGTATGTTTTGAATTGCAACAAAACAAGTTGTTTTAATTTATTCTAAATAAAATATTTAAAAAAATGTAAAAATTACGTTTTTAACAAGAAAGACTCTATTTCTAGAAGGCTTAAAAGCAAAAAACCTGCTCAGAAACTGAACAGGTTTTTTATATATATTTTAGAAATTATCTTCTAATTACAATTCTAAAGCTCGTTTAGCATCGCCATTCATTAATAATTCTAATGGGTTTTCTAGAGCTTCTTTTACAGCAACCAAGAAACCAACTGACTCACGTCCGTCGATGATTCTGTGGTCGTAAGAAAGTGCTACATACATCATTGGGTGAATTTCAACTTTTCCATTCACAGCAATCGGACGCTCGATAATGTTGTGCATTCCTAAGATTCCTGATTGAGGAGGGTTGATGATTGGAGTAGATAACATACTGCCAAAAACTCCACCATTTGTAATTGTGAAAGTTCCTCCAGTCATATCGTCAACTGTAATTTGACCATCACGAGCTCTTAAAGCTAATCTTTTGATTTCAGCTTCAATTCCGCGGAAAGTTAAGTTTTCAGCATTACGAACAACAGGAACCATTAATCCTTTTGGTCCAGAAACTGCGATAGAGATATCACAGAAATCGTATCCTACTTTGTAATCTCCATCGATCATAGAGTTTACATCTGGATATAATTGAAGTGCTCTTGTAACTGCTTTTGTAAAGAATGACATGAAGCCTAAGCCAAGACCACCGTGTTTTGCTTTGAAAGCATCTTTATATTCATTACGGATATTGTTAATTGGCGTCATGTTTACTTCGTTGAAAGTAGTAAGCATAGCTGTTTCGTTTTTAGCCGAAACAAGTCTTTCTGCTACTTTACGACGTAACATCGATAATTTTGTACGTTCAGTTCCACGGTTTCCTCCAGTTGGAGTTCCCATTGAAGCTACAGCTGTTGCATTTACTGCATCATCTTTAGTAATTCTGCCACCTTTTCCAGTTCCTGTAACTGCTGCCGGAGCAATATTTTTTTCGTCTAATATTTTTCTTGCTGCTGGAGATGGAGTTCCTGCTGCATAACTTGTTGCTGCTGGAGCTTGAACAGGTTCTGCTTTTGGAGCTTCAGCTTTTACTTCAGCCTTTGGAGCCTCAGCTTTTGGTGCTTCTGCTGCTGGAGCTGCAGATCCGCTTCCTGCAGGTTTCGCTGCATCTGTATCAATTAAACAAACCACAGCACCTACTGCTACTGTATCACCTTCTTCAGCTTTTAATGTAATTACACCGCTCATTTCAGCAGGTAACTCAAGAGTAGCTTTATCTGAATCAACTTCAGCAATAGCCTGATCTTTTTCTACATAATCTCCGTCTTTTACTAACCAAGTTGCAATTTCAACTTCTTTTATTGACTCCCCTGGTGATGGGACTTTCATTTCTAAAATCATCTTTGTTTTTGTTTAAGGTTTTTAAGGTTTCAAGTTTCAGGTTTCAGGTTGTTAAACTTGAAACTTAAAACTTGAACTTGAAACATATTTTAATTATCTAAATAAATTTTTATCGAATACCATTCTAATTGCATCTGCGTGACGACGTTTAGCACGTGTGTAACTTCCTGATGCTGGAGCAGCGTATGCTTTTAATGAAGCTAATCTCCATTTTACAAGATCAAAGTTCATTAACATAAAGCTGTAAGCGCCCATGTTTTTAGGCTCTTCTTGTGCCCAAACATAATCATCTGCATTTGGATATTTTGCTATGATTTCTTTGATTTGCTCAACAGGGAAAGGGAATAATTGCTCAATACGAACAACTGCAACGTCATTTCTTCCGTTATTTTCTCTTTCGGCAACAATATCATAGTAGAATTTACCTGTACAGAAAACTAAAGTTTTTACTTTCTTTTTATCTACAGCATTGTCATCAATTGTTTCTTGGAAACTTCCGTTTGCTAATTCTTCAACGGTTGATACGCATCTTGGATCACGTAATAAACTTTTTGGAGAGAAAACAACTAAAGGTTTACGGAAATTTGTTTTCATCTGTCTTCTTAACAAGTGGAAGAAGTTTGCTGGAGTTGTACAATCTGCAACATACATATTTTGTCTTGCACAAAGTTGTAAGTAACGCTCCATTCTTGCAGAAGAGTGTTCTGCACCTTGTCCTTCATATCCGTGTGGCAATAACATTACAATACCATTTTGGTTGTTCCATTTGTCTTCACCACAAGAAATGTACTGGTCAATCATAATTTGAGCTCCGTTAGAGAAATCTCCAAATTGTGCTTCCCAGATTGTTAAGGCTTTTGGATTTGCTAATGCATATCCGTAATCAAAACCTAAAACTCCGTATTCCGATAAAAGTGAATTGAATACGCCAAATTTTCCTTTTTTGTTTTCGATTCCGTTTAATAAAATTACTTCTTCTTCAGAATCTTCAACTTTAACTACGGCATGACGGTGAGAGAAAGTTCCTCTTTCAACATCTTGACCTGAAATACGAACATCAAATCCTTCTGTTAAAAGTGAACCGTAAGCTAAAGCTTCTGCTGTTCCCCAGTCAACAGTATTATTGTCATATCCAGATTTTCTGTCCGTAACAATTTTAGTTATTTTACTGATGAATTTTTTGTCTTCTGGTAATGTTGAAATTGTATTGATGATAGAATCTAAACCTTCTTTAGGGAAAGTAGTATCTACTTTTTGAAGCATTTGTGTATCTGTTACCTGAACAAATCCGTCCCATTCGTTTTTCATGAATGGAGTAATGATTGTTAAATCTTTTTTACGGGAAGCTTCTAAGTTTTCTTCTAAAGCAGATTTATATTCTTTTTCTAAACCATTTACATAAGAAGCATCGATTACGCCTTCAGAAAGTAATTTGTCAGCATAAATGTCTCTTGGGTTTTTGTGTTTAGCAATGATTTTATATAAAACAGGCTGCGTAAAACGAGGTTCATCACCTTCGTTATGGCCGTATTTTCTATATCCTAATAAATCGATAAATACGTCACGTCCAAACTGCATTCTGTAGTCTAATGCAAAAGATACAGCGTGTACAACAGCTTCAGCATCATCAGCATTTACGTGTAATACCGGTGAAAGAGTTACTTTAGCAACGTCTGTACAATATGTAGAAGAACGAGCGTCTAAGTAGTTCGTTGTAAATCCAACTTGGTTGTTGATTACAATATGGATTGTTCCTCCAGTTTTGTAACCATCAAGCTGAGCCATCTGGATAATTTCGTATAAAATACCCTGACCTGCGATTGCAGCATCTCCGTGTACCGCAATTGGCAATACTTTAGAGAAATCGTCAGCGTAATATTTATCTTGTTTAGCTCTAGTAATACCTTCAATAACAGCTCCAACAGTTTCTAAGTGAGAAGGGTTTGGCGCTAAGTTAATATTGATGTTTTTACCAGATCTTGTTTTTTTGTCTGCAGTAAGACCTAAGTGGTATTTTACGTCACCATCAAAATATTCTTGATCGTAATCTTTACCGTCGAACTCACCAAAAATATCTTGAGTTGATTTTCCGAAGATGTTTGCCAAAACGTTCAAACGACCACGGTGAGCCATTCCCATTACGAATTGTTCAACACCTTTTTCAGCAGCCTGCTCGATTAAAGCATCAAGAGCTGGAATAATCGATTCTCCACCTTCTAATGAGAAACGTTTTTGCCCAACATATTTAGTGTGAAGGAAGTTCTCAAAAGATACGGCTTCGTTTAATTTATTTAAGATAGTTTTCTTTTCTTCTGTAGAGAAATTAGGCTGATTTGTATTTACAGCTAATTTATCCTGAATCCATTTTACAACGCCAGGATTTCTAATATACATATATTCAATACCAATATGCTGGCAGTAAATTGCTTTAAGACGATTTACGATAGCTTCTAATGAAGAAGGAGTCATTCCGATTGTCTGCGCAGCATCAAAAACAGTTGAAAGATCAGCTGAAGATAATCCGAAGTTTTCAATATCTAAAGTTGGCGACGATTGTCTGCGGTCACGAACTGGATTTGTTTTGGTAAACAAGTGTCCGCGTGTACGGTAACCATCGATTAATTTTAGAACGTTAAACTCTTTCTGTAATTTTTCTGAAACCTGACTGTAATCTGTGTTTGGGCTAGTCACATACTCAACTATCGTCTGCACTGGATTTTCGTCATTGTAAGTAGTCATTCCAAAGTCAAAACCTTGAAAAAAACTTCTCCAGCTAGGCTCAACGCTGTCTGGGTTTACTAGATATTGATCGTATAATTGTGCAAAAAACTCGGTATGCGCTGCATTTAAAAATGAAAACCTATCCATAATATTTTATTGAATATACTTTTTGTTAAATAGAATGGCAAAAGTACAACAATCGCCTCTATTTAAATCTTTTTTTTACGTACTTTTACGTAAAAATTTGTTAAAATAAACGTTAACTATGAATAAAATTCAATTTTCAATCGATTGCAAATCTTTTTTTGTGATTTTGACAGTGTTATTTTCAAGTTATACTATTGCACAGCAAACTTATGTTATTGATAACAAAAACGATTTTTGGGATAAAGTTCAATTTGGAGGAGGGCTTGGATTAGGAATTGGTTCGGGTTATACTGACATTTCTGTAATGCCAAGTGCAATTTATAATGTAAATGAAATTGTAGCAGTTGGAGTTGGAGTACAGTTTGGTTATTTGTCTTCAAAAAATTATTACGAGTCCTATGTTTATGGGGGAAGTTTAATTACTCTTGTAAACCCAATTCCCGAAGTTCAGTTATCTGCCGAGTTAGAGCAGGTAAGAGTCGATACGAGATATGAATCTAATGTTAACAGACCGGCTTTTTCAGATAGTTATTGGAATACGGCCTTATATCTAGGCGCTGGTTACCGAACTGGAAATGTTACTATTGGTGCTAGATACGACGTTTTATATGATCCTAATAAAAGTCTTTACGGTTCTGGATTTATGCCTTTTGTTAGGGTTTATTTTTAAAAGGTGCTAAGATGCAGAGGTACAAAGAAGTAAAGTTTCAATAGAGAGAAAACCTTTTTACTTGAATTTCTGCATCTCTAAACTAAAAACAAATAAAAAAGCGGTCCAATTGGACCGCTTTTATTTTGTTTTCAAGGTTTTATTTACAATACACAAAACATCGAATACATACTGCGAGGATCTGTGTGCTCTGGAGCTGCCACAACTGTACTAGTACCTCCTATAATTTTTTTAGCTTCTTCTGAATTAAGCTCAATAATGTTAGTTTTTTTTAACACTAATTTTTTTAAGTTATTTTTTTTCATAATCTTTGGGTTTTGAATGGTTTTTTAATTGGTTTTGAATGTGTTGTGAAAATCATATGGTGAAATTATCTCAAAAAAGCCTCAAAAAAAAGTCATAAATCCCCAGATTTATAAAAATAGTCTGTTTTAGAATCCAAGTAACTACCTGATTGTTAATGTTTTATTTTTAAAAATAAACAAATATGAATGTAATAAGTAAGATTTATACCTTGGTTGTATTATTTACGATCAATTTTACTTTTTCTCAAAATAAAATTGAAACTTATAAGGATTCTGTTAAAAGCTTATTGTACAATAATCCCACGAAAGCGAAATATTATTGTCATAAGGTTCTTAAATACGCTAAAGCCAATGATTTGGTCGTTGAAGAAGCGAAATCATATTGCTTTTTAGCTGATTTAAGCGGCGCTTTAACCCAAAAAGACAGTGCTTTTTACTATTTTGACAAAGCCATTCAGAAAGCAGATGCAATCGACAATCAAAAACTAGAAATGGTTTTTAAAATCAATAAAGCGAATTATTTATTCAATGAATTTGATTTCCAGGAAGCTCTTACATTGTACGAAGAGTGTGTCACTTTATCCAAAAAACTCAATGATACCGATGCTTACAACTATATCTCGATAAAAAAAGGAAGTATTGCTTACGAATTAGAACGTTATCAGGAAGCACTCAAAATTTACAAAGAAAATCTGTCTAAAAAAGGTTTTAATAATGTAAGCAAGCTGGACATAAAATTAGGCTTAGTTAAAACTTATATTAATTTAAATAAACAGGACTCAGCCTATGTTTTTATAAAAAGTGGTATTGAAGAATCCCGAAAAAACCATCTAAAAGAGCACGAAATCCATTTTTTGGAACAATTGGGTTTAATTTATATCGATAAAAAGGACTTTTCAAATGCAAAAATAACCTTCGAAAATGCCCTTAAAATTGCTGAAGAAATTGACAGTAATAATCTAATTACCGAAATTAATATCAGGATTTCTAAACTTTATTCGCTTCAGAAAGAATATGATAAAGCAATCGACCTTTTAAAATCGATTATTAAGAACGAAGCGCCGTCAAATATACCGGTCGAGAAGCTTTCTGAGATCTATTATTTACTGGCAGAGAACTATAAATCGATCGAAAACTATTCAGAATCAAATTATTACTACAGTCAGTTTATAGATAAATCCAAGAAAATAGGTGAAAAGCGAATTGAAGCCATAGATCACCTGCACAAAATTGACATTAATGAAAGTAAAGAAAGAGAAACAGAACAGAAGAACCAAAAATGGATATTGCTGGGTATAACGGGTTTTCTGATTCTTTTATTTATTGGGTTTTTCATTAAAAGAAGAAAAGAATCTATTCAAAACCAAGTTAAATTTGAGGAACTGCTGCTTAAAATCCAAAATTTTGAGAACCAGAAATCTTCCGAAGAAACGGCAGTTACAGCCCATAATGCGGAGACTGTAGACACTTTTATTGATAAAAAAGACGAAGAGTTTGAGACTGAACTTATATCTAATAGTATAGTAACAATCAATAGTCCTTCTGACGGATCAAGCACAGAAGAAGATCATATTGATGCCGATATCGAAAGCGAAAACATTGATATTGAAGAAACTGCCAATAGTAATTTCATTATAAAAGATGAAACCAGAACAGAGATTTTGGACAAACTAATTAAGCTGGAAGAGAAAAAATTGTTCTTAAGACAAGACTTTACGCTTCATAATGTTGCCAAACGATTAAAAACGAATACAGCTTATTTGTCTAAAATCGTGAATAGTGAGCTGGATAAAAACTTCAGTTCCTATGTAAATGAGCTTAGAATTAACTTTATTATTATCGAATTAAAGAATAATGTGAAGCTAAGATCGTATTCAATTAATGCAATTGCAGAAGAAATTGGGTATAAAAGTCCTGAATCTTTTACCAAATATTTTAAGATTGCAACCGGAATCAGCCCCTCAATTTATATAAAAAAGATAAATCAGATGAAGGAAAACGAAAACAAGTAGTTTTGTTGTAACTTGTTGGAAATAAATGTTTTAAACCTTAAAATAGACCCCCTTATTTTATAAATATGGGGGTTTTTCGTTTTTTTTTCAGGAAAAAAGCTTTTTACTTTGTCTCAGAAATTAATCGGAAAAACAAGATTAGTTTCGACTTTGGTTTTGAAGGGTGGCGAAAGCGAAAGTGAGTAGCCACTTCAAAAACAAAACCAGAGTAAAAAAATAAAACAGAGTGTGGAGACTCTGTTTTATAAGTTGATTTAACAAAAACGTAATTACTAACAAGTTGCCAGAAATTACTTCTACAAAAGTAAAAAAAAATGTGTTTAATAAAACTTTTTTTTACTATTTCTAAAAGTACACTTCTATAGGGCATTACTTGTTAGGCAAAAAGAAAATTTTATGACTAATAGTAATCAGTCTGGCCCAAAACGCCTCAGCAAAAATTCAATTTTTAAGATTGAAGACAATGATGCTGTAAAACAGCCTAAGTCGTTGTTTTACAAACTCAAAAAACGCATTTCAAAACTTTTCAAATAGGACTTTGTCTGGATTTTTTCCGGAACTAATTTCTGTGCTTTTTATTTAAGCATTGCCAAAACTTAGATCTAGTATCTATTTGAAATTGTTATGCATTTCATCCAGCTAAATCATTTTTTAGCCAACTCATCATGCTCTATTTTGAATCATTGATTCTCAATACATAATTATTTGCACAAGCTATTCAATAACTAAAAAATTAAACAAGATGAAAAAACAAAATCAAAACAAACTGATTTTCAGCAAATCTGCTGTAACAGAACTAAATGTTCTACAATTAAGAAATATAAACGGAGGAATATCTGGATATGATATTGATACGAATCCTAATTCTGGATGTATATGTGATCCAATTTTAACGAAAATAACTGTAATTAAACCTAATCAATTATAAAATATGAAAGACTTAAGCCTAAACAACAAACTGTATTTCAAGAAAGCAGATGTTACAGAACTAAACGACAATTTATTAGCCGCAATCAACGGAGGAACTTCAATTATTGGAGGCGACGAGACCTGTACAGGATGCTGCTGCTTAAAAGTGACATTCGATTTAATGTAAAATAATAACCTAAAAATCATTTAAATATGAAAAATCAAAACCCAAAGAACAAACTGGCTTTTAATAAAGCAGCGGTTACAGAATTAAACAGTAATCAATTAGAAACTGTAAATGGCGGAACAATAACGGTGACAACCACAAGTCTTATCATCGTAACTGTTATAACTCTTCAAGCTGAATAATATGAAAAATCAAAATCCAAAGAACAAACTGGCTTTTAATAAAGCAGCTGTTACAGAACTAAACAGTAATCAATTAGAAAATGTTAAAGGTGGAACGTCTACATCTACAACAGTAGGAACTACAAGTCTTGTCATCGTAACCATCCTAACTCTTCAATCTGAATAATATGAAAAAACAAATCCCAATGAACAAGCTTTCTTTTAATAAAGCGGCTGTTACAGAACTAAACAGTAATCAATTAGAAACTGTAAATGGTGGAACTTCAACAACAACTATAAGTACTACAAGCTTAGTTACAATATCTGTTGTGCTTACTGCCGAATAAATAACATCTTAAAATTTAAATCATTATGAAAAAACAAAACCTAAACAACAAGCTTGCTTTCAACAAAGTGGCTGTTACCGAACTGAATGACAAACAAATGCAGGATGTCGATGGAGGAACTACACTTCTTTGTACCATCATATTTATTACTGTCGTTGTTGTTGTCGAATAATCTCTATCCTTAAAAATTTAAAATAGTATGAAAAATCAAAACCCAAACAAACTGGCTTTCAATAAAGTGGCTGTTACAGAGCTTAATGACAAACAAATGCATGATGTAGACGGTGGCACAACCTCTCTTTGTATCGTAGTTTTCACAACAATATTTCTGGCAGCAGAATAATTATTAACCCCTTTAAATTATAAATAAGATGAAAAATCAGAACCCAAACAAATTAGCTTTCAACAAAGCAGCAGTAGCAGAATTAAACGATAAACAAATGCATGATGTAGACGGCGGAACAAGCCCTTTATGCATCGGAGTGATCATCGGTCTTACTATCACAATCTACGCAGACTAATCCATTAACCCTTTAAATTATAAATAAGATGAAAAATCAAAACCCAAACAAATTAGCTTTCAACAAAGCGGCAGTAGCAGAATTAAACGACAAACAGATGCACGACGTAGACGGCGGAACAAGCCCGTTATGCATCGGAGTGATTATCGGTCTTACTATCACAATCTACGCAGACTAATCCATTAACCCTTTAAATTATAAAAAAGATGAAAAATCAGAACCCAAACAAATTAGCTTTCAACAAAGCAGCAGTAGCAGAATTAAACGACAAACAAATGCACGATGTAGACGGTGGAACAAGCCCTTTATGTATCGGAGTGATCATCGGTCTTACCATCACAATCTACGCAGACTAATCCATTAACCTTTTAAATTATAAATAAGATGAAAAATCAAAACCCAAACAAATTAGCTTTCAACAAAGCAGCAGTAGCAGAATTAAACGATAAACAAATGCATGATGTAGACGGTGGAACAAGCCCGTTATGTATCGGAGTAATCATCGGTCTTACCATCACAATCGCTTCAGATAATTAATTAACTAACCCTTTAAATTATAAATAAGATGAAAAATCAGAACCCAAACAAACTAGCTTTCAACAAAGCAGCAGTAGCAGAATTAAACGACAAACAGATGCATGATGTTGATGGTGGAACAAGCCCATTATGTATTGGAGTGATCATTGGTCTTACCATCACAATCTACGCAGACTAATCCATTAACCTTATAAATTATAAATAAGATGAAAAATCAGAACCCAAACAAATTAGCTTTCAATAAAGCG
This sequence comes from Flavobacterium sp. H4147, assembly GCF_029360735.1. Classification (NCBI taxonomy): domain Bacteria; kingdom Pseudomonadati; phylum Bacteroidota; class Flavobacteriia; order Flavobacteriales; family Flavobacteriaceae; genus Flavobacterium; species Flavobacterium sp. H4147. The sequence continues at coordinate 909,662 of NZ_JARKNB010000001.1, read as the reverse complement.
GCAGTAATAGAATTAAACGACAAACAAATGCACGACGTAGACGGCGGAACAAGCCCTTTATGCATCGGAGTAATCATTGGTTTAACAATCACAATCGCATCAGATAATTAATTAACTAACCCTTTAAATTATAAATAAGATGAAAAATCAAAACCCAAACAAATTAGCTTTCAACAAGGCGGCAGTAGCAGAATTAAACGATAAACAAATGCACGACGTAGACGGTGGAACAAGCCCTTTATGTATCGGAGTAATCATCGGTCTTACCATCACAATCGCTTCAGATAATTAATTAACTAACCCTTTAAATTATAAATAAGATGAAAAATCAGAACCCAAACAAATTAGCTTTCAACAAAGCAGCAGTAGCAGAATTAAACGATAAACAAATGCATGACGTAGACGGCGGAACAAGCCCGTTATGCATCGGAGTGATTATCGGTCTTACCATCACAATCTACGCAGACTAATTAATTAACTAATCCTTAAATTATAAATAAGATGAAAAATCAGAACCCAAACAAATTAGCTTTCAATAAAGCAGCAGTAGCAGAATTAAATGATAAACAAATGCACGACGTAGACGGCGGAACAAGCCCGTTATGTATCGGAGTGATCATCGGTCTTACTATCACAATCTACGCAGACTAATCCATTAACCCTTTAAATTATAAATAAGATGAAAAATCAGAACCCAAACAAATTAGCTTTCAACAAAGCAGCAGTAGCAGAATTAAACGATAAACAGATGCATGATGTAGACGGCGGAACAAGCCCGTTATGTATCGGAGTGATCATCGGTCTTACAGTTACAATTGCAGCAAAATAATCCATTAACCTTTAAATTATAAATAAGATGAAAAATCAGAACCCAAACAAATTAGCTTTCAATAAAGCAGCAGTAGCGGAATTAAACGACAAACAAATGCATGATGTTGACGGTGGAACAAGCCCATTATGTATTGGAGTTATCATCGGTCTTACTATCACTATCGCTTCAGATAACTAGTCCCCGGTTTTTCTCAAAAAACAAAAACGTAGACAACAAGCATGTCTCTATATAAAGAGTTTACAATGTTGAATAATTTTCAAATGAATGACGAAGATGGTGGATGCTCTTCTCATAAAAAAGCACATTTGAATTAACTTTTGTAACATGCATATTCTAAAAAAGCATTATCAATTTGATTTGATAATGCTTTTTTTATGCTCTAAAATCGTAAAAACCAGATCTCTGGAAGTTTTGCGCCTAATTATCTAAAATCAAAAATAAGTCATTGATTATCAGTGTTTTATTTGCTTAAATTGAATACGATTTTTTATAAAAATGGGGGTTTTTCATTTTTTTCTTCCTTAAATAATAGGTTCATTTGCCATAGAAAATTAATACAGATAATTATGAACGATAAAGAAATTTTTCCAGAAGAGATTTTAAACAACACTGTTGAAAGTCATATTATTAAACACAATAAAAAAACATCCCGTTTATTTGTGATTACATTTTTAGCTTTATTAATAGCTTTTATTTCGCTTCCTTTTATATATATAGATGTTTACACAACTAGTAGAGGAACTATCATTCCACAGGAAAAGAAACTAACACTTTATTCTCCTATAAGCGGTAAAATATCTTTTTTTAATGTTGAAGAAAATAAGAAAATCAAAAAGGGCGACACCTTACTTATAATAGATCACAACATATTAAAAGAAAGAGAAAATTTAAACACGATTCAGAGTTCAGAAAATGCTCTCTACTTAAGCGATCTAAAGAATCTTATAAATCATAATTACAGTCAGGTTCAGTCAGATCAATATAAAAGAGAACTTTTAAAACACCAGCAGGAATTATACAATCTTGATATAGTGGTTAAAAATACTCAAGCCGATTTTGACCGAAAAGAACAGCTGTATCGAAAAGAAGTTATTTCAAAATCAGAATTCGAAAAGGCAGAACTGGAACTCAACAAAATCAAGAACGACCGAATCAATCTGATCAAACAAACAGAATTGTCCTGGCAGAAAGAATACACACAGCTGAGCCAGTCGAATAAAAACATTTATTCAAATCAGAAACAGCTTAAAGAAGAGGAAAACAATTACATCATAATTGCCCCAATTGATGGCGAACTGGTCAATATGCAAGGTTTTCATAAAGGAAGCGGAGTCGCCGCTGGAAATCCGATAGTAGAAATTTCTCCAGATAAAAACATAATCGTTGAAACGTATGTAAATCCATCAGAAATAGGATATTTAAAAGAAGGCGGAGATGCCATTTATCAAATAGACGCTTTCAATTCCAATCAATGGGGATTTGCAAAAGGAAGAATCTTCGAAATAAGCAAAGATGTTTTAATCGTAAACAATGCTCCTTATTATAAAATAAAAAGCAATCTGCACAATGACAGTTTAACACTAAAAAACGGAGCCAAAGGAAATCTCAAAAAAGGAATGAGTTTAACCAGCCGTTTTTTCCTGACTAAGCGAACTGCATTTCAGTTAATATTTGACAAAGTAGAAGATTGGTTTAATCCTTACAATAGCAAAAATGAGTAAAATAGAAATAAAACAACATGATTTTTCAGATTGTGGCGCTGCTTGTTTAGCTTCAATTTCGGAACATTATAATTTAAGCCTGCCAATTTCAAGAATCCGCCAGTATGCCAATACTACTCAAAAAGGAACAACATTACTTGGATTACGAGAAGCAGCAGTTAAATTAGGTTTCCTGGCTAAAGGAGTAAAAGTAGATTTTGAAGGATTAAAAGACCTGCCAATTCCGGCTCTTTTACATGTTGTAATAAAACATGAAGGACACGAATTTCCTCATTATGTTGTTGCTTACAAAATAACTAGTAAATACATCCAGATCATGGATCCTTCAAACGGGAAACTGGAAAAAAAGCCACTAGCCGAATTTGAAGAAATGTTTACAGGTTATGCCTTAATATTAGTTCCGGATGATGATATTTTCAAGGAAAAAAACGAGAAAATATCAAATTTTAAAAGAATACTATTTTTATTAAAGCCTCATAAATACATTTTATTACAAGCCATAATTGGAGCCGTTTTATACACTTTATTAGGTTTTTCGGTATCGATTTACGTAGGTAAGATTACAGATTTTGTACTCGTAAGCGGTAACAAAAGCTTACTAAACCTTATGAGTGTTATTGTTATTGGATGTTTGCTGCTGCAGATTGTATACAGCGTTTTAAAAGATGTTTTCATCCTAAAAACAAGCCAGCAGATCGATTCACGATTAATTCTGGGCTATTACAAACATCTTTTCACCATGCCTCAAAAGTTTTTTGACACGATGAGAATTGGTGAAATCATGTCTAGAATAGGCGATGCAGTAAAAATTCGTGCCTTGATAAACGAAACTGCTTTAAGTATTTCAGTAAACGTGCTTATTGTCTTTTTTTCCTTTATTTTTATGTTTTCATTCTATTGGAAACTGGCACTGATTATTTCGCTTATTATTCCGTTTTATGTTATTATTTATTTGATAACAAATAAATTGAACAAAACAGCAGAACGTTCTATAATGGAAAAAAATGCCATGCTCGAATCACAGCTGGTAGAATCCATAAAAAACATTGGAACTGTAAAAAGACTGTCTTTAGAAGATTTCTCTAAAACCAGAACAGAATTAAAATTTGTCGATCTGTTGAAAAGCATTTACAAATCAGGAATGAACGGAATCTTTTCAAGAACCGCTACTGATTTTATTTCCAGATTGTTTACCATCATTCTTTTATGGGTAGGAACCTATTATGCTATTGATGGAGATATTACGCCGGGTGAACTGTTTTCATTTTACTCTATTATAGGATACTTTACAGGACCGGCATCACAGTTAATTGGAACAAATCAGGCGATTCAGAATGCCATGATTGCTTCAGACCGTTTATTTGGAATCATGGATTTGGACAGAGAAGAAATGGAATCAAAAGTAAATCTAACCAGAAACAACTTTGATGATATTAAATTCAAAAACATTGATTTCTCATACGAATTAGGACGTTACATTTTTAAAGATTTAAATATTACCATCAAAAAAGGAGCTTTCACCGCCTTTGTTGGAGAAAGTGGAAGCGGAAAAAGTACCATTGCCTCATTAATTCAAAACATTTACAGTCCAAAAGAAGGTAAAATATTAATTGGAGAATACGACTTAAATTACATTTCAAAAGACAGCATAAACGCTCTTATTACAACTGTGCCTCAAAACGTTGAGCTTTTTGACGGAACAATTGCCTTCAACATTTCTATTGGAGAATCAAATCCCGATATGGAAAAGATAATTGAAGTCAGTAAAAAAGTTGGCGCTTATGATTTTATCGAATCTCTGCCAAACGGATTCAATACCTATTTAGGAGAATTTGGAGCCAATTTATCGGGAGGAGAAAAACAGCGAATTGCCTTTGCCAGAGCGCTATATAAAGATCCTGAAGTATTGATTTTAGATGAAGCAACATCAGCACTGGATTCTGAATCAGAAATGGTGATCAAAAAACTAATTGACGAACTGCATGCACAAGGAAAAACGATCATTGTAATTGCACACAAACTACAGTCAATTAAAAATGCTGACGTTATTTATGCCTTCAAAAAAGGAGAAATCGTCGAATCTGGCTCACACCAAGAGCTTATGAATAAAGAAGAATACTATTATAGAATGTGGAATAATATAATTGTTTAATAAGGAAATTTAACAAAAATGAAAAATTACTCTTTTGCAAAAACGGCTATTGTGAGAACTCCAATTGAAGAAAAACAAATGGATCTTACTTGGGAAAAAATCGTGGAAATTTTTTCTAAAAAAGAAAACAGAGAAGCATTGTTTATTGGTTCTCCAAACATTTATAAAGCACTTGTTATGTGGGAAACTGGAGAAGGTTTTCAAACAGAAGAGGAACTAAAAAACCTAAAAGGATCATTATACAAATATGCTTCACGTTTAGCAAACCGAAGCACGCCTTTTGGAATGTTTGCTACAGTAGCCGCAGTGGAATTAAATTCGGAAACCAATCTTAATATTGCCGAAAGCACTTTAGGAAGATTCACCAAATTCGACATGTACTTTTTAGGAAGTTTTCTGCCGGTGATTGTGAAAAATGACGCCATCAAAAACGTATTGAAATATTACAGCAACAATTCAATCTATACCGTTTTTGATAAATACCGTTATGTCGAATATTACTTCAAAGACAACGTGCGTTTTCACAAAATTTCAGAAGTTGAAATAAGCGATTATTTGGAACTTATTTTCGAAAAAGCAAAAGACGGTGTTTTATTAAGCGAACTGGCAGAATTACTTGTTTCTGATGAAATTACACTAAAAGATGCCAACGAATTTATCGACACTTTAATCAAAAGTCAGTTTATTGTATCTGAATTAGAATTTACAATTACAGGCGAAGATTATTTTGAAAAACTTCTAAAAACATTCTCTGAAAAAAGATTTGATTTTTATGAAGCCGAAGTTATCAGAGAATTAATTACCAATTTAAAAACCAAAATCAATAATCTTGATACAAATACTATTAACGATCCTGCTTTATATACTCAAATTCATGAGTTAATAAACGAAGAATTAGATCACGTAGACATTTCAAAACTATTTCAAGTAGATAGTTTTAGAAAAATTGAAAATGGCTCGATTAGCTTTAAAACCTTAAAAAATCTGCGCCCAGCGTTAACCGCTTTAAATAAATTGCAATCAGGTTCAGAAAATGCAAACTTAAAAGAATTCAAAAAGAAATTCCTAGAGCGATATGAAGAGTACGAACAGCCTTTGGTAAATGTTTTAGATCCAGATGTTGGAATTGGATATGCAAAAACATCAGGTGCAAAATCGCCGTTAGTTGATGATTTGCTAATTAGTGGAAACCAAGCGCAGGTAAATCAGATCGCGATGGATGCCAAAAAATCATTTCTGTTTAAAAAACTGCTTCATGCGGCTAAAAATAATTTACAATCAATCGAATTAACTGATGAAGAAATCAACCAATTCGAAGAAAATGAAGCTTTGTATCCTGATACATTCTCGGCATTTGTAAATGTGTTTCACGAAAACGGAACCGAAAAAATCAATATTAAAACAGCCAGCGGACCATCTGCAAATGGTTTAATTGGACGATTCGGGCATCTTGATACTAAAATTCTGGATCTTTGCAACGAAGTAGCTTCAGTAGAAAACCAGCTGAACTCAGATAAAATTATTGCCGAAGTAGTGCATTTACCGCAGGCAAGAACCGGAAATATTCTATATAGAAACTTCCAGAGAGAATATGAAATTCCGTATTTAGGAAATGCTTCTGTAGACAGAGATCACCAAATTATGATTGATGATTTGTACGTTTCTGTAAAATCAGGAAAAGTAGTGCTGCGCTCAAAACGATTAAATAAAGAAATCATTCCAAGATTAAGCAACGCACACAATTTTGCCTCAAATGCATTGCCAATCTATCACTTTTTATGCGACCTGCAGAATCAAAATTCATTTGGATTTGGATTCAACTGGGGCGGACTTCAGAATGAATTTGATTTCCTGCCAAGGGTTAATTACAAAGACACCGTGTTCAGCAGAGCTACATGGACTCTTAATAAAACAGAAATTGAAAATCTTGTTGCCGCTGCCGAAGCAAAAAATCTTGATTTTATTACTGATTTCAAAGAAAAAAGAAACATTCCAGATGTCGTATATATTTCTCAAGGAGATAATGAAGTCCTAATCAACTTCAATAACGAATTAAGCCGAAATGTTTTTTACTACATGCTGAAAGGAGAAAATGTGATTAAGCTGAAAGAATTTTTATTTGCAGAAAATACCATCACACCAGATTATTGCAATGAAATTATCTTCACGGCACATAAAAACATAGAGAAAAAGGTTGAAGTTGCTGAGGTAAATCAATTCGTTTCTCAAGAAAACAAAAACAATGTTCAAACTTCATTTTCAATAGGAGAAAAATGGCTGTATTATAAATTTTACTGCGGAGAAAGAGCAGGAGAAGAGCTTCTTAAAAAAGGCATTACACCAATTGTAGAAGAATTACAAGCAAAAGGTTTAATCGACAAATGGTTCTTTATTCGTTATTATGACGTTCAAGGACATCATATTAGATTCCGTGTTTTATTAAAAAACAGCAATTTATTTACAGACTGCATCAACATTATAAAACAACACGTTGAACCATTTGAGCAGACAAGAATTATCTGGAAAACACAAACAGACAATTACCTGCGCGAATTACAACGATACGGATATGAAGCAATCGAAGCAACAGAATCATTGTTCTTTAACGACAGTGAATGCACTTTGAAATTTGCCGATATGATCGAAGGTGACACTGGAGAAAAAATAAGATGGATGTTCTCATTATTATCGATCGACCATTTCTTAAATGATTTTGATGTAAAATTAGAAGGAAAAGTGAAGTTGTTCAATGCGGCTAAAACTAGTTTTGGAAAAGAATTCAACCGTTCTGGAAGACTAAACAAACAAATCAACGAAATGTTTGTACAGCACGAATCTGAGATTGAATCCTTCTTAGATCCAAACTTGATGGATGAAATTTACGAACCATTAATTGAAATCCTTGAAGAACGTTCTCAAAAAAATGCGCCAATAGTAGCAGAGATAAAAGAGCTAAGCAAAGAACACCGTTTGCCAACTTATCTTGACAACATTATGTTGAGTTATGTACACATGATTTGTAACCGAATCTTCTTGACCAAACACAGAATTCATGAAATGGTAGTTTACGATTACTTATACAAATATTACAGCAAACAACTTCATACAGGAAAAAAGAAAGAAACCAAAGAAGTTGAAGAATCTATAGCGTAACAAAAAGGGGAATTCAGGAGAGGTTAGAATTTAATAGTTTTTTCTAAACCAAACCTTCTGCCATTCCCTTTTTAAAATTAAAAAAGAAACTTGTTCGGCAAGGATTACCAAATCTGAGCCGTCAAGTTTTTTTATTTCATTTTCGGGAACATCAATAATATAAAGCAGATTCAGGTATTCAGCAAATTTGTACTGAATCATTCGGTAGACTTTTTCGTGAAGCTGGATTTTCAATTCTTCAGGCGTAATACTCATCGGGAAATCAATTCCTTCATTAGCCAGATTAAAATCCTTATTAATCTGTCCGATTAAGTTTAGATATAAATTTTCTTTTTCGGCATCAGCCAATAAAAAATCAGTATTTTCAGGAATCGGAAACATTACGAATCGTTAAGAATTGATGCAAAGTTAGAATTAAAAATCATTTAATGGTAGATTCTCTTTCTATGATTCTAGTAGGAAGTTCAATAATTTGATGGGTAACTTCGCGATGCTCTTTAATATCAGCTATTTCATCAATTAAAATCGAAACCGCTGTATGTCCCATTTCAAATCCAGGCTGGTCAATTGTGGTTAATTTTGGCGAAATAACTGTACTCATAAACCAATTGCTGAATCCAAAAACAGCCACCTGATCCGGCGTTTTTATTCCAGCCTCATTAAAATATTTAATAATCCCGATCGCTACTAAATCGGTAATCGCAAAAATGGCATCGACATCAGGATGTTCATTCATTATTTTCTGAGCATTTTCGTAACCATCTTCAAAATCAGTATTGTTGTCGCAAACATAGACCAGTTTCGAATCATATTCAATTCCGTGTGCTTCAAGTGCCCTTTTATAGCCTAAAAAACGATCAATAGAATTTTGAGGAACATATGAACCTCTAAAATGGGCAATTTTTTTGTAGCCTTTATTAATAAGATATGAAACCGCATCAAAAGCTGCTTTGGCATCATTAATTACCACTTTGGAACAATTCACTCTTTTGGCAATTTTATCAAATAAAACCACTGGCGTATTTTTTCGGATCGCATCATTAATATGAGAGAAATCATCCGTTTCATTCGAAAGCGACATCAAAACACCATCAACCCTTTTCTGAATTAACAATGCAAGCTGTTTTTTCTCCAGCTCATATTTTTCGTTCGACTGCAGAATAATAACCAGATAACCTCTCTTTTCAGCCTCTTCTAAAATCCCGTTCAGCACACTCGAAAAAAAGTGATGAACCGTAGCCGGAATAATGACACCAATAGTTTTGGTTTCGTTCGTTCGAAGGTTAACCGCAACAGAATTAGGAATATAATTCATCGTCTCAGCCATTTCGAGAACCTTGGCACGAGTTGATTTACTTATATCTGTATATCCTTTGAGAGCTTTAGAAACCGTTGTAACCGAGATTCCTAACGCCGAAGCTATATCTATTAATTTAGTATCATTCATAAAATAAATGTACTAAAAAATCAATTTCATAATCTAAAAATTAATTTTCGAAAACGTTTTAGGTCATTTCGAAAACGTTTTCGATTTTTAATTCTTAAATTCAAATTAATTAGTATTTAAGTTTACATAGATGAAATGAAAATTTTACTAACGAAACCAAACCAAAATGAAAAAACAGCATTATTATTTACAGATATTATTTTTGATATTTTGTATAATTTTTGTTCCAAACAGTTTATTCGCTCAGGCAAAAAATACTGTTTCGGGAAAAGTTTTAGATGAGAATGGACAAACCATTCCGGGAGCAAATGTATCTTTAAAAGACACAGGAAAAAATGTAATAACAGACGAAAACGGAAACTTTATTTTTACCGATGTTATTGCAGGAAACTATTATGTAGAAGCCACAAACGTGGGTTATAAAACGTATAAAAAAGAAATTTCAGTAAAAGAAGGACAATCGGTAACCGTAGATTTACTGCTGGAAACTGAATCTCAAAGTTTAAAAGAAGTAGTTGTAACAGGTTCATCTTCGCCAAGATCCAAATTAGAATCGAGCGTTGCCATTACAACAATGGGAGCCAAAGCTATTGAAGACAGAGCGCCATCGAGTACTGCAGCCTTATTGCAGACTATTCCGGGATTTGTGGTTGAAGCATCAGGAGGAGAAATAGGAAATAACCTTTTTGCAAGAGGTATTCCATCAGCCGGAGCGTATGAATATGTACAAATTCAAGAAGATGGACTGCCGGTTTTTGAAGATGGAGCACTTCAGTTTGCTAATGCCGATACTTTTTATAGACTCGACGAAACCGTAAGTAAAATGGAAGCCGTACGAGGAGGTTCTGCATCAATTTTTGCCAATAATGCGCCGGGAGGAATCATCAACTTTATTTCGAAAACGGGACAAAATGATTTTCAAGGAAGAGCCAAATTCACCACTTCTGATTACGGAATGTTCAGAACTGACTTAAATTTATCTGGTGCATTAGTTCAGGATAAATTATTCTTTAATGTTGGTGGATTTTACAGAACCGATAATGGAGTAAGAAATACAGGATTTACAGCCAACAAAGGTGGACAAATCAAAGGAAACCTTACATATAAATTTGATGAGGACGATTATTTAAGAGTAAACTTCAAACATTTGGATGACAGGAACACATTTTATCTGCCAATTCCTTTAAAAAGCAACAATGGAAAAATAGAAGGAATTCCAGGTTTCAATCCAAATTACGGAACGTTGACTTCAGTTAATTTTAGTCATTTAAACGTTCCTCAATATGGAGGAGGTACTTTCAGTGCTGATTTAGAAGATGGTTCACACCCAATTATCAACTCAATTGGAGCTGAGTTTAAAAAGAAAATTTCAGATAAAGTTACGTTCAAAAACGTTTTCAAAAAGACAGCGATCGATTTAAATTACAATGCTATTTTTCCTAACGGAGGGCCGTGGACACAAGATGCATACGCAACAGGAGTTCAAAACACAACCGCTTCTAACTTGACTTATAGTTATGTAGATAACGGACAAACATTAGATCCAAATGCATTAATCATGCGCGCTGATCTTTGGCACATTCAAAAGAAAATGGACAATTTTGCGAATAATTTCTCTTTCTCTTTCGACTTAGATCCAGTTAAATTAACAGCTGGTTACTACTATTCTAATTGGAAATCAAATCAATACTGGAACTGGAATTCGTATTTAGTAAGCGTTTCAGACAATCCAAGATTATTAAACGTAAAAGACAATACAACTGGAGTAGACCATACTTGGAACGGTATCGAGCGAATCACTTGGTTAGAAAGAGATGCACAAACCAAAGGACTTTTAAATGATGTTTACGCTGACGCGGAAATCAAAGCAACCGATAAATTGACTTTTAATGCCGGATTACGTTACAACAAAGACAAATATTCAGGTTATCGAGACAATGCAAGATTTTTTGCTGAAGACTTAGGAATTTTAGACAACAATACAGCCGATGATGCCGTAACAACCGTAAAAGGAAATCCATACACTTATTGGAGATATGATGTAAGCGAATGGTCATATACAGCAGCGGGGAACTATAAATTTAATGATAACATGGCATCTTACGTTCGTTACAGCCACGGATTTAGATCACCAATCGAAGAATCATTTTATGATAACGCAGCCAATTTAAGCAAACTTGAAAACACAGAAGTAAATCAATTCGAATTAGGATACAAATACTCGAATTCATTCTTCTCTGTAAACGCTAACTTATTTCACATGAATTTGAAAAATGTTGCTTTTACTGATATTTTATCCGATGGTTCATCCGAAAATAAATTTGCCGATGTAAACAATATTGGTTTAGAAGTCGAAACCAATGCGAGATACAAATTTGCTAAATTGAACTTTACGTTTACGGTTCAAAAACCAGAATACGACAACTTTACAGGAACAAATGCAGATGGTTCTACGTTTGATTTTAATGGAAATACAGCACGAAGAATTCCTAAATTTTTCTGTAACTTAAGACCAGAAGTAGATATTACAAAGGACTTTACCGCTTATGTACAGTTTTCATATTACGATAAAAAATACACCAATCAAGACAACAAACAAGTTTTACCAGCTTACAAAGAAGTAGGAGCAGGTTTAAATTATACCTACAACAATCTTCGTTTTGCGGTTGATGCTTCGAACTTGTTCAACGAAATTGGTTTAACAGAAGGAGATCCAAGACAAACTACATCTGCAGCCAGCGATGTGTTTATGGCAAGACCTATTTTAGGACGTGCGTTTAGATTTTCAGTTGCCATTAATTTCTAATTTTATATAGATTAGTGGCGTAATTTTTAAAAATATTAAACACATAGAAACATAGATTTCATCATTAAACAAGAGCAAAAAAGAAACTAGTTTCTACACAAAGCTATGTGAATTTGATAAAAGTGAAACGCCTTTTGAATGCGAATTAAAACTATGTTTCTATGTGTTAAAAATTAAATATAGAGTATAGATGCTGTAGAAGCGCACACCAGTGCGTCTACACTGCGCAACCACAAAGAAGAGAACAAAAAAATGAAAAACATAGGAATTAAAATCTCACTCTATCTCAATTATTTTGTCTTCGCTATTTTATTAAACAGCGTTGGGATTGTGATTTTAAAATCGCAGAAAAACTACGGAGTCGACGAAGTGCAGGCCAGCATTTTAGAAGCTTTTAAAGACATGCCTATCGCCATAGTATCCTTTTTTATAGCCTCTTTTTTACCCAGAATCGGCTATAGAAAAGCCATGCTTACCGGATTAGGATTGGTCACTCTGGCGTGTATTTCTATGTATTTTGGAAACTCTTTTGACAATGCTAAAATTCTATTTGCAGCCGTTGGAGTCTCATTTGCCCTGATTAAAGTTTCCGTTTATTCCTTAATAGGAACCGTTACAGAAACCAAAAAAGAACACAATGCCTTAATGAGCAGTATCGAAAGCTTTTTCATGATAGGAATTGCGCTGGCTTACTTTTTATTTCCAGCCTTTAACAATGAAAACGATCCCAATTCATGGCTGAATGTCTATTGGTTATTGGCAGGATTATCCTTTTTATCATTCTTGTTTTTATTCTTTGTAAAATTCGAAGAAACCCAAGCAGCAGGAGCGAACTTAAAAGATGATTTCAGTCAGATGTTCAAATTAATCATAAAACTGCTGACGATTATTTTTGTCATCAGCGTCTTTTTATTCGTTATGATCGAGCAAGGAATTCTATCTTGGCTGCCTACATTCAATACAAAAGTCCTTCGTCTGCCGGAAAACATCAGTATTATGATGGCCAGTATTCTGGCTGTTTCACTGGCAGTAGGAAGATTTATTGCTGGAATTGTAACCAAAAAAGTAAACTGGATTTGGGTGTTAAGTGTCTGTATAATATCGGCAATGCTGCTCGTTATTTTTGTACTTCCCAAAACCGTAGGATTAGAAGTTAAAGAAATTCACACACTTTCGGATATTCCTTTAATTGGATTCGCATTTCCCTTAATTGGACTTTTTATTGCGCCAATTTATCCGTTGTTAAATTCGATTGTATTAAGCGCCTTGCCCAAAAACCTGCAAAGTTCCATGACGGGATTAATCGTGATTTTTTCGGCTCTTGGCGGTACTTTGGGTTCCAGAATAACAGGATGGCTTTTTAAACATCAAGGACCTGAAAACGCATTTTATTTTACCCTGATTCCGATGTCCTTGTTATTGATATCCTTTTTTATTCTTAAAAAAATAACTGCAGAAGATGAAATTTAAATTACATATAACCCAGACCATTGAAAAATTATTGGCTCAGGAAGATACTGATGGCGATAAAAAAATAACGATTGACGATAACGGTCCGAAACAATTTCTGCTGATAGATGAAAACGGAAATTCAGCAAAAATTGAAGGAACTTATCAGCTTTCGAACTTACTGCAGGAACTGGCTTTAGCCAAAAAAGAAGAAACTGAATTTGCCGAAATAACACTCGACATTATTACCGAAGATCCTGTAAAAAGAATTTCTCGAAAAATAAAAGATTTATATTGGAAAGGACTTACCAGAACCATTGATGCTGTCGGCGTAAAAAAAATACTGGAAGACGATAAAATTGAAAATGAAATCTCGTATTTGTATGTTCCGTTTGGCGATGAAATAGTACTCGATTATTTTCAAAAACTCGAAGCGGTAACTCCGAAGTTAAAAGCAGTACAGTTGCCAAAAAACATCACGCCAGAATATGTTTTGTCACTCAACAAAAAACCAGGAATTTTGGCATTGGCACTACAGATAAAAAACAATGAAATCTCTGGAGTTCCTTTTGTAGTTCCGGGCGGAAGATTTAATGAAATGTACGGCTGGGACAGTTATTTTATTGCCAAAGGACTTTTAATAGACGATGAAATTGATCTCGCTTTGGGCATTGCAGAAAACTTTAAATACCAAATTGATCATTACGGAAAAATTCTAAACGCCAACCGAAGCTATTACTTGACGCGAACACAGCCGCCACTTTATACTTCTTTGATTATGGATGTTTTACAAAAGTCTGATCCTGATATTTTTTGGATTGAAAGACATTTAAAAACGGCTATAAAAGAATATAAAACCGTTTGGATGGAAGAAGGAAAACGACTTACAGCCAATGGTTTAAACCGATATAAAGCAGAAGGAATCGGACTTCCATTTGAAGTTGAAGAAGGACATTTTGATGATATTCTCGAGCAATACGCTCCAAAATACAATCTCTCTACACGAGAGTTCGAAAAAAAATATCTTGAAAGAGAAATCGTTGATCCTGAACTAGATAAATATTTTACCCACGATAGAAGTATGCGTGAAAGCGGACACGACACAACACACCGTTTAGTGGGAGTTTGTGCCAATTTAAACACCGTTGCCATCAACAGTCTGCTGTATAAATATGAAACTGATATTGCCTTTTTGATCGAAAAGTATTTTAAAAATGAATTTCAATATTTTGAAGACAAATCCTATTCTGGTGATTATTGGAGAGAAAAAGCAGCCATTAGAAAGGAGCGTATCAACAAGATTTTGTGGAATCAAGAAAACGGCATTTACTACGATTATGATTTTGTAAATGAAAAACAGCACGTTTTTGAAGCTGCGACTACTTTTTATCCGCTTTGGGCGAAAATAAGCACGCAGGAACAAGCCGAAATTCTGGTAAAAAATACATTGCCAAAATTTAAAATGAAAGGAGGAATTGCAGGAAGTACAAAAGAATCTATTGAAGATGTCGATAAAAATTCACCAATAAGACAATGGGATTATCCGTTTGGATGGGCGCCGCACCAAATGCTTTTATGGGAAGGACTTTTAAATTACGGTTTTAACGATGAGGTTCAGGAAATGGTGTATCGCTGGCTTTGGCTCATTACCAGAAATGCGGTCGATTACAACGGAACCATTCCGGAGAAATTCGATTTATCCATCAGTTCCCATAAAATTTTTGCAGAATACGGGAATGTAGGAACCGAATTCAATTACATAACCGAAGAAGGTTTTGGGTGGATGAATGCTTCTTATCAGTTTGGTTTGACAATTCTAAAAGGCGATTTAAAACAAAAATTATCAGATTTGGTTGATCCAGATGAACTTTTCAAATAAACAAGCCTTCGACTTTGCTCCGGATAACATTCAGTTCTATGATCACGTTTGTCTAGCTGAGCGGAGTCGAAGCCCTTTTACTATACTTTTCTTCCCATTAAGTTTTCACCAAATGTTTTAAGAATATCTTTTTTCTCAGTACTGATATCCATTTTATCCAAAGTTTCAAAAGCTTTAAAAGTATACATTTCAATAGCTTCCTGAGTCGCTTTTGAAGCACCAGATCCATTAAAAATGGCTTTGGCAGTTTCTATTTTTTGAGAATTATCTTCTAGCTGTAAACTGAATAATTGTTGTAATTCACTTGCTTTTTCTGGATTTGAAAACTCTAACGCTTTTAAATACAAATACGTTTTCTTGTTTTCAATAATATCACCTCCAACCTGTTTTCCAAACGTTTCAGGATCACCAAAAGCATCCAGATAATCATCTTGTAATTGGAAAGCCAATCCTAAATTCAATCCGAAATCGTATATCAAATCACCTTCTTTTTCTGAAGTTTTGGCTACAATTGCTCCCATTTTCATCGCAGCAGCTACTAAAACAGCTGTTTTGTATTCAATCATTTTTAAATACTCAGGAACTGTAACATCTTTTCTGGTTTCAAAATCAACGTCCCATTGCTGTCCTTCGCAAACTTCAAGAGCGGTTTTGCTGAAAAGCTTTGCTAAATCTCTAAAAATCTCGGGTTCGTATTGCTCAAAATACTGATATGCCAAAATTAACATCGTATCTCCAGAAAGAATGCTGGTGTTTAAATTCCATTTTTCATGAACGGTCACCTGTCCTCTTCGCAAAGGCGCATCATCCATTATATCATCATGTACGAGTGAAAAATTATGAAAAACTTCAACCGCCATGGCAGCCGGAAGTGCTACCGTATAATCAGTATCAAAAACTTCTGCAGCCATTAAAGTTAAAACCGGACGCATACGTTTTCCGCCAAGTCCTAAAATGTATTCAATAGGTTCGTAAAGATTTGTGGGTTCTTTGTGTATGTCTTGTTTTTTTAAATAATCAATAAAAAAATCTTGGTACTGACTAATATCGTGCATAATGAAATTCTGATTTGCGAGCCTCAAAGATACAATTCAAATATGAATAATTTATGAGCAATATCATTAAAAGCAAATTAATGAACTAAAACGTTTTCAAATTTCTTCTCATTTTAAATATGTTAAAATTTTTTTCAAAAAACTTGGAAACTTTTTTGGTATTCAGAGTTTCCTGTTTATATTTGCGGCAACAAATGGAAACTCGGAACACTCAAAAAGTTTCCATTGTAGACTTAAGAAAAGTATAATATCAATAAAATCAGATATTTATGAAAACAAAATGGACTTTAGATTCTACCCAATCGGATGTTTTAATTAAAATGAGACATTCTAGAATTGCTTACTTAGGAGGAAATACAAATAAGTTTGGTGGTTATGTGAATATTGAAGATAATGAAATTGAAGATGCATCGGTAGAGTTTTCATTAGATATAAATAATAAAAACGAAAGTTTCCAGCAGATAGATTCTCATTTACAGCTTCAAGATTTTTTTCAAGAAGATGAGCATCCAATCATCAGCTTTAAATCAACTTCATTTCAAAAAGTGAACAACAACATTAACTTCTTCAAAGGCGATTTAACCATAAAAGATGTAACTAGAGTAGTAGAACTCGATGCAGAATTTATTGGTGTGAATAACTATAACGGAGAGAAAAAAGTAGCTTTTGAGATTAAGGGCGATATTAAACGCCAGGATTTCGGACTAGATTATAATTCTTTCAATCACCAGAATGGAGAAGCACTTGGAAAAGATATTAAACTGATTGCCAACTTGGAATTTAGTATATAAATCTTACATCAAGAATAATTTAATGTAAAATTATTACAAATAGTGCGGAAACTATTTTTTAAATTTTAGTTTCCTAAGTATATTTGTGATGCAATAGGGGATCACCAAAATGAAAGAGAAAATTATATCGAAAGCAAGTGAACTTTTTTTAAGACTTGGTTTTAAGAGTGTTACGATGGATGATATTGCAGGAGAAATGTGTATTTCAAAAAAAACGATCTACAAATATTTCTGTAATAAAGAAGTCTTAATTGAAGAAAGTACTTCGATGGTTCATAGACAAGTTCATGAAATTATGGACACAATTGTAGCCAAAAACTACAATGCGATTCATGAGAATTTTGAAATCAGAGAAATGTTTCGTGATATGTTTAAGAACAATATTGATACTTCTCCAATTTATCAGCTTAAAAAACATTATCCAGAGATTTATCAAAACATCTTGTCGCATGAAATCGATCAGTGTACACAATGTTTTAGAGATAATATCGAAAAAGGAATTCGTGAAGGACTTTACAGAAGTGATTTAAATGTAGAGGTATATGTTAAATTTTATTACACATTGATTTTTCACATTAACGAAAATACAGTTTCTGAAAGTGAAGCCCAAAGAATAGAGTTAGAAGCATTGGAATACCACACAAGAGCAATGGCTACTCCAACTGGTATTACAGAATTAGAAAAACAGCTTCAAAAAGTTAAAGTATAATCATCAATCTATATAAATAAGATGATTTTTTAATCATCAATAAAAACCAATAATAATAACTACATATGAAACGAATAGTTCTTATATTTTTATGCACAATAGGTCTGTCGGCCAGCGCGCAGGTAACCACTTTAACCTTAAAAGAGGCAGTTAACTACGCACTTCAAAATAAAGCCGATGCTAAAAAAGCGAAACTTCAGGTTGAAAATAGTGAATATAAAATTCAGGAAGTACGTTCAAGAGCATTGCCGCAAATTTCTGCAAACGGAAATTTAACTTACAATCCAATTATTCAAACTACTGTTATTGATGGAGCAGCATTTGGCGCACCGGGAACAACCATTCAGGCAGCGTTTGGACAAAAATGGACTTCAACTGCTGGGGTTTCTTTAACTCAGGCAATTTTTGACCAGTCAGTTTTTACAGGATTAAAAGCGGCAAAATCTACTCGTGAATTTTATCAAATAAACGATCAGTTAACAGAAGAGCAAGTTATTGAAAGAGTTGCCAATAACTATTACTCAGTGTATGTACAACAGGAAAGATTATTGCTGTTAGACAGCAGTTATGTGAACACTACTAAAGTACGTGACATTGTAAAAGGACAATTTGACAATGGTTTAGCAAAAAAGATTGACTTGGATCGTATTGTGGTAAAAATGTCAAATATCGATACGGAACGCCAGCAGATTAAAAATCAAATTACTTTACAAGAAAATGCTTTGAAGTTTTACATGGGGATGCCTATTGAAACGCAAATCGTATTGCCAAAAGAAGAATTTGAAGTAGTTCCTGCAGCATTAACACAAGAGCCAAATATTGAAAACAGAACCGAATACCTGCTTTTGAAAAAACAAGAAGAGCTTTTAGTTTACAATAAAAAAGCAGTTCAAGCTGGATATTACCCAACACTTTCTTTAACCGCTGGTTACAATTATATTGGTCAGGGACCAGAATTTCCTTGGTTTGCAAAACCAGAAAAAGGTGTTTACTGGTCTGATTTCTCTGCCATTGGATTAAACTTACACGTGCCTATTTTTACAGGTTTTGGAACTCGTGCTAAAGTAAGACAAGCAGATGTTGAAATTAGATCGCTTCAAGAAGATATTAAAGACACCAAACTTTCTCTTGATTTAGATTATAGAAATGCCATGGCTCAAATAGAGAACAACTTGGTAACCATTGAAAATCAAAGAGAAAACATGCGTTTGGCAACAGAAATTCTAAGTAATACTAAAAACAATTACCTTCAAGGTTTAGCTTCTTTAACCGATTTGCTGGACGCAGAAAATGCATCTCTTGAAGCGCAAAATAATTATACAAGAGCAGTTTTAAATTATAAAATTGCCGAAATATCTCTAATCAAATCAAAAGGCGAACTTAAATCTCTTATTAAATAACTAATTACAATGAAGAAAACTATTATAACAATCGTAATCATAATTGCATCTCTGGGTGTAATTGGATATGTCTTAAATAATAATAAGAAAAAGAACAAGGAGAAAACAGATATCGTAGCTGAGAAAAATGCAGCGATTTCAGTTAAAGTATCTCCAGTAAAAACAGAAGAAGTTTCATTAGATTTCGTTGCAAACGGAAACTTTCAGCCAATTCAGGAATTAACTTTCTCTGCAGAAAAATCTGGAAAAGTGATCAGCGTTTTAGCTAAAGAAGGTGACTATGTACGAGTTGGACAGACATTATTAACCGTAAGAGGAGATGTTATTAATGTCAATGCGCAACAAGCTCAAGCAGTATATCAAAATGCAAAATCAGATTACAGCAGATATGAAAATGCATTTAAAACTGGAGGGGTTACAAAACAACAATTAGATCAGGCAAAATTAGCTTTAACAAATGCAGAATCTAACTTAAAACAAGCTAACATCAATGTTGGAGATACTAAAGTAAAAGCTCCAATCAACGGATTTATCAATAAAAAATATGTTGAGCCAGGATCTATTTTAGCAGGAATGCCGGCTACAGCGTTATTTGATATTGTAAACGTTTCTAAATTAAAATTAGTAGTTACGGTAAACGAAAATCAAGTAGCAAGCTTAAAAGTAGGAAACCATATTAATGTAACAGCTAGTGTGTATCCTGATAAAAATTTCTCTGGAAAAATTACTTTCATTGCTTCAAAAGCAGATGAGTCATTAAACTTCCCAGTAGAAATTGAAATTACAAATAATGCAAACAACGACCTAAAAGCAGGTATGTACGGAACGGCAAACTTTGCATCAAACCAACAAAAACAAAACTTGATGGTTGTTCCTAGAAATGCATTCGTAGGAAGCGTGAGCAGTAATGAAATCTTTGTTGCAGAGAACGGTGTTGCAAAATTAAGAAAAGTAGTTGCTGGAAGAATTTTGGGTGATAAAGTAGAAGTTATCAAAGGATTATCTGATGGAGAAAAAGTAATTGTTACAGGTCAGATTAACTTACAAGACGGAAATACAGTAGAAATTATTAAGTAATTGTACCGCTTTAAGCCGTAAGTAATAAGCTTTAAGCATTTTAATAAAAGCCTAAAGCCGACTGCTTACAGCCTACAGCCTAAAACAAAATATATGAAATTAGCCGAAATATCCATAAAACGTCCGTCGTTGGTAATTGTGTTATTTACAATTCTAACACTTGGTGGATTGTTCAGCTACAGCCAGTTAGGTTATGAGCTGATCCCAAAATTTGAACAAAACGTTATTACAATTTCTACTATTTATCCTGGAGCTTCTCCAAGTGAGGTAGAAAATACAGTGACCAAGAAAATTGAAGATGCGATTGCATCTTTAGAAAATGTCAAGAAAATTGATTCAAAATCATACGAAAGTTTGTCTATTGTTTCCATTACATTGACCTCAAATGCTAAAGTCGATTTCTCTTTAAATGATGCGCAGCGTAAAATCAACGCCATTATTAGTGACTTGCCAGATGATGTTAAAACACCGGCATTAACTAAATTCTCGCTGAGTGATTTACCAATTATGACACTTGGTGCCAATGGTAAAATGGATGAAGCGGCGTTTTATGACTTAATTGACAAGAAAATCGCCCCGATTTTATCTCGTGTACAAGGTGTTGCTCAGGTAAATATTATTGGTGGTTCTGAGCGTGAAATTCAGGTAAACCTTGATGCTGTAAAAATGCAAGGTTACGGACTTTCTGTTCCTCAGGTACAACAGACCATTTTGTCTTCAAACTTAGATTTCCCTACTGGAAATATCCAGACTCGTAATCAAAAAATATTAATTCGTTTAGCGGGTAAATATAAAAATGTTGAAGAATTAAGAAACTTAGTAGTTTCTTCTCAAAACGGAATTCAAATTCGTTTAGGTGAAATTGCTGATGTTCAGGATTCACAAAAAATTGCCGAGAAAATATCTCGTGTAGATCAAAAAAGTGCCATCGTTTTACAAATCGTAAAACAATCTGATGCAAATGCCGTAGCGGTAAGTGAGCAGTTATTAAAAACGGTTGCTCAGCTTGAAAAAGATTATAAAGTAAATCAATTAAAACTTGAAGTAGCAAAAGATAGTACCATCTTTACACTTGAGGCTGCAGATTCTGTAGTTCACGATTTATTGATTGCCGTAATTCTGGTAGCATTTGTAATGTTGTTCTTCCTTCACAGTATTAGAAACTCATTAATTGTAATGGTTTCTATTCCAGCGTCGTTGATTGCAACTTTCATCGGAATTTATTTAATGGGATATACATTAAACTTAATGAGTTTATTAGGATTATCTCTTGTGGTTGGTATTCTGGTCGATGATGCGATCGTGGTATTGGAAAATATTTACAGGCACATGGAGATGGGTAAAAGCCGAATTCGTGCATCATATGATGGAACAGCTGAAATTGGTGGAACCGTAACTTCGATTACTTTAGTAATTGTGGTGGTGTTCTTGCCTATCGCGATGAGTTCTGGATTAGTATCGAACATTATTACGCAATTCTGCGTTACGGTAATTATATCAACGATGTTGTCTCTTTTAGCGTCGTTTACTATTATTCCTTGGTTGTCTTCTCGTTTCGGGAAATTAGAGCACATTGAAGGAAAAAATTTATTTGGAAGAATAATTCTTGGTTTCGAAGATTATCTAACACGTTTCACAAACTGGGTCTCTCATTTATTAACTTGGTGTTTAGATCATTACATTAAAACAATTGTAGTTGTAGTTATCTTGTTCTTTGCTTCTACAATAGGATTAATGGGTGGAGGATTTATTGGAGGTGAGTTTTTTGCATCATCTGATAGTGGTGAGTTCTTAGTTCAAATCGAAATGCCAAAAGACGCATCGTTAGAACAAACTAACTTCATGACTCAAAAAGCTGAAGCATTCTTAAAACAACAAGAATACGTTCACAGTCAGATTACAACAGTTGGACAAACTTCTGAAGGTTTTGGAGCATCGCAAGCTACAGCTTACAAAGCAGAGATCGACGTAAAAATGATCGAACAAAAAGATCGTACAGATGATGCGAATGTATATGCTGCAAAAATTAAACGTAAGTTAGAAAAAGTATTAGTTGGAGCAAAAGTTAAAACCGTTCCAGTAGGTATCTTAGGTACTGCAGAAGATGCAACTTTAGGATTAATTGTAACTGGTCCTTCAACAGAAGCGGCAATGGCTTTTGCTAAACAAGCTGAAGCAGAATTACGTACTATTCCTGGAACAACAGAGATCAAATTAACGGTTGAAGATGGAAATCCAGAAATCAACGTAAAAGTAGACCGTGATAAAATGGCTGCTTTAGGATTAACACTTCAAACAGTTGGTTTAACCATGCAGACTGCTTTTAGTGGAAATACAGACGGTAAATTCAGAGCCGGTGAATATGAGTACGATATCAATATAAGATATAATGCTTTTGACAGAAAAAGTATTACTGACGTTAGTAACCTGATTTTTGTTAACTCAGCTGGACAGCAGATTAAATTATCTCAATTTGCTGATATTACAGAAGGTTCTGGGCCTAGCCAGTTAGAACGTAGAGATAAATCTGCATCTGTAACAGTAAAAGGACAAAACGTCGGGGTTCCTTCAGGAACAATTGTTCAGCAATGGCAGGCAAAATTAGATAAATTGAAAAAACCAGCAGGAGTAAACTACATTTGGGGTGGTGACCAAGAAAACCAATCTGAAGGATTTGGTACTTTAGGAATCGCTTTATTAGCCGCTATTATTTTGGTTTACCTTGTAATGGTGAGTTTGTATGACAGTTTTGTGCACCCATTCGTAGTATTATTTGCTATCCCGCTTTCGTTTATTGGGGCAATGCTTGCACTTGCTTTGACAAACAACTCATTAAATATCTTTACCATCTTAGGTATCATCATGTTGATTGGTCTGGTGTGTAAAAATGCGATCATGCTTGTCGATTATACCAACCAGCGAAGAGCGGCTGGAGAATCGATCAGAACAGCCTTGATTCAAGCTAACCACGCACGTTTACGTCCAATCTTGATGACCACAATTGCCATGGTATTTGGTATGTTCCCAATTGCATTAGCATCTGGGGCAGGAGCAGAATGGAAAAACGGACTAGCATGGGTAATCATTGGAGGTTTGATTTCATCATTATTCCTAACCTTGATTGTAGTGCCTGTAATTTATAATATCATGGAGAAAATTATTCATAAATTCTCTAAAGGAGAAAAAATCGACTACGAAGCTGAAATGGTTGCTGATTATACACCAACAGAATTAAGCGAAGACGGTTTTAATCCTAAACATACCCATTAATTGATTTAATTTTAGACGAAAAATCCCAGATTCCGAAAGGAGTTTGGGATTTTTTATTTTTAAATATTGAATTTTTTCTCTTACTTAAGATACAGATAATGATTAAAATAATCAATAATTGCTTTTCCTTCCAATAAAACGTCAGCGCCAATAATGCCGTGAACTGGTTTTGCTTTGTACGATTCTAAAGCTTCGTTTACATGCGAAAGATCAAAAATAACAATGCTGAAATCTTTATTCTGCCAGCTGCCTAATTGCAATTGATTTTGTGATGAAATCTGGGTTTTCATTCCTGTGGCTCCCGCTCCAGAAGCTTTGGTTTTTGATTTTTTAGCATTTAATTCAAAATACTCAATACTTTCAAAACCAATACAAGTGTTTGATGCGCCGGTATCTAAAATGAAATTTCCAGAAACACCATTGATTTTGGCTTTTATTAAAAGATGCTGGGTTTTGGTAACCTTGAATTTTATTTTTTTGTATTTCTCCTTTTTGAGAATCTCGTGAAGATTTTCCATTTTGTATAATGATTGAAAACCAAAAATAAGGCAATTACCGTCAATATACTAATCACATAATAGATATAATTTGTTGATTTATCTGCTGTAGAAATAGAACCATAATACACAAACGAACTCCAGTAATAAGGAGATTTCTTAGCGTTTGGAATTGATTTGTTGTTCAAATAATCACGTTTTGCATGGGTATTGGCTTCAAAATAAGAAGCATCGTTTTTGATGTTTTTATAAAAATCCGACATAAAAACCGAGGTCGTAAAGTCGTTTACTTTCCATAATGAAAACAATAAATTCTGCGCTCCCGCAAACTGAAAACCTCTTGCAATACTCATAGCGCCTTCAGCCTTGTATAATTTGCCAATTCCCGTTTCGCAGGCGCTCAAAACCACTAAATCTGGATTGATATGCAGATTATACAATTCAGAATACAATACTTCCTGATCGTAAAATTTAATGCTCGCCGGAGTTTCAATATCGCCCGAAGAAGCATGTGTACTTAAATGTAGAATTGAATATTGAGAAGCATTGTTTTTGAAATTATCAAAACGTGCATCAGCATTTTCTAAATATTTTCCTTTAAAATTGTTTCGAATAGATTCTAATTCTTTCTTCGAATAACTCAGTTCATAAGCTGTTTTCTCAAAAACCGGAAAAACGCCCAAAACGGTTTTTTCAGATTTAGAATTAGATTTTGAATTCACATAAATATTGGCCGAAGTATTATAAGCAATCTTAAAATTATTTAGAAAATAATGCATTTTGGCAAAATTTGTCGTTTTGGATTCTTTCGTAATCAAAGCTTCAAAAGGAAGGAAATTCAAAATACCGTCTGGAACAATAATGAGATTTGAATAATCATTAATTAAGGGAAGTTTTAATAAATCATAAACATCTTTTCCATAATGATTGTAACCCGAAATATCATTTGTAATGGCATCAGGACTATTGAAATAATCAATAAATTGAGCAATTCTCGGAATACCAAGATGCGTTATGTTGATGTAATTTAAGGCAATCCGATTATGCTGTAAAACAAAATAATACAGTTTTTCTGAACCCATAAAATAATATACCATCATCGCTTTGTCGTTTTCTAATTTTGAAAACAAAGCTTTGATATCGCATTTTTCAGGGATATAATCAGGATTTTGCGATTGGATTTTTTTCAGCGAAATCATCAGTTCGTGCTGTTTTTTTATAAACTGATTGATCTTCGAAATATTCGCCAAATCACCTTTTTGCTGTTCTTTTAAAATGTGGTTATTTAAATTTTGAAGTTGTTGCAAAAGCTGTTTTTCTTCTGCGGAAGCGTTTTTAATATTCGATCTATAGCTTTTTAAGATTCCTGCTTTTGTTCTTTCAGATAATTGAAAAGCGTCTTCCACATATTGGGTTTTGCCTTCCTTTTTAAACAATTGATCGTAAATAGAAATGCATTTTTCGGTTCGGTTACGCGATCGTAACTGCATTAGGATTTTCGAATTTTCATATACCAAAGCATTCATCAAAACTTCTTCTATATAAAATGAAAGTTCAAAAACTTTGAGTGCTTTTTTGGGTTCGTTTATCTTTAGAATTTCAGCTTGTAAATCGAGTGCATCCACCAAAACACTTTCGGCATATAATTGGTCTTGATTTGGAAGTATATTTTTTGAATTGTAATTCGGAATCAGTGTTTTAAAAACAACCGAAATCTCCTGTATGCTTTCGTCGTATTTTTTTTCATCAAAAAGGAGTAAAGCCTTTTCATAGTGCAATTTGGCAACTTTACGAGGTTGCTGATTGGGAGTTTCTAGAAACAATTTTTCAGCTTTTTCCATATATGAATCTGCAGTGTCAAATCGATGCCACTGACGGTTCATGGAAGCCAGATTCCGATAAGAATTTGATAACGTTTCTGATTGATTTTTTTCTTTTTCCAAATATTTAATAGAGGATTTAAATGCTTTTTCAGCGTTGTCGGAAGCATTTTTAAGCATTAAACTATTTTGTGATCCCAGCCAATAATTATTGCCCAGGTTATTCAATAAAATACCTTTTTGAATATTGCTTAATTTCTCTGTTTTTAAAGTGTTTTCTAATATTTCAATGGCGGAAGAAATCTTTCCTGAACTTTGATAAACATTCGATAAATTCAAGATCGCAGCAAATTTTTGCGCAGCGGTATCTGGATAATTTTTGGAAGTGTTGATTATAAAATAGTACTGTTTTATAGTGTTTTCGGCACTATCGTAATCACCTAAAACCGTATATAAATTGCCCAAAGGCTTAAGACAGTATTCAATAATATCATAATCGCCGAGTTTGTTTTTCTGATAAATCTGCCAGGCTTTTTCATAACTCGAAACTGCATTTTGAACCTGTCCAAACTGATTTTCATAATAGCCTTTATTGCAGTTTAAAACCACAATGGCCAGTAATTCGCCTTTGGTTTTTGGTTTTTGACTTTTCCAGAAATCAGCTTCAGCATTTGCTAAATTTTGTAGCGCTTTCGCGGAAGGATGAGCTGTAAAAACATCAACGGCATGGTATATTTTATCTTCCCGACTCTGTCCAAAAACAGCCAGACTCAAAAAAAGAAAAATAAAACCAGATAAGCGATGTAAGTGCATATATAAAAAGTTGATTGTATTTAGGTGTCAGTCTGAGCGGAGTCGAAAACCATTTTTGTTATAAAGCCTTCGACTCTGCTCAGTATAACATTATTTTTTAAAACTTCCATATTCCATACACTTGGAAATAATTGAAATTCTGTTCAAAATTCATCACATAACGCGCTCCTAAACTCGGACCGATTCTGGCAAAACCAGCCGTTAAATCAAATAAAAGTCCTGTTTTGATATCGGTAAAAGTGTTTTTGATTTGGTTTGAAGTTGTAGTAGAACTAATTAAAAAGCTTTCTTTATCGCCTTCATAAAGATCCGTTTGTATACTCTGGTTTTGTTCTGATGCAACATTGACATTCGCCTGAATTCCAGCTCCGATTCCGATGTAATTATTGATGTTATAGCGAATCAGAATAGGAATTTCCCAATTGATATTTTTGTTTTCGGTTGCCGTAGTAGTACGCTGCAATTGTCTTACTCCATTGGCGTTGGTTATTGACTGATCGACAACCGTAACATCGCTATTGTATTTATTTAAAGCATTTTCCCATTCGACCTGCCAATAAAAACGGTATGATTTAAAAGGCGAAAGAGTTGCACCCACAAAATAACTGGTGGATTTGTCTAAATCAGGATAGAAATTATAACCTGCTTTTACACCAATTGAAATTCCTGGAAGAAATCGGGTAGTGGCGTAATTGGTAATAATAGGTTCGTTTTTATCGAAAATAATAGCCGTTCGGCTTTTGGTTTTTACTTTATGAAAATCTTCGCCAAACTTCATCGAATACTTGACAAAACCTTTTGTAGAATCTTTTTCATGCACATTTTTCTGTTCGCTTCCTGGCAGATAAATATTCTTAAAAGTAAAAATGATTTGCTTTTGTTTGATGATCGTATCGAGACAGCTTACCGTTGGTTCTTCACCTTTTGGGCAAATCGGACATTCTGGGTACATGCTTTCGATCTGAAAAGTCTTTTTATCAAACATATCAGGGACATCGGTTTCTAGGCGGATTTTTCGCGCCGGACCTTCACCATTATTTTGAAAACGGGTTTTAAAATTCACTCTTTTAAAACGCACCAATCTGTAATTCATAAAACTTCCGTTAGATCCCATTTTGTTAGGATCGTGAGAAGTCACAATTTCCATTTCGAGGTTTTTAATTTTATGATTTTTATAGCTTCTATTCGGAACAAAAATACCACGCATTGTAACTGTTGCGCTGGTATCTTTAATCATTTCGGGAGTGGTTTTAAAAGTATAGAAAACATTTCGGGTTTCTCCCGGATTGGCATCATCAAATTCTAAAACCGATACATTGTGATAGATTTTATTGGCGTCTAAAAGTGACGCATCTAAATCTTCTTCGGTAGTAGTATTTCGGTATTTTTTGGTTTTGAAATTTCCTTCGGCGGAAGCCACAAAATTATTCGAATCGTCAAGATCATTTACAGAAGCCACAAGGTTTTCTTTTACCTCACGTTCGCCAGCGTAGGTTCTGAAATCGCTTAATTCGAAATTGTTGTTTTTGAATTGCTTTTCATTATAAAAAAGATACAGTTTTCCGCTTGAAACATAATTCTCCAGATTTTGATAACTTACTACGACTACCATTTCTTGTTCTGGAATAGGATCGCAGTTTTTAATAATAGCAAAACCATTCTGGTCTGCAATAGAAGCAATGTCTTTATAATTATTATCTGTAATATCGTTTACAGCCACTTTTTTTGGTCGTGTCGCTGGAGGTTTTCCGTTGTCGTAATTATTGGTTACAGCAAGTCTGGCGGTATAAGTGCCTTTCTTTTTGTAAACATGTTTTGGTTCTGCTTCTTTGCTGTAATGTCCGTCGCCCAATTCCCATAAATACGAATAACTCGGTTTTGGCGCACCCGCAATCGGAATCAAAGGCGGCGTTTCGGGTTTATAAGAAACGGCATTTCCGTTTTGGATAAAACCAATATTGGCTCTTCGGGTTATGGTGTCTTTTACTTTGGTTTGACCTATGCAGAAAATAGAGAATAGCAACAAGAAAATAGACAGTTGTGGTTTCATAGCTAGACAGTTTTTAGCCTTAAAATCATCAGAATCAATTTTAAAACGGGATTAAATGTAAAAAAAAGTGATGAGCAAATCACCACTTTTTCTTAAAAAAGCATTTGTAAGTTACTGAATAGCATTGATTGCTGCTACCAATTGCGCTTCGGTACCGACTGTTGTTTCGGAAAGATTAAAAGTATACACAGCATTTGCAGTTGTAGTTACTCCTTTAATGGCATATCGCCAGTTTCCGTTGTCTTCTGTTGCGAAAATAATGTGGCACGCAAGACCAATTGGGATTTGTCCGTAGTGTTCGCTAAACAATCCTTGGGCTGTATAAGTATCTAGTTTAGCAAGAGCGTTTGTACCTTCACCATCATAAGAAAGATAAACTGCGCTGTTTGTATTATCATATCCTTCTGGAACATCCACCAAAATAGTTGTTTTTGGTCTTGGATCGCTGTAAAAACGGTCAACGTTTGTCCATCCGAAGTTTCCAAAAGTCACATAATAATTGTTTCCTTCACCTTGTACACCACCTTTTCCGTCAGCACCTCTGGCATCTTTCCAAGCCAAATCACCATCCTCATCAATAACTCCAGTCCATAAAGTCATTAAGTTATCAAAACCATCAGTTAAACTCGTTGGTACAATCATGTTCATATTGCATGACGTTTGTAATTCGACTCCTCCCTGAGTTGCTTTGATGAAGAATTCTCCTCCCGAAATTAAAAGATTTCTGTTTCCGTCAGGCATGATTCCCATGGTTGGTTTATTGGTTACCAGCATATTTCCTTTGTCAAAAAGTTCGATATATTCGATATTAACTTCTCCAGTTACAGGATTTCCGTTTTTGGTTAAACAATCACCGTTAATGTATAATTTTACTCCTTTTGCAGAAGTTAAAGTCACAACGCCGTTTCCGGCAGTTAACGTAAAGTTTTGTGTATTTCTTTTTACTCCTTTTTCGCTGATACTTTTGAAAGCGGCTGCAGATGGAGGAGAAATTTTGATATCGTCTCCGTCGCTGTTATCACAGCTTACAACAGAGATTAGTAGAAAGAATAAAAGTCCGATTGTTTTAAATTTTGTGTTCATAATTTCTGGTTTTAATGATTATTATATTGATAGATGTTCGGGGTTTAGAATTTGTTACCCCTCTTTTTGAAAGTTTTTTATTTAAATCGAAAGGCATTTGTCTTCAAACAGATTTCCGTCTTCGTCAACAGCCACAAGAATGCTTCTCTTTCGCGAAAGCGTAACAATTAAATACAGCCATACAATTGACCAAAGTCCGAAAGTGAGACAAGTAAGCAATAAATGTAATGTGTGTTTGATGACTTTTTTTTCTTTCGATAAAACAACATAAGGGAGTTTCTCGTTATGTTCTACGACAACAAAACCGTTTCGTTTTTTAGCCGAAATCATTTCGTAAAATTTGTTCAGTGCCTTTTCATTTGTAAATTGATACGTTTCCATTTTCTCTTAATTTTAACTGTTTTAAAAGATTTTTGTTCTCTTATATCCACTCACATAATGAATTGTTACCCTATAATTTGAAATTTATTTAATATTCTTTTTTAACTTTAGCTGATAAAAAGTTTTTTATGGGGCGAAATAAAATACATCCTGATCAAAAATATATTGATGGACTTGCTGCTAACGATTCGGTAATAATTAAGTCTATTTATAAAAAGTTTGTTCCTAAAGTGGTCATGTTTATCATGAACAATTCCGGCGATAAAGATCATGCTCAGGATGTGGTACAGGAAATTTTGATTTTGCTATTCAATCAAGCCAAAGAAGGTTCTTTGCAATTAACCTGTCCGTTTGATGCTTACTTTTTTTTATTGTGTAAAAGAAAATGGCTTAATGAATTGAAAAAGACTTCTAATAAAGGGGTAACAATTCTGGAAGATGTTTTATCTATCAATGAATCAGCACATGAACTGATTGGACATACCGAAGAATTTGATGAAAAACAACAGCTTTTTGATGCCATGTTCCAGAAACTTGGAGACAAATGCAAAGAAGTTTTAAAGCTGAGTTTTGAAATTAAATCGATGGAAGAAGTCGCAGAAAAACTAAACGTAACGTATGGCTATGTCCGCAAGAAAAAGTCGTTATGCATAGGTCAGTTAACGCAGTGGATTCAGGAAGCAAAAAACTTTAACTCTTTAAAAAACAATTAGTCATGAACGAAGAACGCTATATATTATTTGATGAATATCTTCAAGACGAATTAACGCCTGGGGCAAAAACTGATTTTGAAAACCAACTTACTCAAGATCCTGAATTTGCGTCGCAGTTTGAGACTTTTAAAAACGTTCACACACAGCTGAACACCAAATTTGGAATTGAACAGGAAAGGCAAGCTTTTAAAGAAAATCTAACTCAAATATCTAAACAACATTTCGATAAAGACACCAAAGTAATTGGGTTAAAACCTTGGTATCTGGCCGTTGCGGCTTCGGTTGCGGTTTTATTCGGATTGTTCTTTTTCAATTACAATCAAAATCCATCTTTTGCGGATTACAATAATCCTGAACATGCTTCATTTACCGAAAGATCAACAGCTGATGAGACTTTAAAACAAGCCGAAACCGCTTATAATAAAAAGAGATACAACACTGCGATTCCGCTTTTCGAAACCATTTTGCAGAAACAAAAAACAGCCGAAATCCAGTTTTTTTACGGAGTTTCACTTTTAGAAGAAAGTCATTATAAAAAAGCGGAAGACGTTTTTAACGCACTGAAAAATGGAACTTCGGTGTATAAAGAAAAAGCATTGTGGTATTTGGCTTTGTCTAAATTAAAACAAAAAGATTACGAAGAATGTAAAAAAATCTTAGAATCTATATCTGAAGATTACGAAGATTACGATCAAGTTGAAGAACTTTTGCATCAGCTGGATTAGCAGGAATTGAATTTCAATAAATAAAAATCCAAATACCAATTAACGTTTTAAACCTTTGTCAAAATTCAAAACTTTGACAAAGGTTTCGCTTTTTAAGTGATAATTTAAAAAATCCGTGTCTCATGCACATGAAATTGCTATTCTTTTAATATTGTCGTAATTTTGATGACTTTAAAATTACAGCTTTGAATTCAACACCTATTATTACCGATACGCATACGCATTTATATTCTGAAGAATTTGATCAAGATCGTGACGAGATGATTCAGCGTGCTATTGATGCCGGAATTACCCGTTTTTTTATTCCAGCAATCGATGCAGCAGCCACTCAGTCAATGTACGATTTAGAGAAAAATTATCCTGAGAATGTTTTCTTAATGATGGGTCTGCATCCCACGTACGTGAAAGACAATTATCTAGACGAGCTGGCTCATGTAGAAACGGAATTGTCTAAGCGAAAATTCTATGCTGTGGGCGAAATAGGAATCGATTTGTATTGGGATAAAACACATTTAAAAGAACAGCAGATCGCTTTTAAAAAACAAATTCAGCTTGCAAAACAACACAAACTTCCTATCGTAATTCATTGCCGTGAAGCATTTGATGAAATTTTTGAAATTTTAGAAGAAGAAAAATCTGAAGATTTGTTTGGGATTTTTCATTGTTTTTCCGGAACTTTAGAACAAGCGAAGCGTGCGATTTCTTATAAAATGAAACTTGGAATTGGCGGAGTGGTGACTTTTAAAAACGGAAAAATCGATCAGTTTTTAGATCAAATTGATTTAAAACACATTGTTTTAGAAACAGATTCACCTTATTTAGCACCAATTCCGTATAGAGGAAAACGAAATGAAAGCAGTTATCTAATCAACGTAATTTCAAAACTTGCAGATATATATAAAGTTTCTGAAGAGGAAATAGCAGCAATAACAACGCAAAATTCAAAAGAGGTTTTTGGTATTTAACGCATGCCTTACAAAACTTTAATTTTTTTTTTGTTCTTTTGCCCACTTTAAACAATTATAAATAATGCAGAAATTTGATGCCATTCGACCGTTTTATGATTCCGAAATAAATGAAGCACTTCATGCTGTGGTTAATCATCCTATGATGAAAACTATGATGAACTTTACTTTTCCGGAGGTAGATGATGAGGTTTGGAAGGATCAACTAAAGAAAACACACTCTATTCGTGATTTTCAATGCAACTTTATTTACAATACCATTCAAAAAGTGCTGGAAAAAAGCTCTGAAGGTTTAACGACTTCGGGGTTTGAAAAACTAGAACCCAACACTTCTTACTTGTTTATCTCAAATCATAGAGATATTCTTCTAGACACCACTTTGCTGAATGTTTGCTTGTTCGAACATGGTTTGGTCATGACGGCATCTGCAATTGGAGATAATTTAGTGAAGAAAGCTTTCTTATCAACTTTAGCCAAATTAAACCGAAACTTTTTGGTTTTAAGAGGATTATCGCCTCGTGAAATGCTGCAAAGTTCTAAACTGCTTTCTGAATATATGGGACAATTATTACTTCGCGAAAACCGCTCGGTTTGGATTGCACAAAAAGAAGGAAGAACTAAAGACGGAAATGACGAAACCAATCCGGGAGTTTTAAAAATGATTGGAATGGCTTCTGATGAAGATTTGATGAGTTATTTTAAGAAATTAAAAGTAGTTCCAGTTTCTATTTCATACGAATACGATCCAACAGACGTGTTGAAAATGCCGCAGTTAATGGCAGAAGCTAACAACGAAGTTTATATAAAAGATAAAAACGAAGATTTCATGAATATCATCAGCGGTATCATGGGAACTAAAAAAAGAATACACATTTCTGTAGGCGACGTTTTAGATACCGAAATCGACCAGATTGCAGCTGAAAATGACAATGCAAACAAGCAAATTCAAGCTTTGGCACAAACTATTGATGATGTGATCTTGAAAAACTATCAATTATGGCCGACAAACTTTATTGCTTATGATATTTTAAACGAAACTGACCGATTTGCAGATAAATACAAAGAAAGTGAAAAACAACTTTTTGAGCGTCGTTTAGAAATGAGAATCGGAAGTGATAATCCTGTTACCAGACAGGGATTTTTGGCCATGTATGCAAATCCTGTTGTCAATAAATTAAAATACCAAGATGTCATCTAAAGCAAAAATACTATTGATTTATACCGGAGGAACCATCGGTATGAGCAAAGACTTTGAAACTGGAGCACTTAAAGCCTTCAATTTTGGTAAATTAATTCAGAAAATACCCGAAATCAAACAATTGGATTGTGAAATTGAATCGATTTCATTCGAACATCCAATTGATTCTTCAAATATGAATCCTCAAATGTGGACCAAAATAGCCACAATTATCGAGGAAAATTACGCTTCTTATGATGGATTTGTGGTTCTTCACGGATCAGATACGATGTCGTATTCGGCTTCAGCATTGAGTTTTATGCTCGAAAATTTAGCCAAACCAGTTGTGTTTACAGGTTCGCAATTGCCAATTGGAGATTTGCGTACCGATGCTAAAGAGAACCTAATTACAGCGATTCAAATTGCGTCACTTTTGGAAGACGGAAAACCGGTTATTACAGAAGTTTGTCTGTATTTTGAATACAAATTATACCGCGGAAACCGAACTTCAAAAGTAAATGCGGAACATTTTAGAGCATTTACAGCACCAAATTATCCGGAATTAGTAGAATCTGGCGTTCATTTAAAATTAAATAAACATTTATTTCTTCCGTTAAATAAAGATGCAAAACTGATTGTTCACAAAAATTTAGACAATCACGTTGCGATTATTAAAATGTTTCCAGGAATGAGCGAAATTGTTTTGGCTTCAATCTTGGCAACTCAAGGTTTGCGCGGAATTGTTCTGGAAACATACGGTTCAGGAAATGCACCAACCGAAGATTGGTTTTTACATTTAATTGAAAAAGCAATAAAATCAGGAATGCATATCGTAAACGTAACCCAATGTTCAGGCGGAAGTGTGAATATGGGACAATACGAAACCAGTACTGCCTTAAAATCTTTAGGCGTTATTTCTGGAAAAGACATTACTACCGAAGCCGCCATTACAAAACTAATGTATCTGCTGGGACACAATATTCCTCAAAATGAGTTTAAAGATATTTTTGAAACGGCTTTACGCGGGGAAATATCTTAAATTGAAATTCCAAATATTAAAAAATCCAAATACCAACACTTTTGGAATTTGGATTTTTTTTGCTCCATTATCATCCTGAGCGAAATCAAAGGATTTTTACCGTAAGAACTTTGTCAAGGTTTTAAACTTTGTCAAAGTTGAAAAAGTTCAGTTTGTCATTTCCACTCCAATATTGGAATTTGGGGTTTTTGTTTTTGGGATTTTCTTAGAATTGGAATTTAATTTTTGGAATTTGTATACGTTACCGGACAAGTCTCTAAATCCTCAATTGCTTTGTGTTTTTTGTAATACAAATAAACAAGTACCGAAATAATACAAATGATTCCCTGAATCGCAACTGTGGTTCTTACGCCAAGAGAATGAGAAACGTAACCAATAATTAAACTTCCCACAGGAATCATTCCCTGATACGCCATCATATAATAACTAATACTTCTAGAACGCATATTTACAGTGCTATGCGTTTGAATGTAAATGTTGATAGAAGAAGTTTGTCCCATCATCCCGATTCCGCTTAATGTCATACAAATCAAAGCAATTGTAATACTGCTTGAAACCGCTAAAATAATCACACTGAAACCCAAAAGTAAACTCGCTGCAATCATCAATTTGCTCATATTTTCGGAAGATTTTAGATTTGCTAAATAAATTGCAGACAAAACAGAACCAATTCCGGCAGCACTTTCGAACCAGCTGAAGGTTTCGGCATTTCCTCTAAAAATATCTTTGGCAAAAACGGGCATTAAAGTGTTAAAAGAAATAACAAACAAGCTACTGCATGTTAGCATTAACAACATTCTGGCCATTTCGGTTTCTTTTTTTACATAATCTAGACCTTCAATAAGATCGTCTAACATATTTAATTTGTTTTCGGCTTTAATGTGAGGCGTAATTTTCATCATCATTAATGAAATTAAAACCGGAACATAACTCACAAAATTCCCAATAAAACAAATATCTTCTCCATATTGATGCAGAATAATTCCGGCAAGCGCTGGACCAGCAATTCGGGCAGAATTATTTAGAGTTGAGTTCAGTGCAACAGCATTGGACAAATCTTCTTTATTATCGACAATATCAATCATCATCGTTTGTCGGCAGGTCATATCAAAAGCATTGATGATTCCCTGAATAAGGCTCAGCGTCAGAATAAAGTTGATATTGTAAATTTTGAAATAAATCAGTAACGCTAAAGTTCCCGCCTGAAGCATTGCCAAAGACTGTAAGACCATCATAGCGCGGTGACGATCGTAACGACCAATAATACTTCCGGCTAAAGGTGCCAGAAACAAAGATGGAATCATGCTTAAAAACGTTGCTAATCCCAATAAAAACACAGAACCTGTTATGCTGTAAACCATCCAGCTTACTGCGGTTTTCTGCATCCAGGTACCAATCACCGAAACAGATTGTCCGTAAAAGAACAATTTGAAATTTTTAGATTTTAAGGCTTTAAACATAATCTTAATTATTTGATACAAAGTTCGTGATTATGATTTCATTAGAAAAATTAATAATTTTACTGATAATAAGTACTTAAACTTATCAATATGGAAATTTATCAACTTGAATATTTTGTTAAAACGGCTGAAGTATTGCATTTTACAAAAGCAGCAGAACTTTGTTTTGTAACGCAATCTGGACTTTCGCAGCAAATAAAAAAACTCGAAGAAGAACTCGAAATGCCTTTGTTTGTTAGAATTGGGAAAAAAGTACAGCTTACCGAAGCCGGTTCTGTTTTCTTGATTCATGCCAAAAAAGTTCTCGAAAATGTCCAGAACGGAAAACAAGCCATTGAAGATTTAAACCAAATGATTGGTGGTGAATTGCGAATTGGTGTTACCTACATTTTTGGATTATTGATTCTGCCCATCGTTAACACATTTGCCAAAAGATATCAAAACCTAAAAATTATTGTCGAATACGGCACAACAGAATCATTGGAACAAAAACTCATTAATAATGCTGTCGATGTAGTTTTGGTAATTCCATCTCATGCCATCGAGCGTCCTATTCAGAAAGTGCCTTTGTTTACTTCAAATATGGTGATGGCGGTTTCTAAAAATCATGCTTTGGCAAATTTGGATAAAATTGCTTTTAAGAAAATAGAAGAGATCCCGCTGATTCTGCCCGGAAAAGGTTCTAATTCAAGGGAATTTGTCGAAGAATTATTTCAGAAGTTTAACATGAAACCTAAAATTTCAATCGAACTGCATTCCATTCATGCTTTATTGCAAATGGTAGAAAACAGTGATTGGTCCACCATTGTTGCCGAAAAAGCCCTGAAAGGCTGGGATCAGCTTCGTGCGATACAAATTACAGGAGTTGCAACAAAGCGTGAAGCTTTTATGCTTACTATTGGCGGATATCAGAAAAAAGCAGTAAAAATATTTATGGAAGAATTTAAAAAGAGTATTTAAGGATTATGAAAATTGCTTTTGTAAAGTCATATTTTTTTGTGTTCTTTGCAGTCCTAAAATAGAAAGGTGTCCGAGTGGTTGAAGGAGCTAGCCTGGAAAGCTAGTATATGGGTAACTATATCGAGGGTTCGAATCCCTTCCTTTCTGCGAATTAATTTAAAAAAAAAACCTCGGAATGAAGATTCCGAGGTTTTTTTATTACAGGAATTTATTTCCCTTTCAATAACGTCTCTAAATACTCATTTTTATCTTTTTCAGATTGAAGTAATCTTTCGTAAAGTTTTTTGTTTTCCTCATAAACTTCAACCAATTTGTCTAATGGATTGAATGTACAATGATTAGATTGTGGTGCGACAATACTTCCATTAATTTCATTGTCATAAAAATTATTGAAATAATTAATCACATTTTCTTCAGAAAAATTTTTGATTGCTTCAACAGTAACACCAAGCGCTTTTGCCACTTCTTTAAGTTTTTCTTCGTCTATGTTTTCGCTGTTTTCCATAGCCGAAATTGCCTGCTGGTTTGTTCCCAAAGCTTGTGCTAAAGCTTCTTGTTTCATGTCTTTCAGTTCACGAATACGGCTTATTTTTCGCCCTATATGATATGGTTTTGTTGCTGTGCTCATAAATCAAAGATATTTAAAATTCTTAAAAATAATATTGCGTTTGGTAAAGTACAGAAGTTTTTTGTAAGATACGCTTTTCAATATTGAAACAAAAGTACAGCTTTTTTGAATGAGTATTTAGTATCTTTAATGAACTAAACAGATAATTTATGAGATTACTAATTTATCTTTTCGTAATTCTGCTCATGTGTTCCTGCGCTTCATTTTCAGATAAAATGATAAGGGAAAACAAAACAGCATTATCAGAAAATGATTTTTCGAAGTTGGAAGGAAAATACGAGTTGTTTCCAGATTTGAAATATGATGAAAAAGGAAATCCTGAAATTATAGATTCTCAGGATTATAAAACAAGAAATAATTTGAATTATTTCGTGAAATCTGAAAAATCAACGTACGATTATGATAATTCATATTTTGTAGAAATCAAGCTTTTAAGCAAAAATCGAATAAAATTTATCACTCAAAAAAATAACATTAAAATTGACAGCACTGAACTTGGTGTAGAATTAAAAAACGGACTTTTTTATTTGGATAATAAATACCTCAAACGAAACGGAATTCCATATCTTGCGGGAGGTTATAATAATCATAAAACCAGAATTGGACTTTCTAAAAACAACGGACTTTTGGTGAATTACGCTTATGATAATTCCGGAGCGATTTTGTTTTTATTCTGGGCAGGATCAAGTTATAATTTAGGATATCATTATAAACGCATAGAATAATGTATAAATACTATCTCCGTCCTGGTTATCAATCTCAAAATCTTCTAATTGAAGTTTTTTACGGTGCCGAAAACGAAACATTTGTTTCTGATTTTCTTTCATCAATCGAAGAGATAAATCCACAATTGATTGATGCTCTCGATTTATGGATGAATGATGAAGTTTTAATAACCTACGATTCTGAAATTGGAAAATTCACACTTTCAAAAGACATTTGGGGTTTTGCTTTTATTATGGCAGAAGACAGTCAGAACAGTATAATCGAGATAAATTCAATTCTAGAAAAATCAGCACTTTTTGAAAAAGTTGAGGTTGATTTTGAGAAGTATAAATAGAAAACCCAACGCTGCTTTTTGTTTCTTCAAAACTAAAAATAAAGTATAACTACTCATTTTTTTGTAAGATTATGTTGTTATATTGCATTGCTTTTCAGTGACTTGTGTTTGTTTTGTTTTCTGAAAAAACACTGGTTTCTGTCTGCAAAAAATCATTGTAAAACATTTAAAACCTCGCCCCATGCTTTCAAATACAGGAATTGTTTCGTTTTGGCTTTATTTATTTTTTGTTTTCATCGGATTATTGTCTCTTGTTATTTTATACAGGTTGATAAAAAAAGCAGAAATAGCACCAGAAAATCTCGATAAATTTATCGATTACTTCAAATGGGTTATCGTAACACTTGCCATAAGCACCGTTACTTTAGTAGTGAGTGATTTGTTTAAAGAAAGAGATCAGGATATTAAAGAACTCGAATATTTTGACCGATATGTAAATGATGTTAAAGATGAAAAAAATTCACTTGTAAGACTTCAGCTCGTGAGATATTTATCGATAGTGGCGCCAAGCGGTGAAATGAAGAAATCTTGGACGAATTATTATACTGAAATTAAAAAGGAATACGACGATTACCTAAAAGCACAACAAAGCATAAAAACTGATACGGTAATGAATCCTTCTAAATCTCAAATAAAACAGATTGAAGAAAGCCAAAAGAAAATAGAATTATTTGAAACGCCTTTATCGAGTACAGAATCTCCTGTTGAATATTATATAATTGCAGGAGGCGATAATTTAATTACAGAAGCCAATACAGAATTAAGTAAAGCGGTGCGAATAAATCCTAATTCGGCTATTGTTAAAAAGAATAATATTTACAGAACCGTCTTGATGGGATATAATTCAAATTCCGAAGCCTTGAATCAGTTGCAAACTGTTCGAAAACAAATCAATAGAAGTTCTTATATTGTCAAGAAATCAAATTGGTGTAAATCGTACGAACAAACACAGGAATGTTTGCTTTGCCAGTAAATAACATCATTTTTCTTAAAGATATAGCTGCAGTTCGTGAATGCAAAACCATTCTCTTTTCTGCATTATATTATTAGAGAAATTATTATATATTTGGCAGCTGTTATATAAATATTTGAATGGATTTACCTCCTTATTCGCCGGGACTTCATAAACTGGTTACTTTACAAGTCGATAAAACGGAACTGCTTACGAATAGTAATGATTTTGTTACTATTACAAATTCTATTTTAGAAAAATATGGCTTAGAAAAAGTTGGAGTAGTAGTACATGATTTTGAAAACAAAAGCTTTACAATTTCATTCTGTCTTAAAGAATCCCATATTTGTATACATACCTGGCCAGAATACAATCAGCTTACATTAGATGTTTATTTGTGTAATTATCTTCAGGATAACTCACACAAAGTACGCAGTGTCACGGCAGATTATATCAGCTATTTTGAAGCAAAGATTATTAAAGATTTTGAAATTAACCGATAAAGCATGAAAATTCCTTGTTACGATTGTAATACAGAAACCGAATTAGAGGTTGGTTTTGAAGTAATAAATTTCGTTTGTCCTAATTGTCAAAGTTTATACGCTCGCGATAAAGAGGGCGGATTTCGCAGAAAATCACAATATAAAACAACTCTCAACGACTTTCCTTTATCAATTGGCGATGTTGGATTTTTAAAAGGAAGCGAATACAAAGTCACCGGAATTTTAGTTAAAAATGTTCAGCCAAGTTACAGATGGACAGAGTTTATACTTCAAAATAAAGAGAATGAATTCATTTATTTGTCGCTTTCAAATGGACATTGGATGATCCTTACCGAAATGGAAGAAACATTCAACGTAAAATCGCATCCTTTGACTTTGGAATACAATGATGAAGATTATGATATTTTCGAATTTTCAAACGCAGAAATTATAAACGCTCAAGGATTTTTTGACTTTGAACTTCCCGTAAATCAAATTATATATCTTGTTGAATATATAAAACCGCCTTTTATAATTTCTGTTGAAAGAATGAATAAGGTTGAAACTGCTTTTCATGGCGAATACATTGAAAAAGCGGCGATAAAGAAAGCATTTCCAAACATTCTGCTTCCTTTTCAGTTTGGCGTAAATATGATTCAGCCTTATCGATTTAATGTAAAAGATACGGCTATTATTTTCTGTTTTGCGGCTTTGCTTATTATCACAGCGAACTGGTATATTTACAAAGATCAGTTTGAACAGTTTGTTTTTTCGAAAACACTGTCGTTTAATGAATTTGACAACAAAGAAATCACAAGTGATGCTTTTGTGCTTAAAGGAGGCTCGGCGCCTCTGACGATTAAAGTATCAACAGATGTCGATAATTCTTGGGCAAACCTTAATGTGGCTTTAATAAATGAAGAAACAAACGATGAGATTTATGCCAATAAAGACATAGAATATTATCATGGTTATTCAGATGGTGAATCTTGGAGCGAAGGAAGTAATTCGGAAGAATTTAATATCTGCGGCGTGAAAGAAGGAAAATACCATTTGCTCATAACGCCAATGAAAGCTCCAGAAGATCACACAAATGCAGAAATGCGAGTTAATGTGGTTTGGAATGAACCTTCAAGCCGAAACGTCTGGCTGGTGATTATTGGTTTGATTGTCGTTTACTTAATCATCCGATTTTTTAACTATAACTTTGAAAAAGAACGTTGGTCAGACAGTTCATATTCTCAATACGATAACTAATCACTATGAAGAAAATCACTGATTTTGTATTTAATAACAAAATAGCCCTTTTAATAGGATTTGCCAGTATTGGTATTTACCTCTATTTTGCAATGGCAGGAAATAGAATCTGCGATTGCGAAACCACCGAAAATTACAAATCATCGGGAAGCCGTACATCATATAATCGTTTTTACCACAAATAATACTCAACCATATGGAATTTATTCACTTTCAGCCAATCGCTAATTCAATTATTTATTCTCTTCTAGGAATCGTTATTTTACTAGTTGGTTATTTTATTATTGAAAAACTTACTCCAGAAAATACTTGGAAGGAAGTTGTAGAAAAAAATAATGTTGCTGTTGCCATTGTTCTGGCAGGGTTTATAATTGGAATCTCGATGATTATTAGTGCCGCAATTCATGGGTAAAAAATTTCTAAGGTTTGAATTTCTTTTACTGTTTGCCGTATTTATAATTGCTACCTGCGGACTTATTTATGAGCTTGTTGCAGGAACTCTGGCCAGTTATTTATTAGGCGATTCAGTAAAACAATTTTCATTTATTATTGGCGTGTACCTGTTTTCAATGGGTATTGGCTCCTTTTTCTCAAAGTTTTTTCATAAAAACTTACTCAATACTTTTGTCGAAATCGAGATACTGGTGGGACTTATCGGAGGATTAAGTTCCGTAGTTTTATTTCTTTTATTTGAAAATGTTGGTTCGTTTCAACTCATTTTATATTTATTCGTTTTTGTAACCGGATTTTTAGTTGGGTTAGAGATTCCGCTTTTAATGAATATATTAAAAGACAGGGTCGAATTTAAAGATTTAGTTTCGAATGTGTTTACATTTGACTACATCGGAGCTTTACTGGCATCCATCTTATTTCCATTAGTTCTCGTTCCGAAATTAGGTATAATGGGAACTTCACTTTTCTTCGGAATGATCAATGTAAGTATTGCTATTGCTTTGTGTTTTTTATTAAAAAGAGAATTGAAAAACGCTTATTTACTAAAAACAAAAGCTATTTTTTCATTTGTATTATTGTTCGCAGTATTTGTTTTTTC
The DNA here is from genome assembly GCF_029360735.1 of Flavobacterium sp. H4147. Taxonomy (NCBI): domain Bacteria; kingdom Pseudomonadati; phylum Bacteroidota; class Flavobacteriia; order Flavobacteriales; family Flavobacteriaceae; genus Flavobacterium; species Flavobacterium sp. H4147. The sequence goes on along the minus strand of NZ_JARKNB010000001.1, from coordinate 866,808 downwards.
GAATGATATTCTGGCTTATTCAGAAGGAAAACTTTACGGAGAAAACATCATTTATACCAATTCAACGCCTTATCAGCGTATTGTTTTAACGCACAATAAAAGTGATTACCGATTGTATCTCAACAACAATCTTCAGTTCAGTTCTGCCGATGAATACCGTTATCACGAAGCTTTGGTGCATCCGGTAATGTCGATTTCCAAAGAAGTAAAAAATGTGTTGGTTTTAGGCGGCGGCGATGGTTTGGCAGTACGTGAAATATTGAAATACAAAGACGTTCAAAAAATAACCCTTGTCGATCTTGACGAAGGAATGACAAAACTTTTTAAAACCAATAAAGTATTAAAGGATTTCAACAAGAATTCTTTAAACAATCCAAAAGTAACTGTAATCAATACCGATGCCTATATCTGGGCGAAAAACAGCAAAGAAAAGTTTGATGTGGCGATAATCGATTTTCCCGATCCGTCTAATTACAGCTTAGGTAAATTGTATTCCTTAAACTTTTATAAAACCATAAAACAGATTTTAAAACCAGATGCAGCAGTAGTTATACAAACCACTTCGCCTTATTTTGCCCCAAAATCCTTTTGGTGTATCAATAAAACGGTAATGGAAGTTTTTCTACAAGTCGATGCCTATCATGCCTATGTTCCTTCGTTTGGTGAATGGGGATATACGATAGCAATAAATGGTTTTGGAACTACTTTTAACGAAGTAAAAAGAAAAGCTCAAGGGTTGAGGTTTTACAATTATCAGTTTGACCGATTTAATTATTTTACAAACGATATGATTTCCAATCAAATAGAAGTTAATCGTTTAGACAATCAGATTTTAGTACGCTATTTTGATGAAGAGTGGGGAAGATTGCAATAGAGGAAGACGAAATTTCGTAAAAGGAATAGCGGCTTCTTTGCTTTTAATTCCGCTTTTACAATTTTGTACCGATAAAATAGCGGTTCTTGTAATGCGTTTAACAGGAACAAATCATATTTTGGGACATCGTTTATGGATTAAAGATTTTCCAAAACCGGTTGAACAAATTCATATTCCGTATCTCATAATTGGCGGTGGTATATCAGGATTAAGTGCGGCGCGACAGTTTCATAAAAAAGGTATTTCAGATTTTCTGCTGATTGAAATGGCAGATCATTTGGGAGGAAATTCTTCAAACGGTCAAAATAAATATTCCAAATATCCTTTAGGTGCGCATTATTTGCCGCTTCCTAATTTTGAAGACAAAGAGCTGCTTAATTTTTTAGAAGAAGAAAAAATCATAACAGGTTATCATGCCAACGGACTTCCAATTTTTGACGAACTTCAATTGACTTTCGCTCCTGACGAACGTTTGTTTTATAAAAACAATTGGCAGGAAGGAGTAGTTCCTAAAGAAGGAAATTCAACGGAAGATGATAAAGAATTTCAGCGTTTTTTTAAGCTCATGGATGGATTCAGAGCTGCGAAAGGAACAGACCAAAAATACTTATTTAATATTCCGCTTTATCTTTCTTCTAAAGATGAAAATACCCGAAAACTGGATACAATAACCATGAAAAACTGGTTTGAAGAAACTGGTTTTCGCTCAATTCCCTTATTCAATTATATTGATTATTGCTGTAAAGATGATTTTGGTTTAGGAATTGAATTCGTTTCTGCTTGGGCTGGAATCCATTATTTTGCAGGACGAAAACAAGATTCTGTTTTAGAAAAAAACGACAGCGTTTTAACTTGGCCCGAAGGAAATGCAAGATTGGCGCATCATTTACAAAAATATGCAGACCAGAAAACTTTAAAAAATCATTTGGTGTATGAAGTAAAAACCGAAAATAATAAAGTGTTTGTTAAAGCATTTGATGATGTTAAAAAAATTTCGTTAGAAATTATAGCCAACAAAGTGGTTATGGCAACTCCGCAGTTTGTAAACCAGCATTTAATAAAGGATCGAAAAGTTTTTACCAAATCTTTTCATTACACGCCATGGCTTTTGGCAACTTTAACGGTCGACGATTTGTCTGATAATTCCAGTTTTCCACTTTCGTGGGATAATGTTATTTATGACGCAAAAGGATTAGGTTATGTATACGCCCAACATCAGGCGCTGAATCAGGTTCAGGAGAAAAAAATTATTACATACTATTACAGTTTTTCATCGGGAGATTTAAAGAAAACCCGAAGAGAAATTTATAAAAAAGACAAAGAGTATTGGAAACAGCTTGTTTTTAATGACTTAAAAATTGCACACCCCGATATTGAAGAATATACAGAAGAAATGGAAGTCTTTTTGTTAGGACACGGAATGATTTCGCCTGTACCCGATTTTATATTTGGGAACGCTAAAAAACAAGCATCACAAAACATCGGAAATAAAATTTATTTCGCCCATACCGATTTATCAGGAATTTCGATTTTTGAAGAAGCTTTTCATCAGGGAATTAATGTCGTAAACCAGATTTTGCATGAAACAACCTTGGATACATAAAGCCAAAACGGACTGGTTGTTTATTATTGGGCCTTCATTTTTTGTATTGGCTCTTGTTTTTCTTTTTCAGGATTATATAACCAAAATCGAAAACGAATATTCCTTTTATACTTGGCTTTTTTTGATCGTTTTTATAGATGTGGCGCACGTTTATGCGACTTTGTTTAAAACGTATTTTGTAAAAGATGAATTTCAGAAAAAGAAAAAGCTGTTAATTCTGCTGCCCATTATTTGTTTCGCAATAAGTCTGATTCTGTTTTCTTTTGGAAGTTTGGTTTTTTGGTCTTTTCTCGCTTATATCGCTGTTTTTCATTTTATACGACAGCAATATGGTTTTATGAGATTGTACGCTCGTACTGAGGAAAAAACAAGAATTTCAGTTTTTCTGGATAATCTCACCATTTATTCTGTAACGGTTTATCCTATGTTGTTTTGGTTTTTTTCGTCTAATAGAAAATTTAACTGGTTCGTCGAGAATGAGTTTTTTCATTTTGAAAACCAAGGTGTTTTGGAAATCCTTTTCTGGATTTATATTGCGATTTTGATTCTATATGCTGTTCGAACAGTAATCCTTTCGGTTAAGAATCAATTTTTTAATGTTCCTAAAAACAGCATTATTGTAGGAACGGCTCTTTCATGGTATTTTGGCATTGTTTATTTTAATGATGATTTGATTTTTACTTTATTGAATGTAATATCGCATGGAATGCCTTATATGGCTCTTATTTACTTTAAAGAAATAAAAAACAGAACTAATTACCGTTCTGGTATTTTAAGTCTTCTAAAGGGCTATAAAGCAGTTTTTATATATGTCGCCATTTTAGTACTGATCGCATTTACCGAAGAATTCTTTTGGGAATTTTTTGTGTGGAATGAAAATATTTCTGTGAGCAGTTTTGATTTTTCAGGTTGGCAGTTTTTAGTAGTGCCTCTTTTAAGCGTTCCACAGTTTACTCATTATCTATTGGATGGCTTTATTTGGAAAACTAAAAAGACCATTTGATGGTTTCTGAAAACGAAAAGTTTTTTTTTAGCCCGATAGAAGCGGCATCCTTTTATACTGGCGTTTAGCATAAAAGATACAGCGGATAGCGGGACTAAATGTTGTTTTGAAAACGGATTTTTCTGCTCCTGAAATCAATAAAATTAATCTTGAAGTGCTATTTTTACTTTTGGCAGCATTCGTTCCACAAACATTTTATAAGCAGTTTCAGAAGGATGAAGACCATCTGATGCCACCAAACTTGTGTTGTTTAATCCTTGACGTGTAATATCGGTTATAGATACAAAAGTAATGCCTTGCTGCATACAATAATTTTCGGCGAATGAATTGTAATTGTTGAGTTCGGTTGTTATTTTCATTTGTCCGTCGGCACCAAACATTTTTCCAAAAGGGGTGTATGCATAATCTGGAATTGAAAGTACAATTACATTTTTTTTATCGCCTTTAGCCAGTATTACAGCTTTGTTGACCAGCTCAGGAAATTCTTTTTCATACACCGAAAAATCTCTGCCCTGATATTGGTTATTTACACCAATCAACAACGTAACCAGATCATAATTTGATTCTGGATTTTGTTCTTTTATGGCTGTTAGTAAATTATTAGTCGTCCATCCAGTAGTAGCGATGACTTTTAGTGAAAAACTGGTTTCGGGATAAAGTGCTTTTAAACTTGCTTTAAGCTGTTCAGGATATCTGCAGGTTTCGCAGACGCTCTGACCAATTGTATAACTGTCTCCTAAGGCCAGATAATTTATAGACTTAGAGATAGGTGTAGTGGGAACTTGTGTGGTAGGAGGAATTACTGGAGCTGGTGAAACAGGAGTTTCTGAGGGAGAATCTTCGGTATTACAGCTCAGTAAAAATACAGAAAGTATAACGGTAACTATTTGTTTGAATTGCGGTTTCATAATTTGTTTAAAATTAGTTTAGGCTCATTAAACAAATAGTTACGTTAAATATGCGGTTTCGGTTTTACACCATCTCGGCTTTTAGCACGATTTCTTCTTCAATGGCATTCCAAAGTCCGATACGTTTTTCAAGAGCTAAAATAGAAACTTCTTCAACTTCTTTCCATTTCTGGGCATCTTCTTCGCATAAATCAGTAATCATCTGCATGGCCATTGGTCCATGTTCATCGGCATCCAATTCAATATGTCTTTCGAAGTAGTAAAGCAATTTCGCTAAATCGACTTCCGGAAGGTTCTTTTGAAAGTTTTTAAGGATTTCAGTAAACATACTCGGAATTAAATCTTCTCTTCCAAAGGTAAATGCCGCAGCGATTTCGTGTGGTTTTCCTTCTTCGATAACTCTGAAGGTAAAATCTAAAAATGATTTTACATCAGGATGTAATGAACTTTGTTTGATTGCAACAAAAATATTGTGAAGAGAGTGAACTTGAGATAAAAATGTATTAATACCTTCTATATCTGCACCGCAAGCTTCCATAGCTTCAATGTACATTTCGTAGTGGCTTTGTCTTCTGCCGTCGATACTAATATCTGTTTCTTCTGCTAAGACAATTTCATTAATTAAATATCTGGTTTCTGGATTTTTGGTAGCAAACCAAGGTGTTGTAGTGCAGGTAAGTTTAGCTTGTAAAGCTTTTAATAAAGACATAAAATCCCAAACTGCAAAAACATGATTTTCTACAAAACTATGCAAGTCGTCGATACTTTGAATTTTTTTGTATAAAGAATGGTTTAAAAGCTGATCTTTTTGAGGTTGAATGCTATTGTGTATAGTTTCAATATTCATTTATATAAAATTTTGTGCAAATATAAAAAGCTTCTCGGTTAGAAGAAGCTTTTTATATTGTTTTTGTATATAATTTAATAGTTGTTTATGATTTAAATGCTGGAATTCCAGTCACATCCATTCCGGTTATGAGTAAATGAATATCATGAGTTCCTTCGTAAGTAATGACACTTTCAAGGTTCATCATGTGTCTCATAATAGAATATTCACCCGTGATTCCCATTCCGCCTAACATTTGTCTAGCTTCACGGGCAATGTGTATAGCCATATCAACATTGTTGCGTTTTGCCATTGAAATCTGCGCAGAGGTTGCTTTTCCTTCATTTCTTAAAACACCTAGACGCCATGTTAATAATTGCGCTTTTGTGATTTCGGTAATCATCTCTGCTAATTTTTTCTGCTGAAGTTGTGTTCCGCCAATTGGTTTTCCAAACTGGATTCTTTCTTTAGCATAACGTAAAGCGGTATCGTAGCAGTCCATTGCAGCTCCAATAGCGCCCCAGGCAATTCCATATCTCGCTGAATCTAAACAGCCAAGTGGTGCTCCTAATCCTGATTTATTAGGCAGAAGATTTTCTTTCGGAACTTTTACATTATCAAATATTAATTCTCCAGTTGCAGATGCACGTAGTGACCATTTGTTGTGAGTTTCAGGAGTTGTAAAACCTTCCATTCCTCTTTCAACAATCAAACCGTGAATTCTGCCTTCTTCATTTTTTGCCCAAACAACAGCAATATCTGCAAAAGGAGCATTTGAAATCCACATTTTGGCACCATTTAGCAAATAGTGATCACCCATATCTTTAAAATTGGTAATCATGCTTCCTGGATCAGAACCATGGTCAGGTTCAGTTAATCCAAAACATCCTATATATTCTCCTGTTGCTAATTTTGGGAGATATTTCATTCGTTGTTCTTCGTTTCCGTATTTCCAGATCGGGTACATAACCAGTGAAGATTGCACAGATGAAGTCGATCTTACACCAGAATCACCTCTTTCAATTTCCTGCATTATCAACCCATATGAAATCTGGTCCAGACCAGCACCACCATATTCTACAGGAATATAAGGTCCAAATCCGCCAATTTCACCAAGTCCTTTTATAATTTGCTTAGGAAATTCTGCCTTTTGAGCATATTCTTCAATGATTGGAGAAACTTCTCTTTTAACCCATGCACGAGCAGATTCGCGTACTAATTTATGTTCTTCTGTTAATAAATCGTCAAGGTTGTAATAATCTGGAGCTTGAAATAAGTCTGGTTTCATTTGATTAGTTTTTTTCAAAACAAATTTAAGGAATAAAAATATAACAAAACAAAGTAAAATTGTTATATTTATACTATATAGTTAAAAAATAATCACAAATAAGATAAATTAATTTTAGTTTATTGATAATTTATAGACTAATTTTGAGATTCCAAAAAATAATAAATTGAATGAGGCTGATCATCTCTTTTCTACTTTTTTTTGTTCTTAATACTGCATTTGCCCAACATAAAAGTGCATTGACTGAAGAAGAGTATTTGATATTGCAAGAAAAAATTCGACTAAATTATAATGCTAATGTCGATAGTGCCCTTGTATACGCTAATCAGATGGCAAAATCAAACAATTTTAAGCACTTGGCTTTTGCAAATGGTGCAATGACACAATTGTTTCAGATTAAGGGAAATACCAAACTCTCTAAAGAAAAGTACACACTGGCACTTAAATATCTTGAAAAAGTGCCTGACTCACGAGATAAAACTCAGCTTAAATCCTACATCTACAATTATGGTGGTTTAGCCGACTGGAAAAGGGGTAACTTTAGTGCTGCACTCGAAAAATACCAGCAAGGGATGAAACTTTCGCTGGAAATTGGTGATATAATTCAAATTGTAAAGTTTAAAGGAAATATCGCTTTGATAAACGAAGCTGTAGGGAATTATCAATTAGCAATCAAAAATTTAAGGCAGTTAAATGATTTTGTCGATCAAAATGAAGGACTTTTTTCTAAAGAAGATTTTTTAAATAGAAAGAGTAACATTAATGTAAGTCTTGGAAGTTCATATGAAAATTATTTTATTAAGAATTTAGATAAAAAAATCTTGCTTGATTCTGCCGAATATTTTTATAAAAGAGCCATTAATTATTCGCAAAATTTCGCAGACAATAAAATCACAGCAAAATTAAGCTTAGGCAATATATATAACTGGAAAGGAGATTATAAAGCAGCCGAAAAGACTTACTATGATATTTTATTGTATTCGAGACAAAATAATCAGCCAGATCTTACATGCGTTGCAAATTACAACTTGGGAGATATTTATTTTACTACAAAAAAGTATGATAAAGCAATTGTTTTCTTTAAAAAATGTGATTCACTGGCTGAAATAACAAAATCAAATAATATAGATTTTCTAAAGTCAAATTACTATCAGGCAAAGATTTATAATTTGATGAAAGAGCCAGAACTTGCCTATAAGCATTCTAAAATTTATCTGGATAATTATGAGCAGTTTCAAACGAAGTTAAATCATGAAGCTTTAGAAGTAAATTATAAATTGGGAGTAAATGATTTAACGGAAGAAATGGTTGTGATTCAAGAAAAATATCGGTACGATGTTTTCTTGAACAAAGCTTTAAAAGTATTTTATGTTTTATTAGTAGTTGGAATTGTATTCCTTCTTATAAAAAATATTAGGGATAAAAATAAAGCACATAAAAAAATGAACGCTTTAATAGAAGAATTTAAAGCAAACATTGAGAAGAAAAATAATCCAGAGTTAGCGCTTGTGGAAGTACATGATGAAGAAGTGTTTGAAACGGAAGAAATTCATCTTAAAAAAGAGAATATCAATTTGAGTATTGATGAAGCGAAGGAGAACAAAATTGTCGAAAAGCTTCTTGCTCTTGAAAACAAATTAGAGTATTTGAATGCTGATTTTACCTTGCCGTATGTGGCAAAAAAAATCAAAACAAATACAACGTATTTGTCTTATGTGGTAAATAAACGATTTGGTAAATCTTTTGGAGAGTACTCGAACGAACTTAAAATTAATTACGTAATCAATGAGATGATTACAAACCATATGTATAGAAAATATTCTACGCAGGCAATCGCCGAAAGTGTAGGATTTAAAAATGCAGTATCTTTTGCAAAATCATTTCGCAAAAGAACTGGAGTATCTCCAGCTCAGTTTGCGAATAATATTTAGTAGCTATAAAAATATTTTTTTGGAGCTTAAATTGATTCGGAAATTATACGTTTCCGTTGGTGTCTTTTTTACCAGGATCTACTGGTGCTGATGATGTTGTTACTTCATCTCCCCCTCTTACTTTTTTTTGTTGATTTTTAGTCAATTTTTCTACTTCAAAATCTTCAAGTTTAAAATTCATAGTTGCCATCTTTAATTGTATTAAGGTTACTGATATGTCAAAACTAAAGAAAATGACATGCTCTTGATCGAGAATTGGGTTTTTAGTGTTTTTAAATCTTAATTTTTCATTTAATTTATTGATAATCAGCTAATTGAATTAACATAAAGGATGCTATAATTTATAAATTGTATGTAGTATAATTAATAAATTGTGTGCTTTCGGAATTATTTTTTGAATAAAAACACCAATCTTTGTACTGCAATTACGATTTAAAACAGTCCAAGAACATGTTGAAACTCATTCAAAAATTTCTTCAAATAAACCGATATTCCGAAGTGAAAAGCGAATTTAAAGATTTGTTCCTTTCGCATCCGAATTATCCAAGCTTGTTTGCGATAACTGATTCGTTCGATTTGTTATCAATTGAGAATGCAGCGGTACGAGTTCCAAAAGAACAAATAGTAGATCTGCCTTCAAATTTTTTGGCCTATTTTAAAGATGAATTGATTTTGGTTGAGAAGGCAAAGAATTTTGTCCGAATCAATACCATGAAAAAAGGATCGCAGAAAATATCTTATGATAAATTCCTTTTGGATTGGAATGGTGTTATTGTGGCAATTGAGCCAAATAATGTGGTGGCAAGAGAAAATTTAAGAGTAGAATTGAGCTGGTTAAAATACTTCGTTCCTTTTTTACTTCTAGGCGGATTATCATTTTTTTACAATACATACAATGTTTTTAGTATCATATTTTTATTGACATCATCATTAGGATTGATCGTGAGTACATTAATTGTTCAGGAAAAACTTGGTTTTAAAAATAGTGTTATCTCAAATTTCTGTAATCTAAGTACCAATTCATCTTGTAATTCTGTACTTGGATTTAACGAAAATTATGAGAATAAATGGATAAGTTTTTCAGACTTGCCATTGTTGTTCTTCGGCGCAAGTTTTATTGCGATTTTAGTACAGCCACTGAGTTCATCTATTTTTGTTGGTTTCTTGAGCTTATTGGCTATCCCTGTTATAGTGTCGTCAATATGGATTCAAAAATTCGAACTTCAAAAATGGTGCGTCATGTGTTTAATGGTTTCGTTTTTGATTTTTACTCAAAGTCTTATATGGTTTTCGTCAGACTTATTTACATTAAGTTTTAGTTTTAGTGCCATTTTTCCGTATGTGTTCTCTTTGGCTCTTTTAATACCAATTTGGTTTGTAGTAAAATCAGCAGCAAAGAATGTTCTTGACAATGAGAATTCATTAAAGGAATTAAAAAAGTTCAAAAGAAATTACAGTCTGTTAAACTTCTTATCTAAAAAAGTCACACACACAAACGGATTTGAAGATTTAAGAGGTTTGAATTTTGGAAACCGAAACGCAGTAGTAAGATTAACGATAGTGATAAGCCCAAGTTGTGTACACTGTCATAAAACATTTCAAGAAGCGTTTGATTTAGTTTTAAAGTTTCCTGATAAAATATATTTGACAGTATTATTTAATATTAATCCTGAGAATGTAGATAATCCATATAAAGCAGTTGTCGAAAGACTTCTAACAATTAATAGATTAACTCCAGGAAAAACGGTAGAGGCAATTTCAGATTGGCATATTAAAAAAATGAGTCTGAAAAGATGGTTAAAAAAATGGCAGATTGAAAATGTCAGCATGATGATTAACCAAGAGATCAATAAACAATATGAGTGGTGTTCTAAAAATGATTTTAATTATACACCAGTGAAGATTGTAAACGAAAAATTGTTTCCTAACGAATATGAATTAAGTGAATTGAAATATTTCTTAAATGATTTCGTAGACGAAAAAGAAACAATTCTCGAAAGAATAGCTTAAGTTTTTGACTTAAGATTTGAATAAAGAATGAATAAAATTTAGTGTTATGTTGAAGTATATTTTAAATCTAGAAGGTTCACAAGAAATAAGTGCAAGCGAACAAAAAACAATAGTAGGCACTACTAATGTCGAGGCATCAAAATGTGAAACATGGAATTCAATTATATCTTTTGAAGACTGTGCAGATTATTACCCTGAATTATACTATTCAGAAGTAAGTTAGTTTTTAAAATTATTTAATAAGTAATGTACAATAAAGCCTTTTTAAAATTTAGTCATGTTTTTTTTAATTCGTAGGCGCTCGATCGTGGAACATTGAGCAATTTATCCCAACATTGATGATTGGTGTCGGGATTCTCAGGAAAATTGGTCACTTAGATTGGTTTTATTTGGTTAGGGCTGATCAAGTGACATCTCCTAGAGAAAATTGTATATTACAAATAATATATCATATTTAGATTGTTTTATATAGAGAGGAAAAATGTTTCCTCTCTATTTTTTTTATACCTAAATCACTTTTTTAAAAGCTGCTTCAAAACTGAATTTTCTTCTTCTAATTTCTGGCTGTATTTAATAATCATTTCAATAATCTGTAAATACATTTTATGATTATCAATTTCGTTAGCTTGTGAAAAATTATTTTTAAGGTCATCGATATTTTTATCTAATATTTTAGCAAAACGAGCCCATTCGTTTTCACGTATTCGAGATATACCTCTCTCTTTTTTAGAATAAGTAGTCTGCTCCATAGCTAGCATTTCTGCCATTTCCTTTTGGGTTAGACCTTTTTCTTTTCTGGCTTTTATCAAATTTTCATGTTCCATTATCATCAAAAATAAAAAACCAATATACAGTTATTTCTTAATAAATTTTAAGTATTTTTTTGAATTTCCTAAAAATAGCCTAAAAATTTCCTACAAAAAACGATTGAGTAATTTTTGTTTCAGCCATTTTTGCAATGTAAATCTTAAAAAAACTTGATCGCGGCAAATTTTTATTTTTTGATTTAGAATGCATAATAATTAAAAATTTTAAAACTATGAAAATTCAAAAAATGTCTCTTGCAACAGCGCAAGGAAAATTATCAAGAAAAGAAATGAAGACTATTATGGCTGGGAGCGCTAGCGGTACTGGAGGTGTTTGCGTATCTACACGTGCTTGTGATTCTGGTTGTGCAGTAACAAATAATGGAGAAACAGGTGTTTGCAGTTATTGTTGTTATGCCTAATTTTTAAGACATCATATTTCCCATTTTTAAGTTTCACGACAAAATGTAGTGAAACTTATTCCTAAATAACTAAAGATGATAAATAAAACGATTACAATTTTTACTTTATTTATTTCTGGCTTGATTTATAGTCAGGTTAAAATTACAGTACATGGAAACATAGAGACAAAAGAAAACATTAACGATACTATTTCTTTTATTCCAGGACTATTTTTAGATGATAAATATTATGAAAATCAACTCTTAAGCATTCCTATCATTAAAAATGAATTTCATTTGAATCTTAGTATCGATTATCCTCAAATGTATGTAGTTGGTTTAAATAGTGAAAAAAATAGTGGTAAGCTTAGATTTGATTGTTGTTTTATTGATAATACGACGACCTTAATATCATTGGATTCAAATTTCAGAATAAAAAAATCAAACGGGAATACCAATAAAGAATTTTTAAATAGATTCATCCCTTATATTTTTAAAGGTAAAAAAGAAAATTTTCATTTTTACAATTTTGATGAAAGTTTAGACGAGAGATTATTCAATTATATTAAAGAGAATCCAGATTCATATGTTGCACTTTGGTTTTTAATTGGAAGATTCAATAAAGAAGGGTATACGGAATTATATAATAAAAGTCTGCAATCTTTTTCACAAAAAATTAAAAATGACATTCTTTGGAAAAAGATAAATGAAGAGTTCTTAGATATAGAAATAAGAGAAGGTTTAGAGTTTCCTGAAATAGTTTTGAAAAACATTAATTTAAAATTTGAAACATTACAAATACCCGAAACAGAATATACTTTAATAGATTTTTGGTTTAGTCGCTGTCGGCCGTGTTTAGAAGAAATGCCAAAATGGATTGCCTTATACGAAAGATATAATTCAAATGGTCTGAATATAATCAGCATTTCTACAGATAAAACAGAAAATGTAAAGACATATTGGCAGAAAAGAGTAATTGAAAAAAAAATACCGTGGAAAAATTATTTAGATGAGAATGGTGTTTTTGCCTCTAAAGAAAAAATATTTTCATTTCCCACCAATTACCTGCTTAATAATAAAGGTGAAGTTATTCAAAAAAATATTGCACCCGAAGAACTCGAGAAATTATTAATAAATTCTTATAAAATTAAAACATATTTTGATGATTATGTCAGACAGCCTCAAGTTCCTATTTCGGTGTTTAAAAAAGATTAATGTAAGAATTGACTAAACCGAATTTGTATTTCAAATGCAATTATATTTCAATTTCCAAAAAAAGCCTAAAAAATTCCTACAGAAAACGATTGAGTAATTTTTGTTTTAATCATTTTTGTAGCGTAAATCTTAAAAAAAAACTTAATCGCGACAATTTTTATTTTTTGATTTAGAATGTATAATATTAAAATTTTAAAACTATGAAAATTCAGAAAATGTCTCTTGCAACAGCGCAAGGAAAATTATCAAGAAAAGAAATGAAGACTATTATGGCTGGGAGTGGAGTATATGATGAAAATAAAAAAGGGTGTGGTGCGTGTTCTAGTGCGTATGATTGCGGATCAGGTTGTAATGCGTGCGATGGACGTTCTTGTTTTACATTTAAATAATTAGTACTTGTTAGTAAATTATTCTTAAAAGCAGGGAATCTTAATTTAATTAAGATTTCTTGCTTTTGATTAAACTTGATTATATGAAATTAAAACTTTCAATTTCCCTTTTCTTTCTCTCATTTATAATGGTAGCGCAGCACAACTTTATGTTAAATGGCATCTGCTCAAAAAATGCTAACACAAAAAGCATTTATTTGAGATATAAGATTAATGGCAAAAGCATCACCAAATCTTCAAGGATTCATAACAATAAATTTGTATTTACAGGAGAAATTGATTTCCCAACCCAAGCAATTATTTGTACTCACCCTAAATTTTACATGACAAATTTAAATTCAAAAATATTTTATTTGGAGCCATGTAAAATGGATGTTAAACTCGATTTTAATGATTTCAATACTATAGTTGTACATAATTCAAAATCTAACGATGAGTTTGATTCCTTACAAAATACAATGGAGAAGAAAAAAAATCATAAAAAAATTGATTCTATTAGAGAATTAAGTAGATCTTATTCTGATAAAATGATTACAATAAGTGATAATTCTTTAAAAAATCAAATCCAAAAGAGTTTAAATTCGCTTGATCTACAGTTAGATCAATTGGTCGATCAAAATATTAAAATAAATAAACAATCGGAATTTGAATTTATAAAAAAGAATCCAAATTCATTTATAGCACCTGATTTATTGTATCACATATTAATGCAGGAAGATGAACAAATTTCATATGATACAATTAAAAATTTATACAATAAATTATCGCCAGAAGTTAAAAAATCTTATGGGGGAAAACAGTTGGCTGAAAAATTAATATACTCTAAGAATAGTAGAATTGGAAGCCTAGCCCCTGATTTTAAAGGAAGAGATGTAAATGATAACTTATTACAACTAAGTTCATTTAGAAATAATAAGTGTGTGCTTCTTGATTTTTGGGCAAGTTGGTGTGGTCCGTGCAGAGAAGATTTTCCTTTTTTAAAAGAAATATATTTTAAATATAAAGACAAAGGTTTAGAAATTATAAGTGTTTCGAGGGACGAAAAACTTGATTTATGGAGAAATACAATAAAAACAGAAAATGTTGAAAAATGGAAACATTTTTCAATTAAGGAAAACAAAAGTGCAATCGAAGATATATATGCGGTAACAGGAATTCCAGTAAAAATATTAATAGATAAAGATGGCAATATCATTGGCAGGTGGATAGGTAGCAGTGTAGAAATCAAAGCAGAAATAGAAAGCATGATTAGTAAAGTATTTCAGGACTAATCTATAATGTCATTTTCCAAATAATCAATAACAAAAACCTTCTATTGATTCTTACACAATTTTTCTTTTAGGAAAAGAATCAATTAAAATTATGGCAATGCAATAGCTTATATGAAATGCCTCAATTAAATTTTACTCGAAAAAATGAAAAATGAATTAAATTACCTATTTCAATACCTTGACAAAGAAAACATTGGCATCGACAAAGAAGAATTCTTATTCCAAAATCAGTCACATCCCGATTATCCTTCTTTACTATCAATTACAGACACATTAAGTTTTTTTAATATTGAGAATGGAGTAATGCGAGTAAAAGTCTCTGATATTAAGTTGTTGCCAGATCATTACGTTACTTTTTTAAATGAAGAAACTAATAGCCCACAACTCTACTTTGTTGAAAGAAAAGACAATATCTATCTTTGGAATAAAGGTAAAAAAACGTTAACAATTACTGAATCAGAACTAGAATCAAGATGGAATGGTATTGTACTTTTAATAGAGAAATTAGAAAATGAAGAAACACTAAAACAAACTAAAAGTTCTTTATCAAAGGTTTTACAAATCTTCGCTTTATTGTTGTTTGCATTATTGCTTTCTCAATTCGAGACAGACTTTTTAACTAAACTTTTTCTTGTTTTTCCAATTATTGGTATTTTTTTCTCTATTGCCGCCCTGAAGGATTTGTTTGGTACAAAAAGTACCTTGCTTAACAGTTTTTGTAATATGACGTCATCCACTAGTTGTGCTAATGTCGTGGATTCTACTAAATGGAAAATTTTTGAAGTTGTAAATTTTAGTGATTTGAGTATTGTATTCTTTGTTTCTCAATTTTTAGGCTTACTGGTGTTTTTATTTTCTAACAATGTGAGAGACTATTTTACAATTCAAAAAATACTGCTTTTAATATCCATTCCCATTTTATTTTTATCGGTATATTATCAAAAATTTGTCGAGAAAAAATGGTGCCCCATTTGTATGGCTATTATTTCTATTATCCTTTTAGAGTTGGGTTATCTGGCTCTTCTTCAAAATATAACTTTTAGAATTTTAACCAAATCAGTAATTATTTTTGGATTTATTTTTTTGTCAATAACTCTAATTTGGTCTAATTTGAAAAAATTGCTTACCAAACAAAAAGAATTGAAAGAATATCAATTAAAGGCTATTCGATTTGAGCGAAATTATGATATTTTCAAAAACTCGTTACTTTCAAAAAATAAAGTTCTATTGCCACAAAGCCTATTATTAGTTGGCAATAAAGAAAGTAAAACTATAATTACAGTTATTTCGAGTCCATTTTGTAGTCATTGTAAAGGTGCGCACAAATTGATAGAGACAATTTAAAAAAAACATTATAATGATTTACAAATACAAATAATATTAAAAATAAATTTTGAAACAGAAAACGAAGAGAGAAAAAAGCTATTTAGAAATTTGATAAAAATATACCAACAAAATGGCGAATCTGATTTTATCAAAGCATTAAATGATTGGTTTGAGATCAAAAATTTAAGAGAATGGTTTAGTTTGTTTCCCATAGACGCAACTATCGAATTTGATGAAATGTTTAGCTCTCAATACAAATGGTGCGAAGAAAATGATTATAATTTCACACCCACCATTTTTGTCAATGGTTTTGAATATCCAAAAACATACAGTAGAGATAACCTCGAGTTTTTTATAAATGATTTAATAGAAGATGATTTTTAGCTCGTAAATGAAATCAATAGCAGTTATAACCTGTTGGTATGGTGAATATCCATGGTATTTTCCTTATTTTATACATTCTTGTGCATTTAATCCCAGTATTGATTTTTACATTATCACAGACAATTTAGAGACTATATTGAGAAAACCTGATAATGTAATTATTGTGCTTAAAACTTTAGAAGAATTAAAATTAGATGCATCGGAAAAACTTGGCTTTCAAGTAAATATTGATTATCCTTATAAACTCTGCGATTTTAAGCCAGCCTATGGTTTTTTATTTCCAGAAATTATAGAGGAATATGATTTTTGGGGACAAAGTGATTTAGATATTATTTATGGTAATATACGTGATTTTATTACTATAGATATGTTAGATAAATATGATTTCATTAGTGTTAGACATGATTATACAACAGGATGTTTTGCATTATATAAAAACAACCCAATAATGAATACTTTTTTTATGAAAAGTAAAGACTATATGAAAGTTCTTTCTAATTCCAAACATTATTGTTTTGACGAATGTAACTTTGCATGGGATGAGTTGACATCAGGGAAAGCAATATTTGATCTGGATACAGAAATTGAAAGTTTTACTCATATAATTAAAAAAGCAGAATTGAAAAATGAAATTAAAGTTCATTTTGATTTTATTCTTCTTGAAGGATTAACTGGGAGAATAACATTTGATAATGGTAGAGTTTATTACAAAAACCAATTTGAGGGAATAATGTATCATTTATTTTGGTTTAAAAAGATTTATAATGTAAATAAAAAAGTTCTCAAAGTGCCCGATAAATATTACATTAGCAAAACCAAAATTTACCATTCGAGGTAGGAAATAATTGAGAATTGAAAAAATTCACGCATTATAAACAGGCAGATTTTAAAGATTGCGGGCCAACGTGTTTAAAGATTATAGCAAAACACTATGGCAAAACAATCAGAATCCAGGAATTACGAGACAGCAGTGAAACGACTCGTGAAGGAAGTAATCTGCTTTTTTTGAGCGATGCGGCTGAAAAAATCGGTTTTAGGACTTTAGGTGTCAAGCTGAGTTTAGAAAGACTGGAAGAAGCGCCTCTGCCGGGTATTCTGCATTGGAATAAAAATCATTATGTCGTACTTTACAAAATCAAAAAAGGAACGTATTATATTTCTGATCCTGCTTTTGGTTTGATCGAATATAATAAAGAAGATTTTTTGAAGTTCTGGATTGGCAATAATGCCGACGACCAGACTCAGGAAGGTGTTGCACTGCTCATGGAGCCCACTCCAAAATTCTTTCAGTCGGATTTTGATAAAGAAGACGGAAAGTCACTTGGTTTTGGACTTTTATCTCAGTATGTACTCCGTTATAAATCATTTTTGATCCAGTTAAGCATTGGACTGCTGGCCAGCAGTTTACTGCAGCTTATTTTTCCTTTTCTAACACAGAGTATTGTTGATATAGGAATCCAGAACCAGAATATCCATTTTATTTATCTCATTCTTTTTGCGCAGCTGTTCCTTTTTGCCGGAAGAACAGGTTTGGAACTTATCAGAAGCTGGATCCTGCTGCATCTTTCCACCCGTATAAACATTTCATTGATATCGGATTTCTTCATTAAATTGATGAATCTGCCTATTTCATTTTTTGATGTAAGAATGACAGGGGATATTATGCAGCGTATTAATGACCACCGCAGAATCGAAAAAATCCTTACGACATCATCGCTCAATGTATTGTTTTCTGTAATTAATATGTTTGTTTTAGGAGGTGTGCTTGCTTATTTCAACCTGAAAATATTCTTAGTATTTTTTGCCGGAAGCCTTCTTTATTTCGGATGGATTGTTTTGTTTTTAAAACGAAGGGAAGCATTAGACTACAAACGATTTTCGGAAGTTTCACAGGAGCAGAGCAAAGTGATGGAGCTTATTAACGGAATGCAGGAAATCAAGCTTCATAACGCCGAAAAGCAGAAACGCTGGAGCTGGGAATACGTACAGGCAAGACTCTTCAGGGTTTCAATAAAAGGTCTGGTTTTAGAACAGACACAAACTATAGGCTCTTCGGTAATTAATGAATTAAAGAATATATTTATCATATTTCTATCGGCAAAACTGGTAATTGATGGTTCTATTACACTGGGAATGATGCTTGCCATCAGCTCGATTGTGGGGAGTTTAAACGGGCCGATTACGCAGTTAATTGAGTTTGTAAGAGAACTTCAGGATGCTAAAATATCGCTGGCAAGATTATCAGAAATTCATGAGAAAGAAGATGAAACCCAGCAGGAAAGCCATCAGAGCAGTGATGTTCCGTATAATTCAGATATTGAGATCAAAGATTTATCGTACCGCTATCTGGGATCTGATATTCCTGTTCTCGATAATTTAAGTCTGACTATTCCGGCTAATAAAGTAACGGCGGTTGTAGGGGTAAGCGGAAGCGGGAAAACAACTTTGATGAAACTGCTTTTAAAATTCTACGAACCTGAAAAAGGAGAAATTACAATTGGAAATTCACAGTTTAAAAATATTTCACAGAGAGCATGGCGGGCAAACATTGGAGCGGTTATGCAGGAAGGATTTATCTTCAGCGATACGATTGCCAATAATATTGCTATAGGAGTTGATATAATCGATAAGGAAAGACTGGTTTATGCTGCTGATGTGGCCAATATTAAAGAATATATAAGCGAACTTCCTTTAGGATATAATACAAAAATCGGTGCCGAAGGAACCGGGATGAGCACCGGACAGAAACAAAGGCTGCTTATTGCAAGAGCGGTATATAAGAATCCTGAAATCTTGTTTTTTGATGAAGCAACATCCGCTCTGGATGCCAATAACGAAAAAGAAATTATGCAGAAACTGGATGTTTTCTTTAAAAACAAAACCGTTATTGTAATCGCGCACCGTTTAAGCACAGTCATGAACGCAGACCAGATAGTAGTTCTGGACAAAGGAAAAATAATAGAAATAGGTTCTCATACTTCGCTTGTAGAACAGAAAGGAAACTATTTTGAACTGGTAAAAAACCAATTACAGCTGGGAAATTAATATGGCAGAAGATACTACTACATTTGAATTAAGAAGTGAAGAAGTGCAGGACATCCTCACCAAAGTACCGCATTGGATGATCCGGTGGGGAACGGTTTTGATTTTTGTCATCATTATCATGCTGTTTTTTATTTCCTGGTTTGTAAAATATCCCGATGTTGTCAATACCGAAATTGTAATTACAACCAATATTCCGCCCGAAAAAATTGTAGCTAAATCATCAGGACGAATTGAAGCAATTCTGGTAAAAAATAAAGGCACGGTTTCTAAAAACAGTACGCTTGCCATAATAGAAAATACTGCCGATTACAGAGATGTTTTTCTTTTGAAAAGCATTGTGGAAGGATATAATATTAACGATCCGGGAAAGGAATTTCCTTTTGCTCTGCTTAAAAACAAACAGCTTGGGGAAATAGAAAGCGCTTATGCTGTTTTCCAGAAAGATTACCAGGCCCAGGAATTAAACAAAGACCTTCATCCTTTTGAAGTGGAAAGCAGAGCACAGCAGTCGGAAAAAATCCAGATTAAGGAAAGGCTTGAAATTCTGCAGCAGCAGAAGATAATAAATGAAGGCGAGCTGGAGCTTCAGAAAAATGAAATTGCCCGTTTTGAAACTTTGTTCAATAAAGGAATTATTTCAGCTCAGGAAATGGAAGCTAAAAAATTAAGTTTTCTTCAGGCGCAGAAAAGTTATCGAGGTCTTCTTTCTTCCATTTCGCAGTTAAAGTCTTCTTTGATTGATAATACAAAATCAAGCCAGAATTCGCAGATAAACAGCACTAAAGAAGAAGTTAATCTCGGACGCAGCGTGTCGCAGTCCTTTTACCAGCTAAAAAAAGTTATAAGAGACTGGGAACTGGCATATGCCTTAAAATCTTCGATAAGCGGAAAGGTTACTTTTCTGCAGGTCTGGACAGAAAACCAGACTATAAACGCAGGAGATAATGTTTTTTCGATTATTCCGGATGCGAAAAACAGTTTTATCGGAAAAGTAAAAGCGCCGGCATTGAATTCGGGTAAAATAAAAGTAGGGCAGAGAGTTAATATCCGTCTGGCTAATTTCCCAGACAGAGAATTTGGTGTTTTAAAAGGAAAAATTAAAAACATTTCGCTTGTTCCGGATAAAGACGGAAATCTGCTTCTGGATGTCGCTCTTCCAAACGGACTGGTGACTTCGTACCATAAACAAATCGTTTTTCAGCAGGAAATGAAAGGAAGCGCTGAAATTGTCACCGAAGACCTTCGTCTGCTGGAAAGGGTTTTATACCAATTTAAAAGTATATTTGAACAGGTTTAAAATTTCAAATAAAAATCTTTAGTGAGCTCAATGTATTCTGGCGTATAAACATGTCTTTCGATCTCGATTGTTAATTCATCGATTTCGATTTCAGTATTTTCATGTCGGCTGAAAGCCAGCAGACTACGTTTAAGAGGTGAGGTCCCATGTCCTTTAACTCGTGTAATTTTTATGGGATATAATGCTGCTTCTTTTGCTAAAGCAATAAATTTTTCTTCTTCTTTATAAGGGATTATGAGGGCGAAAATACCGTTTTCAGATAAAAGCAAATCAGCGGCTTCAACCAATTCTTCAAAAGGCATTGCATCTTGAAATCTTGCTAAATCACGTTGTTCGTTTTCAGTTTTATAATCTTCAGCATAAAAAGGAGGATTGGAAACAATTAAATCATATTCATCTTCTGGTTCTTCGATAAACTCATCTAAACCAGCGTGAAAACAAAATAATCGATCTCCCCACGGTGAAGCTTCAAAATTTTCAACAGCTTGTTCGTAAGCGTCTTCATCAATTTCTAAAGCGTCAATTTGTTCGGCATGAGTTCTTTGTGCCAGCATTAAAGCAACAATTCCAGTTCCTGCACCAATATCTAAAATACTAAATGGATTATGATGAATAGGAGCCCAAGCACCAAGTAAAACACCATCTGTGCCCACTTTCATAGCGCAACGATCTTGATTGATAGAGAATTGCTTAAATTTAAACATGATGAAAATTTTTTAAGTTCAGTTAGAAAACTGAACACTTAAAACTGTGACTGAATACTTCTTAAAGGTACATCTCCACAAGACCTTCGGGAAGATTCATGATTACCTTTTTGTTCTCACGATCGATTTTTACAAGGAAATTGTCGATCATTGGCACTAAGATTTCGACTTCGCCATTTAAAACTTCAAAAAGGGGTTGTGCAGAAGAATCATTGATTGAGGTTATTTTACCGAAAACGCCTAAACGCTGGTCTTCGATTTCAAAACCTATAACTTCGTGGAAATAGAATTTGTTGCCTGTAAGTTTTGGTAACATAGTTAATGGAAGGTAGATGGCGTTTCCAACAAGAGCATCAGCATCTTCTTCGGTGTTTACATCTTCAAAACGAACCCTTAGAAAGTCGTTTTTGTGTAAAGAACTTGATTCAATAAAAAAAGGAACCAAGTGTTTGTTGTGTTCAACAAACACTGATTCCAGATTTTCGTATAACTCAGGCTCATCTGTGTCTAAGTAGATTAAGACTTCGCCCTTGAAACTAAATTTTTTAGCGATTTTACCTAAATAAAAACATTCTTCTTTACGCATTATCGCTAAGTAAAATTATGCTTCAGTTGTTTCGTTATTCTCTTCAGCAGCAGGAGCTTCTTCAGTTGCTTCAGCAACTTCTTCAGTAGCCTCTTCTGTTGCAGAAGCAGCAGCAATAGCATCAGCCTCAGCTTGAGCAGCAGCAGCGATACGTTTAGCGTTTACTTCTTTTTCAGCTTTTAAAGCTTTAGCTTTAGCATCAGCTTGTGCTTTTGATAAACCATCTTTTTTAGCGTCAACTTTTCCAGCTTTTGCTTCTAACCAAGCAGTTAATTTAGCATCAGCTTGTTCTTGAGTTAAAGCTCCTTTACGAACTCCTCCATCAAGGTGGTGTTTCAATAAAGCACCTTTGTAAGAAAGGATAGCTCTTGCAGTATCAGTTGGTTGTGCACCATTGTGTAACCATTTAACTGCGCTGTCAAGGTTTAACTCAACAGTTGCTGGGTTAGTGTTTGGATTGTAAGTACCAATTTTCTCTAAGTATTTACCATCTCTTTTTGAGCGTGCATCTGCAGCTACTACCCAGTAAAAAGGTTTTCCTTTTTTACCGTGTCTTTGTAATCTAATTTTTACTGACATAATCTTATGATTAAATTTTGAGGTACTCGACCTCTGTTAATTAAGGGCGCAAAGATATAATTTTTTTATCAATAATACGTTGAAATGTATAATAATTGTATTTAGTTAGATTTTTGTTAAAAAATCAACTCGCCTGAGTTTCTATTTTACTTATTTCTTTAGAAAACAATACTTTTGCTAAAATTTTCTCGATAATACCACAACAAATGAAAAAATGGATCTTTTTATTGTGCCTGATAGGTTTTTTTACTTCTTGCACAGAAGATGTTAAATTTAATAATCCGGCCTTTCAAACTTTAAAAGACAAAGACTTTTGGAGAGCACAAACGTATAAAGCTCATTTAGAAACAAATGGAACTGTTGTAATAGAAGGTTCTCTAGGTTATGAAAATGTTATTTTAAAAACTGCTTCTTCAGAAGAAGGAACATATGTTTTAGGTAACAATGATGTGTCAAAAGGAATTTATACTAATACACTTCCGTCAGCAGCAGTTTCATTCTCAACAGGAACAAATTCGGGCAGCGGACAAATTATAATAACAGAACTAAATACTGCCAACAACACTATTTCAGGAACATTCCGATTTACTGCAGTTAATGAAGATCAAACCAATACAGAAAAACCAAGCATTAATTTTACTGAAGGTGTTTTCTATAAAGTTCCAATTCAATAAAAAAGGGATCAACGAAAAGCTGATCCCTTTTTTTGTTTCAGGTTTCAAGTTTCAGGTTGTTGGAACTTGAAACTTGAAACAAAATTAACTTTTATACATTCGCAGCTAACCAGTCACCAACTTCTTTAGTACCGTAAGCTTTGCCTCCGTTGGCTAAATCCTCAGTAACTACTCCAGCTTCTAGGGCTTTGTTTACAGCATCTCTCATTGCTTTTCCTTCTTCCATTAATCCGAAGTTTTCGAACATCATAGCAGCAGATAAAACAGTCGCCATTGGGTTCGCAATGTTTAATCCTGTAGCTTGTGGATATGAACCGTGAATAGGTTCAAATAAAGATACTTCAGCTCCCATAGATGCAGAAGGCATTAATCCCATTGAACCAGAAATTACAGAAGCTTCATCTGTTAAGATATCTCCAAATAAGTTCTCCGTAATTAATACATCATAAGAGTTTGGCCATTGAACCAAACGCATAGCAACAGCATCAACAAATTCGTATGAAACTTCAACTTCTGGATAATCTTTTTCCATTGCTTGAACGGTTTCTCTCCATAAACGTGAAGTTTCCAAAACGTTTGCTTTATCAACGCAGCATAATTTTTTAGAACGAGTCATTGCTAATTCGAAACCTTTTTTAGCCAAACGCTGTACTTCTTCCCTTGTGTAAACACAGTTGTCATAAGCAGTATCTCCGTTGTCTTTTCTTCCTTTTTCACCAAAGTAAATTCCGCCAGTTAATTCTCTTAAGAAAACTAAATCAGTTCCTTCGATTCTTTCTCTTTTTAGCGGCGATTTGTCTAATAAAGATGGAAATGTAAAAGTTGGTCTTACGTTTGCAAACAAACCTAAAGCTTTACGCATCTTTAACAAACCTTGTTCAGGACGTACTGGTGCAGAAGGATCATTATCGTATTTAGGGTGGCCAATTGCTCCAAAAAGAACGGCATCAGCATTTTTGCAGATTTCGTGTGTTGCATCTGGATAAGGTTCACCTACTGCATCAATTGCGGCAGCACCAGTTAAAGCTGGTTTCCAAGTGATTTCATGTCCAAATTTTTGCGCAACAGCATCTGATACTTTTACAGCTTGATCGATTACTTCTGGTCCGATTCCGTCTCCGGCTAAAAGGGCTATGTTTAATTTCATTCTATATTTTTTTAAAAGGTTCAAAGGTTCTGAGTTGCTAAGGTTTTAAGTTTTTTATGCTAAGGTTCTGAGGTCAAAGAAAAATCTTAGAGCCTCAGAACCTTAGCCTCTTAGTACCTTAAGTAATAATATTCAACATTTTCTGCGTTGCAATAATCGCTGCAACGGTTTGATCTGAATCTAATCCACGGGTTTTGAATTCTTTACCGTTGTTGACCCATGTAATAATGGTTTCGCACAAGGCATCAGAACTACTTCCAGGCGGAATTCTCACAGCATAGTCAATCAATTTTGGAAGTGTTAGTTTTTTGCTTTTGTAAATTTTAGATAAAGCATTCATAAAAGCATCGAACTGACCGTCTCCTTGCGCATTTTCCTCGATTATTTCTCCGTTAAGATTTAAAGATAAAGTAGTCGAAGGGCGCATTCCTTTTGAGTGGACTAATATATAAGATTCGATTTTGATTTTTTCTTCGTAAGTATGGCTGTCCAAAACATCAGAAATGATGTAGGGAAGATCTTCCTTCGTTACGGTTTCTTTTTTGTCGCCCAATTCGATAATTCTTTGGGTAACCAATTTCAAATCTTCGTTGTTTAATTTTAAACCTAATTCCTGAAGATTCTTTTCGATATTGGCTTTTCCAGAAGTTTTTCCGAGAGCGTATTTACGTTTTCTTCCAAAACGTTCCGGAAGAAGGTCGTTAAAATAAAGATTGTTTTTGTTGTCTCCGTCAGCGTGAATTCCGGCTGTTTGCGTAAAGACATTGTCGCCCACAATTGGCTTATTCGCAGGAATTCTGTAACCTGTAAATGTTTCAACCAGTTTGCTTACAGAATACAACGAAGTTTCTTTTACATTGATATTTACTTGCGGTAAATAATCGTTGATTACAGCAACCGTACTTTCAAGAGGTGCATTTCCAGCACGTTCTCCCATTCCGTTTACGGTTACGTGAAGACCGTTGATTCCCGCTTTTATAGCTTCCATAACATTAGCAACACTTAGATCGTAATCGTTATGTGCATGGAAATCAAAATGGATATTTGGATATTTTGCTTTAATTTTTAAAATAAATTCAAAAGTCAAAGACGGAATTAAAACCCCTAAAGTATCCGGCAGTAATATTCTTTTGATTGGCTGCGTCGATAAAAACTCCAAAAATTGAAAAACATATTCAGGAGAATTTCGCATTCCGTTGCTCCAATCTTCTAGATATACATTGGTTTCAATGTTATTTTTTTTGGCTAAAGCAATAATTTGAGCGATTTCTGAAAAATGCTGTTCAGGTGTTTTTTTCAACTGATGCGTTAAGTGATTCATTGAACCTTTGGTCAATAAATTCTGCACTTTGGCACCCGCTTTTTTCATCCAGTCGATTGAAACTCCTCCGTCAACAAATGTCAGGACTTCAATTCTGTTAATGTATCCTTTTTCTTCAGCCCAAGAAGTAATGCCTTTTACAGCTTGAAATTCTCCTTCGCTCACACGCGCCGAAGCAATTTCGATTCTATCAATATTTAATTCCTCCAACAACAATTGCGCAATGGTCAGTTTTTCTGCAGCAGAAAATGATACTCCCGAGGTTTGCTCACCATCACGAAGCGTCGTATCCATTATTTCAATTTTTCTTTTTTCCATATTGATATTCTATATTTCTTTAATTTCGAAATGATAGTGGGTTCGTATTATTAATTTAGAAAGACCCGAAAGGTTTTGAAGCCTTTCGGGTCTAATAGACTGAATGATATTGCTATTAGTAAGGAAGTTTATCAGCAAAAGCTTTAATCTCTTCTTTCATGTTTTGTAAGTAATCAATATCGTCAAAACCATTAATTAGATTGTTCTTTTTGTAACCGTTAATAGCAAAAGATTCTTGCTCGCCAGTTGACAATAAAGTAATGGTTTGGTTAGGAAGATTGATTTCTAATTCTGTTTTAGGATCAGCTTCGATTGCTTTGAAAATATTTTCTAAGAATTCTGGACTGATTTGTACTGGCAAAACACCAATATTTAAACAGTTTCCTTTGAAGATATCAGCAAAGAAACTAGAAACTACAGCGCGGAATCCGTAATCATAAACTGCCCATGCAGCGTGCTCTCTAGAAGATCCAGAACCGAAGTTTTTTCCCCCTACAAGGATTTTTCCGCTGTAAGTTGGATTGTTTAAAACGAAATCTGCTTTTGGAGTATCGTCTCCATTGTATCTCCAGTCTCTAAAAAGGTTATCTCCAAAACCTTCGCGTTTTGTAGCTTTTAAGAAACGAGCTGGAATAATTTGATCTGTATCTACGTTCTCAATTGGCAACGGCACTGCGCTGCTTGTAAGTATATTAAATTTATCGTATGCCATTTTTTGGAATTTTAGATTTTAGATTTTGGATTTTAGATTTTCTTTCGAAAATGTAAAACTTTGAATCTAAAATATTTTGTTTTAATAATGTTAGTCAATTTCATTTGAAGACATTTGGATTCAGTTACATCAGCAATCTAAAATCTTCAATCTAAAATTAAAAAAGCTCCCTTGGATCCGTTAGTTTTCCTGTAACAGCAGCTGCAGCAGCCATAATCGGACTTGCTAAAAGCGTTCTAGAACCAGGACCTTGACGGCCTTCAAAGTTTCTGTTTGAAGTACTTACTGCATATTTACCAGCAGGAACTTTATCATCGTTCATGGCTAAACAAGCAGAACATCCAGGTTGACGTAGTACGAAACCAGCTTCTGTCAGGATATCTAAAATTCCTTCTTCTTTAATTTGCGCTTCAACAACGTGAGATCCAGGAACTAACCAAGCGGTAACATTATCTGCTTTTTTTCTTCCTTTTACAATTTCAGCGAAAGCTCTAAAATCTTCAATACGTCCGTTTGTACAGCTTCCTAAGAAAACGTAATCGATTTGTTTTCCAATCATTACATCATCTTCGTTGAAGCCCATATAAGCTAAAGATTTTTTGTAAGTTTCCTCACCGCCTTCAACTTCTTTTGCACTTGGGATATGTTTTGTAATACCAATTCCCATACCTGGGTTAGTACCATAAGTAATCATTGGCTCGATATCAGCAGCGTTGATGTTTAATTCAGCATCAAAAACCGCATCAGCATCTGTTTTTAGTGTTTTCCAATATTCAACAGCTTTAGTCCAGGCTTCTCCTTTTGGAGCGTATAATTTTCCTTCTAAGAAATCAAAAGTAGTTTGGTCAGGGGCGATCATTCCGCCGCGAGCACCCATTTCGATACTTAAGTTACAAACCGTCATACGACCTTCCATAGTCATGTTTTCAAACACATCACCAGCGTATTCAACAAAGTAACCCGTTCCTCCAGAAGTAGTTAATTGAGCAATAATGTAAAGCGCAACGTCTTTTGGTCCAACACCTTTACTAAGTTGTCCGTTTACGTTAATACGCATTTTCTTTGGTTTAGGCTGCATAATACATTGAGTAGAAAGCACCATTTCAACTTCAGAAGTTCCGATACCGAAAGCGATAGCTCCAAAAGCACCGTGAGTAGACGTATGCGAATCTCCGCATACAATAGTAGCGCCTGGCAAAGTAATTCCGTTTTCAGGACCCACTACGTGTACAATTCCATTTTTTTGGTGACCTAGTCCCCAGTGCGAAATTCCGTATTCGTTCGCATTATCTTCAAGAGCTTTCAGCTGGTTTGCAGAAAGAGGATCCTGAACTGGTAAATGTTGGTTTATGGTTGGTGTATTGTGGTCTGCAGTGGCAAAAGTACGTTCTGGGTATAAAACGTTAACGCCTCTTGATTTTAATCCTAAAAAAGCAACAGGACTCGTAACTTCATGAATGAAATGGCGGTCAATAAAAAACACATCTGGCCCATCTTCAATTTTACGCACAACATGTGAATCCCATACTTTGTCAAATAATGTCTTACTCATTTTTTATTTTTTTAAATTGTAATTTCTATAACCACAGCAATTTCCTGTTCATTATAATAGCAAAACAAAAGTAAAAAAAGATAAAAAAGCGTCAATTTCAATATTTCATTATATACGATACCCAAACTAAATTACAAATTGCCAATTGGCTTTTGCAACTTCAAATTTGAAAGAAAAATGATTTAGAAACTGATTTTGTTTTTCTTTTTCAGATTTAATTCTGCTTGATTGTTTTTTGTTTTAATAGTTTGCAAATTTATCTCATAATCACCATAAAACGGAGGGTTTAATTTGAAAAAATGTAACAAAACAAATAAAAATAGTAATAATTGTTAGTTTTGATTTTGTGGTCTCTTTTGTGCTTTTTCACTTTTATAACGCTTAAATTGATGTTTTTTAGGCGTTATTTAGATTCAATAAACAATTGAAATACTACGACATCCAAGAAGTGAATTTTTATGAATTTTTATGAAATAAGAGTTCTAAATTGCATTCAGAAAAAAACAAAAACCGATCTCTTTTTTTGGATAAATAAAAAGAAATCGGCTGGATTAATTTAATGAGTTTTTAAACTCTAAAGGAGTAAGACTGGTTTTCTTTTTGAATAGTTTGCTGAAGGATTGTGGATATTCAAAACCTAATTGATATGCTATTTCAGCAACTGAAAGATTGGTCGTAATTAGGAAATCTTTTGATTTTTCGATGAGTTTGGAGTGAATGTGCTGTTGCGCATTTTGTCCCGTTAAATTCCGAAGCATATCGCTTAAATAATGACTCGAAACATTAATTTGTGAAGCCAGAAATTCTACAGTTGGTAATCCTTTTTTTAAAGTTTCGGCGTTGCTGATATAATTATCAAGAGTTTCTTCAACTTTTAATAATAAATCGTGGCTGATTGTTTTTCTGGTGATGAATTGGCGTTTGTAAAAACGATTGCTGTAATTTAACAGTACATCAATATAAGAAACGATAACATCTTGGCTCATTTCGTCAATTGCCGTATTGAGTTCATTTTCGATGCTTTTTAATAAACCAATAATAATTGTCTTTTCGCTGTCTGAAAGGTGCAGTGCCTCATTGGTGTCATATGAAAAGAAACCATATTTTTTGATACTTTTCCCTAAAGGATAATTTCTAATAAAATCAGGATGAAACAAAAGCGTATAACCTCCATATTTAGCGCCTTCCTCGTTTTCGGTAAAAATTAATTGGTTGGGAGAAGCAAACATAAGCCCGCCTTCATTAAAATCGTAATATCCCTGACCATAACCCATTTTTCCAGTGGCCGAAAATTTATAGGATATTTTATAAAAGTCAAGCAAAAAAGAAAAATTGGCTAAATCCTCATTTACAACCAATTTCGCATTGTCCATCAAACTCACCATCGGGTGAAGTGGTTTTGGCAGTCGAAGCAAGTCATGAAACTGCGATATAGAAGAAATTTTTGCAGGAGTATTGTTTTTCTTTTCCATGATATAAAAGTATGAAAATTAAAGGACTAATGAGGCTTTCCAAAAAGCATTGAAGTTTTCTTTGATTTTGAAAGATCAGCTTCAGAGAAGCAAAAATATTTATAGGAAGATATTTATTATTGAGAGCAAAGCTTCAGCGGAGCATAATATCCATATGATGCGAGTATATTTCGCTCCGCTGGAGCTTGATAAGAATTATTATTCTCCAAAAAATTGTTTGCTAAATTCAGTACGAAAAACTTCGTCTCCAACTTCTAGTCTTTGTTTGTACATTGCTTTTGCATCTTCTCCGGCAACGTATCTTAATTGGCTTTTTCCATCTGTAGCAGCTTCATAAACCACATCAGCAATTTGTTCTGGAGTTGACGCCATTTCAAACATCGTGTCAACATTGGCAAACAATTTATTTGACAATGTTTCATATTCAGGCTGAATTCCTGTGTCGAGAGAACCGTGTAAAAATTCAGTTTTAATGCCGCCAGGAGAAACTGTTTTAATGTTTATCCCAAATTGATTTAGTTCGAAAGCCATGCTTTCGCTCCAGCCTTCAAGTCCCCATTTTGTGGCGTGATAGATTGAGCTTAAAGGAAAAGCGATCAGCCCGCCAATTGAAGTTGTAGAAATAAACAAACCGCTTTTTCTTTCTCTGAAATACGGAATAAAAGCATTTGTAACGCGAATAACTCCCAATAAATTAGTGTTTAATTGTTTTGTAATTTGATCATCTGTAAGACTTTCCAAAGGGCCAATTAAACCGTAGCCAGCATTGTTGAAAACAATATCTATATCGCTAATTTCAAGTGCTTTTTTTACTGTAGTTTGAATTTGATCAAAATTGGTAACGTCTAATGGCAAGAGCGTTACATTCTTTAATTGAGAAAGTTCGGTTTCCTTCTCTGGAGTTCTCATGGTTGCGATTACATTCCATCCTTTTTCGTGGAATAATTTTGCTGTTGCTTTTCCTAAACCTGATGATGCCCCTGTGATAAAAATTGTTTTCATGATTATTGTTTTTTTAATTGTTATAATTTGATGAAGCAAAGTTCAGGATACATCAGAGCTTAAAAGTGTTCATTTTGGAGCAATGAGTGTTCAAAATGAATAATCGAAGTTTTTGGATTAAAAAACTTTGAGCGTAATTGTTTTAAACACATAGAAACATAGTTTTTCTTGCTCTACAAAGGCGTTTCACTTATTTAAACAAACATAGCTAGGTGTGAAAATCTAGATTTTTTTCAAACTTCTTTTTACAAGACCGAGATCTATGTTTCTATGTGTTCAAAAATTTTAAGAGAGTTGCATTTGACAGGCTTTATTTAACTCATTTGTTAACAACTTTCGCTTCGTTATTTCTCTAAAAAAAGCGTAAATTTGAATTCTTTCCATTTCTCATTTCGTATTTTGTTATGTTTCATGTTGTCAGTGTTTTGCAATATGGAAGACTTGAGATTTGGAGTTTCAAAATTTCACTTTTTAGAATTCTATGTATTTAATATTCGATACCGAAACAACCGGATTACCAAAACGCTGGGATGCCCCAATTACTGATTCTGATAACTGGCCTAGATGTATACAGATTGCTTGGCAGCTTCATGACGAAATGGGACAGCTTATTGAGCATCAGGATTATTTGGTAAAACCAGAAGGATTTAATATTCCGTACGATGCTGAGCGTATTCACGGAATCTCGACTGAATTGGCTGAGGCCGATGGAATCACTTTGGCTGAAGTTTTAGAGAAATTTAATATTGTTTTAGGAAAAACTAAGTTTATCGTAGGTCAGAATTTAGGTTTTGACGTTAATATTATGGGAGCCGAATTCCATAGAATGGGAGTAGATTCTACTATGGCTTCCATTCCTGTTCTGGATACTTGTACCGAAGTTACCGCTTCATTATTGCAGCTTCCTGGGGGACGTGGAGGAAAATTTAAACTTCCAACCTTAACAGAATTACACAGCTATCTTTTCGATCAGCCTTTCGCGGAAGCGCACAACGCAACTGCCGACGTTGAGGCAACTACGCGCTGTTTCTTGGAATTGGTAAGAAGAGAGGTTTTTACCAAAGAAGAACTGGATGTTCCGAAGGAGTATTTCAAAGATTTTCAAGAAAGAAATCCACAGCCATTTCAGCTTATTGGTTTAAAACATATTAATTTAAAAGCAGCTTCTGATAAAATCAGAGAACAGCTTAAGGCTTTAGCCGGAGAAGGTCAGCAGACTGTAGTTTCAGAAGAAGATAAAGCTGATTTTAAGGCTGCAAAATTTGCACATTTACACAATCATACACAGTTTTCGGTTCTTCAATCAACAATCGGAATTGGAAATATCGTTGCCGCTGCCGCGAAAAACGGAATGCCGGCCGTGGCCATGACCGATACTGGAAACATGATGGGAGCGTTTCATTTTGTGAGCGCTGTTATGAATCACAACAAAGCGGCTTCTGGAAAAAACAAAGCTTTAGTAGAAGCAGGAGAAGAGCCAACCGAAACAGAGGTTAAACCTATTGTAGGTTGTGAATTTAATATCTGTGAAAACCATTTGGATAAAAGTAAAAAAGACAACGGTTACCAAGTTGTTTTATTGGCTAAAAACAAAACAGGATATCACAACTTAGCCAAAATGGCTTCGATTGCTTATACGGATGGTTTTTATTATGTTCCCAGAATTGACAGAAAGATTGTGGAACAATACAAAGGCGATATCATGGTTTTGTCTGGGAATTTATATGGAGAAATTCCGAGTAAAATCTTGAATATTGGTGAAAACCAAGCCGAGGAAGCTTTAATTTGGTGGAAAGAGCAATTTGGCGAAGATTTCTATCTGGAAGTCATGCGCCATAATCAGGAAGATGAAAACCGTGTTAATAAAACTCTGATTGAGTTCTCTCAAAAACACAATGTAAAGCTCATTGCTACCAACAATACCTATTATTTAAATAAAGAGGATGCCAATGCACACGACATTTTATTGTGTGTAAAAGACGGTGAAAAGCAAGCCACACCAATTGGTCGTGGTCGTGGTTATCGTTACGGACTTCCAAATCAGGAATACTATTTCAAGTCCGAAGAAGAGATGAAAAAGCTCTTTGCTGATCTTCCTGAAGCGATTATAAACATTCAGGAAATTGTAGATAAGGTAGAAGTATATTCACTTTATCGAGATGTACTACTTCCAAAATTTGATATTCCAGAAGAATTTGTTGATCCGGAAGACGAGAAAGACAATGGCGTTCGCGGTGAAAATGCTTATTTACGTCACCTTACAATGGAAGGTGCGAAAAGAAGATATGGCGAAATTACTGAATCAATTCAGGAACGTCTGGATTTTGAATTATTGACGATTTCGAATTCAGGATATCCAGGTTATTTCTTGATTGTACAGGATTTCATTGCCGAAGCTA
Source organism: Flavobacterium sp. H4147 (assembly GCF_029360735.1). Classification (NCBI taxonomy): domain Bacteria; kingdom Pseudomonadati; phylum Bacteroidota; class Flavobacteriia; order Flavobacteriales; family Flavobacteriaceae; genus Flavobacterium; species Flavobacterium sp. H4147. Next base: position 833,765 of record NZ_JARKNB010000001.1, on the reverse strand, counting down.
GAAAAATGGACGTTTCGGTGGGGCCAGGACGTGGTTCTGCAGCCGGATCTGCGGTTGCTTACTGTCTCGGAATTACCAATATTGACCCAATTAAATACGACTTGCTTTTTGAGCGTTTCCTAAATCCTGACCGTGTATCGATGCCCGATATTGATATTGACTTTGATGATGAGGGTCGTGGACGTGTAATGGAATACGTAATCAACAAATACGGTCAAAAACAGGTGGCACAGATTATCACGTATGGTAAAATGGCGACCAAATCGGCGATTCGTGATACGGCTCGTGTACTGGATTTACCTTTATTTGAAGCCGATAGAATTGCAAAACTGATTCCGGGAATGATGCCGTCCAAATGGAATTTGGCGCGTTTTATTTCGGAAAGTGAAGATGAAGTTAAAAAAGCACTTCGTTCTGACGAATTTGATAATGTAAAAGAATTAATCGCGATTGCCAATGAAGATGATTTGGCAGGAGAAACCATTCAGCAGGCAAAAATCCTTGAAGGATCGATGCGTAATACGGGAATTCATGCCTGCGGGGTAATCATTACGCCGTCGGATATTACGAATTACGTTCCGGTTACCACCGCAAAAGATTCGGATTTATATGTAACACAGTTTGACAACTCGGTTGCAGAAAGTGCTGGATTGCTGAAAATGGACTTCTTGGGTCTGAAGACCCTGACGCTGATAAAAGATACCGTAAAACTGGTAAAATACAGAACAGGAATTGAACTCAATCCAGATACTTTCCCCATTGATGACGAAGAAACGTATGCGCTTTTCCAAAGAGGTGAAACCGTTGGAATCTTCCAATACGAGTCGCCTGGGATGCAGAAATACATGAAAGATCTGAAACCAACGGTTTTCGGGGATTTAATTGCCATGAATGCCTTGTATCGTCCGGGACCTTTAGAGTATATCCCGTCTTTCGTTCGAAGAAAAAATGGAGATGAGGAAATTAAATACGATTTGGATGCCTGTGCCGAATATTTATCAGAAACCTATGGAATTACAGTTTACCAAGAGCAGGTAATGCTTTTGTCTCAGTCTTTGGCAGGGTTTACAAAGGGTGAGGCCGACGTCTTGCGTAAAGCGATGGGTAAGAAACAAAAAGACGTACTAGATAAAATGAAGCCGAAGTTTGTTGAACAAGCGGCAGCAAAAGGACACGATGCTAAAATTCTAGAGAAGATTTGGAAAGACTGGGAAGCTTTTGCGAGTTACGCCTTCAACAAATCGCACTCGACCTGTTATGCTTGGATTGCGTATCAAACTGCTTATTTAAAAGCACATTATCCGGCAGAATATATGGCGGCGGTACTTTCGAACAACATGAACGATATCAAACAGGTTTCGTTCTTTATGGAAGAATGTAAACGTATGGGATTGCAGGTTTTAGGACCATGTGTAAATGAATCATACTATAAATTTACCGTAAACGATGATTATGCGGTTCGTTTTGGAATGGGAGCTATTAAAGGAGTAGGAGCAGGAGCTGTAGAAACTATTGTAGAAAATAGAAAAGACGGAAGATATAAATCGATTTTTGATTTAGCAAAGCGAATTGACCTTCGTGCAGCCAACAAAAAAGCGATTGAGAATTTAGCTTTGGCAGGAGGTTTTGATTCTTTTGAAGGAACAACAAGAGCACAATATTTTCACGATGATGGCGACGGAATTACTTTCTACGAAAAAGCAATGCGTTACGGATCGAAATTTCAAGAAAATGAAAATTCATCTCAAGTAAGTTTGTTCGGAGAAACCAGCGAAGTTCAAATTGCAGAACCTGTTGTTCCTCCATGTGAAGATTGGAGCACAATGGAAAAACTGGCAAAGGAAAAAGAGGTTGTTGGAATTTATATTTCAGGGCATCCGCTTGATGATTTTAGATTTGAAATGAAATATTTCTGTAATGCCCGATTAGAAGCGCTGAAAAATATGAACGATTATGTTGGTAAGAACCTGACTGTTGCAGGAATTATCAATAACGTCCAGCATCGCGTGGCCAAAAACGGAAAAGGCTGGGCAGCGTTTAATTTAGAAGGATATGATGAAAGTTTTGAGTTCAAGATTTTTGGTGAGGAATATTTAAAATTTCGCCATTTCTTAATTCAGAACAACTTTGCATTCATGAAAATTCTAATTAAAGAAGGCTGGGTAAATCATGAAACCGGTAAAAAATCAGATCCAAGAATGCAGTTCGTTGAGGTAAAACAATTGCAGGATATATTAGAAACTTTAGCCAAAAAACTGATTTTATTGTTGAATATTAAAGATTTGCATCCTGATTTTATCCACAAACTAAACCATCTTTTTAATGAAAATAAAGGAGATAATTCGGTAACCTTTGAAATCATGGAACTAGAAAACATAAAACGCTTAATTGAAGTAGAAACAACAAGTGAATTTGAAGATAATGAAGATGCCGTTTTTGAAGATGAAAATGATGATGTAGAAACTGCCGCAGGTGAAGCCAAAATGCAGGAGGTAAAAGAGGTTGAAGAAGTCAAAGTGGTGACCAAATTAACAATGCCAAGCCGTAGGCTGAAAGTTAAGATTTCAGCCGAATTACTGGCAGAATTAGAGAAAATGCAGATTAATTTTAAATTGAACTAAAAAATTAACAGTTAAAATTTAAACGTATGTTAATTTTTTATGTTAAAAATATGCATGCATAATACTTTTTTAGTAATATTGTCGGAAATTACAACGTTTTCGTTGAATGTCTAACAAGGCAAATTATAGGAATATGTTAAATTGTCCTAAGTTTGTATAAATCAATTAAATCAGAATTATGAAAAAGAACCTATTTTTATTAGGATTATTAGTTTGCTCTATGACCGCCATGGCGCAGACAGGAAGTGCGGACAAACCAGAAAGCTGGTATTTTAAATTGGGTGGATCATATTTCAACCAAACTGCATCAACTGAATTTCCAGAAGTAGGAGGTCAGGCACCAAATAGAGATGTTTATTCAGGAACATTATCAAATAATAAACTAGTTTCGAGAGAAAGTATTACGGGGTCTTTTGGACAAGGTTTTAGAAGTGGAATTACGGCAGGATATCGTTTTTCTACACGTTTAGGAGTAGAGCTATCTGCAAATTATTATATCAGCAATAGTAAAACTATGGCTCAAACTACTAATAGACTTTATTCTTATGATCCAGCTACTACTGTTGCTACATATATTAGTTTTGAGGCAAACGGGCAGATTAAAGCTTTTGATGTAGCTCCAGCAATTGTAATGTTTTTAGGTGAAGCGCATGGTTTTGAACCATATACTAAAGTTGGAGTTATTGTGCCAATTCACGGTACATTAGATATTAAAACAGATAGAGAGCTTTTGTCTTATGTAGGTACTAATCAAGTAGCAAAAAATAATATCTATTCGAAAGATGTTGTAAAACCAAATCCAACAATTGGATTCATGGCATCTTTAGGTACATCTTATAAATTAGGAAAACACATTTCTGCTTTTGCTGAATTAGAGTATCGTAATTTTACTGTACACGGTAAAACTAAAGAAACTACTGAATATACTGTGAATGGTCAAGATGCTTTGGCAACAAGAAATACATCTCAAAGATATACAGTATATCATGATAAATTAAATTCAAATTCTAATAATGCTTTATTTAACCCAAATACAGCAACTACAAACGATACAACAGATACAACTAGACCTAATGACAAAATGGACGAATTAAGTTCTTATGTTGGAATCTCTGGTTTAGGATTAACTGTAGGTTTAAAATACAGCCTATAATTTCCAAGTTTTTTATAGTTTACAAAAGAGGATATTCGAAAGAATATCCTCTTTTTTATTTGAATTGCCTCCTGCTTTAGCTGGAGGTTGAGAAAATGGATTAAAATGAAAGGCTTTAGCCAAATTACCTGTTTGGCTAAAGCCTTAAAATTCTTTGAAAAAATTCCTCCAGCTAAAGCAGGAAGCAATTCAAATTAGAACATAATAATTATCTCGAAGTTTCTCTGAATTCCTTCAAAACCTGATCAATAACCCAGGTTGTTCTTGCGCCAGAAACTCCTTTTGATGGAGAAGCGCCTTCATTACCCAAAAGTTCAGCAATAACAGTTTCAATAAACGGCTGCTGAATATGTAGCGGATTTTCTATCGTAATACTTTCTTTTTCTCCATTTGCATATTGAATATGAATAGGATCATTTCCGAAAGTAGAAAAAGAGATTTTTCCTTTGTCACCCACAATTTCGGTATTGTCGTAACGTTCGAAACTGGCAAAATTCCAAATTCCAGATCCGTGAATTCCGTTTTCAAATAAAAACGACATCGAAACCGCATCTTCTGCAGGATAAGCTAGTAATTGAGAAGTGGCATGTCCGCGGACAGATTTTATGGGACCTAAAACAAAATCCAAGAAATCAAGAGTATGACAAGCCAAATCCACAAAAATTCCTCCACCTGAAATATGTGGCAAAACAGTCCACGGAAGATTGATTTCATCATCGTAGCGTTTCTCAAACGGATGGTATAAAACACAATTTACGTGTCTAATAGTTCCTAATTTTCCTTGATCGATTATTTCTTTAATTTTTAAAAAACGAGGCAGACCTCTTCTGTAATATGCCACAAATAGAGGTACATTATGTTCTTTGCAGGCACTGATCATTTCGTTACATTCTTCAAATGTCAAAGCCATTGGTTTTTCAACGTAAACCGGTTTTCCGGCTTTAGCGCATAAAATAGTGTATTCTTTATGAGAAGATGGAGGAGTGGCAATATAAACAGCATCTACTTCTGGATCGTTTATTAAATCTTCAGCATTTGAATACCATTTCGGAACGTTGTGACGTTTTGCGTAATCTTCAGCAAGAGCTGCATCTCTTCGCATGACGGCAACTAAAGCAGAGTTTGAAGCTTTCTGAAAAGCAGGTCCGCTTTTAACTTCGGTAACATTTCCGCAGCCAATAATTCCCCATTTTATAATTTCCATTCTTTAAGTTTTTAGTTTCTCAAATTTAGTATAAAAGCTTTGTATAAAAAAGGTAGCCACGAATTCACGAATTTTATTTTAATCTATGAGTTTAAAAATGCTGTGGCTAATTGTTCGAATTTATTTCACGCAGATTTAAAAAGATTTAAGCAGATGCTCTCAGATTTTTTAAATTAAATCAATTTAGATCTGCCTAAATCTGCCAGATCTGCGTGAAATAAAATAGCCACGATATTCAGAAAATAATTCGTGAATTCGTGGCTAATAAAAAAATTAAGCTTAAAGTTTTACTTTTTTGGCAAAGCAGTAAACCCCATATTGTAAAGTGTGAATGCTTGAATGTCTACATTCTCTTGAATGGTAGCCGCAACAGATTTTCCTGCTCCGTGTCCTGCTTTAACATCGATTCTAATTAAAACCGGATTGTTGCCTGTTTGTTTTTCTTGCAATTCAGATGCAAATTTGAAACTATGAGCTGGAACTACACGATCGTCATGATCTCCAGTAGTTACCATTGTTGCAGGATAATGCGTTCCTTGTTTTACGTTGTGAACCGGAGAATATCCTTTTAAATATTCGAACATTTCTTTGCTATCCTGAGCAGTTCCGTAGTCGAAAGCCCATCCTGCACCGGCTGTAAAAGCATTGTAACGAAGCATATCCATAACTCCAACAGCTGGTAAAGCTACTTTCATCAAATCTGGGCGTTGTGTCATTGTAGCACCAACTAATAAACCTCCATTAGATCCTCCGCGAATTGCTAAATAATCAGATGAGGTATATTTTTGGGTAATTAGATATTCTGCGGCAGCGATAAAATCATCAAATACATTTTGTTTTTGAAGTTTGGTTCCTGCATCGTGCCATTTTTTTCCGTATTCACCGCCACCTCTTAGGTTGGCAACAGCGTAAACGCCGCCGTTTTCCATCCAAACTGCATTTGCAATGCTGAAACTTGGTGTTAAACTAATATTGAATCCGCCATAACCGTAAAGGATTGTTGGGTTTTTACCGTCTAATTTTGTTCCTTTTTTATACGTAATAATCATTGGAACTTTTGTGCCGTCCTTTGAAGTATAGAAAACTTGTTTAGACTCGTAATCTTCGCTTTTGAAATCTACTTTTGGTTTCTGATAAATTTCTGATTTACCTGATTTTGGCTCAAAAGAAAAGATAGTTCCTGGAGTGGTATAATTGGTAAAACTGTAGTATAGAATCTTTTCGTCTTTTTTACCGCCAAATTCGCTGGCAGTTCCTACAGCTGGAAGTTTGATTTCACGGATTAATTTTCCGTTATAATCATATTGAATCACAAACGAAACGGCATCTTTTGTATAGTTTGCAAAAAAGTATCCAGCTCCAGTTGATGGATTGAGTACATTTTCGGTTTCTTTGATGAAATCTTTCCAGTTTTCTTGTTTTGGATTATTGGCATCAGCTAAAACTACACGCCCGTTAGGCGCTTTGTAATCTGTTTCGATAAATAATTTTGTTCCTTCGTTTTCTATTATGGAATATGAATTATCAAAGTTGTCTATAATAGTAACAATCGGACTGTTTGGTTTAGTTAAATCTTTGATATATAATTCATTTCCGTAAGTAGAATTGGCAGCTGTAATAATTAAGAAATGATCATCTTCGGTAACATAACCGCTAACATATCTTCGTTTTTGATCAGCACCAAAAATGACTTTATCTTCTTTTTGAGAAGTTCCTAACTTATGAAAGTACAATTTATGCTGATCTGTTTTAGCAGATAATTCACTTCCTTTTGGCTTTTCATAACTTGAATAGTAAAAACCTTCATTTTTATACCAAGAAATACCGCTGAATTTTACATCCACCAAAGTATCTTCTAAAACCTTTTTAGTAACGGCATCAATTATAATGACTTTTCTCCAGTCACTACCGCCTTCAGAGATAGAATAAGCCGCTTTGTTTCCGTCTTTCGAAAAATCCAATCCTCCAAGAGAAGTAGTTCCGTCTTTTGAAAATGTATTCGGATCTAGGAAAATTTCTTCTTTACCGTTTTGATCTTTTCTATAAACCACAGACTGATTTTGAAGTCCGTTGTTTTTATAATAATAGGTAAACTTTCCTTCTTTAAATGGAGCTCCGATTTTTTCGTAATTCCAAAGTTTTTCCATTCGTTTTTTTAATTCTTCACGAAACGGAATTTTATCTAAATAACCATAGGTCACTTCATTTTCAGCTTTTACCCAAGCAGCTGTTTCGGCAGATTTATCATCTTCTAGCCAACGGTATGGATCGCTTACTTTAGTATCAAAATAAACATCAACAGTTTCTCCTTTTTTAGTTTGCGGATATTGAATTTTACCTTGTCCAAATGAAATCCCTGCAGTTGTTATTGCCATTAATAAAAATGTTTTTTTCATAGTTAGTTTTATCTGTTGTAACAAAAATAATGCTTTTTGTGAGAATGATAAGTTTTTAACCGCAAAGGACGTAATGAGTTTTTGCAATCCCCATAGTTATCGAGAGCAAAATTTTAATCTCGCAAAGGCGCAGAGACGCAAAGTTTTTTAATTACTTGCGACTTCGCGTCTTTGCGAGATTTTTAAAAGTGAAATAAGCTTGTGTATTTTGCGAAACCTTCGCTTACTTAGCGGTTAAATTAAAAATCTTATAAATTGAAATTAACTCCCAAAACGATGTTTCTTCCAATATTTGGAATACCATCTGTTTTTAATCTTGAAAGGTGCGCAATGTATTTTTTATCAAATAAATTGTTTCCGTTTAAGTTAATGTCGAAAGCAGTTTTTCCTAATTTAACAGTTCCTCCAAAACCTAAATTTACCAAAGTATATCCTTTTGAAGCTGTTTCGAAACCGCTTACATTATCTTGGCTGAAAGTTGAAGAAACATTTAAAGAAGCAAAACCTTCACTTAACCAGTTTTTGATATTGAATTCTGTTCTAAGTGTATTATTCCAGTTGTTTGCAGGAATCAAAGGCAGATAATCTTTGTTCTCTTTTTTACCGGTAACCGTTTCAAAACTCGTTTCAAAATGCAGCCAATCTAAAGGATGCGGGTGAAAATGTAAACCAACTTCACCACCGTATAATTGTGCATTATCTTGAACGTAAGCAAACACATCATTATCATCACGAGTTTCTCCAGTTGGCGAAGTATAAATGTAATTGTTTACGTGGTTGTAAAATCCGTTTACAAAAAACTCAAAATGGGTGTTTTTATATTCTAAATTTAAATCGGTTTGAACGTTTTGTTCGGTTTTCAAAGCGGCATTTCCAATTTCGTAACGATTTGTTCCTTCATGCACACCATTTGAAGTTAATTCGGCTAAGTTTGGCGCTCTAAATCCGGTTGCCACATTTAAACGAAGCGTAAATGGTTCTGCCAATTTGGTTTTGTAACCTAACGATGCATTAAAACTATCGAATGATCTGTCAAGAGGCAGAAAATATCCTTCTTCACCTTCAGTTCCGTGAGCGATAGAAGTAATATTTCGATTGTCGAAACGTAATCCAGCTTGAATAACGCTGTTGTCCCATTCGTAATTTGCAGTTCCAAAAACACCAAAATCATTCGTTGTAGCATCTGGAATTAAATATTCTTCACCAGAATTTTTATTGGTTTGGTGCATTCCTTGAACTCCTACAATAGTTTCGATTTTTCCGAATTTAGGAAAATGATATTTTGCATTGTAATTGAAAGTGTTCAATTTCATGTGTAAAGATGCTTCGTTGCTGTCTTCAAACTCGCTTCGGTCATTAGAAATATATCCTAAATCGACATCTAATTTTGAGTTTTCGAAGAAAATAACATTGTTTAAACTCAATAAATGATTGAAGATTCCTTGTCTTGGAAATTGTGTGTCCTTGCTTGACGATTGTTCAGCGATTCCTTCTTCTGGAATTCCAATATCCAATTTGTTGTAATTGTATCTTAAAACACTTGAAAAACTGGAATTGCTATATCCAATTCCAGTTTTAAAATCGGTTTCGTTGTAACGTGAATTCGTTACGCGGTCGCCGCCTGAGATTTTATAATCAGAATGGGTATTGTAGCTTCCTCTAGCTAAGAATTTCCAATTGTCAGTTGAGGTTTTTAATCCGATAGAAGAGTTGCTTCCTTCTGTATTGGTAAAATATTTTTGACTGAAATTGGCTTTAAAAGTACCGGCATCGGCAAATTTCTCAGGATTAAAGTATAAAACTCCTCCTAAAGCATCAGAACCATATAATAGCGATGCCGGGCCTTTGATAACTTCAACACTTTCTATTCCAGCATCATTTAAACCTAAACCATGCTCGTCTCCAAACTGCTGATTTTCGATACGAACGCCTTGCGAATACACCAAAACACGATTGCCGCTAAGTCCTCGGATTACTGGTTTTCCAATCGAAGTTCCAGTTGAAATTTGAGAAACTCCGGGAATAGTGGCTAAACCTTCAATTAGAGTAGAGGTTCCTTTTTGTTGTAATGTTTTGATGCTTTCATGCTCAATTTTCATTACGTTCTGTGATTGGAGTTTGTTGAAAGGTGTAGAAACCACCACTTCATCCATTTCTAAAATAGATTCTTCAAGTGTAATATCTAAAGTATTCTGTTTTAATAATTTCGCGATTGTTTTATTTTGATTGGCATAACCAACATATGTAAAAGCAATACGTAAACTTCCGTTTGGAAGATTGTTTAATTCGTACTTTCCGTTTGCGTCAGTTGTAGTTCCTTTATGTAATTCAGGAGCATAAACAGAGACTCCAGGCAATGGATTATTTTGTGTATCAGTTACAGTTCCTGAAACTGAATTTTGAGCAGATACAATGCTCGAGATCCCTAAAATAAGGGCTAATATGAATTTTTTCATTTGGATGATGCTATAGTTAATTGTTTTTCCTTCAACAAAATTGAAACATACAGCAAAGTATTCTGATCCTGATTTTTAAAATAGGATTAGGAAACTCAACGTAGTTTTGAATTTAAATGAAAGAAAGATTTTTTTGATGGTGGAGTTTAAGCAACTACAGCAGGAGGTCCTCGTAATAAATACGGGGTTTTTGAAATTGAAAAAATCTTTTCAGTCAGCGGAAAGAAATAAGGAATATCGCTGTTGAAATAATAAAACTGAAAAGAAAAGCTCTGTGGAACAGTGAATGATTCAAAAGCAAAATTACAAACAAAACAAACGTCGTAATTATGGTGCTGGTGTGTTATTTCGCCGCTTGGGTCGTTGTAACTATGATGACACTGCTTTTCGGAAAGCTGTTTTACAATATGCTCATAACTGTGTATCGACTGAAACAATATTGAGAACAATACTGTTACAGCAAAAGAGAAACTTAATATGAGCTGTTTTTTCTTCATCGAGCAACAAAGGTATAAAAGATCATACAAATACGGATTGATTTTTTGCTTTCAGCTGCGTATTATTTGAAAAAAGTTCAGTAAACCCTTTTATTCGTCATCAAAAACAGAATATTTTGTTTAGAATCGCATCCTGAACTGGCATTATATTATATTTGTAAGTGAAATAAAACTAATCTTAAAAACGTTTCAATATTTAATTCTGTTTTAAAATCTAAAAAATATATGCGATCACTGTTTAGCTGTTTGTTTTTAATCTTGTTTTTCAATGTTTTTGCGCAGGAAAGTGCTAAACCAGAAATAAAACCTATAGTTAAAATAGATTCTTTGTACAGAGAAGACCAGTTTTATTTTTCGGTAACCTATAACATGTTTACAGATCTTCCAGATAAATTCAAACAGAATAAATTTTCACTAGGACTTTCTGGAGGTTTTCTGCGCGATATGCCTATTAACAAATCGAGAACAATTGCTATTGCAGCAGGTTTAGGATTGAGTTATCAAAATTATTATCAAAACCTTACAATTTCTAAAGATCCGGCAGGAGCGCCTGTTTATGCCGTTAATAATTACGGAGAATTTGTTTCTAACCGATACCGACAATATTCTGTAGAACTTCCAATAGAATTTAGATGGCGTAATTCCACTTTTGAAAGTTATAAATTCTGGCGTGTTTATTTAGGAATGAAATTCAGTTATGCTTTTTCAAACACATCACTTTTAGATGATGGCGAAAATAAATACAGAATCAATAATAATCCAGATATTAATAAATTTCAATACGGACCTTATCTTTCGGCAGGATATAATACTTGGAATATTTATGTGTATTATGGTTTAAATCCGTTGTTTGATTCTTCCACTACCTTATTAACAGGAGAAAAACTGAATTTAAAAACCTTAAATGCAGGTTTGATCTTCTACATCTTATAACCACAGGTATAAAAATAATACCTGAGGCAGAACACCAATTAATAATCCTGCTACGAGTTCTTTTGGTGTATGTGCTTCCATCTCAAGTCGTGATGAAGCCACAACTCCAGTCATTAAAATTAAAAAAGCGGACCAATACGGATTCTGCATTTGAAGATGCAGATTTAATCCCGCAGCAAATACCATAAAACCGCTTATTGCTGCCACATGCAGACTTGCTTTAATTTTGAATAATGACAATACCAATGCCGCAATAGTGGTAAACAAAGCGCCCAGAAAAAAGAAATGCAGTTCGGGATAACGAACAATTACAATACTTCTTTTTACCAGTAAAATATATAAAAAACACTGCAGTATAAGCGGAACTCTTCTTTGAGAATTCTCAGGAAGCATCATCGATTTTACATGTCCTGTAGAACGCAATAGCATAAAAAATAATATTGGGACAATAATGGTAATGACCAAAATTTGAAAAAGGACAAAATATTTTTCTTGAGTTGTAAAAATATCATCTTTACAATACAAGTAAAACAATGTGGCATACATCGATATAAAAATCGGATGAAATATATAGGAGAATAAAACTAGGATTTTTTTCAAAACGTAATTTTTGTGGTATTAAACAAATATAATCAAATAATGTTTTTGTTGGCAATTACAAGAATTTCTCTGACTAAACATCTTTCTAACTCAAAAATAAATTAGCGAAAAATTGAGAGATTCGTCGCAAACCTTTTTTTAAATTTGACAAAAAGAAATTTCAAAATGAGCATAAACCTAAAAAACCTGATTTCAGTTTTTAATGCTGAATGGACAGGTTCTGATAATGACACTTTTATCGATCACGTTTCGATCGACAGCCGTTCTTTACAAAACGGGTCGCAAACCTTGTTTATTGCCCTTTCTGGTGTTAATAACGATGCTCATTTATACATTTCAGAACTTATAGAAAAAGGAGTTCAGAACTTTGTGGTGCAATATATTCCCGAAAATGTAAAGGGAAAAGCCAACTTTTTAGTAGTTAAAAATACGCTGAAAGCACTTCAGGAATTAGCAGCCTATTATCGTAATTTATTCGATATTCCGGTAATTGGTTTAACGGGAAGTAACGGAAAAACAATTGTAAAAGAATGGCTTAATTTTTTGCTGAGTCCCGATTACAATATCATTCGAAGCCCGAAAAGTTACAATTCGCAAGTTGGAGTTCCATTATCAGTTATTGCGATAAACGAAAAACACAATTTAGGAATTTTCGAAGCCGGAATCTCAACGGTTAATGAAATGGTGAATCTTGAAAAAATCATCAAACCCAGCATTGGTGTTTTAACTAGTATTGGTTCTGCTCACGATGAAGGATTCGAAAATGCTGAACAAAAAATCAAAGAGAAATTACAGCTTTTCAAAAAATCAAAAGTTATTGTATACCAAAAAAATAAATTGGTAGATCAATGTCTGGCAGATTTTTGTGCCGAATATCCGCTTCCAGAAAGAATACTTTTTTCATGGAGTTTTACAGATGATTTAGCTTCTGTTTATATTCTGAAAAAAGAAACCCAAGACGATATTACGACTATTCAATATCAATATAATGACGAAATATTCAATTTAGAAATTCCGTTCAGCGATTCAGCATCCATAGAAAATACGATTTCTTGTTTGTTGGTCTTATTGTATTTCAAATACGATTTTGAAATTATTCAAAGCCGTGTAAAACTGCTCTATCCAGTTGAAATGCGTTTGGAAGTTAAAAACGGAATTCACAATTGCAGTATTATCGACGATAGTTATAGTTCTGATTTCCAGTCTTTAAAAATTGCTTTGGACTTTTTGGAAAGCCAGAAAAAGAATGCTTCAAAAACCGTGATTCTATCGGATATTTTTCAAAGCGGATTTTCGAATGAAGAATTGTATTCAAAAGTTTCCCAGTTAATTTCAGACAATAAAATTCATCGTGTAATTGGAATTGGCCCTACGATTTCTTCTTTCAAAGATAAATTTGCTAACAGTACGATGTTTCAAAATACAGCCGATTTTATCAATGAAATAGAAAGGTTTGATTTTAATAATGAAACCATTTTGATAAAAGGAGCAAGATCTTTTCAGTTTGAAGAAATTGTATCGCTTCTAGAAGAGAAAACTCACGAAACCGTTTTGGAAATTAACTTAGATGCCATAACTCATAACTTCAATTACTTTAAATCAAAGCTGAAACCAGACGTTAAAATGATGGTTATGGTAAAAGCATTTGGTTATGGAAACGGTGGACTTGAAATTGCTAAATTACTCGAACATCATAAAGTAAATTATTTAGGTGTGGCTTTCGCCGATGAAGGAATTTCATTGAAAAATGGCGGTATCAAACTGCCTATAATGGTTTTAAACCCTGAATCAACCAGTTTTCCTTCGATTATTCAATATCAATTAGAACCTGAAATTTATAGCTTAAAAGGATTGAATGCTTTTTTAAAGATTGCCAGAGAAAAGAACTTAAAAGACTATCCAATACATATTAAAATGGATACTGGAATGCATCGTTTAGGTTTTGAAAACAATACAATCGATGAACTGATTGCAACTTTAAAAGGGAATTCAAGCGTTCGTGTACAAAGCATTTTATCACATTTGGCAACAAGTGATGATCCGCAGTACTTTGATTTTGTGAGACAGCAGATTGCGTTGTTTGAAAAACTGTCTTCAAAATTAATGACAGAATTAAACATAAACCCAATCCGACATACTTTAAATACTTCTGGAATCAGTAATTTTCCAGATGCACAATATAATATGGTACGTTTAGGAATTGGTTTATATGGAGTTTCCAATGATCCAGCAGAACAGAAATATTTGGAAAATGTTGGAACTTTAAAATCGATTATTTCGCAGGTTCGAACTATTCCTGCCGGCGACAGCGTAGGTTACGGACGTCGTTTTATGGCCGATAGAGAAACCAAAATCGCAACCATTCCTATTGGTTATGCCGACGGAATTGCAAGGCTATGGGGAAATGAAGTTGGGTATGTGACGATTAAAAATCAAAAAGCCAAAATCGTAGGAAGCATCTGCATGGATATGTTAATGGTAAACGTAAGCCATATCGATTGCAAAGAAGGCGATTCGGTGATTATTTTTGGCGAAAGCCCAACTGTTATCGAAATGGCTGTGGCGTTAAAAACCATTCCGTATGAGATTATGACCAGTATTTCGCAAAGAGTAAAGCGCGTATTTTTCCGATAGCGTTAAGAATTTTCAATTAAATTGCGTATTTTCGATATTCATTTAATGTTAAACTAAACAAATCAGATATGGGATTTTTTTCAGAATTTAAGGCATTTGCAATGAAAGGCAATGTAGTTGACCTTGCTGTTGCTGTAATTATTGGAGCTGCTTTTGGTAAAATTGTAAGTTCATTCATTGAAGACGTAATTACACCTTTGGTATTAAAACCCGCTCTAGAAGCAGCACATTTAGAAAAAATTCAGGATCTTACGGCTTTTGGAGGCGTAAAATACGGAATGTTTCTTTCGGCGGTAATTAACTTTATAATTGTAGCATTTGTTTTGTTCTTAATTATTAAAGGGATAAGTAATCTTAAAAAGAAAGAAGAACCAGCTCCGAATCAGCCTGCAGCTCCAACTCAGGAAGAACTGCTTACACAAATTAGAGATCTTTTGAAAAATAAAAATATATAATACCGCTACACTAAGTCTAACTTAACCGCCTTCTAAAGAGGCGGTTTTTTTGGTTTATAGATACTTGTTTGTAGGAAAAGTAATATTTTTACAAAAAAAATAATCTATAATTTTGATAATAATGAAAGTGGAATTAATACCTGTACTTGAAATTTTTAATAGTAATGAAAATATAAAACTCCCTGATTTAGGGCCTTCTTGGAAATACAAGGACGAATGGGAAACTTATCATTATTTATGTAATAAAGCGGATGGTTTTTCGGAGAATCTTAAATCCTATACTAAAGGCTCTTGGCTGTATAAAGTGGATGAAATATCAGACGAAGATTTACTGTTGCTTATTTATAAAGAAATTGAAACGCAACAAACAGAAGAAAATAATGGAATAGAAGATTTAGCTTGCTCTTTTAGTGGAGGTTATGTTTTACGACTTGATGATGTTGATGTTTATTTTCCTCAATGTTGTGGCTGCTTAGCCGATATAAAAGAATGGGAAGGTTTGATATCAGGAAAAACAAGGAGTTTTTATCCAGGTCATCCTTTTCCGCGGGTAACCGAGAACGAGAATAAAATTCGTTTTGATTTTATTGACATTGAAATAAGAGAAAGTTTTGCTCCCCCAGTTCCTGTAAATATAGTTGAAATTGAAAAAATAGATTTAAAATTAGCAATTGCCGAGGCAAACAAAATCTTACAGATATTTGCAGACCAACTTATAAAAATTAATGAAAAGGAGAACCTCAGTATCTCAAATATTGATAGAAGGCTTATATGGGCAGATGAAGAGTTTGACTAATTTACAGAAATCCCAAGTGATTTTAATATTTTCAAAATTTGTTTAAATTATAACATTTTGTTATTTTTTGTGAATCGCCTTGTAGAGACTTTTATTATACTTACTTTTGCGTTACAAATTTGATTAATTGATTATTTAAAAATATAAAAATGAGAATTGCAGTTGTAGGTGCTACCGGAATGGTTGGCGAAGTAATGCTTAAAGTTTTAGCAGAAAGAAATTTTCCTGTTACAGAATTAATTCCTGTTGCATCAGAAAGATCAGTGGGAAAAGAAATCGAATACAAAGGAACCAAATATAAAGTAGTAGGCTTACAGACAGCTGTTGATATGAAAGCTGATATTGCTGTTTTTTCTGCAGGAGGAGATACTTCGTTAGAATGGGCTCCAAAATTTGCTGCTGCTGGAACAACGGTTATCGACAACTCATCTGCATGGAGAATGGATCCAACTAAAAAATTAGTAGTTCCAGAAATCAATGCTGACGTTTTAACTAAAGAAGATAAAATTATTGCAAACCCAAACTGTTCTACTATTCAAATGGTTTTGGCTTTGTCACCTTTACATAAAAAATACAACATTAAAAGAATCATCGTTTCTACGTACCAATCTATTACAGGTACTGGTGTAAAAGCGGTTAAACAATTAGAAAACGAGTACGCAGGAGTTCAAGGCGATATGGCTTACAAATATCCTATCCACAGAAATGCCATTCCACACTGCGACAGTTTTGAAGATAACGGCTACACTAAAGAAGAAATGAAATTAGTGCGTGAAACTCAAAAAATTCTGGGTGATAATACAATCAGAGTTACAGCTACTGCAGTTCGCGTGCCAGTTGTAGGCGGACACAGTGAAGCGGTAAACGTTGAGTTTACAAACGATTTTGATGTAAATGAAGTTCGTGAAATTCTACACCATACTGATGGAGTAGTGGTGCAGGATAATTTAGATACATTTACATACCCAATGCCTTTGTACGCAGAAGGTAAAAATGATGTTTTTGTTGGAAGAATCCGTCGTGACGAAAGCCAGCCAAATACATTAAACATGTGGATTGTTGCCGATAACTTAAGAAAAGGTGCAGCAACAAACACGATCCAAATTGCTGAATACTTAATAAAGGCAGGTTTGGTTTAATCCGTTGAGATTAAAGAAAATTGTTATAGAGAAAGCCGTAATTACGATAAGTAGTTACGGCTTTTTTGTGATAAATAGTTTCACTAAATAGTAACTTAGCAATTAAAATTTAAACGTTATGAATTTCGATAACTACAAGATTATTCCCAATTATAATACCAATAAAACGGACTTATTTACAGCTGATGAAGAAGATATATTGGCTTGCGAGAAAACATTAAACTTTTCTTTTGATGAAGATTATAAAGAATATGTCCAAACATACGGAAGCGGGATTCTTGGAGGAACTTATGTAAGGATTTATCTTCCTGAGACCATAATTCTTACTCTAGAAGAATGGAAGAACCGTATTGCCGAATATTGGTTTTGGGACGAAGGAAAAGAGGTTTTAACGAAAGAAGAAGTGCTGAACTCCATCAGAATTGGAGATACTTTTGATGGCGATGAAATCATTTTCTGGAACAATTAATATTATATATTGCCAAGATATAGTGAAATGATTTATAAAGCTGGAAATTCACTTGAAGAAACAATTACCTGGTTGTGTTCAGCTGGAATTCTAACAGAAGCATTTTCAGAAAGAGAATTTGAGCCTTTTGATCCAAGTGGTTTAAGTGAGAACTAAAAAAAATCCAAATTCCTAAGTATTGGAATTTGGATTTTTTAAATATTTGGATTTTTTTTAGTATTCAGGAGCTAATTCCAGCTCTAAACCTTCTAAATCTTCAGTAATTGGTATCTGACAGCCTAAACGACTATTAGATTTAACATAAAATGCTTCCGACAGCATGGCTTCTTCATCGTCACCCATTTCTGGTAATGCAACATCATTTAAAACATAGCACTGGCAGGAAGCGCACATTGCCATTCCTCCACAGGTTCCTTCAACAGGAAGTTCGTATGCTTTGCATAACTCCATTATGTTCATTGCCATATCAGTTGGAGCTTGTAATTCGTGTATAACTCCTTCTCGATCTTTAATCTTGATTAATACATCCATTTTAATTATTGGAATTTTATTGGTAGGATTTTATAACGTGAAAAAATCCTGTATTTAATATTAACTCGTAGGTTTTGTGCTAAACGCGTATTCTTTTCTGTTACTTTCTTTAAGGCGCATTTTTACTCCTAAAACACTGTCGTTCTTTTCAAGAATAGTGACAACTGCTATTACAGAGTAATAATCTCTATCAGATTGAAAAATTAATGTTCCTTCGTAAGTAGAGTTTAAAACTCCCTGTTTGTCGGTAGTTACAGAAACCTTTCTTGGATTTAAAAACTGAGCAGAACTGTAAGTTGTTTTATTTGCGAATTTTCCTTTTCCTTCTACAAAATCGTATAAGAAATCATAATTTCCAATACTTAAGGTTCCAGGCGGGTCATTTGGATTAATCGAAAAGACAATTTTTCCAGAATACGTAAAATCTGACCATTCTTCAGACTCATTTACCCAAGCCTTGTCCACAACAACTGTTTTATTTTGCGCGTAACTCCCTGCTGCAACGAACAATAAAATAAATAGAGCGTAAAAATTCTTCATACATTTAAGATTTTTAGGGTTATGTCACAAATTTAAGTTAAAAATGTAACAAATAATGAACTAAAACTCTTAAAACTTTGTATTGTTTTTTATCAAATCCTCAAAAACACTATATAAAATTGGCTTTTAAATGAATTATTTTGATTTTAATCCATTAAAGGCCTACTATTCTTGTTAAT
Organism: Flavobacterium sp. H4147; assembly: GCF_029360735.1. Classification (NCBI taxonomy): domain Bacteria; kingdom Pseudomonadati; phylum Bacteroidota; class Flavobacteriia; order Flavobacteriales; family Flavobacteriaceae; genus Flavobacterium; species Flavobacterium sp. H4147. The sequence continues at coordinate 815,162 of NZ_JARKNB010000001.1, read as the reverse complement.
TGAAAGACCGCGGTGTAGGAAACAAAAAGATTGTTTTTGTTACATTATATTCACCACAGTTTCGATTTGAGGTGCATATTTTTTAATAGTAGTTTCTACTCCAGCTTTTAATGTCATTTGATTTACACTGCAGCTAATGCAGGCTCCTTCAAGACGCACCTTAACATGTTTATCATCGTCGATAGAGATTAATGTAATATCTCCGCCATCAGATTTCAAGAAAGGCCTAATCTCGTCTAAGGCCAATAAAACATTATTTGTTAATTCTTCTGTTGTCATAATATTTAAAGTATCAATATTAAAGAAATGTGCTAATTATAAAATTATTTTATCTAATTGACACATTATCTCAATTATCTAATTTTTTTTAACTGCAGAACAACCTGCCATTGTTGTAATTTTAATTGCTTCAGTAGCTGGAAGACTTTCGTTTCTGCTTACTACTTCCTGCACCACATTTCGTGTAATTGCTTCAAAAACACCTTCGATTGGCGATGCAGTCTGCAATGCAGCAGGACGACCGTAGTCACCCGCTTCACGAATGGATTGTACGATTGGAACTTCACCTAAAAATGGCACATCTAAATCAGCAGCAAGGTTTTTTGCACCTTCTTGCCCAAAGATGTAATATTTGTTATTTGGCAATTCTTCTGGCGTAAAATAAGCCATGTTTTCAATAATTCCTAAAACTGGAACGTTGATATTGTCCTGCATGAACATAGAAACTCCTTTTTTAGCATCGGCAAGAGCAACTGCTTGAGGTGTACTTACTACAACCGCTCCAGTAATTGGAAGCGACTGCATGATAGAAAGGTGGATATCTCCTGTTCCTGGAGGTAAATCAAGAAGCATAAAGTCTAATTCGCCCCAGTCTGCATCAAAAATCATTTGGTTTAAGGCTTTAGCAGCCATTGGACCTCTCCAGATTACTGCTTGGCTTGGAGCTGTAAAAAATCCGATAGAAAGCATTTTAATTTCGTAGCTTTCAATTGGCTTCATTTTTGACTTTCCGTCAACTGTTGTCGAAACCGGCTTTTCGTTTTCAACATCAAACATAATAGGCATTGAAGGACCGTAAACATCGGCATCTAAAACCCCAACTTTAAACCCCATTTTAGCCAATGTAACGGCAAGGTTTGCTGTAACAGTTGATTTTCCAACTCCTCCTTTTCCAGAAGCAACAGCAATAATATTTTTAATTCCTGGAATAGCGCGACCTTTAATTTCGGCTTTTTCAGGAGTTTCAACTTTAATATTTACTTTTACTTTTGCATCAGCCGATATCAATTCGTGGATTGTTTTTTTAATATCGTCTTCTGCTCTTTTTTTGATATGCATGGCTGGTGTATGCAATACTAAGTCAACTACAACTTCATCACCAAAAGTGAGAACGTTTGCAACGGCACCGCTTTCGACCATATTTTTTCCTTCTCCAGCTATAGTAATTGATTCTAAAGCTTTAAGAATTTCTTTTCTATCTAATTTCATTTTATTGTGCTATTATGTATGAATGAAATCAATTTGAAAATCCTATGTTAATTTAAACTGATTTCAGACTGCAAAGATAACAGATTAAGTTCGGATTTACCGACTTTTGAATTGTATTTATTGATATTGAGATTATTCAAAATGATGGATGTTTGTTTTTGAGGATTCCTTTGAAGAACATCCAATATAAACAGGTATGAAATTCGTACTCTAAAATGTAAGAATTCTCGATAATCTTGATTAAATTTGATTTGCCTTAAATCTAAGATTTCCAAATAGTTTTTGTTTAAAATTTAAACCTTAAAAATATGCGAAATTTTACTTTCTTATCTGTAATTATTGCTGGTTGTTTTTTAATGTTTTCCTTTAGCCCAGCTGCAAATGCTAAAAAGCTAAAAAACGATCTCACTGAATTTGAAAATGTGTACAAGATAAATGCTTTTTCATTTGGCACGATCAGCGTGGCTGAAATAAACAGCTTTTATAAAAAGTATCCTAAATTGAAAGTATACCAGAAAGATGTTGAGGAATTGTATAAAAAGAAGGACTACAACTTGATTTGGCACGATGATAAAAATGTCAGCGAATTTGGGGCACTATTGTATCATAAAGTAAATCTTTTAAACGATCAGGGAATAAAAGCCCAAATGCCTTATAAAGATTTGATTGATGATATTTTTAATGAAAACGTATCAAATAAACTTCCAAAATCAGAGACCGAACTTTTATTGTCGAACATGTATGTGTTTTACGCCAGTAACGTGTATTCAGGCGTTGATGCTCAGACTTTAAAAAAAATTGGCTGGTTTCTGCCTGCCAAAACTATTTCGTATGACAAAATTCTAGATTCGCTTATGGCAGATCCAGATCGATTGAATAAGGACGAAAATCTGTTGGTGGATCAATATTACAGACTTCAGAACGTATTAAAAAAATATCGAAGTATTGAGAAAAAAGGTCTTTGGAAAAAAATCGAAATTGATGAAGCGAATTACAAAGAATTAAAACCTTTAGATAGCGGAAAAATCGTTCAACAGATTAGGGAACGTTTATTTGTAGTGGGTGATTTAAAAGAAGATTCGAAAAGTCAATATTATGACCAAGAAATGATGGATGCCGTTTTGAAGTATAAAAAACGATATGGACTGAAACTGAATTATACTTTTACAAAAGAACAAATCGATCAAATGAATGAACCCATCAGCAATAGAATTAAAACGATTATGCTGAATATGGAAAGATGCCGATGGATTCCAACCGAACTTGCCAGCGCTAGAGAATACATAATGGTAAATATTCCTTCTTTCAGATTGGTGTATGTGAAAGACGGAAAATACGATTTAGTATCTGACGTATTCGTAGGAACACGAATGACCGAAACGGTTATTTTTAGCGGGAAAATCGACAAAATTGTATTCAGTCCTTACTGGTATGTGCCTGCCAGCATTATAAAAAATGAGCTGAAACTTAAAATGGCCGAGGATAAAAATTATTTGGCCGATCATAATATGGAATGGAATGGAGGTGCTGTAAGACAAAAACCAGGACCCAATAATTCGTTAGGATTAGTTAAATTCATGTTTCCTAATCCAAATGATATCTATTTGCATGATACGCCAGCGAAAAGTTTGTTTGACTTTGAAAAACGTATTTTTAGCCATGGCTGTATTAATGTAAGAGATGCCAAAAAGCTGGCGATGGAAATATTAAAAGACGATCCAGATTGGCCAGTTGATAAAATTAATAGCGCGATGAGCGGAGAGAAAGAAACACCTTGTATTCTTAAAAATAAAATTCCAATTTACATAGGATATTTTACTGCTTGGGTAAACGATGACGGAGAAATTGGTTTTTATCCAGATGTTTACGATCGTGATTCAAGTTTAGATAAACTGCTGTATTCTAATGATTCTGTAAGTATGAAATAAAACAAAATCCCCTTTAGATTCTCGTATCTAAAGGGGATTTTTATAAAAAAATGGTCTACAAGTTATTCGTATTTTAAATATTTCAATACATCTATTTTAGTTACCTGATAGGCTTTTGCCAAAACAATCAGCAAAGTCAAGATTAACAATGAAAGTAATGCCGCGCTAAACGGAACAACTGAAATATTGATTCTGAAAGCAAAATCTTCCAGCCATTTTTGTAATAAAATATAAGCTGGTACAATTCCTATTGCAAATCCCATTAAACAGAAAACAATGTATTGTTTTGATAATTCCTTCAGCAGGATATCGGTTTCTGCTCCTAATGTTTTACGAATTGCAATTTCTTTCAGTCTTCTTTCCATCGAAAATGATGCCAAAGCAAATAATCCAAACACGGCAATTATGATTACGACTAAATTTAGAATGAAAAACAGGTTTTTTTGATTTACTTGCTCCTCATAAGTTTTAGCAAATTTTTTATTAACAAATTCGTAATCAAAAGGATAATCTGAGTTTACGTTTTTCTCCCAGTATGATTTCAATTTTTCTAACGTTTCTGTTAAATTATTTGCAGAAACTTTTACCAGTACATCATTAAAATTATTCCACTTCAAAGTTTCAAGATTTATAAAAACCATTGGTGGTACTTTGTTCTGTAATCCCGTTATATTGAAATCTTTTACAACCCCAACAATTTTAAACTTTAAGTTTCCTTTTTCATTCCCCCATCCTGAAGTGATGATAGTATTAATTGGATTTTTAAGATTAAGTGCTTTAACCAGTGTTTCGTTCATTAACATACTGCTTACGGTATCTGAGGCAAACTTTGGCGATAAATCACGTCCTTGAACAATTTTGATTTTCATCATATCAAGAAAGCCAAAATCCATTTCAACATTTCGGGGCTGTACGAAAATACCATTGTGTTTAAATCCAGAACTAGAATTGGTGCTTCCGCCAAAAGAACCCGCAAAAGTAGTTACATCTACAACACCAGGAATTTTTTTGATTTCTTCTTTATCAACTAAATATTGTTCGGTTCTTTTAGACCTGTCGGGTTTGTTGTACGGAATAGAAATCACCTGATCGCCGCTAAATCCCAAATCTTTGTTCATCATATAATCAACCTGAGAGTTAACAATCAAAGCTCCAATAATGAAAAAGGCTGCAATTCCAAACTGGAAAATTAGCATTGAATTTCGAATCCAGATACCGCTTTTACTTCTGGAGAAATTGCCTTTCAAAACTTTTAAAGTTTCAAAATTTGAGATATAAATGGCAGGGAATATACCCGCAAGAATGATTACTAATCCAAAAATCAAAATGAGCTGCAGGTAAAATTCGCCGCCATTCATAGTCAAAGTTTTTCGCAAAAATGTATTATAATATGGCAGAGAAAGTTCGACAATGGCAAGTGCAAACAAAATAGCAAGGGTAACAATAATAGCCGTTTCGAAAATAAATTGTACAATTATCTGGTTTTTTGAAGCGCCCACAATTTTACGAACACCTACTTCTTTAGCGCGTTTTATAGCCGAAGCCGTTGCCAGATTGATATAATTTACAAGAGATAAAACCAAAATCAAAACCGATAATCCGGCCATAATGTAAAGCAGTTTTAAATTACCATATCCTTCTGGGAAATTAGCGCCTCCAGAACTCTTTGTGCCATACAAACGTGAATTTTTCAATTGGTCTAAAATAATCTCAATTTCACCATTTTCTTTAATGTATTGTTCAACAGTCTGACCGCTTTCTTTAGCATCTTTTACAGTTCTGTTTACATAATTTACGTGGTGCATTTTCTTTAAAACGGAAGCAACGTCAGCGCCTTTTTTAATTTTAATCATTAGACCATAATTAAAATTCCCCCAGCTGTTTAAATCGTTTTCTCTTTTTACACCGCTGAATACATAATTAGGTTCTATAGATGATGGTTTGATGAGATGATAAACGGCTTTTACAGTATACTCGTTGTTATTATATGAAATAGACTTGCCAATTGGGTCTTCATCTTTAAAAAGTAATTGTGCTTGTTCATCAGAAACGGCAACACTATTTTTCTCTTTCAGGATATTCTGTTTGGCACCTTTTATAATTTCAAAAGGGAAAAAATCAAAGAAATTCTCGTCAGAAACCATGATCTTTTTCACTAACATTTTTTGTTCGCGGTATTTGATTACCTCTTCGTCGTACCAAGTGTTCAGAAAACAAACTTTTTCGATTTCAGGAATAGTAGCTTTACAAGCTTCTCCAAACGGAATTGAACTTGTGGCCCAGGTATCGCCAGTAGCTCCAATTTTATTCAGAACTACATATGCATTCTCTTTTTCAGGATTCCATTGATCATAAGAGTGTTCATTATTCCAGTACAAAATGGCAAAAATGATACTGGCAATCCCAATGCTTAATCCTAAAACATTTAAAAACGAAAACAATTTGCTTTGCTTTAAATGATAAATAAATATTTTAAACCAGTTAAAAATCATGGTATGGGTTTTTATAGTTATTTTAAAATGGTAAGACTTTTATATTTTATAAAAGAGTAAAAATTTTGCACACAAATTCTACCAGAATTACGAGTGCAGTAACAATAATTTTGATCATCTTTTGACTATTTAGCGTCCATAAAAACATCTACATTTCTCTGATTTAATTTTTCAGAGAATATAACTCCGTCTTTCATATGAATGGTTCTTTGCGAAAAAGAAGCATCATAATCAGAGTGGGTAACCATCAAAATCGTAGCACCTTTAGCATGTAAATCTGTTAAAAGTTCCATAACTTCATTACCATTTTTACTGTCAAGATTTCCTGTAGGCTCATCGGCTAAAATAATTTTAGGATCATTTACCAAAGCTCTTGCTACGGCAACTCTTTGCTGCTGACCTCCCGAAAGTTGCTGCGGAAAATGTTTTAAACGATGAGAAATATTTAATTTTTCGGCAATGGCCTCAATTTTTTGTTTTCTTTCAGAAGCTTTTACGTTGTTGTAAAGCAGCGGTAATTCGATATTATCATAAACCGAAAGTTCGTCGATCAAGTTAAAATTCTGGAAAATAAACCCGATGTTTTCTTTACGCACCTGTGCTCTTCCTTTTTCTTTTAAACCAATCATTTCCTGATCCAGAAGTTTGTAACTTCCGTCAGTAGCACTGTCCAAAAGACCAATGATATTTAATAAAGTTGATTTTCCGCATCCAGAAGGTCCCATGATAGTTAGGAAATCTCCTTTTTTGATTTCTAAATTAATACCGCTCAATGCAGCAGTTTCAACTTCTTCTGTTCTAAATACTTTGGTTAAGTTTTGTATTGTTATCATAGTTTTTAAAGATTAGTTATTATTACGTTTTTTGATTGATGATTGATTTTTTATAATTGTGAATTGTGAATTGTAAGTTGTGAATTGTGTATTAATGCTTATTGCGACTGAAAACCGAGACTGAAACTGACTGTCAACTGAAACTGAAAACTGGGACTGAAAATCACTGAATAGAAAGCTCTTCAATATCTTTATAATCCGAATAAGATGAAATCACTACCGATTCTCCTTCTTTCAAACCTTCTAAGACTTCATAATACGATGGATTTTCTCGACCTAATTTTATGAAACGCTTTTCTCCTTTATTTCCTTTCACTAGAAAGATCCATTTTCCGGCAGTTTCCTGACTGAAAATACCCTTTGGGAGTACTAAAATTTTGTTTTTCTCAGATAATACCAGTTTTACTCCAAAGCTTAAACCATCCTGCAGCGTAATATCTTCTTTAGAAGCAAAAGCCAGTTCGACAATAAAATGTCCGTTTTTAACTTCTGGAATTACTTTGGTTACAATTACCTCAAGTGTTTTTCCTTTAAATTCAACTTGGCCTTTTAAACCTTCGCGAATTTTTTCAAGATAAAACTCATCTACATTTGCAGCTAATTTATAACCTTGTTTAGAATCGATTTTTCCGATGCTTTCACCCGCTTGAAATGTTTTTCCTAAAACAGGTTCAAAAGAAGTCAATCGACCCGATGCTGGAGCAGTAATCAAGAAATTCTTTTTATTGTTTCTTAAAATATCAAGACTTTTTTCCATAGTTTGGATAGAATGGTTAATTTGTGAAATCTGAACCTGATTCGATTGTTTCTCTTTTTGAATGCTCTGCTGAATCGTTTTTCTGCGTTCTTCCTGAAAACGAAGACTTTCTTTAAAAGTATTCCAGTCATTTTTTGAAATCACATCTTTAGCAAACAATTTAGCGTTTACATCATACAATCTTTTAGCATCGTTATAATCATGTTCGATCAAAACCAAATCTTTGGTTAAATTCAATTCCTGATTTCTAATGTTTAATTTTCCAGTATTTAAATTGTTGATTTGTTCAATAATGGCAGTTTCCTGAGTCAGGTAATTCAATTCTGTGTTGGGGTTGTACAAACGAGCCAAAGATTGTCCTTTGGTAACCATAGCGCCATTTTCGACAAAAATCTCTTTTACAGATCCTCCTTCTGTAACATTTACGAGCATAACATTTAGAGGTTCGACTTTGGCTTGAAAAACAACAAAATCTTCAAAATATGCTTTTTCTACTTTTTGAATAGAAAGTTCATCTGCTTTTACATTTAAAGTTCTTTTTGAATTAAAAGAAAAAAATACAATGACAGCCAAAACTAAAAAAACTCCAATTGCTATTGAGAGATATCTAAATTTTCTATTTTTACGAGGAATTACCTTGTCCATTTTTTAAATAATTTACTGATTACCAATATGTAAATACTGTGCCACAAAATTTATTTTTTGTAAAGCACTGATTTTAAAGAGGCTCTAAAAACAATCCAAAAAATGAGTGTTCGATAATGAACAGTTGACCGTTCAGAATCGAACAAAAAAATACAGCATGAGAAAAAAGCAGGCCCAAATATTAATTGTCGACGATCAGGAAGAAATCCTTTTTTCGGCAAAAATGATTCTCAAGAAACATTTTGAAACCATTTTTACAGCAAACAGTCCTAAAAATATTATTTCGGCATTGACCGAAAATGAAATCAATGTGGTTTTACTGGATATGAATTACAGAATTGGTTTTGAAGATGGGAGAGAAGGGATTCACTGGCTGAAAGAAATTAAAACGCTTTCGCCTAATACAATAGTTATTTTAATGACCGCTTTTGGTAAAATCGAAACGGCAGTTGAAGGAATTAAAATTGGTGCTTTTGATTATGTTTTGAAACCTTGGAATAACGAAAAACTGCTGGAAACCATAGATAAGGCTGTCGCCGAAAGCAGGAAAAACAATAAAAAAACTGTGGTTGAAAATACCGAAAGAAGGTATTTTACAGGAACTTCACAAAAAATAAAACAAGCATACGCCATTGCCGAAAAAGTGGCTAAAACGGATGCAAATGTTTTGATTTTAGGTGAAAACGGAACCGGAAAATATGTTTTTGCCGAATTTATTCATCAGAACTCAGAAAGAAAAAATCAGCCTTTTGTACATGTTGATTTAGGTTCTTTAAGCGAAAATTTATTCGAAAGCGAACTTTTTGGCTACGCAAAAGGAGCTTTTACCGATGCAAAAACCGATACTGCCGGAAGATTCGAAGCCGCGCAAAACGGAACGATTTTTTTAGATGAAATAGGGAATATTCCGCTTCATCTTCAATCGAAATTATTACATGTATTGCAGACTAAAACGGTGACACGTTTGGGAGAAAGCAAGGCAAGACCTTTGAATGTCAGAATCGTTTCGGCAACTAATAATGACATTAAAGCTGAGGTAAAAAACAAAACTTTTAGAGAAGATTTACTGTATCGCATTAATACAATGGATATTAATCTGCCGCCTTTACGAGAACGAAAAGAAGATATTGTTCCAATGGCAAATTTTATCCTCGAACAAGTTGCTCAAAAATACAATCAGGAAAATTGGCAGTTTGATGATAATGTAGCGCCTTATTTAGAACGTTATCCGTGGAAAGGAAATGTGCGTGAAATGGAAAATAAAATCGAACGCGCTTTAATTCTGGCGGATAACAATACAATTTCTGTAACGGATTTGAATATTCTTGATTTTGAAGATATTCAAGAAAATGATGATAATCCATTGTCTGAAATGGAAAAAACTGCCATTGAAAAAGCACTTTTAAAACACCACGGTAACATTAGTAAAACAGCCGAAGAACTTGGATTATCAAGAGCTGCTTTGTATAGAAGAATTGAAAAATACGATTTGAAGAATTAAGAATTAAGAATTAAGAATTAAGAATTAAGAATTAAGAATTAAGAATTAAGTTTTTCTTTATCTGCTGAAACTAAATTTTTAGCAGCAAAACAAAAATATACCAATGAAAAACTGGAAATTTTATAACGCATTATTTGTTAGAGTTTTATTTGTAATGATACTCTTTTTTTTCTGCGTTTTCCTGATATATAAAACATTTTACTACAACGCCCTTTTGGTTGGTTTTTTCGTTTTTATGATGCTGGCCGAAATGTATTTTTATGTCAAAAACCAGCTTCAGTTTTATGATCGTACATTACTTTCGATTCTGCAGAACGATTTTTCGACGAATTTTCCAGAAGAAAATAAAAAAGACAATTTCCAGAGTTTGTATCTTTTATATGAAACGCTGAAAGAAAGACAGCAGGAACAAACTTCAAAAGAATTGATCTATCGTTCGCTTTTGAATAATATTGATACGGCCGCTTTGATTCTTGAAAAAGAAAATGAAGAATGGGGTATTTTTTTAATGAATGACTGCTTTTCGGATTTGTTTAAAGTGCCGAAAATCAGCCATTGGAAATACCTTAAAAATTATCTGCCTTCGCTTTGTCATGAAATCGAGAAAGAAGATTTCAGCGAATTAAAATCAGCGATTTCGATTAAAATTGAAGAACAAGATCTCCAGACTTTTATGCTTCAAACGTCTAAAACAAAAACGTATAACAAAGAATATTTTATCATTTTATTGGATAGCATTCAGCGTGTAATCGAGAAAAAAGAAAAAGAAGCCTGGATAAACCTGATGAAAATTATTTCGCATGAATTGATGAATTCCTTAACGCCTATTCGCGCACTTTCGCAGAATTTACTTCACATTGTCGATCAGGAAAAGTTAGAAGAAGACGATTTTGAAGATATAAAAGGAAGTATTTCGACCATTATCAATAGAAGTGATCACTTACAGGTTTTCGTAGAAAATTACCGTAAACTGGCGATGCTGCCCACACCAGCCAAACAAATGATTCCGATAAATGCTCTTTTTGAAGATTGTCTTCGAGTGATGAGTCCAATTTTGAAAGCCGAAAATATCGAATTGATAAACGAAATTCACAGTTCAAGATCGATAATGATTGATAAAAATCAAATGGAGCAGGTGATTATCAATTTGATTACCAACAGCGTTTATGCCTTAAAAGAAAAGTCAGAAAAAAAATTATATGTGTCAAGTCATACTGAAAACAATCGTTTTTTCATTACGATTTCAGACAACGGAAAAGGAATCGATCCGGAGATTCAAGACAAAGTATTTCTTCCGTTTTTCACCACCAGAAAAGATGGCGCAGGAATTGGTTTAACGCTTTCTAAAAACATTATAGAAGCACACGGTGGTTATTTAAGCTACCAAACCGATGAAGATAAAACTAGTTTTGTAATTTGTTTAATCTAGATTCTCCTGCAAGGTTTTTCAAACCTTGTAGGTATTAATGTGTTGAGTAAGTTTTTTGTAAAACGAAAGAATATTTAGATCTACAGGGTTTAAAAACCTTGCAGGAATTAAAGTAAAAACCTTGTCACCCTGAGCGAAGTCGAATGGCATTCCAATTGGTACCTGGCTTCTACTTCGCTCAGCCTGACAAAGGAAAAAGTTAAAGCTCAATTTCAGGCTGCCAGAAATGTTTTTCGAAATCAACAATTTGATTATCGACTACTTCTATGCCTTCGTTTTCTAGAAGTTGCTGCATTAAATTTGTTCCGTCAAAATGGTGTTTTCCTGTCAAAAGTCCTTTTCGGTTTACAACTCGATGTGCTGGAACATCATCCATATTATGAGACGCATTCATTGCCCAGCCTACCATTCGTGCAGAACGAGCTGTTCCTAAAGCTTTAGCAATTGCGCCATAAGAAGTTACTTTTCCATACGGAATTTGTCTGGCGACAGCGTATACTTTTTCGAAAAAATTCTCTTCAGCCATGATATATCTTAAATTACGTATTGTTGAAGTTTCAAATTTCAATAGCCATCAAAACCATGATTTTTCTATCCGAAGTAATAATTCAGAATATTAAAAAGTGTTGCAACAGCGACTAAACCGGTAATACTTCCAATAATAGTATTCATGTTTCGCATGATATAATCGGTTTTCTTTTCTATTCTTCCAAAAAAAGCAATATAACTGTATAAAACCGCAAGAGATCCTAAAACTGATCCTAAAACAAAAGCTACTATAATCGTGTTTTCAAATACAAAAAGGTTGTATGAAGCTAGTGTAACACTTACAACCACATAATAGGGAATAGGAAAAAAATTTAATGCAGAAAGTAACATTCCTAGAAAGAAACGGCTTTTGCGGCTGCTTTTTTTAATCTTTGATTTTTTCTTTGTTTTTGGTTCTTTAGCAATAAACAAGAAATAAATAGTCAGGATTGAAAAGATAATAAAACCAACTTCACGCAGCAGTGTAACTACATCTGGACGATTGTCTATAACACGCGCAAATAAAACGGCGATATAAACCTGAAAAAATATCACCAAAACCGCTCCAATGACAAACCAAAGGGCATTCTTTTTTCCTTCTTTCAGATTTATTTTGGCTGCCGTCATGTTGATTAATCCTGGAGGAATAATCCCAATTGCGGCGGCAATAAAGCCCGAAAGTAATGGAGTAAGATATACCATTAAATTGTTTAAGCGGTTAAAAGATATTTTTCAAAATTAAATTAGTCTTTAATTTTGAAACGAATATACGTAATTGCCTTGTTAATTTCTAAATATTGTTTTTCATAAAATGTCTGAATCGAAGTTACTACTTCTGGGCTTCCTTCATTTTTGTAAACATTATGGTTGGCGTACAATACCTCGTGGCCTTCTCCGTGAAGTAATCCAAGCGTATAACCGTGCATAAATTCGCTGTCGGTTTTTAGGTTTACGACACCGTCTTTTTTCAGGATTTTTTTGTACAATTTTAGAAATTCAGAATTGGTCATTCTGTGTTTAGTTCTTTTGTATTTGATCTGCGGATCTGGGAAAGTAATCCAGATTTCATCAACTTCGCCTTCGGCAAAAATATGATCGATTAATTCGATTTGAGTACGAACAAAAGCCACATTATGAAGACCGTTTTCTACTGCAGTTTTAGCACCACGCCAGAAACGGGCGCCTTTAATATCAATTCCGATAAAATTTTTGTTGGGATATTTTTCTGCTAATCCAACTGAATATTCACCCTTTCCACATCCTAATTCCAATACCAAAGGATTATCATTTTTAAAGAAATCCGAATTCCATTTTCCTTTTAAAGGCATTAAATCGCCTACCACTTCTTCTCTCGTTGGTTGAAAAACGTTTTGGAACGTTTCGTTTTCTCTGAATCTTTTTAGTTTGTTTTTACTTCCCACTTTTTCAAAAATTTTGGGCAAAATTAAGGAATATAAACGAATGAAAATAGCGGAATTACGTTTTAAAGTTTTTCCGCCACGAATTCACGAATAAAAAAGATTTTTTTTAACGTTTGTTGCGTATAGTCCCTACGGGACAATTTGAACTTGAAGATTATCTGTTTTACCAATATTCGATCTCTACGAGATTTATTTAAGGAATGAGGTGTTTTATAATTATTGCGTTAGGAATAAAATATCGGTAAAAAACGAATGTATAAATAAAAAATGTCCCGTAGGGACTATATTTTTAAAATGTTTCCGCCACGAATTCACGAATTATTTTTAAAATAATTTGTGAATTCGTGGCGGAAAAAAAAATTTAACCGTAATGTGGTTCTGTAATTGGTTTTAATTTTGGGTCAAGTGTTTCATCGTGCTGCGATAAATCTAATCCGATATGTTCTGATTCTTCTGAAACTCGTAACGGAATAATGAAGTTCGTTACTTTAAATAAGAAATAGGCTCCAAAGAAAGTAAAGATAGATACTAAAACCAATGCCATCATGTGATGCCCGAAAACGCTCCATCCTCCGTGAAGCAAACTTGCATTTTCTCCATGAGCAAAAATAGCAGTTAAAATCATTCCCATGATTCCGCCAACACCGTGGCACGCAAAAACGTCAAGTGTATCGTCGAATCTTTTTGAATATTTACAGTTTACAGCTGTGTTAGAAACCAATGCTGTTACAAATCCGAAGAACATACTTTCTGGAACAGAAACAAATCCTGCAGCTGGCGTAATTGCCACCAGACCTACAACAGCACCAATACAAGCACCAAGAGCAGAGACTTTTCTTCCGTTCATTCTGTCAAAGAAAATCCAAGTTAACATCGCAGCGGCAGATGAAGTTGTAGTTGTAGCAAAAGCCATAGCAGCAGTTCCGTTAGCTGCAAGTGCCGATCCAGCGTTGAAACCAAACCATCCAAACCATAACATTCCGGTTCCTAATAATACAAACGGAATATTAGTTGGAATGTGCTGGCTGTTTTTTCTTTTCCCTAAAACAATAACTCCCGCCAAAGCCGCAAAACCAGAACTCATATGAACTACAGTTCCTCCAGCGAAATCTTTAACTCCAAAATAGCTTCCTAAAACACCTGTTGGATACCAAACAGCATGACATAAAGGAGCATATATAAAAATGGTAAATAAACTAATGAATACCAAATACGAGATAAAACGAACACGTTCTGCAAATGAACCTGTGATAATTGCAGGACAGATAATTGCAAATTTCATTTGAAACAAAGCAAAAAGCATAAACGGAATCGTACTTGCCAATTGTTTATGAGGAAGAACACCCACATAATCCATAAAAGCAAACGTAGTTGGATTTCCGAAGAAACTGTAAAAATGATCTCCTGAACCAAAACCAACAGGCTCTCCAAAAGCAAGACTAAAAGCCACCACAACCCATAAAAGAGTTACCACACCAAGGCAGATAAAACTTTGAAGCATTGTAGAAATCACGTTCTTTCTGCCTACCATTCCGCCGTAAAAGAAAGATAATCCCGGTGTCATAATTAATACAAGACAACTTGAAGTAAGCATCCAAGCAACATCAGCAGGAACAATATTGTCTGTTGTGCCAAATTCTGATAAAACATAATTATTTTCTGTTACCGTTGGCCAAAATGCACCTATTGTGCACACGACACTTATCATGATAAAAGAAATGATCCAGCGTTTTTCTATTTTCATTTTTAAAAATACTTTGTTTAACCCTATTTTTTTTGGGGTCAAAGTTAAAAAAAAATAAAGATTGTTGTTTTGAAGGCTGTTAAATTAGAGGTTGTTGTTTTATTTTGGTTAATTTTTTAAAATTCGTTCTGTTTTTTTGAGACTATCTTATTTTTAACTTTCTAAAATATGCTGTTTTTGCAGAATATGTTATAATTAATTTCTTATCTAATGCTGTAAACTGCTCTAAAAGTTATGTTTATAAGAATAAAACCAAAAAATGTTTATTTTTTTTGAAGCTTTGCGATCAAAGCATCTTCAATTGGCGATTTTATTTTGGTTACGGCATCAACCTCATCATTCGGAATTGTCATGGATAACACATAATGTTTGATTTTCCATTCTTTTCCTTCTTTAACTAAAACACCAGAACCACGGCAGATTTTCATTTGAGTATCTAGTAATTCATCAAACCACGCTAATTTTCCAGATTTGTCAAAAAAGATATGACGTTCTAGAGCTTTAAAATTCCATGTTGTGCCTTTGTCGAAAAAAGGTTTTGCCCAAACAGAAAATTCTTTTTTGGTCCAATTTTCTGTCGCATCGGTACCAATGTAAATGGCATCATCGGCCAAAACATTAAAATAAGCATCAAATTTGACCTCACCTGCAGCTTTATGCCAAGCATCTAAGGTTTTGTTGATTTGATCTTTGTTGGTTTGAGCGTTTGCAAATGAAACGGCTAATAAAAGAAATAGGATTGTTTTTTTCATGAGAGATTGTATTTGACTTTAAAGGTATTAATTTTTTAAAAAGATGAAACTTGTTTTACGCTTTAAGTAGATATATAGTGTAATCCCGAAAAAACCAGTATATTTGAGTGCTTCAAAAAATACCACAAATATGAATTCGAAAATCTTTATAACCTCACTTGTTATTGCTTCGATGGTTTTCATTTCCTGCAAAAAAGAATTAGAACCACAAGAAACTACGGCAACATCTGAATTAGTCAGACTAGGACTTGCAAAAGATACTACTAAACCAGCTGCAACGGCTGTGCAAAATACGCAGACAACAAATCCAAATTCTGTATTAGCAGACACAAAAGGATTAAATCCTGCGCACGGACAACCGGGACACCGTTGCGATATTCCAGTTGGAGCGCCATTAAATACGCCTGCGCAAGGACAAACTACAGCAACTCAAGCACAGACAGTACAAGTAAACCCGAACCAGCAAAATGTAGTAACAACTACAACAACTGCTCAGGTTAAAACAGCAAAAGGAATGAATCCGCCTCATGGTCAGCCAGGACACAGATGTGATATTCCAGTTGGAGCGCCTTTAAATTCTCCGGCTGCTAAAACTACAGCATCGACCTCAACTCCAGTAAGCGGAACCTCAACACAAAACTTTACGGTTTCTCAGCCGGCTTCAAATCCGGTTCCAGCATTGTTAAGTTCAGATGCGAATCAAACAGTTGCAGAAGGAATGAACCCGCCTCACGGACAACCGGGCCACAGATGTGACATTGCTGTGGGAGCGCCTCTGCCAAAATCATAAGGAAGAGGTACAAAGGAGCAAAGTGACAAAGGTTCAAAGCGAAAACAAGCGCAAAGAAACTTTGCATCTTTGAACCTTTTCAAAATAGATAAAAAAAAGACGTTTCGATTGAAACGTCTTTTTTTTATCTATTTTGAAATTTAATGCGCTTTTATTTTTTCGAATGTGGTAGTAAGGGATTTTTTTATTTTGCTCAAAGCACCGCTAAAAGCTTTTTCAAGTGTTTCGGCGTGTTCTGTAACAGTGATTGGCTGTAATTTTACAGGACGTACCTCAATTACGCATTTTTTATCATGCAAGCTGAATTTCTCGCCATTTTCATCTCCAAAATGCACTTCTATACGAGTTATTTTATCTTCAAAACGTGCTAAACCTTTTTCTAATTCTCCAGAAAAGTAGGTTTCTAATCTTGCGTGTCCATCAATGTTTTTGTCGGTGTTGATCTGAATTTTCATAACGCTTTTATATTTAATGATTGTTACTCAAACTTATCTTTTTTCGCCTGAAAAGCCAAGCTAGTTAAGGAAACATTATGAAAAGTTTATCGATTTTTAAGGTTTGTTTTATCCTCAAGTATAAGCTGAATCGTATAGAAGACATATTTTTTTAAGATCAATAAATTCATACAAAATTTTCAAATCAATTATTATGTTGCTTGAATTACCACTAATTTTTTTGATACCTTTGCAGTCCTAAAATTTCAGAACATGAACACAACAAAACTTCTTGCCCGTGTGGTACGCTGGCGGTATTGGAAACAACTGCAACGCTCTGAAATGCGTAGGACAGCTAACCCATGCGGGTTTATATTCCTTAAAATTTCAGATTATGAGTCTAAACACCCTTTCGAAAGAAACAGAATTGCGGTTAAATGAATTTTTCAATCAGGCCACAGATCCTAAAAGTTTCGCAAAAGCAATCCGAAAAGTAAATTATCTTCTGGCCATGTCTCTGATGCGAGAATGTGAAACCCTGCAAATCGATCCAAAGTCGGTTGAACAAGGTTATTTCTGGCTGAATGAGTTAGCTGAGATATTGAATCCTTATTTTGAGGTTGAATAATGTATAGAATTGAAAAAGCCACTGATGAAGTGGCTTTTTGGTTTTTTGTAATATTAATTATTTATTGAAGATTGTGTCTAAATGATATTCTAGAAATTCTTTTCTTGGCGAATATTTTTGAGCTTCAATTATTTTTTGATTTTCAATAGAATTAAAATGCTGCGCATAGAAATCGGTATCTTTTTTTCTTTTAATAGTATCAGAAAGAATTATTTCATGGTTTAGGTTTATGCCAATCAAACCTTTGTCGAATGCTTTATCGTAAAGAGCAGAAAAACAAATTCCATTTTCAGGGTTTAAACGATGTTCTTCATTTCTTGACCAAGGCATTATATGACTTGCTAATAAAAGTTCTGGGATATCAATACCTGAAATAGCACATTTAGTATTGTAATTGGCTAAAATTATTTCTCTGAATACAGATTGGTTTACTCTTGTTTTTACTGTTCTTAAAACATCTATTCCTTTCACATTATTTATATCAGAAAGTAAATCTTGATATTTGTTTTCAATTGAAGTATTCTGTTTTTGAGCAAGAATTTTTTCACTCTGAAAAATTAATTCTTCTTGATTGTTGAAGAATTCATCCCAAATGGGACGAACTTGATTCATTCCATTTAGTAGACCACTAATGCCTCTATTTATGTGAAATGGATCGATACTGGCAAAATTGCCGAGTCTCATAACAATTGATGCTGGAGTTCTATCAATTAGTTTCGCAAGTTCATTTATTTTGGGATTACCAGTGTGAGTTTTTCCAAAGGGAATTTTTAGATATAAATTAAAAGCAAGAATTAATTCGTCTTTTGTCCAAAGTCTTGTTGCAGCCATTCTTGTAGTGATTTCAATTTGCTAAAATTCAAATATAAAAATAAGTGCAATATCTTTTGAGTAAAAATTACAAAAACAAAGCTACTTCCCCTTCTTCCCCCACTTAATTTTCATTTTTCCATTATCATCAACTGCTAGTAAATGCAGGACAATTCCACGGTCACGGACGGCGTCGCGTTCGGATTGGGAAAGCTGGGCGTCGTTTTTGGAATTTCGGAGCGGGATGGTAAGGGCGAGATTGGTGCCTCGGCCAAAAGAATAAATTCCTTCAATATCAAAGTTTAAAACGCTGGAGCTTATGGTTAGATTTTTGACATCGACTTGTTCGCCGCGCAGATTAAGATCGCCAGATAAATCGCTGAATGTAATATTCTCGACATCACGCAGCGGAAAAGCAAGTTTGCCTATTTTTTCAATGGGTTCAAAGTGAAGTAAAGCGCCTTGTGTGACCTTGAAATTTAATTTCCCTCTCATCGAATTCACAATCAAATCGCCTTTACTGCTCATTAATCCAGTGACATTGGCATTACTGCTGAGTTTTCCGCGTAGGTTTTTCGGACTAAAAGATGTAATTCCGAAGTTATTAAATGACTTTAAAAAGCTTGCAATATCCACTCGATTTACCTGTGCCATTGAACTGAAAACATAATGATTACCATTTGGTTCGATAGCACCGCTAAAATTAATAGATCCTCCGGAAGTCTGCAGATTTCCGTTTTTGAGCAGCAGTTTTGAGTTGAGCATTTGCAAAGTGGCGCGTGTATTGGTTGCGGTTAGTTTTCCGTAATTGATTTTATCTGCTTTTAGATTGATAACGGCAGTACATTTTTCAATTACCGCTTTTAATTGGTTTGAGAAATTGACATTTTTCTGCGTCGTCTTTTTCTGGACGGTTCTTTGCGCTGGATTTCTTTTTAAAACACCTAAAAATTGTTTTACATCAATATTAGGGCAATAGATATTCCAGTTTACGACCATTTTTTCGGGAGCATCGTAATATAGGTTTAGGAAATTATCGATTCGTCCGTCGATCTGAATGATATTTTTCTTGTGCTTGTAAGCAATCTTCTGAATGTAAAGCGCTTGTTCTGTAAAAGATAGTTTTACATCGGTTTTTTCGGCGCGAATGTTTTTCGGGATATAATCGAAAGTTGTTTTATCAATATCAACATTTCCTAAAACACGCGGTTTGTTGATGTATAAATCGACAATATCAAACTGAAATTTTAAATTGGCACGCACATGACCGCTTTCAAAATGAAGTATTTTTTCATTTGCCATTCCGTTAAGTTTGGCAGCATCAAAATCGGCATTTACGAGTCCGGTAGCAATCGGTTTTTCTAAATTATTGATAACAGCCTGCGGAATCGTAAGCGGAATATTCTCATATTCTCCTGTAAAACGGGTTAAAATAATAGCCGAATTGGGATCGTTAAATCCGTTTTGAGGTTTGAAATTATTGGTAAAAATTCCTCCGAAACTGCAATTGGTAAACAAACCGTCGGGAATGGAAAGTTCGTTGTTTTTTATAAGTGCCTGCACTACAATTTTAGGATCGCCTTGCGCATTAAGATCGCCTAACAGACTGCAATTTACCTTTATAGGTTTCTTTAAATCGAATTGATTGAGTTTAGCGGTTATATTGGCCGACAAAAGATTGGAAGCATTTCGCCAAAGAATTCGGGTTTCGATATTGATTCCGAAAAGGGAACTGTTTTTCCCAATATCAAAAAAAGCTTTAATGTCGAATGAATCAGAACCAATTTTGAGCTTTTGGGTTTCTATATTTATTTTCTGTTTCTCTTCAGAATAGGCAATATCAAAATTACCTTCAAGATCTTTGCTCTTAGCAAAACTTCCGTGAACGGTATTAAAAGCGAGGCTGTTTATTTTGGTTTTTAAATACAGGTTGGTTCGCCAGTTGTTGTTTTCATATTCTACTTTCGATTGCAGATTCGCAACTTCAAAATCAAATAATTTATGTCCCAGCTGATTGTCGATTGTAATATGAACATCGTTGAGATTTACATTTTCAATTGTCGTTTCGGTTTTTTCTTTTTCAGATTTTGGTTTTTTCTTTTTGAGTTTAAAGATGTTTACATTCGAATACCCATTTTCGGCTTTATAAATGTAAATATCAGCATCGTTAATCAAGATTTTATGAATGTTGATTTCTTGTTTCAGCAAGCTCCAAATGTTTAAACGAGCTTCAATTTCATCCGCTTTTAATAAAGTATGTTTGTGAATATTCCATTGATTGTCTCTGATTTCGACATCTTTTAAAGCCAGAGTAAAATTCGGGAAACCGGTTAAAAACTTATAATGAAAATCACCCACGTGAAATTGTCCGTTTATATTTTCATTGATTTTATCGTTTATTTTGGCAATGATTTCTTTTTTGTTCTGATTGAAGTAAATCGATAATCCTCCAGAGGCAAGTAATAATAATGCAATCAATCCTAAAAAAGCAAATCCTAAACGTTTTGCATATCTTTTAAAACGCTGAGATTGGAAAAAGGTTTTGATCTGAAGTAGAGTTTCCTTCATAAGTGTGGTATTTTCAGGATGATTAAAGGTACTAATAAAAAACGATTTTATTTTACAACACATTAATGCTTGTAAATAAAGCACATGTGAATAGTATAATTATTGACGATGCATTTATAATCAAAACTAATTTCGGGATAGTGTATGATTTGTTTTTAATTTTTAACTTTGTACCTCAGTTCTGAAAGTTTTTTGAAAGTCTCTCCGAGATAAGGAACTGAAGATAACTTTAAAGAAAAATAATTATGGCATTAGCAATAACAGATGCTACTTTTGATGAAGTAGTTTTAAAATCAGATAAACCAGTAATGGTAGATTTTTGGGCAGCATGGTGCGGTCCTTGTAGAATGGTTGGTCCGATCATCGACCAATTAAGCGAAGAGTATGCAGGTAAAGTAGTTGTTGGTAAAGTAGATGTAGATGCTAACCAAGAATTCGCTGCTAAATATGGTGTGCGTAACATACCAACTGTTTTGGTTTTCCAAAATGGTGAAGTGGTAGGCAAACAAGTAGGAGTAGCTCCTAAACAAGCCTACGCTGACAGCTTAGACGCTTTATTATAATCAGACGATTATATTTGATATAAAGAAGGTTTGACGAAAGTCAAGCCTTTTTTATTTGGTTTTTTCCGCCACGAATTCACGAATTATTGATACAGGAAATGTTTTTGCTCAGATTACACGAATTAAAATCGCAGCTAATTTATCCGTGAAATTTATCCCAATCTGGTTTTTAAGCAACAAACAATTCGTGAATTCGTGGCGAAAATTTATTTAAAACTTAATCGTAAAAGTTGTTCCTAAACCTGGCTTAGAACAAACTTCTATTTTGCAGTTAATAGCGTTTGCCAGATCACGAATTAGATGCAGTCCTAAACCGGATTTAATTCCTATAACTTCTGATTCGTCGTATAGTGCTTTGAATTTTTCCTGAGTTCCTCCAGGACCATTATCGGTTATGGAAAGATAAAATTGATGATCTTTTTGTCCGGCTTTCCAGATTATGCTTGGGTTTTTGGTTTTATCCAATGCTTTTATGGCATTTCCGGTAAGGTTTCTAATGATGGTTTTCAGGTAATTTTCATCGGTGTTTAGAACGATATTTTCTGGATTTTCAAATGAAATGGAAATGTTATCAATACTTGAGAAATGTTTCCGTGTTTCTTCAAAAACTGTTTCAACAGGAATTTCTTTAAAATGAGGTTTGAAATTTTCCATTTGTCCTTTGCTCCAAAGCAGGATATCTTCCATAGACGATAATAAATTCTCCGCACCCGAAATGATTTTGGTCTGCATTCGCTGTGCAGTTTCTTCGTCTATCAATTCAGGACTTTCTTTTTGAAGATGCAGAAAATGAATCAGATTTGAAACAGGACTTCTTAAATCATGGTTTAAAATGCTGAAGAATCGTGCTTTTATTTTATTGGCTTCATCAAGTTCCTGATTTAAAAGCTGTAATTTTTTATTGGTTTTCTTTCTAATTTGACTTTGCCTAAACAATAATAATCCAATAATACCAACAAGCGCCAATCCCGAAATTAGAAACAAACGCTGTTTTTTGGCTTCGGAAATTTGTATGTTTTTAATCGTGTTTTCGGTTGAAAGGTTTTGAATTTTCTGCTGTTTGGTTTTGTTCTGATAACGGGCTTCGGCATTGGCAATATTCTGCTTGGCAGATTCCTGCATCATTTCATCATTATATTTACTGTAGATTTCGTTATAATAATAGGCTTCTTTCCAAAGTCCGAGTGCGGCATAACTCTGCGAAAGTTTTTTGTTTATGGTTACAAAGAATTCTTTATCGTAATTAAGCGCATTGACAGACGCTTTTTTTAATGTTTCAATCGCATTTTTATAATCTTTCTTTTCATATAAAACCCTTCCCATAATGGTGTTGGCTTCCATTAGAATTTCCTCATCTGTTGATTTTTGTCCAAACAAAACTGCTTTTTTGGCATAATTATAAGCGGTATTAATCTGTCTTTTATCGGCATAAAATTTAGACATACTTTGGTTAGCAAAACTAAGATTAAGATAAAGCGAATCTTTAACCGTAGGGTAAGTATATATTAACTTGTAATATTTAAGAACACTATCTGTTTTTTTCTGGGCCGAAAAGCATTGCATATAATAGTTGCACGAAAAAGCACTTACATAAGGCGAAGTTTTAATATAAGGAGCGGCTTCATTTAAATATTCGATTGCCTTATCAAATTGTTTCATTTTGATATAAGCGCTGGCAATCTGACTGTAGGAAACCCCAATATTTTCGGTATTTGGAATGCTTTTCGGAAGTTGTTTTTTATAATTAATTGCTTTTAGCTGATACTTAATAAAATTCTCATATTCAGCATAATCAAGATAATATTCGCCAAGACTTCCGTTTAGAACAGATTGCGTATAAACATTCTTTGTAGTATCGAGTACCTTTTTGATGTAATCAATCAGATTTTTTCTTTTGATGGTATCCTGAACAGAATAATACACATAATTTAAGCGCATTATAGCCGAAGTTTCATTTTTAAGATGATTGGCTTTTCGGGCGTATTTCCACGATTGCTCGTAATTGATTAATGCTTTTGGATATTGATTGTTGCTGAATTCGTAAGCAGTCCCAATTTGAAGATAAAATCGGCTGATATAAGCGGGATGATTTTTAGCCAGTTGAATTCCCTTTTGTGCTTCAACAATTAGTTTTGGATAATCTTCCAAATCCAAAAGTTCATTGGTGTATTTGAGCCAAACTTTTAGTTTTTCATCAGTAGATTTAAGTCTTGCCAAATTTGGTTCTTGCTGCCCAAAAACAGAAAAAGTAATGAGAAACAAAAACAAAAATCGAGCTTGCGTCATTTAAATCAGGTTTAGGTTTTCTTTGTAACTTCTGCCAACTGGAATAGAAACATTGTTGTTCAGGATAATTTCTGAAGAATTCATTTTCTGGATAAACTGTTTCTGTACGGCATAACTTCTGTGAATACGAATAAAAGATTGAAAATGATCTTCTTTCAATAAATTTCCAATACTCGACAACACGCAATGTCTTTTTTTGTTTGTGATTATTAAGGTATAATCCTTTAGCGCTTCGAGATATAAAATTTCGTGCAGTTTTACTTTGGTCTGTTCGTGGCCTTCTTTTATATAAATAGTATCGCCGCCAATGCTGGCTTCAAAAAGAGAAGCTTTGAGTTTGATTTCCATAAACTCCTCAATGCGGTTCATGGTTTGTGTAAAGCGATCTAGTTTTAGAGGTTTTACAATGAAATCCAGAGTTTCTATCTGAAAACTTTCAACTGCATGTTCAGGATGTGCGGTTATGAATACACAAACCGGAATTTCCAGAGCTTGTTTTCTAAAATCAATTCCGTTTAAACCTGGCATATCGATATCCAGAAACAAAATATCTACCTTTTCTTTTTCTAAGAAAGGAAGTGCATCTTCGGCATCTTCAAAAACACCAATAATATCCAGAACAGGAAATTTTTTGGCAAAAGACAATACGGTTAATCTATCAATTTCGTCATCATCAATAATAATACAACTGTATTTTTTCATCATTCGAAACTCAATTTATGTTGTCTGTCTATTTAAAATGTTGTTTGTCTATTGGCAGTTTTTACCCTGATTTTATTGGCGCAAATTTGTCTTGTAATTAATTCAGAAGCTGTTCAACAAGCTTTTGGGTTTTACAAAAATAAGGTTATTGAATTAAATAAGAATCATTTGACTAATTTTTTAAGACTAAAATTATTATGAAAACTTTTAAAACCATTTTTACAATTTTATTAGCTGCTTTTACAATAATCTCTTGCAGCGGAGATGACGGAACAGACGGAGTTGATGGAGCACAAGGTGCACAAGGTGCTGCAGGAACCGCAAATGTAATTTACAGCAGCTGGATAAATGCTCCGGCGGGAACACCAGAAACAATTGACGGTACTTATGGATTATCTACTACTATTTCGGTGCCACAATTAACCGCCGATATTATGTCTAAAGGAACTGTTTTAGTTTACATGACTTTTGGCTCAGGAACAAATGTTTTTCCGCTTGCTTATACCTCAACAGCAGGAGGATCAATTAATACCATTACAGCGATTAGCAGCCTTAATACTATCAAATTATTCCGATTTAAACATGCTAATGATGGTACTACAGTAGCACTTCCGGCAAGTCTTAACTGGCGCTATATTTTGATTCCTGGAGGCGTTGCGGCAGCGACATCAAAAGCTGCAAAAGTAGACTATTCTAAAATGAGCTACGAAGAAGTTTGTGCACGCTTTAATATTCAACCTTAATCAATAAAACAACCAAATCAGGGAACTAATCAAAAAATACTATTATGAAAACTTTCAAAACAATTTTTGCAATTTTAATTACCGCAGCATTGGCAGTTTCATGCAGCAGTGACGACGATAAGGATAATACACCAAAGTTTGAAACAGAAAATCCATTAGCAGCTTATTATACTCAAACAGGTTTTTCTACAGTAACTAATTTTATAAACTCAGGGGATTATGAATTCGGATTGGCATTTACGCCAACTGTAAAAGGAAAAATCAAGGCGATTACCTTAAAATTACCCGCGACGAATTCTGCTCTGCGTGTAACGATCTGGGACTATACAGCGAAAACTGTACTTCGTACCGAAACTTTAAATGTAGCAACAGCAGATGTTCAGGTAACCAAAGAAATCAGTGAATTGGCTTTGGAAAAAGATAAAAAATACATGATCACCATGAATTCTAATGATTGGTATAAAAAAAGCAAAGCCGATAATAGTATTGTAACATATCCTATCGTAGCCGGAAATATAACATTTAACGAATACAGATGGTTAAGCGGTACGACACAGACTTTCCCAACCAATGTTTCTTCTAGTTACAATGCAGGAGATTTAAGTTTCGATTTTCAACAAACTGAATAATTTATTTTTGGATATTTAATTAGTGAGTTTGTAAAAGGTTTGATGAATAATCAAGCCTTTTTTTTTATTTTTAACGAATCTTATATATTCCTTTAAAAATGAAAATTCTATACACTTCTTTCTGTTTTTTGATGATTATTGCAATTGGTTTCTCTCAATCTAAAGTAAAAGAAAGTGTGCTTGTAGAAAATGGTGTTTCAGAACAATTGGCTCAATTTCGTAAAAAGCAGATTTCGGATGTACAATATGTATTGTCTTTTGAAATCCCGAATCAGAAGAATGAAAATATCAAATCAGATTTAACTCTAAATCTCAATTTGTCAGACTTAAGTCAGCCTCTTATCTTAGATTTTAAAGAGAAAACACAAAACATACGATCAGTTTCTGCTAATGCAAAAAATATTGCGATTGTTCATCAAAACGGACACATTGTAATTCCTATTCAAAATTTGATTTCAGGAAAAAATACCATTTCAATTACCTTCATTGCCGGAAATTTATCTTTAAACAGAAATGATGATTTTCTATACACTTTGTTAGTCCCAGATCGAGCAAGTACTTTATTTCCGTGTTTAGATCAGCCTGATATAAAAGCAACTTATAAATTGAGTCTTTCTGTACCAAAAGATTGGTCGGTTTTGGCTGGAGCCGATGTAAAAGAGAAAGTTGAAAAAGGGGATTTTACTTCATACATTTTTGGAGAATCGGATAAAATGAGTACGTATTTATTTTCATTTGTGGCTGGAAAATTTAAAAGCATAAAGCAAAAGCCAGCAAATATGGAAATGACAATGCTGTATCGCGAAAATAATCCTGAAAAAATAAAAATCAGTACCGATACCATTTTCAATCTGCACCAGCAATCGTTAGACTTTTTAGAAAAATATACAACCTATAAATTTCCTTTTCAGAAGCTGGATTTTGCTTCAATTCCTGTTTTTCAATATGGCGGAATGGAACATGTTGGTGCGATTCAATACCGAGAATCTTCTTTGTTTTTAGATAATAGTGCCACCGACAGCGAGAAATTAAACCGAGCCAAACTCATTGCACATGAGACTTCACACATGTGGTTTGGCGATTTGGTTACGATGAAATGGTTTGACGATGTTTGGATGAAAGAAGTTTTTGCCAATTTTATGGCAGACAAAATCATGAATCCAATTTTCCCGAAAGTCAATCATAATCTGCAGTTTTTCCCGGCGCATTATCCTAGCGCTTTTGCGGAAGATCGCTCTTTGGGTACACATCCAATACGACAGCATTTGGCTAATTTGAAAGATGCAGGTTCGCTTTATGGCGCTATGATTTATAATAAAGCTCCAATTATGATGCGTCAGTTAGAAGCTTCAATGGGAAAAGAAGCTTTCCAGAAGGGAATTCAAAAATACATTCACAAATATGCCAACGACAATGCGGACTGGAATAATCTGGTAGAAATTCTAGATGCCGAAACGCCTTTGGATATGAAGAAATGGAGCGAAGTTTGGGTAAACCAATCGGGAAGAGCAATTTTTTCAGATAATATCGAATACGATGCTCAAAACAAAATTAAAAACTTTGAAATTAGACAACAAGCAGAAGATAAATCGAATAACGTTTGGCCTCAGATTTTTCAAATAGGATTGGTTTATTCAAATGAAGTAAAAGTTTTGACCGCAAATATCATAGATAAAAGTTTGGTTTTAAAAGAAGCCATTGGACTTAAAAAACCGCTTTTTATTATTTACAATTATAACGGTTTTGGATACGGTGTTTTTCCGCTTGACGGGAATTATTTAAATGCAATTTCAAGTTTAAAAGATGAGGTGGCAAGAGCTTCTGCTTATAGTAATCTTTATGAAAATACTTTGATTGGAAATATTTCTCCAGAAAAAGCCTTTGATTCTTTTTTTAAGGGAATTCAAACAGAAGAAAATGAATTGGTGTTACGAATTGCGTCTAATAATTTGAATACGATTTATTGGAGATTCTTCACAGAAAAGCAACAAAACAAAGTGCAGAAACAGCTTACTTACACTTTGTTTACTCGTTTACCAGCGAATTTATCAGCTAATATTAAAAAGACCTTGTTTGGATTGTTTAGTTCAATTGCGTATTCCGATTCGGCGAAAGCCAAATTATATCAGATTTGGAATAAAGAAATTGTCATTCCGAATTTAAAATTAAACGAAGACGATTTTACCAATATCGCAATGAATCTGGCGATTTTTAAACATGAAAAAGCCGATGAAATTTTGGAAAAAACAAGAACAACGATCACAAATCCAGATAAGCAAAAGCGATTTGAATTTCTGCTTCCATCATTATCAAAAGACGAATCGGTTCGAAATGCTTTCATTGAATCTTTAAAAGACGATGCCAATCGAGAAAAAGAATCTTGGGTTTCGGTTGGTTTGGCCAATGTAAATCATCCGCTTCGTCAGGAAAGCGCTCAAAAGTATATTAGATTTTCACTAGATTTGGTAGACGAAATTCAGCGCACGGGAGATATTTTCTTTCCAAAAGATTGGCTTGATAATACGGTTGGAAAATATTCCTCGAAATATGCTTTTGATGAAGTAAAGCGATTCTTAAAAGAAAACCCTAATTTTAGTCCGATCTTGAAACGCAAGTTATTCATGGCGACAGATTTGCTTTATAAAGCGCAAAATATTAAAAAAGAAACCGAATGAAAATTGAATCGGAAATAGAGAAAGTCTCGAGTTTTCAGCATCTGGAAATGCTGGCAAATCAGGTTGTGGAAGGTTTTATATCTGGAATGCACAAAAGTCCGTTTCATGGATTTTCAGCAGAATTTGCCGAGCATAAGGTTTATAATGCAGGTGAAAGCACGAAACATATCGACTGGAAATTATTTGCCAAAACCGATCGTTTGTACACGAAACGTTTTGAGGAAGAAACCAATTTACGTTGTCATTTAATTGTTGATAATTCCTCTTCCATGCATTATCCTGAACTAAAATCGAATCAGCCTTTTTATGAAAAGAAGATAGGTTTTGCGGTTTTGGCTTCTGCAGTTTTGATGAATATCTTAAAGAAACAGCGCGATGCAGTGGGTTTAAGCGTTTTCTCAGATCATTACGAATATTACGCTCCAGAAAAAGGAAGCGATCGCCACCACAGAATGTTGTTGAATAAACTGGAACAATTATTAGAACAGCCAAAAGCAAAGAAAACTACGGATACTATTACGTATCTGCATCAGATTGCGGAGAAAATGCACCGTCGTTCGATGATTATTTTGTTTACAGATATGTTCCAAACTCAGGATGATGAAAAATTATTCAATGCCCTGCAACATTTAAAACACAATAAACATAAAGTAGTTTTGTTTCATGTGGTTGATAATCAAACCGAATTGAAGTTTGATTTTGATAATACGCCAAGGAAATTTATCGATTTAGAATCAGGAGAAGAAGTTTCGATTTTTGCTGATAATGTAAAAGAAGCATACGAAAAGAGAGTAGAAGACTATTTTAAAAACTTGGCTTTAACCTGTGCAAAGAACCAAATTAAGTACGTTCCGGTAAATGTTGGCGATAATTTCGAAAAAATATTGACTACATATTTGGTTGAAAAACAAAACTTTGGGTAATTTTTCAAACAAATTTTTGATTTTTTTTATAAAAATGCTTGCAGAAATGAAATTCTGTTATATCTTTGCAACCGCAATAACGCAGAGGTTTGGTAGTTCAGTTGGTTAGAATACATGCCTGTCACGCATGGGGTCGCGGGTTCGAGTCCCGTCCAGACCGCAATATTGGGAAAAGCCTTTCTTAACGGAAAGGCTTTTTTGCCCAAAATCGGTATCTAAGATTAGTTGTGTTGTTTTGCTGCGACTTTGTAACTCGCAGCTGGTTTAGTAGTTAGACCAATGAAAAGCTTTCCACTTTTGTGGATGGCTTTTTTGATTTAAGACCTTTTGTGAAAGGTAAATTCCAAATATATTGAATCCTCAAAATAAATTCCAAATTCCGATTTACATATAGTTTGTCATTTCGACCGAGAGGAGAAATAGCATACGAAATTCCATAAAGATTTTTACTGCAAAGCACACGAAGATGTACGCAAAGTCCGCAATTTTTTTTATAAAGCTTTGCGGACTTTGCGCTTTTAACCTTGTGCCTTTGCGGTTGAGTAAAAGAAAGTTCCTACTTTTTGTTTAAAACCTGAGTTTTTAAAATATTGGATTTTAGTCGATTAAAAATTTCTCAAATTTTATTCCCAAAAACGCTTGCAGAAACGAAATTCTGTTGTATTTTTGCACCCACAATAACGCAGGGTTTGGTAGTTCAGTTGGTTAGAATACATGCCTGTCACGCATGGGGTCGCGGGTTCGAGTCCCGTCCAGACCGCCTAAGTTTGTAAAAAGCTTCTCTTAATGAGAAGCTTTTTTGTTTTATATCCTTCTTAAAATTAACAAAAAAAGATAGTTAAGTTTCGGAATTTACATTTTACTATTTTTCAAATAAAATTATATGTTCAGTTTTGGCGAAGTTCTTTTTACTTCTTTTGCTATTTTTAGCCAAGATTGTATTCCCTAATCCGTTACCTTGGGATTTTACAAAAGATCAAATTAGGTATTGTTGTAAAGATTAGTTTATTCAAAATAGCGAATTGGATTTGCCATTCCTTTAATTTTCGGTACTGCTTTATTCAAATATAGGTCATGAATTTCTTTGTCCGAAATTTCAGTTCCTTCAAAACCCCATCTTTTTCGACCTCGATCTTCACCTGCCTGTAGCCATTTCTCAGGTTTAAATATTGCTCTAATTACACCTCGATATTCTGCCAAAACATATTCTGCTTTTTTTGCTCTATTATTGTCTAAAACCCACCAACCTCTTGTTGCCTCATAAATATTTGGTCTATTGTAAATAGGGTCATTATTTTTGCGATTTCGTTTGCTGCCAAATGTTTTATTTATGTTGATCACTAAAATCTTGTGTTTAACATTTTCTTTCTTTAATTCTTCACAGTTATACAATATTTCGCATTCTTCAACAGTTTTAATGCCTTGATTAAATGAATAATGTCCCGATGAAATGTTTGTAATTTTAGCAATTTCTGCAAAATCTTTATAAGTTAAAAAATCAATCAAAACAGATTCTATAAGTATTGCTTCATTATCTTCTAGTCCATGACGAATTATAAAGTGTTTTACTTTTTGATTGTTATTTTTTATATCTCGAATAGTTTCTAATTTATCGGTTTCCCTTGGATTTAAGATAGCTTCATTAATATGAGAAAAAACACGATTAGCATTTCCTTTTCCAATATAAAATATTTTGTAATCTCTAGGATCAATCAAAGCATAGACATAAGATTTTAATTCTTCTTGTGTTTTTTGAGTAAATTGTTCAGTCATAGATATTTTTTTATGTTATTTATGGATGACTTGCTATTAACTAAACGATAATATACAAGCAGTTTAAAGCAAGTTCTAATGGTTAAGAGGCGCTTATGAGGTTTAATACGAAACAATTGCTTAAATGCTTAGAATTATTACTGTCAGCTATATTTTACTAACAAGTAAAAGAATTAAGTAATTAAGGGCTTGTTCAAGTTGTTCTTAGTTTGTATTATGTATCATTACTCTTGTGTCTTAATAGTTATTTTACTTATACTCGCTTATTGTATAGATTAAGCTAATTTAGCTAATAAATAATACCCTTATTATAGTAAAGAATTTATTTTTTTTTCAAAAGCTTCGTAAATCTCCGTTTTATAATCAATTTTTTTGTCTAAAAACATTTCGTAGTTTTTAATAAATGCGTTCGTTTTGGTGCTTCTATTTGTGCTTGTATTAGTAAGCTCAAATTTTTCCAATTCTCTGATAAAGCCGTTTCTTTTTATTTTTTGGAATTTTAAATATTTTTCATGATCCCTTTTGCTAATCTTGCTCGAATCTATTGTCTTTTCTTCTGAAATTAAATCGACAAATTGTATTTTTTTAAATCGTTCTTTCAGCTTGTCGTTTATTTGTTCCCAGTTTATAATTATGTCATTAATAGTTCGGACATTTTCTTTATAAAACGGTATTCCTGATACTTTTTTAATAACCATTTCAAAACGGAAAAAGAAGAATTTTTTATGGACATTTTTTTTAATAGGGTTAGTTTTAAAGTTTTTATCGTTTTTGTTGATTTCTAAGTATTTTTCATAAAATTTATATTTGATGTTGTTCTCCTTGTTTTCTTTATTTTTTTTGCCTTTGAAATAAACTGTTGTGTCTTCAACTTCCCTTCTAAAACTGCGATACTTTACAAAACAATTTATTAATTCTTTTAGTACAGATTTCAATAAAAGCGTCACTCCGATTTCTAATTGTTTTACTTTTGCATTTAATAAATCTTCTTATTTAATGCCGATTTTAAGACTTAAAAGCTTTATGCAATCTATAAGTTGATATAGAGATAGGTTTTGTCTCGTATTTCGTCCAAAATACCATTTTCTTATGCTTCCATTGAAACCAATTGTGCATTTATCTTTTGCATAATCGTAGTATAAAATCAAGTTTATCTGAAATGGATTTTTAACGCCTGATTTTTCATTTCCAATTGTACGACTAAAACTACATCTATTTGGGAATTTACTTTTTCGATAACTCTCAAGTTTCCAATAATTTTTTTCAGCTGTAAAATCTGATATTTTTACTTTAATTCGATCCATGGTTTTGTTATTTTTTTAAAAGAAATTTTTCTAACTCGCTTCGTCTGATAAGGATTTTTCCATTGGGATTTTTTTGATTGTTTTTCAAGCCTTTTTTTCGATATCCATCGATCATTTTTCTGCTTAAGCCAAATTCACTTTCAATATCAGAGATTGATAACCACTCTTTATTGAATTCAGTACGATTTGATAAATCGAGTAATAATTTTCTCGTTTCAATAACACATTTTACCATATTGCTGAAGAATTTTTCGTCAATTATAATTTTTGTACTCATAACTTTTTGGATTTATACTTTAAGTGCATAATACCAGTTTAGTAATCTTTTATATTGAATAAATTGAATATTTAACTTTTTTTAAATCCAAGTGATTGATTTGTAGTTATTTGTAAAATATCAAAATTTGCTGTAAAATTAAATCTTATCCAAGCTATCGAAAATCAATATCTAGGAGAGCAATTGTGGTCTGGAGTAGTTTATCAGTAAGATTTTTGCTTGTATATTTTAAAGTAAAACTTATTTATTTCTGAAATTATAGAAAATAGAAGCCTGAAAATGTAAGTTGGAAATGTATTTAACTTTAGACTCAGTTGTCGTATTTTGTTTATATATTTGCTTATTAGACTATATTTTACGACCATAAATACATTAGCAGAATTGTTAATAATAGAGACGTTGATATTAGGAAGCTAATAAAACCTTCAAAGTGAATAAAAACATAAAAAACATAAAAAGAAATATCAATGCTATAAGTTCAGAAACACTGAATGGTGAAAACTATTCTAGAAATGATTTTGCAAGAAGTATTCTTAATTATCCTGCAATGATGGTTCCATCTGTTCAAGAGCCTATTATTGAAAAGCTTTCGGAAGCCCTTAATAATAATGTTTCTTTGTTAGACCCTTTTATGGGAGCATCTAATACACTCGTTACTGGAATGAAATACGGAATGAATGTATTTGGACAGGATATAAATCCATTATCTATTTTATTAAGCCAAGTAAAGACTACTTTTTATTCAATTGAAGAACTTGTTGATGCAGAAAAGAGATTAATAAGTTTAACTATCTCTGATAATTCAGAGATAGTCGAAGTTGCGTTTGTAAATATTGATAAATGGTTTACAAAGAACATTCAAATTGAACTATCTAAAATATACAGGGCTATAAGAAGTGAGCAATCCTTAAAAATTAGAAAGTTTTTTTGGGTGGCTCTGGCCGAAACAATTAGATTAACAAGTAATGATAGAACATCTACCTTTAAAATGCATATGCGCCCAATTGAAGAAATCAATTCAAGACAAATATCTGCATTAAAGACATTTCTTTCGGTATCTAAAAAGAACATTAAAAATATTAGTGATTATATTTCTGTATTGGTACAAAATGGACATGTAGAAAACGATAAATATATTAAAAATGTAGATGTCGTTTGGGGAGATACAAACGCTGAAATTAGAACAGATAAAAGTTTTAATCTGCTTGTGACTTCTCCGCCTTATGGAGATAATCAAACAACTGTAACTTATGGGCAATTTTCATATCTGCCTTTACAATGGATACCAATTGAGGATATTGATAAGTCTATAACAATAGATTATTTAAAAACGGCTCAATCCATAGATAATAAAAGTTTAGGTGGAGAGATTAAAGAACATATAAAAGATGTTGAATATAAAGTTTTCGAGAAGTCTAAAACATTAAAAAAGTTTGTAAGTCAATTTAAAGAAGAGGAACGAAAGAGAGCAGAGAAGGTTACAAGATTTATCAATGATTTAGATAGTAGTATTGACAAAATGCTTCCAAAAATGGAGAAAGATTCTTTTTTAGTTTGGACAATTGGTAATAGAAATGTAAATAAACAAATAGTTCAAAATGACCTTATTTTAAAAGAATTATTTGCATATAAAGGGGTAGGTTTATTTACTGATTTGGAAAGAGAAATTTTAAGTAAAAGAATGCCTGGTAGAAACAACTTCTCAAATATGATGAGTAAAGAGAAAATTATAATTTTCAAAAAAACCAATTAATGGCAAATCAAAAATACCATTTTGATATAACACCTCATATTGTTAAACAATTAGGAGAACAACTTGTCTCTGATGAGATTACAGCATTGCTGGAGTTAATTAAAAATTCGTATGATGCTGATGCTACATACGTTTCAATCGAAATTAACACAAATGGGCAGTATGCAAAGGGGAATCTTTTTTATCCTAATCATGGTGGATTTATTATTGTTGAAGATGACGGATTTGGTATGAATGAAGAAACCATAATGAAATCGTGGTTAATTATCTCTTATTCTCAAAAACGACAACTAAAAGAAGCTAAAGAAACTACTCCAGGAGGAAGAACTCCTCTAGGAGATAAAGGGTTGGGAAGACTTAGTACTCAAAGATTGGCAGACATTTGCGAAATTTTTACAAATAAGGAAAACGAAGAAGGAACACATATTGCTTTTAATTGGAAAGACTTTGAAAAAGAAGATGCCTTAAGTGAAGTTAGAATTCAAGCAGAATCTTTTGCTCCAAAAAAAACAAGTGGTACCAAATTAATTTTAGCTAATCTAAACCATTCGGAAGTTTGGGAGGGACAAAATTTAGAAAAATTTAAAGGACAAGTTTCTCAAATTATATCTCCATATAAAGAAAATAGACCTTTTACTGTTTATTTGAAAATCAATGGTATTAGTATTGACTTGGATAAATCAAATGAAGATTTAAGAGATTTTGCAATTTCTCATTTTGATTTTTACTTTGATGGAAAAATATTAGGGATAAAAGGGAAAACGAAGCTAACGAAGTTCATTGGAAATAGTAGAGATGAATTTAATAGTTTTTTGGAGATAGATAATGGTAAAAAATTCTATGATTTCCTTAAAAATAAATATTCAGATATTAGTAAGACTTCAGCACCTTATTTTATTGAGTTTGAGAAGAAATTTGATTTCGATAAAGATATAGGTGGTTTGGAAATCTTTAATGGAGAAAGAGCTAATCCTGGTTCATTCAATGGGATTATTGATGAATTTACTTATGATAATTGGATGTCTTCAGACGAGAATTTAAAAGAAATTTTTGGTAAGCTTTCAAATTATAGGGAATTTGCTCAAAGTCAAGCAGGAATAAAGCTGTTTAGAAATGGATTTGCTGTTAAGCCTTTTGGAATTGATGGAGATGATTGGCTTCGTCTGAGAGAATCTCAAACTTTTGCAAGTTCATATTATCCATTAAGGCCAGCAAACGTGTTAGGGTATTTTTCGATAGACGAAGGAGAGAATAGAGAATTAAAAGATAAAACTGATAGAGAAGGTTTATTATCAAATCCATATTCCCGTAATTTCTTCGCGTTAGCTTTTTTTATTCGTGATGAAATTAACCGTTACCAAGAAAATATTAGAAGAACCTACAATGATTTCCTTAAAACTTATAAGACTACGAATAGCGGAATAAAAACACCAATTCAGGCATTTAATCAATTAAAAGATACAAAGGATAAAACTGAAGAGGTTAAGCCAGAATTAAAAGATGCTGTAAATACTGTTGGTAAAGCAATAAAAGACTCGGGTCAAATTGTAAAATCTGTTCAAGACAATCCAATGTTTTCTACAGACTTAGAAAAGGAAACTGTAGAGAAAGTAGATGATTTATTAACTAAGCTAAAAGTTATTCAGGGGACTTTACAAAAGCTTGAGAAGGTAATAACAAAGGCAGAAAGAATAAATGAAGTTATAGATGTACTTGAACCCAAAATTCAAGTTTTAGAGGAACAACTAGCTAACTTTTCGGAGCTGGCAAGTTTGGGATTAACGGCAGAATCTGTAAGTCATGAATTTGCTTCAATTGCAGATAGATTGGCTGAAAAAGCTTCATTTTATTCCGCAAAATTACAAGGGAAAAAATTAAACGATTCCGATATTTATGTTTTCATTGAATACATAAATACAACAGTAAACGGATTAAAAACACAATTAAAACATCTTGATCCAGCCCTAAAGTACAATAAAGAAAAAAAGTCTTCTTTTAAATTATCGGACTTTTTTAAGGATGAAAAGGATTATTATAAAAATAGATTCGATAAACTTCAAATCGCATTTGATATTGTTTTAGAAGACGATTTTTTAATTAAGGTAAATCGAGGCAAATTGGTTCAGGTTTTGGATAATGTTTTAAATAATTCACAATATTGGCTGACGGAAAAAAAGAAAAGCGAATCAAAATTTTCTCCTGCTATTACTGTAAAAATAGAATCACCATGGATTTATATTTCTGATAATGGTTATGGGGTTTCTCCAGCAGTAGAGAATCAAATATTTGAACCATTTGTAACTACGAAACCCAAAGGTGAAGGAAGAGGTTTGGGATTATTTATTATTCAACAATTATTAGATTCTGTAGGCTGTACAATTGTATTAGAGCCTACTAGAAATGAAGACAAAAGAAAATATATTTTTGCTATTAACCTTTCAAATATCATTGTGAGCTAATGGACGAGAGAATCATAATAAATGCTAATGGTGAATCATTGGAAATTCAACCTAAAAATAATTTATCGCTAAATCTCCGTGATAAGGCAATAACAACAACTTTTGATTTATTAGACACTGAAAATATTGCTCATATTATCTATATAGATGATAAATTTGATATTGAGGGACAAAAAGAGGTATACAAAGCACGTTTGCTTCAGTTAAAAAACGATGAGAAGTACATAGAAAGTGATAGATTCAAATCTATAGATTGGACAGGTCCAATTCCGAGATTTGAAAGCTTAATCTTGGGACTTTGGGATGAAACAGAAAGCAAGTCTGAATTATTATATGAGGTTTGTACTCATGTTATAGATGAAGACAGTGCTAATATTATTCCAGCTTTAGAAATTAAGAATTGCTATGGGGAAAGAATCAAATTAATGACGCCAGATGAATGGGTAAAGGACAAATATCAAATAATAAAGGAACTTGAAGAAGGTAAAAAGGCTTTATGTTTGTTTGATTATGAGTTTCAAAGTGGTAATGCCTTAGTAGAAGGGCGTAATGGGGCTCAGCTTGCAAAATTACTTATTGAGGAAGAAGGTTGTACAGAAAGGATTGTATGTGGTATTTTTTCCCACAAATTTACAGAAGAAGAAGAAGATGAATATAGGGAAAAATATTCCACTGATTATGATATTGAAGAACATAAATTTTATACTATATCAAAACGTAGATTTGCTTTTGATCCACAAATATCAGGTTTCGCTGAAGGTGTAAAAAACTTGTTATTACTTCCTTATGTAGAACAGCTAAAAACAGAATCTCTAAATGTTTTGGAAGATTCTAACATAAGGGCAGGAAATCGAATAAAAAAAATGACTCCCAAAACTTTTAATCAGATAATTCAAAAATCATCTTTAAAAGAAGGTGTATGGGAAATAAGTACTCTTTTTAGATTGTATGGGATACTTTCGAAAGAAGAGAATTATAATATGATTGCTGACCCCGTAGTAAGACAAAAATTTAATGATTCGATTAAAAATATTAGAGAAATAGATTTAAAGGACACTGGATATAATTCAAGTGTTCCTAATCAACAATTAACTGAACTCAGAAACAGCGAATTGTATTTGTCGGGAGATGTTATAAATAATTTGCATTTACCATTAACTAATGGAGACATTTTTGAAATTAAAGGTAAAGAATATATCTTATTAGTTCAACCTTGTAATTTGGCACTGAGAGCAAAGGACGAAAACTGTGGAAAGAGGGACTATAATTATGATGTTGG
The DNA here is from genome assembly GCF_029360735.1 of Flavobacterium sp. H4147. Lineage (NCBI taxonomy): Bacteria > Pseudomonadati > Bacteroidota > Flavobacteriia > Flavobacteriales > Flavobacteriaceae > Flavobacterium > Flavobacterium sp. H4147. The sequence goes on along the minus strand of NZ_JARKNB010000001.1, from coordinate 777,048 downwards.
GATGTTAATTCCTTTGAGAAGTATTCCAAAGGATAAATTAAATGTTACAATGGAAGAGGTTAAAATTGCTGAAAATTCAGATCAGTTCTGTGTAGCATATTTCCCGAGTTTTCAGATTGTATCATTAAATATTTTAGATTTATCAGTTTTCAATGTTGAAGGCAGAACTTTAATCAATTTTAACCAATCAACATTGACAAATGATGTTATTCATTCTTCATGGTTAAAAAGATATGAATATATATATAAAGGGTTATCAAGTTATGAAACAAAAATTATTGAGTTTAAAACAGTAAAAGATAATCTTCTATTGTCGATTAATAAAAAAAGAGGAGAGTTACAAAATGCTGATGCTGGAGAGAAAGATGCTTTAAAACAAGAAATTGGAATTCTTCAAAGCCATTTAAATAATACTGAAAAAAATATTTATGAAATTCATGACCTTGTAAAATTTGGAATTAAATGTTCAGGGCTATATGATGATAAGGAAAGAGTTTTAGATATGAATATAAAAAGAGTGAGACATTATAAATCGCCTCATTCAGATGATTTGCTTCAAAAGTTTATGCTGTATTTATCACGAAATGCGTTTGAGCATGACTTTACAAATAGTTAATGGCAAAAAAGAAGAGACATCATTATATTCCACGATTTTATTTAAAGCGCTTTTCTATTAATAATGAGGGTAATCTTTTAGGATTGTATAATCTTACTAATAGAAAATTTATACAAAATGCGCCATTAAAAAGTCAGGCTTATGAAAATTTCCTCTATGGAGAAGATGACGAAATAGAAAATGCTTTGGCTAAAATGGAAAGTAACGTAGCCAAAATGTTTTATTATTGGACAGACGAAAAGATATTATATCCCCCTCCTATTGAAAGTAATGGTTTTGCATTGCTAAAACGATTTATTTTGTATCAAGCTTTTAGAACTCCTCAATCTGGTAATGATATTACAGAAACAGTTAATCAAGGATTAAAAACGGTTCTAAAAGAACTTGAGCCTGAATTATGGGAAAAAATGAAAGAAGCGACTTTAGTTTATGATAATCCTGTTTTGCTTGGGCTTCTTAATTCAATAAAACATGAAAAATTATTGAATTTTCTTGATTGCAAATTTTTGATAAACTTATCGGTACTTCCTTTTCTAACATCTGACTCGCCCATCATTTTTTATAATCAATTGATGGAGAAAGCGAATAATTATATGGGTGCGACTGGTTTGGGATCTGCTGGTCTCCAAATTTTTTATCCTATCCATCCTAGATTAATGATATGTCTTTTTGATTCAAATGTATATGAGTTTGGAGATAACTGCATTAATTGCTGCTCCACTGAATCTATTGAAGAAATACATCAATTAAATGGATTACAACTTGCAAATTGTGAATCACAATTATTTTTTGACGATTTAATTTCTGAAGAATACATAAATGAGCTTTGTAAAAATTTTGAAGAATATCGAGGCACATCAAAAAAAATTAATAGAATTATTAATCATGAAAATAAAAAATACTTTTACATGAGTTCCGAAGATATTCACATTAATTTAAAGTTGGATTTTTTTAAGTTAAAGGTAAATCCAATTAATTTTAAAAATCAAGGTGTTCATTTCAGACATCCTTCATTAGCAGATTGATTACAATTAAATTTTTTTCTCTAAGAGAGCTTTTGATTTGTCTATTACAGATGATATTTCGACCTTATAAAGTCCTCCTTTTTCGTTTTTTTTATTTAGATATATCTCGATAATAATGTTATTCTTTTCAAAATTGTAATATTCGTCATTTTTTTCTACAAGTTTAAAATCGGAATTTTTTAATTCAAGGAGAACTTCATCTAATAGTTCTTTTTGAGAAAACTCAAATGAAGTTATTTTTACATCTTTTCCAATTCCATTATCCCATCCTAAATAACTTTCGATTACCTGATTAGAATTTTTATAAGAGTACCATTCATCAAGAGGTTCTAAATTTTCAGGATATGAAACTTTTTCCCAGTCAGGACTTAAAACAATAGAGATTTTCTTGATAGAAGTTGTTGCTATTCGCATTAGGTCTGATAAGTTTGTTATGTCAATTATTTTTTTGGAAGTGCTATTTTCTGAGTTTGAAATGTTGTCTAAAGGATTTGTCTTTTGTACAGCAATGTTTTTCTTTGAATTGTTTGTTGACTGGTATCTATTATTAATTGATTTGTTTACAATAACATTTATAGAATAGCAATCTTTGGGAAGTTTAAAGTCATTATCAGATTGTGTTTGGATTGTTACAATTCGATTTCCATCTTCGTACATTAAGTTTACTTTTTGTTTTCCTTTCAATTCGAATCCCTGATAAATTAGGTTTTTAGTGATTCTATCCAATAAGCTTTTGTCGTCTGAAATGAAGTTTGTAAGCCAGAAAGTTTCCTTACTATTTAAATCCATTTTCCCGCACTTTTTCAAGATTTATCTTTTATTATCTCTGTTATATGAAAAAGTATATCGCTCCGTAACAAAACCTTTTTCAGATGTATCTTGAATAGGGGGATGTAGCTTCCATGTATATTGTAGCTCAATCACCATTTGTTTTACAATTAGTTCTGAAATTTCCAGTAAATCCTTTAGGTTGTTAACTTGAGAGCTTACTTTTAAGATTGGAAAAATAACAATTATGACAGTAAATAATAAACGTTTCATACATTAACTTTTTAGCTTAAGTAATAAAAAAGCTTAATATATGCGGTTTATTTAATGAGGTAAATTATATGCGGTAAAATGCCAAATTTAGTTCAATGGAAAATTTGGACAAAGACATAGATACTATAATTCTACAAATTGCAGATAAGATTAAAACTTTAAGAAAAGAAAAAGGTTTCACGAGTTATGAAACCTTTGCCTTTGAGTATGATATAAATCGAGTCCAATATTGGTGAATTGAAAAGGGTAATAATATTACATTAAAAACTCTTATCAAGGTTCTTGCTATACATGATCTAACACTTAATGAATTTTTTAAAGATTTGTAATTTATTATTGCCGTTTAAATTTTGATGTAAATTAAAACTTTACATTAACCATAATGTCTTTCATTTTTCCAACATTTATCCCTGTATATGCGTAAGTTTGACTTAGTTTTTTTATGTCCCATCATTTTAGAGATATAAAAGACATTTACATTATTATTTAGCAAGGTAGTACCAAAGGTATGACGAGCAAGGTGGAAATGAAGCGTCTTTTTTATTTCGGCAATTTCTCCAATCTTTTTTAAATATCTATTTACAGTTTGATTTTCTATCGAAGGGAAAATGTTTTCGTGATCTTCTCTTTGATTGTAAAATTTACAGATTATTTTTTTGCATTTAGATTAACAGGCACTTGTAAATCGACATTAGTTTTAATTTGCTTTAAAGTTATTATTCCATTTTTATAATTTTCCTTTTTCAATGCAACAATATCACTAAAACGCATCCCAGTGTAGCAACTGAATAAAAACATATTTCGGGCTAATTCCAGATGTTTTTTTAAAGAGAGATCACATTTTATAATTTGATTAATTTCAGGAGCTGTTAAATATTCCTCTCTTGTTCTAGGAGAAACATTTTGTAATCCTTTCCAAGATTCATTTTTTAAAACATCTAATTTTACAGCTTCTTTCAAAGTTCTTTTCAGAAACTTAATCATATTATATCTTCCACTGTTGGTTTGAATCAAATAGTTGTCAAATTCAACCATAAAAGAATAATCGATTTGAGAGAGTTTTAAATTTGGTTTAAAATCTTTTATTTTCTTACCTAAGGTCGTATAATGTATTTGGGTACTTTCTTTGATGGTAAGGAAATGTCTTTTGCAAAATGATTCGTAAAATTTGGAAAACAATAAATCGCCTTCAGAATCGGATTTGCCATTCCAAAAGTTTGAGATTTCTTCTTTAGAAAGTGATTTACCAATACTTTTACTCTCCCGAATAAAATCTTCAAGTTTTTGCTTCTTTTTTTTAATTACAGCATTTAAATTACCATAACCTTTTCCAATTCCTTGTTCAGCATTTTTATCCCAATACTTTTCTTCAATAAATTCAGAAGAAGAAAATTTCTGTGTTACATTATTGCGTTGTAATACAATGTGGATAGGACAAGTTCCATCTTTTCTAATTTTGTCCGTTCTTAACACCGCTCTCACGGTAAAGTAATTTGTTTCCATATAAAAATATTTTGGAGTTCATACTTTATGTAATAACTCTAGTAGGCTTTTTTTTCTCTTGCGAAATTTCAGCTAAATCATATATAAAAATCTTACAAATAAAATTCAATATGCTGATTTGGTGACGATTGGCTATTTTTACAAGTTTAAAACTTTAACATTTTTTAACAATTTTTGATACAGAAAAGACTATTTATGTGGAATAAAAACTCATTTTACTGATAAAAAATGATTGTAGAATTAATTTATTTTATCAGAGAGTAATAATTTTTTTAACTGTAAAATTTACAGGAAACATCCCCTAAGACATTCCCTTTTATTTTTTAATCTCTGTAAAGTATTGGATTTACTAACAATATTTGGATAAGTTCGAGTCCCGTCCAGACCGCCTAAGTTTGTAAAATGCCTCTCATTACGAGAGGCATTTTTTTTATGTAAACTTTGTGGGGCTTAACCGCAAAGAGCGCTAAGATTTTTTTACGCAAAGTCCGCAAAGCTTTATATATAGCTTTGCGGACTTTGCGTTTATAAGCGTAATCCTAGAAAAAAATCCTTGAGTGCTTTGGGTTAAATAATTGTGTCTTATCACTAAATTTCATTTAAAATAGCAGGATTGGTTTTATTATTTAAAAACTGAGTTCGATATTCTTTTGGGGTTATACCAGCTATTTTTTTGAATAATTGAGTAAAGTGGGAAGCCGTATGAAAATTAAGTTCGTATGCAATTTCGGCGATATCTTTACTAGAATAGAGAAGTGCCTTGCTATAATTGATGTCTATTTCGTTAATCCAATGTTTAACGGATTTCAAGGTTACATTTTTGACACATTTATTAAGATAGTTTTCCGTAACAGACATTTTCTGGGCATAAAAACCGGCTTTTTTTTCTTCTAAATGATATTTAATAAGTAAATCTCGAAACTGTAATGAAACTTCCATTTGTCGGGTTGCAGATGTATGTGCTACTCCTGAATTTATGCATAGAATTTTCACTAAAATAAGGTGAAGCATACAAATTATAACATCATTTGTATTAAGATTGTTGAGCATTAATTCTTGCTCCATTACAGGTAAAAGCTGTGTAAGGGTATGGTATGAAAGATGATCAAGTTTAAGAAACGGAGATATGAAGAAAATACTGGTTTTGTGTTTTGGTAATTCCTGTTCTGAAAGAACATTGTTTTCGTAAGCCAAAAAAAAGCCTTCGATATCATCAGATAATTCTAGGGTAGCAGTAATGCTTCCTTGTTTAATAAAGATAATTTCGCCTTCTTGTGCATGGTATTCCTTATTTTCAAGATGTTGTTTGATATGCCCATTTGTAACAAAAATAATAAAATTAAAAGCAGTACGATAAGGAATAACCGGCATTAAAATTCCTTTGAGATAATTCTCAATACGATAAAGTTGTATATCTGCATTATTGGCTAATATTTGCTCTGTTATATTTGGAAGAAACAGTTTCTTATATTCAAAATTAGAGAGAAACTCCATATTTCTTATTTACGTATTTGAGGTTCATTTATATTTATTATGTATGGATAAAAGGTTTTGTTTTTTTGGTAGAAAAAACGATTAATCGGATACAAATGTAAATTAAAATGTAAAAAAATGGTTACAAAATTGTAATAAGAAAATCTTAAAGTTTGTGAGCGGTTATTTTAGAATTTATAGTACACTCCAGCCTTGATTCCAAAAGGATTTCCAGGCGTATATGTAAGATCAGTAATAGGTTCTGGTTCGTTTTTTAGCTGTGTTTCTGTTGCAAATTGTGCTTCATTCCATTTGACATTGAAAAGATTGCTAAACTGCAGGTTTGCTCCCCATTTCTGACGATTATACGAAAGCATAAGGTCATTTACAAAATACGCTTTTGTTCTAATACTATCATCTTCCGTCGCTGGTCTAGCACCCATATAACGATATTGCAATCCTAAAGAAAAACCATTTAAGAAATCCCAATTGGCAGACCCAGTACTTGTTATAATAGGAGCAAGAGGAATATAATCCTGGCCTTTTTCTTCATCAATAAATCTGGCGTGAGAATAATTGATGTCGGCATTTAAATAAAAGTTTTTAAAGGGCTGAAAACGTATTCCTAAGTCGGCACCGTAACGTCTTGATTTTCCTGAAGGCTCAACGACAGCTTCGTCTCCAACATATACAAATTCTTGCTGAAGATCTAGATACCATATTGTAGGAGTAATAATTAGCGAACTGAATGGATGCAATCTTACGCCGAAATCTCCGCCAATTGAATAAGGAAGTGTTTTCTGGTCTTTATTAGTAACCACCACTCTCATATCGTTAGAATGAAAACCCATTCCGGTTTTAAGAAACCACATTACATTGTCGTTTTGGGCAAAAGAAAAATTAAGTTTCGGACTTAGTCTGGTTGCTTCGGAAGATTGTTCAGAAGGCAATTGTTCTAAATTTAATAAATCATGCATATTGAAAATAAAATGATCTAATCGCAAAGCAGGATTAATAGTCCATTTTCCAGTTTGCCAAATTACTCCGGTAAAAGCATGCATATTGGTTTCTGTTCCAGTTACATCGGCCAATTTATCGAGTAGCAAATCTCTATGATATACATGATTTAGCTGTAAAGTATTAATATCATCATTTCTGAATCCAATACCTGAAATCCAATCCAATGTTCCGTTGGAAGTTGAGAAGTTTTTGGTGTATTTTAATTCAGTTCCATAAATATTTCTTCCATCCGTTTGCTGAATTTCATCGCCACGATCTTTGTCATTTAGATAAAAAGTGAAATTAGAAAATAGATTAAAATTATATTTTGAATACCACGCCATAGCATCAATTTGCTCTGTTGATGATATAATGTGTTTAAAATTCATTTGGAGATTGGTTCTTGAGGTATTTCCTCCTTCAGTAGGATCGATACTTCCCCAGCGGCTAATAATACCTTCTGCAACGGCGCGCTCAGGAATTTGTCCAGAAGCATTCCACGATGAATTAAAAGTCGAAAATTGGATATTAAAATAATCGTTATCGGTAATCCATTTGTTGTATTTCCCGAAAATATTTACTCGGTTAAAGTTTTGTTTCACATCAAAAGGACCATCGGAATAATTGTATTCTGCAGCCAGATAGGCACCGCTTTTTCCCGAAGGATCATTCATAATATTGAACATTCCTAGGATTCTTTTGGTGTTAAAAGAGCCGCCTTCCAATTTGATTGTGCTATTGTTTAATTTATCGAATGTTTTAAAATCGACATATCCGGCGGTATTAAAATCGCCACGATCCATATAATACGCACCTTTTCCGAAATCAATATTATTGACTGTTTCGGGAATAACAAAATGCAGATCTGAATATCCCTGTCCGTGAGCATGAGAGACAATATTTACCGGCATTCCGTCTACATTTACACTCACATCAGTTCCATGATCGGCATCAAAACCTCTCAAAAATAATTGTTCTGCTTTTCCACCTCCAGCATGCTGGGCGATGAAAAGTCCGGGAACTTTTCGAAGTAAATCCTGAGCCGAGTTGACAGGAAATTTATTCAAATCTACTTTTGTAATCGCCGATAAAAAAGAACTATGAACAACCGATACTTCAGAAAGCTGAAAAGGTTTGTGTTCTAAAAAAATCACATTATTTTTATTCTCTTCGTTCGTTATCACCAATTTTAGATCATCGTATGTCTCGTGACTAAATGTGAGCGTATCTGGCAGTGATTTAATATTGATTTTTACTACACCATTGGTTTCTGAGTGCGTATGACTGTTTCCGTTATTATAAGTAACTAAAACACCAGCAATGGGAAGTTTGTGTTCAGCATCTTTAATTACTAGTTGTTTCTCGAATCCTGTTTTCTGAGCCGAAACAATCCCGCTTATAAATGCGAGTAAAAAAGCAATCTTTATTTTCATAGATCTTGTATTATTCTTAAAACTGCTCTTGGGTTTTGGGTTTAGCGATTTTCTGCAGCAATAAAACTATCCATGTTCCTAACACGAAAGGAAATGTTAATACACCGCCTACAATGTTCAATACATTGTTGTTTACCAGAAAATCATCTATAAGAACAGTAAATATTACCGCCAAAAGTACCCATAATCCATCGATTTTTTTGAATCCTGAAAAAACTATTGCCGAAAGAACCGCATTGAAGCCAAATAATCCCATGTGGATTTTATCAATAGGTTCGCCGTAAAGATGTGAAATATAAGCTCCTACCAATGATCCTACAAATCCATACAAAGCTGCAGAAGGAGAATTAATAAAAACGGCAATGAAGAAAATAATTCCAGATAGTGCACCTCCTTGAAAGATAACTTCCCCAAAACTATTTGTTGAAGTTAAAAAATCATCAGTAGTAGTGATTGCTTTCGCAGTTATTAAATCAGAAGGCGGAATATTGGTAAAATGATGTAAAACAAACACACAACACCAAATTATTATGATAAAAGGAAAGGTAAAAACCGGAATTTTTTTCTGAATAAAAAAGTGCTGTATAATACTTGCCAAAGCTCCTCCAACAATGATAATAATCCAGATAAGCCAAGTAGTCTGAAATATAAAAGATAACGCAACGCCCACAAGTGCAGCGCTAAAACCATACAATCCAGCATTAATTTCAGATTGATCGTATTTAAGTTGTATTGCAATAAAAGTTCCTGTTACGGTTGAAAGTAAAATGGCGATACCGCTTTGCCAGCTTCCTAGAAAAATACCAATAAGGAATAATAATCCTGTCCATGCATTTTCCTGAAGCATAATTTGCCCGATTCCTTTTAAGATAATGTCTACAAAAGGTATTTTTTCAAAAAACTTGTTCATTGTATTTAAATTTTTAAAATGTCAATATTTATTTTTTACCATTCGAAAAAGACCATTCCAATACCGCAGATTGTGACAACTGCACCGCTTATTAAAGACATGTAGCGTTCAATTTTTTCGGTATTGAATAGAGTTGTGTAACCGTAACGTCCTAGAAGAACCATTCCTAACATTGTTAATACTGTTGTTATCGTAAATGAAGTAATTAAGACCGTGATTTCATAGACGGAATGTTTTACACCTGAGTAAAATAACAGCGGAATTAAAGGTTCGCTTGGGCCCATTACAAAAATCATGAAGAGAACCAGCGGCGTTACTTTTATTCGTTTTTGCGGCATTACAATTTCAGTATGATTGTGTTCAAATACATATACATCATCGCCCAAAACATCAAAGTGTTTATGAGGTTTGTTTTGAATAGCTTGAACGAAACCGTAAACAAGATAAGCACCTCCAAAAAGTAATAATGCCCATGCCGAAAAGTTTCCTCTCAAATCCTGAAACCATGAAATCTTATTTAATTGCCAACCTAGAAAAACACCTATAAATCCTAATATCAGCGAGCTCAAAACATGTCCTAATCCGCAGGTGATGGTTAGAATGGCTGTTTTTGATTTACTCCATTTTTTTGATTTGGACAATACAATGAAAGGAAGATAGTGATCTGGCCCAGAAGCCGTATGTATGAAACTTATCGAAACAGCACTTAACAAAAGCGCCCAAATTGTACTATTCATTTTATTGTTGTTTTTGATCTAATGACCAGAGCATTTCCTTAACCTGAAGGAAAAAATTATACATTATTTCGCCTCCATGAGCTATTGCTCTCAATACAAAACCGTTATTTTCCATTGTTGAAATTCCAATTTCCATTTCGCTCTGATTTTTAGACATATTGATGATGTTTTCTGCCAGATCTTCTTTATTTACATTTTCTTTTGTACTAAAAAAGATAAATGTTCCCTGATGCGTATATTGTTCTAAATTTCCAATACTGTTAATAGGAATCAGATCGGGTTGAATTACCACATTATCTTTTACCATTAATTTATTCTCATGGTAAATTTCCATCAGGTTTTGAAAGCGTTTTAGTTTGAAAACTTCCCCATGATGTTTGCGCCCGCAGGTAATAATCTCGCTGATGATGATGTCGCTTTTTTTTCCGATATGAATTTTGGCTGTACTTTTAAAGTTCGAAGCTTCATGAGGAACTATAGGATGAGGAACATACGAAAATGAGGTTTCATCTTCCATCAAAACATTTAGTTCTTGACTCGCTTGATCTTTCATATTAAAAAGCCTCTGATAGGATTGTGACTGTAATTGCAGGGAAGCACCTTTTTCTAAAGCAACCTGTAAATCATAATGATCTCCATCCAAAATTCCAGGTGAAGAACTCATTACCATTTGGTACAATCTGCCATCATTTTTAAGTTGTCCAACCGAAACTACTCGAAAAGGAAGCGAAACATATAAGTCCTTCACATACGATTTGCCTTGCTTAAATCCGGCTATGATTTTTAAATGGCTGTTCATTTATCGTACCAGATTGGGTTCTTCAATTTCTTCAAGAAGAGCATATTTTTGAATCCAGCCAATTACTTTATCAAGACCTTCGTCGGTTTTTAGATTAGTAAATACAAAAGGATTTCCGTTTCGCATTCTTCGAGCATCATTTTCCATTACCTGAAGGCTGGCGCCAACATGAGGTGCAAGGTCGATTTTATTAATAATTAAAAGATCAGATCTTGTAATTCCAGGACCGCCTTTTCTTGGTATTTTTTCACCTTCGGCTACGTCAATGATAAAAATGCTGACGTCTGCAAGATCCGGACTAAAGGTTGCCGATAAATTATCACCACCGCTTTCAATAAGAATCAGTTCAATGTCAGGAAAACGAGCTGCCAATTCATCTACCGCTTCAAGGTTCATACTGGCATCTTCGCGAATTGCAGTATGCGGACATCCGCCAGTTTCAACGCCAATAATTCTTTCGCGTGGCAAAAGACTGTTTTTTGCCATAAACTCTGCATCTTCTTTGGTGTAAATATCATTCGTAATAACGGCAAGATCATATTTACCAAATAAACTTCTGCTTAAGCGTTCCAGCAAAGCTGTTTTTCCAGAACCTACAGGTCCTGCTACGCCAATTTTTATATATTTTCTATTTTTCATTTTTTTTAGATTTAAATCGTCTCTGATAAAAATCAGATCGTATAATTTGTCTTTAATTTAAGACTAAGACATGTAAAGTCTCGAATAAAGCCTTTCGTGCTGCATGCAATTAATATCGAATGAAGTGCTGCATATTCCTATTGAGTCTCGATCCAATGCAATGGTTTCCAAAGCTGTTTTTTCTATAGTAGGATAAAGAGCGAATAGAATATCCTGTCCGTCAATCTGCCCAAGCGGAACTAGTTTTACAGCATTGGTAATCATTCCCGAAGCAGAGGTGTAATAAAATCCTAAAAGCGCTTCGTACAAAGGAATTTTCATTAAGGAAGCGTACATGCCAAATACAATGCAGTAATGCGAAGTTGCCTCTTGATTTTGTACAGCTTTCTCGTATGATTCAACCAAAGAAGAGTTTTCTTTTCGTTTGAATATTTTAATTAAACGAACTCCTAGTTTTTGGCTTGCATTTCGAATTTCTTTGGCACATTTTAAGGCATTACATTCATTGTCAAGTTTTAATAGTAACTCGATATCATTGTTCTCTGCTGCTTCATAAGCTAATTTCATGAAAGAACCATCGTTGTATTTGAGATTGTATTGAAGCATGTTTTCTACAAATTCCTTTGCGGTTTCTCGATTACAAACAATCCTCTTCTGTACATACGTTTCGAGTCCGTTAGAATGTGTATATCCTCCAATTGGCAATGTGGGATCAGAAAGATGAAGCAGCGCCGATAAAAAGTTTAAATTATTCATCTTTTGAAGCCATTTTTAAGATCTTGGTAAATATTGAAGAACCTAAATTTCCATGACCGTGAGGTTCTACGTTTGATTTAAGAAGATTCAACAGTTTTACAGATTGTTGTTTGGGCGAAAAACCGGCAGCATCGAGCCATCTGAAAATGGGCATTTCAAATGGAAGTAATACTTTTCCGTTTTGAATAAAAAGCGGAATGTGTTTGTTCCCAATTTCATAACAAATAGTTCCCATTTCCATCATAGAATGCGGATTCATTACAATTGCATCGGTCTCTAAAACGTTGACAGCTATTATTTTTTCTTCATCTTCAAAAAGAATATCGCCTTCTCGTAAACGCTGTCCTTCTTTTAGAAATTTAATGGCAATCTCAATTCCGCTGCGGGTTTTCTTGCGTTGTATTCTTTTGGTGCATTCAAACCATTCCAAGTCCAGATAATCGATTTGTTTTTCAATTGTTGGGTACTGCGAAATGTTTCCTATAGTTTCATTAATGATCATGAATGGTTAGATTTTTTTTTGAAATTGAAGTTTTTTGAGATTCCAACACCAAATGTTGAACCGCTGATACCCGCTACATAATTCTTAGTCCATCCTTCGCCTTTAGTTTTTGTATCAAGCATAGAAAGCTCTCCAAACTTAAATTTCAAAGCCCATCCACTTCCTAGAAAAACCGCAAATAAAGGATAAGCACGTAAACGATATCCGTTAAAATCTTTCATTGAAGCGGTGTCATCTGTTTGTTTTTGTCCCCATACATAATGCGCGTCTACCTGACCAATTAAGGCAAAATATTTCCCTAAAGTAACCGAAGGGCTGTACCAGATTCCTGCTTCATTTTGTTTGTAAATGGTTTTATCATTAAAAACATTTTGAGCGTAGGCATAATTTACCCCCACCACATCGTTGTTATTAATAAAATATCCCACTCCAATAGGCACGCCTGCATTGGCACTCGTACCAAAAGAACTACTGCTTGTAGAAGGTGTATTGGTTTTCGAATAATCTAATGAACCATAAATCATGAATTGTCCTTTTGGTCCGTCATCAGTATCTTTTAATCGTAAACCGCCTAATGTTTGCGCATTCATCGAAACTGAAAAAAGAGTAATTACGACTGCGAATGCAAATAATGTTTTGTTAAGAATATTTTTCATTTTGATGTCTTTTTAATTTTTAAAATAAGGCTCGGAATTGTTCCGAGCCTTTTAAAACTCTTATTTCTAAAACAAATAATATAATTGTGTTAGCGGCAGTTTTTCTGCTGGTTCGCAGGTAATGTATTCGCCGTCTACAGTTACTTTATAGTTTTCAGGATTAACTTCAATTACTGGAGTTTTGTCGTTATGGATAAGATCCTTTTTAGAAATGTTTCGGCAGTTTTTTACCGGCAGAATCATTTTTTCTAATTTGTAAGACGCTACAGCTCCGTTATCAATAGAAATTTGAGAAACGAAATTGGCACAAGTACCAAATTTGGCTTTTCCGTGAGCTCCAAACATATTTCTGTAAATTACAGGCTGAGGTGTTGGAATAGAAGCGTTAGGATCTCCCATTTTACTAGCAATTACAAATCCGCCTTTAACGATAATGTCTGGTTTTACTCCAAATAATGCAGGTTTCCAGATCACAAGATCAGCTAGTTTTCCTGCTTCGATAGAACCTACATATTCTGAAATTCCGTGAGCAATCGCAGGATTGATAGTATATTTAGCAACGTATCTTTTTGCGCGGTAATTGTCATTTTCAGAAGTTTTGTCTTCAGCTAAATAACCTCTTTGATCTTTCATTTTACTGGCAGTCTGCCAAGTTCTTGTAATGACTTCACCTGGTCTTCCCATTGCTTGAGAATCTGAACTCATGATACTGAAAACTCCCATGTCATGAAGGATATCTTCTGCCGCAATTGTTTCAGGACGAATACGAGAATCAGCAAAAGCGACGTCTTCTGGAATGTTTTTGCTCAAGTGGTGGCAAACCATCAACATATCTAAGTGTTCGTCGATTGTGTTGACTGTGTAAGGACGAGTTGGGTTTGTAGACGCAGGAAGCACATTTGGATACATTGCTGCTTTAATAATATCTGGAGCGTGACCACCACCAGCACCTTCTGTATGGAAAGTATGAATTACTCGGCCGTTAATCGCATGCATTGTGTCTTCAAGGAAACCGCTTTCATTTAAAGTATCGGTATGAATGGCAACTTGTACATCATATTTATCAGCCACTTTTAAAGAAGCATCTATTACGGCAGGAGTTGCTCCCCAATCTTCGTGTATTTTCAAACCAAGAGCACCCGCTTCAACTTGTTCTTCAAGAGGTTCTTCGGCAGAACAATTTCCTTTTCCAAAATAACCAAGATTCATAGGATATTCTTCCGATGCTTCAAGCATTTTTTGAATATTGAATTTTCCAGGTGTACAAGTGGTTGCATTTGTTCCGTCATTTGGACCCGTTCCACCACCTATCATAGTGGTGATACCGCTGTACAAAGAAGTTTCAATTTGCTGCGGACAAATAAAGTGAATGTGTGTATCAATTCCTCCCGCTGTTACAATGTAACCTTTTCCTCCATGAACTTCTGTAGATGCTCCAATAATCATATTTGGAGAAACACCATTCATTGTATCAGGATTTCCAGCTTTACCAATCGCTACGATTTTCCCGTCTTTAATACCAATATCAGCTTTTACAATTCCCCAGTGGTCAATAATTACCGCTCCTGTAATACAAAGGTCAAGAACACCTTCGTTTCTTTTTGCTGTAACATTTTGCCCCATTCCATCACGTACCGTTTTTCCACCGCCAAAAACAGCTTCATCACCATAACTTGTGTAATCTTTTTCAATTTCAATAATTAGATCTGTATCTCCCAAACGGATTTTATCTCCTGCTGTTGGGCCTAATATATTGGCATACTGTTTTCTATCTACCTTTAAGCTCATCTTATTGATTTTTAAAATTTAACTGTGCAGCTTTTGCAATACTTTCTTGTTTCTGTTTTTCAGAATCGGTTTGTCCGCATACCAGATTATTAAATCCAATTGCTTTTTTGCGTCCGCCAATTGCTACCAATTCTACTTCTTTTTCTTCTCCCGGTTCAAAACGAACAGCGGTGCTTGCTACAATATTTAATCGTTTTCCAAAAGCTTTTTCGCGATTAAAACGCATTGCTTTGTTTACTTCAAAAAAGTGAAAATGAGAGCCCACCTGAATAGGACGATCGCCCGTGTTTGTTACTTTTATTTTTACAGTTTCTCTGCCTTCATTGCAGATAATAGTGCCTTCTTTTACAAAAATTTCTCCTGGTATCATGTTTTGATTTTTAAGGATTAACGTATAGGGTTATGAACCGTTACCAGTTTGGTTCCGTCAGGAAAAGTGGCTTCAATCTGTACATCATGAATCATTTCGGCTACACCCGGCATTACATCATCAATAGTTAGGATTTGTGCGCCTTCCTGCATTAGTTGTGCTACTTTTTTCCCGTCTCTGGCACCTTCCAGTAAAAAGTGGCTTATAAGCGCTACAGATTCTGGATAATTCAATTTAAGACCTCTGGCTTTTCTTTTAAGAGCCAGCTCACCTGCCAAAAAAAGCATAAGCTTTTCTGTTTCTCTCGGAGTTAAATGCATAATTATTTTTTTTAAGTTGGATAATATTTACCTGTTAGATCTCGATCATTAACATGGTAAAATTAGAAAGGCAGTGAGCCCGCAGGCTATCAAAAAAAATATTTAGAATGTTCAAAAACGTGACAAATGAAGACTTGATTTTTGGATTTTTTTAACTTAAATAAGAAAGAAAAAATGCTATAGTTTTGATAATCTTGTTAATACGTAAAAAACGTTTTTGTTAAACTTGAAATCTAGAATTGAGATCTTCTGTACCTTTATGCTCAAAAAACAAATTGTATTCATTTCAGAATGGAACAACCACCTTTCAAAGTAGACAAATATTATATCAAGAAAGTAGATGCCGATAAAAAGAGTATTTACTGTCATCATGATATAATGGGCGAATTGCTGGTTCCAACACACAAACACGACAAAGCGCAAATGTTATACGCTGAAGGCGATGTAGTTTTTGTGACTACTGAAACAAAATCGTACTTTCTGCCTGCAAGACATTTTATTTGGATTCCGAGTGGAGTAGAGCATAGTATTCATCCGAAGTCGGAGCAGGTGATGATGCGAAATCTTTATTTTCCGGTTGAAAAAGATGAAGATGAATTCTACAAAAGCGAAGGTATTTATCCCGTGAATAATTTACTGCTTCAAATGATGATGTTTACCAATCAGTGGAATGGTGATTTGAAAAAAGGAAGCCCGAGTTTTGTTATTGCAAAAGCCATAAAAGCAATTCTTCCGCAGATATGTCATACCAACTTGCCTTTAGAATTGCCTCAGGCTAAAGATGCGCGTTTGGGAAAAATTCTTCGATATATCGAAAATAATCTGGGAGAAACGATTCTGTTTGCAGATGTGGCGAATGAATTTGGTTATAGCGAACGCTCTTTGTATCGCTTATTTCAGAAAGATCTCAAAATGTCGTTTATTCAATATTACACCATTCGAAGAATCCTTAAAGCCATCGAACTTTTATTAGAAAGAAAGCTTTCTGTAAAAGAGGTAGCTCTGGAAGTTGGTTATAATAGTGTTCCAACTTTCAGTAATACTTTTTTCAAGATTTTAGGTCAAAGACCTTCTGATTACTTAAACGGAGAGGAAATTTTGGAACGCGGTAAATAGATTTTGTTTCACGCAGATTTTACAGATTTAAGCTGATTGAGACAGATTTTCTTATTGTATCACTTAAAATTTTCTCTCGCAGATTCCGCAGATTTAGGGGATTTTTGGATTGCGCTAAATGTTTCATGCAGATTTGTTTAGATCTAAGCTGATTTGCAGATTTTTAAATTAATAATCTGCACAATCTGCCAAATATGCGAGAGCAAAAAAAAAAGAAATCTTTCTGCATCTGCTTAAATCCTTTTAAATCTGCGTGAAATATATAACTCGCAAATAATTGTTTTTCAGTGTTTTAATATATCTTTTTCGAAAAATGGAATTTTAACATTTGTCCGAAATGAATATGTTATTGACTTTTTATAATCTTCCGCCAAAGAAAAAATGAAGGAACTTTGCAGCATAAATTATTTAAACATCCATGTTCCTTACAAAAACAAACTCTAAAGAAGATTGTTTTCCCAGAAGCTTATTGATTTTACTAATGGTGTTAGTATTCAATAGTTTACAGGCTCAGGAAGTTCATACGGTTTCTTTACAAGAAGCGATGAAACTGGCGAAGGAAAACAATAAAAAAGTCCTTAAATCTCAACTGGAGATTACGCTCGCTGAGCAAAACATCAAAGAAAGAAAAGAACTTAGATTGCCAGATGTACAACTAAACGGAATGTACTCTAGAATTACCAACATTACAGAATTTAAAGGAGATAGTTTCTTAAACGGAAAAGAAGTTACGAAAGCAATTCCTGAAATCTATGAGGTGAATTCCACTTTTAAAATGCCAATTTACGTTGGAAACAAGATTAACAACGCGATTAAAATTGCGAATCAGGAAAACGAAATTGCAAAAATAAAATCGGAAAAAACAGAGAATGATATTGAACTGGAAGTTGTGGCCAACTATCTGGCGATTTATAAAATGATGGAACTTCAAAAGATATTTGAAGAAAACATCAAAGAAGAAAAAAGCCGATTAAAAGAAGTGCAATCGCTTCAGAAACACGGAACGGTAACCAAAAATGAGGTGATACGTGCCGAATTACAGCTCTCAGATCGTGAGCTGAATGCGCTTACAAACTCCAAAAACATTCAAATAGCGCTTCACGATCTGAAGACTTTAATTCAGATTCCGGAAAATGAAGAAATTGCAATTGATACGACTGCGAGTTTGGATGAAATGAACGGCGTAGATCCGTACGATTTTTACTTGAGTAAAGCCATGCAGAATGAAGAAATGCGAATGGCGAGTCAGGAATTAAACATCAGTAAAAGGGAACTGCAAATGGTAAAAGGGAATTATCTGCCAAGCGTAAACTTCTTCGGGAATTATGGTTTTTATTATCCAAACTACAAATTCTTTCCGCCAAATCCGTATTTGTACACTTTAGGTCAGGTGGGAATCGAGGCACGTTTTGATCTTTCGGCTTTGTATAAAAACAAAACTAAAGTAGCCAAAGCGAATACTAAAATCGATATGCAGAAAATGCAGAATGAAATCATAAAAGATGAAATTCAGGATCAGTTGTACAAAGAGCATACGCAGTATCAGGAAATCCTTGAAAAGTTTGTTGTGGTTGACAAAGCTCTGGATTTAGCCGAAGAAAACTACCGAATCGTTAAGCTGAAATACTTAAACCAATTGGTTTTAATTACCGAAATGGTAGATGCTGATAATGCTTTGCTTCAAGCGAAATACAACAAAATTGCTACACATTTGGATGCTGTTTTGAAACATTACGAAATGATGCACACGGCGGGGATTATGCCTCAGATTTAGATGCTGTTGAAAGATTAGGCTGAAGCCTTAGAAAAAAGAAGAAAGAAAAAAGATTAACAGTATAGTTTCTCAGTTCCGTAGGAACGTTTCATGTTGTAGCGCCGGATTTCAATCAGGGGAGAGAAAAGATTAACAGTATTGTTTCTCAGTTCCGTAGGAACGTTTCATATTGTAGCGCCGGATTTTAATCCGGGAGAGAAAAGATTAAAGAATATAGTTTTCAGTTCCGTAGGAACATTTCATATTGTAGCGCCGGATTTCAATCCGGGGGAAAAAAATTAAAGAGATAAAAAGATGGTTAAGATAAAAAATGAAACTAAAAGAAATAAAACGTTTCATATACTGATAACAATTATTGCGTGTACGCTGGTTATAAGCGGAGTTATTTTGGGAATTTGGTTTTATGTGTTTAACCGAAACCACGAAGAAACCAATGACGCTCAGGTAGAACAATACGTTACGCCAATTATGTCGAGAATTACGGGTTATGTACAAGAAGTTCGTTTTGACGAAAACCAATTTGTACATAAAGGCGATACTTTGGTAGTGATCGATAATAGAGAATACAAATCGAAATTGAATGTGGCTCTTGCTGATGTTCAAAATGCACAGCAAAATAGTGTTGTGGCTCAGAAAAATGCCATTAATACAGCAAGTGCAACGGCAATTAACGAAGCACAATTAGAAGCTGCAAAAGCAAACCTTTGGAAAACAAAATTAGAATACGAAAGATATAAAGCTTTGGTAACCGAAGAAGCGGCAACTTCTCAGCAATTAGAAAAAGTAAAAGCAGATTACGAATCGGCTCAGGCACATTTTTCGGAAATGAAAAACAGAATTCATTCGGCTTCTTTAAGTACTTCTGTTGCTGAAGCGAATGTTCCGACAACGCAAACTAATATTGCTTCAAAACAAGCGGTTGCTGATAATGCGGCATTGTTTCTTTCGTACACCATAATTACAGCGCCTTATGATGGTTGGGTTGGAAAAAGAACTTTACAGCCAGGACAAATGGTAAAAGAAGGGCAGTCTTTGCTTTCTATTGTAAGTAAAGAAAAATGGATTACAGCCAATTTTAAAGAAACCCAATTGCAGTATTTAACCGTTGGGCAAGAAGTAGAAATCAAAGCTGATGCTATAAACGACAAAATTTTCGTGGGAACAATTGCTTCGTTATCGCCTGCGAGCGGTGCGAGATTCTCATTGCTTCCTCCGGATAATGCAACTGGGAACTTTGTGAAAATAGAACAGAGAATTCCAGTTCGAATTCAGTTAAAAGAACAAGACAAACAAACCGATTTTTTAAGAGCAGGAATGAACATTACGGTTGTTGCTGCGCACAAATAAAATGGAAGATAAAAGTATATTTAAATCATGGGTTCCAAAATGGGCGATCATTACTATTTTGTTCGTTTGTTTACTGCATTCTATGATTTTATTGGGAGTTTATACGTCAAACGTAACGTATGCGGCAAGTTTTCTGGATATTGAGCCCGAAGATTTGCAGTTCGCGATGTGCGTTACCTACGGAACTTTGCTGGCAACTATCTTGATAGAAAGCCGATTTTCGAGCTTTTTTCCAACCAAAAATTATCTGATGGGCGTGTATTCCTTAATCGGAATTACGATTGTGCTATCAGGTTATGTTACCAATTTTTCGGTTTTTTTATTGCTAAGAATTGCCGAAGGTGTTCTTATGGCGCTTCCTGCCATTACAATCAGACAATTGATTATTCAGCAATTCAATTCTAAAAACGCCATTATCATCGGGTTTTCATTTTATTATGGCTCGCTGTTGTTGTCTACGCCGTTTATTATGAATATTGCCGTGTGGTTTCTCGATCATTATGACTGGAAATACATGCTGTATGTTTCGGGCGGACTGCAGGTTTTAAACGTCTTTTTAATCTTAGTTACTTTTAGAGGGCACCGAATTACAAAGAAGATTCCGTTGTATCAAATCGACTGGATGAGTTATTTTTTGGTTTTAATTTCGATTCTTTGCGGTGCCTACTTTTTTGTGTATGCCGAAAAAAAATATTGGTTTCAATCGTCAGAAATGGTTTTGGCGTTGATGATTTCGCTCATCACAGGCGGATTGTTCATCTTTAAAGAACGTTTGGTAAAAAGACCAAGTTTTGATTTTGAAGTGATAAAATACGCCAATCTACGAATAGGATTTTTATTGTTTTTCCTTTTCTATATCAGCAGAGCGACGTTGAGTCTTTGTCATTCGGCGATGTTTTCCATCTGGAATTGGGATCCATCGCGTGTGGCAGGCGTACAATACATAAACGGACTAGGAAATGTAATCGGATTAGTTCTGGCTGCTTTTTTCCTGATGAAATCTGTTTCAACTAAAATTATTTTCATGATTGGTTTTTCGCTCATTGCTATTTTCCACTTCTGGTTTACGTTTCTTTTTGTACCAGATGTTGCGCTGAGCGATATTATTGTTCCCTATATTTTGCAAGGAATTGGTGTTGGGTTTTTATTTGTTCCGCTCATCTTATTTACCACATCATCGGTTCCGGCAAATATGGCGGTTTCTTCTGGGATTGTTGGGGTTTCAGGACGTTTCTGGGGAAGCACAGTTGGTTTCTGCGTTATGCAGAATGCGATTGTTTTCTTAAATAAAAAACATTTCTTGAAGCTAAGCCAATTTATAACAGGAGAAAACCCAGAAGCACAAAACACAATTGCTTCAACCACACAAAGTTTTATCGCCAAAGGATATTCGGCAGACAATGCCAATGTTTTGGCCATGAAAAAAGTTTTCGGCACAATCGCCAAACAATCGACTTTATTGGCCGATATGGAAATTTACACCATTGTAGGTTACGGTTTAGTGGTTTTGATTATTCTAATTGCTTGTAACCAACATTTGAGACAAACTATGACTTTGGTGAAAAGTAAAATTTGGATCGGCTAAAATGCAAATTCCAATTTTTTTAAATTCCAAATTCCAAAAAAAAACGTGATTTAATCTCGCAAAGTCGCAGAGGCGCAAAGTTTTGTTTTTTGCCACAGATTAATAAGATTAAAAGGATTTTGTTTCACGCAGATTTTGCAGATTAAAGCAGATTTATTTTTTAAGATTTTAAGAATAAATAATCTGCGCATATCCGCTTAAATCTTTTTAAAATCTGCGTGAAATAAAACTTTGCGCCTCTGCGACTTTGCGAGATTAAAAAAAACTTAGCGAATCTCTGCGAGAAACCTCCGCGCATCTCCGCAGAAAAACCCTTATCTTGCACCCGTTTAAAAAACAAAATAAAATTATGAGCCAGCAATGTGTAATTTTTGATATGGACGGCGTGATTTGCCACACCAATCCGCATCATGTAGTCGCTTTTGAAGAATTTTTCAATAAATATAAAATTCCGTATACCAATCAAGAATTTGAAGAGCATATGTACGGAAAACACAATAGTTACATTATGTCGCATTTCTTCAAACGCCCAATCGAAGGAGAAGAATTGACGAAACTTGAAGACGAAAAAGAAGGAATGTTTCGTGAGATTTACAAAGACAAAGTCGAAACGATTCCGCATTACATGCAGTTTTTAGAAGAGCTAAAATCACGCGGATTCAAAACAGCTGTCGCAACGTCGGCTCCGCGTGCCAATTTAGATTTGATTGCAAATGCTTTGAAACTCGACCAAAAAATGGATTCGATGATGTCTAGCGAAGATGTTACGTTTCATAAACCAAACCCAGAAGTATATTTAAAATCGGCAGAGCGTGTTGGTGTTTCTCCGTCGGATTGTGTGGTTTTTGAAGATTCTTTTTCGGGCGTTACAGCAGGATTAAATGCCGGAATGAAAGTCGTTGGGGTTTTGAGTACGCATAAAAAAGAAGAATTGCCAATATGTGATTTTTATATCAATGATTACAGCGAAGTGAATGTGGATAAGATATTAGAATTGTTAGGGAAGTAAATTCCAATTTTTTTAAATCCCAAATTCCAAAAAACTATATGTTGAGACCTTTGTCAAAGTTTTAAACTTTGACAAAGGTTTTTTTATGTGCCAAAGTATTTGCTGCAAAGTTTGTCATTTCGACGGAGAAGAATAACACTAGAAATTCCACAAAGCAAATCTTCAATCTGTCTCGAATCTCGCGTGAGCTTTCTCCTCCGTCGAAATGACAAAATCATTGAATTGCCTCCTGCTTTAGCTGGAGGTTTTTTTATGGTTTTTAGGAAAAGGCTTTAGCCGAAATTCTAATTGTAATTTGTTCCGTTACAATTAAATTGTAAATTTAGTACTGTATCTTTTTTAAAAATACTTAAAATTGCTTCATTTTCCTTTTTTCTGATTGTGTCTCCTATTTCAATTTCTTTATAATAGTCGCAAAGCCATCTGTTTTCCTCATCATAAATGGTATCTTTATTAGTATTTAAACTTTTTCCTGTGATGTAGAAATTATGTTTTGAGAATGGTAAAGGTGTTTCTTTTACTACGATATTGAAACTTCCTTTTCTGTAAATTGATATTAGTTTTCTGCAATCAACTTTTTCACAGGAGATGAAAATTAGAAGAAAGAAAAATAAAACTTTTGAAGTTATAAAAGAATTTTTTTTCATCTTTTGTTTACTTATTTCAAAGGAAAATCCAACAATTCTTTAGGTTCAATATCTAAAGCATTGGCAATTTTCAGAAGAGTTTTTACGCCTGTATTTACTTTGGCAACTTCTAATCTTGCTATTTGAGATTTATTAATACTACAGTCGTCAGCTAAATCTTGTTGAGATAAGCCTTTCTTTTCACGTAATTGTCTAACGTGAATGCCAAGATTTACAAGAAAAGTTTCTTCTGAAATATTCATATTTCAAAAGTGGAAAGATTTATTTTGTTCATGTAGGCCAATTCGCCTACAAATTATTATATTTGCCTCAAATAAAAAATAAGATAATGACTACAGAAAACCTTTCGAAAGAAGTTGAAACTAGATTAAAAGATTTTTTTATTGATGTAATTGATGCAAAAGATATGGCGAAAACCATTCGAGAAGTCAATTATGTGATTTCGTTATGTTCGATGCGCGGATGCGAAACGATAGAATCTGAATTCAAGAATATCGATGATAACTTTTACTGGCTCAATCGATTGGCAGAAGTTCTTGATCCTTATTTAGAGATTGATTAAAATACTTTCATTTCGACGAAAGGAGAAACAAACAGTCACCAACAAATTAAGATTAATTAGCATTTTTTAAACACCGTTGGCAATGCTGTAAATCTCCTTTCGTCAAGATGATTGATATTATAGATTTTCATTTCGACGAAAGGAGAAGCCAAACAGCAAACCAACAAAAATTGAGAGTGATTTCCGCAATTTTTTTCATGTGTACAAACTGTTGGTGATGCTGGGAATCTTCTTTCGTCAAGGTGATACAACTAGATAAATAAAAGTTAAATTACATCAATCTGTAAATTATTAATTCAGAAAAATCTTATTTTTACCCGCGATTTAAAAATAATGAAATATGAAAAAGGAAATCTTAGAACGAATTAAAAAATTAGGCGGAAACATCGATAATGTAAAAGGAAATTCGCTTCAAGAAGATTTACAATCTATAACTTTTGATACTGTTCTTTATCCAAAACCAGAAGATGCACCTTGGGCTTCTGCTGAAGATCAAGAACCTATTTTCGGGATTGGAGATTTCGTCGATGAAAATGAAGCTCTTTTTAAAGAAAACAAAGAAGCTTTTTACGATAAGCTCATTCAGAAATATTTCTGCAAAACGACCGAAGGATTTGGACAGATGTTTTGGGAAGTTAGTTCTTTTACACCTTTCAAAGAAGGTACTGCTGATTATAAAGAATGGTATAGAGATTTCACAGACGAATACACGGATTTAAGCGAAATCACAAAAGTAACCAACGACACAACCCCAGATTTTATTCTGCTCGCGACAAGCTACGGTTTTCCAGATAGTTTTTATATTGCTTTATCTGACCCAAACCCAGAAAACCCAACTTTATTCGGTACTGATCGCACAGGTTTTTTCAGTGAAATAACCAATGAAGGAAACCTTCAAGATTTTATGAATTCATTTATGACCAAAGAAGAGCTTTTGGAAATCGTCAAGAAGGCGATAGAGAAATAAAGAAGATTTTCTCATTATTTGTTATTCCTCGTTCTTCGGAATGACAAGTTTTCAGTTAAAAACATAGCCAATGGTTTCAACCATTGGAACGCAATCATTGTCGACAATCTTTGTATCCCAAGGTTGAAACCTTGGGCAATGTTTTTTAATTATCAATAAATTCATTTCGACGAAAGAAGAAACCAAAACAGCAAAACCAACAAAAAATTCCAGAGTGATTTCCGCAATTTTTTTCATAGTGTACAACCTATTAGTGATGTTGGGGGGCTTCTTTCGTCAAGGTGGATTGATAAGGAAAATTACTCATATGTCGAAAAAGATATTTGCTTATGAAGATTATAAAAGAAATATATGTGAGTGAATGTATTATGTTAATTATAAATGTTTATCAAGATAATTGTAAATACTAATATTGTTAATATATTTGGAACAAGAATTTGGGTTACTTAGTCAAATGATAAAGTTATAATCAAGCAATATGAAATTGTTGAAATCACAAAAAAATTCAATATTTGAAATAATACAAGATTTTGATTTTTTTTCTCCTGATCAATTTGAAGTTATTGAAAATGAAACAATAACAGGGTATGATACTATTGTGCATTTTAAAGCAGATAAGGATAATTATTTTTCCTTTGATGACTGTAAGTATGTTAATAGGTTATATGTTAGATATTCTCCAGGCGAACAGCAAATAAGGGATTTTAGCTCTGATATTATTTGGGATCAAGCATTAGATTATTTTTTTAATTGGTTAATTTATTTGCAAAGAGAGGTTTTGTCTCCAAATCTGTGGGAGCAATTTAAATCTAGAATTTCTGAGATAAAATATGATAATGATTTTAAAAATGAGAAATTTTCATTTTCAGAATATGCAGAAATTTCAGAAAAGATAGAGGTTTTAAAAAGTAGTCTTTCAGCTATTCCCTTACTATTAGATCAACAAAATACAATTATTGCTAGGTTAGATCATCTAAATGAAACAGCTAAAGAATTAGGTAAATTTGATTGGGTAAATTTATTTGTTGGTACAATAATTAGTGTTTTGATACAGCTAAACGTTACTCATGATAATGCAAACGCAATTTGGGACTTAATCAAAAGCGTATTTAATGAATATATTTTATTAAAATAAAAACACTTAATAAATTAAGAATGCATTTGTTGGGTCTCTTCTGATTTGACATCTTCCCAATGTTGAATATATTGTTCTCTCCAGTTTGATCTTATATAAAAAAAAACAAATCCAAAAAGAAGAATGCTTAATGAATAGAATATACAGTGTTTAAACCCAGTAAAACCTTTAAATAAAAATAATGCAATATCAATAATTAGTAATCCGGCATAAATTAGTAAGACTGTTAGGCTAAATGTTAATTTTCCTTTTGATTTTGTTGCGAACTTTAAATATCTAGTTTCGTATTTAAGATTGCTTTTAGATTCAAGGAAAACATATATGTAGGAAGCTAGTCTAATTATGGATTGTAATCTTGAAATAATTATAAAGCAAGCTGGAAATATTATAAAAAGAGGTAAAAAGAAATAAAAAAATCTTTGTTGAATTGCTGGATTTGCAATTAATCCTATCAATGCAACGCTGCCTGCTACAGAAAAAGTGACAGTTGTAGCAATCATATTTGCTAAAAGAGAGTATTCATCACGTAATTTTTGATACTCCAAGACTTCGTCATTTGATAGCATATGTTTTTATACAGATTAAAGAGATTAAATGTAATGGTTTTTTTGCATTTAGATTTATTAAATAACAAAAAAGCTTCTGAAAAATATTCAGAAGCTTTTTTTGGTGCGGATAATAGGACTCGAACCTACACGCCTTGCGGCACCAGATCCTAAGTCTGGCATGTCTACCAATTTCACCATATCCGCGGAATTGTGGGTGCAAAGATAGGCATACTTTTGAATAATCAAAGCATTTTTTCAAAATTTTTTTTAATTCTCTTTTTTGTACATTTGGTTTTCTATAAAAATAATTTAAATGGAAAATATTAAGTCCTACGTTCAACAACATAAAGATCGGTTTATCAATGAATTGATCGAATTATTAAAAATTCCGTCGGTAAGTGCCGACACTGCATATTCTCAAGATGTTATTGACACAGCAGAGGCTGTAAAAGAAAGTTTATCAAAAGCAGGGTGCGAGTATGTCGAAACTTGCGACACTCCAGGTTACCCAATTATCTACGGAGAAAAAATAATCGACCCAAATCTTCCAACGGTTTTAGTTTACGGACACTACGACGTACAACCGCCAGATCCGTTAGAATTATGGACTTCACCACCATTTGAACCTGTTATTAAAACTACAGATATTCATCCAGAAGGAGCGATTTTTGCTCGTGGAGCGTGCGACGACAAAGGTCAGATGTACATGCACGTAAAAGCACTTGAATTAATGGTACAAAGCAATACGTTGCCTTGTAACGTAAAATTCATGATCGAAGGAGAAGAAGAAGTAGGTTCTGCAAGTTTGGCTTGGTTCGTAGAACGCAATCAAGAAAAACTAAAAAATGATGTGATCCTTATTTCAGATACCGGAATGATTTCGAACCAACAACCGTCAATTACAACAGGTTTAAGAGGTTTGAGTTATGTTGAGGTTGAAGTTACGGGTCCAAACCGTGATTTGCATTCTGGTTTATACGGTGGAGCTGTGGCAAACCCAATTAATATTCTGGCAAAAATGATTGCTTCTCTTCACGACGAAAACAATCATATTACGATTCCAGGATTCTACGATAAAGTTCAGGAATTATCTGCAGAAGAAAGAGCCGAAATGGCAAAAGCGCCTTTTAGCTTAGAAAAATATAAAAATGCTTTAAACATTGCTGATGTTTACGGTGAAAAAGGATATGTAACCAACGAAAGAAACTCAATCCGTCCGACATTAGACGTAAACGGAATCTGGGGCGGTTACACAGGAGAAGGTGCCAAAACGGTTATTGCGAGCAAAGCTTTTGCTAAAATCTCAATGCGTTTGGTTCCAAATCAAGAATGGGAAGAGATCACAGAACTTTTCACAAAACACTTTACAAGCATTGCTCCAGCTGGAGTTACGGTAAAAGTAACGCCTCACCACGGTGGGCAAGGTTATGTAACACCAATTGACAGCATCGGATATCAGGCTGCTAATAAAGCGTATACTGAAACTTTTGGAGTTCCTGCAATTCCGGTTCGTTCAGGAGGAAGTATTCCGATTGTGGCTTTATTCGAAAAAGAATTAAAAAGCAAAACCATCTTAATGGGCTTCGGGTTAGACAGCGATGCCATTCACTCTCCAAACGAACATTTCGGAATCTTTAATTACTTGAAAGGTATTGAGACTATTCCGTTGTTTTATAAGTATTTTGTGGAATTGAGCAAATAGTTTTTTAACCGCAAAGAGCGCGAAGAATTACGCAAAGTTCGTGAAGATTTTTTAAAACAAGATTATAAAAGTTCGCAAAGCTTTATTCACATAGCTTTGCGAACTTTGCGTTTATAAGCGTAACTTTTTGAGAAAAATCCTTGCGTCCTTTGCGGTTAAAAATACAAGGAAACAGAATAAAAAAATAAGAAAAAACTTGTTTGTTTAAAATTTAATTCTACATTTGTAGAAATAAATCTATATTTGTAGAGATAAATAATCGTTTTGTGAAGAAAGAAACGTAGCATCTTAATCTTAGAACCTAAAAAAATGCAATTATCAAATTCAGAAGAACAATTAATGGAGCATTTATGGAAGTTAGAAAAAGCTTTCATGAAAGATTTGCTCGAAGCGTATCCGGAACCAAAACCGGCAACAACAACAGTTGCAACACTCTTAAAGAGAATGATTGACAAGAAGTTTGTAGCATACAACGAATTTGGAAATTCTAGAGAATATTATCCTTTGGTGAAAAAAACAGATTATTTTTCAAAACACGTAAAAGGATTAATTAGCAATTTCTTTAATAATTCGGCATCGCAGTTTGCTTCATTCTTTACTACCGAAACTAATTTATCGGCTTCGGAATTAGAAGATCTTAAGAAAATAATCGATTCAGAAATTCAAAAAAAGAAAAAATGATAACTTATCTTTTTAAATCGGGTTTGCTGCTTATTGTATTTTTTGCAGTGTATAAACTGTTGTTAGAAAATGAAAGAATGTTTCGTTTTAATCGCGCTTATCTTCTTGCGAGTTTGGTTTTTAGTTTTGTAATTCCGTTGCAGTTATTTTCATTTAAAACTTCATTTGAAACCGGAATAAACGCATTTCAATTAGAAGGAGTTGTAATTAAAACAAGCCGTGTTCCTTTAAACGAAACATACATATTAAAGGCAGTATTAGACAATTTGATTCCGCTTTACGTAGTTGTTTCAATAGTGCTGGCATTTCATTTTATTTTAAACTTGGTTTCGTTTTTTAGGAAATTAAGAAATAAAGAAACTCGTTTCGTAAGTGGTGTAAAAGTAATTCTAACAGACGAACTTGTTTTGCCTCACTCTTTTTGGAATGCCGTTTTTGTTAATAAAACAGATTTTGAAATGGAGAAAATCCCTGCAGAATTATTAGTGCACGAAAAGACGCATTTAGAACAAAGACATACATTGGATATTCTTTTTCTTGAAATCTTGAAAATTATATTTTGGATAAATCCCTTCATTTATCTTTTTAAAAAAACCATTAAACTCAACCATGAATTTTTGGCTGATGAAGCAGTGAATAAACAATTTGGCGAAGTAAAAAATTATCAGAATCTATTGCTTGATTTTATTTCGCAGAAAAATACTATTGCCTTGGCGAGCAATATCAACTATTTAATAACTAAAAAACGTTTACTTATGATGACCAAAAAAGAATCTCAGATTAAAAATGTGTTGAAAATTTGTGTTGTAAGTGCTGTGTGCACTTTTGTATTGTTTACTTTTTCAGCAAAAAGTATTGCTCAGTCAAATGACAATACAAAAGTTCAGAAAGACTTCAAAGTTAGTTATGACACTACAAGTGTAAATGAGCCTCAATATCCGGGAGGAATGACCGAGTTTTATAAATTTATAGGTAAGAATTTTAAAATCCCAGCAGAAGTTTCAAAAAATAAGATTGCAACAAAAATAAAAATGCAGTTTATGGTTGAAAAAGATGGTAGTTTATCTGAAATTGAAGTTGTAAAAGATGCGTATGATTTAGGTGAAGAGGCGATACGTGTTTTAAAACTTTCCCCAAAATGGATTCCGGGTTCAGAAAACGGAAAGCCAGTTCGAGTAATGTATAGTCTTCCAATTACTATTCAATCAGAAAAATAAATCAAAAAAAACGTTCAGAAATGAGCGGATTTTTTTAATTAAGATTTATAAAAGCTCGCAAAGTTATATAGATATAGCTTTGCGAACTTTGCGTTTATAAACGTAACTTTTGAGAAAAATCCTTGCGCTCTTTGCGGTTATTTTTGACCACAGAGTACACTAAGTATTTACGCAAAGACCGCTAAGTTTTTTAAAAGAGATTTATTAAAGTTTGCAAAGTTTTATCCATGAAGCTTTGCGAACTTTGCGTTTATAAACGTAACTTTTGAGAAAAATCCTTGCGCTCTTTGCGGTTATTTTTGACCACAGAGTACATTAAAGTATTTACGCAAAGACCGCTAAGTTTTTTAAAAGAGATTTATTAAAGTTTGCAAAGTTTTATCCATGAGGCTTTGCGAACTTTGCGTTTATAAACGTAACTTTTGAAAAAAATCATTGCGCTCTTTGCGGTTAAAAAGCACAAAGGAAACAAGTTTAAAATTATATTTGTAATTCCAAAATCCCCAGAATAATTTAAAGAATATGAGAAAAATTTTTAGTCAGAGTTTGATTGTCATTGCAATGTTGTTGGGCGGTAAAAGTGCAGCTCAAGATTTATCAATCAGTAATGATCAATCAAATGATGTATTTGTTGCAGTCGAAATTGCTGCCGATTTTCCGGGAAGTATTTATAGTTTTCGAAATTTTGTAAAGAGTAATTTTGAGATTCCGAAGAAAGCTATTCGGAAAAAAGTAAAAGGAGAAATTCCAGTACAATTTATAGTAGAAAAAGACGGCTCATTGTCGGATATTAAAGTTTTAACAGATTTAGGATTTGGATTAAACGAAGAGGTTATCCGAGTTTTTAAACTTTCGCCAAAATGGAAACCCGCTTCTTTTAACGGAAAAAAATCTAAGAGTTTGATCACCTTCAAAATATATATAGATACCGAAAATGAAAAAGACAAACGTATTTATTTTGAAAAGAAATAAGATGTGAGAAATAAAAAATCCGCTTCTAAAAAGACAGAAGCGGATAAAATAAACTAAAAAAAAATTCTAAAAATAAAAAGGCGATCCCGACTAAAATAAGTCAGGATTATATCCAAAATAAGGCATGGTTTGTTCGTTAAAAATTACACCATAGTCTTCTAATTCTTTTAATATTGGGTCGTAAACTTCTTTTCTTATCGGAAGCTGTACACCTGGAGTTGTAATTTTTCCGTTCAAAATAAGCAGAGTTGCGATTGCTACAGGAAGTCCAACTGTTTTGGCCATTGAAGTATACGTTTGGTCATCGCCAATGCAGACCATTTTCGAATCGATTTGTTTCTTTTCGCCGTTTAATTCGTAACCAAATTTATGATACATTACGATCATATCTTTATCATCTGGTTCAAGAGCCCAGCTGTCGGTCAGGATTTTTTCTAAAATCTGAGCTGGAGTGGCATTTGGAAGATTTACAATTTTATCTGGGTTGAATAAATCCAGTTCCAAAAGTTTGTCCCACATAATATCGTCTTGATCTATTTTTAAAATCAAACGAGTTTTAATTTCAACAGAATCCGTTGGGTGATAAGGCAGAAACGAGTTTGTAAACTGACGGTAACTCATGGTTTCAGAATCTTCCATAATGTAACTGTCATCGGTCATTCCTAATTGAACAAACATATTCCAAGCTCTTGAAAAACCAACTCTTCGAATTGTTCCTCTATATAATGTTAAAACATCATCTAAACCATAAACGGATCTGTATTTAAGCGAATCGCGGTTAGAATACGCTTCAAACTTTCCGTAACCTTCTACTTCAAGAAATTCAGTTCTTCGGAACAAAGCACTATACGGAATGTATTTATAAGTGCCTTCCTGAATAAACTTCGCAGCACCGCCTTGTCCGGCCAAAACGACGTTTCTTGGCGCCCAAGTAAATTTATAATTCCACAAATTATTATCAGATTCTGGTGCGACCAAACCACCACAGAACGATTCAAACAAAAGCATTTTACCGCCTTTTGATCGGATTTCATCAATTACTTTCATGGCGCTCATGTGGTCGATTCCAGGATCAAGACCAATTTCGTTCATGAAAATAAGATTGTTTTTCTTAGCTTCTTCATCAAGAGACTGCATGGCATCGCTTATATAAGAAGCCGTTACCAGATGTTTTTTGAAATGAAGACAATCTTTGGCAATTTCGATATGCAGATGTGCCGGAAGCATTGAAATGACTATTGATGCTTTTTCGATCGCGGCTTGTCTTTCTTCTTTATTAAAAATATCTAA
The DNA here is from genome assembly GCF_029360735.1 of Flavobacterium sp. H4147. Lineage (NCBI taxonomy): Bacteria > Pseudomonadati > Bacteroidota > Flavobacteriia > Flavobacteriales > Flavobacteriaceae > Flavobacterium > Flavobacterium sp. H4147. Next base: position 744,929 of record NZ_JARKNB010000001.1, on the reverse strand, counting down.
AGCAATAGGAGTAGCGTTAGGGTGTTTCTGCGTTTTTTTTTCGGCTAAAGCCAAAGATAAGTCGGCAACAACAAGATGAAGATTTTCACTTTCTGATTTCGCAAGCAAGTACCGTATCAAAGAAGATGCAGATCTGCCGGCTCCAATTATTAAAACGCTTCTCATAATTTAAATATTTAACACAAACATAATAAAATGTTATAATTGTAACAAATAAATTTAAAGAAATGATTATTTTTTCTGTGATTTTTTAATGAAAAAAGAATGTTTTTTAACTGAAATATTTTTGAGAAAAGGCAAATGAATATTGAGCGCGATGCTGTATTTTTGCTTAAATTTTAAAGTTAAGAAAACATGAAAAGAAGAATCGTTCTCACTGGAGCTTTTATAGGAATGTTGGCCATTATATTAGGTGCTTTTGGAGCGCATTTATTAAAAAAATATTTAACGGTTGACGAACTGAATACTTTTGAGGTCGGTGTGCGTTATCAAATGTACCATGCTCTTTTTCTTCTTTTCCTTTCTACGAGAAAAGAAATTGCCGAAAAAACCTTAAAAACAATCTATAATCTGGTTTTGGCTGGTGTGGTTCTTTTTAGTGGTTCTATTTATTTATTAGCTACTAAAAGTCTCACATTATTCGACTTTAAAATTATAGTATTCGCAACACCTTTGGGTGGATTTTTATTAATTATAGGCTGGGCGGTATTATTTCTTACTATTTTGAGGAAAAAATCATAAAATCCCGAAAAAAAAATTCTGTATAAAAATTAATCTTTAATTTTGTCTCATAATTAACATATAAGGTTGCTTATGTGAATTTTTATTGCTTTTTATCTCCTTTGATAAAAAATATAACAATTTGCAAACTTGAGGTTTACGCCTTAAATAAAGTAAAATTATATTTTGTTGCACCGAAAAAATAACACAACAACATTAAAATTTATGGACAATAATATCCTATTCGCGCAATCGATTTCGTTAAAAGACTTAGGGATTGAAAATGCGACAGTTCGCTACCAGTTATCACCAGAAGAATTACATGCGATTACTGTGCAGTCAGGACAAGGTGTTGAGGCCTCTACAGGTGCTTTGGCGATTAATACGGGTGAATTTACAGGACGATCTCCACAAGATCGTTATATTGTAAAAGATAAAATTACAGAAGATAAAGTTTGGTGGGGAAATGTAAATATTCCTTTTGCTCCAGAAGCTTTTGAAAAACTATATAATAAGGTAACAGCATTTTTATCAGACAAAGAGGTTTTTGTTCGTGATTCTTATGTGTGTTCTGATAATAACTACAGATTAAATGTTCGCGTTGTAACAGAGACTGCATGGTCAAACTTATTCTGCTACAATATGTTCCTAAGACCAGAGGATTCTGAATTATCGAATTTTACTCCAGAATGGACGGTAGTTTGTGCTCCAAGTTTTATGGCAGATCCAGCTGTAGACGGAACACGCCAGTCTAATTTTGCTATTTTGGATTTTACTAAAAAAATAGCTCTTATTGGCGGAACTGGATATACAGGAGAAATGAAAAAAGGAATTTTCTCTGCTTTGAACTTCATTTTACCAGTTTTCGAAAATACATTACCAATGCACTGTAGTGCTAACGTAGGTAAAGAGGGTGATACAGCAATTTTCTTTGGACTTTCAGGAACAGGAAAAACAACTTTATCTGCAGATCCAGAACGTAAATTAATCGGAGACGATGAACACGGATGGACAAGCGAGAACACGGTTTTCAACTTCGAAGGAGGTTGCTACGCTAAAGTAATCAACTTATCTGAAGAGAATGAACCAGATATTTTTAGAGCCATTAAAAAAGGTGCGCTTTTAGAAAATGTGGTTTTTAAAGCAGGAACAAACGAAGTTGATTATGATGATGTTTCGATCACACAAAATACACGTGTAAGTTATCCTATTACACATATTGATAATATTCAGCCGGGTTCTATTGGGCATAATCCAAAAAATATATTTTTCTTAACAGCGGATTCATTCGGAATTCTGCCTCCAATTTCAAGATTGACTCCAGGTCAGGCCGCTTACCACTTTATTTCTGGATATACTGCAAAAGTTGCCGGAACAGAAGCAGGAGTTACAGAACCACAGCCAAACTTCTCAGCTTGTTTTGGAGCGCCATTTATGCCTTTGCATCCAACTAAATATGCCGAAATGTTAAGCAAAAAAATGAAAGATGCAGGAGTAAAAGTGTGGTTAATCAACACTGGATGGACAGGCGGAGCTTATGGAACTGGAAGCCGTATGAAACTAAAATACACTCGTGCTATGATTACGGCAGCATTAAACGGAGAATTGGATAATGTTGAGTACGTAAACCACAAAGTATTTGGAATTGCAAAACCACAATCTTGTCCAAACGTTCCAAGTGAAATTCTAAATCCTAGAAATACTTGGGAAGACAAAGATTTATACGATAAAAAAGCGTTAGAATTAGCTCATAAATTCAAAGCGAATTTTGCGAAATTTGAAGAGTTTGCCAATGCTGAAATTTTAGCTGGCGCACCAATTACAGAATAAAGGATTTTATTAATTCAAATATAAAAAAGCTGTTCAGAAATGAACAGCTTTTTTTGTTATTTTTTGTTTTTCTTTTGAAATTCATTAATTATTTTTTTTAGCTCATCCAGTACTATACTAGAAGAAATTTCGATACTAAAATTTTCCTCTTCTTCTTCTGATTTTTTTTCTGGAGTAAAAAAATCTAAGGACTTGTTGAAATACTTACATATCTCAATCATGAGATAAATGTCAATTTTTTTTGCCCTTCCATTCTCAATTTTTGACAACTCACTTTGTGATATTCCTAATTGATCAGCTAATAAGCTTTGAGATAAATTATTCTCTTCTCTTAATTTTTTGATTTTAAATCCTACAGGCATAATAACAGGTTTATTGGTAAATAATTAGTTTAAATCAGAATAAATTATATTCTATATCGATATAGTAAGAAAAAATCTATAAAAATATCTTTGTAAAATACAAAAAATTAGTATTAATATTACAAATTTAATTTATGAAAAAATTATTATTAACAGTTTTTGCTGTTTTAGGGCTTAGCGCCATGTCTGTCGCTAATAATCATTTAGAGGTTAAAAAGTTTCAATTTAGAAATATCGTTTTTGCTAATTGTGCGCAAGATCAGGAAGCTGAATTTGATCTTTATATATCACATGGATCTTCTTATTGGGAATCATATTTTGCTGGTGCAAGAGCATGGGGGACTTGTATGGGAGGATAATGATTAATGATAATTGGTTTTCTTAATAGAAAACCAATTATTTAAAATATTTAACATGATAGATAAATTAATTAATATAGTTTTTATAAGTTCTTTTATTTCTTTTGGACAAGTACAAAATGGCAAAGTTGAATATGGAGTTAGTATCGAAATGATAGATGGCTTTATAGGAACTAGAGCAGAAAAGTCATATGGTGAATCTATTAGCAATGCGAAGTACTTGTCTTTTTCATTAAATTTTGATAAAGAAAGAGCGATTTTTTCTTTCAATGAAGGTTTAGCAATTGACAATTCTGACCTTTTTATGTCTAAAGTGGCTGCTGGTTATATGAATGAGGTGTATCAATATAAAGATTTTTCGCTTTGCGCTGTTTTCGGTTTTGGTAATTATGTGTTAAAAACAGACGCCATAAAAGATTGGGTACTAGAAAATGAAACTAAAGAAATTGAAGGGTTTCTATGTTATAAAGCAACTTCAACTAAAAAAGTAAATAATGGCAAAGGAAGTTTTGTCTTTCCAGTTATTGCTTGGTATTGTCCCAAAATTCCTGTTTCATTTGGACCTAATGGATATGGCAATCTGCCTGGTCTGATATTAGAATTACAAGTGCGAAACGTTGTTTACGGGGTTAAAAAAATTGATTTGAATTTATCAAAGCCACCGATTTTAGGGAAGCCACAGGACTATCCTATAATTAATCAAGAAGAATTTGACGAAATAATAATGAAACAAATGAAAAACAGGAATTCTATTAATGGTTTTAAAAAACCTGATGATAAGTTTTAGGTTTTGGTTTTTAAAATAATATTTAACACCTCCAAAAGAGGTAATGCTAATGATTAAAGTTGCCCTTTTCTTTTTACTTCCTATAATTTGTTTTTCTCAAGTAAAAACTTTAAGAGGGACAATATCTTCTGAAACAGATGTTTTTTTAGAATCAGCTAATGTAATTGCTAGACCTTTGCAGGATAAAGCAAGTATAAAATTTGCCATAACCGAAAATAAGGGACGATATCTTTTAGAGCTCGATAAAAATATAGATTACGAAATTGTTGCTTCCTATATTGGTTTTAAAGATGAATTGTTAGTGCTTAAATCTAATTCAGACATGACAACATATAATTTTAAGTTACAGTCAAGTGGCGAAAAATTAAAGGAGATTGTCATAAAGCATGAATATAAAGCCATTGAAATAAAGAAAGACACTATTACTTTTAATGTTAAAAGTTTTGCGAATGGTAATGAGCGCAAAATGAAAGAAATATTAGAGAAACTTCCTGGAGTTGAAGTCGATAAAAATGGAACTGTAACAGTTCAGGGAAAAAAAGTCACCCAAATGCTTGTAGAAGGAAAAGCTTTTTTTGGGGGAGGCTCTAAGTTGGCGGTTGAAAATATTCCGGCTGATGCTCTTGAAAAAATTGAAGTCATTGATAATTTTAATGAGGTAGGTTTTATGAAAAAAGTTTCTGACAGTGAAGATTTAGCTATGAATGTAAAGCTGAAGGAAGAAAAAAAGAAGTTTGTTTTTGGGGATCTTGAAGGAGGCTTAGGTGTTGGAGTTGATAAATCGAATTTGTTACATTCAGGATTATTTTACTATGCTCCTAAATTGAATATAAGTTTTATAGGAGACGTAAATAATATTGGAAAAAGTACTTTCACGTATAGTGATTTACGAAGATTTACTGGTGGAACAAGTAATTATATAATAAAAAAGAAAACTTCGAATGATTTGCTGTATGAACTTACAAAAGATAATGTTGATGTTGTTGAAAATAAATCACAATTTGAAGCTTTAAATATTAGTTATAATTTTTCTGCTAAATTTAATGTTTCAGTATATTCAATTTTTTCAAAGGTTTTAACAGAAACTAAAAACATTATTCAAAATGAATATTTAGAGAATAATGATCAGACTTTTGAAAATAAAATAGAAATTAATAACGACAGAAATACTTTAAATATTACCAATTTAAAATTGGATTACATGCCAGATAAGAACCAAAAATGGCTTTATAATGGGCAGTTCCAATTGGGAGTAAATAATTTAAATGGTGTTTTAAACTCGTCAACAATTACAAATTCAAATGTTTTCAAGACAATTAGTAATACAGATAATAAATCTTTTAAACAATATTTGGAATGGCATAAAAATTATAGTATGTCACACATTCAAACGTTTGCTATTCATCAATTTTACGAAGACATTAAGCCTCAAAATCAATGGTTAACTGATAAACCTTTCTTAATGGGGGTGCTTCCATTGGAGAAAGATATGATGTATAATATTGAGCAATTAAAACAACTAAAAAGAAATACTATTGATGCTGTTTTTAAACATTATTGGATAATCAACAATCATAATCATCTGTATCTAAATATTGGAAATACATTTGAAACTTCAAATTTTGAAACTTCAGAGAAACAACTTTTAAGCGATAATACCATTAATGATTTTATTAATGCAGGTTTTGGAAATAAAACAAGATATCAATTTGTAGATGTTTATGGTGGTTTAGAGTATAAATTTAAAATACGAAAATGGGCAAATAAAGTAGGATTATATTATCATTGGTACAATTCAAAAACAGAACAATTAAGTGGAAATTATAGTTTTTCACGTAAAATAGTACTACCGCAATGGAATAGTGAATTTGAATTTAATCAATCAGAAAAAATAACATTTAATTACAAACTTGAAACAAACTTTTCAGAAGTGCCATCTCTTTCGGATGGTTTTACTCTCCAAAAATATAATTTAGTATATAAAGGAAATGCGTCGCTTGAAAATGGAAAATTTCATTCGTTTAATGTGTTTTATAATAAAATGAACCTCTATAAAGGACTTTGGTTAAATGTTTTTTCAAATTATACTAAGCGAACATCGATTATAAGAAACGAAGTAATTGTTAATGGGATTAATCAGTATAATTCTCCATTTTTAGGGAACGATCCAGAAACATCAATACTTTTAAATGGCAGCGTAGCAAAGAAAATATATCGATTTGAACTCAAACTAAATGCCAATTTAAATTGGCTAAGTTATTATCAAAAGCTAAATAATTTAGTAACGTTAAATGAGAGAAACGCTCAAAATCTGGGGTTGACTTTTAGGACAGTTTATAAAGAATGGCCAAATTTTAATTTAAGTTACGAAAAAGGATTTAGTCATTTTAGTGGATTGACAATTTCAAATTATAAATCGGACGCTATAAATGGAAATTTTGACATTACATTTTTTAAATTTTGGAACTATAAATTAGAATATCAAAATCTTAAAAACATCAACTCAAATAATCAGAGTAATTTTTACGAAATAACAAATACATCTTTACGATATCAAAAAAAGAATAGTCCCTTTGGATTTGAATTGATATGTAATAATTTGTTCAACATACAACGAAAAAATAGTTATTCGTTTTCTGATTATGTTATTAGTCAACAGTCAGCCTATATTTTGCCAAGAGTTCTGATGTTTTCTATGGGTTATAAAATATAAAAAGCTGTTCAGGAATGAACAGCTTTTTTGTTTGGTTTCCAATCGCAGCTAAAAAAAATAAACACTAACACGGCACTGCGACTGAAAACGCTGAACTTTATTTTTTCGATTCGTCAATACGTTTTTGGATTAAATCCCAAGCATAGTAATGAAAAGTCATTCCGTTGCTCATGGCTACGAAAAGTCCGTTTTGGTAAGCTCCTCCTAAGTTAATACTCGTTACATCGGCACCATCACATTCTATTGTTGATGTTGGAACTTCTGCTAATAAAGGATAACGGTTTGGGTTTCCTTTTGCACCTTCTCTTGGATACACCATAAAAGTATTAGCCTGCTGATTCGATACTAAAATATAACCTGTAGAATCTGTTTTTTTGTAGATTGCGATTCCTTCATGATCTGCTTTGAAATCTTTTTGTCCAAAAAGAGCCAATTCTTTATTATCGTTTAAAGAAGGATCTGCTTTGTATTTTCTAATTCCAAATTGTTCGTCACAATACAAAACTGTTCCTAGCTCGTTATCAACTGCAATAGCTTCAATTTCTTTTTTACCACTGTAATTACCGAATTTACGAACCACTTTTGCTGTCGCGAATTTTCCGTTTCCAGAAAGCTCATACTGCCATAAATAACTTCCAGAAGGTCCAGTTTTTCTTCCTACGATGGCGAAAATCTTTCCATCGCTTGGGCGTGTGTATAACGCAACTCCCATTGGGTCGCGCTGTGCTTCTCCTTCAAAAACAGGAATTCCGCCATTGTCGATTGGTTGTAAATCAGGCAAACTGAAGATTCTGATTTTATTTTCCTCACGCTCAGTTGTAACGGCAACGTCTACTTTTTTCCCGTCAATAATTAATCCGTAAGCGATATCAACATTGTTTGGACGTTTTAAAGTAATTGATTTTTTAAGGATTTTTCCATTCAAATCAAAAGCATATAAACCACCGTCTGTGTCTTTATCGGTTCCTATAATAATACTTTTTGAAGCATCGGCAGGATTAATCCAGATAGAAGGGTCATCGGTATCATGCGGTAAGGCTTCGGTAACTTTTGTTGGTTTTACAGCATTTGGTTGCACTGGTGCTAATTTATCATCTTTACAAGCTGTAAATGAAACGGCTAGAAGTAAAAGAGCAATTAAAGATTTATTTTTCATTTGTGTTTATCTATTTTAATGCAATTAGACAGAGCGCTAAACTCTGTCTAATTTAAGAATTTTAAAAAAGTCCAGATTACAAGTCTAATTTCAATCCGAAATTATAACGTGGCTGGTAATATTCAGCTTGTTTTGTATGGGCAGCAACTCCTTGGTAGTAACGTAACGGCTGGTTTGTTAAGTTATTAGCTTCTGCAAAAAAGCGAAGTTTTAGAGTGATTTTATAAGAAGCATTTGCATCTAAGAAAAACTGCTTGTCATAATAACTATCTTTATAAGACTCTGAACCTAATTCATCTAAATAATCTGATGTAAAGTTTGTCGAGATTCTTGCAGAGAAACGTTTGTTTTCCCAAGATAAAGATCCGTTAAACATGTGTGGAGTTGTTCCAGGAAGACTGATGTCGTTTCTTTCGTTTCCATCTTCATCTGCAATTCCGCTTGCTTTAGATTTCGTATAAGTATAGTTCAAATAGATACCAAAACCTTTTAAGAATTTCCCCGGAAGGAAATCTAACTTACGCTGGAAAGCAACTTCAAATCCGTAAACATCAACGTTATCTCCATTTCTTGATTGTAAGAAAGACCAGTTTTCTCCCGCTGGAATTGGGTTTGATTGATTTGGAAAATCAGCAGCAAATTTTGCATCTGTATATTGATTGTCGCTGTAATTGTAAATGAAATCATTTAACCTTTTGTAGAAAACTCCTCCAGAAATTAAACCAACAGATTTAAAATAGTTCTCTGCCATGAAATCATAGTTGTATGAATACGTTGCTTTAAGACTTGGATTTCCAGCTGTAATTTCTTTATCGGCAGCAATGTTGTTTACATAAGGCGCCAATGCATAATAATTAGGTCTTGCCAGCGCTGTAGTTGCAGCAGCTCTTAAAACTAAATCTTTTGTTGCGTTGTATTGGAATGAAATGCTTGGTAATAAATTCGTATAAGAGTTTGTATTGTTGATTTTATTTTCTAATTCTTCTTCATCTAATACACGGTTTCCTGTGTAATCAATGTGTGTTTTTTCCATACGGAAACCTAAAACCATCGAAAGTTTATCGTTGAAATCTTGATCCCATCGTACATAAGCAGCATAAATACGCTCTTTTGCATTGTAGTTTACTGCTAAATATTCTGCTGGATCTGCTTCTTTATCAAATAAAGCTGAGTTGTTTAAATCTAAACTTCCTAAATATGAAGCAGAAGCAAAAGTTCCCGGTACATACTTACTTCCTGGATTGAATCCTTGTCCGTCAAAATAAGAAGTTGGAACTTCAGATAATAAATCCATTCCGCCATTTATTGGCTCATAAGCAAAGAACATATTGTTTCTTTCTTTTTCTTTCAAACGAAGTCTAAGACCTGTTCTCAATCTTCCTTTTTCTCCGGCAATTACAGAGAATGGGAAACGAATATTTACTTTTGCCCCAAATTCACTCTCGCTTGTATCGTCTGTATTTTCAGTAACAGAATCAAATTTGAATTGATCAAGTGCTTCTCCAGCTGTTGTAACCAAAGGAAATCTTTGATCGGTTAAGTTTTGAAATACATCAAGCCCTTTTTGACGGTATTCAATATAACGCTCTCCCGGACGATATTCTCTAGCTTTTGCATAGTTAGCAGACCAATCTAAATCTAATGTAGAGTTGATCAAGTGCTCTCCACGAAGTGAATAGTTTTGAACTCTCTGGTCTTCTAATCTTCTGTTTTTGTTTCTGCTGTTATCTATACCGCCTTTTGTCTGACGTTTTACACGACCTTCAAAACCTGTGATTTCTTCACCATTGTAAATAGGCTCAATATCATCAATTGTCGTTCTGAAACGGTTTTCTCTATCATCTCTCCAGTTGTAAATTGCATTCGCAAAAATCGTATTGTTTTTGTTGAATTTATAATCTAAAGCAACAGATGCACTACGACGAATACGCTGTACATCGTATTTTCTGATTTCAGATGCTTGTAGATATTCATTTCCAAAGTCATCTTTTACCCATTCGTTTTCGATGTTATCAGAACCATAATCTACATTATTGTACGATCCGCTAAAAACTACTCCTAATTTATCATTAGCAAAACGGTTACCATAAACGAATCCTGCTGTGTAAGAAGCATGCTCACGAATTGGTAAATATCCTCCCGCAAGCGTTGCCGAAATTCTTTCTCCGTTTGGAGTTGCTCTAGTAATTAAGTTTACAGAACCTCCAATTGCATCAGCATCCATGTCTGATGTAAGAGTTTTGTTCACTTCGATTGTAGAAATCATATCAGAAGGAATTAAGTCCATCTGCACGTTTCTATTATCGCCTTCAGCAGATGGAATACGGTCGCCATTTAAAGTGACAGAGTTTAAAGATGGCGCTAAGCCTCTAATAATAATATTACGAGCTTCGCCTTGATCATTCTGCATAGTGATACCTGGAACACGTTTTAAAGCATCTCCCACGTTAGCATCTGGAAAACGACCCATTTGGTCAGAAGAAATTACGTTTCCGATGTTTTTGTTGTTTTTCTGCTGGTTCAGTGCTTTTGCCTGACCTTTTAAGATGTCTCCAACTACAACTTCTTTCAATTCATTTTCAGAAGCTTTAAGAGAAAAATCAATTACGTTGTTTTTTCCTTGTTCGACTTTAATTTGTTGAGATAAAGTACTGTATCCAATATATTTAACTTCAACAGTATACGTTCCTTCGTTAATATTTAATAATTCAAAACGACCGTTGTAGTCAGAAACGGTATATTTTTTTTCACCTACAATTTGAACCATAGCTCCAGGCAGAGGCAGCTTGTCATCAGCATCTAATACCTTTCCAGATATTATCGCTTTCTGAGCAAAACCTGTTAAGGTCAATAATAAAAATGCTGTTAATAAAAAGAATTTTTTCATCGTTGTGTTTAGTTTTTATTTGATTTGGTGCGAAACTAAGACCCCTGTATTACTAAACCCTTGAAAAAAAATTAACATAGCGTTATGATTGATTTGCAGTATTTGAAATTTATTAATGTTTAAATAACACTTCAGCAGACAAATAATTGATTCACAATTAAAAAGAAAAAAATAAATTGGCCATAATTAAAAATTTGGCGTTAAATTTGCCGTATCAATCACAATCAAAAATCATCAATCATGTTGAAACAATTTTTTATTCTATGTTCAGGAGTCGACCGCGACATCCTGAAAGACTGTTCAGAAGGTGAACAGACTAAATACGTTGGTATTGGCGCTACCGTATTTTTTACAGCTGTTATGGCGTTCTTAGCCAGTGCGTATGCGCTTTTTACCGTTTTCGATTCTATTTATCCCGCTTTGATTTTCGGATTTGTATGGAGTTTGCTGATCTTTAATCTAGACCGATTTATTGTTTCTACCATTAAGAAAAGAGATCGTTTTATGGATGAATTCCTGCAAGCGACTCCGCGAATTGCTTTGGCAATTATTATTGCAATCGTAATATCAAAACCTTTGGAGATTAAAATCTTTGAAAAAGAAATCAATACTGTTTTATTAAAAGAGAAAAATGAAATGGAATTGGCCAATAAAAAGCAAATTGGAACGTATTTCAAAACAGATTTAGATAAAAATAAAGCGGAGATCGCAGCGCTTAAAGCCGATATTGTAAAGAAAGAGAAAGAAGTAAACGCTTTGTATTCTACTTATATTACCGAAGCCGAAGGAACTGCTGGAACTAAGAAATTAGGAAAAGGCCCGGTTTATAAAGAAAAACGCGAAAAACACGATGCAGCGCTTAAAGAATATGAAACTTTAAAAACGACAAACGAAGCTAAAATCGCCGAAAAAGAAAAAGCTGGAAAACAACTCCAAGCTGATTTAGACAAAAAAGTTTCGCAGACGCAACCCATTATTGAAGGTTTCGACGGATTAATGGCGCGTATTAACGCTTTGAATAAATTGCCTTGGCTGCCATCATTTTTTATTATGCTGTTGTTTTTAGCAATCGAAACATCTCCAATTATTGCCAAATTATTAGCACCAAAAGGAGAATTCGATTTCAAACAAGAAGAAGCCGAAACAGCTATGAAAGCCACTTTGGCTCAAAACAAATACCAACGTGATTTATTGGTGAAAACCAGTGCAGAAATGCACGACAGAGTGTATGCTGATATTTCAGAAGACAAAGGATTATTTGACCTGCAGCGTAAAAATGCAAAAGAATTACTGGAATTACAATCGCATAAATTTGTAGATAAGCAGAAAGCTACGCTTTAGTCTAAAGTTGGAAAGTTAAAAGTTATAAAGTCGAAATGCAGACTTAAAAAAAAGTCCGAAATAGAATTCTATTTCGGACTTTTTATTTTAGACAAAGCTAGAAAGACTTTAAGACTTTCGACTTTGAACTTTAAGACTAAAAATTACATGTAGCTCAAAATCTCTTTTTTGTAAGCATCATATTCTCCTTGCATGATTAAACCATTATCAAGAAGTTTTTTGTAGTTCTGTAATTTATCGAAAAGCTCTTCTTTAGTTAAATCGCTTAATTTGCGTTCTCCAGCTGGTTGAGTCGGAAGCGGTTCGAAAGTTTCGGTAACAACAGGAGCTGCAGGTAAAATTTCAGCAAAACTGGTTACTTCTTCTGTTTCTACTTCTTCGATTTCGTCTTCGATTTCTGGTTCAGCTTCTTCAACAATTTCTTGTATTGGTGCTGCAGTTGAAGCAGGATTTTTTAATAAATCCAATTGCTCTTTAGCATACGTATAAATTTTTCTAGCCTGAATTTTCGGAATATAATCAATAGAAACCGCTAAGTCAGTTTTTGTACCAAATGAAAATTCAGAACCTAAAATGTTTTCTTTTACAAAAGTACTCGCAATATCATCCCATGCATAATCTGTAAAATCCATAGAAAGACCTAAATTTTTAGGCTTGCAGATAATGATACGCTTGTTTGTTAATACAATACTATCAGGAAAAACAGTAATTGCAGGTTTTTTTTGTACTGCAATGTATCCAACTTCTTCGCCTCTCATCAATAAATCGTTAAGTTTCGAAGTGATTTTTTCAATCGCTTTTGGATCTTGTTCTTCGTTCAGAAATTTTTTAAATTGTTCTTTCATTGCTTATAAGTTGCTAAGTTTCATAGCTGCTGAGCTGCTAAGTTTTTTTTACTGACGCTACAAATGTAATGCCTAATTTTCTAATTGCTTCGCCTGTTCGGTAAAAAAATTTACCGCAGGTCAACAATTTCATTCTGAATTTTCTTTGTCAAACTTTTGAAAACCAATTCATATGAATGGTCGATAAGTTCTTTTACGAATTTATCAGCTAAATTTCCGTTTAAAGCCACGGTATTCCAATGCACTTTACTCATGTGAAAACCGGGTTGTATTTCATCATATTCAGCTCTAAGTTCTTGCGCGCGATCTGGATCACATTTTAAATTCACCGATTGTTCATTTTTTTCCCATTGAGAAAGAGAAGACAAAGCAAACATTTTTCCGCCTACTTTAAAAACCAAAGTATCTTCATCAAAAGGAAAATGTTCACTCACTCCTTTTTTAGAAAGACAATATTCGTAAAACGTTTCTAAATTCATAATTGTTTATTTACCAATTTCACCTAAATGCGTGTATTTAAAACCTTTTTCATATTTCAGACCATAACCAAAAATACGATCCATTGCAGCATGTGAAAATAAAATAATTCCGGCTAACTGCACCGTTTCAATGTTTAAATAACATCCAACACCATAAATTAAAAGCGCTATTCCTTTGTGATGAAAGACATTATAGAGAAATGCTCCAACTTTGTTTCCAAATGCATAACCAATCATCGATAAATCGGGAGCTAAAATTAAAGCCAGAAACCACCACCACTCATAATTTAAGCGGTTGAATAAAAAGATGCCGAGAATAAACAAAGCAGCTTCTTCGAGTTTTAAAACTGTTTTCATTTGACTATTTTTTCCATCATCTTTTCAGGATGATTTAGTTTTGTAAATCCGAATTTTTCGTATAAAAAGTGAGCGTCTGTGGTTGCCAATCGCCAGATTTTGACTTCTTGTAATTGAGGATCATTCATCATCGTTTCGATTAAAATAGATGAAAATCCTTTTCCGCGGTGTTCTTCTGTAATAAAAACATCCATTACATAAGCAAAAACCACATAATCAGTTATGACTCGTGCAAAACCGACTTGCTTACCATCTAAATAAATTCCAAAACAAACCGAAGCATCAATTGTACGTTGCACTTCTTCCATTGTTCGCCCTGCAGCCCAATAAATGTCTTTTAAAAAGTTCTGTATAAACGGAACATCGAGTTTTGTTTTATCTGTAGAAACGGTGATCATTTTAATTTAGATTTTAGAGTTCAGATTTTAGATTTTTGTAGAAGCAGAATCTAAAATCTAAAATCTGCAATTTTATATAATATAGGCTTGCTCGGACTAGCATCATTTTCAAACGAAGCGATTTGAAGATTTAGTATATAATTTCCATCCTCAATTTCGTCAGGAACATAAATCATTTCCGTGATTGTTGCATGTAATCGTGCGTCTTGATTTAGATTTACAGTGTCTTTTACATTCCAAAATGCCTTGTGGGCCAATAATTTTCCTTCGTCATGTTCTTTATCAACACTTGGCAAATCAATCAATAAATGCTGAATTTCGCTTTCGCGGATGAAAATTGCGGCCTCTTCAGCCAAATACGGCGGATTTGTATTCGAATATTTTCTTGATTTTTTGTCCAACTCATTTGGAAGTGTTCTAATAATTATTGCCTCTGTCTTGCTGAGCGGAGTCGAAGCATTTGTCACACTGAGCGAAGCCGAAGTGCTTTCCATTGATGTCACATTGAGCGAAGTCGAAATGCATTCCTTCGTAATCACAAAATCATCACCAATTTTTTCTGGCTCAACGGTAATCAATTTTGCAGTAAAGAAAAACTGTTTCAGCGATTGATTGATGCTGTAAAAACCATTCGTAATATGCCCCAAACATTCCGTATGCGTACCATGTCCGTGCGGGTTAAAGAAAATATTATTGAAATTTGTAGATGATTTTCCTTCCGAAACTTTCCCAATCCAATCGCCAAAAACAACAGGTTCAATTGAAGGTTTTTCAATATACCAAGCAATCGGATTTTCATCTGTATTGGTTAAAGGAATCGAGATATCAATGGGTGTTGATAAATCTATTTCGAAGTTATTGATTTTTGCTTTCATAAATTTGGTTTAACCGCAAGGTACGCTAGGAATTACGCAAAGACCGCAAGGATATTTTATTAAAGATTGTTTGCTACTCTTTTTATTCCATTTTTTAATAAAGAAACATTGAAGTTAATTAATAAGCCTAGTTTACAGTTTGTTAGTTTTAAGTACGTCAATAGTTGAGCGAAATGAACTTCATTTAAACAATCGACTGCCTTTATTTCCAAAATTAGTTTATTTTCTATTAAAATATCTAATCTGTAACCAACATCTAATTTTACTTCTTCGTAAATTAATGGTAGTGCTTTTTGTTTTTCTATTCTAAGATCTAATTTTTTCAGCTCATAGAATAAACATTCCTCATAGGCACTTTCTAAAAGACCAGGACCTAAAGTTTGATGTACCTTTAGAGCTGCATTAAACACAATTCGCGATAAATCATTTTCTGACATAAGTAGTTTCAATAAAAATTAAAACTCAAATGTAAAATATAATTTAATTCTTACAAAAAAAAACATAATTGCGTTCTTTGCGTAATTCCTAGCGTACCTTGCGGTTAAGCTATTCTTCCAGATAAAACAAATCACTCGCAATTCCATCCGTTAAAAATTTTCCTTTTGGAGTTGGTTTTAAGATGTTGTTTTCAATTGAAAGCAGATCATCATTTAAGAATTTCTGAGCTTGTTTTTTTAGATAATTCAGATATTCCAAACCAAATTCCTTTTCGATTCTTTCCAAAGAAACTCCCCAAATCGTTCGCAATCCCGTCATAATATATTCATTATAACGATCAGAAATCGTCAGAATTTCGGTTTCAATTGGAAGTTCATTGTTTTGAATTGCTTTTATATAAAGCGAATTATTAGCAATATTCCAGCCTCTTTTCTCACCATCATAACTATGCGCCGAAGGACCAATGCCGATGTATTTTTTGCCTAGCCAATACGCCGAATTGTTTTTGGAAAAATAATTTTCTTTACCAAAATTCGACAATTCGTAATGAATAAAACCATTATTTTGAAGCATTTCAACCAAAATCATAAAATGGTTTGAAGCCGCTTCATCTTGAGGTTCAGCAATTTTACCAGTTTGAATTAATTTGCTTAAAGCCGTTTTTGGTTCAACCGTCAAAGCATAACTTGAAATATGCGGAATTCCGAAATTTAGAGCGGTTTGAATATTCTGTCTCCACATTTCGTCACTCATTCCTGGAATTCCGTAAATCAAGTCTAATGAAATATTATCGAAGTATTTTGTTGCATCTTCCAGACATTTTTTAGCTTCCGCCGAATTATGAGCGCGGTTCATCATCTTCAAATCCTCTTCATAAAAAGACTGAATTCCAATACTTAAGCGGTTTATTGGACTTCTGGATAATTCTAAGATTCGTTCTGCCGACAAATCATCTGGATTGGCTTCCAACGTAATTTCAGGATTTTCAATGACTTTGTAATTTTTATAAACTTCAGAAATCAGAAAGTTAATTTCCTCGTTACTTAAAACCGAAGGTGTTCCGCCGCCAAAGTATATTGTTTCGATGATATTGTCATCCTGAACGGAGTCGAAGGGTTTGCGCATACCGATTTCTTTAGCCAAAGCCAAAACCATATCGTCTTTCTTTTTCATCGAAGTCGAAAAATGAAAGTCGCAGTAATGACAAGCCTGCTTGCAGAATGGTATGTGAATGTAGATGCCCGACATTTTTTAATTAGATGATTAGAAAATGTGTCAATTAGATAATTTATTCGTTGTCTACAGAATTATCTAATTATCAAATTTTCTCATTGACACATTATTTTTTCACTCGATCCTCATTTTGTTTCACAAAAGCATCCCAACCCGAATAGCTCTTTCCTGCCACAACTTTTCCTGAATTGAAATGATGGCAAACCGCTGCTGCCAAACCATCTGTTGAATCGAGATTTTTAGGCAATTCTTTTAAACCTAAAAGCTGTTGCAGCATTTTAGCAACTTGCTCTTTGCTGGCATTTCCGTTCCCAGTAATGGCCATTTTGATCTTTTTAGGTTCATATTCTGTAATCGGAATACCTCTTGAAAGTCCCGCTGCCATGGCAACACCTTGCGCACGGCCTAATTTCAGCATCGATTGAACGTTTTTGCCAAAGAAAGGTGCTTCAATTGCGATTTCGTCAGGACAATGCGTCTCGATAAGTTCGATCGTCCTTTCAAAAATGATTCTTAGTTTTTGGTAATGATTGTCGTATTTGGAAAGCTGCAATTCGTTCAATTGCAGAAATTCCATTTTTTTATTGATTACTTTAATCAATCCGAAACCCATAATAGTGGTTCCAGGGTCAATCCCTAATATGATGCGTTCTTGTGTCAAGAGAGTTTTTGTTTCAAGTTTTTGTTTCAAGTGTAGAAAATTAACTCATTTTCTAATTTTCAAATTGGCACATTTTAATTGCCACATTATCAAATTCAATTACTTTTGCGGCATGATTTCAATTCCTCACAAAGCTAAGCAATTCCTAGTTCTTCTGGCCAAACTTTTAATTGTTGGCGGTGCATTTTATTTTATTTATAATCAGCTGGCTAACAACGACAAATTAGACTGGCAGAAGTTTATTGTTTTGTTCCAAAAAAATCAGTCGGTTTTAGGAATTGGATTTATTTTGCTTTTGAGTATTTTGAACCGTTATTTCGAGATTTTGAAATGGCAGAATCTGGCGCAAGTTATTTATAAAATATCAGTTTACGAAGCTACGAAACAGGTTTTAGCGGCTTTAACAGCCGGAATTTTTACGCCAAATGGAGTAGGAGAGTATGCCGGAAAAGCGCTTTATTACCCAAAAGCTGAAGCCAAAAAAGTTGTTTTCTTAAATTTAATCTGTAACGGAATCCAGATGATTTTAACGATCATTTTTGGGATTTTCGGCTTGTTGTATTTCAATGCACAATTTAATGTAATCACAACTAAGACAGTTTTAATTCTATTTGGTGGATTTGTATTGCTTCTGATTGTTGTATTTTCTATTAAAAAGATAAAAGTTAAAGGATATTCGATTGAAAAACTGATTCATAAGATCAACGAAATTCCAAAATCAGTTCATCAAAAAAACATCTTTTTGGGAATCTGCCGTTATTTGGTTTTTTCACATCAATATTATTTTTTATTCTTGGGTTTTGATGTCGATTTGCCTTATTTAACTTTAATGGCAGCGATTATATCGGTTTATTTTTTAGCTTCTTCACTACCTACATTTCAATTTTTGGATTTTGCCGTAAAAGGAAGTGTAGCTATTTATTTCTTCGGAATTTTGGGCGTAAACGAATGGATTGTTATTTTCATCAGCACTTTAATGTGGTTTTTAAATGTCGTTCTTCCAGTAGTTTTAGGAAGTTATTTTGTACTGAATTTTAAAACTAAAGCAACAGAATGATTCTTGGATTATTCTTCATATTAGCCATTTATGTAATGAGCATTGCGTTGCTCATTTATGGCTTTTTCAGAATAAAAGCGTATCAAAAACAGAATTTAAAACCAAAAAACAGTTTTACAATTATAGTTCCTTTTCGAAACGAAAAAGAAAATCTGCCAATACTTTTGGAAAGTTTTTCGAATTTAAATTACCCGACAGATTTATTTAAAGTAATTCTGGTAGACGATAATTCAGACGAGAAATTTCACATTTCACATTTCACATTTGACGTTTCACAAATCGACAATATTCGGGTTTCAAATTCTCCAAAAAAAGATGCCATTACCACCGCAATGCAGCATGTAAAAACGGATTGGGTTATTACAACCGATGCTGATTGTATTGTTCCAAAAAACTGGCTTTTGACCTTTGATAATTATATTCAAGAAAACAAAATTTCAATGCTGGCGGGCGCTGTAACATACAAATGCGGAAATTCTTTTTTAGATCATTTCCAGCAATTAGATTTAACAAGTCTGCAAGGTGCGACGATTGGCAGTTTTGGTTTGAATAAAGGTTTTATGTGTAATGGGGCCAATTTTGCTTATACAAAATCATTATTTGAAAGCTTAAATGGCTTTGGAGGAAATGATAAAATTGCGAGCGGAGACGATGTTTTTTTACTTCAAAAAGCAATTGAAAAATTTCCAAGCCAAGTCCATTATTTAAAAGCTCATGACGCCATTGTAACCACAAAACCAACTGAAAATTGTAAAGCATTGTTTCATCAAAGGGTGCGCTGGGCTGCGAAAACTAGCTCGTATAACAGTATTTTTGGTAAATTCTTAGGTTTAATTGTTTTCTTCGGAAATCTGAGTTTCGTAATTGGATTTTTCTTGCTTCTCTTCAGAATTTGGGCATACCCAATTTTTGTAATTTTTGCTTTTTCTAAAATTACAATTGATTTCGTTTTGCTTTCAATCACAAATCAATTTTTGACAAGAACCAAAATTAAAAGTCTTTTACTGAGCAGTTTATTGTATCCGTTTTTCAGTTCAACAGTAGCTTTGTACAGTTTGTTCGGTTCTTACGAATGGAAAGACCGTCAGTTTAAAAAATAGCTATTTTTTATATAGTTGATTTTTTGCTTCTTTAGATTTAAGAATTACAGGTAAAATAAACTGTGTTTTAACCGGAAGACCTCTTTTTATAGCTGGATTTACCTTTGGAAAATCTACCAAACGTGCCTGCAGAATGCTGTCTATTTCGGTTTTATTATAAGAAGTTGAGTCTTTAGAAAACTGAGGTTCAAATTTAATTTTAGCATTGGGAAAAACAGTCACTTTTACATTAACTGTATCTAATTCGGGATATAACAAAGACAAAGTGTCTGTGTCTAATTTTTGCTGGATTTGCTGTGACATAAAATCAAAAAAACATTTCTGGCGTTCTTTTTTGTCTGTAATAGTTTCACAATCAGCAACAGTAGGATATTCATCAACTTCTTTCCAGTTAATAGATTTTAATTCTTTTTGAAGTAATTCTTTTTCAGATGGTACCTGCTTCTCAAAATATTGACAAGAATTGAAAAATATGAAAATTGAAAAAATAAAAAACGGTCTCAAGGCTTTGATGTTGAATTGAATGAATAAAAAATTAAGATTATAAAAATACGATTATTTTTTTGAGATGTCTGGATTTCAATACTATAAAACGAAGAAAAACGCATTAAATTTTTTGAAAAGTTTTTTCTTGCTATTTTTATGAATGAAATTAAAAAAATAAGCTCAAAATTACAAGTTCAATATGGATTTACTATTAACAACATTAGGATTTATATGCATAATTGTTGGGATTTTAGGGAGTTTTATACCTGTTTTACCCGGACTTTCTTCCTGCTGGGTGGGATTGCTTTTGTTATATTTGACTGATGCTGTAGCAATTAATTACTGGGTTTTAGGAATAACATTTGTGCTCATGGTTATCATTACCATTCTAGATTATGTTATTCCCGCAAAAGGAACCAAAAAGTTCGGCGGAAGTTCGTATGGCGTTTGGGGAACCAATATTGGTTTGATTGTTGGAATTATCGCTCCAATACCATTTGGAGTTATTATTGGTCCTTTTGTGGGAGCATTAATTGGTGAGTTGCTTTACGATTCTTCTAATCATAAACGTGCTGTTAAGGCCGCAACTGGATCACTTTTAGGCTTTTTGGCTTCCAGTTTTGTAAACTTTATGTTTTGTATAATTTATCTCGGTATTTTCCTCACCATAGTATGGCAAAATAGAACAGGTTTGTTCTGATAATGTTAAAATTTGTTTAAGCTTTTTCTTATTTTTTTAAATTTTCGAAAAATATCTTAAATTTTTTTTATAGGATTTGATTTCGAAAGGGTTATTATTTATTGGGAGTTACAAGATTTTTTGCTAAAACACTGAAAATCTCACAACTAAAAATTTAACTTATTTTTTGGATATGTTGTATTATTTTATATTTTTATCACGATAAACGATAAAAAGCCCCACTTTATCGATTATTTTGATTGAGTATAAATAATTATATTATAAGTTATGAGTATGACCCCAAACCTACAAATTGAACTTAGACGTTTTATTTCTTCTAATGTTGTTTCAAAACTAAACAAGTTTTATTTTGAAAATGATGCACTTCTAATCAAAGGAATTGATGTTTCGATAGGTACAGTTTTAATGGGTCTGTACAACAAAGCCGAAGAATCAGGATTTTATAAAGAGATAGTCTCTCAGATTCAGGACAACTCAAACTTTTATCAGGAAGTTGATTTTACTTCCGGCAGAATTTTATCAGTCGATGATTGTTACCGCTTAGAAGGTAACGCAATATTAAAAGAAATCTTTACCAATAAAAAAGGAAGAATTTCTGAAATGATTTCAAACGAAGTCGGAATTAAAAGCGAAACTGCCCGCGAAATACTTAACTTCTCTGCACTACTTGTAATCTCTTATCTTAAAAACAATATCCAGTTATTAGACAGTTTGAAATTATTACTGGAAGAACAAAAAAGAGATATTTTAAACAGCATTCAGCCTGGAATTAAAATCATACTTGGATTTTCATCTTACGAATCCGTTGAAGAAAAAAACCAAAACATCGGAAGATCAATCTTTACACTTTTCGGACACAACTTTTTCAGTTTCTAAATAAAAAATCCCGTCTTACAAAGTAAAACAGGATTTGTATTTTAATTGGTTTAAAGATTTTTAAGCATTCTTTAAATTGATCACTTCTTGATTTGTTAAAAAGCGCCAGTTTCCTCTTGGAAGATTCTTTTTGGTTAAACCAGCAAAAGAAACACGATCAATACGTAGCACATTATATTCTAAATGTTCAAAAATAGCACGTACCACTTTTACATTTGAAGTGCGTAATTTTAATCCCACTTCGCTTTTTGCTTCTTTTTCAATATAACTAACTTCTTCCACAGAAACGCGGTGTCCTTCAATAACAAGACCTCTGCTGATTTTTTCTAGATCTTCATATTTCAAATTCTTATCTAAAGAAACTTGATAAATTTTAGAAGATTTCTGATTTGGTAAAGTAAACTTACGAATCAAATCATTGTCATTTGTAAACAATAATAATCCTGTAGTATTCTTGTCCATTCTTCCAACAGGAGCAATTTTTGCATTTGTAGCACCACGAACCAATTCCAAAACGTTACGGTATTCCTGACCTTCGTCTTGAGCAGTAGTAAAGTTTTTAGGCTTGTTTAATAAAATATATTCTTTCTTTTCGGGAGTTATAACCACGCCGTCAAAGTTTACCACATCATTTAATTTTACCAAATAACCCATTTCAGTAACCGGAACACCGTTTACTTTAACATTTCCTGACTGAATATATATATCAGCATCACGACGAGAACATACACCAGAATTGGCGATGTATTTATTCAAGCGAATTTCATCAGAAGCTTTTTGTCTTTTTGCCGGCTGATTCTGCTTTCTAAATTTTTCAGCAGCAGCTTCCTGCGCCGCTTTAACTTCTGGTTTCACTTTTTTAGGGCCTTGCGCACGCTTAGGCATAGGAGGTTTTGGCTTGCTTGAGTTTGATCTTGAGCTGTTTGGTCTCGATCCGCCTCTTTTATTATTGCCTTCCTTGTTGTTCATAAAATCATTAATTTGTGCAAAGATAGTTTTTTCCTGCTAATAAAACTTAAGTTCATTGTTCTTAGATTAATAGCTTTGATTTTTAGAGGAATAAGAAGGATCACAAAAGGCATTTTTTTTAACATGGCTTCCCGCTTTCCATTACAATCTTTTATGGTGAACCCCGCCATAAAAGGATTTTCATTTCAAACATGCTCACTGAACTCTCATGAAAATAAAATGCTAAGTGAAGTAATCGAGGCTAGATCCAAGCAATTGGCTTCTTTAAACATTTTAGCTGTTTCACAAAACAACACAAAGCAATACAAAAAAACTTTGCGAATCTCTGCGAACCTCTTAGCGTATCTCTGTGGAACAAAAAAACTTAATAGTTAGAAATCAACTCGCGTCCGTGCCACAAAACACTCGGATTGATTAAAACAATACAGAAAACTCCCGAAACAATCAGGAATTTCAAAACATTATGAAGTAATAAAAATTGCTCTTTCGAATTGGATCTCCATAAATACAGTAAAAAGAAAAGTAAAACGATGAAACAGACATAAAAGTAAATATCCATGTAACCCACATCGTAAATATCCACTAAAATATAAACCGGGATAATCGTTAAAAACGTTAGAATCGTAATAATCTGTTTCGACACAGTTTCATTATAAATAATTGGGATAGTATGATAATCATTTGCTAAATCTCCTTTTAAGTTTTCCAAATCTTTTATCATTTCCCGAATCAAAAGCAATAAAAACAAAAACATAGCATGAGCCGAAATAACAGCAAAATGGCTTTTATGATTTTCAATTTCTTCAAACGAAATTGAATTGTAGAAATACAATAAAATAGCAAAAAAAGGAATTACCGCCATTAAAGCAGCTGTTAGATTTCCTATAATTGGATATTTCTTTATTTTATGAGAGTAAAACCAAATCAAGAAAATATAAGCCGAAAAGAATAAAAAAGCCCTCCAGGAAACAATTCCAGCCATTAGAACAGCCAAGAAATTCAGACTAAAATAAACCGACAATTTCGTTTTCTGACTCACTAAACGATCCAGCATTGATTTATTTGGTCGATTTATTAAATCTTTCTGGCTGTCGTAAAAATTATTAATAATATATCCAGAAGCGATTGTAATAGCAGAAGCAAAAACAATCAGAAAAAGGTAAAAATCCAATAAAATATCAAGGGCTCTTTTTTCTGGTGCCAGAATAAAAATCGCCGATAAATATTGCGCTAGAATGATAATAGGAATGTTATAACCGCGTACCACAGAAAACAAACTAACAATTTTCATTACTAAAAGTTTGTGCTGTCTGCTTAACATAAATTATAAGTTGTGGATTAAATTAGATTTGAAATTAAAAGATATTTTTTGAATCTGAAATTTAGAGCCTGTTTTTTAACAATTCTTTAGAACCATAACCCAGTTTTCGAATGCATGCCAAGGCTTCTTTTTGAGAAATTCCAACTTCTCGAATATCTTTCTTTTCTACAAAAACAACTGAGCCGCTCCATGGATTTGGTGCATCTGGAACAAAAACGGTAAAGTTGTTTTCGTTAATTTGTTCGATTAAAAACGCAAATTGCCATCCAGCATCTGTAGGAACTAAAATGACTTTTAAGTCCTTATTAGATTCAATTCCCATAATATTTTCATTTATGCCTTTCATAAACGAATAGCCGGGAATAAAACTCAGAATGCTGTTTTCTATTTTTAAAATCAATTTTTGGGCAAGAGTAGTTTTGGCTAATACACCTGCAATAAAACAGAAAATAATGATTAATAGAATTCCAAAAAGTTCCTGAAGCGCTAGTCCTAAAACGTGTATTCTTGGCAGATTACTCACCAAAGGAAGAGTTACTTTTTGAATAATGTGATATCCTTTTTCAAGAATGATCAGTAATACCACTAAAGGCGCTAAAAAGAGAATTCCTCCTAAAAAAGTTGCTTTGATTATTTTAAAAATGCTTTTCATAATACTTAACTTTTTAGGATGGATACTTATGAAAATCTACTCAAATAATTTCGGCTTTTAAGGAATTAAAACTGATAGACAACTTCTAACTTATAGTCTTTTAATGAAACTTTGGCACGTTCTAAATCTTCGGTAAAACCAAGGATATAACCACCTCCGCCAGAACCGCAAAGTTTTAGGTAATAATCGTTAGTATCGATTCCGTGCTGCCAGATTCCGTGAAATTGCTCTGGAATCATAGGTTTAAAGTTGTTTAAAACTACTTTAGAAAGTTTTTTAGTATTGGTAAATAAAGATTTCATGTCGCCGTGCAGGAAGTTTTCTACACAAGCATCTGTATATTTTACAAACTGGTTTTTAAGCATCGCACGGAAACCTTTGTCTTTTAGGTTTTCCATGAAAATATTAACCATAGGCGCCGTTTCGCCAACAATTCCTGAGTCTAATAAAAACACGGCACCTTTCCCGTCAAAACTTTGAGTTGGAATTCCAGTTGCTTCAATATTATCTTTTGAATTAATAAGAATTGGAATACTCAAATAACTGTTTAGCGGATCTAAACCAGAACTTTTTCCGTGGAAAAAGCTTTCCATTTGAGAAAATATATTTTTTAACTGTAATAATTTTTCACGTGTAAGGTTCTCTAAAACTGTGATTTTGTTTGTAGCATATTTATCATAAATAGCTGCTACAAGTGCACCGCTGCTTCCAACACCATATCCTTGAGGAATACTAGAGTCGAAATACATTCCAGTTTCGACATCATTTTTTAGAGTTTCTAAATCGAAAGTGACCAATTCCGGCTGCTGAGTCTGCAAAACTTCAAGATAAGAAGCAAAACTTCTTAAGCTTTTGTTAGATGAAATTGCTTCTGCCGTAGGTTCTTCGCTTTTTTTCAAAGCGCCATTATAAAAATTATAAGGGATAGAAAGTCCTTTAGAGTCGCGGATAATTCCGTATTCTCCAAAGAGTAATATTTTTGAGTAAAATAAGGGTCCTTTCATGATTTATTTTATGTCTTTCTTTAAAAGTGAAATTTTATTTGGTTCGAAAAATTAGCCTTTAATATATAATCCAATTATCATCATAGCCAATGCAAAAAAAAGACCAACAAACCACTTTATCATGTCATTTTTTGCGTCTATAATTTCTTTCTTTACGAAATCTTTGGTCGCAATTTCATTTTTATCTTGTCTAATTTCTTCGCTAATAGTTCTGTCAATCGCCTCAACAAATTCCTTAGCCTTACTTTCGTCAAGATTAAGCTCTTTTCTAAATAAATCGTAAAGTTTTATAGTTGCAGTATTCATGTTCTGACTTAAAAAAATGTATTATAATATATAAAGATACGCAAAATTATAATGCAATTGCGCCTTCTCCAATTTTGTCGCAAATGTATTGACTATTCTGACAAAATACAACTAATTCGTCTTGAATAAATTGCAATACTTTTTCGCTAACGTTTTCAGGATATAATACATGCACATTTGCTCCCGCATCAAGCGTAAAACAAACCGGAATCTGGGTTTCGTTTCTGAATTTCCAGATCGCATTTATGATTTGCAGAGTATTGGGCTTCATCAGAATAAAATAAGGCATCGAAGTCATCATCATGGCGTGCAAAGTCAATGCTTCGCTTTCTACAACTTTAATGAATTCATCAATGTTTCCGTTTTCAAAAATCGCAATTAATTTATCTAGATTTTCGTGCGCTTGTGCAAAACGTCTTTCAGCATACGGATGATTGTACATCAAATCGTGTCCCACGGTACTCGAAACTTGTTTTTCGCCTTTATCAACCAATAAAATAGTGTCTTGGTAATTCTTGAAATTTTCGTGAATAGTATATGGAAATTCAACACCAAATAAATCGGTGCTTCCTTCTATATTGGCCTGATTTCCCCAAACGACAACATTTCCTTTTACACTTCGGCAGGCACTTCCAGAACCTAAACGAGCCAAAAATGAAGCTTTTTGATAGAAATAATCTTCTGTCATTTCGGGATTTAGTTCTCTTTCTAAACTCATAAAATTCATAGCCAAAGCAGCCATTCCAGAAGCCGAAGAAGCAATTCCCGAACTATGGGGAAAAGTATTTTGAGTATCAATTGTAAAATGATAATCTTTCAAAAACGGCAGATAAGCTTCAACTCTTTCTAAAAATTTCTGAATCTTTGGTTTAAAATCTTCTTTTGGTTTTCCTTCAAAAAGCAAATCAAAAGAAAAACCATTTGCCACATTGAGCGGAGTCGAAATGTCTTTTTTTGTAAAAGCAAGTTTGGTAATAGTTTTACAATTGTTAAGCGTAAAACTTATCGAAGGATTTGCGGGAATCTGGTTGTCTTTTTTTCCCCAGTATTTCACCAATGCAATGTTGCTTGGTGCGATCCATTCAAAGTTTCCGTTTTCGATTGTTGAAGTATATGAAGTTGGTATAAAATCAGCTGCTGAATACATGAATTATAAAATTTTGGCAAAGATAACTTTTTCACCATATAAGTCATATAAGAAATTAAGCAGCTTTACTAAAATGAACTTATATAACTTATATGGTTTAAATTTTTCTTTTACTTATTTTTGACTACAAAATATGATAAAATGAATAAGTTCGTAAAAATCGCTATAGCTATAGTTGTTTGTTTAACAGTAGGATATTCTGCAAGTTTGGTCACGCGACCAAGTATTGAGACATGGTATGTAACGCTTGAAAAACCGGTTTTTAATCCGCCGAATTGGATTTTTATGCCTGTTTGGACTTTACTTTATATTTTAATGGCCGTTGCAGCTGGTTTAGTTTGGGACAGAATAAAAGAGAATACCGAAGAAGTAAAAAAAGCCTTGCTTTTCTTCATCATTCAATTGATTTTAAACTCCATTTGGTCTTATTTATTCTTCGGATTAAAAAATCCAATGTTAGCTTTAATCGAGATTATCCTTTTATGGCTGATGATTTACGAAACGTATTTGAAGTTCATCAAGATTAATAAAACAGCGGGTTATTTATTGATTCCATATTTAGCTTGGGTTGCTTTTGCGACGGTTTTAAATGCAAGCATTTGGTGGCTTAACAAGTAGTTTCAAGTTTTAGGTTTTCTTTGTTTCAGGTTTAATCAATGCGTTTATTTGTATGAATATATTTAAGGGTTTTGTTATTGTTTTTGTTTTGATTTCATTTAAAAGTTTTGCTTGTTTGAATTGGGACATTAAGAGATTAAAAAATAAGGTTGAAGTTTATCATGATCATAAAGAATATTATGTGCCAAAAGGACATAATTTTAAAATTAAAGATTTTCCAGCGTTAATTTTAGATCTTGAAAGAGGATATGAAAAAACTAGAGATTTAGATTATTTATCTGATAAAGGTTATGTCTTAATCATTCAAGGAAAATATGATGAAGCATTAAAATTATATTTAAAGATTGAAAAAATTAAGCCTAATAGATATTCAACAGCTTCAAATATAGGAACATTGTATGAGTTAATGGGAGAAAACCAAAAGGCTTATGAATGGATTCAAAAGTCTGTTAAAATTAATCCAAACTCGCACGAAGGATCAGAATGGCTTCATATTAAAATATTGGAAGCGAAGATTAAGAAAATTCAAAATCCAACTGGAGAATTTTTTATTGGCACTAATTTCGGTTCAGAAATTGTTGCGAAGACAAATCTTTCTGATGAAGAATTAACAAAGTTGCAAGATGCTATATTTTTTCAGTTAAATGAAAGAATTTCGTTTATAAAGCCAAAAGATCAGATTATTTCTGTTTTACTTTTTGAATTAGGGAATATATCTTCAATGAATGAAAATGTATTTAGTGAAACCTCGGAAATCTTTGAGCTATCAAGAAAATATGGCTTCCAAAGTAATTTACTTAATGAGAGATTGCTCGTTTGTTATGAAAAAATGAATGAGTATTGTCTAAAAAATGGCAAAGAATTGTATGAAAGCGCTGTTCATGCAGACACATTGAACGACAAATTAGCAAAAAGAATAAGAAAAAATGATAATATTTTCAATGAAGTATTAATCGGTTTTTCAATAATCACTTTGATATTATTAATCTGCTCAGGGGTATTTTTCTTAAAATGGAAAAAATTAAAAAAACTTAAAACCTCTTAATAAATTGCTCTAATTCACCATTGTTAAATAAAACGGGACCGTGACCAAAACACAATATTTTAGGTTGTAATGAAGCCAATTTTAATATTGATTTTCTATTGGTTTCTTGATCTGAAGTAAATAAATGAGGCGGTTCGTGAAGACCAACTTTTGTAGTCAGTAAATCCATATTTATCATGGTATCACCAACGATTAAAACGCCGTCTTTTTCTCTAAAAAAAGACAAATGACCTCTAGAATGTCCAGGAGTTTCAACAACCTTAAACCCGCCTATTTGATCGCCTTCTTTTAAAGTTTGAGAAACGGGATGTCCTTTCCCAGCCCAGAATTTTTTCTGAAATTTTGAAATAATATGATTCGGATTTGGGTATTCTGTAATTACATTTCCGTTTTCGGCAAATTCTTTTTCAGGTTCGCTACACAGAAGTGGAATATGCAGCGTTTCGCAGATTGCCTTGCTGCTTCCCTGATGATCGGCATGAGCATGCGTCAATACGTGTTTGTTTACTGATTTATTTTTTATTGCTTTTAATATTTTATTAGCAGAACTTTTAATTCCAGCATCAATTAAAACATCTTCAATCAAATAACAATTGATAGTATTTCGGGGAAATAAAGGGATTTGATAAACGTCTTTGGCAATATTCTTCATCTTTTCAAATTTTGTTTTGGCAAAGATTCGAATTCGGTTTTTCAATCCACTTGATAAATGTTAAGAAATGTCTTGGCGGATTCTGCTTAGCGATTCTGGAGTAATTCCGAGAAAGGAAGCGATATAAATTAAAGGCGTTCGCTGAATGATTTTGGCTGGAGCCGAAGCTAAAAAAGTCTGGTATTTTTCTTTGGCAGGAATCATTTGCAATTTTAAAACGCGATCTGCCATACAGAGGTAATTCTGCTCGGCCAGAATTCTTCCGACACGATCCCAATTTGGAATTTCGTTATAGAGAAATTGCATTTTTTCGAAAGAAATCGAAAGCACTTCGCAATCTTCAATACATTGAATATTCTCAAAAGATGCCGTCTGGTTGATAAAACTGGAATAAGAAGCAATAAAACCATCATCACAGCTTAAATACGTCGTAATTTCTTTTCCGTCTTTTAAGTAATAAACCCTCGCCAATCCGTTCAAAATAAAGAAAATCTTGTTACTGATTTTTCCCATTGACGAAAGATATTCTTTGGCATTAAATTTTTGATATTCAAAACAAGAAGCAATTGTCTCAATTTCATTTTCAGAAAAAGAGGCAATTGCTGTGATTTGTTTTTGTAATGAAGAATTCATTTTTATAAAATTTCAATTAATTCCGAAGCTTTATTCACAACCAGTTTTGCACCGCTGTTTTTTAATTCTTCTTCGGTTCTGTAGCCCCAAGTAACGCCTACAGGAAACATGTTGGCATTTACAGCTGTTTGCATATCGATATCAGAATCGCCCACAAAAAGAATTTCTTCGGGGTTTAAATTCCATTTTTTGCCAATTGCTAAAGCCTCAAAAGGATTTGGTTTTTTTAGCGCTTCTGTGCTTAAACCAACCGCTGTATCAAAATGATTTGGAAATATTTCTGATGCTATTTTCTTCGTCAATTCATCGGCTTTATTAGAGAAAACTGCCATTTTAATGTTTTGTGAAGTCAGATTTTCTAACAACTCCACAATTCCATCATAAGGTTTTGTTTTCAGGGTGCAGATTTCACGATATTCGTTTATCATGCATTCAAAACAAATTTCAATCTGTTCGTCTGAATTGTTGGTTGAAGGAATTGCTTTGCTAACCAAATTTCGCAATCCGCTTCCAATAAAATATTGATAGGTGTCGTAAGTATGAGTTGGGAAATTTAGACCTTGCAGCACTTTGTTCATTGCATCTGAAATGTCTTCTAACGAATTGACTAATGTGCCGTCTAAATCAAAAATAATTCCTTTAAATTTCATGTTGCATTACATATTTTGAGCCAGAATAAACCCGCTTGTCCAGGCATTCTGAAAATTAAATCCGCCTGTAATGGCATCGATATTGACAATTTCACCAGCAAAATAAAGGTTTTCGTGAATTTTGCTTTCCATTGTTTTAAAGTTGATTTCCTTCAAATCGATTCCGCCAGCGGTTACAAACTCCTCCTTAAAAGTACTTTTTCCGTTGACTTTAAATTCGGCTTTTGTTAATTGCAAAGTCAGATTCTGCAATTGATTTTTAGATAAATCCGCCCATTTTGTTTGCTTCGCCTGTTCGCTGTCGCTCGAGTCAGAATCAATTCCTGAAGCCAAAACCAAACTTTCCCATAAACGATTTGGGAAATCAAAAGGAGATTTTTTAGAAACCGCTTTTTTAGCGTGTTCTTGTTTTAAATCTTTTAGAATTTTTTCAGCATCTTCATAATCGACATCATTTAACCAATTCACAAAAATCGTAAACTGATAATTTTTATCGTGTAAAATACGAGCGCCCCAAGCTGAAAGTTTCAAAATCGCCGGTCCGCTCATTCCCCAATGCGTGATTAACAAAGGTCCTGTCGATTCTAATTTGGTATCTTTTACATTTATGGTAACATTTGCAGCAACTCCTGGCAATTCTTTTATTCTAGAATCTTTGATATTGAAAGTAAATAGGGAAGGAACAGGGCTTACAATAGCATGACCATGTTCTTGAAGCATTTCCCATATTTTCGGGTTGCTTCCCGTTGCCATTACTAATTTTTCTGTAGCGAAGTTGTCAGATTGTGTATCAATTTTCCAGTGATTTTCTTTTTTAAAAATCGATTGAACACTTTGTCCCGTAAGTACTTTTATGCCTAATTTTTCAGTTGCTTTTAAAAAACAATCAATTATAGTTTGTGACGAATTCGAAACAGGAAACATTCTTCCGTCTTCTTCTATTTTTAATTTGACACCGTGTTTTTCAAACCATTCAATTGTATCTCCAGAACAGAACTGATGAAATGGTCCGCGAAGTTCTTTTTCGCCTCTCGGATAGAATTTCACTAATTCGTTGGGTTCAAAGCAAGCGTTTGTAACGTTACATCGTCCGCCACCCGAAATGCGGACTTTAGAAAGAACTTCTTTTCCTCTTTCTAAAATAGCGATTTTCAGTTTCGGGCTTTTCTCTGCAATATTAATTGCGGTAAAAAAACCTGCAGCGCCTCCGCCAACGATGATAATGTCGAAATTTTTAATCATATTTTATTTTTCGCCACGAATTCACGAATTATTTATTGAACTCTGTACAACTTTGTCAAAGTTTTAAACTTTGACAAAGTTTCTCGTGGCTATTATTATATTTTGTCTGGATTATCAGAGATAATTCCGTTTACTTGATAACTTTTTACTTTTTGAATGTCTTCTTCTGAGTTTACTGTCCAAGGAAAAACTGAGAATCCTTTTTCTTGAATTTCCTGTACATTTTCTTTATTCAATAACTGAAAATCTGGGTTAATTGCTTTTGCTTTTATCGATTCGGCGAAAGCCAAAGCAGTTTCAACATTTTCTTCTGTTAAAACGCCAATTGGGATATTTGGATTTAAAATTGAAGTTTCCTGAAGCATATTCCACTCGAAACTTGAAATGATAAAATTATTGTAATTCCATTTTTTTTCTGAAATATATTCTTCAATTAACCGAACAACTTTAGGAGCAGTTCCTAAACCTTTTAATTCAATATTGATCATACATTTTTTGTCAACCAAATCAAAAACTTCATTTAGAGTTGGAATTTGGTATTTTTCATCAATCAGAAACGATTTTAATTCAGATAATGAAAAAGTATTTACTAAACCTTTTCCATTAGTCGTTCTGTCTATAGTTTCGTCATGAATTACGATAATATGTCCGTCAGCGGTTAGGTGAACGTCCAGTTCGATTCCGTCTGAATGTAGATCTAAGGCTTTTTGAAAAGCTTGAAGTGTATTTTCAGGTTCGTATGCTTTTGCACCTCTATGAGCTATTTTTAGAATATTCATTTTTCTAGGTTCAGAGGTACAAAGGTACAAAGTTGTAGAGGAAAAATAATAACCACGAATTCACGAATTTTTATTTCTGAAGATTGTCAAAAAATAATTCGTGAATTCGTGGCTAAAAAACCTTCGCGTGCTTTGCGTAAAACTTTGCGACCTTTGCGGTTAAATTTTTTCGAGCAAAACAATTCCAAATCCGCTGTCGATAATTACTTTTCCATCAATAACTTCTGCTTCTTTATTAGAGAAACCATCTCGTAATTTAGTTCCGTTTTCGAAAAGAGAATACACAGACAGTTCTTTACGTCCTTCGGGCAAATCTAAACCAATTAGTACTTTATCAGTATATGATCCTCTAGAATATATTCTTGAAAATAAATAGGGCTGACTGCTTAATTGTGTATGAACTCCCGCACCAACTGCAGGGTGATCCCTTCTAAACTGACCTAATTTCTGCCAGTGTGAAAGCATGAATTTTGTATCAGGATTGTTTTGAATGTCGTCCCAATTCATGTTGGAACGTAAGGTTGCATCGCCTTGAGTTCCTTCAACAACCAAAGAACGATTCGATTCGTCTCCGTAATAAACCTGAGACATTCCAGGCGAAAGCAAGAGTTTTGTTCCTGCTTCAAAACCTTTTACTCGATTGGCATCAAAAGGCTGTCCGTCGTCGTGAGAAGAAACATAATTCAAAACTGAATATCCTTTTAATTCGTTATTTAAATGATTTGAATATTTCGAAAATAAGGTTTCATAATCGCTTTGAGCCGCATTCCATTTAAATTCAAAATTAATCATGCTGTTGAAACCGTTTTGGAAATAATTTACTTTTCGATCTCCAAAATCATAATCCTGTCCGCCACTTATTCCGTAACCGTAAACTTCAGCGATTGTATAAAATGGATTTTTATCTAGAACTTGTAAAGGGTGATGTTTTTTCCAAGTTTCAAAAGCATAATCGCATTCTTTTTTAAAATCTGCCCAAACGCCTTCTTCGGTATGTTTTACAGTGTCGGCACGGTAACCGTCAATTCCGAATTCCAGAATGTAATCAGTAAGCCATTTTATGATGTAATATTTCGGACTTCTTGGGTAACCTGTTCTTTTGAAGAATTCATTTAAAGAAGCAATTTCTTTTTCGTAACGACCTTCTTTTTTCCATTTTTCAATTAAGAAAGGAGGTAATTCCACATTTTGAGTGCTTTCGGTTTTTACATCTGGAAGATTTTCCACCAAAGTACACATGGTAGTATTTTCAAATGATTTGTAATCGCAGACAACGCCAGTTCTTACCCAATCAGAAGGCCAAACGGGATCTTCTGGAGTTACTGGACCTGTATGATTGATTACGCCATCTAAAACTATTCTGATTCCTCGTTCATGCGCTTTTTTTACCAAATTGGCTAAATCTTCTTTTGTCCCAAAGTTTGGATCTAGAGCAGTCCAATCTCTTGCCCAATAGCCGTGAAAACCATAACTCAATCCGGTTCCTTCGTCTACGCCATCATGAATCTGCTCGACAATTGGCGTAAGCCAAATGGCATTGATTCCTAATTTTTCGAAATAGCCTTCTTCGATTTTTTTAGTGATTCCGATAATGTCTCCGCCTTCAAATCCGCGCAGTTTTCCTGGAGTCTTGGTTCGATTGAAATTTAAATCGTTTGATTTGTCGCCGTTGTAAAAACGGTCTGTAAGTAAAAAATAAACATTTGCTCCTTCCCAAACGAAAGGTATTTTCGAAGTATTGTCGTTATTCATTGTAACTGATTTTGAGCCAGAACAACCCGTAATTATGAATACTAAAGATAAAAAAAGGAAAGCGTATTTTTTCATAACATGTCTATAAATTTCCGCCACGAATTCACGAATTATTTTTTGACCATTTTTGGGATAAAAAACTTGAATTTGTAGCTGGAAATATTTTTAAACACATAGAATCATAGGCTTTACTTTGTCTTGAAAAGATTTAAAGAAAATGATTTAAATCATTAACACATAGCTTAAATACTAAAAACTATGTTTATTTAAAATAAGTGAAACGCTTTTTGTTGAGCTGGAAAATCTATGTTTCTATGTGTTTAAATAAAGTTTTATTCCAATTCTAAAACCAGAGCTGATTTTGGTTCGAGCGTAATTTCAGAAGCTAAATCGAATGTTTTTCCTGTAATAACATCTTTTCCTGATTTGAAGTTTTTGATGCTTTCTTTGAAACGGTTTGTTTTAACAACTTGCTCTTTTGCATTGTTATTGAAAACTACCATAACGGTTTTAGCATCGGTATATCTGAAATATACATAGGTGTTATTTTCAGGAATATAATGTGTCATTTTTCCGAAATGAACTGCTTCGTTTGTTTTTCTCCAACTGAATAATTTTGAACTGAAATCAAAATACGCCGCTTGTTCTGGAGTTCTTCCTTCTTTTGTAAAAGCGTTGTTTTTGTCGCCAGCCCATCCGCCTGGGAAATCCTGACGAATATCGGCATCTCCACCTTTGCTTTTATCACCGCCCATTCCAATTTCTGAACCGTAATAAATCTGCGGGATTCCGCGAACTGTAGCCAATAAAGTCATTGCCAGTTTGTATTTTGGTAAATCGTATTTGAAATTATGATTCATACGATCTGTATCGTGGTTTTCGGCAAAAACTAAAATGTTGTTCGGGTTTGGATATAAAAAATCCATTGCAAAATTGTTGTAGAATTTAATCAATCCGTTGTCCCAGCTTGGTTCATTTTCGTTGAAAGCAGAAGTAATTTGGCTTTGAAGCGTAAAATCCATTACAGTTGGAAGATTCGAATTGTAGTTTTCGATTGCTCCAATTTTACTGTCTTTCTGCCAAAAAGCTAAATTCGCTTGGTTGTGCATCCAGATTTCTCCCACAATATTAAAATTTGGATATTCAGTTGTAATTGCTTTTGCCCAATTGGCCATTGCCGTTTTATCTGAATAGTTATAAGTATCTACACGGAAACCATCCAAATTTGCATATTCAATCCACCAAATAGCGTTTTGAGTTAAGTATTTAGCAACAAGCGGATTTCTTAAATTTAAATCCGGCATTGAAGGAACAAACCAGCCATCAATACAAACTTCCTGATCGATTTTTGAAGCATGGATATCTGTAATTACTTCACGTCTGTGGTGTGTTTGAGTGTAATTTTCAAATTGGTTCAGCCATGATTTTGTTGGCAAATCTTTCACCATCCAGTGCGTAATTCCCCAGTGATTGGTTACATAATCCATAACCAGTTTCATGTCTTTTTTATGCATTTCAGAAGATAGGCGAACGTAATCTTCATTTGTTCCGTAACGCGGATCAATTCTGTAAACATCAGATTGTCCGTAGGTGTGGTACGAATGCTGTTTGTCGTTGTCTTCGCATAGTGGCGTGCTCCAGATTGTTGTTGCACCAAGAGCCGAAATATAATCTAAGTTTTTGATGATTCCTTCGATATCGCCGCCATGGCGTCCGCTTGGATCTTGACGGTTTGCTTTTTCAGTTAAAGAAGGATCGCTGTCATTTTTTGGATTCCCGTTAGCAAAACGATCTGGCATGATTAAGTAAATTAAATCAGAGGCATCATAGCTTTTTCTATCGGCAGAATTGGCTCTTCTTTCTTTAAGCGTATATTTTTGTTTGAAAGCAACTTTGTTTTTGTCTTTAAAAGAGAAAACCAATTCAGAAGCTTTTACATCTTTCGTATCAATAGTTACGAAAAGGTAGTTTGGGTTTTCTGTTTTTTCGACATTTTTAATCGCAACATTGTTGGAAACCGAAGTTTCGTATTGCGAAATATTTTTTCCGTAGAACATAATCTGCAGTTCCGAATTTTTCATTCCTGCGTACCAGAAAGGTGGTTCTACTTTTTGGATTTGCGCTTTCGCGGAAGCGGAAAATAATAATACAATAATTACTGTTTTTATTGTACAAAAACTTATTTTTAGAAATTTTGTTTTTAAAGGTTTCATAGTAATTTTGGTTTGATAGTGTAATTAAAAAAGCTAATAAGCTCTTTTATTAAATACAATTGATTCCGAGCAAGTCTAAACCATTGACCCAGAATTTATTTATAGGTTTATCCTTTTTTACAATATATATTGTTCTTTTAGGAAATTTAGATTTCCTTTTTTCAAAATCTTTTCCCCAGACAAAATCATCATTATACGAAAAATAAGCGTCTCCAATATTTGCAAATATTTTCGTTTTAATATCATCTTTATAATCTAGTTTTTTATTTTCTTTTTCGTCGTATTCTTGTACTTTTTTCTCAATATCAGAATAATTTTTTCTGTATTCTATTGCTAATAATTTTGAGGAACAAAAAATTGGCTTTCCGTTTTTAGTGGTGTCAAAATTCTCAATTGGAAAAGCAATAATATTTGTAAAGCATTCGTCAATTGCATAAACAACGTTTTTTATATTGATTTTTGAAAATCCTTTTGTGCCATAAACATAATAGCTAGGTTGAATGATTTTTTTAATCTGATTTTCTAATGATTTGTTTTTTGTCAGTTTGTAAACTCCTAATGTATCATAGTATTCAAGGTTTTGATTTCTAACAGCAGTAGGATCTTCTATAAATTTGTATATAGAATCTTTTGTGCTTACTTCGTTGAAAACCTTATTAAACATTGCTCCATTATAAGTGTTTTTGTCATTCAGATTCACTACAATGGCAGTTGTTTTCTTTGATAGATCATAAACAGAAAAAAATGCTTTATCTGCAGGAATTTCGTCCGGTTCATTTGATTTTTTATTCTGAATTTGAACTTGATTTTGATTATTTACTTTAACAATTTGCTCATTCTTTTGTTGGCATGAAATCAGTAAGGATGCTAAAAGGAAACCTATAATATTTTTCATTTTATATTAATTTGTAATTGTTGAATTTCGACTTTCGAAATCTTGAGCAAATTTAAATTAAAAGTAAAATAATATGTTTTTTCCTACATTAAAATAATCATAAAGTTTCTTACATGGATAATTTGATTCTTAAAACTAATTTTTAAATCAATGTTTTATTTGATCTGATTGAATTGATGTTTAGATGGTATTTCTCATATTATGTTTTCCTGTAAGGTTTTCAAAATATATCAGATTAAAAAAAGACAAGTAATCTTGGGGGAAATTACTTGCCTTTTAAAGTGTTATTTGGTTTCAATGATACTTATCGCATATCCTCCTCCAGGAGCAGAAAATTGAGATAATTTTGATTTATTGGTTACAGCAATTTTCTTGATGGTATAAGCTTGCGGATTTGTTTTGTAATGCGCATCTTTTGCATCAGCGTAAATTGTTGCGGTATATTTTTTACCTTTTTCAAGGAAACTGAAATCGATGTTTGAAGTACGTGCAGTTTCTCCGTTTACGTTTCCAACGAACCAGTTGTTTGTTCCTTTTGCTTTACGGGCAACAGTGATAAAATCTCCTGGCTCAGCCTCGATATATTTACTTTCTGACCAATCTACAGCAACATCTTTAATGAACTGGAATGCATCTGGAAAACGGTTGTAGTTTTCTGGAGTATCAGCAGCCATTTGTAACGGGCTGTACATGGTAACGTATAAAGCCAATTGGTTACAGATTGTACTGTTTACATGCGATTTGTTATCTGGATTCATTTTGCTGATATCCATTTCGAAAATTCCCGGAGTATAATCCATTGGACCACCGATTAATCTTGTAAAAGGTAAAACAGTCACGTGATTTGGTTTAGAACCACCAAAAGCTTGGTATTCTGTTCCTCTTGCCGCCTCGTTTCCAATTAAGTTAGGGTACGTTCTTGCGATTCCTGTTGGACGAACAGCTTCGTGAGCGTTGACCATAATTTTGTAATCAGCCGCTTTTTCGATTGCATATTGATAGTGGTTTACAATCCATTGGCTGTAGTGGTTTTCACCTCTTGGTAAAATATCACCTACGTAACCGCTTTTTACAGCATCGTATCCGTTATCGTTCATGAATTTGTAAGCAGCATCCATGTGGCGCTCGTAGTTACGAACAGAACCTGAAGTTTCGTGGTGCATGATAATTTTTATACCTTTAGATTTAGCGTATTCGTGCAAACCTTTTACGTCAAAATCTGGGTAAGGCGTTAAGAAATCGAATACGTAATCTTTAGAATGTCCAAACCAGTCTTCCCAGCCTTCGTTCCAACCTTCTACTAAAACAGCGTCGAATCCATTTGCAGCAGCGAAATCAATGTATTTTTTTACGTTAGCATTGTTTGCTCCGTGTGTTCCGTTTGGTTTTGCTTTTGAAAAGTCAGAAACACCTAACTGAACTGTTGGGAAATCATTTGTGTATGACCAAGAGCTCTTTCCTGTAATCATTTCCCACCAAACACCAACGTATTTTACAGGTTTAATCCAAGAAGTATTTTCAATTTTTGATGGATCGTTTAAGT
The DNA here is from genome assembly GCF_029360735.1 of Flavobacterium sp. H4147. NCBI lineage: Bacteria > Pseudomonadati > Bacteroidota > Flavobacteriia > Flavobacteriales > Flavobacteriaceae > Flavobacterium > Flavobacterium sp. H4147. The sequence goes on along the minus strand of NZ_JARKNB010000001.1, from coordinate 705,848 downwards.
TATAAGTCATTTTTGAAGCTAAGATTTCTCTAGCATCATCGCTTACGATAATGGTTCTCCAAGGCGAGTGATTTGGTGCTTGCATATGACCTTTATCTCCTTTTGCATCTGGAGTTAACCAAGATTCGAAAACTAAGTTTTTGTCGTCTAAATTCAAGTGCATACAAGAATAGTCAATCAAAGCCGCTTCGTGAAGGTTGATGTAGATTCCGTCAGCCGTTTTCAGCATCAAAGAAGTCTGAACTCCTGTTGGAGAAAAAGATTTTTGAGAAACGTTTGCAGTATATGCTTTTTGAGATAAACCTCTAATTTCTGATAATTTAGATTTTGTATAATCGTATTCCTGAGTATCATAATCTCCAGGAATCCAGAAAGCAGTGTGATCTCCCGTCATGGCAAATTGCGATCTTTCTTCTTTGATTACAAAATAAGTAAGATTCTTTTGTGCTGGAAATTCATAACGGAAACCTAAACCATCATCAAACAAACGGAAACGAATTACGATTTGTCTGTCTGTACTTTTTTGGTTTAAAGTTACTGCTAACTCATTATAGTGATTTCTAATATGATCTACTTCGCCCCAAACTGGTTTCCAAGTTTCATCAAAAGTTGAGGTTTTAGTGTCAGCAATTGTAAAGTCGTTCAATAAAGACTTTTTATCATCTTTAAGTTCAAGACCTAATTTACTGGTTTTTACAACTTCTTTGTTTTTGTATTTTAAGTTGTAAGTTGGAGTTCCGTCGCTTTGAAGCGAAAATTCCATTACGAACTTGCCTTCGGGAGATTTTAATTGCTGCGCTTTAGCAATGGAGCTAACCGCAAACAAAACTAAACTTGCGAAAAATAAGTTTTTCATGTTTTTTAGATTTTAGAGTATGTAATTTAATTTATTTGAGCGAATTTACTTATTGTTTGTGGTTTTCCATTCACTACAATTGTTAAATCCTGATCGCCGTCTATAGTAAAAGTGGTTTCGTTGTGATTTACAGCAACTTTCAAAATTTGATTTCTGAAATTGATTTTAAACGAATACCCTTTCCATTCTTTTGGAATTTTTGGTGAGAAATGAAGCTGGTCATTTTTAACACGCATTCCTCCAAAGCCTTCCACGATACTCATCCATGTGCCGGCCATTGACGTGATATGACAACCTTCTTCAACCTCTTTATTATAATCATCCAAATCCAAACGAGATGTTCTTAGATAAAAGGTATATGCCATATCCATTTTATCTAAAGCTGCAGCTTGAATTGAGTGCACACAAGGCGAAAGCGAACTTTCGTGAACTGTAAATGATTCGTAAAATTCGAAATTGCGTTTTAATTCTTCTTTCGAAAAATGATCTTCAAAGAAATAGAAACCTTGCAAAACGTCGGCTTGTTTAATGTATGGCGAACGTAACACACGATCCCAAGACCATTTTTGATTGATCGGACGCTGTGATTTATCTAAATCTTTTACAGGAACTAATTCTTTGTCTAAGAAACCATCTTGCTGTAAATAGATTCCAAGTTTTTCAGAAATTGGAAAGTACATATTGTCTGCCACTTTTTTCCATTTTTGAATTTCTGCTGATGAAAGAGTAACTTTCTCCATCACTCTTTTGTGATCTGCAGGATATTCTGAAGCGACTTTTTCAATTTGTTCCGAAGCAAAATCAATACACCATTTTGCAATATAATTGGTGTAAAAATTATTGTTGATGTTGTTTTCGTATTCGTTCGGACCTGTAACTCCAAGAATTACATATTGATTTTTTTCATTAGAAAAAGAAGCTCTCTGATGCCAGAAACGCGCAATTCCGATTAAAACTTCTAAACCTTTTTCGGGAATATAAGAGTAATCTCCCGTGTAACGGTAATAGTTGTAAATGGCAAAAGCAATCGCTCCGTTTCTATGAATTTCTTCGTGTGTGATTTCCCATTCGTTGTGGCATTCTTCACCATTCATGGTCACCATTGGATATAAAGCAGCACCATTTTTGAAACCTAAATTGTCTTTGGCGTTTTCAATCGCTTTATTCAATTGGTTGTAACGATATGTCAATAAGTTTCTTGCCACTTGCTGATCTTTTGTAGCCATGTAAAACGGAATACAATATGCCTCAGTGTCCCAGTAAGTAGATCCGCCGTATTTTTCTCCAGTAAATCCTTTTGGGCCAATATTTAATCGGCTGTCTTTTCCTGAATACGTTTGGTTCAATTGGAAAATGTTGAAACGAATTCCCTGCTGTGCTTTAACATCACCTTCAATCGTAATGTCTGACATTTCCCAAATTTTTGCCCAAGCATCAATTTGATTTTGAAGCAGCGTTTCGTAACCTAAAGCGACAGCAGATTTAATTACTTTTTCTGCTCCGGCTAAAGTATTTTCGTGATTTAAAGAAACCGTATAACCTCCAATTTTCTGAATTGTTGAGGTTTGTCCTTTTGCGATAATAGTTCCGTAAGTGTACTGAACTTTATCTGTTGTTGAATCGATTGTTGAAGGTGAAATATGAGCATCTTCACCATTTGCCAAAATCGTATTGTGCATGAAAGTCGTAACCTTAAAATGCGTTTTGAAAGTTTGAGCGGTTACAAAAGCTTCATTTGTACCTTTTTTAACTTCAAGCGGTTCCCAGAATTTTTCTTCCCAGTTCGCATCTTCATTGGTTACACCAGCATCTATATATGGTTTGTAAACGATTTTTGCATCTTTATTTAAAGGTGTAATATCGTATTTGATTACTCCGGCTTCGTCTAAATCTAAGGAAAGAAAACGACGGATATTTACTGCGATTTCAGTTCCGTTTTTAAGAACAGCTTCAAAAGAACGATTGTACCATCCTTCTTTCATATTCAATTCTCTGCGGAAATTTCTAACTTCGGTACAATTGTGTAAATCAAGATTTTCTTCGTTGATTTCGATATCAATTCCAATCCAGTTTGGAGCATTTAAAACTTTGGCGAAATACTTCGGATAACCGTTTTTCCACCAGCCCACTTTTGTTTTGTCTGGATAATAAATACCTGCAATGTAACTTCCTTGGAAAGTTTCGCCAGAATATGTTTCTTCAAAATTCGCACGCTGTCCCATAGCACCGTTTCCGATACTAAAAAGACTTTCAGACGATTTTACTCTCTCGACATCAAATCCTTCTTCTATTATGGACCAATTGTCTGGTTTTATATAATCTTGATTCATTTGTTTTTACAGTGTTTTTTGTGATTGATTGATTATGATTGATTAATTTTTTTATTTGTTGATCAATGATTCTATAAAGCTTTCTTCCATAAAGGTGAAATCTTTAAAAATATGATCAGCTTCATGTAAAATTGTTTCCTCACCAATTCCAACACTTACCATTTCTGCGATATTTGCTGCCTGAATTCCGGCAACAGAATCTTCAAATACAATTGAATTTTTTGGGTCAATGTTTAACGATTGAGCCGCTTTTAAGAAAACTTCAGGATCTGGTTTTGCATTGGTAACGTCGTTTCCGTCAACAATAACATCGAAGTAAGAGATGATGCCTGTTTTTTCTAAAATTGGTCTTGCATTTTTACTGGCAGAACCTAATGCAATTCTTTGATCTTTCTCTTTTAATAGTTTTAGAATTTTTAAAACTCCTGGAAGAATCTCACTTTCATCCATGTCTACTAAATAAGATAAGTAATCTTCGTTTTTTTGAATCAGCCATTTGTCTTTGTCTTCTTGCGAAGCTTGAACATTGCCTAATCCAAGTATAATATCCAACGAGCGAACTCGGCTTACGCCTTTTAAAAGTTCGTTGTCCTCGTGTGTAAAGTTTATATTTAATGACTGAGCGATTTTTTGCCACGCCAAAAAGTGGTATTTAGCGGTGTCAACGATTACGCCGTCCAAGTCGAATATAAATGCTTTTTTGTTCATCTTAGGGGGAAATTATCTTAAATTATGATTTTTGAGAAAAGTCGTCTACGTCCTTTACTTTAGAAACTAAAGCAGCAGCAATCAAAAAGCTGACACCGCTTGTAACTAAAGCATAAATGGCATCTCCGTTGTAAAGATATTTTACGATTGGACCTCCAATTAATGCATTTACAATCTGTGGAATAACAACGAAGAAGTTGAAGATTCCCATATAAACACCCATTTTTTTAGGAGTTATAGATCCTGCAAGAATGGCGTACGGCATAGCGAGAATACTTGCCCAGGCAACTCCAATTAAAACCATTGGTAATACAACCCAGTCTTCATTTGGCATAAAATAAATGGAGATTAAACCAATTCCTCCAATTACTAATGAAAGTGAATGAGTTGCTTTTCGACCGATTTTTTTAGCGATGTAGGGTAAGAAAAACAAAGCGACGATAGCAGAAACTAAGTTATAAACACCAAATAGAATTCCGACCCAGTCTCCAGCATCTTGATATTGCTGGCTTGAAGTGTCATTTAATGGTAATCCGTAAATATGATGCGCAATAGCCGGAGTTGTAAAAACCCACATTCCGAATAAACCAAACCATGAAAAGAATTGTACCCAGCTAAGCTGACGCATTGTGACAGGCATTTTTGCAAAATCAGTAAAGATGTCTGTGATTTTTGATTTTTCCTCAGAATCAGAAATCACATTATTTTGAGGATCTTCAAATTTTGCCAGTTCTTCTGGTGAATATTCTTTGGTTGTGAATAAGGTTACTAAGATTGAACCAATTAAAATGGCGGCACCAATGATAAATGATAAAGTCAAATTTAACGGAACGCTTCCTGGAACTGTGCTGTTTGGCACACCAAAATATTTCGTTAAAATGTACGGAAGTGCTGAACCAATTACGGCTCCAAAACCAATTAATGAAGTTTGGATACTAAATCCTGCAGTACGCTGATCTGTTCTTAAATTGTCTCCAACAAGTGCGCGGAAAGGTTCCATCGCAATGTTAAAAGAAGCGTCCATGATCATTAACATTCCGGCTCCAACCCATAACGCAGGTAAAACAGAAATGAAAATATTAGCTTGCGGCATTAAAATTAATCCTACCGAAGCTAAAACGGCTCCTACTAAAAAGAAAGGTTTTCGTCTGCCGAATCTTCCCCAGGTTTTATCGCTGTAATGACCAATAATAGGCTGTACTATTAATCCCATTAGGGGAGCAATAATCCAGAACCATGAAAGTTCATGTACATCGGCACCAAAAATTTGAAGAATTCTGCTGGCATTTGCATTCTGAAGTGCAAATCCCATTTGTATTCCCAAGAAACCGAAACTCATGTTCCAAATTTCCCAGAAACTTAATTTACGCTTTTCCATTATCGTAATTTGAAAATTATACGATAAGCGCTTTGCTTATCAAAACTTACTGTTTTTTTCGAAGTAAAACTAAAAGCCTTGACGGGCGTAAAAGTATAAATTATTTTTTTATTTACGCTAATAAAAAAGCCATAAATATTTTTTATGGCTTTGGAATTTATTGATTTTAAGAAAATTAGTCAGTAGATTCTCTTTTTATGAGATGTGTTTCTATAACTTCTGTGGTGTAATTTTCGGTATGTTCTTCATCATCGTCCTCTTCGGCTTCTATGCGTTCAATAAGCATTTTAGCAGCCTTGTTGCCCATTTTTTCACCACTTTGGCTTACAGTCGTAATAGTTGGTGTTGAGTATTTTGAAATAATTCCGTCAGTAAAAGCAATTACGGCTAAATCTTCAGGAACTTTTAATCCCATTTTGTTAGCTGTTTTGATAATAGTTACGGCAAAAAGCTCATTTACAGCAAAAACGGCGTCAAAAGCTCTTTCATGTAAAAGCTGGCTGATGGTTATTTCGCAGGTTTCTACATCTTCAATTTTAATAATTAATTCTTCATTGAATGGAATTCCATTGTCGAGAAGTGCTTTTTCGTAACCGTCGGTTCTAAGCTTACCCACACTTACATAATCCACTGTTGTCACTAAGGCAATTTTTTTTCGTCCGCTGTCAATTAAGCTTTGAACAGCTTCATACGCAGCGGCTTTGTCATCAATAATAACTTTATCGCATAAAATGTCGTTTGTAACACGATCGAACATTACAACGGGCATTCCTTGATTGATTACTTCGGTGATATGATGAAAGTCGCCTTTGTACTGAGTTTCTTTAGAAAGAGACATGATAAAACCGTCGATACTTCCGTTGGCAAGCATCTCCATATTTAGAACTTCTTTGTCGAAAGAATCGTCTGACACACAAATAACTACACTGTATCCGTGCTCGTTGGCAACCTGTTCGATTCCATTGATTACAGTAGAGAAAAAATAATGTACAATTTCGGGAATAATGATACCAATACTTTTTGTTTTTCGGTTTTTTAAACTAAGGGCAATGTTGTTTGGTTTGTAGTTGTAAAACTTCGCAAAAGCCTGAACTTTTAGACGTGTTTCTTCTCCAATTTCGAGACTGTTTCGAAGTGATTTAGAGACAGTTGAAATGGATACGTCTAATTCCTTTGCGATCTGTTTTAGGGTTATTTTGCGTTTCATGGTATTAGTTGAAAAAAATCTAATTAATAATAAAGGTATCTGATATTTTTATAATTGACAATTTTAACGCTAAAAGATTACAAAATATAGAAAGTTTTCAACACTACCACGTTTTCGTAAAGTAATAAAAATTGTCTCTCGTTGAGCATGTTAATAAATTCATAATTTTGGAATTCGAAGTAAAATTAAAAACTTAACTAACAATCACAAACTCAAACTAATTTAAACAAAAAGTATGAAAACAATTTACAAAAAGTTGTTATTTTTATTCCTATTGTTGCCTTTTAGTGTGTTAGCTCAAAACACTCTTACAGGGACTGTTGTAGACAAAGCGACAGGTCAGCCAATACCGGGAGTAAATGTAAATGTACAAGGTGCTCCAAATGGTGCATCAACAGGATTTGATGGAAATTACCAGCTGTCAAATGTTAAAAGCGGAAGTAAAATCGTAGTTTCTTTTATTGGTTACAAAACGCAAACGATTGATTACGCTGGTCAAAAAACTCTTAACGTTTCTTTAGAAGAAGATACAAACCAGCTTCAAGAAGTTGTAGTACAGGTAGGTTATGGTACTGTTAAGAAAAAAGATGCAACAGGATCTGTATCTCAAATCTCATCAAAAGAATTTAACAAAGGAATTAACGTAACTCCAGAAAGTTTAATCGGCGGACGTATTGCTGGTGTGAATGTTGTTGGAGGAGGTGCTCCTGGAGCAAAAGCTGATATTAGAATTCGTGGAGGATCTTCTTTAAGTGCTTCAAATGATCCATTGATTATTTTAGATGGACTTCCTTTAAGTAATGCGGTTCCAAGTGGTGCTACAAGTATCTTATCTACAATTGATCCTAATGATATTGAGTCATTTACAGTTCTTAAAGATGCTTCTGCAGCTGCAATCTATGGTTCTCGTGCAGCAAATGGTGTAATCGTAATTACTACTAAAAAAGGAACTAAGGGTGGTGTAAAAGTTAATTTTAGTTCACAAGTTGGTGTAAATACAATAGCTAATACAGTTGATGTATTAAATGCAGATCAGTTCCGTGCTTTTGTAAATGAAAAAGGATCTGATGCTCAAAAAGCATTAATGGGCACAGCAAGTACAAACTGGCAGAAAGAAATTTTCCACACCGCTTTGACAACAAACAATAATATCTCTGTAAGCGGTGCTTTATTTAATAAATTGCCAGTACGTTTATCTGTTGGAAATGTTGATAATCCTGGAATTTTAAGAAATACTTCTTTTGAAAGAACTACGACATCGATATCGTTAAATCCAGTTTTATTTGATAATCACTTAAAAATTGATATTAGCGGAAATTTATCTTTCAGCAAAAATCAATTTCAAGATGAAGACGCAGTTATTGGTTCGGCAATTAGCTTTGATCCTACACAATCTCCTTATCAGGCAGGTTCTCGTTATGGAGGATATTTTGAATGGTTAGAATCAAACGGAAACGTAGCCTTATTACCTGCTAAAAACCCGCTTGCGAGAATAAATCAAGAAGACAAAAGATCTAAATCTACCAGAAAATGGGGTAATATTAGTATTGACTATAAATTCCACTTCTTTGAAGATTTAAGAGTTGTGGCAGAAGCTGGTATTGATAGATTTGACAGCAGCGGTTACAATAGACAAAGTACAGAAAGCGTTTTAGGATACCAACCAAATCCTTACAGCAGTGGGAACTGGGTAAATTTAGGAAACTATGATACTTACACTGACGATCTTCAAAACAAAAATTTAAATACTTATTTTGTTTACAGCAAAAATTTAGGAAAACTTAAATTAGACGCTACAGCTGGTTATAACTATCAGTTGTTTCAAAAAGAAAAATACCAGTCTGGAGCACTTACACAGCCAGCTGCAACTAGAAATGAAGATGTTATAACTGATCCAGACATCAATTTACAATCGTTTTTTGGTCGTTTGAATTTAGGTTGGGATAGCAAATATTTATTGACTTTAAACTACAGAAGAGACGGAACTTCACGTTTTTCTGAAGAAAACAGATGGGGTAATTTTATGGGAGGTGCTTTTGCGTGGAATATCGCTCAAGAGTCATTCCTAAAAGATAACGAAACACTTTCAAGTTTAAAATTGAGAGTAGGTTATGGTACAACGGGTCAGCAGGATATTTCTGCTCAGTACGATTATTTACGAAGAGTAACACTTGGTACAGTTAATACTCAGTATGTATTTAATGGTGTTGTTTATAGAACAGCTAGACCAGAAGGATATAATCAAAATATCAAATGGGAAGAGTTGGCAGAGATGAACATTGGTCTTGATTTTGGATTCTTAAAAGATAGAATCACTGGATCTATTAACTATTTTGATAAAAAGTCATCAGATTTATTAGCTGATGTATTGGTTCCTGACGGAGCTAACTTAAGAAATCAAGGATTTAATAATATTGGTGATTTAAGAACTAAAGGTCTTGAATTCAGTCTTCAATCGGATATTATTAAGAAAGATAACTTAACATGGAATGTTGCAGTTAATGCTACTTATTTAGATCAAAAAATTGAAAGTTTAGGTCAAACAGTTGAAGGTTTCCAAGGTTACGAAGTAGGAGATAATATTAAAGGAGGAAATGGAAATAAAGTGTTGATCAATACTGTTGGTTATGCTCCAAATTCATTTTTTGTTTACGAACAATTATATGATGCAAACAAAAAGCCAATTGCAGGAGCTTATGTAGATAGAAATGGAGATGGTAAGATTGATGCTTCAGATCGTTACAGATACAAGAAACCAACAGCAGATTATACATTTGGTTTGTTCTCTACTTTAAACTACAAAAAGTTTGATTTTACAATGAACTGGAGAGCAAGTTTAGGAAATTACATTTTTGATAACGTAAACTCTAATATGGGGTATTCTGATGCTGCTTTAAGAAGACAAACAGATTTATCAAACGTAAGTTCAGATTACTTGAATACAGGATTTACTTATGAAGATAATGGAACTCAACGTTATTTATCTAATTACTATGTAAAAGATGCTTCTTTCATAAAATTAGACAACGTAACTGTAGGTTATACTTTAGATAAAGCTTTGTTAAAAGCGGCATCTTTAAGATTCTCAGCAGGTGTTCAAAACGTTTTTGTACTTACAAAATATGATGGTTTAGATCCGGAGAAATTCAACGGAATTGATGGTAACGTTTATCCAAGAGCTAGAACTTTCTTGTTTGGAGTGAATGCAAGTTTCTAATAGTACATTGAAAAACAAAATTTAAAACATACAAAATGAAAATATCATTTAAATATATATCTTATTTCTTTCTATTCATTCTAGGAATAAGTATGACGTTTACTTCGTGTACGGACGATTTAAACGTTACGCCAAAGGATGATGATGAATTTTTATCTGAAACCTTTTTTCAGGATCCTGCATCGTACAAACAAGTATTAGCAAAACTATACGCTGGTTTATATGTAGGAGGTAATGACGGTGATGGACAGGCAGATATTGCGGGTCTTAGTGGAGATTTCAGCAGTTACTTACGTCTTCTTTTTGTAACTCAAGAATTTACAACAGACGAAGCTATTATTGCTTGGGCCGATGGTACTTTACCAACTTTAAATACACAAACATGGTCTCCTCAAAATGAGTTTTTATACGGAACTTATTCTAGAGCATCGTATCATATCAGTTTGGCAAATGAGTTTTTGAGACAAACTACTGAAGAAAAACTTAATGCAAGAGGTGTTGATGCTAATTTAAAAGCTGAAATCGCCACTTTTAGAGCTGAAGCACGTTTTTTAAGAGCTTTTTCTTATGTTAATTTAATGGATTTGTTTGGTAATGTGCCAATTACTACAGAAGCAGATCCAGTAGGATTCTTTTATCCAGTACAAAAATCAAGAGCAGAAGTTTTTGCTTTTGTAGAATCTGAATTAAAAGATTTAGACAGCAGTCTGCCAAACGCAAGAACAAATGAATATGGAAGAATTGATAAAGTGGCTGCTAAATTTTTATTAGCTCAGATTTATCTAAACTCTAAAGTATATACTGGAACAGAAAGAAATAATGAAGTAGGTACTTTATGTACTGAAATCATTAATTCAGGATACACATTTGCAAACGTTCCTTATACTTATCTATTTTCAGCAGATAATGACAAAAATGGTGCTCAAAACGAATTTATTTTCCCAATCATTAGTGATGGAAATGCAATTAGAGCTACTGGTGGAGGAATGAGTTTTATTCTTCATGCCTCTATTGGAGGAAGCATGGATGCGGCTTCAAGAGGTATGGACGGAGGATGGCAAGGTATTAGAACTCGTAAAGAGTTTGTAGCTCTTTTCCCTGATGCGACAGCGACAGCAGATAAAAGAGGAACTTTCTATACTGATGGTCAGTCTTTAGATATTAACAATGTTGGAACTTTTACAGATGGTTACGCTGTAACTAAATATATTAACAAAAAATCTGATGGTTCCCCAGCTCAAAGAACAGACATTCCAGATACAGATTTTCCTGTTTTCAGAATTTCTGATGCTTATTTAATGTATGCTGAAGCAGCAGTTAGAGGAGCTAGTACCGCTAATATTGCAACCGCAGTAGGTTATATTAACCAAATTAGAACAAGAGCACAAGCGGCTACAATATCTGCTGCAAATTTGAATCTTGATTTTATTTTAGCAGAAAGAGGAAGAGAATTGTTTTGGGAATGCCATAGAAGAACAGATTTAATTCGTTTTGGTAAATTCACAGGTGGAGATAAAATCTGGCAGTGGAAAGGTGGTACGATGAATGGGAATGCTACAGAGTCATATAGAGATCTTATGCCTATTCCTGCTAAAACAATTCAGGCAAATCCAACTTTGAAACAAAATCCAGGTTACTAATATCTATATAAGACAGTAATATGAAAAATATATATAAAATTTTAATCGCATTTATTGGTGTATTAGCGGTTTCATGTAATGCTGATGCTGTAGATGAAAGACCAGTTCTGGATTCTGTTAAAGTTCCAGAAATTACTGCACCTGCAACAGGGCAGGCTTATGTTTTGGATGTTGAAAAAGCACAACAAGAAGTAGTTAAGTTTGCTTGGTCGGCAGCAGAATATTCAACAAATGTTGTAATAAAATATACTTTGTTGATTGATAAAAAAGGAGGAGATTTTACTGCGGCTAAAACACTTGCAGTTACAACTAATGTTACAGAAGCTTCTATCTTAGCAAAAGACTTAAATCAAACTGCAATTGATCTAGGTGGTAAACCAGAAGTTGCTGCAATGTATGATGTAAAAATTGCTTCTAATGTGTCTGGAGGATTTGTGCAAACCGGAAAAGGTGTAATCACAATTTCGGTAACTCCTTATGTTGGGAAAGTTGACTATAATTTCTCAGATTGGTATTTAGTTGGTGATGCTACAGTTTCTGGATGGGATAATAATAAAGGAAACCAAATCTTATTCAGAAGCGGAACAAATGCTAATGAGTATGTGTTTACAGGATTCTTTAAAAAAGGATATTTCAAAACCATTAAAAACTTAGGAAGTTGGGCTCCAATGTATGGAGGTGCTAATGGTGCTTTAGTTTATAGAGCGACAGACGGCGACGCTGATCCTGCAAGCATTGAAGTACCTGCTGATGGATACTATAAATTTAAAATGGATGTTCAAAAGTTAACCTATACATTTGAACCATACGCTGCTGGTGCTACAGCTCCGATATATTCTACAGTAGGTATCATCGGAAGTGCTACTTCTAAAGGATGGGATGCTTCTACTGCAATGGTAAAATCTTCTTTCAATGCACACATTTGGACACTGGGTGTAACTTCACTAAATGATGGTGAAATGAAATTTAGAGCAAATGATGCTTGGGATGTTTCATGGGGAGGTAAAACAGCTTTCTCTGGAGGTGGAACAGGAGATAATATTCCAGTATCAAAATCTAAATATCTAATTTATTTTAATGATTTAGACGGAAGTTATGTGATGATTCCTAATCAATAAAAACTTCAGTTAATAACTGAAAAAGGGCTATCTCCAGATAGCCCTTTTTTAATCCAACTAACTATTTAGCTAACCACTATATTATGAAAAGAACTTTACTAATACTATTTTTATTGCTTTCTTTTGCTGTTTCTGCTCAAGTGCAGACAGTAACATACACAATAAATCCTGCAACATTTGATGATACTACATCAATTACAATTACAATTAATGGTAGCAGTGTCGATGAAACTTCGTGGGGAATAAGTGCAACTCATGCTTTATACCTTTGGTCTTGGTCTTATGATGTAAACGATACAAATCAAATGGATTCTCCGTCCAATGGTTCTTGGACTGCTTCAAATGAAGCCAGCAAATTTACATACAACGCAGGAACAGATACATATACAAAAACCTTCACACCATCTGTATATTTTAACAGAAACGGAATAGGCAGAATTGGTTTTCTTGTAAAAGCAAAAGATGGTACTGGCGATAAAAAATCTCAGGATATTTTAGTTGAAGTAGGATCTTTTCAAGTTTCTTTGACTTCTCCCATAGAAAACAGTACTACAATTATTTCTTCTGGAACGAATTTTAATATTACAGCCACAAATACAAACGGAGCAGCTAGTTATACTTTAAAAGCGAATGGAGTAACTTTGAATACTAATGCAAGTACTTCTGCTTATTCTTATACGCATACGAATGTTACCGGAAATCAGACTTATGAATTAATTGCAGTTCAAGGAGCAACGACAATTTCGAAGAAATTTTCAGTAGTGGTAAACCCAAATACAGTTTCTCAAACGATGCCGGCTGGTTTGGTTGATGGTATTAATTACAATGCTTCAGATGCTACAAAAGCAACTTTGGTTTTGGATGCGCCTTTAAAAGATTTTGTTTATGTTGCTGGAAGTTTTAATAATTGGCAGCCAACATCGGCGTATGCCATGAAAAAAGATCCAGCGTCAGGAAAATTCTGGTTGGAATTAACTGGATTGGTTTCTGGTGTCAACAATACCTATCAATATTGGGTTGTAGATGCAACTCCGCTTGCTAATTCACCTGCAATGGTAAAAACGGCTGATCCGTATTCTACTTTGGTTTTATCACCATATGATGATCCTTGGATTCCAAGTACTTCTTACCCAAATTTACCTGCTTATCCTATTGGACAACAATTTGAAGTTACGGTTTTAAAAACAGGGCAGACTCCTTACAATTGGCAGGTTACCAATTTTGTGAAGCCGGCAAAAGAAAAACTGGTGGTCTATGAAGTTTTAGTTCGCGATTTTGATGCAGCAAGAAATTATCAAAGTTTAATTGATAAAATCGATTATTTCAAAAACCTGAAAATTAATGCGATCGAATTAATGCCGGTAATGGAGTTTGAAGGTAATGAAAGCTGGGGTTACAATACTTCATTTCATATGGCTTTGGATAAATTTTATGGTACTTCAGATAAATTGAAAGAACTTATCGATTTGTATCATCAGAACGGAATTGCAGTAATTCTTGACGTTGCTTTAAATCATGCTTTTGGACGAAATCCAATGGTAAGAATGTGGATGACAGATCCTGATGGAGATGGTTTCGGATCTCCTTCGGCCGAAAATCCATATTTTAATATGACTGCAAAACATAGTTATAGCGTAGGGGAAGATTTTAATCACCAGTCTTTAAAAACACAATACTATGTGAATCGTGTTATCAAACAATGGATTGAAGAATATAAAATCGATGGTTTCCGTTGGGATTTAACTAAAGGATTCACTCAGGCTTGTACAGCATCTGATGAAAGCTGTACAAATGCATATCAGCAGGACAGAGTGGATATTTTGAAAAAATACGCTGATTTTTCATGGAGTATCGACCCAACACATTATACTATTTTTGAACATTTAGGTACAGATACTGAAGAAAAACAATGGGCAGATTATAAGGTTAATGAAACGCCAAGCAAGGGAATTATGATGTGGGGAAAAATGACCAATCCTTACAATCAATTATCAATGGGATATGCTACAGATAGTAACATTTCAAGAATGGCAAGTTCAAGCCGTGGTTTTACAGCAAATCGTTTAATGGGATATGCTGAAAGTCATGATGAAGAACGTTTAATGTATAAAAATGTACAATACGGAGCTTCAAATGGATCTTATAATGTAAAAACATTAAATACGGCTTTATCAAGAATGTCTGCAATTGGAGCAGTTTCGTTATTGGTTCCAGGACCAAAAATGATCTGGCATTTTGGAGAATTAGGAATGGATGATTCTATTTTTACTTGCAACAACGGAACGGTAAATGATGAATCAGGAACACTTCAGGGAGATTGTAAATTAGATACAAAACCACAACCTCAATGGACAGAAAACTGGTTAGGCGATTCAAACCGCAGCAAGATTTACAATGATTGGGCAAAAATGATTACCCTTAAAACAACCGAGCCTGTGTTTTTAGGAACGCCAACAATTGCAAATGCAAACTCATTAAGTGTAAATATAAAAATTACAAATGCGAGCCTTGCTGCAACACAATTAAAAGATGTTGTCATTATCGCCAATTTTGATACTACAACACAAAATGTTGCAACAGGATTTCAATATACTGGAACATGGTATAATTTAATGGATAATACAACCATTACTGTTGCCAATGTAAACACACCAATAAGCCTGAATCCAGGAGAATACAGAATTTACGGAAACAAAACGGCAAATCTGGCAATAGAAGATTTTGAAAAAGGAAATTCAGTAAATCTTCATCCAAATCCAGTTTCTAATTATTTTACTTTAAATACTGCTTTTGCAAAAGTTGAAGTGTATTCGCTTTCGGGGCAATTAGTGAAAAGTTTTGCCTCAAATACCAATAAAGATTTCCAATTTGGAGTGAGTGAATTACAAGCAGGATTATACATTGTAAAAGCTTCAGACGAGAATAATAAAACTCAGGTAATGAAATTTATTAAAAAATAAATCTTGAAAATATATCTAACAGATTAAAAATTTGGTTTGGTTAGTAATGCAAAAGGGCTGTTCTATTGAAAAATAGACAGCCCTTTTCTGGTTTAGTTGTTTATTGTTTTTGTTTATCTTTTTCTATCGTTATATTCTCCAATCACGGCAAAATAACCAAAAGTTCCTAAGCCTAAAACAATCAGCGGAGTCAGGATAAAGAGTATGATAATCCCGAAAACCAAATCATCCTGCTGATCTGATAATAATTTTGGTAAGCCAAATTCAAACACACAGAAATAAGCAGCTGCAATTGCTAAAATAACCCATAAAACGCCTAATGCTTGTTTGATTTTGTCCATGTTTTTTTAATATTTAAAGGTGGTTAGTTTTATTTTTATTGTCTACGTAAATCATTCCAATTACAAAGCAGATAGAAGCAATAATAATAGGATACCAAAGTCCGTCAAGGTAAAAATCGCTTTTTCCGGCTGCCTTGGCATGCGTTACAAAATACGTTGAAATCGCCGGTAATAATCCTCCGAAAATTCCATTTCCTACATGATAAGGAAGTGACATTGACGTATATCTAATTTTAGTTGGAAACATTTCTACTAAAAATGCGGCAATCGGACCATAAACCATTGTAACAAATACTACTTGAATAAAAACCAAAAAAATCAACGTCCACTCATCAGAAGAATTAATATTGATTACAGTACTGGTTTGAGATTCTTTCGCATTGCTAAAATCTGTCTTTTTTTGAATATACGTAGTACCGTCAGTAAAAGTTTTTGATATAGTGGTTATTTTGTTGTTATCTTTCGTTGTTTCAGTGCTTTGTGTGGTTTTTTCTACAATTTCAGTTTTATATGAAATGTCGGTTGTGTTATACATCATCTTATAAATTGGTCTGTAGAATAATATTGCCAGAAGCATTCCAAACATCATAATATATTTTCGGCCTACTTTATCGCTTAACCATCCAAAAACAATAAAAAATGGAGTTCCCAGAAGCAATGCAATTCCAAGTAAACTATCAACCTGAGATGAATCTACATTCATAACCGTTTTCATAAAACTCATTGCATAAAATTGTCCAGTATACCAAACAACACCTTGTCCCATTGTCGCACCGAACAAAGCCAGCAACACAAATTTTAAATTGTATCGGTTTCCAAAACTTTCTTTTAACGGATTAGCACTTGTTGTTCCTTCTTTTTTGGCTTTTGCAAAAACAGGAGATTCATCCATATTTTTTCTAATAAGATACGAAACGCCAACCATTGCTATAGAAACCCAAAAAGGAACACGCCATCCCCATACATCAAAAGCTTCTGACGAAAGTATGCTTTTTGTTGCCAAAATAACCATTAAAGAAATAAATAATCCAACAGTAGCTGTGGTCTGAATCCAAGAAGTCCAATATCCTTTTTGACCCACTGGAGCATGTTCGGCTACATAAGTTGCTGCGCCGCCATATTCACCGCCAAGTGCAAGTCCTTGCAATAAACGTAAAATCAAAACTAATAAAGGTGCTAAAAAACCAATAGTTTCATAACTCGGAATACAGCCTATTAAGAAAGTTGAACCTCCCATTAGTAATAGCGTTGCCATAAACGTATATTTTCGGCCAATAATATCTCCGAGTCTTCCAAAAAACAAAGCTCCGAAAGGTCTTACTACAAATCCAGCTGCAAAAGTGGCCAGAGTAGATAAAAATGCAGCAGTTGGATTATCACTTGGAAAAAATTTAGTAGAAATAACAACAGCTAAACTTCCAAAAATATAGAAATCGTACCATTCAATCATGGTGCCCATAGAAGAGGCCGAAATAACTTTCCAAATCCCTTTAGTAGAAGTCTTACTCATAAAATAGATTTATGTTCTTAATAATTATTAGAAACTAAAAATATGATTTTACGAATATAGAGGATAATTTTTTATTCAGTTAGTACTTTTTTAACAAAATATATTTATTTATTGACATTGCATTGTTAGTTGTTTAACCACAAAGTGCGGAAAGTAATGTCAATATAGGGAATGTTTAAAAGCTTTGCGGATTTTGTGTAGCCTTAACAAAAAGTATAAAAAACAAAAACCCGAATATTGCTATTCGGGTTTTGTGGTACCTCCAGGGATCGAACCAGGGACACATGGATTTTCAGTCCATTGCTCTACCATCTGAGCTAAGGTACCGTGCTTATTGCGGGTGCAAATATAAAACCATTTTTGATTTGTGCAAAACATTTTAAAGAAAAAATCAATTCGTATCTTCGCAAAAACAAAAAAAGAATATGATTTTAACTGTTGATGTTGGAAATACTAGAATTAAAGCAGCTGTTTTTGAGGGAAGTACAGCATTGGAGAATTTTAGTTTTGACAAAAGTAAACTCACTGAAAAAATTGAAAAAATTTTGGAAAAATTTCCGAATTGCTCTGATTTGGTTGCTGCATCAGTAGGGGAAATCGAAAAAGAATCCTTTTTAGCTTTCGAAAAACAGTTAAGAGTGCATTTTTTTACCCATGAAGATATTTTTCCTTTTCATAATAAATATGCGACACCTAAAACTTTAGGTATCGATCGTATGATTCTGGCTGCTGGAGCGACCCTGCAATTCCCAAAACAAAACCGATTGGTTATTGATGCTGGAACCTGCATTACCTACGATTTTATCGACGAAAATGACAATTATCTGGGCGGAGCGATTTCTCCAGGACTTCGTTTACGATACGAGTCCCTGCATAATTTTACGGCCAGACTGCCGTTACTAACTTTAGAAGCGCCTGACAATTATATAGGAAACTCAACAGCACAAGCTATACATTCGGGTGTGGTTAACGGTTTCGTCTATGAGATTGACGGTTTTATCGATGAATATCGGGAACAGTTTTCAAATTTTATAATAATTTTAACGGGTGGTGATGCAGAATTTTTGGCTAAACGATTAAAAAATACCATATTTGCCAATTCAAATTTCCTACTAGAGAGTTTGAACCAAACATATCAATATAAAATCGACAATGATTAAAAAAATTATAATAAGCGCTTGTCTGCTTATTTCATTCGTTTCGTTTGCTCAGCAAGGTACTTCTTCACCATATTCTTTCTACGGAATTGGAGAAACAAGATTTAAAGGA
This sequence comes from Flavobacterium sp. H4147, assembly GCF_029360735.1. NCBI lineage: Bacteria > Pseudomonadati > Bacteroidota > Flavobacteriia > Flavobacteriales > Flavobacteriaceae > Flavobacterium > Flavobacterium sp. H4147. The sequence goes on along the minus strand of NZ_JARKNB010000001.1, from coordinate 687,314 downwards.
ACTCTTGAAAATAGAACTATGGCTGGAGTTGCCGTAGAGCAGGATAGTATCCACCTTAATATTGAAAATCCGGCAAGTTATGCCAGTCTTGGTCAGACTACTTTCACCGTTGGAGGAACTTTTGGTACAAACACAATAAAAAGCAGCAGTGAATCTTCAAAAGCACAAAGATCAACTTTTGATTATTTAGCAGTTGGAATTCCGTTAGGTAAATTTGGTGCTGGTTTCGGATTACTGCCTTTGTCTTCAGTTGGGTATAAAATTTCAGATATAAATACAGCTCCAGGAGCAGTTAGCAGCCAGCTTGAAGGAAAAGGTGGTGTGAACAAAGTGTTCTTTGGATTAGGATATAAAATCACTCCAAAATGGAATATTGGAGCTGATTTACAATATAACTTTGGTAAAATTTCAACAACAAGTATTGAAGCCGTTACTGATGTTCAAAATGCCACAAGAGAAACCAATTCTTCGGAACTTTCTGGTGTAAATTTTAATTTAGGTACGATGTATCAAACTAAAATAGCTAAAAAATTAAACTTATATACAACTTTAAATTATACATTCGGTAGTACATTAAATTCAGATACTTCAAGAATCATTGAGGTAGATGGTGATCCGGATGCTGCTATGGGAGATCCTGTAAGCACTAAATTGAAACTTCCAAACAAAATTACCTTTGGTGCAGGGATCGGACAGCCTAGAAAATGGTTGGTAGGTACAACGCTGGCTTTTCAGGGAGAAGGACAACTAGCAAATTATTACAACACAAGAGATAACGTAAGATACGAGAAATATACCAAATATGCTCTTGGAGGATATTATATTCCTAATTACAGTTCATTTGCAAGCTACTTCAGCAGAATTGTTTATAGAGCAGGTTTGAAATATGAAAAACTAGGTTTAGTAGTAAATAACGAATCTGTAAACGATGTTGGAATGACATTAGGAGCGGGTTTTCCAATTACTGGAACTTTTTCAAATGTAAACTTTGGAATTGAGTTTGGTAAAAGAGGAACCACATCTGCAGGATTGGTTCAAGAGAATTATATGAACTTCAGTTTAAGCTTCTCGTTTAACGACAGATGGTTTGTGAAGAGTAAATTCAACTAAACATAAGTTTATATTTTTATAAGCTCACTACAATTTAGTACTTTTGGCAAATGAATTTACCAAAGAGATATAGTGTATTGATTGCTGCTAGTATTGTTCTTACAGCTTTTTATGGCTGTGAAAGCAATTTTAAGGAAGTTCAGAAAATTAATTTTTCTGAATTTGTTCCAGGTAGTGATGCAGATACAGTTAATATTAAATACACCGATTCAGGGCGGATTACCGGCGTTTTAATTAGTCCTAAAATGCTGGATTATTCTAATCTGAATTTTCCTTTTACAGAGTTTCCTAAAGGAATAGACGTTACTTTATATGATAAGAAACAAAAACGTACTTTTATAAAAGGGAATTATGCGGTTTCTTATAAAGACACTGGAATAATTGATTTGATCGGAAAAGTCAAAATTACATCTGAAGACGGACAAGTGCTTGAAACAGAACAATTGTATTTTGACCAGAAAAACGAATGGTTTTACACCGAACGAAAATTCAAACTTACAGATGCTAAAGGAGTTTCATTTGGTCAGGGAATTGATTTTAGCAAAGATTTTAAAGTGATTAATTCACAGCGAATAAGCGGTGAAATTGAATCAAACGAATAAAAATATTATGGGTTATTTAAAATATACACAATACGTTTACATCCTTTTTGCTGTTTTCTTTCTGTATGATGGTGCGGTAAAACTCAATGAAGGAAATGAAAGCTATCCGTTAAGTTTTATAATTGCGGGAATGGCCATTTTTATGTTTTTCTTCAGGAGAAGATTTCTTAAGAAAAATCAGGATCGTAATAAAAACCAATAAAAATGGAGATTAGTATTATAATATTGTGTTTAATACTATCAGCTTTTTTCTCAGGAATGGAAATAGCTTTTATTTCCTCCAATAAAATTTATCTTGGAATCGAAAAAAAACAAGATAATTTTCTTTCCCAAATTCTAACCAAACTTACCGAAAATCCTTCTAAGTTTATTGCCTCAATGCTTATTGGTAACACAGCAGCATTGGTTGTATATGCTTTTTATATGGGAGAAATGGTTCTAAGGTTTATTATAGGACTTGGTTTTGAATTTTCAGATCTGACCACCATTTTAGTTCAAACATTTATTTCGACTTTTATACTTTTAGTTACGGCTGAATTTTTCCCTAAAGTCCTTTTCCAGATTTATGCCAATACTTTAATTAAGGTTTTTGCAGTTCCAGCGTATCTTTTCTACAGACTATTCTATTATATATCAACTTTTTTTATTTGGATATCCGATTTTGTTTTAAAGAAATTTTTCAAAGTCGAAGCCGACCATGTGCAGATGTATTTTAGTAAAATTGAACTTGGAAATTACATAACCGAACAGATGAATTCAGTAGAAGATGATGAAGAAGTTGATTCGGAAATCCAGATTTTTCAAAATGCTCTAGAGTTTTCGGGTGTAAAAGCAAGAGATATAATGACTCCGCGTACCGAAATCGTCGCTGTAGATTTATTTGATACAGTTCAAGAACTAAGGGACTTATTCATTGAAACTGGTTATTCGAAAATTGTGGTCAGCCAGAATTCTTTAGATGATATTGTGGGTTACGTGCACTCATTTGACTTGTTTAAGAAGCCTAATAGTATAAAATCAGTTTTAATGACTGTTGAGTTTGTTCCGGAAACTATTTTGATAAAAGACGCTTTAAATCTTCTTATCAAAAAAAGAAAAAACGTTGCTGTGGTTTTAGACGAATATGGCGGAACTTCTGGAATCATAACGATCGAAGATATTGTGGAAGAGCTTTTTGGAGAAATCGAAGATGAACATGATTTAGATGAAGAACTTATTGAAGAAGAACTTGGTGAAGGTAAATATTTGTTTTCGACCCGTTTAGATGTAGAATATTTAAATGAAACCTATAAATTGATGATTCCTGAAGAAGATTCTTATGGAACATTGGGAGGGTTTATTGTCAATTATACAAAAGAAATCCCACAAAAAGGAGATAAAATTGTAATAGATAAGTTTCGTTTTGTGATCGAAGAAGCTTCTAATCATAAAATTGAATTGGTTAGAATGACAATAAAAGAGTGATTTTTTAAATAATTAAAAAAAATTGTGCAAAATAAAACGCTAGTTGTATTGTTATTAACTAGATAATTGTATTTTCGCAAACTGAATATAAAATTAACGATAATTAAAATGGCAGTTTTAGCAAAAATTAGACAGCGTTCCGCTTTATTAATAGGGGTTATTGCTCTTGCTTTATTAGCATTTATAATACAAGATCTATTTACAAGAGGAACATTTGGTCAAAGTTCAAAAGATGTAGGAAGCATCGATGGAAAAGATATTTCATTTGAAGACTTTAGAGTTAAAGTTAGTAATCTTGAAAAAAGTGGTCAGGGAATTACTTCTACTGAAGCTGCAAACAGAGTTTGGGATCAAGAAGTTTCGATCGCATTATTATCATCTCAATTTGAAAAATTAGGATTGAGAGTTGGTGAGAAGCACTTAATCGAAGTTTTAAAAGCAGATCCAAATATTGGTAAAGCACCTATGTTTTTAAACGCAGCAGGAATGTTTGATGTAGCCAAATTCAAAGACTACTTCAAAAGCAATCCTGAAGCGGCTCAATATCTTGCTGACAAAGAAAAAGATGCTGAATTAAATGCAAAATTTCAAATCTATAGTACTTTAGTTAAATCTGCACTTTACACAACTGCTAGTGAAGGAAAACTAAAATACGAAATGGAAGCCAACAAAGTTAACTTCTCTTATGCTGCAGCTTTATATTCTTCTATTAAAGACAGTGAAGTAAAAATTTCTGATTCAGAAATCGTTGATTACATGAAGAAAAACGAGAAAAAATTTAAAGCAGATGCAACTCGTGAAATTCAATACGTTTTAGTGGAAGACAAACCTTCAAAAGAAGACGAGGCTGAAATTAAAGCTAAAATGAATGCATTATTATCTGGAAGCGTTGTTTACAATGCCAAAACAGGTAAAAATGATACATTACCAGGATTCAAAAACGCAACAAACATCGCTGAATTTGTTAACGCAAATTCTGATGTTCCTTACGATTCTACATACGTTCCTAAAAATGCTTTACCAGCTGTTGATGCTGATAAATTATTCAGTCTGCCTGCTGGAGCTATTTATGGTCCTTACGTTTACGGAAAATACTATGCGATCTCTAAATCATTAGGATTTAAAGCAGGAGTGAATGCAAAAGCTAGTCATATCTTAATTGGTTATGAAGGATCTCAAGCAACCAACCAAAGAGAAAAAAGAACTAAAGAAGAAGCTAAAGCGAAAGCTGAAGAAATCTTAGCACAAGTTCAGGCTAATCCAGACAGCTTCATGATGCTTGCATTCACTAATTCTGATGATGGATCTGCACAACAAGGAGGTGATTTAGGATATTTTGGTCCAAACCAAATGGTAAAACCATTCAATGATTTTGTATTCAATAACGGTATTGGTAAAATTGGTATTGTTGAAACTCAATTTGGTTTCCATGTAATCAAAATTACAGACAAACAAGACGGAATTCGTTTAGCTACAATTGCTCAAAAAATTGAGCCATCTGAAGCTACTTCTGATAAAGTATTTACATTGGCAACTAAATTCGAAATGGAAGCTGCTGATAAAGACTTTGCTGCTACTGCAAAAGAATTAGGATTAAAAGTTGCTCCTCCAGTTTCTGTAAAAGCGATGGACGAACAATTTGGACCATTAGGAAACCAAAGAAACATCGTAAGATGGGCATTTGATAAAGAAACAGGTAAAAACGACGTAAAACGTTTTGAAATTGCTAATGTTGGTCACGTAATTGCTCAGTACAAAGGTGAAAATGAATCAGGTTTAGTATCTGTTACATTAGCAAGACCTTACGTTGAGCCAATCTTGAAAAACAAGAAAAAAGCTGAAATATTAAAAGCTAAAATGACAGGTTCTAGCATCGAAGCTATTGCGAAAAGTGCTGGTGTAGCTGTACAACAAGCTTCTAACGTAACTATGGATAATCCAGTATTACCAGGTGGAGTTGGACAAGAGCCTAAAGTAGTTGGAAATGCATTTGCATTAGCTGCAAACAAAATTTCTGCTCCAATTGAAGGAAATACAGGAGTTTATGTAGTGAAAAATATCAGCACTGTAAAAGCTCCGGCTTTAACAAACCACGCAGAATATGTAGCTAAAGTAAAAGCTCAAAGCGCATCTGATGCAAGCAGAATTTTACCAGCGTTGAAAAACAATGCTAAAATCGAAGACAACAGATTACAATTTAACTACTAGTAGTTACTAAGTAATAGTACATACTTAAAAACCCGAAATGTTCATTAGAATGTTTCGGGTTTTTTGCATTTAGATATGTCGAATGTTAATTATAGTAAAATTCTTATACAGTTTTCTTAACTATATGGGAATAATGGAAATATAATTTAAAAAATTTGTGATATTCAAATTATTACAGTTAATTTGTCCGAATTTTTGTTACAACAAAAAAAACTTATTTAGCCCCATTATAAATAAAAATAATATCAATTTTTTAATCAAATACTCTAAAAATCAGGTATTTAATGTATATGTTTAAATTGTTTAGAAGAAAACCTAAAGTATATTCCAAAATAGAAAATCATATTTTTGGGATCATTACGGAACTTTTAAAAGTAAGCACTACAGAGATCAATGTTGATGAGCTGGGGGGTAAGTATTATCTAAGTAATGATGAGCAGCATTTTAAGGTTACTATACTAAGTAACGACTATGTGATCAGGCTTACTAACACTCGTGATTCTGTTGCTGAAAAGTATGATAAGGTTTTCGTTGAAGATGTTTTGAAAGCTGTAAAAGAAGAAAAACACCGACGAATGGAATTGGTGTACGATTCTATTACCAATAGTATAGAAAAAATGGCAGAACGTCTCCACAATACTCTTATAGAATCTAACAGCGAACACGAAATAAATGTCCGCCGATTAGAGGCTGAACTTTTAGAAGATAAAAAAGTAAATTACTAAAACACTTATTCTTGTAAAATCATTTCGTCATACGTAAGGATTGTGTCATATCCTTTTGAGGTGAAATAATCTTTTGGATTTTCTTTTGAGACTACCATAACAAAATCTCCGCCCCAGGCGCCAAGACTTTTAATGGTGCCCTTAAAATCAGGAAAAGCGATTTCTTTTATCGTTTTTATTTCAAGAATGTTGCTTAAATGAATTTCGTGTTTTTCTACAGCACGAGCAAATTCATTCAGAGTTGCAGCATGTAGAATTGCATTGGTGATTTTATTGTTTTCAGCAACGCTTTTAGCTAGATTTAGGTCTTTGTGTTTGTTGTAAGCGTGAATAGCGGCTTTACTGTTCTGTTTTTTATTCAAGTAAACAAAAAAGATATTCTTTGTAAAATCGGGATTAAAAGCTACTGGTTCTACCTGGTTGTTTTCTATTTTATAGAGTATAGGAGTATTATTCTGTGCACAAGCAATATCATAACCACTTCCCCCAAAACTGTTTTTCAATAACGTGAAAGCATTAATTTTGGCCCATTGCGCAATGTTATTGATCAAAGTCGATGATGTTCCTAATCCCCAATTTCTTGGAAAAGTAAGATTAGTGGTCACTTTTAACCCTTCTGACTTGTCTAGAAATTCAGGATTTAAAAGATACGCTTCGTGAAGAATATTGATTAAAGTAGTTTTTACAGTTTCAGTTTCTGGATTAACAGGATTGATAACTTCATCGAATGTAATGGTGGTTTCAAACCAAAGTTTTTGATCGTAATCATAACTTTTCCAATCGATGATTTTAGCTGTTGTTTCTTCAACTATTAAATTTTGTCCGAATCTAGTTGGCAGTGCAAAAGCATCTGCGCCATCTAATACTAGATATTCTCCAGAGATAAATAATTTTCCGTTACTGTAAAAAGTGGTTGGCATACGTATATTTTTAGCCCCGATGGGAGTGACATCCTTTTGTGGCGGGGTTCGCCATAAAAGATATAACGGACAGCGGGATCAGCTTCTAATTATTTTCTTAAATTTTCGATAAACTCAACTACGGCACTATGAGAAACTGCGGTTTTTTTAAAATGAGTTTTGATTAAACGACGTTCTTCTTCAGTAGCTTCAAACTGGTTGATAATATTATTAAGGTGCATCTTCATATGTCCTTCTTGAATTCCGGTGGTAGTTAAAGAACGTAAAGCCGCAAAATTTTGTGCCAGTCCTGCCACTGCCGTAATTTCCATCAATTCAGTAGCCGATGGCTTTTCGAGCATTTCCAGACATAATTTTACTAATGGATGCAACGATGTTAAACCGCCGACAGTTCCTAAAGCTAAAGGAATTTCCAACCAGAATGTAAAAATTCCGTTTTCGATTTTAGCATGAGATAAGCTGGCGTATTGTCCGTTTTTAGAAGCGTAAGCATGAACTCCGGCTTCAATGGCTCTAAAATCATTTCCAGTTGCCAAGACTACTGCATCAACACCATTCATAATTCCTTTATTGTGAGTTACCGCTCTAAAAGGCTCTATTTCGGCAATTTGAACAGCTTGTACAAAACGCTCGGCAAATTCCTGCGGATTTGTAATGTGTTTTTCGGCTAAATCTTCAACAGGACAAGAAACTTCTGCTCTTACCAAACAATGCGGCACATAATTCGATAAAATACTCATAATTACTTCTAATTTATCATCAGGTGAAAACAAATCAGAGTTTTGAAATTCATCTTTTAAAGTCGATGCAAACTGCTCCAGACATGAATTGATGAAATTTGCTCCCATACTGTCTTTGGTTTCAAAAGTAGCATGAAGCTGAAAGTAATTTTCAAGTAAGTTTCTTTTGTCTTTTAAATGGATATCTAGAATTCCTCCTCCACGCTGCTGCATATTTTTGGTAATGCTTTGTGTTTCAGAGAAAAATTTAGGTTTTATTTCTTGAAAGAAAGATTGCAGTTTTTCGGCATCACCATTAAAATTAAAGTGTACCTGACCGATTTTTTCGGTATTAATAATGGTGGCTTTGAAGCCTCCGCGTGTTGCCCAGAATTTCGCAGCTTTTGAGGCAGCAGCCACAACAGAACTCTCCTCAATGGCCATTGGAATCGTTTTATACTTCCCATTAATTAAAAAATTAGGAGCAACTCCAAGCGGAATGTATAAATTGGTAATAGTATTCTCAATAAATTCATCGTGCAGCTGCTGAAGCTTTTCATCTGAATTCCAGTAATTTCTTATAATATTTAGGGCTTCTTCAGGTGTAGAAAAATATTCATTGGCAATCCAGTCAATTTTTTCTTTTTTGGATAATTTAGAAAATCCGGCAACAGCGTTGTTCATTCTCAATATATTAAATAGTAATGTTGCGGCAAAGATACTATTTTAAGAGTTTTGATTGCAATCTATTTGAAAGATCAAAATACGCAATCGTTATTTTTTTTAACATTTAACACTTAAAATGTGTATTATGTTTATTTTTTTTATTAAAATTGGACTCTTTTTATATTTAAAATAATTATAATGAATACAAGTAAATTTACTGCAGTACTTTTATTTTTAACTGCAGTCGTTTTCGGACAGCAAAAAATAACTGTCGAAAATGTTTTTGGCGGAACCTTTCGTGCTAAAGGAATGGACGAATTGCAATCGTTAAAAAATACAAATCAATACACAGTTCTAAATGTTGATCAGGCGAGCAGAAGTATGCAGGTTGATTTGTATGACTTCGCAACTTTAAAAAAAGTCTCAAATTTAATTGATACAAAAAACTTCAAAGAACTTGCAGACGGAATTGACAGCTATACTTTTGATGCTTCCGAAAAAAAGATTTTAATAGCTTGTAATTCAACAAAAATATTCCGTCACTCTTTTACTGCAGATTATTTTCTCTATGATATCGCAGCTAAAACGCTTACAAAACTGGTTGATTTTCAGATTCAAGAGCCGACTTTTTCTCCTGATGGAACCAAAATAGCTTACGCAAAAGAAAACAACCTATATATATATAATGTTGCTTCAAAAAAATCAACTCCAGTTACTACTGACGGAAAGAAAAATGCTGTTATAAATGGTATTACTGACTGGGTTTACGAAGAAGAATTCGCTTTTGTCCGGGCTTTTGACTGGAGTAAAGACAGTAAAAAACTAGCTTACATTCGTTTTGACGAGAGCCAGGTTCCAGAATTTTCAATGTCAATGTTTCATAAAGATTTATATCCAACAATTGAAACTTTTAAATATCCTAAAGCAGGAGAGAAAAATTCAGTAGTTTCATTACATATTTATGATGCTGCTGGAAATACTTCTAAAAAAGTTGATTTAGGTAATTATAATGATTTCTACATTGCAAGAATGCGGTGGACAAATGATAATAATGTATTATCGGCTCAGGTTTTAAACCGTCATCAAGACAATCTTGATTTAGTATTTATCGACGGAACTACAGCTGCAGCAAAAGTGGTTCTAAACGAAAAAGACAAAGCATACGTTGACGTTACAGATAATTTGACTTTCTTAAAAGATAACAGTTTTATCTGGACAAGTGAAAAAGACGGTTTTAATCATATTTATGTGTATGATAAAAACGGAAAACTTAAAAATCAGGTTACAAAAGGGAACTGGGAAGTAACTTCATACTACGGTTTCGACGAAAAAACAAAAACTATTTTCTATCAATCTACTGAAAATGGTTCTATTAACAGAGATCTTTACAGAATTGGTTTAGACGGAAAAAATAAAACACGTTTGTCTTCAAAAACAGGAACAAGCGCAGCGACTTTCAGTCCTAATTTCCAATATTTTATTACAACTTTCTCAAGTAATACACAGCCTACTACCTATACTTTAAACGAGGCTAAAACAGGAAAAGAAATTCAGGTTATCGAAAACAATCAGGCTCTTGCTGATAAATTAAAAGCGTATAACCTTCCTTCAAAAGAATATTTTGTTTTAAAAACAGCAAAAGGAAATGAATTGAATGCATGGATTTTAAAACCAAAAGATTTCGATCCTTCAAAAAAATATCCTGTTTTTATGTTCCAGTATTCTGGTCCAGGATCGCAGCAGGTAAACAATCAATGGAACAACTCTAATGATTATTGGTTCCTTTCATTAACACAGCAAGGTTATATTGTGGCTTGTGTTGACGGAAGAGGAACGGGTTACAAAGGAGCTGATTTCAAAAAAGTGACTCAAAAAGAATTAGGAAAATACGAAGTTGAAGATCAAATCGATGCCGCAAAAGTAATTGGTGCTTATCCATATGTTGATGCTTCAAGAATTGGAATTTTCGGATGGAGCTATGGTGGATTCATGGCATCTAACTGTATTTTTCAAGGAAATGATGTATTTAAAATGGCAATCGCAGTTGCTCCAGTTACTAACTGGCGTTTTTATGACAGCGTTTATACAGAAAGATACATGCAGACTCCGCAGGAAAATGCAAGCGGATACGATCAAAACTCTCCTATAAATCACGTTGATAAATTAAAAGGAAAGTTCTTGTTGATTCATGGTTCAGGAGATGATAATGTTCATGTTCAAAATACAATGCAGATGATGGAAGCATTGATTCAGGCAAACAAACAATTTGATTCTCAAATTTATCCAGATAAAGATCATGGTATTTATGGTGGAAAAACCAGAATACAGCTTTACAATAAAATGACCAATTTCATCAAAGAAAATCTATAATCTTTAAAATATAAACCTAATTTAATTAATGAATAATATGGGAGAAACTCAAGTAAAAACCGCGCATCCAAAAGGGCTTTGGGTATTGTTTGGAACAGAGATGTGGGAGCGATTCAATTTTTATGGAATGCGAGCTTTATTAACTTTATTCCTTGTGAATTCATTATTGATGAAGGAAGAAGAAGCTTCTTTAATTTACGGAGGTTTCCTTGGACTTTGTTATTTAACTCCAATGCTTGGAGGTTTTATTGCCGATCGTTATTTAGGAAACAGAAATTGTATTATCCTAGGTGGTTTGTTAATGGCAACAGGACAAATGCTTTTGTTTACCAGCGGAAGTGTTTTTGAATCTAATTTAGAACTGGCTAAAATCATCATGTATTCTGCATTAGGAGTAATTGTTTTTGGTAATGGATTCTTCAAACCAAATATTTCAAGTATGGTGGGAAGTTTGTATCCAAAACAAGAAAAAACGAAACTGGATACCGCTTTTACTATTTTCTATATGGGAATCAACATGGGAGCTTTCTTAGGACAGTCAATTTGTCCTTTATTAGGAGACGTAAAAGATGCTGGTGGAATTAGAGATATTCATGCTTTCAGATGGGGGTTCATGGCGGCCTCTGCTGCAATGCTTATCGGAACGGTGCTTTTCTACTTTCTGAAAAACAAATACGTGGTTTCTCCTGAAGGAAGACCATTAGGAGGTTTACCTTCTAAAAATGTAGCAGAAGATTTTGAAGAAGGAGAAGCTCAAAAAGCAAATTTCTCTTCTAAATCATTATTATTAGCTGGAGTAGCATTTATTGCTTTAGGATTGTTTTTTCATTATGTAGTAGGACAGAATTTAATCTATACCTTAATTTATTCAAGTGGTTTGGCATTAGCTGGACTTATTATTTCTGATACTTCATTAACTAAAATTGAAAGAGATAGAATTATTGTAATTTACATTGTTTCTTTCTTTATCATTTTCTTCTGGGCAGCGTTTGAGCAAGCAGGTTCTTCGTTGACATTTATTGCAGATAACCAAACAGACAGACATTTCTTCGGATGGTTGATGCCGCCTTCAATGGTTCAGATTTTTAATGGACTTTTTGTTGTAGTAATGGCAGTTCCTTTTAGTATTCTTTGGGATTTCTTAAGAGCGAGAGACAAGGAGCCAATTTCGCCAGTAAAACTAGCGGCAGGATTGGTTATTATTTCAGTAAGTTTCTTTATGATTGCTACTCAAGTATCTTTTCTTGGAACTTCGGGATTATTGCTTGTAAAATGGTTAATCCTATTGTATTTCTTAAATACTTGTGCGGAGTTGTGCTTATCTCCAATTGGATTATCGTTAGTAGGTAAATTATCTCCAAAACGTTTTGCTTCTCTATTATATGGCGTATTCTTTTTATCAAATGCATCTGGTTATGCTTTGGGAGGAACTTTAGGATCTATACTTCCGGCTACAGGAGATAAATTTGCAAAAGCAAAAGAATTAGGAATTGATCTTCAGGCGGTTTTAAATAAAACAATCACGCCTACAGCAGAGCAATTGGCATTATTGGATAAACACCAAATTAGCGCTCAAAATCCCGTTTTCGCTGGATTTGAAATTCATAATTTATACGAATTCTTCATGGTATTTGTCGTACTTACAGGTATTGCAGCAATCGTATTATTTGCACTAACACCATTATTAAAAAAATTGATGCACGGGGTTAGATAATGAAGGACACAATTACACTAGAAGAAATTCAGGATTTTAAAGGCAAATATCCAAAACAATTATGGTATTTGTTTTTGGTGGAAATGTGGGAACGTTTTTGTTTCTACGGAATGAGAGGGGTTTTAGCTTTTTTTATGGTAGACCAATTGGGTTTACTTGAAGGAAAAGCAAATTTACAATACGGTGCTATTCAGGCTTTTGTTTACGCATTTACTTTTATAGGCGGAATTTTCGCTGATAAAATTTTAGGATTTAAAAAATCGCTTCTTTTCGGAGGAATTGTAATGATATTAGGAAACTTACTTATTGCAGCTTCTCCACATGATTTCTTTTATTATGGAATAACGCTTTCTATCATTGGAACTGGTTTCTTTAAACCAAACGTTTCTTCAATGGTAGGGGAGCTGTATCATGAAAGCGACGGTCGTCGAGATGCTGGTTATGGATTGTTTTATGCAGGAATTAATATTGGAGGAATGCTGGGTGGTGCAATTCCTATTTATTTAGGAAAGAACTATTCTTGGAGTCTTTGTTTTCTTTCTGCGGCAATTGTTATGATAATTGGAGTTATAACTTTTCTTTTAACGAAAAAGCATTTAGCACCAATTGGAAATTCTCCAATAGAACATTATGCGCCTAAAAAACGTAGTCTTTATGAAACAGCGGTTTATGTAGGTTCTTTTGTTGTAATTCCATTAGTGTATATAATGGTTATCAATTCTGATTTTACAGAGTACTTTATGTATACTATGGGAATAGCTGCATTAGGATATTTTGGATATGAATTGATAATGTTAAAGGATGGAAAACAACAGAGAAAACTTTTAGCAGCATTTGTATTTATTTTTGGATATTTTATGTTTATGGCCATTTCTGAGCAATCAGGAGGTTCTTTGTCTTTGTTTGCAAAGGATAATTTGTCTAACAAAATGTTGTTTTTTCATATTGACCCAAATGTCGTAAATAATAGTATCAACTCATTGTATGTTGTTATTTTCAGTCCATTAGTAGGATTGTTGTGGATATTTATGGCTAAGCGAAAAATTGAACCCAATACTGTTATTAAGTTTGGTTTATCATTTGTTTTACTGGCTGCAGGTTTCTTTATTTTTTACAGTGCCAGATTTTTTGTAGATGCAGAAGGGTTAAGTTCTCTGGATGTTTTTGCTTTAGGATATCTGGTCTATACGCTTGGTGAATTGTGCATTGGTCCAATCGGAATGTCGGTAATTACAAAATTATCGCCTAAAAGATTATTTGGTATGATGATGGGATTATGGTTCTTATCAAGTGCATTTGGCCAGTTTGCTGCAGGAAAATTAGGAGCTGAAATATCCGATGCAAATACCGGAACGACATTAATGTCTAAACTTATCGCGTATACAGACGGATATTATCAATTAGCTTTGTATTCTTTAATTGCAGGAGTTGCGTTAATTGTTTTGACTCCTTTAATTAGAAGATTAATGCAAGAAGTAAAATAAGACTAACTGTATTTTCAATTTGTTTTTTGTTTAAATTTGCCTAAAAATAAACACATTATGAAGAAAATATTACTAATAGCTTTTTTTATAGCTGGTGCTTTTGCTACTCAGGCTCAGGAATTAAAATGGTATACTGATGTTCGTGAAGCGATCAATGTAAGTAATAAAGAACAAAAACCAATGTTGATGTTTTTTACAGGAAGCGACTGGTGCGGATGGTGCATTCGTCTTCAGAATGAAGTTTTAAAAACTGCCGAATTTAAAAAATGGGCTTCAGATAATGTTGTTTTAGTAGAATTGGATTACCCAAGAAGCGTTCCGCAGACTCCGGAGTTAAAAAATCAGAATAACGAATTGCAGCAAGCTTTTGGTATTCAGGGATTTCCAACGGTGTTTTTTACAAGTGCAGAATCTAAAGATGGAAAAATCAACTTTAAAGGGCTTGGAAAAACAGGATATGTTGCCGGCGGTCCATCAGCATGGTTAACTGTCGCAGAAGGAATTGTTCATCCGAAAAAGTCTTAAAAAAATAGATAAAATTATTAAGGGAACTCCTCACAGAAATGTGAGGAGTTTTTTTGTTTAATAAGAAAAAGTTTTCAATAAAAAGATTCAATTGTGATTTCGTTATTTATTTGTAAATAAAAAAACATATAATGTATTTTTTATAGTTATATAATTTGGATAATTAAAATATTATGTTAATTTCGTCATGCTATACTAACCAAAAACCAATTATATATGACTAAAAAATTACTTATCCTACTGTTTTTTTTAGGTTCATTTTTCATGCAGGCACAAACCCTTGCCTGGCGAACAAATATGACAGATGCAATCGCCATTAGTAATGAAGAAAGAAAACCAATGTTAATCTTATTCACTGCCTCAGGTGTATCAGAAAATCTCCAAAATGAAATCTTTAAAACACCAGATTTTGCAGTCTGGTCACGAGATAATGTTATTCTTGTGAAATTAGATTTGTCTGACGCTACAGCTTCAGATGGAGATAAAGAGCAAAATATTAGATTGAAGAATGCATTTGGAGTTCAGGATCTGCCTGAAGTATGTTATGCAATTGCTTCCATACGAAAAAACAAAACTACCTTTAGCGCCCTTGGAAAAATAGCTTATAAACCTGGCGGTGCAAAAGCGTGGATCGCTGAGTCAAATAATATTTTGCATCCAAGCGAATAAAAACCAATAAATTTAAATTAAGTTTCTTAGTTTAATTTGTAGAATCCCTTTTCAAAATTATTTGGAAAGGGATATTTTTTCAAAACAAACTTAAATGTGTATTATACATTTATTATTTAAATGGGGTAAAATTTTCATTTTTTTTAAATTTTTGGGCTTAAAAAATCAAATTCATTTTAATGCATGTTTTACGTAACTATTTGTATTAAAGTACATTGTTCGGTGTTGGTTTTATGTTAAATTAGTTTCATTAACTTAACTAAAACCAATTAATTTATGAGCCGAAAACTACCCATTCTACTATTTTTATTTGTAACCTTCCTGATGAAATCCCAGAATCTCGAATGGAAAACCAATCTGACTGATGCAATTGCAATCAGTAATGAAGAACGAAAACCAATGCTTATTTTGTTCACTGGTGCGGGTGCATCAGAAAATTTGCAGAATGAAGTGTTTAAAACTGCTGATTTTGAAAAATGGTCCCGTAAAAATGTTATTTTAGTCAAGCTCGACTTATCTGATATGGCCATTGCCAGCGAAGTGCGAGAACAGAATGCTATGTTGAAAAATGCTTTTGGTGTTGTAGATTTACCGGAAGTCTGTTTTGCAAATGCGGTTATACGAAAAGGAAAAACCAATTTCAATACATTGGGAAAACTTTCCTATAGTTCGGGAGGTGCAAAAGCTTGGATAACAGATTGCAATCAGATATTAAATCCAGAATAAAATTTAATTCAGTTTATAAAATCCCTTTTCAGCAGTAGCGTGGAAAGGGATGTTTTTTTTCAAACAGCTTTCTTTCCATACTTTTTGAATGGAATAAGAATTTGAAGCATCTGCAATTATCATTTTAGGATGTATTTGATTTAAAAGTCTATCCAGATTTAATTTTGGAGACTGTGTCAGAATTAAGATATCCGGTACGATTTTGTTTTCGTAAACGCCACTGCTGTCAATTATAAGTATTTTTTGAGTATTGAAATACAAAGTGTTTTTAACAATTTTCGTTTGGCTGATCGTACTAAAACTGCCAACTAGATAAGAGTTAAGAATGTTTCCTTTTTCTTTCTTAATATCATTTGTAAAAAGCGTTATGTTTTGCCCTTTTCGCATTGATATCAGAGTCCTTTTCTTGGCATTATAAACAATTAATTCAGTTTGATCTGACAGCTCTTTTTTAGTGTAAATTAACGATAATTGAAATAAGATAATAGACAGAAGACTTACTATTATGATTCTGAAATTTGGTTTTTTGAAACCAATTGTCACTGTAATAATAACGAGATAGAGTGAAATCAAATAATAGAAATTAAAACCGATATCTTGAATAACAAATGATTCAAATGAAGCTACATAATGAATCATTTTGTTTAAAATGAAAATGCTTTTTTCAAATATAGTAACCAATAATAAAGGAGGATTGGTGAAAATAGCAATCAGCATAACGATTATTCCAGCAATCATGATAAACGATAAAACAGGTAGAATGATAATATTCGTTACAAAAAACAATCCTGGAAATTGATGGAAATAATACAAACACAAAGGTAAAGTGCCTATTTGGGCCGCAAAAGAAACCGTTAGAGCATTCCAGAGATAAATAGCTATTTTGTTTTTTGGAGTCCAGATTTGTGCAAGTACAGGCTGCAGCCAGACTATGAAAAATAAAGCTAAATAGCTTAACTGAAATCCAACATCAAATAGAAAGTAAGGTTCAAATAAAAGTATCAATAAAATTGAAACCAATAAAGTATGGTAAATGTTACCGCTTCTGCGTAAATGATTTCCAATAGCTACAAATGAGAACATAACCACAGATCGCAGAACAGAAGGTGATAATCCTGAAATCACTGCAAAACCGGCTAATGAGATTAAAATGGAAGTCAGTTTTATTGCAGAACCTTTTCGTGTATTTGGAATTGGCTTTAGAATAAACATTATAAAAAGCATTATAAAACCAACGTGTAATCCTGAAACCGATAAAACATGTGTAGCTCCAGAATATTGGTAATCTTTAATAATATCAGCTGCGATTTCTTGTTGCTGGCCAAGTATTAAAGCAAGCGCAACATTCATTTCTTCAGGATTAAAATTTGATTTTTCGAGGTTTTTTAAAATCAAAGCATGCAGACGTCCAGAGTAATACCAAATGTCTTTTTTTATGTGTTTACTTATTGTTATTTCAGATTTTTTACAGAATACCTGAGCGTAAATTTGTTTGTCGGCCAAATATCTGCTGTAGTCAAACTGATTTGGATTTTTGCTGGGAGGCGTTCGCTGTAAAACAGTTTTAACTCGAATTATGTTTCCGATAATTAACGAATTTGAAGTACTGTCTTTTTGAACATTTACGATTATTTTACCTCTCATAAAATGTTGATCGATATTGTTTACAATCGCTGTATAACGATCATTATAATCATTGCTTTTGAGTTTTTCGCGTAAAGTAAAAGTCAAAACATGCGGTTCGTCAAATGCTTTTTGAAAATGGCTGTAATTCAGTTTGTCAAAACTATCAGTATGAATTAAAAGAACACAGATTCCTATTGAAAATGCAATCAAATTAGAACTTATTCCGAAAAGAGGAATGTGCTTTTTATTGCGTTTTGCTAAAAAATAGAAAAGGATAAATAAGAGTGTAGAAAAACCTAAAATATTGAAGGCAATCGATAAAGAAGGATGGCAATAATAGGAAATTAAAATACCAATTATAAAACTGATTGTTAGCTTAACTAACGGAAAATCTAATACTTTCATAGTACGAAAGTATTAAATATTTGTAAGAAAATAAATATATTTTAGAATTAAAAAATTATTCGATTATGCGGTTTACCTGCTCGAACGAGTTTTTATAATAAGCTTCTTTGGTAGAAGAAATTATGACACCTTTGGAGGTGGATGAATGCACAAACTTTATTTCGTCATAATTCACTTCAACGATAAGTCCAACATGATTGATTTGTCGGCTTTTATTGGTTTTAAAGAAAATTAAATCGCCTTTTTTGGCATCATTAAGGGGAATTACTTTTCCAATTTTAGCTTGTTCATAAGAACTTCTGGGCAATTTTATATTTTCAGATTCAAAAGTAGTGTAGACTAATCCAGAGCAGTCGAAACCACTTTTGTTTGTGCCGCCCGCCTTGTATTTAACGCCGATATTATCTGTTGCCGTTTCGATCAAATTATTCACCAAAGCTCTATTCTCTCGTTTTGTTTCCTTTTTGCTGACAGCAGGAGAAGTCGATTTACAAGAAGTAAAAATGATTGATAGTAAGAGGAAAATGAATATCTTTTTCAAAACAAATAATTTTTAGGCTTTTAAATCTGCAACGATGAGTTTTGCGGTTTTTTTACTCGCGCCAACTCCGCCCAATTTTTCTTCAAGAATATCATAATTCTTTAAAAGTTTTTCGCGGTAAGCTGGTTCTAATAATTTCGTAAGTTCTTCTTTAATACGTTTTGTATTGCATTCATTCTGAATCAATTCTGTAACCACTTCTTGATCCATAATTAAATTCACAAGCGAAATATATTTTAAAGTAATAATTCGTTTGGCAATTTGGTACGAAATCGCACTTCCTTTATAACAAACTACTTCTGGAACCTTAAACAATGCTGTTTCCAAAGTAGCAGTTCCTGAAGTAACCAATGCAGCTGTTGAAGAACGGAGTAAATCATAAGTTCTATTGGAAACAAATGCAATATTTTTGTTTTTGATAAACTGCTGGTAAAATTCATAATCCTGACTCGGAGCGCCTGCGATTACAAATTCATAATCTTGAAAATCATCAACAACACTTAACATCACGCTCAGCATTTTGGTAATTTCTTGTTTACGGCTTCCTGGTAAAAGGGCAATGATTGGTTTATCTCCTAATTTATTCTCTGTTCTAAATGCAGCTTCATCAAAAGGTGGCTGATTCTGAATAGCATCAATCAAAGGATGACCGACAAAATCTACTGGAAAATGATGTTTGTCTTCATAAAACCCTTTTTCGAAAGGAAGAATCACAAACATTTTATCAACGTCTTGTTTAATGGCATTGATACGGTTTTCTTTCCAAGCCCAAATTTGAGGAGAAATGTAATAATGAGTTTTGTAATTCAGGTCTTTAGCCCATTTTGCAATACGCATATTAAAACCCGGATAGTCAATAAAAATGATTACATCTGGTTTGAACTCAGCAATGTCTTTTTTACAGAATTTAATGTTGTTTAAAATGGTTTTTAAATTAAAAAGCACTTCTACAAATCCCATAAAAGCTAAATCGCGATAATGTTTTACTAATGTACCGCCGGCTTTTTGCATTAAATCACCGCCCCAAAATCTAATTTCGGCTTGAGGATCTTCCTCAAATAATGCCTTCATTAGGTTTGAACCGTGTAAATCTCCTGAAGCTTCACCAGCTATTATGTAGTATTTCATATCGACAAAATTTTATTGCAGCACAAAGATAGGGTTAAATAATTAGAGTTGAAATTGCCAGAACAATTACCGCTAGAATAACACCTCTAGCCATCATTTCTTTATCTCTATTCAATAAAAGCAAGAAAACTGCCAGATCTAAAGTTGTTCCAATTGTAATTACTTTTCCTAAATAACCGTGCTCTTTTATAGTTTGAATTCCAGTGGAAAAATCAAAAGTTGTAAAAAACGTAATAAACAAATAACTGCCAAGCAGCGCAGTAAAAATCCCGACAAGGAATCCTGTAATAAAATCTTTCTTATTCATTTAATTTCCAAGTATTAAGTTGCTGCATAGAATGATGAGCCGTTAAATCAAACTGAACTGGTACTACTGATACGTATCCATTTTCAAGTGCCCATTCATCTGTATCTTCACCTTGATCTTCATTGGTAAACTTACCGGTCAGCCAGTAATAATCTTTCCCAAAAGGAGTCTGTCTTTTATCAAATTTCTGTGCATAATAGGCTTTCGCCTGACGACAGATTTTGATTCCTTTAATGTCTTTTTCACTTAATCTTGGAAAATTCACATTTAAAACGACACCAGCAGGCAATTTATTTTTTAGTGTTTCTAAAGTTATTTTTCTAACGAATGATTTTACCGGTTCAAAATCGGCATTCCAATCAAAATCCAAAAGAGAGAACCCGATAGCCTGAATGCCTTCAATTCCGGCTTCGACTGCAGCACTCATCGTTCCGCTGTAAATCACATTGATAGAAGAGTTTGACCCGTGATTGATTCCCGAAACGCACAAATCTGGTTTTCGTTTCAAGATTTCATTAACGGCCAGTTTTACACAATCAACGGGAGTTCCTGAACAGCTGTATTCTGTAATGGCATCGTCGTCTTTAGAGATTTTGTCCAAAAACAACGTATTATTGATGGTAATGGCGTGTCCCATGGCACTTTGCGGTTTGTCTGGAGCCACTACAATAACGTCGCCTATGGTTTCCATAACGCTAATTAAAGCTCTAATTCCGGGTGCCAGAATTCCATCATCATTGGTGACTAATATGAGTGGTTTTTCATTTTTCATGCTGCGATTCTATTTTCAATTTGTCAAAATTAAGGCTTGTTACAACAAATGTAATAACTGATTTTGGTTGAATACTAACAAATAAATAAAAATTACAAACTAAATCCGAGAACACTTTTAGAGAATAAACATTTTTATATCTTTAACAAAAAATTATACTGATCTTGGCATGTTGGCATAGTTTTTACCGTAACTTAGATTAAAAAATTTGATGAATGCTATTATTGAGTTTATGAAAAGAAATTATAAAATACTTATAGCCGTATTATGCTTGTCTGTGACCTTGTTTGCTTTTAAAATAAATGCAGATAAAAATGAAGATCCGGATCCTAATAAAGACAAGACATTATTAGAATTATTGGCTTTTGTTATTGAAAAAGGACATTACAGCCCGGCGGAAATTAATGATCAATTTTCAAAGGGTATTTTTAAAGATTATATTGAGGCATTAGATCCTTCTAAACGATTCTTCCTTCAGTCTGATATTGATGAATTTAAGCAATATGAGTTGATGCTTGATGATCAGTTTTTAAACAAAGATTTAACATTCTTTAATCTAACTTATACTAGATTGATGAAGAGAATGGAAGAAAGTAAAAAACGCTATAAAACTATTTTAGCGCAGCCTTTTAATTATACTACAGATGAGACTTTTAATGCCGATTATGAGAACATTCCGTATGCAAAAAGCTTAACTGAAATAAATGAGAGATGGAGAAAACAAATCAAACTTTCTACGCTTTCTTCTCTTGTAACGAAACAAAAAATTGAAGAAGAAAAGAAGAAAAAAGATCCTTCATACAAAGAAAAATCGTTTGAAACTTTAGAAAAAGAAACACGTGAAAGCTCTTTAAAATCATTAGATGATAATTTTAGTGTAATCAAAGATTTGAATAAAGATTACTGGTTCTCAGTGTATTTGAATTCAATCATGACTCGTTTTGATCCTCATACAAGCTATTTTGCTCCAGAAGAAAAAGATCGTTTTGATGTAAATATCAGCGGTAAATTAGAAGGTATTGGAGCAAGATTGACTAAGAAAAATGACTTTACTCAAATTGATGAATTAATTTCTGGAGGACCAGCATGGAAAGGAAAACAGCTTGAAGCTGGAGACTTAATCCTAAAAGTGGCTCAAGGAAATGAAGAACCTGTTGATGTAGTAGGGATGCGTCTTGATGATGTGGTTAAAAAAATCAAAGGACACAAAGGAACTGAGGTTAGGCTTACTGTTAAAAAAGTGGATGGGAGTATCAAAGTAATTTCAATTATCAGAGATGTGGTTGAAATTGAAGAAACATACGCAAAATCAAGTATTGTTGAGAAAAACGGATTGAAATACGGGGTTATTTATCTGCCTAAATTCTACATTGACTTTGAAAATAAAGACGGTCGTGATGCTGGAAAAGATATTGCTCTTGAAGTAGAAAGATTGAAAAAAGAAAATATCAACGGAATTGTACTGGATGTTCGCGATGACGGAGGAGGGTCTCTTTCTACGGTAGTTGATATTGCAGGATTGTTTATTCAAGAAGGACCAATCGTTCAGGTAAAATCTGCGGGTAAAAAGAAAGAAGTTTTATACGATAAAGACAAAAAAATCGAATGGGACGGACCGCTGGTAATTATGGTGAACAGTTTCTCTGCTTCAGCATCTGAAATCTTAGCGGCTGCTATTCAGGATTATAAACGTGGAATTATCATTGGAAGTAAACAAACTTACGGTAAAGGTACAGTTCAGAATGTATTAGATTTGAACCAATTTGTTCGTAATACAAACTATGGTGATTTAGGAGCTTTGAAAATTACAGGTCAGAAATTTTACAGAATCAACGGTGGTTCTACTCAATTAGAAGGAGTTCATAGTGATGTTGTTATGCCAGATCGTTATGCGTACTTGAAAATGGGTGAACGTGACATCGACAATGCAATGCCATGGGATAAGATTGATCCAGCCGATTATACTACTTGGACATCCAACCAAAATTTCATGAAAGCTATCGAAAACAGTAGAGCTAGGATTGCCCAAAATGCTCAATTCAAACTAATTGAAGATAATGCAAAATGGATCGATGTTAAAAACAAAGAAAACGTTTACAGCTTGAATATCAAGAATTTTAAAGAAACTCAAGAGCAAGTTGAAAATGAAGGTAAAAAGTATAAACCAATTTCAGATTATAAAAACAATTTAGTGTTTAAGTCACTTCCTTATGAAGTTACGGAAATGAATAACGACGCTACTTTGAAAGAGAAAAGAGAGGCTTGGCACCAAGCATTATCTAAAGATGTTTATGTAGAAGAAGCATTAAATGTTTTAGATGATTTGCAAGCTAAATCTGTGGTGAAAACCACAACGAATGTTTCTCCTAAAATGAAAAAAGATAAATTGGTTAAATCATAAAGAAAAATCATTTAGAAATTAATTTGTTATTGAAACGCTTCTTGAATATAATTTAAGAAGCGTTTTTTAATGGTAACCCAAAAGTATTTATGAAAAACATTTATATACTTAGTTTAATTGGTCTAATCTTGTTTTCTTGTAAAAAAGAAAATACAGAAACAGTTGAAATTGCAAATCAAGAGAAGGATACTTTTATAGCTAATCAAAGTAATACAGGATCATTATATTCCGTAAACTATCAGCCTACTTCGACGACAAATCAAATTGTAAATCACAAATATTATACACTTTCCTATAATGAAAAATACGAGCAGGCTGAATGGGTTGCTTATGAATTAAAGAAAGAATACCTGAAAAATGGCAATTACAAACGTCCGTATTTTATTGAAGATCCTAAAGTAAGTACAGGTTCTGCTGATTGGAGAAATTATAAAAAATCAGGTTATGATAAAGGGCATTTATGTCCTGCTGGTGATATGGAATTCAGTGAAGAAGCTTATAACGATACTTTTTATACTTCCAATATTTCTCCTCAAAGACATGATTTTAATAGCGGAATCTGGAACAGAATCGAGCAAAAAACACGTTATTGGGCAGGAAAATACGATGATATTTATGTAGTGACTGGCGGTGTTTTGAAAGATTCAGATAAAAAAATAGGGACAGAAAAAGTTTCTGTCCCTAAATATTTTTATAAAATCGTTCTGGCTAAATCAGGAAATGAACACAAGGCAATTGCTTTTTTAGTTCCAAATGAAGATAGTGACAAACCTATTTATGATTTTGTAGTTCCTATAGAAACTATCGAAAATATGACTGGAATTGACTTTTTTCCTAATTTGAAAAATTTAAAAAGTAGTAAGGACTTTTAAATCGGCAATCGTTTCGATTGGATTTTCGGCTCTAAAAACGAAACTTCCTGCTACTAAAACATCAGCTCCGGCTTCTACTAATTGTTTCGCATTTTTATTGGTTACACCGCCATCAATTTCGATAAGAGTTGATGCGTTTTTACGTGTAATTAATGCCTTTAGTTTTTTTACTTTGTCATATGTATTTTCGATAAATGATTGTCCACCGAAACCTGGATTTACACTCATTATGCAAACAACATCGATGTCATTAATAACATCTTCTAATAAATCCACATTAGTATGCGGATTCATAGCTACTCCTGCTTTCATTCCTTCCGCTTTAATTGCCTGAAGTGTTCTGTGCAGGTGCGTGCAAGCTTCATAATGAACAGTTAATCCATTAGCTCCTAAATCAGCAAAAGTTTTTATGTATCTGTCAGGATCAATAATCATTAAATGAACATCGATATATTTCTTCGCATGTTTAGAAATAGCTTCTAAAACCGGCATTCCAAAAGAAATATTCGGAACAAAAACTCCATCCATAATATCGATATGAAACCAATCAGCTTGGCTGTTGTTAATCATTTCAATATCACGTTGCAAATTAGCAAAATCAGCTGCAAGAACAGAAGGAGCAATAAATGTATTTTTCATTGTAGTGTAGTGTGTTGTTTTGTTTACAAAGATAAATTTTTTAACCGCATGTTTTTTGAACCATTAAGAGATTAAGAAAATTAAGTTTTTAAATCTTAATTCGCTTATTGAAAGAGGTCATTGAGTTTTTCTTTATGAAACTTAATGTCTTAATGGTTTATAGAATAAATAAAAAACTCCGGTAATCAGCCGGAGTTTCAATCATCAATCAAAAAACGAACAGTCAATCAAACTGTTGTTTGCTTTAATATCCAATTTAAGAAAATTTAAATTAAACTCCAAGTAATTTGGCGTTTGTAATTTCTCGAATTAGAATTTTGGTGATTAACCAAGATAAGTTTTAAGAATTTTACTTCTAGAAGTATGTTTTAATCTACGGATTGCTTTTTCTTTAATCTGACGAACACGCTCACGAGTTAGATCGAAAGTTTCTCCAATTTCTTCCAAAGTCATTGGGTGCTGATCGCCTAGACCAAAATACAAACGAACAACATCTGCCTCTCTTGGAGTTAATGTTTCTAATGAACGCTCGATTTCAGTACGTAATGATTCGTGAATTAACTCTCTATCAGGATTTGGAGATTCTCCAGAACGTAAAACGTCATAAAGGTTAGAATCTTCACCTTCAACAAGAGGTGCATCCATTGATAAGTGACGTCCTGAGTTTTTCATAGACTCTTTTACGTCATTTACGGTCATGTCAAGTTCTTTTGCAATTTCCTCAGCAGAAGGCGGACGCTCGTTAGATTGCTCTAATAAAGCATACATTTTGTTGATTTTATTGATAGAACCAATTTTGTTTAATGGTAAACGAACAATACGTGATTGTTCTGCAAGAGCCTGAAGGATCGATTGACGAATCCACCATACGGCATAAGAAATGAATTTGAAACCACGAGTTTCATCAAAACGTTGTGCTGCTTTGATAAGTCCTAAGTTTCCTTCATTAATTAAATCAGGAAGTGTTAAACCTTGATTTTGATATTGTTTAGCAACCGATACAACGAAACGTAGGTTGGCTTTTGTTAATTTTTCTAAAGCTCTTTGATCACCAGCCTTAATTCTCTGTGCTAATTCTACCTCCTCATCTGCGGTAATTAGGTCAACTTTTCCGATTTCTTGTAGATATTTATCTAACGATGCAGTTTCACGATTGGTTACCTGCTTGGTGATTTTAAGTTGTCTCATCTTATTTGTCTCCTCAATTTTTAAGTGTACAAGTGATTATACGTATGAAGTATCAAAAAAGTTACAACTCTGTAAAAAATATTTTGAAAATATTTGAAAAAAATAAAAACCTGCCTCTAAGAAGCAGGTTTTGTGAGTGTTGTATAATTTTTTAAAAATAAGATTTTAGTTTGCGATGGTATTTTGAACCTCGATGTTTTCTGTAATTGATACAGGAATTCCGTTTTTGGTAAAACCTTCCAATCTAATTTCGAATGTTCCTGATAAATCTGAGGTGTAGAATGAAGTTTCAGCATCTGTATTTAACTTCACATCCGGATTCCAAAGTAATTGATTTCTGAAATCAGGAATTCTGGCATTATCAGAACCGCTTTCATATTTTACTTTGTTGTAAATCTTTTTAGGCTGCGGTCTTAAAACAGTTGGTTTTGCTATAAAACTTCCTGTTTGATTGCTTTTGAAATCTTTGTTGAAAGTAGTAAAACTAATTAATCCGTTAAATGATTTTGAGCCTACATAGTATCTTCCTACGATAAGTTCAATTTTATAAACATTTTTCATGCTATAAAGAGTCAGATCATTTACATTTTCCAAATATTGTCCATCAACAAGTACAAGTGCTGGTTCTGGTAACTGCGGAAAAATACTAGGATCGTTCACATGCAGATAAAGCTTATCATCTTTTTGTTTCGAATAAATCTCAACAGCAACTTCCGTTATTGTTTCTTTTAAAGTTTTAAAACGAGTAAAATCATCTAAAATATATTCTTTTGCAAGAGGATAATAAAAAGCATCCGTCGCTGGACTTTTTTCGATATTGTCTACTTTTTTATGAAAATAGGCATTCTCAACCTGACTTGAAACAGATCTTTCCAACAGACTTTCTTTAAAAACGTAAGACAAATTTGTGTTTTTATCAAACGATATTTTTGAATATTCTATTTCAGGAGCATTGTTTATTGTAAGTTCATAATTGGCTGCTTTCTCGTCTATAATTTGTACAATTATATTAGAAGTGTAAAATGTTTTACCAACATTGAAAATAAAGTTTCCGTTACTATCAGTTTTTACCACTTGGAAAGCGAAAGATTTTCCTGGAATTGATAAGCCAACTGAAACATTTTCAATTTTTTCACTTTTTGAAGAAATCTTTCCTGTAATCATTTCACCTCTTAATTCAGGAAGAATTATTTTTTGATCTTGTTTCTGTAAATCTAACAAGATCGGATAAGATGATAATGAAGCAAATTTAACTGCGGAGATTTCATCCTGTGTTGGAATGTTATCTAATTTTCGAACAGAAAGCGAATAACTTCCATCTTTAAAATTAGCATTTGAAGTCAAGACTTTTAAATCGACTAATTCTCTATTTGTAAATGTTTTTTTATTTAGGTTAAAAGCAACATTCTCGTTTTTTAAATTTTCTGAAGAAAGTCTAGAACTGCCCGATAGAACTTTTTCTGTATTTGTTTTTTCGTCTGTTTTATACGGATTAATGATGTTTATATTCAATTGAAATAATTCAGAAATGGGTTTGTTTAGCATCCAATTCGTATATCCAATTAACTTATAATTACCCGTTTTTAAAGTGGTAGGAATAAAATAATCTCCCTGTCCAACAGAATTTTCCAGTGCAATTTTAGTTTTAAAAACTGATTTTTTGTTGTCATCTACAAGTTCTACATATGCTATTTTGCTAATACTGCTTGGTGTTCTATTAGATGATTTTAAACAATATACCTTGTATAGTAAGGTTTCTCCTGTAACAAATGAAGAAGCATTAGAATGAAGGTATACCGTTTCATCCAAAGAAATCGTTTGTTGTGCTTTGCCTAATTGTGTATTTATCAATACAAACAATAAAAGTATGTGTTTTAGTCTATCCAAAATGAAGGTTTTACGTTAGATGAAAATGATGTACAGTCTCCGCAGACAACGTCAACAAGTATATAAGCAGATCCGCTATTGGAAAAATAGGTCATAAAATTATTTTCGATATTATATATTAAACCTTCTGCATTACAATCTTCTCCTGCAAAACAAAATTTAAACGGAATGTCTTCGCAAGTGTTGAAATAAGGAGCGTCTGCTCCTGGGAAAAAGTCAGTATAATTAAAAAATATTCGCTGTTCTGAAAAAGAGGATACATCAAAATAACCAATTACTTTCGTATTAGGATCGTTTATACATTTGATGTTTCCGGATAATACTCCAGGTTGTTTTGGAGATAAAATACTTGCCGAGCTTGCAATATCTCTCATGGTTTTATGGAAATTATAAGCTGCTAAATTTTCTACATATTGTTTAACTAAAATGCTATATCTATGTCCGATAATATAATTTTTTTGTTCTATGAAACGAATAGGAAAATTTACTTTGTCTTCACTTTGATCGTTAGTATTTACCAATAAAATATCTGTCGATTTTTTAGTAGCATAACAAGTTCTAGTGCTGGAAGAGTTTGGAATGAGTTGAATGGATTCTGGACCTGTAACAATTAATTTTGACAATGACCATCTTGGAGCTATTATTTTATAGCTCTCTTCATACTCATAACGATAATACTTAGAAGTTCTGCTGGCATCGTAGCTGTTAACATTAATTTGAACTCCAGTCTCATTGTCTTTGTTTGTTGCGAGAGATGGAACTATGCTTTGAATAGGTGTTACTGTTGTAAGTGTTTCAGGACTAGATTGGTAAATTTTCCCATCTTTTGCTGTAATTTCCAAAGTGTATTGGCGGTCAGGTAAGATTTGAAATGCTGTTTGCGAAACATAGATTCCTGAATTTTCTTCGAATACATATTCATTATTCAAATTATCCTTGACAATAACCTTGGCACCGGTTTCCGTTTTAATTGATGTATCTTCAAAACGAGCAGTTTTTGTAATTTTAATTTCTTGATTTTTAAGCTCGTTAGTTAAAGTGGCTTCAACAACGATAGCTTCCTCGTATGTATTGGTTAACAATGGATATGTTTCTGTACAACTGTTTAGAAAAAAGCTGACGGATATTAGAAATATTATTTTTTTGCAAAAAGTATTCATAGTTGTAGAGAAATAGTTTTCTGGTTTTGAATTTGAAGAATCTATTTTAATTTGTAAGTTTATATTTTAGTCTGTCCAAAATGTTGGTTTTATATTCGATGCAATCGTAGTGCAATCTCCACAGGGAATATTGACCCAAAAGTAAAATCTGCCAAATAAATAATAGCTAATTTTATTTAAGCTTAAATCGTCCATAAAGTGGCCTGCATGTGTACATGGATCAGGATTGAAAGGATAGTCGGCATAACAAAATTCTTGGCAATCTGTATAATATGGCGGTGGTGCTTCCCCAAGAAATAAATCAGCATAATTAAAATAAATTCTTTCTACAGATACTGATGCAACATCAAAATATCCAACGATTTTGTTGTTTGGATTTTTGGTAGATTTTAAATTACCTAATAAAATTCCTGGTTGCGTAGGCGATAAAATACTTTCATTTCCAGACATTTTTTTTAGTGTGCTGTAATAATTGTATGCCGCCAAATTTTCAACATATTGTTTTACTAGTATACTATAGCGTGTAGTGATTATATAATCTTGATTGCTTATAAACCGAATCATATAATTAACACGATCTTCATTTAAATTATTTGTGCTTACTAAAATTAGATTAGTGCTTTTCTTAGAACCATAACAAACTTTGGCATCAGTAGAATTAGGTACAAAAGTAAGTGCCCCATTTTGACTTATGACCGCTTTTGTATTAACCCATTTGGGAGTAATAATTTTGTATGTTTCTTCATATTCATATCTGTAATACTTGGATTTATTGTTCGGGTCAAAACTATTTATTCTTATACTCACACCTCTTTGATTTTCCTTCGTTTCAACTGCCGCTTTTACGCTTTGCATTGGATTTACTGCTGAAAGAGTTTCTATAGACGATTCAAAAGATCTGCCGTCTTTCGTATTTATATGCAATTGGTATTTTACTTCTGGTACTGCTTGAAATTCTGTTTTTGAAACATAGCGATCAGATTGATCTTCAAAGTCATATCTTTTTCCTGAATTATCTGTTATAAATACTTCAGCACCACTTTCAGAGATATAACTTTCATCTTCAAAACGCGCTGTTTTAGTAAGCTTAATTTCCTGATTTTTTAGTTCATTCGTAATCGTAGCTTCAACAACAATTGCTTCTTCATAAGTATTGGTCAATAAAGGATATGTTTCTGTACAGCTATTAGAAATAAAAGCTGATGTAATTAAAATAATGATACTATTTCGGTTATAATTTTTCATTATAAACTAAGAATTAAAATTTAAAATTATAAGTAATACTTGGTACAGGTATTGAGAAAATAGATGTCTTGTATCCTTTTACTTTTCCATTTTGATCTGTTACGAAATAAATAGAGTATGGATTGTTTCTTCCAAGCACATTGTAAACAGAAATATTCCAGAAACTGTGTGCTAATTTTTTAATTTTATGGTTTCCTTCAATGTTAATTCCAATATCTAAACGAATGTAATCCGGAATTCTATAGGCATTTCTGTCACTATATAAAGTGTATTGTGAATTTCCATATTGAAAAGTTCCAATAGGGTAGGTAATTGGTCGGCCTGTTTGATATAAAAAGTTGCTTGATAAACTATAACGTTTTGTAAATCTATAGTTTAAAATAGCACTTAAATCATGAGGTTTGTCAAAATTGGCTGGAAAATATCGTCCATTATTTACGATTTCTGAACTGAATTGA
Organism: Flavobacterium sp. H4147; assembly: GCF_029360735.1. Taxonomy (NCBI): domain Bacteria; kingdom Pseudomonadati; phylum Bacteroidota; class Flavobacteriia; order Flavobacteriales; family Flavobacteriaceae; genus Flavobacterium; species Flavobacterium sp. H4147. The sequence goes on along the minus strand of NZ_JARKNB010000001.1, from coordinate 656,783 downwards.
CTGTCAAGTTTGATAAACGAACGTGAATACGTATATCCAATCCATCCGTTTAATCTTCCGGTTGTTTTCTTTAAAAGTAACTCAACTCCATAAGCTTTTCCTTCACCTTGTAATAATTCAGTTTCTACATTATCATTTAGAAGTAATTGCGCTCCAACTTTATAATCAAGAATGTTACTCGACTTTTTGTAATAGCCTTCTAAACTAACTTCATATTCTTCATCTTTTAGTGTTTTAAATAAACCTAAAGAAACTTGCTGAGCAGTTTGAGGTTTTACATTAGAATCAGATAATTTCCAAGTATCTGTTGGAGATTGGGTAACGTTACTTGATAATAAATGAATATATTGACGTGTTAGATCATACCCTGCTTTTATCGAAAAATCTTCGGTAATAAAATATCGAGCAGCAAGGCGAGGTTCAAGTCCGCCATATGTTTTTACAACCTCATTTTTTCCATAGTGTTCTGTTCCAGTAACAGTTTCATCACTTAGTGGTAATCCAGGCTCGTATGTATTCACATTAGCTTCACCTAAAGAAGCGTAAAAAGAATATCTTAAACCAAGATCAAGAAGTAATTTGTCATTTACTTTATAACTGTCAGCAAGGTATACAGCAGATTCTAATGCTCTTTCTTTCTCTATATCAGTTGAAATTAAAGTAGCATTTGGATCTTTTGGATGCTGATATCCTGGTGAAATGTTATATAATTTGCTCGCAATACCGTAAGAAAGAGTATGTTTTGGGTTCAGTTGATAGTTAAGTTTTAACTGTAATTGTGATTCATTTATTTTATATCCGAAATCAAATGCATTTATATCATTTGAATCGTAATCGATATTGAATTTGTATTCGCTGTTTGTAAAAATTAAAGCTCCTTTACTTTTTTTGCTGAAAGTATGATCCCATTTCAAAGAAGCAAGTCTATTGCTGTATTTGTAAATAGAATCCGAACTTAGACTGAAACGATCATGGCTGTAATAAGCTGTAGCTTCTAAATTATTGTTGGCATTAATAGCATTGTTGTATTTAATAATACCATCATAAAATCCTGCCTGGCTGTTTTTTAGATTTTCATCATCAAGAGTTTTTAAAACCCAGTCAGAGTAAGTAGCGCGACCACCAACAATAATACTTGATTTGTTTTTTTGTATTGGAGTACTTAAGGTAAGATTTGAAGTTATAGGACCAATAGCTCCTTCACCAGAGAATTTTTCAGGATTTCCATTTTTAGTAGTGATGTCAAAAACAGAAGATAATCTTCCTCCAAAATCTGCAGGAATACTTCCTTTATAGATATCTGCTTTTTTTGCTGTATATGGGTTTATCGCCGAAAAGAATCCTAAAAAGTGCTGCGGATTATATAATACTGCATTATCCAAAAGAATTAAGTTTTGGTCGTCTTTTCCTCCTCGTACGTTAAATCCTGCCGATCCTTCTCCTGTAGTTTTAATTCCAGGGAAAGTTGTGGCAACTTTAAGAATATCTCGTTCACCAAGAATTAAAGGAACATTTTTAATGCCTTCAATATCAATAGATACTAGACCAGAAACAGTTGTTTCGGTAGTTTTTTGTCCTTTCTTTTTAATTACAACTTCATCTAATTGATTCGATTTTTCGTTGATATTAATATCAAACTTTCCATCGTCATATACCATTAATGTTCTTACTACTTCTTTATGGCTTAGAGATTTAACTTCAATAATATTTACTCCTCTAGGAAGCTGTAAAGAATAGTTTCCGTCAAGATCAGTTGAAGTGCTGATATTTTTGTTTCGTATTTTAATATAGATATTTGGCTCTGCTTTTCCAGTTTCTTCATTTTTAATTGATCCAGAAACCGTGTATGTTTTTTTAACATTGTCTTTGTTTTCTTTACCAATAAAAACAATTGAAGATTTTTTGTTTACACTATAATTGCTGATCGAATCATATTGCTGATGAAAAATTGGGTTTTCGCTTTGGTCATTACCCTTTTGATCTGTTTCGGCAGGAGCATCGGCGAAATAATTTGAAGGTAAAGTGTCGTGAATTGTACTGTTTAAAGTAAAAATAACTTTGTTTTTCAGAATGATAAAATTCAAATCGGTTTTGCTAAGTACTTTGTCAAGTAAATCATCAATTTTTATATCAGTATATGTTCCTGAAATCAATTCTTTATCTGAATTAACCCAAGTTGGATCAAAGTAAAATTTATATCCTGATGCTTCTTCAATACGTTTAAGCGCATTGGCTAAAGTTTCATCTTTAAAAATAATAGATAACTTCTCATTTGTATTTTGTGCAAAAGACAATTGAAAGGAGAATACAATAATTAAGGAGAGTAAAATTTTTTTCATTTGTCTTATTTGATTGCTGTTGAAAGAGAGTTATATGTATATTTCATCAAATTTTTCATGAACTGGTTTAAATCAGATTTTCTTAATTCTCTATTCATTAAATAAAACCCGTTAATCTGTTTTTTCTGCTCAGGAAATAATTTTAAAATATCGCTCTTTCCTTTAATGGCATATATTTGATTTTTAAAATCGATAAAAAAAGTATTGTTTTCTTTAAAAGTGTAGTAAAGACCATTTTCGGAAGCCGTTTTTTGCATGTCTTTATGGTGTTTTATATAGAAAGTAAAATCAGGTCCAATTTTAGTTTCTTCATAATAACCTGTTGTGAATTCTGGTACGGTATTGTTTTTTTTGTCTATTTTAACAAAATTTTTATCTAGTATAGAAAAAGATTCAACCTTATTTTGAATCAAATTAATACCTGTATTTTCAGATTCTCCATAAGGATTTAAAACTAATAAATCTCTATAAATATCATATTTAAGATTTACTTCGTAGTAATTTTGTCCTTCATAAGTAATTTTTCCTAATTCATATTTATCAATTAAATATAAATGGCTGTCATTTAAAGTTCTGTAAGGATTCGTGTGTGGCGTCCCATTATTAATATCGAGATTGTTTTTGCCAACAGATTTGTCAAACCAATTGTAAATATATACATCATTGTTTGTTTGACCGTAACTAATATAAATGTTTAGGAATACCCCAAATAATATGAGGAAAACGGATTTTTTTTGATAATTTTTCAAAGGATTTGATGGTTTTGATGATTGTCTTTGGTAGATTCCAAAAATATAAAAAAAAGCTTATAAACAAAACGGTTATCTGTTAAAATGTGATAAATCAATTGTTTTTTAAGTAAAAAAGCCTAAATCATCACAATGATTTAGGCTTTTTACTGAATATAGTTAGCGAGAATTTAGTTTTTCTTCTTTGATCTATTACATTTCATTTGGATTATCTAGAATTTCATCGAATATTTTTTTTAAAGATCTGAGATATAAGGGAAAAAAGATTGCAAGCCAGATATATTCTATTCTGAAAACCGTTACATCATCTAATACTTTATATAAACTTGGAATAATAACTGCCAAAGATACGGTGACTCCAATCCAAGGATTGTTTTTTATTTTTTTAAGAATCGTTAAAAGCTTCATCTCTGGTTGTACAATTATGGCTGTTTTCATCTGTTTTTTGTTTTATTATCACGGTAAAAATAAGTTTGATGTTTTCTTTTTTTTGTGCAATTGTCATGAAAGCTTTTTTTTATGTCACGAATTGTGCTAAAACAGGATTCAAAATAAAAATCCTCTTAGTAAGAGGATTTAATTTATTTGGGAGATATTTTTTAAGATAAGATGTTCATCTTCTTTATAAAATCTTTGTACGTATCACTTAGATTGATTTTGTGGTTTCCTTTTAATATGATAAGATTATCGGCCAAAATGATTTCTTCAATCTTGTCAATATTTACAATAGTATTTCGATGCGTTTTTACAAATTTATTTTTATCCAATAACTCACTGATTTTGGTCAATGATATTAAAATAACGAATTTTTCTTTTTCGGTAATAATGTTACAATAACGTTCTTCGACTTCTATATAAAGAATGTCTTCCAGAGCAACTTTCTTTAAGGAATTTTTCTTTTTTATAAATAATGAATCGTTGCTTATAACCGTGTTCTGCTCTTCGCTCAAGAAAACATTTGTCTGTTCGTAGAACTTTTCTACAGCCATTTCTATGGCGTATAAAATTTCTAATTCGTTAAAAGGTTTCATTAAAAAGCTGAAAGGTTTTGTAAGTTTTGCCCTTTCAAAAATCTGTCGATCTTGTGAACTCGTTAAGAAAACGAATGGTTTAGAAGCATTTGGGATGATATTGATCGATTCGGCGAAAGTAATTCCTTCTGGTTTGCCGTCAAGAAAAACATCTATAATAATAATGTCTACCGTTTTTTCATAAAAAAGTTTTAGGGCATCGGCAAAATTTGCGGCCACACCTGCAATGCTATAATTATTTTCCAGCAGCACTTTTACAAGCATATCGCTTTGTTCAGGTGTATCTTCTATAATCAAAACATTAATATTGTCCATTTTTATTTGTTTTTGGGTAATGTTATAATCATTTTCGTTCCTTTATGTGGTTCACTTTCAATTGTAAATGTTCCATTGTTTTTAGCAATCATCTGTTTACATAATTGTAATCCTAAACCCGTTCCAATAATTTCAGAATTTCCTTTTTTGGCCAGTAATTCGCCCTCTTGAAGTAATTCTGTAATGGTCTTTTCGCTCATTCCTATTCCGGTATCTTGTATTATAACCTGGCAATAATCAGAATCAAGATCGTTCGATAGAAATTTTATTTGTCCGTTTTCATTCGAAAATTTAATAGCATTATCTAAAAGATTACGAAATACAATTTTTAAAGAATCAAGATCAACAAATAGAAATATGTTCTTTGAAACTAAATTTTCAAAATCAATAGATTTATCAAGTAGTAATGGTTTGTAATTATATTCAATTTGTTGAATAACAGAATGTAAATGAACAGATTCTTTATGAAAATACAATTGTTTGGTTTGTAATAAGGCCCAGTGCAATAAATTGTCTAATAAACTATAAGCACCATTTGCAATACCGCTGTTTTGAATAATCAGGTGATTTAATTCATCGTAATTTTTAGTTTCAAGTGTTGCCGATAATTTAGCATTACTGGTTTTTAAAGCATTTACAGACGAACGTAAATCATGGCTTACAATAGAAAAAAGCTGGTCTTTAGTGGCATTTAATTCGTCAAGTTTATTTTTTTGGCGCAATATGGTTTTACCATTTCTTACTTTTTGGGCATACAAATAAACACCTCCGGTTAAAATTAAAAGCAATCCAACTGCAGAGAAGAATAAGCTATTTCGCTGCGTGTTTTTAAGTTTATTCTCAACCTGAAGAACTTTTATCTCTTTTTGTTTTTGAGCAACTGCAAACTTCTTTTCAAAATCGGCTACAGCCCAGATTTTATTTTGGTTGTTTAAAGAATCTTTCCATTGTTCAGATTCTTTTCTATAAGTCAAAGCAGCTTTAAAATTGTTTCTGTTTTCTTCAACGACTGACATGTTTTTTGCAGTCTGTCTTTTTACTTCAAAGTCTTTTACTTTAGCTGATAAAAGATACGCTTTTTCAAAATATGGAATTGCTAAATTATCTTTATATTGTTGATAATATAAATTTGCAATGTTATTGTAGCTTCCAATTAAGGAAATAGTATCTTTTTCTAATTTTAAAATTTCACTGCTTTTTAAAAAATAAGTTTCTGCTTGAGAAAATTTGTTTAAGTGCAGATAACAAACTCCTAAATTTTCGTGAAGACTTTTGATGTAGTATTTTTTCTGATCCTTATCTGAAAGCTGCTCAAGTTTATTGAAATAATAAATGCTTTTTTTGAAATCTTTTAATTCAAGTGATATTATTCCTAGATTGTTGTACACCAACGGATATAGAATAAATTCTTTTGAAAGCAAATTGAATTCTTTTTTTGCTTCTTCAAAAAGTTTTAATTCTCTGAAACTGCTTCCTCTTAAAAAATGGCAATAGTCTTTCAGTTCTTTCACTTTTCCTGAATTTAGCTGTTTCATAGAATACACTAAAGTCGAATCCCAGTTTTTTTGAAAGAAAAATTGCTGTGCTTTTTTGAAATTAATTTCATCTTTAAACTTCAACATTTTTTTATTAAGTTCTGAATTTAATAAATCATTGTTGTATTTCTCTTGTGAAGAAACGGAAAAACTTAAAAATAAAAGTAATAGACTTAGAATTAGTTTTGTTCTAAACATAATATTTGTTTTATAAAAGTAAAGGAAGCATCGGCAAAAATCCCTGACAAGAAATTTTTATCGATGCTCTTTTTATACTATACAAATACAATTTATCATGGATATTTAACCGTTGTTTCTGTACCTCTTGAAGTTTCTGGATCAATGTCTCTTAAATAAGAAATAACTCTTGAAACATTTGCAATTGTGTCTGAACTGTAATCTACTTCAACATACCAAACGTCGTATGTTTCTGGTGTGCTCTCATCCCAGTCATAGTCAAAATAAATTTCTACAGTATCAACGTGTTCTGTAATTGTGCCTACAAGGGGGCTTTGAGAATCTTTTGAGTTAATATATAAAGTAGCGCAAATCTTTAATGTGTCAACTCCATTGTTCTGATAAATAAATGCTGAAGCTAAAGGAGCTATTGGAAAAGTAAGGTTTGTTTTGTCAATAAACGAAAAATCTTCACTATTGATTTTGGTAATTTGGATGATATTAAAATCCATAATAAGGTTTTTAGGGTTAATAATTTATTTTTGGTGGTTAAAGGTATTTTTTTTCTTTAATAAAATGTAAGTTTTCACGTGTTTTTTTTAATTTTTTACATTTTCTTCACGAAAGAATAAATAATTGTAAGATTGTCCTAAATATTAAAAAAATTAAAACAGTAGTTCGAAGATTTGAATCACTGTTTTGGAAGTTAACATTTAAAAATGTAAATCTACCTGAGAATTTATCTTATCCAAATAATAGTCAATTTTTCGGATTGCTCGGTTGAAAAAGAGGTTTTGTTCTTTAATTCCAGATTGTTTTAAGGGTATTGAGTTCTGAATCTGTTGTTTAAAAAACTGATGGACATTTTTGCAGCCATCCTCATTATCAGTAATAAAATAACCTAAAAGTGTGTAAGGAACAAACATAGTTAATTTTTCATCCGTTTCAATAAGCATGTTATTGTTGAGTAAAATCAGTTCGTTGTAATAAACAGAAAAGTTATTCTCTGGATTATTACATTTTTCCTGTATCAAATTAATGATTCGTTTTAAATCTTTACAAAGTGCGTTGGCACTTTTTAAATTCAAAAGACCAGCTTCATAAAAATATAGTATTTGCTGCAGACTGCTGTTTATGGTTGTATCGTTCCAAATTTCATTTACTATAGTATTTTCGTAAATCTTTTTTAGTTTTTGCATGGAATCAGAAAAAGATTCTTCGATTATAAATTTTTCAAAAGAAATTTTTTTTTGATTGTTGTTCAAAAGATTAATCCATACAAAGGCTTTGAATTTTGATAGAATTGTTCCATCCATAAAATAAAACAAAGGAATATCCTTAGCCGAATAAAACAATGTAGTACTTGGATTTTTTGTTAACGCTTCGATTTGGATTGCAGACGATCTGAAATATTCCAGCATATCCTTCATGGAAGTAATTTCAATGGTTTTTTCGATAATAACCTTCTCTTTTTTCGAAAATATATTGTCAAGCGAAATATTAAAGTAACTAGCGAGCTTGATGGTTTCATCAATTGAAAACTTGCTCTTTTGAGATATTCGTCTGTGTGACGCATCATAGCTTATTTCCAAAATAGTGGCTATTTCATCGATTAATGAATTTGACTTAGAAATTTTGCTTCTAATAGCTTTTAAAAAAGTTTCTTGATGATTCATGATTTTGCGATAATCACAAATATATAAAAATGTTTTATTGGTTTTCGCAAATTCGAATGCGATAAACACAATACGTTTGCTTCGTAATATAAAAGTATGTTATTATGAAAGCTAAATATTTTAATAAATCAGAAGAAGAAAAAATATTTTTCTCTGCTTTAAAAGAAAAAGTCTATGAAAAATTTAAAGATAAAAATACTTCTTACGGAGATGCCAGATTTTGGTTTAAAGGAGTGTTTTGGACAATTGTGTGTTATACATGCTATGGTTTTCTTTTTTCAGATTCCATAAGTAAAATGACCTTTTGGTTGCTGTATGTTGTTTTTCAGTTATCTGGATTGTTAATTGGTTTTAGTTTCGGACACGATGCGTCTCATAATACAGCATTCAAAAATAAAAAAGCAAATTCGGTACTTCATTTTTATAGTTTTCTTACTGTTGGAATAGATCCAATGCTTTGGGGATTACGACATATTCGTTCTCATCATTTATATGCAAATGTAGAAGGAAGTGACATCGACATCGATAAAAATCCTTTTTTAAGATTAAGTCCTACACATCCGTGGAAACCAAAACACAAATATCAGGTTTATTATGCGCCTTTTGTTTATATGTTTACGCTGTTACATTCTGTTTTTATGAGTGACTGGGTCTATTTATTTTCGAATGAATATGATTGGATGAAAAGGGGAGTTCCTAAGTTTGAATTGTATTTGAGATTTATATTGTATAAAGTATTCTACTTTTCATTGGTTTTAATTTTTCCAATACTGTATACTCATTTTTCATGGAATTTTGTTACGCTGACGTATCTTTCTGCAAGTGCTTTTACTTCTATGATATTTATTATAATGCTCGTTGGTACCCATTTTTTTGATGAAGCCGATTATCCTCAGCCTGAAGGAGAATTTCTGGAGCACACTTGGGCAGTTCATCAGCTTTATACCAGCTGTGATTGGGACGCAGATAAAGGGTGGGCAAGGTTTTTAAGTGGAGGATCAAATTGCCATGCAGCGCATCATTTATTTCCAAATATCTGCCACACCAATTACAGTGAAATAAATGCCATAATTGAAGAAACGACAAGAGAATATAAACAGCCCTATCATCATAAAACATTATTTGAAATGATGTATTCTCATTTCAAACATTTGTATAAAATGGGAAAACCTGATTAGAAATTCCAAAACTTAAAAACCCCAATTCAAATACATGAATTGGGGTTTTCTATGAATAAACCTTTAGTAAACTAAGATCTGATTACTCTTTTTTCTCCTCACGTGGAGGTCTTGGAACAAGTGCTTTTTTAGACACTTTTTCTTTTTTAGTTTTAGGGTCAATTCCTAAGTATTTCACTTGGAAAACATCTCCCATTTTAACTACATCAGCAACGTTTTCAGTACGCTCCCAAGCTAATTCAGATACGTGAAGCAATACTTCATTTCCTGGTGCAGCAGTGTATTCTACAACAGCTCCAAAATCAAGCATTTTGATTACTTTCACCTCGTAAGCTTCGCCAACTTGTGGTTTGAAAGTTAAAGCGTCAATTTTAGCCAATACCGTTTTGATTCCTTCTGGATCAGTTCCTAAAATTTCAACAACTCCTTGCTCGTCAACTTCGTTGATTACGATAGTAGTTCCTGTCGCTTTTTGTAATTCTTGAATTACTTTTCCTCCAGGTCCAATTAATGCTCCAATAAAGTTTCCAGGAATAGTTCTAGTGATAATTTTAGGTGCGTGAGCTTTCACATCTGCTCTTGGAGCAGCAATTGTTTCAGTTAATTTTCCTAAAATGTGTAAACGTCCGTCACGAGCTTGCGCTAAAGCTTGTTCCATAATGTCATAACGTAATCCTTCGATTTTGATATCCATTTGACAAGCTGTGATACCGTCGGCAGTTCCAGTAACTTTAAAGTCCATATCTCCTAAGTGATCTTCATCTCCTAAAATATCAGACAATACAGCAAATTTCTCACCGTCAGTAATTAATCCCATAGCAATACCAGAAACTGGTTTTGTCATTTGAACTCCAGCATCCATAAGAGCCATTGTTCCAGCACAAACAGTTGCCATAGAAGAAGAACCGTTAGATTCTAAAACCTCAGAAACAACACGAATTGTATAAGGACAATCTGCAGGAATCATATTTTTTAAAGCTCTTTGAGCTAAGTTACCGTGACCAACTTCTCTTCTTGAAGTTCCTCTTAATGGTTTTGCTTCACCAGTAGAGAAAGGAGGGAAGTTATAGTGTAAGTAGAATTTTTCTTCGCCTTGTTCTGATGGAGAATCGATTTGGTTAGCTTCTTTAGAAGTTCCTAAAGTTACTGTAGCCAAGGCTTGAGTTTCTCCACGTGTAAATAAAGAAGATCCGTGAACAGATGGTAAATAATCAGTTTCACACCAAATTGGTCTAATTTCCGTAGTTTTTCTACCATCAAGACGAATTCCTTTTTCTAGAATTACGTTACGAACTGCTTCTTTGTTTGTTTTGTAGAAGTATTTTCCAACTAAACCTGCAAGGTCTGCATTTTCAGTATATTCTTCTTCTGTAAATAAAGCTTTTGCTTCTTCTTTTACAGCAGCAAATTTTTCACCTCTTTCAGCTTTTCCAGAAGCTTCTTGTGCAATTGCATAGCATTTATCGTAAGCAGCAGCTTTTACTTTTGCGTAAACAGCTTCATCTTCAACTTCACCTTCGTAAGTTCTGTATTCTTGAGAGCTTAATTTTGCTCTTAATTTTTGTTGAGCAACAATTTGAACTTTAATTGCTTCGTGAGCAAATTTAATAGCCTCAACCATTTCAGCTTCTGAGATTTCTTTCATCTCACCTTCAACCATGGCAACAGAATCCATAGAAGCTCCAATCATCATATCGATGTCAGATTTTTCTAATTCAGTTCTGCTTGGGTTGATTACTAATTTTCCGTCGATACGAGCAACGCGTACTTCAGAAATTAAGTTGTAAAATGGAATATCTGAAACAGCTAATGCGGCAGATGCTGCCAAACCAGCTAATGCATCTGGCATAACTTCATCGTCATGAGACATTAATTGAATCATAACCTGAGTTTCTGCGTGGTAATCGTCTGGGAAAAGTGGGCGTAACACACGGTCAACTAATCTCATAGTTAATACTTCGCTGTCGCTTGGTCTTGCTTCTCTTTTGAAAAATCCTCCAGGGAAACGTCCCGCTGCAGCGAATTTTTCACGGTAATCTACCGTTAATGGTAAAAAGTCAACACCTGGGTTAGAGGTTCTTGCAGAAACTGCTGTTGCTAAAAGCATACAGTTTCCTAAACGTACAACAACTGAACCATCGGCTTGTTTTGCTAATTTACCAGTTTCGATTGAGATGCTTCTTCCATCTCCCAAATCGATAATTTCTTGTGAAACTTGTGGAATCATAATTTTTCCTTTTTGATTATACAATGGGTTTTAGTTGTGTTGTAGTTGTTGTTGTGTGTAGTTGTTGTTATCTAAAACCCAATGAAAAACCAAACTTTTTTTCTTGTAATATGCTTATTATAAATAGCTGTAATGTAAAAACAAAAAGAGGCACTCTCGCACCTCTTTTCTATATTGATTATTTTCTGATATTCAATACTTTGATAATCTCACGATATCTGTTGATATCTTTCTTTTTCAAGTAGTCCAACAAAGATCTTCTTTTACCTACTAATAGTACAAGAGAACGCTCAGTGTTGTAATCGTGACGATTTTTTTTCAAATGTTCAGTTAAGTGAGAAATTCTGTAAGTGAACAATGCAATTTGACCTTCTGCGCTTCCAGTGTTTGTTGCACCACCGTGTTGTGCGAAGATTTCTTCTTTCTTTTCTTTAGTTAAATACATTCCAATATTATTTAATGATTTTTATGTATGTCAATACAACTTTTGTAAGACGGGTGCAAAATTAGATTAAAAAAACAGAAAAATCAAAAAAAAATAAAAGAATCTAAAAATAAGGCATTAAGAAATTCTTTTTTAATGATTTGGCGGTATTTTTGAAGACAAATCATGTGTTATTTATTGGTTTTTACAACCTTTTTGCCAGTTTGTTTTTCTGCTAAAGAAGAATACGAAAACTTCATATTATTTTCATCAACACTTGTTCCTGAAATTAGAACTCCCTTGTCATAATTATCAGTGAAAGAAATTTTGCGAACGATGTCATTTCCTTTCCATAGACCTTGTTTTAATCCGTCTTTAAGGGAGCCTTTTTGTGTTACAGAAGTATCTGTTTCTTCATATTCGCCTTCTCCGTTCGTTACGGTTTGTTCGTTGTCTTTGTTCCAAAAATTCAAAATCAGAGTCTGCGATTTTTTTGTTTTAGGATCCCAGCTATTCTGTTTTTCAGATTTTTTATTTTGGTTTTCGTACCAATTAACCTCTTTTCCAGATTTATGATCTTCAGAATAATTTACAACAGATTCTTTAGATCCGCTTTTGTAATAATAAATAAACTCGCCATCTTTCTTTAGAATATCTCTGTCCAGAGTAGAGCCAGTCATTCTCTTTCTTCCGTTTTTGTAAAAATCAGTTACAACATAACGTACGCCTTTCTGAGAATAATTGGTAATTACTCTTGTATAGGCATAGTTATCAGGTGTGGTTTCGCGATTTAACGAGTCCAGAAAGATCTTTTTTGAGACCATATTAATCTGTGCCGACAGATGAACCGAAATGATAAGGTGAAATAGTATGAAAAAGCTTTTTTTCATTCAGCGCTATTTTTTATACTAAAAATAGGACTTCTAGAATAATTTGGCAACTTCTTGGTTTACAAATTCAAGGAATCTTTCGTCAGCTTCAGTAAAAGGGTCGATAACATGGCTGTCAATATCGATTTGACCAATATTTACTCCGTTTACGAATAAAGGCACTACAATTTCAGATTTCACAGTCAGACTGCAGGCAATATAATTATCTTGAGCTTTAACATCCGGCACCACAAAGTTTGCATTGCTTTCAGCAACTTGTCCGCAGATTCCTTTACCGAAAGGAATCACAGTATGATCTGTTTCAGCACCTACATAAGGTCCTAAATGAAGTGTTTTGGCTTCGTGATTAGCAAAATAGAAACCTACCCAGTTGTAATATTCTACATTTTCATTTAATAACTGGCAGACTGCTAATAATTTTTCGTCTCTAACAAGTTTAGTATCAGAAACTATTGCGCTTATTTTTGGTTGTAATTCTTGAAATGTCATGATTTAAAAATTTTATACAAAAGTATTTAAAGCTAAACTCAAAAAATACATAAATTTGAAAAAAAAATCTATTGAAAAAATATTTGGTACAATTCAGGCCGTTTTTAATTTTTATAGGCACTTTCTTTGCGGCTTATATTGTGCTTACGGTATTGTATAAACTTTATCTAAATAGTTTTAGCACGACTGAAGTGGACGGAATTACTCAGTTTGTCGGCAAGAATGTCGAACATTTGCTGGAAGCATTTGGTTACGATGTCGATGTTCAAAGAGATATAGGAGCTTCTGGTCTTCAGGTTTTTTTTCAGAATGAATATTTGGTCAGAATTATTGAAGGCTGTAATGCAATAAGTGTTATTATCTTATTTATTTCGTTTGTACTTGCTTTTTCGGGTAAATTAAAAGCTACCTTATTATATATCCTTTTCGGAATCGTATTAATTTATATTTTAAACGTTGTACGAATTGCATTATTGACAGTTTTGTTATTTCATTTTCCCGAAAAAGGACATTTTCTACACGGAGTTGTTTTTCCTTTAATTATCTATGGCGCTGTTTTTATCCTTTGGGTTATTTGGGTAAATAAATTTTCTAAATATGCTAAATAGTCTTTTACAGCATAAAGGTAAAATTCTAATTTCTATTGGAATTGTTTTCTGTTTTGCCCTAATCAGGACATTCGAAAATTCATTGTTTTACGATCCTTTTTTAGAATATTTCGAATCAGAATTTACGAATGTGCCGTTGCCTGAAGTTGACTCTTTTAAGCTTTTTTATAATTTGATATTTCGCTTTGGTTTAAATACAATTTTATCTCTGATTTTAATTTATACACTTTTTCAGGATAAAGGAATTTTAAATTTTACGGCTATTTTATATGCTGTTTTTTCGATTTTGCTTTTTGCGGCGTTTTTTATAATTATAGAATACTTCCCAAATAGCAATTGGCTTTTGTTTTATGTGCGAAGATTTATCATTCAGCCCATATTTGTGCTTTTGTTTATTCCGGCATTTTATTACCAGCTTCAAAATTCAAAAAAATAACATTTCATTAGAGTTTATCGCAGAATCTTTAGATATATTTGCAGTATGAAAAAATGCACTGTTTTACTATTGGCTTTTCTCTTGTTGGTTTCCAACATAGGGTTTGCTTTTGACGTGCATTATTGTGGAGGAAAAATTGCTTCTGTATCTTTAAATACCAGCGTTTCGGCTAAACCAGAGAAAAAATGCTGCGGTGAAAAAGAAAAAGTATCATCCTGCTGTAAAGATAAAGTGGTTCATTTTGAGAAAAAATCAGATGATGCGACTTTAAAAATCTTCTTCTTTCAGTTAGCATTTCCTGCTGTAATTCAAGAATACAAACCAATTGCTTTTTTATCGGTTCCGAATTTTAAAAGCGGTCAGATTATTTCGTATTATTCTGATGCGAATGCGCCCCCCTTATTCAAATTATATCACCAGTATATTTTTTATTCCTGATTTTAATGTTTTTAGAATCAAGTCATTTCGTGTGGCTTGAAATGTAATGTTTGTGTGTTTCTTATTTTGAGAAATAGCATTCAAAAATCTAAACAACATTAAAGTCTTTTTTATGAAAAAAAATATCATGCTTTTTGTGGTGTTTTTGCTTTCTGTTCCTATGTTTTCACAAGAAAATCTGGAAGAAGTAAAAATCACAAAAAAGCAAAAAGGAATTAAAAAATCCTATACACTTACAGCCAATACTTCATTAATTACGAGTAAAGAACTTTTAAAAGCAGCTTGTTGTAATCTGGCAGAAAGTTTTGAAACGAATCCGTCTATTGATGTCAATTTTTCGGATGCATTAACGGGAACAAAACAAATCAAAATGTTAGGACTTACAAGCCCGTATTTAATGATTACAGAAGAAAATATTCCTTCTGTACGAGGTGCTTCACAGGCTTATGGATTGTCTTTTACACCGGGAACATGGATTGAAAGTGTTCAGATTACCAAAGGCGCAGGGAGCGTTATCAATGGTTATGAAAGTATTTCTGGACAAATTAATACAGAACTTCTAAAACCATTAAACGACATTCCGTTTTTTCTAAATGCGTATGGTTCTACCGATTCAAGATTTGAATTGAATACACATTTCAACAAGAAATTATCAGATAAATGGGCCACAAGTTTATTCGTTCATGGAAATGCACGTGTCGCCAAAAATGATATGAACAACGACGGTTTCTTGGATAATCCGCTAGGAAAACAAATCAATGTTTTAAATCGGTACCAATATTATGATGCTGAAAGCGGACTGGTGAGTTTTATCAATTTCAGATATATGAATGATAAAAAACAAACCGGAGAACTTGATTTTGATAAAGATCGTGATCGTGGTACAACCAATCACTGGGGATCAGAAATCAATACAGAACGTTTTGATGTTTCTACAAAAATTGGTTATGTTTTTCCTGATATGCCGTATCAGAGTATTGGTTTTCAAAACTCATTTAACAGCCACAAACAAGATTCTTATTTTGGTTTAAATCTCTATGATATTAGACAAAATAGTTTCTATTCGAATTTGATTTTCAATTCGATTATTAATAATACGATGCATAAATTCACAACGGGTTTGAATTTTACATACGATCAATATCAAGAGTTTGTGAATATTGTGGATTACAGCCGAATTGATAATTCTGTTGGAGCTTTCTTTGAATATACCTATGATAATACCGATAATTTCAGTGTAATTTTAGGTGGACGAGTAGACAACAGCAACCGATTAGGATTTTTTGTAACGCCACGTTTACATGTTCGTTACAATCCTTGGAAAAATGGAGTACTTCGTTTTTCTGCTGGAAGAGGCAAACGTTCGGCTAATATTTTTGCCGAAAATCAGCAGTTATTTGCCAGTTCAAGAACTTTTTCAATTTTAGATAATAATGGAAAAGTATATGGGCTAAATCCAGAAATTGCATGGAATTACGGAATCAGTTTTTCTCAGAAATTCAAACTATTTAATAAAAATGCCGAAGCTGGTTTTGATTTATACCGAACCGATTTTCAAAATCAGGCGATAGTAGATATTATGCAAAGTCCGCAGGATGTTTTGTTTTACAATTTGAAAGGAAGCTCTTTTGCCAACAGTCTGCAGGTTGAATTTAATTATGAGTTGATTCAAAATTTGAATTTGAGAACAGCTTATAAATATTATGATATCCAAACAGATTATTTAAGAGGAACTTTCCAGCGTCCGCTTCAAGCAAAACATCGTTTTCTGGGGAATTTAGAATACGAAACGACTGCAAGTGATGAAGGAAAACAATGGAAATTCGACTATACATTTAACTGGTCAGGGAAACAACAGCTTCCTTACACGGCTTCTAATCCTGCTGAGGATCAGTTTCCTGATTTTTCACCTTCGTATGCTGTAATGAATGCTCAGGTTACACGAATTTTTTCTCCTGTTTTTGAAGTATATATAGGAGGAGAGAACATCGGTAATTACAAACAGCAAAAAGCAATTTTAGGCGCTAATGATCCATTCGGTCCAAACTTTGATGCTTCTGTAGCATACGCTCCAATTTTCGGACAGATGTATTATGCAGGATTACGATTCAAAATCAAATAAAGAATATTAATTTTACACACTAAATAGATACAAAATGAAGAATTTAATTTTAATAGCGATAATTAGTTTTTTAGGATTTACGGCTGAGGCTCAAACTAAAAAAAATAAGAATTTAAAATACACGACAGAAGTAAACGGAAATTGCGAACAGTGCAAAAAACGAATTGAAAAAGCCGCATTTGGTGTTCCAGGTGTAAAAACTGCTTCGTGGGATGTAAGCACGCACCAGCTGAGTGTTATTTTGAATGAAGAAAAATCTTCTACAAAAGATTTAAATATGGCAGTTGCAAAGGCCGGACACGATACAAAGGAAGTAAAAGCGACAGATACAGATTATAATAATTTACATTCTTGCTGCAAATACGAAAGAGAACAATAATTTTTTAGAAGCCCAAGTTGATACTTGGGCTTTTTTAATAGTTAATTTATCTTTAAAATACCGCTTTTAATTGTTGTTAAAATAAATAATCGTTAATTTCACAAGCTGATACGTATAACCAAACTCATTTTATGAATAACTTTCAATGGACCCAGTTACTAAACCCTGAATTTTATATAACTTTAAGTATCGGAGGTGTTCAGATTGGGTTATTTATTGTTCTGTTTATTGTATTCGCAGAAACAGGACTTTTCGCAGGCTTTTTCCTTCCAGGGGACAGTTTACTTTTTTTAGCAGGTATTTATAGCCGAGATTTAATTCAAAATGTTGTTTATATCCCAGGTGATTTCATAAATGTATTTTTGCTTTCTACTGCAGTAGCTTTAATGGGAGTATTAGGTAACATGACAGGTTACTGGTTTGGAGCAAAAAGCGGTTATTACTTATTTAAGAAAGAAGATACTTTCTGGTTTAAGAAAAAATACCTTTTACAATCTAAAGATTTCTTCGAAAAATACGGCGGAAAAGCTATTATTTATGCTCGCTTTCTGCCAATCTTCAGAACATTTGCACCTATAATTGCAGGAATTGTTTCGATGGATAAAAAGAAGTTTATGTTCTATAATATTTTGAGTTCTTTTTTGTGGTCGTTTATTTTGATCTTTTCGGGACATTATTTATATGGTGTCTTTTTAGAACAAGGAATCGATTTAAAAGAGCATATTGAAGTTATTATTATAGTTATTATCATCATCTCGACATTCCCGGTTTTACTTAAGCTTTTAAAGAAAAAACCAACAGAGCAAATATAAAATATCATAAAAATAAAAATCCCCGAAGTATTCTTCGGGGATTTTTTTATGTCAATCTGTTAGTGAAACAGATAAAATTATTTGTCTAAAAAGAGATTTTTAAATCTCATATATATTAAGTCAATTGGAATTTGGAATTTAAATATTGGTATTCAAGATTACCATTCATTTACCTTATTAGCATCCATTTTTAAGAAGATAAATAGCAAAATGGTGAAGCCCCAGAGTCCAGAACCTCCATAAGAAAAGAAGGGCAGAGGAACCCCAATTGTTGGGAAAATACCAATAACCATGGCAATGTTAACGAAGAAATGTATAAACAGAATTCCGGCAACACAATATCCGTAAACCCGACTGAATTTTGTTTTCTGTCTTTCAGCTAAATAAATTACTCTTAAAAACAGACAAGTGAAAAGCAAGATAACGACTAAAGAGCCAACAAAACCCCATTCTTCTCCAACGGTTGTAAAAATGTAATCTGTATGTTGTTCTGGCACGAAACCTCCTTTTGTCTGCGTACCTTCTAGGAAGCCTTTTCCAAGCCATCCTCCAGATCCAATCGCAATTTCAGATTGATTGGTATTGTATCCAATACCTTTCATATCAACGGTTTTACCCAATAAAATATTGAAACGATCTCTGTGGTGCTGTTTAAAAACGTTGTCAAATACATAATCAACAGAAAGAACAAAACCAGAGATTACCGCTAGCATAATAGCACTTAAAATGATATTTCTGTCTACAGCCCTACCTTTAAAATGAATAATCAATAGTACTCCAAGTGAAATTAAAATAACCACATATGGTTCTAATACGAGTGTAAGGACGAATAATAAAATGGTAATAAATCCTGTCCATACATACCACGAAGGAAGTCCTTCTCTAAATAAAACCAAAATGAAAACGCTGTAAATTAAAGCACTTCCTGGGTCAGGCTGTGGTAAAATTAGCATTACTGGAAGAAAGACGATTGCTAAAGCCTGCAGCTGCCTGTTGGTTTCTTTTAAATTTATTTGAGTGTCACTTAAATATTTGGCCAATGCCAATGAAGTTGCGGCTTTTGCAAACTCCGAAGGCTGAAGTGTAAAACTTCCAATAGCGTACCAGCATCGCTGACCTGCAATTGTTTTTCCAAAAAGAAATAATCCGGCTAAGGACAAAAGGGAAACACCGAAAATTATACTGGCGTATTTTTCATAAAATTTTCCGTCAACAAAAAGCACAACAAAAATTAAAGGAATGGTACATCCAATGAAAATCAGCTGTTTTTGATAAGTGCCATCTGTTGATAATAGAGAAGATGAATAGATATTCAGCCAGCCTAAAGTTACCAACGCAATGTAGATAAAGACACTTATCCAATCAATATTATTTTTTACACTTTGATTTTTCATTTGAAATAATCTTTCTTAGTTCTGTTTAGTAGTGTCTATTGTTGTTTTCTTAGCTTCAGTTTTAGGAGCTTCAGTTTTTGGTTTTACGATTTTTGCTTGTAAAATAGAATCTTTCGGTACCGATTCAATTTTGCTAGCTTCGTTCATTCCGCCTAGTTTAGCATATTCAGCAGCCAAACTTTTGTTTAAAACTCTTGTTTCAAGATCTGTTCTGGTAATTTTATGTCTCAGATATTTCTCTATCATTAAACTCGCAATAGGTCCGGCTACGTTGGCACCAAAACCTCCGTTTTCAATCATGATTGCAATAGCAATTTTTGGATTGTCTTTTGGAGCAAATGCTACGAAAATAGAGTGGTCTTTAAGCTGTGTTCTTTTACCATTAATTTTAGCAAAGTTCTCAGCAGTACCAGTTTTTCCGCAAATATCAATTCCGTTTACTTTAAGCGCATAAGCTGTTCCTTTGTTATATACATCAAACAAACCGCTGATAACTGGAGGAAAATATTTCTGGTCAATCGTAGTCGTATGTTTTGTGGTAAACTTAGCATCAATTTTCTTGCCCTCAATTTTCTTAATGATGTGAGGCGTGTAATAATATCCTTGATTTGCAACAGTTGCCATCATGTTTGCAAGCTGAATCGGCGTCATTAAGACCTCTCCCTGTCCAATCGCATTAGATACAATCGTTGAACTTCTCCATCCACCATTAGGATAAATTCTTTTATATGTTTTTGATGTTGGAATATTTCCTCTTTTACCTGTTGGTAAATCATATCCCATAAATTGTCCTAAACCAAAACTTTTTACGTGATCACTCCAAACGTCAACCGCTTTTCCAGGATCTGCATATTTGTTTATGGTCAACATGTAAGCTTGGCCAAAATAGGTGTTGCAAGAATTGTAAATTCCATTATGAAGCTGATGAGGTCCAAAACCGTGGCATTTCATAAAACGTCCGCCTCCATAACTAAATCCGTGATGACACATAAAAGTCGTTTGTTCGTTTACAACGCCTTCTTGTAAAGCCACTAGTCCAGTTAAAATTTTAAATGGAGAACCCGGAGGATATTCTGCTAAAAGTCCTCTGTCATATAATGGTTTGGCGATAGAATCATGATATAAAAGCGTGTAGTTTTTAGATCTTTGTCTTCCAACTAAAATTCCCGGATCATAAGAAGGAGCAGTAACTAAAGCAAGAATTTCCCCTGATTTAGGTTCGATTGCTACAATTCCACCTCTTTTATTAATCATTAATTCTTCTCCGTATTTTTGAAGTTCTGCATCAATAGTTAAATTGATATCTTCTCCAGCAACGGCAATCGTATCGTATCGTCCTTCTTTATAAGGACCAATTTCACGGTTGTATTTGTCTTTCTGAATGTATTTTACACCTTTTATACCGCGTAAAATTTCTTCATAACTTTCTTCTACACCTTGTTTTCCAATTAAATCCCCGCTGTTATAGTACGGATTCTGTGCAATTTGTTTTTCGTTTACCTGCGTAATGAAACCAAAAATATTCGCGCCATAATCTACTTCGTAATCACGAAGAGAACGTTTCTGGAAGTAGAAACCTTCGTATTTTCTGATTTTCTCTTGAAAAGCAGCAAACTCGTTTTTATTTAACTGAGATAAAAATACAGATGGAAGTCTCGGACTATAAACTTTTGCTTTTGCAATTCGTTTATCGTATTCTTCTCTTGTAATATTTAAAAGTGCGCAAAATTCGGCCACATTAAGATCTTCTTTGATATCTCTTGGAATTACCATGATGTCATAAGAAGCTTGATTGGCAACCATAAGTTTGCCATTTCGATCATAAATATAACCTCGTTCCGGGTAGTCGTAGACCTTTTTTATCGCATTATTTTCTGATTTCAATTTAAATGAATCGTCGACAATCTGCAGATAGAATATCCGAATCACTAGCAAAGACGCTGCAATAATAATTAAAGAGGGCAGCAAGACTTTTCTCATCGTTTATTGGGCTTAATAAGATAAATTATTATAATTGAAGTGATAATAGTAAAAATGGTGCTAAAGAGTGTTCGGAGCAATACATCGATAATGAACTTAAACTGAAATGCTTCTAATGTAAACAGTACAATATGATGTAATAAAACCGAGACCAGAATAAATGAAAACCGTTCTGGTGTTAATGATTCGTTTAGTTTAATGGTTTGGTATTCATAACTTAATCCGAAAGAGAACTTGAAAATATAAGGTCTGTAATACGATAATATTAAGCAAGCTGTTGCGTGAGTTCCTCCCGAATTACAAAACATATCCATTACCAGCCCTAATAAGAAACTTGAAATAATCAAACCAGCTCTATTACTGTTTACTGGATATAATATGATGTATAAAATATAAGGGAATGAGCTTATGTATCCTAGAAAATTCATGTTATTGAAAATAACAATTTGAACTGCCAGCAGTATAATGAAACGAAAAATATTTACTAACAAAGCGCTATTCATTTTTTTCTTTGCTTTTGTTTTCTAGATTAATAAGTTCTTCTCTGTCTTTACTTTTGATAATATAAACGTGTCCTAGATTCGTCATGTCATTAAATAATTTAACATTTATGACGTAGTAACTGGTGTTCTTTTTAATAAAGATTTTATCTACTGTACCAATGTTGATTCCCTCAGGGAAAATTACCGATTGTCCTCCCGTAACAATAGTATCACCTTTTCTAATAGATGCTAGTCTAGGGACATCTTCAAGCTGTACAAATCCTGTGCTTTTTCCGTCCCAGGTAAGAGAACCAAAATGATTTGATTTTTTGATTTTAGCATTAATCTGAGACTTCATATTCAAAATACTTACTACAGTTGAGTAATTTGGAGAAGTATTGTCTATAACACCCACGATTCCTAAACTGTTAATTACTCCCATATCTTGTTTAACTCCTTCATTTCTTCCGGAATTTAATGTGATATAGTTTTCGTGTGTATTGTATGAGTTATGAATTACCTTGGAAACGATAATATCTGCTGGTTTTACCCCTTTAATACTATCAGGTAGCGGTGCTTTGGTAGTGTCTTCTTTATTAAATAAAAGACTTTTTAACCTTGCATTCTCTAATACAAGTTCATCATTTTCGGCTCTTAAATTCAAATATTCGTTTACACGATTAATTCTTTCATAAACACCTCCGCTTAGAAAATTAGCCGAACTGATTACTCTGCTTCTGTGATAAGAATGCGATTGAATTGTGAGCGTCAACGAAATACCTAAAAGCAGCAAAAACAGCAATCGATTACTGTTTCTTATAATGAAATTAAAAATTTGCTGCATTTCTTGTCTGGTTATTTTGTTTCAGGATATGCTTTAAGGTTTCAGATTTTATAAGGGTCAAATATTAAAAATCCGACCCTTATAAAAGTAAATTGATTGTTATTTTAGATCTTATTTAATTAAGATACTTTTAAATTTTGCAATGTTTTTAAGAGCCATTCCTGTTCCGCGTACAACTGCTCTTAATGGATCTTCGGCAATGTAAACCGGTAAATCTGTTTTTTGAGAAATACGTTTGTCAAGACCTCTTAACATTGATCCTCCACCAGCTAAATAAATACCAGTGTTGTAGATATCGGCAGCTAACTCAGGTGGAGTTTGAGATAATGTTTCCATTACCGCATCTTCAATACGCTGAATCGATTTGTCTAATGCTTTTGCAATTTCACGGTAAGAAACATCAACTTGTTTTGGTTTACCAGTAAGTAAATCTCTACCTTGAACAGACATATCTTCTGGTGGTCCATCTAAATCTTCGATAGCCGCTCCAATTTGAATTTTAATTTTTTCTGCGGTACTTTCTCCTACGAAAAGGTTATGCTGTGTACGCATGTAATATACGATATCATTTGTGAAAACGTCACCTGCAATTTTTACAGATTTATCACATACAATTCCGCCTAATGCGATAACTGCAATTTCAGTTGTACCACCTCCAATATCCACAATCATGTTACCTTTAGGCTGCATAATGTCGATACCAATACCAATTGCCGCTGCCATTGGCTCATGGATCAAATAAACCTCTTTACCATTTACTCTCTCACAAGATTCCTTCACCGCTCTCATCTCCACTTCAGTAATACCAGAAGGAATACACACAACCATACGTAAAGCTGGGGTAAACATTCTTTTTTTCAATGCAGGAATACTTTTAATGAACATATTGATCATTTTTTCCGAAGCATCGAAATCAGCGATTACACCATCTTTTAAAGGCCTTATAGTTTTGATGTTTTCATGTGTTTTACCTTGCATCATGTTGGCTTCTTTACCAACAGCAATGATTTTGCCAGATACTCTATCACGTGCAACGATAGACGGACTATCAATAACAACTTTATCATTATGAATGATTAAAGTGTTTGCGGTTCCAAGGTCTATCGCAATATCCTCGGTCATGAAATCAAAAAATCCCATAAGTTTTTTAGGGGTTTAAAATGTTATAAAATAATTTATCGAACAAAGTTAAACAAATTAATGTTTAAAATGACGTGTTCCTGTAAATACCATTGCAAGATTGTTTTCATTGCAATAATTTATGCTTAATTCGTCTTTTATCGAACCTCCTGGCTGAATTACAGCAGTTATTCCTGCTTTTTTGGCTAATTCTACACAATCCGGAAATGGAAAAAATGCATCACTTGCCATCGAAGCTCCGTTTAAATCAAATCCAAAAGCCTTTGCTTTGTCAACAGCTTGAATTAAAGCGTCAACTCTTGAAGTCTGACCTGTACCAGAAGAAATCAATGTTCCGTTTTTAGCAAATACAATAGTGTTTGATTTTGTATTCTTGCAGATTTTAGAAGCAAAGATCAAATCTTCGATCTCTTGAGCAGTAGGTTCTGTAACTGTAACGGTTTTTAAATGCTCTTTATTATCTGTAATATTATTTCTGTCCTGAATTAACAATCCGTTAAGACAAGTTCTTACTTGACGAGATGGTAATTCAACTTCATTTTGGACTAAAATAATTCTGTTTTTCTTTTCTTGTAAAACTGTGATTGCTTCATCATCATATGATGGTGCGATTACCACTTCGCAGAATAATTTATTGATTTCTTGTGCAGTTTCTAAATCAATTTTTGTGTTTGAAATCAAAACTCCACCAAAAGCAGAAGTTGGATCACAAGCTAAAGCAGCTAAATAGGCTTCGCTGATTGTTTTTCTTGAAGCCAAACCACAAGCATTGTTGTGTTTTAGAATAGCAAATGTTGGTCCATCTGTTTTAAATTCAGCAATTAAATTTACAGCAGCATCAACATCTAATAAATTGTTGTATGATAATTCTTTTCCGTGCACTTTTTTGAACATAGCGTCAAAATCGCCAAAGAAGAATCCTTTTTGATGAGGGTTCTCACCGTATCTTAAAACTTGACCATTTGCAATGCTTTCTTTGTAAATAGTTTCGTCAGTATTGAAATAATTAAAAATAGCTCCATCATAGTGAGATGAAACATGAAAAGCTTTTGAAGCAAACAATCTTCTGTTTTCAAGAGTTGTACTTCCGTCTTGTTCTGTAATAATATCTAAAAGCAAGCTGTATTCGTTTACAGAAGCTACGATTACAGTGTCTTTAAAGTTTTTAGCACCAGCGCGGATTAATGAAATTCCTCCAATGTCAATTTTTTCAATAATATCTTGCTCACTTGCACCTGAAGCAACAGTTTTTTCAAAAGGATACAAATCAACAATTACTAAATCAATTTGAGGAATGTCAAATTCTTTCATTTGCTGTACATCGCTCTCGTTATCCTGACGGTTTAAGATTCCTCCAAAAATTTTCGGGTGAAGTGTTTTTACTCTTCCGCCCAGAATTTCAGGAAATGATGTAATATCTTCTACTGGAACTACCGGAATTCCAAGGTTTTTAATGAATTCTTCTGTTCCTCCAGTTGAGTAAAGTGTTACGTTTTGCTCGTGTAATTTTCTAACGATTGGCTCTAATCCATCTTTTGAAAAAACAGAAATTAACGCTGATTGTATTTTTTTTGTTGTGCTCATTGTGTAGTTATGATTTTCAGACTGCAAAAGTAGTTTTTTTATATATTATTTTAAAAAAATTAGTGTAACATTCTCGTAAAAAAATCTACTGATGAGTAAGTTAACTTTTATTAGGTTTTTGTTTTTAAATTATTGAATTTTACTTTATTGAAAAATACAATTATATGCTTCTTTATCTAAGATTATTAAAAGAAAGTTTAGGTTTTGCCATCAATGCGCTGCGCAATAATAAACTGCGTACTTTGTTGTCGCTTTTAGGTGTTACAATTGGTATTTTTTCAATTATAGCCGTTTTGGCAGCCGTTGATTCTTTAGATAAAAAAATCTCTAAAGATTTGAGCAGCTTAGATAAAAATACGATTTATTTAATGAAGTTCAACTTTGGACCTTCAGAAATTCCACAATGGAAAAGAGAACAGTTCCCAAATGTAAAGTATGATGAATATGTGGGATTAAAAAATTCCATGAATAATACAGAGCAAGTCGGATATCAGCTTTTTGTAAATCACGAAACTTTAAAATACGATTCTAAAACCGTTGCCGATGTAAATATTATTCCTTCGTCTTTCGAAATGGTCGATATTGATGGATTAAGTTTTGATAGAGGAAGATTTTACAATGAATCCGAATCAAATTCAGGAACTCCAGTGATTGTTTTAGGATACGATGTTGCCGATGGTCTTTTTGGAGGCAGTGATCCAATTGGAAAAAATATTCGCTTATATGGACAAAGATTTAGTGTTATTGGGGTAATGGCGAAACAAGGCGCTGGTTTTTTTGGAGATAGTAACGATACTTCGGTTTATCTGCCAGCTAATTTTTTACGCCGAATGTATGGTGATAGTGATTCAATGACGCCGGTTATTGTTTTAAAACCAGAAAAAGGTGTGGACATGGATGCTTATAAAGCTGAAATTGCGCAAAAATTAAGAGCCATTCGTGGTATAAAAGCAGGAGAAATGGATAATTTCTTTATTAACGTGCTTTCTGGTTTTACAGATTTTATAGACGGGATTATTGGTCAGATGAATGTTGTAGGATGGATTATTAGTGGTTTTTCTCTTTTGGTGGGAGGCTTTGGAATCGCTAACATCATGTTTGTTTCGGTAAAAGAAAGAACCAATTTAATTGGTATTCAAAAATCATTAGGTGCAAAAAACAAATTTATTCTGTTTCAGTTTTTGTTTGAAGCAATAATTTTGTCTGTAATTGGCGGTATTATTGGTTTGTTAATGGTTTGGGGAATTGCTCTTATTCTAACAAAAGTACTTGATTTTGATTTTGTTTTAAGTCTCGGAAATATACTTTTAGGAACAGGATTAGCAGCGCTTATCGGGTTAATTTCGGGAATTCTTCCAGCTGTTTCGGCAGCAAACTTAGATCCCGTTGAAGCGATTCGAACTGGAATGTGATTTTTTTTTTGAGGTTCAAAGATCTAGAGTAACAAAGGTGCAAAGGTTTTTTGTGAAAGGTGCTTAGATAAGTAAGGTTCAGAGTTTTTTAGAAATGAAAAATATTTTAAAGTGCCATAAAGTTTATCTGCTTTATCTTTATTTGAACAGGTTTTTCAATTTTGTATGTAGCTCCGAAGTTGAGAGATATGGGACTAACATTATTTATAAAGATTCTTCTCCTTTTGTCTTTACAATCTTTATGATCCAATCTTCAAAGCTTCTCCAAGATTTGAGTTCATCAGAAGTTTCTGCATATTCATAGATAGGGTATTCGTGACAATAGATGTCAAAATTATTTGTATCTTGTTTTGTTGTACAAAAACCAATCCAATCACCCATTGAGAGATGACTGCCAATCATAAAATAGTTCTCTTCTGTCACTTCATCTTCTTCTTCAATTTCTTTTTGTACTAGTGCATTGTACTCTTTCAATTGTTCTAGATTGTAAAGTTCGAATTTAGCAAAATATTCACCAATAAAGAAGTGACCAGATCCTATTTCTTGTAAGAAGTAATAATATGAATCTTCTAAATTGTTATTCGTTAATTTTTTTATATCCTGTAGTTCTTCAACTGAAATATTTTGAATTTGAAAAGTTTTGATTTCAGCTTTTTCTTCTCCATAAAATGTATTTTCAACCATCACCTCATTTTTGTGAATCCAGTTTTTAAATTCATTAACAGCATTAATATATTCGGTTCTCATTTTTATGTAAATATTTATTTAATATAAGTTTCTGTCATTAAACAAACAGGTTAAGTGCAAAGATAAATAAATACATGTTAAAAATAAGATTTTTCTTTCTTTTTAATATTGTTTAATTTTATGATTTTTAAAACTTTATAAATCTTAGTTTAAGATTTTAATTTAAATCCAGAGAAATAAATTCCGCAGGAATTAAATATCGTAGCAAATGGTACATATTTAGCATAAAAAATCCCAAGAAGTAATTTCTTAGGATTTCTTTATAATTTTATATCGTTGATTTTTATTTGTCTTTTAACAATTTTTCTAAATATTCAACTTTTTCTTTTTCTGCTAAAACCAAACGCTCGTAAAGTTCTACAACTTTATCTAACGGATTGAATGTACAATGAGTTGGATTGAACATTCCATTTATTCCAGTGCTGGTACTATTATCATAAAAATTATTAAAATAACTTATCATATTTTCTTCTGTAAAGTTTTTTATTGCTTCGGCACTTACTCCAAGTGCTTTTGCTACTTCTGCAAGTTTTGTGTCGTCTATTGTTTCGCTATTTTCTATTGCAGATACAGTTTGCTGACTGGTTCCTAAAGCCTGAGCTAAAGCTTCTTGCTTCATATCTCTAAGTTCACGAATACGACTTATTTTTCGTCCTATGTGATTTTGTTTTGTTGTTATGCTCATGGTTCAAAGATATTTATAATGCTTTAATAAAAATTGATTTTGGTAAAAAACAAATCCGTTTTTGTGAGATACATTTTAATAGTTCACTTAGATAAAACTATTATTGCAGAACAAAAATACAATTTTTCGGACAAGTATTTATTTGAATATAGAAACAAAAAGTTTATCTGCCTTCCTGCAAGGTTTTCGAAACCTTGTAGGTATTTCTGAAGATTCTAATGATTAAAAAAATCTAAACCTACAAGGTTTTGAAAACCTTGCAGGATACTTAAAACTAATATGATTTAAATAAAAAAATCCCAGAAATCAATTTCTGGGATTTTCAATTTTAAATAGTTTTAAAACTATTTTCTAATATCATTATTTTGAATCAAATCGATATATAAGTTGATCTTATCTTTCAATTCTTTTCTAGGCGTGATAAAGTCTAAGAAACCGTGCTCTAAAAGAAACTCAGCAGTTTGGAACCCTTCTGGTAAATCTTTTCCTGTAGTGTCACGTACAACACGCGGACCAGCAAAACCAATTAATGCGCCTGGTTCAGAGATGTTGATATCTCCTAACATTGCGTAAGAAGCTGTTGTTCCTCCTGTCGTTGGGTCTGTACAAAGAGAGATGTATGGTAATTTAGCTTCAGCTAATTGAGCTAATTTTACAGAAGTTTTTGCTAATTGCATTAAAGAATAAGCAGCTTCCATCATACGAGCTCCACCGGATTTAGAAATCATTACAAAAGGAAGTTTGTTTTTAATAGCATGATCAATACCTCTTGCGATTTTTTCTCCTACTACAGCTCCCATAGATCCACCAATGAATGCAAAATCCATACAGCAGATTACAAGTTCTCTTCCTTTAGATTTTCCTACTCCTGTACGAACAGCGTCTTTAAGGTGAGTTTTTTCCATTACATCTTTCAAACGATCTGCATATTTTTTTGTATCCACAAAATGCAGAGGATCTTTTGATGTCATG
This sequence comes from Flavobacterium sp. H4147, assembly GCF_029360735.1. Taxonomy (NCBI): domain Bacteria; kingdom Pseudomonadati; phylum Bacteroidota; class Flavobacteriia; order Flavobacteriales; family Flavobacteriaceae; genus Flavobacterium; species Flavobacterium sp. H4147. The sequence continues at coordinate 627,718 of NZ_JARKNB010000001.1, read as the reverse complement.
TTTTTATCTAACTCAACAAATTCGTTGTTGTCGAATAAAATTTCAAAATAGGTTGCGCTTCCAATTCGAACGTGAAAATCATCTTCTGGGCTTACGAATAAATTTCTCGCTAATTCGTCAGCATCAATAATTTTTCCAGTAGGAGATTTGTACCACAATCCTTTCGGAACGTCCATCTTGTCTTCTGTCGCGGTCGTAATCCCTTTTTCTTGTCTTTTAAACCAAGCCATTTTTTTAATTTTAGAATGTAGATTTTAAATTTTAGATTTTTCAATCTGAATTCAAAATTTAAATTTCAGGCTCCATTAGAAATCTGAAATCTAAATTCAAAAATCTAAAATTTAAAGTGTGTTTACGTTATTTAAGTCAGCAAAAGCTTGTTCAAGTCTTGCATTGAATGTTACTTCGCTTTCACGAACCCATCTTCTTGGGTCATAATATTTTTTGTTTGGAGCATCTGGACCTTCTGGGTTACCAATTTGAGATTTCAAATAGTCAAGGTTTTTCACCATATAATCACGGATTCCTTCAGTGTATGCAAATTGTAAATCTGTATCGATGTTCATTTTGATAACTCCGTAGCTAATTCCTTCTCTGATTTCTTCAAGTGTAGAACCTGAACCTCCGTGGAAAACAAAATCAACTGGATTGTGTCCTGTGTTGAATTTCTTCTGTACGAAATCCTGAGAATTTTTTAAGATTTTTGGAGTTAATTTTACGTTTCCTGGTTTGTAAACACCGTGAACGTTTCCGAAAGCAGCAGCGATAGTAAATTTAGGGCTCACTTTAGATAATTCTTCGTAAGCATAAGCTACTTCTTCTGGCTGCGTATATAATTTTGAGCTGTCTACGTCTGAGTTGTCAACGCCATCTTCTTCACCACCTGTAATACCAAGTTCGATTTCTAATGTCATTCCCATTTTGCTCATTCTAGCCAAATATTCTTTACAGATTTCAATGTTCTCTTCGATTGGCTCCTCAGACAAATCGATCATGTGAGAACTGAATAATGGTTTTCCTGTTTCTGCAAAATGTTTTTCAGAAGCATCTAATAAACCATCAATCCAAGGTAATAATTTTTTAGCACAGTGGTCAGTGTGTAAAATTACAGTTGCACCGTAAGCCTCTGCTAAAGTATGAATATGTTTTGCTCCAGCGATTCCACCAGCGATAGCTGCTTTCTCACCTGCATTAGATAAACCTTTTCCGGCGTTAAATTGTGCTCCTCCGTTTGAAAATTGAATAATAACTGGCGCATTTAGTTTTGCTGCAGTTTCAAGAACTCCATTGATTGTACTTGATCCTGTAACGTTTACTGCTGGAAGAGCAAAACCTTTCTCTTTAGCATAGTTAAAAATCTCTTGTACTTGATCTCCTGTAGCTACTCCTGGTTTAATGTTGTGTGCCATTTTAATTTTTTTTATAGTTGTTTTTAGTTTTTAGGTTGCAAAAATAAGAATTAATTAGCATTAGAACGGATAATTTATACCAAAATTTAAAACCGAATGCCCAAAATTGTATTCCTTAAACCATCGATCGCCCTTGTCATGCGCCGGATTATAAGTCTTAAAGCCTAAATCCAAACGAATAACAAAGAAGCTTAAATCGTATCGTAAACCAAATCCAGAACCTAAAGCAATTTCATCTAAATCGTTTAAGTTGTTGAATTTTGCTTTATTGTCAATCACATTATCGAGCACATTCCAGATATTTCCTGCGTCTGCAAAGATTGCTCCCTTCACATCACCAAATATTTTAAATCGGTATTCGGCACTAAGCGCAATTTTCATGTTGGCCTCGTTAAAATCGTCAACTGCATTTGTGCTTCCTGGACCAAGTGAATAAGGCTGCCAAGCGCGGTTATCATTTGAACCTCCAGAATAATAACTTCGTGAAAACGGAACATAGTTTGAATTTCCAAACGGAACAGCAATCCCAAAGAAACTTCTTACAGCCAGAACTTTTTCTTTTCCAAAATCCCAGTGTTTGATATAATCAAATTCAGCTTTGGCATATTCGGCATATTCTAAATTGAAAATTTCATAGTTCCCATTTGAATTTTTTGGAAGACTTCCAATTGTTGAAATGGCAGATAATAATGTACCAGCCGATTCTAGTTTGGTTTTAAACTGATAGAAATTATTGTCAGCTAAATCTTTTTTTGTGGTTTTAGTAAAAGTGTAACTAGTGGCTAAAATAAAATCGTTTTCTGTTAAACGAACTCTTCTTTCTTCAATACTTTCTACATCTTTATATTCTGACGAGCCAGGTTGTAAAGCAGTTTTATTGCTTAAAACGTCATTTGTAAAGCCAGTAGTTCCATCGGGAATTCTTAGGTTTCGATCTTCTGGATTGTCAAAATAGCTTTCATTTTCATTGTATGCTTTACCAATATTATTTAACTCTCTATAAGAAGAGGTGTAAACATTAAAATAATTATTAGGATTTAAGTTTCGAACATATTGTGCATTAAGCAGATCAAATTTTACAGTGTTATGACGTTTAGGCGACCAATTGTATGAGAAACCGCCTGTGAAATTTTCTTTGTCAAGACCAATGTTGGTTTGTTTTGAAAAACCTGCCGAAATAGAAGTCGAAGGAATCATTCTTTTCGGAATAATTTTTTCGGTTCCAAAAGGCAGTAGAATTCTTGGAAAATTCAGTTTTAAATCCAATCCGTATTCTGAAACATTAAAAAAGGTGTTGTTAGGATTTGCCATGTCTTTTGAAGAACCAATATTGGCACGCGCCGAAATCTCTAAAGTTTCAGCTCTATTAAATACATTTCGAATGGTTTCCGAAATACTGGCTCCAATACCAAAATCCTGAATATTAGAATGTGTAAAATCAAGAGTAGCACCAAAACTGTATTTTTTTCTTGGCGTTAAATACACATTTGCGATCAATGATTCTGCAGTTGGATCTCTTTTGTCAACTTCATATTGAATCGACGGATAATTAAATATTTTAAGGTTATTTAAATATCGCGATGAAAGTGTTGTTCTAGTGTCAGAATATGTGCTTCCTTTATTAATAAAGATAGCATCAGTAATAGCACGAGGTTTGTACTTTAATTTTTTATAGCTGTAAAGATTAAAATTATTATACGTTACACTATCATTAACTTTAGATTTGGCATTTGCAGGCGAATAGTCAGTGTATATGTTAACGTCGCTTATTTTGTAAAGTTTAAAAGGTTCTGTTCTGCTTGAATCTCTTTCCTGAATATTATTGTTGTTGATTACAAGTGTAACATCGGCTTTATTTTTTTTGCCAATCGTATCAATATCAAAAGTTACATAAGTAGGCTGGAAAAAGTAAGCACCGTTATTTCTGAAATATGTTGTAATACGGTTTTTTTCTTCTTCAAAATCGGCAGTTTTATATTGGTTTCCTGATTTTATAAAAGAAGGTTCATTGTTGTTTTTGAATAATGAATCAAGAGCAGGAGTCATTATCTTAGATTTAATAGTATCTAGAATGTACGCAGGTCCAGTCGTAATATTGTAATTTACCTGAGCTTTCTTTTTGGCAACACTGTTAATTGTATAATCTGTCGAAACATTAAAATAACCGCTGTTGAAATAGTAATACTTCAAACGAGTTAAGGTTTTTTTTGTTTTGGATGTGTCAATAATTACAGGAGGTTCTCCAGTGTTTTTTAAAAATTCGTGGATTCCTTTATATAAAAATGACTGTCCGAGTCTGTCGACTTGTTTAGCAGATAATAATTTTGCCTGACGCTCATATAATCCAGGATGTTTTTTGAATTTTGCCTGATAAGTAGAGTCTGGATTTAAGTTAGCCAGATTGTAAAGATTTAAACGAAGTTTGTATCCTAATAGGGTACCATTTGGTTTTTGATACATTTGATTAGTTGCATTTTCGTCATTGGTAGATTTTCCATTTACCAGAATATTATTTTTGACAAGAAGATATTTTCCATCAGGAACTCTTTTTACAGCATTACAAGCACAAATAAGTATTGCTATTAGAAGAAATGCTATTATTTTTGTGGAATTATTTTTCAAGTGTTATTAAATATTTAATTCAAAAGTACATTATTTTATGGTTAGTAAAAACCAAATAAAACTTATATCAGGCTTGCATCAAAAAAAACAGCGTTTTGCTAATCGATTATTTTTTGCTGAAGGAGTAAAGGTAATTCAAGAATTATTGCAATCCAATTTTGAATTAGAGCATTTATACACCACTTTAAATGATTTTGAAGAAGTTCAAACTTCAAAACGAACTTTAATTAATGATCAAGAACTGAAAAAAATAAGTGCTTTATCGACTCCAAATACTTGTTTGGCAGTTTTTAAAATGCCACAAGAAACAGAAATTCTTAATTCTGGGTTAATTCTGGCTTTAGATGATATTCGTGATCCCGGAAATATGGGAACGATTATGCGTCTTTGCGACTGGTTCGGAATTAAACAAATTGTTTGTTCCAAAGAAACAGTCGACATTTATAATCCAAAAGTAGTGCAGGCCACCATGGGATCAATTACCAGAGTAAACGTTAGTTATGTTGATTTGAAAACGTTTGTTAGCCAGACAAAATTACCTGTTTTTGGAACATTTATGGATGGAGAAAATATTTATCAATCAAACCTGCCTCAAGATGGAATCATTATTATGGGTAATGAAGCCAACGGAATTTCGGCAGAAATTGAAAAAATAGTGACCAGCCGTCTTACTATTCCAAGATTTGGTGAGCTGCAAAAAACAGAAAGTTTAAATGTAGCAACAGCAACAGCAATTATTCTTAGTGAATTTAAACGAAATAGTTAAGATTTTGTTTTAATGAAATGTAAAATTTATTAAAATAGCTCTCGATTTCATCGAATCAATATTGTCGGTCCATGGACTGGCACCATTTATAGGTTTGTCGCGGATTAATTCATCGCCAATACCAAACATACCTCTTACTGAAGGAGAGAAAATAAAATACTCTGTAAAGAAATCAATTCCAAAACCCACTTCATAAGCGGCTGTCCATTGTTTGACTCTAAATTTTCCTTCAAAGTTGTCATCTTGAGATTTTGAATTGCTGGATAAGTTTAAAGTGGTAGACATTCCGCCTACTAAATAAGGGCGAATGTTTCCTGTACGCAGCGACGAAAATTTAAGCAGCAAAGGGAAGTGAATATAGGTGCTGTTTACTTCTCTTAAGTAATCTTTTTCTAAATCAAAGCCTGGATAGTACAAATCACGTTTTGTATAATATAAACCAGGTTCGAAACGCAGGTTGATATATTCTTGTAATCGTAAGTCAGCGACAACCCCAACATTAAATCCAGTTGTTTTTTTAACCTGAATATCATTTGTAACAGGAGTTTTATAGTCAAACTTAAAGTCGAAACTGTTAAAGCCTAAATAATACCCAAAATAGACACGTTGTTTCTGCCAGTTTTCGAGATTGATAATAGGATCTTTGCTAAACATATTTTTAGCAAACTGAGAGTATCCCTTTGTGGTTAAGGCTAATAAAACTACAATTACAATTTTTTTCATACTATTTTTTAGATGCTGAATAAATGGTTGCTACACCAAAAGTTTGCGGCATTGCTACAACATCTATAAACCCAGTTTTTCTTAAAATATTGTTTAAAGCTTCTCCATAAGGAAAAACAGCGGCAGATTCAGATAAATAGCCATATGCTGAATTGTCTTTAGAAAAAATCTTTCCTATAACCGGAAGTATATTTTTGGTGTAGAATTTATATCCTTGTTTATATGGTGTTTTTTCTGGTACCGAAGTTTCCAGAATCACGAAAATTCCGTTAGGCTTCAATACACGTAAAATTTCTGCAAAACCTTTTTCAAGATTTTCAAAATTACGAACACCAAATCCTACTGTAATAGCATCAAAATGGTTGTCTTCAAAAGGAATGTTTTCAGAATCTCCCAAAACCAAATCGATTACATTTGAAAGCTTTTTGTCTTCGACTTTCTTTTTTCCCACTTCAAGCATTCCGGCAGAAATATCCAGTCCAATAATTTTTTCTGCATTGGTTTTAGCCATCAAAATTGCCAGATCACCAGTTCCTGTAGCAATATCTAAAATAGTTTTTGGTTTGGTATCAGAAACTATTTTAAGTACTTTTTTTCTCCATTTCGTATCAATACCAAATGAGATTACGCGGTTTAAATTATCATAGTTGCCAGAAATGTTATCAAACATTTGGGCAACCTGCTCTTTCTTTCCTAAAGAAGAGTCTTTATATGGAGTTACTTTTTCAGACATTATTATAATTTACGCAAATATAAACAATCTGCTGTAACTGTAATTGAGTTTTTTAAAATGTCCGTTAAATGTTTTAAAACAAGGTCTAAAACGGGTTTTTTACGAAGTTATTCAGCATCACCAAAAACAGTGATTTGAAAAAAATCACTAAAAGTGGGTATTGTGCAACGTAGATTTTATGCCCAACTTTGCTGAAGTAAAAATGATAAAATTAATGATTGATCTTGTCATTGACTTAATCAGATGAGTGTTTTTTTTGCACTGATATTCATCTGTTCAAGTTAGTAGTTTTTAAAAGTGTTGTTCTTGGGGGAATACAATTTTAAAAGTGCGAAATACGTTCTTAGGATTAAATTTGTTTTTGGAAATTTTAATTTTCTTGCCTTTAATATCTTAGTGGTATTTGTTATTAAAGGCTTTTGAGACTCTTAGTCTCATTTAACATTAAATGTTATTCAGTTATTTCAAATGTTTTTACGCGTTTGTGATTTTTTACAAAAACTATTTTCTTGAGCGAGTCAATACAAAATTAATCAGTTTTTAAAAAACATCCTTCAAAAGAGGATGTTTTTTTATTTTCTAATGTAAGTTTCGTAAGTGTAATCGTAAAGATGTTTTTCATCTTTAAAATTTTCTTCAGCTTCAACTAACTGCCATTCACTTTTACTAATTTTTGGAAAAAAAGCATCAGCATCAAAAGTGTGATGTACTTTTGTAATTTCAAGAATATCAGAAAAAGGCATTCCAAGAGTGTAAATCTCGCCTCCGCCTATAATGTACGAATCTTCATTTTCAGGGCATAATGCAATAGCTTTTTCCATACTGTCAACCACAATGCAGCCTTCAGGTTTGTAATCTGTTTGTCTTGTTATTACAATATGAACTCTGTTAGGTAAAGGTTTAGGAAAACTTTCAAAAGTTTTTCTGCCCATAATAATATGATGATTTGTGGTAAGAGATTTAAATCTTTTAAAATCATTTGGAAGATGCCATACTAATTCGTTATTCTTCCCAAGGGCATTATTTTCGGCAATAGCCGCAATCATTATAATCATAATACGCTGAAACTAAATTTTATTCTCAGTATCTTCATTTATTTTAGATTCTAATTGACTAATTCTTTTCTGTTGTAAAGCAACTAATCGGTCAATTTGTTCTCTTTCCCATTTTTTATTCATAAATCGGTCTGTAATGTAAACTTTTATAAAGTGTAAAATAAACAGAAAGAACCATAACGTAATTCCCCATAAACACCAGTTGTGTTCTGATGATGCTCCAAACCCGAAAAATTTATTAGCGACAAATATAAATAAGCTTCCAAGTAGAAAGAGTACAAAATGGAAATACAGGACTTTTTTTTGTCTTATACGTCTTCTGGCATACTCGTATTGTTCGTGCACTTCTTTTTCCATAAGATATAAATGAGATTATAAAGTTAAAATTTATTTTGAAAACACCATATTTTGGCTACATAAATATTCTACTCAATACAGATCTAAATTCTCAATCCTAAAAAAATAGGCACTTTAAATTATAGATACAATTAAAATCATGTAGTCTTTTTATTATAATCGTAAATCGGTTATAGTAGTGTACAGAGTTCGGATGAATTTCTTTAATTTAGTGTATGAATCTAAAAACTAAATAGTTATGTCTCTTAAGAAACAATTTGTCAAAACTAAACCAGTTTGTAAAGTAACCTTTTCTATCGATGCCAAAGATGCTGATTCGGCAGCAGTTGTTGGAGATTTCAATAATTGGAACGCAGAAGAAGGTGTTTTAAGCAAACTTAAAAACGGAACTTTCAAAGCTACTTACGATCTGGTAAAAGATGCGATTTACGAATTTAAGTATGTAATCGACGGAAATTATGTAAACGATCCCGAAGCTGATTTCTACAAATGGAATGATTTTGCCGGGAGTGAAAATGGAGTAGTAGTTGTATAAAAAAATCCGCTTAAATTTATTTAGCGGATTTTTTAATATTATACAGCAACACTTCCTTTGATGGCAGGATGTGGATCATAGTCAACAAGTGTAAAATCGTCATAATCAAAATCGAAAATGTTTTTGATCTCAGGATTTAAAATCATTTTTGGTAATGGTTTTGGCTCACGTGTTAACTGCAATTCCAATTGTTCAAAATGATTGTTGTAAATATGCGCATCACCAAAAGTGTGGATAAAATCGCCTGGTTCTAAATCGCAAACTTGTGCAATCATCATCGTTAATAATGCGTACGAAGCAATATTAAAAGGAACTCCTAAAAATATATCTGCACTTCGCTGGTATAATTGGCAGGATAATTTTCCTTTTGTTTCTCCTTTTTCAGGATCTGGACTTGCCACATAAAACTGAAAAAAGGCATGACATGGAGGTAATGCGGCTTTGTTGTTGGCAACATTTTCTTCAAAAGATTTTTTAGTATCTGGCAAAACCGATGGATTCCATGCAGAGACTAGCATTCTTCTACTATTCGGATTTGTCTTTAATTCTGTAATTAATTCAGAGATCTGGTCGATTTCTTCGCTGTTCCAGTTACGCCATTGATGACCGTAAACGGGACCTAAATCGCCATTAGAATCGGCCCATTCGTCCCAGATTTTTACTCCGTTTTCCTTTAGGTATTTTATATTAGTATCTCCTTTTAAAAACCAAAGTAATTCGTAAATAATGGATTTTAAATGAAGTTTTTTAGTCGTAACCATTGGGAAACCTTCACTTAAATCAAAACGCATCTGGTAGCCGAAAACACTTTTTGTTCCTGTTCCTGTTCGGTCTCCTTTTTGATTGCCGTTTTCTAAAACGTGTTTTACTAAATCTAAGTATTGTTTCATGTGTTTGTTTATTCGGTTATTCGTTTAATGGTTTAATCGATTTAACGAATAAACGGTTCAACGATTAAACATTGAATTTATCTTCTGGAAATTTCGTCTCTAATTTTGGCTGCTTTTTCATAATCTTCTTGAGAAACGGCTTGATCCAAAAGTTCGTTTAATTCTTGAAGACTGTGTTTTGCATACACGTCGCCAGATTGGTTGCTTTCTTCTTCACGTCCAAAAGTTTCAGGATTTGAAAGAACATCATCAATTTCCTGAGTTCCCTGATCGCTTTCGGCAGTATTTGATTTTAAATAAATTCCAGCTTTATCCAGAATGTTTTTGTAAGTAAAAATAGGGGCATTGAAACGTAATGCCAGAGCTATTGCGTCTGAAGTTCTTGCGTCAATAATTTCTTCAATTTTATCTCTTTCGCAGATTAAACTTGAATAAAAAACACCATCGACTAATTTATGAATAATAACTTGCTTTACTACAATATCAAATCTTTCAGCAAAGTTTTTGAATAAATCGTGTGTTAACGGACGCGGTGGTTTTATTTCTTTTTCTAGGGCAATAGCGATTGATTGAGCTTCAAAAGCGCCAATAACAATTGGTAATTTTCTTTCGCCGTCGACTTCATTCAAAATTAAGGCATAAGCGCCATTTTGAGTTTGGCTGTACGAAATTCCTTTTATGGATAATTTTACTAGACTCATATATGTTTGTAAAAAAGGCACTTAGCGCCTCATTTTAATACTTCTTTGGATTAAAAAATAAAGCTGCAATTTTAGTCAAAAAATATGGAACAAAAAAGCCGCCTATTAACAAAGATACAACATCTTGTTTTTAGGCAGCTATATTTTTAAAGAGAATTTTAATTAAGAATGTTGTGCTTTAAAAGCTTTTAATTTCTCTGTTAGTTTAGGTACGATTTCAAAAGCATCTCCTACTATTCCGTAATCAGCCACTTTAAAGAAAGGAGCTTCTGGATCGTTATTGATTACTACTTTTACTTTAGATGAGTTGATACCTGCAATATGCTGGATGGCTCCTGAGATACCAATCGCAATATATAAGTTTGTTGCAACTGGTTTACCTGTTTGTCCAACGTGTTCGCTGTGAGGTCTCCATCCTAAATCTGAAACTGGTTTAGAACAAGCAGTTGCAGCACCTAAAACTTCAGCTAGATTTTCAACTAATCCCCAGTTTTCTGGACCTTTTAATCCACGTCCGCCAGAAACTACGATATCAGCATCAGCGATAGAAACTTTTCCAGTTACTTTTTCTACAGATTCTACTTTTACACCAAAATCATCATCTCCAATTGATGGACTGAAATCTTCTGCTGTAGCAGCTCCTGCGCTTTCAAAAAGTCCGTAAGAGTTTTTAGCTAAACCAAGCACTTTTACATCTGTGCTGATTTCTGTAATGTTGAAAGCTTTGTTTGAGAAAGCATTTCTTTTTACTTGGAAAGGAGAAGTGCTAATTGGTAACCCAACTACATTTGAAGCGAAACCAGCTTCTAAAGCTACTGCAACTAGTGGTGAAAGGTAAATGCTGTCTGTAGTTGAAGATAGTAAAACTAATTTTGTTCCTTCTTTCTGAGCTGCTTGTTTAATAACATCAGCATAAGCTTTTGCGTTAAAACCAGCTAATTTATCGTTGCTTACTTTAAGAACTTTATCAACCCCGTATTTGCCTAATTCGCTTACATCGCTAACGTTTACAGTTAGAGCTGTAACAGTAGTTCCTAATGATTCTGCTACTTTTTTAGCGTAAGAAGCTAATTCGAAAGCAACTTTTTTAAATTTTCCTTCTGCAGATTCTGCATATATTAATATTGACATAATAATTTTAGATTTTAGATTTGTGATTAACGATTTTAGATTTGTGATTAATGATTTGCGATTAACTCATTTTTGATTTTAAATCTGAAATCAAAAATCGTTAATCTTAAATTCATCAATAAATATCTTAAATCACTTTAGCTTCGCTGTGTAATAAATTGATTAACTCATCTAAATTATCTGCAGAAACTAATTTAACTGCTGATTTTGGAGCTGGTTTCTCAAATTTCACCGCTTTTGTATTTACAGCTGCATCAACCGGCTCAAGAATAGTAAGCGCTTTAGTTCTTGCAGTCATAATTCCTCTCATGTTTGGAATGCGTAAATCTTTTTCTTCAACAAGACCTTTTTGAGCGCCAATAATTAATGGAAGGGCAGTGCCTACAGTTTCTTTACCACCATCAATTTCGCGAATTGCTTTTACGTTGTTTCCGTCAACTGTTAAACCAGTACAAGAATTTAAGAAGTTATAACCTAAAATTCCTGCAATCATTCCAGGAACCATTCCTCCGTTATAATCTAAAGATTCTTTTCCGGCAATTACTAAATCGTAACCACCATTTTTGATTACTTCAGCTAATTGTTTTGCCACAAAAAAACCGTCAGTAGGATTTGCATTAACACGAATTGCTTCATTTGCACCAATTGCTAAAGCTTTACGCAATGTTGGTTCTGTATCTGGACCTCCAACGTTTACAACTGTTACATTTGCTCCTTGCTGTTCTTGAAACCAGATAGCACGTGTAAGACCGAATTCGTCGTTAGGATTAATTACATATTGTACACCGTTAGTGTCAAATTCTGAGTCACCATTGGTAAAGTTAATTTTTGAAGTAGTATCAGGCACATGGCTGATGCAAACTAGTATTTTCATAAGTATATGTTTTGAATTTGTAATATGCTTTTACAAATTTAGAATTTAATTTGGAATAATTATACTATGCATGCATAATATTTTTGAAAACTATTACGATTTCGGAAATTGCAAAGGTTTAGGCACTTTTTCTTAAAATAAAAAATGAAAATAAGAGCATTTTGCTTGATTACTAGCATTTTTTGCAACAAAAGCAAAGTTGTGATATGTTAATTTTTCGAATGATTTATACTAGTTTTGGATTTGTTCCGTTATGAAGACAGAATTTGAAGAAGCAAGAATTAAACAAATCTGTTGAAGTTTGTATAAAAAGCAGACGAAAACAGCATTAAGTGTGAATTATACGTCTATTATATCGATTTCGTAAATGGCGTCATAAACTTTTAAAAGTCAAAACCAAAATCGAGAAAGAACTTAGTGCGATTTTAAATTCAATTTATGCTTTTAAGTTATTTAAAATATTTATTTTTGCTCTTCAGAAAATTCAACATACAATAAAAAATATGAGAACAATACAATTTAGAGAGGCCATTTGCGAAGCGATGAGCGAAGAAATGCGTCGCGATGAATCCATATATTTAATGGGAGAAGAGGTTGCAGAATACAACGGAGCTTACAAAGCTTCAAAAGGAATGCTTGCTGAGTTTGGTGAAAAAAGAGTAATCGATACTCCAATTGCTGAGCTTGGTTTTTCAGGAATTGCAGTAGGTTCTGCAATGAATGGAAACCGCCCTATTGTAGAATATATGACATTCAACTTCTGTTTAGTTGGTATTGATCAAATTATAAATAATGCTGCTAAAATGCGTCAAATGACAGGAGGACAGTTTAATGTGCCTATCGTTTTCCGCGGACCAACAGCTTCTGCTGGTCAATTGGGAGCTACTCACTCACAAGCTTTAGAAAACTGGTTTGCTAACACTCCAGGTCTTAAAGTTATTGTTCCTTCAACTCCTTACGATGCAAAAGGACTTTTAAAATCTGCCATTCGCGACAATGACCCTGTAATTTTCATGGAATCTGAGCAAATGTACGGTGATAAAGGTGAAGTGCCAGACGGAGAATACACAATTCCAATTGGTGTTGCCGATGTTAAACGTGAAGGTAAAGACGTAACTATCGTTTCTTTCGGAAAAATCATTAAAGAAGCTTTCATTGCTGCTGATGAATTAGAAAAAGAAGGAATCTCTTGTGAGATCATCGACTTAAGAACTGTTCGTCCAATGGATAAAGATGCAATTCTTAAATCAGTTAAAAAAACAAATCGTTTAGTAATTCTTGAAGAAGCTTGGCCAGTTGCTAGTATTTCTTCTGAAATCACATACATCGTGCAAGAGCAAGCGTTTGATTTCCTTGATGCACCAATTCAGCGTATTACAACTGCAGATACTCCTGCGCCATATTCTCCTGTATTGCTTAAAGAATGGTTACCAAATGCAGGTGATGTAGTAAAAGCAGTTAAGAAAGTATTATACAAGTAATACAAATACGAAATACTCATAAAACTTCATCAGACAACATGGATTGGTGAAGTTTTTTTTTACATGATAATGAACAAATTAACTCTACTTCTCTTATATATTGTATTTGCTTTTGCGAATGTTGCTACTGCACAAACTAAGGTGAGTGGAGTTGTTTTGGACAAATCGAATCAGCCTGTACCTTTTGCAAATATTGTTTTTAAAGGCTCAAATACTGGAATCGTTTCAAATGAAGACGGACGTTTCTATCTTGAATCTCCAAACACCTATACTGCTTTACTAGTTTCATCTGCAGGATTTTCAGATAAAGAAGTTCCTCTTGATAAAGCCGTAAATTATAACTTTACGATCGTTTTAAGTGATCCTGAAGCGCTTAGCGAAGTCGTGATTTATACTGGAAAAACATCCAAAAAGAACAATCCGGCAATTGATATTTTAAGGAAAATCTGGGAAAGAAAACGTAAAAATGGACTTTACCAATTCAATCAATATCAAATGCAGAAGTATGAAAAAGTGGAATTTGATATGAACACTATCGATAGTGCTTTCATGAAAAACAAGCTTTTTAAAGGAATGGAATTCGTTTTTGATCATGTTGATACTTCTGATGTTACCGGAAAAACCTATCTGCCGATTTTCATTAATGAATCAGTTTATGATGTTTACGGCGATAACAGAATCAAGAAAGTAAAAGAAAACCTTACCGGAAATAAAATGTCTGGTTTCAACGGAAATCAGCAGATTTTAGCCTTTGTAAAAGATCTTTATTCGGATTACAATATTTACGACAATCACCTTAAGTTTTTTGATAAAAGCTTTACGAGTCCGTTGTCAAGAACCGGAATTGATGTTTACAATTACGTTTTAAAAGACAGTGCTTACATTGATAAAAAGTGGTGTTTTAATATTGTTTTCTATCCAAGACGTAAAAACGAATTGACTTTTAAAGGTGATTTCTGGGTAAATGATACCACTTTTGCCATCAAAAAAATTAATATGGGTGTTACCAAAAGTGCCAATATTAACTGGGTAAAAGATATTTATATTGAACAGGAATTTGAAGTTGAAAACGATTCAGTTTTCCTTTTGACACGTGATTATATGATGTCTGATTTTGCTTTGAATAAAAAAGAAAAATCAAAAGGAGTGTATGGAAAACGAACAACATTATACCGTAATCATAAATTCAACATTCAGAAACCTGAAAAATTCTATAAAGAAGAAGTCAATTTCATAGATAATGCGGTCTATGAACGACCGCCGGAATTTTGGGAAGAAAATCGTTTTGAGAAATTAAACAAAGACGAAGCTGGTATATATAAAATGCTCGACACACTGCAAACGGTCAAGCGATTTAAGCAGTTGTATAATCTCGTCTCCATTTTAGGAAGCGGTTACGTCGAATTTAAGAACTTCGATTATGGACCTATTTATTCCACATTTGGCTATAATGAAGTTGAAGGTTTACGTTTAAGAGTAGGAGGAAGAACCTATTTTGGACCAAACGATCCTTGGCGTTTACAAGCTTACACGGCTTACGGATTTGATGATAATAAATTCAAATACGGACTTTCGGGAAAATGGATGGTTGACAAGAAAAATCGTGTCATTATTTCTGGAGGGAACAGACGTGATATTGAACAGATTGGAGCAAGTTTAACCACTACAAATGATATTTTAGGTCGAAGTTTTGCTTCTTCGGCATTGTTTACAACTGGAAGTAACGGAAAGCTGACGAATATTAATTTAAGTAACGTTTCGATCGAAATGGAACCTAAAAAGAATTTTATTGTTCAAGCAGGTTTTTCATATCGAACTTTAGAATCAGCTTCGAAGACTTTTAGTCTGGACTATTATACAACATTGCCAAGCGTCGCAAATCCAATGGGAGTTGTAAAGAGCGATGTAAAACAATCAGAAGCCAATATTCAGTTTGAATATATGCCAAACCGTAAAACAATTGGTTACGGAGTAGAGAGAGATTTAGTAGATAGTCCGTTCAGTCATTTCTTTGTAAACTTTAGTTATGGACTTAAAGGGGTTTTTGATAGTGATTTTGCGTACGAAAAAATACAAGTTTTTTATAAACAGCCTATTATCATTGGACCTTTAGGAAGATCCAATATTATTTTGGAAACAGGAAAAACATTCGGTACCATTCCGTTAGGATTGATGAGCGTAATTCCGGGTAACCAGACTTATTTTACAATCGAAAATACATTCAGTAACTTGAATTTCTACGAATTCGTTACAGATCAATATACAACCCTGCAGTGGAATCATGATTTTGGAGGAAGATTATTTGCCAGAATTCCATTTATGAGAAAATTGAATTGGCGAGAATTTGTTGGTGTGAGAGCCGTTCACGGAACAATTTCTGATGCCAACCGCGCAATCAATGCTTCTGGATTGCCTTATAACGCTCCGGAAAAAGTATATTATGAATACCATGCTGGAATTGGAAATATTTTCAAAGTATTCCGTATTGATTTTTCTTGGAGAGGAAATTATCTAGATATGCCAGACGCTCATAAATTTGCCGTAAAAGGATCTTTTGGATTCTACTTTTAAAAAGGTGCAAAGGCTCAAAGCTACAAAGTCGCAAAGGTTTTAAATCTTTGCGATTTTTTGCTTTTGATAATCATTGAGATTCCAGATCAGATTTTTATCTGCAAAATCTGCGAGAGATAAAAAAACTTAGCGATTTGGCGACTTTGCGGGAACTAACTCCATTTTTCTTAAATTTGATTTACTTTCGAAAACTATAATCATGCAAGAAGCCATAGATTTTCTTTCATCCAAAAGTCCAGTATTTCTAGAGATAATCGAAAAATACGGATTACCACCAATTCCAAGACGTCCGCAAGGTTTTGAAACCTTGGTTTTGTTGATATTGGAGCAGCAGGTTTCTATTGATTCGGCGAAAGCCACATTTTTAAAAATCAAAGCTTATAAAACCTGTAATCCCGAAAATATGGCGGTTTTATCTGATGAAGAATTTAGAAGCTTAGGAGTAAGCCGTCAGAAAACAAAATATATTAAAATTTTAGCCGAAGCAGTTCTCAATAAAGAATTGGATATTGAAGGACTCGCTTTAAAAACAGCAAAAGAAGTCAGGGAAGAACTCATCAAGCTAAAAGGCATTGGAAACTGGACAATCGATATCTATTTAATGTTCTGTCTTGAAGAACCCGATATGATTCCGCTTGGTGATATTGCGGTCGTAAATACAATTAAAGAACTATTCAATATTCACGATAAACAGGAGATGGAAATCCATGCAGAACAGTGGAGTCCATACAGATCTTATGCGACCTATTTGCTCTGGCATCATTACTTAACAAAGCGAAACAGGAAAATTACCTATTAACTGTCTGTTATATAAAAAGAAAAGTATATTAATTAATGTATAAATACACAGATTAATATACTTTTTTCATTGTGAAAAGGGATTCTTTAATTACTTTTGCAATCGAAATTTTAGAAATAATAAAAAACGAAAATGACCGCAGACAAACTAACGACTTTCGATGTATTAATCGAAATCCCAAGAGGTAGCAGAAATAAATATGAGTACGATTTTGAAATCAAAAGAATGCGTTTCGACAGAATGCTATTCTCTTCAATGATGTACCCAGCAGATTACGGATTTATTCCAGAAACGCTAGCTTTAGATGGCGACCCTCTTGATGTATTGGTTTTAGTAAACGAACCAACTTTCCCTGGATGTGTTATGGAGGTAAAACCAATTGGGGTTTTCCACATGGCAGATGATAAAGGACCAGACGAAAAAATTATTTGTGTACCAGTATCAGATCCAATCTGGAATTCATTAAACGATCTTTCTGATATTAACCCGCACTTAGTAAAAGAAATTGAGCACTTTTTCCAAGTTTACAAAGACCTTGAAAACAAAAAAGTAGATGTAGAAGGATGGGGAGATGTTAAAGAAGCTTACGAAATTATCGCTGAATGCACTAAACGTTTTGATGATATTGAAAATAAACCGGCAGGATTATTCAGTATTAAATAATTAAAGCATACATATTTTATAAAAAAAGCAATACCCCGTCAGGAGTATTGCTTTTTTGTTTAAATTCGTTATAGTCAGTTTATTTACTATTAACCATAACCATTAAAATATTATGAATGCATTTATGATTTACCTGCCAATTGTTATGGCAGTTTTAGGATTACTTTTCATGGGAATTAAAAGGAGTTGGGTTTTAAAACAAGATGCCGGTGATGGTAAAATGAAAGAGATTTCAGATTACATCTATGAAGGAGCCTTAGCCTTTCTAAAAGCCGAATATAAACTATTAACCATCTTCGTAATTATTGCGAGTTTGGCACTTGCAGGAATTACTTTTATTCCAGGTGTAAAAACTCATTTATTAATCGTAATAGCATTCATTTTTGGAGCTTTATTTTCGGCTTATGCTGGAAATATCGGAATGAAAATAGCCACTAAAACAAACGTTAGAACTACTCAGGCAGCACGTACAAGTTTGCCGCAGGCCTTAAAAGTTTCTTTTGGCGGAGGAACTGTAATGGGACTTGGAGTAGCAGGATTAGCCGTTTTAGGATTAACTGCTTTTTTTATTATTTTCTTTAATTTATTTTCAGACGGAGTTTGGAAAGATACAGATACCATGACTGTTGTGTTGGAAACTCTTGCAGGGTTTTCACTTGGTGCAGAGTCTATTGCTTTGTTTGCACGTGTTGGAGGCGGAATTTACACTAAAGCAGCCGATGTTGGTGCCGATTTAGTTGGTAAAGTTGAAGCAGGAATTCCAGAAGATGATCCTCGTAATCCAGCAACAATTGCAGATAACGTAGGAGATAACGTAGGAGACGTTGCTGGTATGGGAGCCGATTTATTTGGTTCTTATGTGGCAACTGTTCTAGCAGCTATGGTTCTTGGAAATTATGTGATAAAAGATATGGGCGGAAGTATTAATGATGCTTTTGGCGGAATTGGACCCATTTTACTTCCAATGGCAATTGCCGGTTTCGGAATCCTATTCTCCATTATTGGAACAACATTAGTAAAAATATCAGATGATAATGCCAAAGAAGCACAAGTTCAGAAAGCATTAAATATAGGAAACTGGGTTTCTATTGTTTTAACAGCTGTGGCTTGTTTTTTCTTGGTTCAGCACATGTTACCAGAAACAATGCAGATGACTTTCTTCGGAGAAGGTTCTAAAGCCATTTCGTCAATGCGTGTTTTTTATGCGACATTGGTTGGATTAGTTGTGGGCGGTGCCATTTCATCTGTAACAGAATATTATACCGGATTAGGAACAAAACCAGTTTTAGCAATCGTTCAAAAATCATCAACAGGTGCCGGAACAAACGTAATTGCAGGTTTAGCGACAGGAATGATTTCTACGTTTCCAACTGTTTTGTTATTCGCAATCGCAATCTGGATTTCGTATGTTTTAGCAGGATTTTATGGAGTAGCTTTAGCGGCTTCTGCTATGATGGCCACAACAGCTATGCAATTAGCTATCGATGCTTTCGGGCCAATTTCTGATAATGCTGGAGGAATCGCAGAAATGAGCGAATTACCAAAAGAAGTTCGTACTAGAACCGATATTTTAGACTCAGTAGGAAATACAACAGCAGCTACCGGAAAAGGATTTGCTATTGCTTCTGCGGCATTAACTTCATTGGCTTTATTTGCCGCCTATGTAACTTTTACCGGAATTGACGGAATCAATATTTTTAAAGCGCCCGTTTTAGCGATGCTATTTGTCGGCGGAATGATTCCAGTTGTTTTCTCAGCTTTGGCTATGAATTCAGTTGGAAAAGCCGCAATGGATATGGTGTACGAAGTCCGACGTCAGTTTAAAGAAATTGCCGGAATTATGGAAGGAACAGGAAAACCAGAATATGGAAAATGTGTTGAAATTTCTACAAAAGCCGCTTTACGCGAAATGATGCTTCCGGGAGTTTTAACCATTGGTTTTCCAATTGCAATTGTGCTTTTAGGCAAATTAGTGTATTCAGACAACAATCAATTAATTGCTGAAATGTTAGGAGGATATATGGCTGGAGTTACTGTGTCTGGGGTACTTTGGGCAGTTTTTCAAAACAATGCCGGAGGTGCTTGGGATAATGCTAAAAAATCTTTTGAAGCAGGAGTGATGATCAACGGTGAAATGACGTACAAAGGTTCAGATGCACACAAAGCTGCTGTAACTGGAGATACAGTTGGAGATCCGTTTAAAGATACTTCTGGGCCTTCCATGAATATTTTAATCAAATTAACTTGTTTAATAGGATTAGTAATTGCTCCAATTTTAGGAGAAGGACACACACCAACAGATATTGCAGGAAAAGCTTCTTGCTGTGCTAAAACAGAAATGCATGCGGGAATCTCGAAATGTGGCGATATGTCGGGAATGACAAAAGAAGAATGTATTAAAATATGTAAAGAAAAAGGATGTTCAGCAGAAGAAACTGCTAAATGTCTGGCTCATTTTGATGCAAACGGAAAATATGCTCATTCAGAAAGTGAATCGGTTCGTGTTGAGGTTAAAAACATCAACGGCAAAACAACTGGAACCGTGACTAAAACAGTTGATGGCAAAACCACAACAGAAGTTTTTGAAGGAACTGAAGAAGAAGTTTTAGCAAAAGTTGAAACCGCAAAATAATAACTTTGTCAGAGTTTAAACTTTGACAAAGTTTCTTAAAACAAAAAGCCTCTAAATTGTTTTAGAGGCTTTTTTTATGATTTTTTTAGTTCATATGCTCAAAATAGGAAGTATTTAAAGTAGTAAAAGATAGCTTAATTATTTTTTTTGCATTTACGTTAAATGTCCTAAAGTGTTATTTTAAAAACTTCTTGTGGCTATTGGAGCCTTATTATTTAAAATATTTTTACAGTATAAAGAAATAGTAAAAGCCAAAATAGTATAGAAATTTTAAAATTAAGAAATGAAAAAAATAATGTGTATGCTGTTATTAATGCAGGGTGGATTTATGATCGCGCAGACAAAAACGGTAGTAAGTCCTTATGGAGAAAAAATACAGATTAACCCGTATGTTAATAACGGATTGGAAGCTAATAATGGCTATGTGCAGTTAGGTGGTGCTTTAACAAAACCTTCTGTTTTAAATACTACTAGTGATTTTACTTTAGCAATAGAGGGATTAATCACTGGTTCTGCTACAGATAATATTTTAGTAGTAGATTCAAATAATATTTTAAGAAAAGTTAGTGCTTCTTCATTAACGGCAACAGATTGGAATTTGTTAGGAAATGCAGGCACAAATTCCTCGGTTAACTTTTTAGGGACTACAGATAATCAGCCTCTTCAATTTAAAATTAACAATACAAATGCAGGTAAGGTATCTACTGCAACAACTTCTTTTGGTTACAATGCTCTCAATCCTGTTTCGACAGGTACAGCAAATACAGCTTTCGGAACTTCGACGTTGGCTGCTAATACCGACGGATCGTTTAATACAGCTATGGGGTATTTAGCTTTATCAGGTAACACTTCAGGCAGTGGAAATGTAGCTTTTGGATATAACTCTGGCAGTAACATTACAACAGGTGGAAACAATATTATAATAGGTTCTGGAACTACAGCTAATGTAAGTTCGCCAACAGCAAGTAATGAAATGAACATTGGCAATACCTTATTTGGTACTGCTGTTAACAATACTATTGGTACAGGAAAAATAGGAATAAATACCAATGCGCCAACGGCAACTATGGATGTAAATGGTTATGCAAGAGTTCGTACAATGGATACAGGAACTCTAACGGATAATGTTGTAACAGTAGACAGTAATGGTAATTTGCGTAAAATATCGCAAATTGATGCTTCAGCGGTTACATTAGGTTTTGCAAAATTAGGTGCCGGTGCTGATCTTGTTCCTTATGGAGCATATATTTATACAGGTACAACGATTACTTTGCCACCAGGCAAATGGCTGGTAAGTATAAATATGTTAGCTACTAAGTCGTCTGGAACATTAGCTGCAACAGGCTCAAATGAAAGTTGGTGGATACGTTCTGGCTTTAGTGATACCTCTACTTCGTATGTTAGTAGTACAGATATTATTTCTACAAATTCACTTATAAGTGGTTTATTGCCACCAAGTAGTTATTATGCAATGAATATGGGAACTGTAATTATTAATAATACTAGTGGCGCTAATAAGATCTATTATTACTGGGCAGGAAATGCATGGTGTGTTAATGGAGCAGGTACAGTGTTAAAGTATGGAGGTAGTAACTGGGGTGAAGACTATATTACATTTCAAAAAATCAATTAAATATCATAAAAAAGAGAGGCTGTCTAATTTTTTAGGCAGCCTCTCTTTTTATAAATTAAACTATTTCAGATTAAAACAACCCGTTTAATTCAGCATCAATTCGATTAATGATATTTCCTAAATCTTCGGGGTTATCGACAAAATTAATATTGTCAACATCAATAATCAATAACCTTCCTTTAGTATACGTTTGAATCCATGCTTCATATCTTTCGTTCAAACGGCTTAAATAATCGATAGAAATAGAGTTTTCATATTCGCGTCCGCGTTTGTGAATCTGTCCCACTAAATTTGGAATAGAACTTCTTAAATAAATCAATAAATCTGGAGCTTTTACCAGCGATTCCATCAATTCAAACAAAGAAGTATAGTTTTCAAAATCACGGCTTGTCATTAATCCCATTGCATATAAATTGGGAGCGAAAATGTGTGCATCTTCATAAATTGTTCTGTCCTGAATGATTTTCTTTCCGCTTTCGCGAATTTGCTGCACTTGGCGAAAACGACTGTTCAAGAAGTAAATTTGTAAATTAAAAGACCAGCGTTCCATCTGGTGGTAAAAATCGTCTAAATACGGATTATCAACTACATCTTCATAGTGCGGTTCCCACTTAAAATGTTTGGCTAATAATTTGGTTAAAGTTGTTTTTCCTGCGCCTATATTTCCTGCTATTGCTATGTGCATTACGGTATTACGATTTTATAATTTACAATTTGTTTGGCTGTAAAAATAGATAAAATTTGGTCTTTGTAATAGAATTTGTCGAACGATTTTTCTAAAATTTCAATTTCAAAAACACGGTTAGAATCTCCGTTACTCATATCCTTGAAAAACAAGGAATTGTCCTTGTTGAAAACGTATTTTTGAGTATCAATTATTTCCATTTTTTCGAAATCAGAAACAGTTCCCAAACTCGAAATTTTGCCAAAGATATTACATGAAAACCAATTGTTTTTTTTATCAATCAAATAGAACGTATTAAAGTCGGTTTGGTAATATTTAATTACTTCTGTAAGCGGAATTGAAACGGTTTTGTATTCATTTTTTAAATAATCAAAAAGTCCGATCTGCTGGTTTAAAGTATTGTAAACCCAAAGCTGGTTTTGAGTAGACATTCCCACTGCACTTGCGACAATTGGAACAGGATTTTGAGAGAAATTAATTTCCGTCATTTTATTCAGCTGGTTGTCTAATAAAACACAACTGTTGAAATCTTCATAAAAAAGCACAATTTTAAGCGGATTCTGAATGTCAACTTTTGTAATATTTCCCAAAGAAACATTCTTATATTCAAAAACTTCATTACCTTTTATTTTACTAAAAACATTGTTTTTGATTTGATAGGAATAACCAAATGAATCATAACCAATGAATTTATCAACATCAGCCGTAAATTTTGAAACAAGAATAGGAGTAATTTTTTGGTTCTGGCCCAAAATCGAAGAGAACGAACACGCACTAAACAACAATAAAATAACTAGACGCATTGTTTTACTCATAATGATGCAATTTCAAAGAGCCAAAGTACAAAAACTAGACATAAGTAGGTTTTAAAATGACGGATTTACTCAATTTTAGCATTTAACCTTTATAAATTACAATAGTCTTACAAAAATGTGATTTTGTCGATGCCATTTTGGAATTGATATATTTAACTTTCAGTATTTTAAAATTAGTAATAAATTTGATTGTAAGTTTTAATGAACTTTACAACTTTTTAAACCCACAAAAGATGAAAAAACTATCATATTTACTTTTAGTATTGGCTTTCAGTCAAGTACAAGCACAAAAAGATTTTCAAGGAATGGCCGTTTACGAGACCAAAACTCAGCCGCCTAAATTTGAAGGCATGAGAGCCGGAAACCGCGATATTACACCTGAAATGCAGAAAAATATCGAAGAACGAATGAAGCAGATGCTTGAGAAAACGTTCATTTTGAATTTTGACAAATCAGCTTCAATATACAAAGAAGAAGAAAAACTTGAAACTCCGGGACAAGGAAACGGCGGTATGCGTATGATGATGAGCTCTATGATGGGTGGTGGAGGTACATTTTATAAAGATGTAAAAAACAAAACCTATACCGTTGATAAAGAATTTATGGGGAAAGAATTTTTGGTAGTTGATTCCCTGCCAAAACTAGATTGGAAACTGGAACAGGAAACCAAACAGATTGGAGGCTATAATTGTTACAAAGCAACAGCTGTAAAACAAGCCAGTAAAACTGATTTTAGAAATTTCAGACCTAAAAACAACGAGGCTAAAAAGACGGATGAAGCCAAGAAAACTTCAGGAGAAACCAAAACGAATTTTGAGGATAATTTCGAAATACCAAAAGAAATCGTAATTACAGCTTGGTATACGCCAGAAGTTCCCGTAAACCAAGGACCTGAAAATTATTGGGGACTTCCTGGATTAATTTTAGAAGTGAATGACGGAAGAACTACTATTTTATGTTCTAAAATTGTTTTGAATGCCAAAGATAAAGTAGAAATAAAACCGTCTAAAAAAGGAAAAGTAATTTCTCAGAAAGATTATGATGAAACCGTAATTAAAAAAATGGAAGAATTTAGAGAAATGAACCGCGGACGTGCGGGTGGACCGCCGCCAATGGGAAGATAAATAGTCTTCTAATTATTATCTATTTCTAAGCTTTTTTTAATGAACAAAATATATTTTTTCTTCGCCTTTTTAATTACCTCTTTTTCATTTTCTCAAAGTGTTCGTTTTGATGGTTTCATTCAGGACGAACAAAAGAATCCGTTGGAAATGGCCAATATCATGGCTGTAAACAACACTACAAAAGCAATGGATTCGTATGGGATTACGAATGATAAAGGAAAATTTCAGCTTACTTTAAAACCCAACACCTCGTATACGGTTAAGGTAAGTTATTTGGGAATGAAATCTAAAGAAATTGCGGTGGTCACCAAAGCCGAAAACATGACGCAGAATATTGTAATGGATGGTGCCGGAATCGAACTTGCAGGTGTGGAAATTGTCCGCGAAATGCCTGTTTCCATAAAAGGAGACACAATCGTTTATAATGCTGATTCTTTCAAATCAGGAACTGAAAAAAAGCTGGAAGACGTTTTGAAAAAATTGCCGGGAGTTGAGGTGAATGCCGATGGTGAGATTGAAGTAGAAGGAAAAAAAGTCAGCAAATTGATGGTGGAAGGAAAAGATTTTTTTGACGGAGATACCAAATTAGGCGTTAAAAATATTCCCGCAGATGCTATTGATAAAGTTCAGGTTTTACGAAATTTTAATGAAGTAAGCGCTTTAAAAGGACTCGAGAACGATCAGGAAAATGTGGCGATGAATATTAAACTAAAAGAAGGTAAAAAGAACTTTTGGTTTGGAGATGTAACCGCTGGAATAGGCGTTGCCGAATTGGACAGTCGGTATATCATCAATCCAAAGTTGTTTTATTACAGTCCCAAATACAGTATTAATTTAATTACGAATTTTAATAATATTGGCGAACTGCCTCTTACGGCTCAGGACTATTTCAAATTTACCGGAGGATTTAAAAATCTCATGAAAAAAGGAGGAAGCAGTTTTAATGTTTCTTCAAATGATCTCGGAATTTCCATCTTACGAAACAATCGTGCAAAAGAAATCGAAACAAAATTTGGCGCGACCAACTTTTCGTATTCCCCAACCAAAGAATGGACTCTAAGCGGTTTCGGGATTCTTTCTTCCTCAAAAACCGATTTAGAAACCAAATCACAGACTACAATTTTAGAGTCAGGAGATCAGCAGAAAAGAGACGAACTTACCCATCAAAAAAACAATCTAGGATTGTTTAAGCTGAGTTCAACCTACAAACCGAACACAAAACTTCAGTTTGATTATGATATTTTGACCAAATTATCAAAACAGGATGAAGATACAGATTTGTTGCGTGAATCGGTTGTGAATAATATTTCGGCTCTTGAAACTATTTTGACAGAAAAGAAACAAAATCCAACCTCAATAAACCAAAATCTGAGTTTGTATTATACACAAAGCGATAAAAACATTTTTGCTTTTGAAATGCAGCATTTATATCAAG
This sequence comes from Flavobacterium sp. H4147, assembly GCF_029360735.1. NCBI lineage: Bacteria > Pseudomonadati > Bacteroidota > Flavobacteriia > Flavobacteriales > Flavobacteriaceae > Flavobacterium > Flavobacterium sp. H4147. The sequence continues at coordinate 602,084 of NZ_JARKNB010000001.1, read as the reverse complement.
ATGAAAATCCATTTTACAATGCTAATTTAAAATCGCAGCCTTTTGATTTATCAGGATATATTTCGGGACAAAACCGAAATGATCTTAATCAAGATCGATTTGTAAAAACGAATAAAGTAGATGCTAAACTGGATTATTATTACATGGTGACACCAAAAAGCAATTTCAATATTACATTAGGAAATACGTATTCATATCAGAACTTTAATTCGCATATTTTTCAGATGCTGGATAATGGTAATCGAAACGATTTAAACACAGCAGAAAACAATAATGATGTTGATTATAGTTTTAATGATGTTTTTCTTGGGTTTCATTACAAAATCCTGACTGGAAAATTCACTTTTACGCCAGGTGTAAGCGTGCATTCGTATCAAATGACCAATTCGCAGCTGGGATCGGATTATTCACAGAATTTCGTAAAAGTACTGCCTGATTTCTTTGCGTTATACCAAATTAAAAAATCAGAAACATTGACTTATAATTTTTCATTGTCAAACGATTTTACCGATATCAATCAGTTAGCGGCAGGTTATGTTTTATCGGATTACAGCAGTTTGTTTCGTGGAAATCGCTTCCTAGAAAATGCAACATCGCAAGTACATTCGCTGCGTTATTTTAAATACAATATGTTCAATTTTGAGAACATTTTTGCCAATGCAACGTATACTAAAAAAGTAGATGCTATTAAAACACAAGCTGATTTTACAGGAATTAATCAATCATCATCTCCATACAATTCCAATTTAGCCGATGAAACTTTTTCAGGAATGGGAAGCTACGGACGTTCTTTCTTAAAAAATTACAAAGCATCGGCAAGTGCGAGTTTAAACTGGTCAAAATTCAACAACATTCAAAATGATAAATTAGCAACAACCGAAAGTTTTGTACAGAGTTATACGGTAAGAGCTTCGACTAATTATAAAAACCTGCCCAATATTGAATTTGGTTACAATCTTTTGGTGAATAAATACAGCGGTTCGACATTTTATACCGACAAACCTTTTGCCAGATTAGATTACTATTTTCTGGATAGTTTCTCTTTTGTTTCAGAGTACGAATTCTACCATTATTACAACGGAAATAAATCGGTTAATAATGAATACGATTTCTTAAGTGCGAGTTTAATCTATCAGAAGAAAAACAGCAAATGGGAATATAAAGTTTCGGCAACCAATCTGTTAAATACAAGATATCTCAATGATGACAGCTTTTCGCAGTTTTCAACTCGAGTTTCTCAATATACGGTACAGCCTCGTTACATCATCTTTTCAATGAAATATAATTTATAGTAATTTAACTACATATTAATAATGTAGAGTGATTTGTTTTATAGAAGAATAGAATATCTTTGTGAAGTTATTAACTACAAAATTTAAATCATGCGCAATTTTATATGGAGTTTAGTATTGTTTTCTTCGTTGACAACGGTTTCCTATTCTCAAATTAAAAACCTTGAAAAAGGAACTTATCTTTCTGTAAACAAAGGTCAAAAAATAAAGCTGAATTTATTAGATGACAGTAAATATGAACTGGTTTTTTACACTGGCAGTTACGAAATAAAAGGAGATTCTTTGGTTTTTATAAACAATCCATCGTCAGAGAACAATTTTAATCTTTCGTATAAGAATGATAAAAAAGCAAAAAACATAAAAATCAAGTTTTTAGATCCTTCTTATTATTCCTTTTACATTGGAACTCAAAATGGTACTGAAGACGTAAAATATCAAAAACTTTCTGACATCAGAACCAAACAAGATCCTGACTGGGAAAAAACAGATTTAGAATTTGAAATTGATAAAGCAGATTTTATCTATCTGGTTTACGAAGATTACTATAATCCTGCGACTGTTGCAAAATATGCAGTGCCAAAAGAGGTTTCTGAGATCACAATCAGCTATGAATTGGGTGCTGTGACTGATTTAAAATTGGCAGGTTTTTTCGATAAATCAAAAAATGAATTGCAAATTTCTGAACCTTCAGGAAAAAATCCACTTGTTTTTGTTAATGAAAAAAATCCACAGCCAGTTAAAAAAGTAGGCGTTACGCCTATTGAAACCAAATCTGTTCCAAACTGGACTTATGTAGGCAAAGAAGATTATTCGTTAGGAAATTATAACTACGATACAGACATTGTTCCTGCAGACAGCACGGCAATTGCAGACTATGCTGTAGCTCCGCCGGCAGCTTCAAATTATGATTTTAAATTAAAAATAGAGAATAGCTTAAGTAATGCACTTAAAGCGACCAAAGAATCAAGCACCAATAAATATCTGGTAGTTTATAAAGACAGTAATAAAACAGCCAAAGAAAGCTTTGATAAGTTTGTAAAAGATCAGGAAACACAAACAGGATATAATATGTATGATCAATACAATCCGCAGTATGATGTTTATAATTTTTATTTCGCTGGAGACGATGACAAAAAATGGCTGAAAAACAATAAAATTACCAATGATCCAAGTGTATTTGTGGTAAATGCAAACGGTGATGTATTGGGAAGCGCCAAATCTGATTTGTCAACACAGCAATATCAGTTTAGTTATTATGGAGATCTTTACAGAAGATTACAGCGTGCAGATGCTTTTGTTTCTATTGATAAAACCTTTAAAAACAAAAAAGCAAACGACGAAGATTTAATTAGAGCTTTTAACAAAGCCGCTTTACTGGAAAGTTCGTATGACTATGATTCTGAATATACTCCAGACGCTAATTCGACTGAATTTATTGTTACAAAAGCAAGTGTAGATAAAAAAGACGTTGCTCAAGCTTGGAAAAAACTAATTGAAGCGCACCAAAAAGATACAAAACCCAATATGTATCTGGCTGAAACCATTTTAAGAGAAATCAAAAATCAAGGTTTTACAAAACAGCTTTTTAACCAAGATAAAACGCTTAATGATACTGATTTTCTTGCCATAGATTATCTTTTAAAACATTCGGATAAAATTGAAGAAGGCCGTGCAGCGTTTAATCAAGCAAAAGGTGATAATTCATATGTTATTATGGGTAATCCTATTTCAGAAATTTCTACAGCTCTACAACAAAGTGTTTATAACAGCCAAAATGGAATTTCGGGTGATGTAAATAAAGAGAAAATCAATTCGATTTATAAAAACATAATTGCATCAGGGAAAGGGAATTTTGAAGCATACCGAAATTATTTCGAATATTTAAGCCAGGTTCAAGATAAAGACGGCTCAAACACCACTTATTTAAGAGAATTTAAAACCTATTTCGAATCTAAATTAGTTTCGCCAAGTCCAATTGAAAAATTAGACGCTATGTATACAGACTTGGATCCAACTTCGGAGTACGCCTATAACGGATGGAGTCCATTTAAAGAATACCATTCAAATATCTGTAATTCTGCTGCGTGGACAGTGGTTGAAAAACCTCTAAATTCGAGCTTTATTAAAGATGCCATTAAATGGTCAGAATATAGTTTGGTAGTTACTAAAAACAATCCGTATTATTTAGATACTTTAGCACAGCTGTATTATAAAGACGGGCAAAAAGACAAAGCAATTGCAACACAGACTCTTGCTGTAAAATATTTAGACTCAAATGTTGAAGAAACAACTGCAAATGAAATAAAAGAAGTTTTGAATAAAATGCAGAACGGTACTTATTAGCATTTTATAATCTTAAAAATAAAAATCCAACGACTAATAAGTTGTTGGATTTTTTTTGTAATATTTTATTTACAAATTATGATTTTTTTGGCTTTAATTGAATAGTAATAAAATAATTTTGCAAGATATAACTTATAAAAAAATAATTATTAGTCATGCGCAATTTTATATGGAGTTTATTGTTGTTTTCTTCGTTGACAACAATTTCCTATTCTCAAACCAAAAGCCTTGAAAAAGGAACCTATTTATCTACCAATAAAGGGCAAAAAGTAAAATTGAATTTATCAGAAGATAATAAATTCGAACTGGTTTATTATACAGGTAAATACGAGATTAAAGGCGATTCGTTGCTATTTGCCAAAAATCAATCTTCAGAGAGCCGTTTTAATCTTTTGTTTAAAAACGATAAAAAAGCAAAAAATATTAAAATTAAGTTTTTAGATCCTTCTTATTATTCTTTTTACATTGGTACGCAAAAAGGAAATGAAGAAATCAAATATCAAAAATTAGCTGATCTTAGAGCAAAATACGATCCTGACTGGAAAAGTGCAGATGTAGAGTTTGAAATAGACAAAACAGATATTCTGTATCTGGTTTATGAAAGTTATAGTGGAAAAAGCGATGTATATAAATATGCATTGCCAAAAGATGTTTCGGAAATAACAATCAGTTACGATCTATCAATTTTAGAAGATTTAAATATTACAGGATTTTTCGATAAAAAAACAAACGAGTTAAAAATTTATGATCAATCAGGACAATACCCGTTGGCTTTTATTAACGAGAAAGATTCTCAACCTGTTAAAAATGAAACAATAGTTCCTCTTGAAACAAAATCTGTTACTAATTGGACATATCCAGGTAAAAATTCTGACTATTACAGCACTGCGATAGATAGCACAAAAAATGTTGCAATAGATACTACTGCGGTGCCAGCTTATAGTGCAGTAACTCGTAATTCGCATTACGATTTTAAATTAAAGATTGAGAATAATTTAAGTAATGCCCTTAAAGCAACCAAAGAATCAAACAATAAATATTTAGTAGTTTATAACGACAGTAAAAAGACAGCCAAAGGAAGCTTTGATACTTTTATAAAAGATCAAGAAGAAGATACGGGTTATTATATGTATGATGCATACAATTCAGCATATGATGTTTATAACTATTATTTAGCTGGGGAAGGAGATAAAAAATGGTTGAAAACTAATAAAATCACCAATGATTCAAGTGTAATTATTTTAAACAGAGAAGGAGATAAGCTTGCTATTGCAAAATCAGACTTGAAAACTCAGAAAGATCAGTTCAATAATTATGGAGATCTTTACAAACGATTACAGCGTGCAGATGCTTTTGTTTCTATTGAGAAAACCTTAAAGAACAAAAATGCAAATGATGAAGATTCAATCAGAGCTTTTAACAAAGGGGCTTTATTGGCTGGCACTTATAATTATGATTCTACATACAAGCAAGATGTCAATTCAACAGATTTTATAATTACAAAAACGCCCTTAGATCAAAAAGAAGTAGCCCAAGCTTGGAAAAAACTGATTGAAGCGCACGAAAAAGATACAAAACCAGATATGTATTTGGTAGAAACAATTATAAAAGAAATCCAGAATGAAGGTTTTACAAAAGGACTTTTTAATAAAGATAAATCCCTTACTGATACTGATTTCCTTGCTATCGATTACGTATTAAAACATTCAGATAAGATTGAAGAAAATCGTGATTCATTTAATGGCCAAGAAATTGAAGTTCATAATATAGGAAATGCTGTTTCGGAAGTTTCAAATGCATTACAGCAAAATAGTTCTGATTCTCAAAACGGAATTTCTAGTGAAATAAACAAACAAAAAATCATTTCGACTTATAAAAAAATCATCGATTCGGGAAAAGCAAATTTCGATACTTATAGAAACTATTTTACATATTTAAGTCAAACTGAAGAAAAAGAAGGTTCTAATACGAAGTACTTAAAAGAATTTAAAACCTTTTTCGATTCAAATTTATCAGGAACAAATCCTATTGAGAAATTAGATACTTTGTTTTCTGGCTTAAATTCAAGTTCTAATTTTGCTTATGATGGTTGGAACTCATTTAAAATTTATAATTCAGATTTATGTAATAATGCAGCATGGTCTATCGTAACGAATCCCATAAATGAAAGTTACCTAAAAGATGCTATCAATTGGTCAGAATATAGTGTGGCCATAACAAAAAACAATTCGTATTATTTAGATACTTTGGCACAATTGTATTATAAAGATGGGCAAAAAGACAAAGCAATTGCAACGGAAACTCTTGCTGTAAAATATTTAAATTCAGATGTTGATGGAGAAACGGCAAAGGATATTAAAGATGTTTTAGATAAAATGCAGAACGGAACGTATTAAATTTCTAGTATGTAATAAAAAAAGGCTGTCTAAAATTTTAGACAGCCTTTTTTAGTATTTAAAATTCAGATTGAATTACAATCCGAATGCAGCTTTTACTTGGTCAACAAAATCAAGTTTTTCCCATGTAAATAACTCAACAGTAACTGTTTTTTCGTTTCCGCCTGGAGCAGAGAATGTTTTAGTAACCGTTTCTGGTTTACGTCCCATGTGTCCGTAAGCAGCAGTTTCGCTATAAATAGGATTTCTTAATTTTAAACGTTGTTCGATAAAGTAAGGACGCATATCAAAGATAGCTTCTACCTTTTTAGCGATTTCACCGTTAGTTAAGTTTACTTTAGAAGTTCCGTACGTTTCAATGAAAATTCCCATTGGCTCAGCAACACCAATTGCGTAAGAAACCTGAACTAAGATTTCGTCAGCAACACCAGCAGCCACTAAGTTTTTAGCGATATGACGAGTTGCATAGGCAGCACTTCTATCTACTTTACTTGGGTCTTTTCCAGAGAATGCACCACCACCGTGAGCACCTTTTCCACCGTAAGTATCCACGATAATTTTTCTTCCTGTTAAACCAGTATCTCCGTGAGGTCCTCCAATAACAAATTTTCCTGTTGGGTTAATATGGTAGTTGATTTTATCGTTGAATAAATGAGCATGCTCTGGGTTCTTAGCAATAATTCTAGGAATCAAGATTTCAACAATATCTTTTTTGATTTTAGCTAACATCGCAGCTTCTTCATCAAAATCATCGTGTTGAGTTGAGATAACAATTGCATCAATACGAGTTGGTTTGTTATCGTCGCTGTATTCTAAAGTAACCTGAGATTTTGCATCTGGACGTAAATAAGTGATTTCCTTATTTTCGCGTCTTAAAATGGCTAATTCTTGTAATAATTTATGAGACAAATCAAGAGCCAATGGCATGTAGTTTTCAGTTTCATTTGTAGCGTAACCAAACATCATCCCTTGGTCACCAGCACCTTGCTCTTCTGGCTTAGCTCTGTCAACACCTTGATTAATATCTGCAGATTGCTCGTGAATTGCTGAAAGAATCCCGCATGAATTCGCTTCAAACATATATTCACTTTTAGTATATCCAATTTTACGGATTACTTCGCGTGCAATTTGCTGAACATCTAAATAAGTATTCGATTTTACTTCACCTGCTAAAACAACCTGACCTGTTGTAACTAAAGTTTCACAAGCTACTTTTGAGTCAGCGTCAAATGCCAAAAAGTTGTCAATTAATGCATCCGAAATTTGATCTGCAACTTTGTCTGGATGCCCTTCACTAACAGATTCTGACGTAAATAAATAAGCCATAATAATGTAATAATAATGTATTAGTTTAAAATTAAGCGGGAAAAATAATTGCTAAAAAGGGCTAAAGGAGAGTTGCTGCTTTAGCATTTTTTACTGCTGAAATTAATCTTTCAGCATTCATAACGAAACCGTTTCATTATGAAGAGGTTGCAATCAGTTCAAATTTTTCCTCTGTTTCGGGTGCAAAGGTATGAAACCATTTTGATTTGCAAATTAAAGTTCAACTTTTTTTATTTTTTATGACAGAAATTTAACATTAACATACTACTTTGATAGGGTAATAGAAAATATTTCTCTTTTTGTTTGGCTGATTAAAAAATAGTTCAGACATTTGCCTCGTTAAAATAAAAAAAGAAATGAAATTTACAGTTTGCAATATGATGTCTTGTAAGATGCCGGAACTATCCGCAGAGACTCTATTGTAACTTTTTTTTAAATAGATATAGAACCTCTGCCAGATCGCAGAGGTTTTTTTTGTTCGAAAAATAAAATTGTAAGACTTTTTTGTAAGCCAAAAACAACTAATTAATCAGTAAAAAGAAATGAAGAAAAATGTTATAATCGTTTTAGGTCTTTTGACTTTTTTAGGAATTTATGCTCAAGATAACAAAACCGAGCAGGATACTTTAAAAAACAATGAATTATCAGAAGTTACCATAATTGGATCGAGAAGTAAAAACAGAGTAAAAACAGATGTGCCTGTTCCGGTTGATGTTTTCAATATCTCTGATATTACAAAAGGAGCGCCGCAGACCAGCGTTACCCAGATTTTAAATTACGTTGCGCCGTCATTTACCAGTAACGCAACATCTACAGCAGATGCAACCGATCACGTTGATCCAGCACAATTAAGAGGATTAGGACCAGATCAGGTTTTAATTTTAGTAAACGGAAAAAGAAGACATACCAGTGCTTTAGTAAACATAAACGGATCTCCAGGAAGAGGATCTGTAGGAACAGATTTAAATGCCATTCCCTCTTTTGCTATCGAAAGAATTGAAGTTTTAAGAGATGGAGCCGCTGCACAATACGGTTCGGATGCTATTGCGGGAGTTATTAATATTGTACTGAAAAAGAATGCCAATTATGTTTCTGGAGGAATTCAGTACGGTGCCAACCTATCTTCAGGATCAAATAATTTTAAAGGCGGAGCTGATGGAGAAACTCTTCAAGCCGATTTAAACTACGGGACATCTTTAGGAAAACCAGGAAGTTACTTTAATATTACCGGAAGTGCCATTACAAGACAAACAACCAGCAGAGCAGGAATTAGAAGCAACGCTATTTTTAATGCTTACAACGCAGTAGAAAACAGAGCAGCACAAAATGGAGTTGAAATCAATTCGTTGTTTAGCAATATCAATAACACTTCAAACTCGGCACAAATTATCAGTTCATTGCAGCAATATGCACCGCAGGTAAGTTATTTTACTCCAGCACAGCAAAATGCCATTTCTTCTGCCACGACAATTGCGCAAATGCAGACCGCTTTGAATTTTGATGTAACGAATAATGAATTAGCCTATAGAGGTCAGGAAAGAAGAGACTATAATATGAGTGTGGGACAGTCAGAACTGGCTTCGGGACAAGCGTATTATAATGCTAAATACCCATTAACGGAAAATACATCTTTATATTCTTTTGGAGGTGTATCTTATAGAAATGGTAAATCATATGCTTTTAATAGACTTCCAAATGGTTCAGGAACTTTCACGCAAGTGTATCAAAACGGATTTTTACCAGAAATAGAATCTAAAATTTTAGATGCCTCTGCAGCAGTTGGAGTGAATACACAATTGTTTGGGTTTGATACTGATTTAAGTACAAATCTTGGAACAAACTCTTTTCAATATGATGTAAACAATACCATCAATGCTACTTTAGGAGTAAATTCTCCAACGAGTTTTGATGCTGGAAAAGTTTCCTTTTTGCAAAGCACAACTAATTTAGATTTCAGTAAAAAGGTAGATGTTTTATCTGGTTTAAACATTGCATTTGGTGGAGAATTCAGATATGAAAACTATCAGATAAAAGCAGGAGAAGAAGCTTCTTATGGATTATATGATGTAAATGGAAGTTTAGTTTCAGGAATTCTGCCAAGTAATTCACCTTTAATTGTTACTGACTTTTTCGGAAACAAACGTGGAGCGGGAGCGCAGGGATTTTCAGGATTTCAGCCATCAGATGCTAAAGAAAAAGACAGAAAAAGTGGAGCTGCTTATATCGATCTAGAATTGAATGCTACTGAAAACTGGCTTATAGATGGAGCAGCGCGTTATGAAAACTATTCAGATTTTGGAAGTACAGTTACCTTTAAATTAGCTTCTCTTTTAAAATTAACTAACAACATTAACTGGAGAATTTCTGGGCAAACAGGTTTTAGAGCGCCTTCATTACAACAAAAATATTTTGAATCAAGCTCGACACAATTCATCAACGGATCACCATATCAAGTGGGATATTTTACAAATGATTCTCAAGCAGCAAAAAGTATTGGTGTAGAAAACTTAAGGCCAGAAAAATCAAAAAGTATCAGTACAGGATTTACTTTTAAAATTCCAGAAGCCAACATAACTATTGCAACTGATGCTTACTTTACAAGAATCAACGATAGAATTGTATTGTCAGGACAATATGCAAGACCAACAGATGCGCAGATTGCAGCTGCAACATCGCAAGAACAAAAAGATGCATTAACCTTGTTTCAGCAGGCGTTTGATTTAAAAGGAGTTGAAAGGGCTTCTTTCTGGACAAACGGAATTGACTCTGAAACAAAAGGAATAGATTTGGTAATTTCTCAGAAATACGACGTTATTCAAGATTTTGCAATTAAAAACGATTTGGCTTTAAGTTATAATGAAACCAAAAGAGTCGGAGATTTAAATGTGCCGCAATCAATTATCGATGCTGGGGGAGAACCATTTAGATATTCATTCTTCCCAGAATCTAGCCGCATTTATTTAGAAGAAGCTATTCCAAAATTAAAAGCTAATTTAATGACTACTTTCAGTATTAAAAAACTGGATATCTATTTAAGAAACAGCTATTTTGGTAAAGTAACTGATCCAGGAGCGACAGATGTAAATTTAGACGGATCAGCTTCAGTATACGAACACCCAGAATACAGCGCAAAACTAGTAACCGATTTATCATTAGGATATCAAATCAACGAACATTTTAGAGCTACAATTGGATTTAATAATATAGGAGATGTTTACCCAGATAGAAATAATCCGGCAACGCCAGCCTTTACCAATACAACTCCAACTTTATCTCCTGCGCCAAGTACTGATTTAAGCAACGCTAATCAATTTGCGTATTCTAGAGCAGTCTCGCAGTTTGGACTAAACGGAAGATTTGGATTTGCCCGTTTGAGCTTTAAATTTTAATCTACTAAAAAAAACTAAGCCACAGATTGAAAGGGTTAGACGAATTAGCATTGATTTAAAATCATTGTAATCTTTTAATCTGTGGCTAAACTTAATCACAATGCTAAGTCAAATCCTTGATTTTATAAAGGTTGAAAAAAAATAATTGAAAATATTAAATTTTTATTTGGTCGTTAAAAAAATACTTATTACATTTACTCTATCGAATTAGTCGAGTTTAAAAATAAAAAATCAATTTTAAATAAAATGAAAACAATAGCAAAAGGAAATATGATGTGTTGTAGAATGATGCAGATGTGCATCCCAATTTGCTGTTGCCAAAAGTAAAAAGATACAAATCTTTAGTTATAGTTACACTATAAGCCCTTTTGGTAGCCATCCGAAAGGGCTTTTTTAATTTCAATATTTAAAATTAAGATCATGAAAACATTAAATTCAATAGCAGTAGAATATTTATTGAGAAACGATTCTCAAAACAACAATACAAAATCAGAAAATATTACAAGAGAAGTGGCAAGACTGCATCAAGAACAAGATTTAAAAAATCAGAAATCATTACTCTTTCAACTATATTATCTGGAAGAAGAAGGCGAAGACTTTTTTGCTTAAACCAATTCTAAAATTCATTTACAATATATAATAGTATTAACAATACCTAAAAAACTAAGAAATCATGAGTACACAAAAATTTGCAACAAACGCATTACACGCAGGACATGATGTAACGAAAAACGGAGGAACAAGAGCAGTACCAATTTACCAAACGTCATCATACGTATTTAATAGCGCAGATCATGCGGCTAATTTATTCGGATTAGCCGAAGCTGGTTTTATCTACACAAGATTAAACAATCCAACAAATGATATCCTTGAACAGCGTTTGGCGGCACTAGAAGGCGGAATTGGAGCTGTAGTTACAGCATCTGGAGCATCTGCAATTGCGACTACTTTATTGACTTTACTTAGAGCTGGCGATCATATTGTTGCATCTAACAGTTTATACGGCGGAACTTATAATTTATTAAGTGTAACACTGCCACGATTAGGAATTACAACCACTTTTGTAGATCCTTCTAATCCAGAAAACTTTACCAAAGCCGCCAAAGAAAACACAAGAGCCTTCTTTGTAGAATCTCTGGGGAATCCAAAATTAGACGTATTAGACTTAAAAGGAATTTCGGCAGAAGCCAAAGCATTCAAAGTGCCGTTTATAGTAGATAATACAGTTGCGACACCTTATTTATTAAACCCAATTAAATACGGTGCCGATATTGTAATTCATTCCTTAACTAAATATATTGCCGGAAACGGAACTTCATTAGGCGGTGTAATCATTGACGCTGGAAATTTTGACTGGGCAAACGGGAAATTCCCTGAATTTACAGAACCTTCTGCCGGATATCATGGATTAGTGTATCACGAAGCTTTAGGTAATGCCGCTTTTATTGCAAAAGCAAGAATTGAAGGACTGCGTGATTTCGGATCAGCTCTGAGTCCTTTTAACGCCTTTCAGATTATTCAGGGATTAGAAACACTGTCAATCCGAATTAAAAAACACAGTGAAAATGCTTTGGCATTAGCCGAATGGTTAGAACAGCAAGATGAGGTGGTTTGGGTAAACTATCCAGGTTTGAAAACCAATAAATATTATGATTTGGCTCAGAAATATCTTCCAGAAGGACAAAGCGGAATCATAACTTTTGGTTTGAAAGGAGGATTTGATGCTGCCAAAAAAGTTGTAGATGAAACACGATTATTTTCGCTGTTAGCCAATATTGGCGATACCAAATCGCTGATTATCCACCCAGCCAGTACCACTCATCAGCAATTGTCTGAAGAAGAACAATTGTCAACAGGAGTTTCGAAAGATTTAATCCGACTTTCTGTTGGAATAGAAGATGTTGAAGATTTAATTGCCGATTTGCAAGCCGTTTTTGAAAGCGTAACCCAATCGCAATACAGCATTAATAAAAATTAGGTTTTTTTGTTTTTTGTTTGAAAAATTGCCTTTAGCAGCGTGAGTTCTGCTAAGGGTGATTTTTTATGAAAAGACTATCGATATAAAATAAACCATATAGTTAGAAACGCACCGCGTTTACTCGCTAACATGGCAGGTTCAATATAAACGTTGATTTAAATGAACTTATATAAAAATTAAAATTATGTCAAAACTAAAAATAAATATTATCCTTTTTGGAATTGGTAATATTGGAAGCACTTTAATCAATCAGATTATCGAAAGCCAAGAGTTTTTTCTTCAGAGTAGAAATGTTGATTTTCACTTTCCAATAATTACCAATTCAACAGTTGCCTTTTTCGAGAAAGAAGGTGTTGGATATTCCTGGGAAACCAATTTTCGACAATTGGCCGTTCCTTTTAGGGTAGAAGATATTATCGAATTTGCCAAAGAAAATGAATTCGAAAATTTAATTGCAGTCGATGCAACTGCAAGTGATGAACTGATTGGACATTACAATACTTTAATCGAAAACGGATTTAATATTGTTGCCGTAAATAAAAAAGCCAATACGCTTCCAATCGATCTTTATAAAAAGCTTAGAGAAAATCTCAAAAAGCATGATAAAGAGTTTTTATATGAAACCTCTGTCGATACCGGAATTCCGGTTTTACAAACTTTAAGAGATTTGTATTTCTCTGGCGAGAAAATAACAAAAATAAGAGGCGTCTTTTCAGATAATCTAAGTTATGTTTTTAATCGTTTTTCGGCTGAAGAAAACTCCTTTTCATCTGTTTTAAAAGATGCTAGTCTCCTAGGATTAATGCGATCTACTTTTAAAGAAGATTTGTCTGGAAATGACACCGCAAAGAAATTATTGATTCTTACCCGTGAAATAGGCAAAGAATTTGAATTTTCAGATATAAAAATCCATCCGCTTATAAAAGAAGAACATTTAGAAAAAAATGGCATTCTAAATAAAGAAGCAATCGACAAATCTTTTAAAATCGCCAAAATCACACAAGCAGAAAATCATGTATTGCGATATGTAGGCGAATTTGATGTGGAGAAAAACACACTTGAAGTCAAATTGATTTCGGAACCTGTTACTTCCGCAATTGGACAATTGAAAGGTTCTGATTCTATTTTTGAAATTTATACCAAATCGTATGCAAATACTCCAATAGTCATTCAAAGTGCTGCGGCAAGCCGACAAGCAATTGCAAGAGGAGTTATAGCGGATATTTTAAAAGTAGCCGAAAAAATTAAAAATAAAGAAGCTGTCTGGCTTTAAGTGGCTCTAATATTAGTAGTTCTTTGAAAGATTGAAACAGAAAGTCAGTTAATTTTTGTAAGACAAAACCTTCGTTTATTCAAAAATAAATTTTGTAAGATGTTTTTTAGCGGTAAAAAGCTGTTTTTTAACGTTATTTTAGAAAAATTGGGCTTTTATAACTTGGAATATTCGAAAAATATTCGCACATTTGTAAGACAAACTAAAAAATTGTTAAAAACAGAGAATAGTTTGTTAACAATGAATAAAACACTTTCGGTAAAATAATCAATTCGGGAAGTTTATAAAAAGTAATAAATGCAAGATTTTTTTAAAATAACAGTCAAATCGCAAATGAATAAGTCCCTTCAGATGAACAAGATGTTCAATGTCGCACGTATTTGTGTATGCGTCTGTTGATACTAAAAGTATATATAAGTTCCATAAAAACTTAGACCCTTTTGGTATTAAAAATCCAAAAGGGTTTTTTTATTCATTTTGGTTACAGTAACAAAGAATTAAAGAAAAAATAAAGATTATAAAATAATAATAACTGACTTAAACTTAAATATCATGAGTGCAATAAACTTCCTAAGAAAAAAACTTTCAACATTCAGAAACAGGAAAAACGAAAGAAATAATCCGCCGCCAACAAATGAATTAATCCATCCAAGTTTTGGAATAACAGAAACGGATAAAAAATTGGTGAAAAACCTGCCAAATTCATTAACGTTTTTGATGTACTCAAAAGAAAATGAAACGCTTTTCATCTAAGTTGAAAAAGAACCATAAATTAGGTTAAAAACCTGCATAACATTACTGGGCATAACGTTCGGTAATTTTGTGCGTACAATAGTTTCTGATTGAATTATATCTAAGAAATTGAAGAATCAGTTTCGATAAAATTTGTTTGTTTAAGAAATTAGTAGTTAATTTGCACCGTTAAGTTCAAAAACGTATTGAAATGTTATAAAGAAAGGAGGAGGGATTAGACCCGATGAATCCTTAGCAACCCTTCGTTAATTCGAAGAAGGTGCTGCATTCTACCACGCCCAAACGTGGAAAGATAACAACAAGAATTTTTCTAGTTTCACTCTAGACTTTCTTTCTAATATTTCCACATACAAATCAAAAATAAAAAAGATTTGAAATTGGAAAATATACCAAGTCCCATTATAATTCAAAATTTCATCACCGAAAGTGGTGCAGTTTATCCATCGCTGCCTTTAAGTTTTACACTTTCTGGCCAGCCGTTGCATTCTGCCCCAATTGTTCTGGTAAACCATGCTTTAACAGGAAATGCACAAGTAACTGGAGAGAATGGTTGGTGGAGCGATTTAATTGGTGATGGTAAAACAATAGATACCCATAAATTTACCATTCTAGCCTTTAATGTTCCAGGCAACGGCAATGATTCTTTTATCATTGAAAACTATCTGGATTTTAAAACACGAGACATTGCTAGAATCTTTCTGCAAGGTCTTGAAGCGTTACAAATCGAACAGGTATTTGCTATAATCGGCGGCTCTGTTGGCGGTGGAGTAGCTTGGGAAATTCTAGCTTTGGCGCCAAATATCACCGAACACTTAATTCCAATTGCAACCGACTGGAAATCGACCGACTGGATGATTGCCAATTGTTTCCTGCAAGAACAGATTCTGAACAATTCATCAAAACCAATCGAAGATGCCAGAATTCACGCTATGCTGTGTTACCGTTCTCCAGAATCTTTCAAAGAAAAATTTCAACGAACCATCAATCAGGATCTTTTGATTTTTAATATCGAAAGCTGGCTCGCACATCACGGAAACAAGCTGCAGAAACGTTATCAGCTCGCTTCTTATAAATTGATGAACCAATTGCTGAAAACAATCGATATAACTCGAAATAGTGAGGATTTCGAGACATTAATTTCCAAATCAAATGCCGCAATACATATTATTGCAATCAACTCAGATTTATTTTTTACACCAAAAGAAAATCTGGAAACTTATAATGAATTAAAGAAGTTTAAAAACAATGTTTCATACAGCGAAATAGATTCGGTTCACGGACATGACGCTTTTTTAATAGAGTACAAACAATTAGATCATTTACTTGCCGATATTTTTAAGGCAGAAACAATAGCAAAATAAAATGAAAATATTAAAATTTGGAGGTAAATCATTATCAAACGGAGAAGGACTTAACAAAGTAATTTCAATCATTTCAGATAAAGTAAATCAAGGCGAAAGAATTGCCGTAGTCGTTTCTGCCCGCGGAAATGCAACAGATGAACTAGAAGATATACTAAGAATTGCCGCTAAAAACGGAAACTACAAACCTCTTTTGGAAAGTTTTAAAGCATATCAAGCTTCCGATTATCCGCAAGTTGATTTATCAGAAGAATTCAATGTTTTAGACAAACTTTTTGAAGGAGTAAGTCTGATTGGAGATTA
Source organism: Flavobacterium sp. H4147 (assembly GCF_029360735.1). NCBI lineage: Bacteria > Pseudomonadati > Bacteroidota > Flavobacteriia > Flavobacteriales > Flavobacteriaceae > Flavobacterium > Flavobacterium sp. H4147. The sequence goes on along the minus strand of NZ_JARKNB010000001.1, from coordinate 585,670 downwards.
CAGCAATAAAATCAAAGATCAGATTTTATCAAAAGGAGAATTGCTTTCGGCGAAATTATTGACTTCTATTTTAGTTGAAAAAGGAATTCCTGCCAATTTCGTAGATACAAGAGAACTTTTAAAAACAGACTCTAAATTTGGTGATGCGCAGCCTTTAGAACAACTTTCTAAGAAAAACGTTATTAATTATTTCAAGCTTCATAACGGAGAAACGGTGAATATCGTAACAGGTTTCATTGGATCTAACAACAACAACGACACAACTACTTTAGGAAGAAACGGAAGCAATTACACCGCTTCGTTAATTGCGAACTATTTGGATGCAGAAGAGCTTCAAAATTTCACGCACGTTGACGGAATTTACACAGCAAACCCAGATTTAGTAGCAGATGCTAAAAAAATCGAATTCTTATCATTTAACGAAGCAAATGAGCTGGCTAATTTTGGAGCCACTATTCTGCATGCAAAAACCATTATTCCGTTATTAGAAAAGAATATTCCACTGCGTATTTTAAACACCTTCAATCACGAAAACCACGGAACTTTAATTACTTCAAATTCTCAAAAAGAAGGAATCAAGACACTTTCGGTTTTAGAAAATGTATCACTGGTAAATCTTGAAGGACGCGGATTACTAGGGAAAGCCGGAGTTGATGCCCGAATCTTCAAAGTAATGGGCGATCACAACATCAGTGTAAGCATTATTTCGCAAGGTTCTTCAGAAAGAGGAATCGGATTGGTTGTGGCCAAAGACAAAGCAACATTGGCAATGGTCGAATTGGAAAAAGAATTCGAAAACGACTTTTATTCTAAAGACGTAAATCAGATTACCGTAACTGATAATGTGTCTGTAATTTCAATCATTGGTCAGGACTTAAGTACTTTCCACAAACCGTATACAGCTTTAATTAAAAACAAAATTGTTCCAATTTTATTCAACAATACCGTTACGGGTAAAAACGTGAGTTTGGTGGTTAAAAAAGAAGAACTCACGAAAGCTTTAAACGTAATTCACGGAGAGATTTTTGGGGTTTCTAAAAAAATCAACATTGCTATTTTCGGACACGGTTTAGTAGGCGGAACTTTGATTAACCAAATTTTAGAATCGGCTTCATCAATCGAAAAACGAAAAGATATTAAGCTGAATGTATTTGCGATTGCCAATTCTAAAAAATTGCTTTTAAACAGACACGGTGTAAATAATAACTGGAAAACCGATATTGAAACCAAAGGCGAGCCATACACGATTCAGGATATTATAGCTTATGCTAATGAACATCATTTAGAAAATTTAATTGCAGTAGATAATACAGCAAGTGCTTCTTTTGTAGAAAACTACATTCCGCTTGTAGAAAGCAGTTTCGATTTGATCTCTTCAAATAAAGTAGCCAATACGTTAACGTATGGTTTTTACAAAGAATTGAGAAAAGCATTGGCGGAAAATCAAAAGAATTATTTATACGAAACCAATGTTGGAGCAGGATTGCCATTAATTGACACCATTAAATTACTGCATCTTTCAGGTGAAAACATCACTAAAATTAAAGGCGTTTTCTCTGGAACATTAAGTTATTTATTCAATAATTTCTCTGCGAAAGATGCTCCGTTTAGTAAAATTTTACAAGAAGCAATTGATAACGGATATACAGAACCAGATCCGCGTGAAGATTTATGCGGAAATGATGTTGGTAGAAAATTATTAATTTTAGCTAGAGAATTAGACTTGCAAAATGAATTTGAAGAAATCTCAATTCAGAATTTAATTCCAGACCACTTGCGTGAAGGAAGCGCAGCCGATTTCTTGACAAAATTGAAAGAATTTGATCCAATTTATGCAAAAATAAAAGCAGAACAACAGCCAAATCACGTGTTGAGATACATTGGTGAATTGTCTGGAGATTTACAGAATGACAAAGGAAATTTAGAAGTGAAATTAGTTTCGGTTCCATCAGACACAGCTCTTGGCGGATTAAAAGGTTCTGATTCATTCTTCGAAATTTACACAGAATCTTACGGAGATCGTCCAATCGTTATTCAAGGAGCTGGTGCAGGTTCTGCTGTTACAGCGAGAGGCGTTTTCGGAGATATTTTAAGATTATCTGATAAAGGATAATTGAATTTTAGATTGCAGATTTTTGATTTTAGATTGGTGATCTTGCAATGACAAGAATAAAAAACAAAAAAAATAACAACACAATGAAAGTAACTTTAAACAGAGTAAATGACGCATTTCATTTCAAAGTAAAAAATGAACGCGGACACGTAGTTGACGTTGACAGCAGAGCCGAATTTGGCGGAAGCGATTTAGGTGCAAGTCCAATGGAATTAGTACTAATGGGAGTGGCAGGATGCAGTGCTATCGATATGATTTCAATTTTGAAAAAACAGCGTCAGGAAATCACTTCATTTGATGCTGAGGTTGAAGGACTTCGTGTTCAAGTTGGAGAAGCAAAACCCTTTAAAGAAATCGATGTGGTTTTCTATTTAGAAGGAGAAATCAATCCGGAAAAAGCAAAAAAAGCAGCACAGCTTTCTTTCGAGAAATACTGTTCAGTTGCCAAAACGGTTGAACCAACAGCAACCATTAAATACAAAGTAGTTTTAAATAAAGAAGCTTTGTAATAATTAGAAAATGAGTCAATTTGAGAATTGTTCAATTTGTAAAATGAGTCAATCAGATAATTTTTAAGATGAACATAATAACTCTATATCTGTTTGAATTTTAACGCAAAGTAAAAACTTGAAACGTTAAACTTAAAACGAAAAAGAACAAAAACACAAAAACAACACAATGAATACAGAAGAATTTGGTTTTGAAACACAAGCCATTAGAACACAATTAGAAAGATCACAATATTTAGAACATTCGGTGCCTTTGTACCTATCGTCAAGCTTTGTTTTTGAAGATGCCGAAGATATGAGAGCTTCATTTACAGAAGAAAAAGAAAGAAATATTTACAGCCGTTTCAGCAATCCAAATACAACAGAATTTGTCGATAAAATCTGCAAAATGGAAGGTGCAGAATCGGGTTATGCTTTTGCAACGGGTATGGCGGCAGTATATTCTACTTTCGCGGCGTTATTAAATTCTGGAGATCATATTGTTTCTGCGAGCAGTGTTTTTGGTTCAACTCACGCTTTGTTTATGACTTATTTTCCAAAATGGAATATCGAAACTTCTTATTTTGAAATTAATAAGCCAGAAACAATAGAGAGCTTAATTAAACCAAATACCAAAATATTATACGCTGAATCTCCAACAAATCCTGGAGTAGATGTAATTGATTTAGAATTGTTAGGAAATATAGCCAAAAAACACAACTTGATTTTAATAATCGATAATTGTTTTGCAACACCCTATTTACAGCAGCCAATTAAATTTGGAGCGGATTTGGTGATTCACTCGGCTACAAAATTAATCGACGGACAAGGTCGTGTTCTTGGTGGTGTAACCGTTGGAAACGCTGATTTAATCAGACAGATTTATTTATTTTCTAGAAATACAGGACCAGCTTTGGCGCCGTTTAATGCTTGGGTGTTATCAAAAAGTTTAGAAACATTGGCTGTTCGTGTGGATAGACACTGCGAAAATGCTTTAAAAGTAGCTGAATTTTTAGAAAGCCATCCAAATGTAAACAGTGTAAAATATCCATTCTTGAAATCGCATCCGCAATATGAAATTGCCAAAAAACAAATGAAAGCGGGTGGAAATATTATTGCATTTGAAATAAAAGGCGGAATCGAAGCTGGAAGAAAATTCTTAAACAGTATTAAACTTTGTTCATTGTCAGCAAATATTGGAGATACCAGAACAATTGTTACACATCCGGCTTCTACAACACACAGCAAATTATCTGAAGAAGATCAACTAGCAGTTGGAATCACGCAAGGTTTAGTTCGTGTTTCTGTTGGTTTAGAAACAGTAGAAGATGTAATTGCCGATTTAAAACAAGCACTTTCTTAATTGAAATTTTAGATTTCTAAATTATACAATGACGATTTTTGATAGTAATTATTTTACTGTTAAAAATCGTCATTCTTTTTTATGGTTGTTTCGGTAAAAAATCTATTTTTGTTAAAACCATATTCAAAATCATTTAACTAAACCAAACCAACCTATGAGTAACTCTACTTACATTCTTGATGAAAAATTATTGGCTTCAAAAGGGCAGCGATTTCTGAATTACCTTCTGGATAATATTATGGTACTTGCCTTATTATTTGTGTTAGGTGTTATTTTAGGATTAATTGGAAGTCTTTTTGAATTACATGGAATTTTTGTTTGGTTAGACAATATTGGGGATTTAGAAGGAAGATTGATTTTTATTCTAATCACAATAGTTTACTATGCTGTAACAGAAGGTATTTTTGGCAGATCTTTAGGCAAATTAATAACAGGAACCATTGTTGTAGATGAAAATGGTGTTAAACCTGATTTTGCAGATATTTTGAAAAGAAGCTTCAGCCGAATAATTCCCTTCGACGGACTTTCGTTTTTAGGAAATTCAGGAAGAGGCTGGCATGATTCAATTTCGGACACTTATGTAGTGAATAAAAAAGAATTAGAAGAAGAAGTTAAAGTCTTTCACGAATTCAATTTAATCGGAAATAACGAAGTAATTTGATGGATTTAGTAGAATTTAACTATTCTACTGTTATTTTTCTCATTTAAAAATCCTATTTTTGTTGCAGAAAAATATGAAGCTGTTTGTTTTAGGAAAATCTAGAATTTGCAGTCTTCAATCTAAAACATAAAAATAGTGCTTTCAAAGAAAACAAAATACGGAATTAAAGCCTTAACTTATCTGGCTAGACGGGAAAATAATGAACCTGTGCAAATAGCCGAAATTGCGAAGAGTGAACACATTTCGATTAAATTTTTGGAAAGCATTTTATTGCTTTTAAGAAACTCTGGATTTCTTGGTGCAAAAAAAGGCAAAGGCGGAGGATATTATTTAATCAAAGATCCAAAAGACATCAGTATGGCGAAAGTCTATCGTATTCTAGAGGGGCCAATCGCATTACTGCCTTGTGCAAGTCATAATTTCTACGAAAGATGTGATGACTGCGATGATGAATCGACCTGTGCGGCACGACGTTTAATGACAGAAGTTCGTGATAATACACTTAAAATATTAGAAAGTAATTCTTTAGCAGATATAGCATTCTAAAAAAATAAACCATAAAAGTTATATAAGTTCATTTTAGACTTTGCGCAAAGCTTGTTAAGTGAACTTATATAACTTGATTTTAAAATTTATCTTAAAAGATCAATTTATATCCTGCCATGAAAAGCATTACAGCAATCGCATTTCTAAGGAATTGATCCGGCACTTTTCCACTTAACATACTTCCGATATAGATTCCAGGAAGTGATCCCATTAATAATTGCACTAGTAATACTAAATCTAGATTTCCCATAGAAGCATGTCCAATTCCGGCAACTAAAGTTAGAGGAACAGCATGTGCAATTTCAGTTCCTACTAAACGTGGTGTTGGTAAAAGCGGATAGAGGAAAAATAAAGTTACCGTTCCTAATGCTCCAGCTCCAATAGAAGTTAAAGTTACAGTTGCCCCTAATAAAATTCCTATTCCAATAGTGAGCATGTTTTGAGTTTTGCTTTCTTTATGAAATTTATCTCCAGCATGTTTTTGAGAAAAGACTAAAATTTTATTTTTGAATATAATGGCAATCGAGGTAAACAATAATGCCCAGCCTAAACTATATTTTATTACACGATTTATAGTTTCAATATCGGTTTTAATACTGTTTAATATCCATAAAGTCAATAAAGCAGCGGGAACACTTCCTAAGGTAAGCCATCCGGTAATTTTCCAGTTAATGTTTCCTTTTTTGTTATGTACAAATACGCCTCCCGCTTTGGTAAAAGCAGCATAAAGTAAGTCTGTGCCCACTGCGGTTGTTGGAGAAATACCAAAATATAATAAAATTGGAGTCATTAAAGAGCCTCCGCCAACACCTGTTAATCCAACAATAAAGCCCACAGTTAAACCTGCAATTACAAGACCAATCTGAAAATCCATAATAAAAATTTGGAGCTAAAATAATAACAATTTTATAATTATCCTATGGATTTTATAGAGATTAAATGTGTATTTTTACAAATCACAAAATTAAAGTACGCTGTTATAATCTAACGAAGCAGCGCCTAATTTGTTAAATAAATTATTAATCCTTTATTAAATTTCTTTTGTCTTGGTTTATAGTAAGATAGCTTCTGTAAAAAACTAAATATATTGTTTTGATATTTCAAAATATATAGTACATTTGCAAAGTAATCTACTAAGCCGATAGGATAATAGATTTTTAAGAATAAAAAATCTTAAGAAATATGGAAAATGAACTTAAATTGAACAACACTGCGATCAAGTCTAATGCTTTTTCAAAAGGAAATTTGTGGGTTGTCATACCTGTCGTTTTGCTAGTAAGTTTATTATCTGTATTAATATACAATCATCACGCTGAATTTACGTGGGATGGATTTGTAAATGGTTTTAATGAAGAGTTCTTAGTATTTTTTGCTATTGGAGTTTTCGCTCAATTAGTTGACGGAACTTTAGGAATGGGTTACGGAGCGACTTCAACCTCATTTTTATTGGCTTATGGAGTTCCACCAGTAGTGAGCAGTACAGCGGTTCACGTTTCGGAAATGTTTACAACAGGAGCATCGGCACTTTCGCATCACCGTTTTGGAAATATCAATAAAAAACTGGTAAAACATTTGCTGATTCCGGGAGTTTTAGGTTCAATCACAGGAGCTTATTTGTTGTCGGATGTTATTGATGGAGATATTATTAAGCCATTTATTGCGGTTTACATGATTATTCTGGCGGTTGTAATTATCAAAAAGGCATTAAGAAAAAGCATTGTAAAAAAGAAGACTAAAAAATTAGGCGTTTTGGCTGTTTTTGGAGGTTTTATGGATTCTATTGGAGGAGGTGGCTGGGGGCCAATTGTGACTTCAACATTATTAGGAAGAGGAAGAAATCCAAGATATACCATTGGTTCTGTAAACGCAGCTGAGTTTGCGATTTCATTTGCAAGCGGTATTACTTTCATGCTTTTTGGAGGAATCCACGGCTGGCAGGTAATCATCGGATTAATTTTAGGAGGAGTTATTTCGGCGCCATTAGCAGCTTATTTGGTGAATAAAATCAAAAGAAAACCAATGATGGTTGCAGTTGGAGTTCTAATTATAATATTGAGTTTAAAAACATTGTCTAAATTATTGTAAAAAATAATTTTAGAAAGAAAGAGATTATGAGTGCGAGTATTGTACAAGATTTATTAGAAAAAACTAAAGATTTTTCCCTTGAAGAAACTTTGAGTTTTTTAGCAGAAAGATATCCAAATCAGGTTACTTTTTCAACTTCATTTGGGCAGGAAGATCAGGTAATTACTGACTTTGTCTTCAAAAATGATATTCCAATTAAGGTTTTTACTTTAGATACAGGAAGATTATTTCAGGAAACTTACGATGTTTTCCATAGAACTTTAAAGAAATACAAAAAACAAATTGAAGTTTATTTCCCAGAAGCGGCATCAGTAGAAAATCTGCTTCAAACAAAAGGACCAAACAGTTTTTACGATTCGGTTGAAAACAGAAAAGAGTGCTGTTTTATTCGAAAAGTAGTTCCCTTAAGAAAAGCTTTGGCAGGAAATGCAGTCTGGATTACAGGTTTAAGAGCAGAGCAATCAGAAAACAGACACGATTTAAGCTTGTTTGAATACGACGGAAACTTTGAAATTATCAAATTCAATCCACTGTTAAAATGGACTTTAGAAGAAGTTGAAAATCATCTGAAAGAATTTAATGTCCCTCAAAATGCTTTACACAAAGAAGGTTTTATAAGCATAGGATGCGCGCCTTGCACGAGAGCCATTTTTCCTGGTGAAGACATTAGAGCCGGAAGATGGTGGTGGGAATCAAGCCATAAAGAATGTGGTCTGCATAGTGCTAAGAAAGAATAGATTTTTTAGAAGAAAGAGGCAAGAGGCAAGACTTTCGTTTAAGAAAATAGAACAAAATAAAGAATATAGATTTTAGTTCCGGAGGAACGATTCATATTGTAGCGCCGGATTTTAATCCGATGAGGTTAAAGAGAATAGAATAAAGAGTGGAGATTTTAGATCGGGCAGAAAACTTGAAACTTTAAACCTGAAACAAAATTTTCACAACAAAAATATCAAACAAAAAAACAATGAGTTCAGTATTAAAAACAAACGCTTTAGAGAGTGAAGCGATATATATTTTCAGAGAAGTAATTTCACAGTTTGACAAACCGGTTTTACTTTTTTCAGGAGGAAAAGATTCTATTACATTAGTGCGTTTGGCACAAAAAGCATTTTTTCCTGCCAAGATTCCGTTTCCTCTATTACACGTTGATACGGGACACAATTTTCCTGAAACAATTGCTTTCAGAGATAAATTGGTAGAAGAATTAGGTTTAGAGTTGATTGTTCGTAATGTTCAGGATGCTATTGATGAAGGAAAAGTGGTTGAAGAAACTGGTAAATATTCAAGCCGTAACAGCTTACAGACTACAACACTTTTGGATGCCATTGAAGAATTTAAATTTGATGCTTGTATTGGCGGTGCGCGTCGTGATGAAGAAAAAGCAAGAGCAAAAGAACGTATTTTCTCTGTTCGTGATGATTTCGGGCAATGGGACGAAAAAAATCAAAGACCTGAGTTGTTTGATATCTTAAATGGAAAAATCGAAAATGGACAAAACGTTCGTGTTTTTCCAATTTCAAACTGGACAGAATTAGATGTTTGGAGTTATATCGAAAAAGAAAAAATCGAGATTCCGTCCATCTATTTCTCACATAAAAGAAAAGTTTTTTTGAGAGACGGTTTAATCTGGTCGCATTCTCCTTTTGTGTACCAAGAAGAAGACGAACAAATCGAAGAAAGAATTGTTCGCTTCAGAACCGTTGGAGATATGAGCTGTACAGCAGCTGTTGAATCTTACGCAGCAACAATCGAAGAAGTGGTTGGAGAAATCAGATCATCAACTATCTCTGAAAGAGGTGCCAGAATCGATGACAAACGTTCTGAAGCTGCAATGGAAAAAAGAAAACAACAAGGTTACTTTTAATTTAATTAAAAATTGAGAATTAAAAATTAAAAGTTAGAATCAAGAAAACAAAAACATACAGATTTAAATTTTAGTTCAAAGGCAAACAACGTGAAACTTGAAACCTGAAACAAAAAATTAAACCTGAAACAAAAATATTAGAATGGACGTTTTAAAAATAGCAACAGCAGGAAGTGTAGATGACGGAAAAAGTACTTTGATCGGAAGATTATTGTACGACACAAAATCATTGACTACAGATAAAATTGAAGCAATCGAAAAAAGCAGTAAGCAAAAAGGATACGATTATTTAGATTTCTCTTTGGCAACTGACGGATTAGTGGCGGAAAGAGAGCAAGGAATCACGATTGACGTTGCGCATATTTATTTTTCGACTGCAAAGAAAAGTTACATTATTGCCGATACTCCAGGTCACGTAGAATATACAAGAAACATGGTTACAGGAGCTTCAACTTCTCAGGTTTCGATCATTTTAATCGATGCTAGAAAAGGAGTTATTGAGCAGACATACCGTCACTTTTTTATCAACAATTTATTGAGAGTAAAAGAAGTAATCGTTGCCATCAACAAAATGGACTTAGTAGATTATTCTGAAGAAGTTTTCAATAAAATCAAAGCTGATTTTGAGGCATTAAACGCCAAAAGTACTTTCAAAGAGCAAAACGTAAGCTACATTCCGTTAAGCGCAATCAACGGTGGAAACGTAGTAGACAAATCAGAAAACATGCCTTGGTACAATGGACAAACTGTTTTAGAACATTTAGAAGGATTGCATTCTCATGATGTTTATGAGGCAGGAAAAGCACGTTTCCCAGTTCAAACCGTTATTCGTCCAAAAACAGAAGAATACCACGATTTCAGAGGTTATGCTGGAAAATTATACGGAAACTCTATTAAAGTTGGAGATGCTGTAACGGTTCTTCCTTCTTTAACACAATCAAAAGTTTCAAAAATTCACTTCTTCGATAAATCATTTGACGAAGCTTCTGCAGGTTCTTCAATCACAATCGAATTAGAAAATGATATCAATGTAACGAGAGGCGATATGATTGTAAAATCAGATGAGCTTCCAAGAATTGAAAAAGATATTACAACGACAGTTTGCTGGATGGACAGTAAAAAACTGGTTCCAGGAACTAAATATCTTGTACAGCACAATACGAATAGAGTTTTAGCAAAAGTAGAAAGCATTAAAAACACAATTGCAACTGATTATTCAGGAACAACAGAAGCTTCGCAATTAGCGATAAACGAAATCGGAGAAGTAAGCATCAAACTAAGCAAACCTTTATATTTTGACGCTTACAACGAAAACAAATCAAATGGAGCTTTTATCTTAATTGATACAGCAACGAATACAACAGCAGGAGTAGGATTCATTCGCTAGTTGATAGTTGATGGTTTTTGGTTGATAGTTATTCTGCCAGCAAACCAACAACCAGCAACAGACAACCAACAACTAAAGACAAAATGGAAAGTTTTAGAACAGAAATAGAAAATCCGGTAGTTCAGAAAGAGATTATCGAATTAGAAAAAAAGATTCATTTATTCCGTGGAGGAAAAATTGATGATGAGCGTTTTCGTAGCCTTCGTTTAGCGCGTGGTATATACGGTCAGCGTCAGGAAGGTGTTCAGATGATTCGTATCAAACTGCCTTATGGTAAAGTAACCAGCGAGCAATTGAGAAGAATTACGGAAGTATCCGATAAATATTCTACTGGACGTCTGCATATTACAACACGTCAGGATATCCAGATTCACTACGTAAGTTTGGACAGAACACCTGAACTTTGGTCAGAATTGGCAAAAGACGATATTACGTTGCGTGAAGCTTGCGGTAACACCGTTAGAAATATTACAGCAAGCGAATTAGCAGGTGTAGATGTAAACGAGCCATTTGATGTTTCGCCTTATGCACACGGTTTGTTCCAATACTTATTGAGAAATCCAATTTGTCAGGAAATGGGACGTAAATTTAAAATTTCGTTCTCTTCTTCGGATGAAGATACCGCTTTAAGTTATTTGCACGATTTAGGATTTATTCCAAAAATCAAAGACGGACAAAAAGGATTTAAAATCATGTTCGGTGGAGGTTTAGGATCTCAGCCAGCGCATGCAGAATTACTTTCTGAGTTTGTACCAGTAAACGAAATCATTCCAACAGCAGAAGGAATCATCCGTATTTTTGACCGATACGGTGAACGTGCAAAAAGAATGAAAGCGCGTATGAAATTCTTAATCAAAGAAATGGGAAAAGATGCTTTCCTTGATTTAGTTGAAAAAGAGAAAAAAGCAATTGCTTTTGAAACATACGAAATTGACACCACTGCTTTTGATGGTCCAATTCCAGAACCAGTTTTAGAAGTGCCACAAGTTAAAATCGAAGATGTAGCAGCTTATGAAGCTTGGAAAAAATCGAATGTAATTGCACAAAAACAAGCAGGATATTATGCTATCGGAATCAAAGTTTTATTAGGAGATTTTTATACGGATAAAGCCAGATTATTAGCCGATTTAATTAAAAATTACGCAGCAAATGAATTACGTTTTTCATTGCGTCAAAATATTGTAATACGTCACGTAAAAGAGGAAAATCTTCCTTTCTTTTATCAAGAATTAGCCAAATTGGGCTTTGTTCATTTGGGATATAATTCTACCGTAGATATTACGGCATGTCCAGGAACCGATACTTGTAATTTGGGGATTGCGAGCAGTACTGGTATTGCCGAAGAATTAGAAAAAGTGATAAATGCAGAATATCCTCAATATTTAAACAACCGCGAAATCGAAATTAAAATTTCGGGCTGTATGAACGCTTGCGGACAGCATAATATGTCTGCAATTGGATTCCAGGGAATGTCTATCAACTCAGGAAAATTAGTGGCTCCGGCTTTACAAGTTTTGTTGGGTGGAGGAAGATTAGGAAACGGAGAAGGACGTTTTGCTGATAAAGTAATCAAAATTCCTAGCCGTAGAGGACCAGAAGCTTTGCGTACCATCTTAAATGATTTTGACGCTAATGCGAATGGAGAAAAATTCCTAAACTATTACGATGCAAAAGGAGAGAAATACTTCTACGAAATCTTAAAACCGTTAGCTGATGTAACCAACTTAACAGAAGCTGATTTTGTGGATTGGGGTAACGCTGATAATTATGTAAAAGCAGTTGGAGTTGGAGAATGTGCTGGTGTTGTGATCGATTTAGTGGCAACTTTATTGTTTGAAGCTAAAGAGAAATTGATTTTGGCTCAGGAATCTTTCGACGAGAAAAAATGGTCTGACGCAATTTATCATGCTTACGCTGGATTTGTAAATGGGGCAAAAGCTTTATTGTTGGCAGAAAACCAAAAAACAAACCACCACGCAGGAATCGTTGATTTGTTTGACACTGTTTTTGTTGATACCAATAAAATCGAATTGAATTCAACTTTTAAAGACTTAGTTTACCAAATCAATAAAAATGAACCATCTGAAGCTTTCGCTAAAGATTACATTGCACAAGCAACCGTTTTCTTTGATAAAATCGAAACATTCAGAGCACAAGAATTAGCAAATGCTTAATATAAAACCCAAAATAACTTTAGTCGGTGCAGGTCCGGGCGATCCTGAATTATTGACGCTAAAAGCTGTAAAAGCATTGGCTGAAGCTAATGTGGTTTTATACGACGCCTTAGCCAACGAAGAAATTCTGGATTACGCACCAAAAAATGCCATCAAGATTTTTGTTGGAAAAAGAATTGGAAACCATGCTTACACGCAAGATCAAATCAATCAACTGATTGTAGATAATGCGTTGACGTACGGAAATGTAGTTCGGTTAAAAGGCGGAGATCCATTCATTTTTGGAAGAGGAGGGGAAGAAATTGATTTTGCAGAAAGTTTTGGAATTGAAACACTTGTCGTTCCCGGAATTTCATCTGTAGTGGCAGTTCCGGCAAGTCAAGGAATTTCAATAACAAAACGAGGAGTTTCAGAAAGCTTTTGGGCTATTACAGGAACTACATCCGATAGAAAATTATCTTCAGATGTAGCTTTGGCGGCTCAATCTTCTGCAACAGTTGTAATCTTAATGGGAATGCACAAACTGCCTCAGATTATCGATTTGTTTCAAAAAGAAAACAAAGGAAATCTGCCAGTTGCGATCATTCAAAACGGAACAACAGCAGAAGAAAAAGTGGGTGTAGGAACAGTAGATTCGATTTTAGAAATCGTAAAAGAAAAAGAATTAGGTTCTCCGGCCATTATCGTTTTAGGCGAAGTGGTAAAAGAAAGCCACAAGCTAAAAGGGTTTTACGAAGAATTTTTATCAAAAGAAATCGCAAGATAGAGTTCCGAAGGAACGAGTGATTTTGTAGCGTCGGGTTTTAACCCGATGTAGCAAAAAGCATTAAAAGAAATAACAAGATAAGTTCCGAAGGAACGACCGATTTTGCATCATCAGGTTTAAACCCGATATTTACATAAAATTGTTCCGTTAGGAACTACATATTGGTAACATGGAACAAAACGAATTATATCCAATATTTCTAAAGCTTCATAATTTAAATGTATTGATTGTAGGTGGAGGAAATGTAGGTCTGGAAAAGCTTTCATTCTTGCTCAAGTCAAGTCCGAATGCAAATGTTGAGGTAGTAGCAAAAGAATTTCATTTAGAAATAAAAGTTCTTGCTGAGAAACATCCTTCGATTACATTGACCAAATCGAAGTTCAAAAAGAAAATGCTCAAAAAGCGCCACATGGTAATCGCTTGTACAGATAATCTTGAAGTCAATAAAAGAGTGTACGATTTAGCCAGAAAACGCTATTTGATTTGCAATATAGCCGATACGCCAGATTTATGTGATTATTATTTGGGCGGAATCGTAACGAAAGGAAATGTAAAAATTGCCATTTCGACTAACGGAAAATCGCCAACAACAGCCAAAAGGCTTCGGGAGTTTTTCGAAGAAGTAATTCCAGAAGATATCAATCAAATGGTTGAGAATCTGAATGAATACCGAAAAACGTTAAAAGGTAATTTTGAAGATAAAGTAAGGAAGATGAATGAAATAACAGCTTCTTTGAAAAATAAAGAATAACAAAAAAGTTCCGAAGGAACGGCTGATTTTGTAGCGTCGGGTTTTAACCCGATGTAAAAGAATGAATGAGATTACCTCTTCATTAAAAAATAAAGAGTAAAAAAAGTTTCGGAAAGAAATTAATGATAAAAATCATTGAAAGTACAAGGATTTATTCGTTTCTTTGCGTTATTAAGAATGATTATAAACAACAACATAATGATTAAAACAGATATACTTATAATTGGAGCAGGCCCAACAGGTTTATTTGCCGTTTTCGAGGCAGGATTATTAAAATTGAAATGTCATATCCTAGATGCTTTGCCACAACCAGGAGGACAGCTTTCAGAATTATATCCTAAGAAACCAATTTATGATATTCCTGGATTCCCAGAAGTTTTAGCCGGAGATCTTGTAGACGGGCTAATGGAGCAAATCAAACAATTTGAGCCAGGTTTTACTTTAGGAGAACGTGCAGAAACAATCGATAAACAAGAAGACGGAAGTTTCATAGTAACTTCAAACAAAGGAACTAAATTTCACGCACCAGTTATTGCAATTGCTGGAGGTTTAGGAAGTTTCGAGCCTCGTAAACCACTTATCGAAGATATCGAGTTTTATGAAGATAAAGGAGTAAAATACTTCATCAAAAATCCTGAGAAATTCAGAGATAAAAGAGTTGTTATTGCAGGAGGAGGAGATTCAGCATTAGACTGGTCTATTTTCTTAGCAAACGTAGCTTCAGAAGTAACTTTAATTCACCGTAGAAACGAATTTAGAGGCGCTTTAGATTCTGTAGAAAAAGTACAGGAATTAAAATCGGCTGGAAAAATCAAATTAATCACTCCAGCAGAAGTTATCGGAATCAACGGTGCTGAGCATGTAGAATCATTAGATATTGAAGAAAACGGAGCACACCGTAAAATAGAATGCGACTATTTCATCCCGCTTTTCGGATTAACACCAAAATTAGGTCCAATAGGAGATTGGGGATTAGAAATCGAGAAAAATGCTATTAAAGTAAACAATGCATTAGATTATCAGACCAATATTCCTGGAATCTTCGCCATTGGAGACGTAAATACATACCCTGGAAAATTAAAATTAATCCTTTGCGGTTTCCACGAAGCAACTTTAATGTGTCAGGCAGCTTACCAAATCATCAATCCGGGTAAAAAATACGTATTGAAATATACAACAGTATCTGGAGTAGACGGTTTCGACGGAACTCGTAAAGAAGCTCCTAAAGCAGTTGTTAAAGCGATTGTTTAATCTTAGGTGCTGAGGTTCTAAGGGACTAAGGTGCTAAGGTTTTATATATAGAAAGCTCAAACTTTTATAGTTTGAGCTTTTTTATTTTTATCGATTAATGGAAAAACATAGCCAGAACGCAACGTATAGACAATATATTATCACGATCCGCATGAATTATAACAATGTGTACCCAAGCCAAGGTTGAAACCTTTGGCTATATTTGAAAAACTGAAGTCAAATTTTAAAACTTAGAACCTTAGTATCTTAGAATCTCAGAACCTTAAAAAAAACATTTGCAAATCGTATTGCCATTTCATACCTTTGCGCTGTTCTTAAAATTATTGTTCGTTATCACGAAAGGCGGAGGGATAGACCCGATGAAACCTTAGCAACCCTTTACTATAAAGAAGGTGCTAAATTCTACTTTGTATCGTAAACACACGGTATTTAAGATAGATAACACAAATACATTCTCGTATTTCCCAAAACTTTTCTAGACAACATACAAATAATTTACTGAAATCAATTTCGGTAAGAGCGAATCATTGGCGCATTTTTGCAGTCAATAGTTCCCGCTTTCGCCTATATCTCTCCGTTTCACTACGAGGATAACGGCTCAATCGGGGCTAATGAACCAGCAATAGTGCACTTTGGAATTAATGTGAAAAAAAATATCGAAGACTAAACCCGACAGGTTTTTAAAACCTGTCGGGTTTAAATAGAGTCTTCAAAATTATAATTTAAAAAAGCTTTGTGCCTTAGTGCCTTAGCGGCAAGAGAAAGATGTCGATTACAATTCAAGAAGCAATAAAGAAAAATATCCTAATCCTTGATGGAGCAATGGGAACTATGTTACAACGCTACAACTTCTCTGAAGAAGATTTTCGTGGCGAACGTTTCAAAGATTTCCCGCATCCGTTAAAAGGAAACAACGATTTATTATCCCTAACACAGCCACAGGCCATTCGTGATGTTCACGCTGCATATTACGAAGCTGGTGCAGATATCGTAGAAACCAATACATTTTCGGGAACGACAATTGGTATGGCCGATTATCATATGGAAGATTTGGTTTACGAACTAAACTACGAATCGGCTAAACTGGCAAGAGAAGTTGCGGATGAATTCACAGCAAAAAATCCGGAGAAGCCGCGTTTCGTAGCAGGTTCAATCGGACCAACAAACCGTACGGCAAGTATGTCACCAGATGTAAATGATCCAGGTTACAGAGCCGTAACTTTTGACGATTTGCGAATTGCATACAAAGAGCAAGTAGAAGCTTTAATGGACGGAGGTTGCGATTTGCTTTTAGTAGAAACGATTTTCGATACCTTAAACGCAAAAGCGGCACTTTTTGCCATTGAAGAAGTAAAAGAAGAACGAAATATCGATATTCCAATCATGGTTTCAGGTACGATTACCGATGCTTCAGGAAGAACGCTTTCTGGACAAACGGTTGAAGCTTTCCTGATTTCAGTTTCACATATTCCGTTATTAAGTGTTGGTTTCAATTGCGCTTTAGGAGCCGATTTGTTGAAACCATATTTAAAAACATTGGCGCACAACACAAGCTTTAATGTTTCAGCGCATCCAAATGCTGGATTACCAAACGCTTTCGGACAATACGATGAAACACCAGAACAAACTCAGGCATTCATCAAAGAATATTTAGAAGATAATTTAATCAATATCATTGGGGGTTGTTGCGGAACAACTCCAGATCATATTCGATTAATTGCTGAAGTTGCAAAGGATTATAAGCCGAGAGTGGCGCCGGTTAACGCTTAATATAATTTCCCTTCGTTATGTGTACGGATTAAAATCCGTCCCTACAAATGGTTTTGAGCCGATGGCTCTTTAAAAAAAAGTTCCGTAGGAACGAAATATTTTGTAGCAACGGAATTTATTCCGTTGAATATAGAAGTGATTTACGAAAGAGTTCCATGGGAACGTTATATGGATTATGAAAATTCGATAGATATATACGAATCACGCCCAAAATAACAAACATATATACCTACAAGGTTTCGAAAACCTTGCAGGAAAAAAATAAATAAGTTCCGATAGGAACTAAATATTGGTAGCAACGGAATTTATTCCGTTGAAAATTGAAAGAAATGACAGAAAAAAGAAGAGACCTTGTATTATCAGGATTAGAACCTTTGATTATTACGCCAGAAAGCGTTTTTGTAAACGTTGGAGAGCGTACGAATGTAACGGGTTCGCGAAAATTCCTTCGATTAATTAAGGAAGAGAAGTATGACGAGGCACTTGATATTGCAAGACAGCAGGTAGAAGGAGGAGCGCAGATTATCGATATTAATATGGATGAAGGAATGTTGGACGGTGTAACTGCTATGACCAAATTCCTAAACTTGATTGCTGCAGAGCCAGATATTTCGAGAGTGCCAATTATGATCGACAGTTCGAAATGGGAGATTATCGAAGCGGGTCTGAAAGTAGTACAAGGAAAAAGCGTTGTAAACTCGATTTCGCTAAAAGAAGGCGAAGAAGCCTTTATTCATCACGCCAAATTAATCAAACGTTATGGTGCGGCTGCTATTGTAATGGCTTTCGACGAAGTAGGTCAGGCCGATAATTACGATCGCCGAGTTGAAATCTGTCAGCGTTCGTATGATATTTTGGTCAATAAAGTAAACTTTCCTCCGCAGGATATTATTTTCGATTTGAACATTTTCCCAGTGGCAACAGGAATGGAAGAACACCGCCTGAATGCACTGGACTTCTTTAGAGGAACAAAATGGGTTCGCGAAAACTTGCCGCATGCACATATTAGTGGTGGTGTAAGTAACGTTTCGTTTTCTTTTAGAGGAAATGACGTGGTTCGTGAAGCAATGCACTCGGTATTTCTATATCATGCGATCAAAAACGGAATGACGATGGGAATCGTAAATCCTGAAATGTTGACGATTTACGATGATATTCCGAAAGACTTATTAGAGCATGTTGAAGACGTAATTCTAGACAGACGTGACGATGCTACAGAAAGACTTTTAGATTTTGCAGAAAACGTAAAAGGAGAAGTAAAAAGCGACGAAAAAGCGGTTCAAGAATGGCGTTTAGGATCGGTTCAAGATCGTATTACACACTCATTGGTAAAAGGAATTGATGCTTTTATTGAAGAAGATGTTGAGGAAGCGCGTTTAGCAGCTACAAAACCAATTGAAGTTATCGAGATTAATTTAATGGCCGGAATGAATGTCGTTGGAGATTTATTCGGAAGCGGAAAAATGTTCCTTCCTCAGGTAGTTAAATCGGCTCGTGTGATGAAAAAAGCAGTGGCGTATTTATTGCCGTTTATTGAAGCGAGTAAACAAGCAGGCGACAAACAAGGAAACGGAAAAATCCTGATGGCGACTGTAAAAGGAGACGTTCACGATATTGGAAAAAACATTGTTTCAGTAGTTTTGGCCTGTAACAATTACGAGATTGTAGATTTAGGAGTAATGGTACCTCCAGAGAAAATTATTTCGGCTGCAATTGAGCACAATGTAGACATTATCGGATTAAGCGGACTAATCACTCCTTCGCTTGACGAAATGGTGTATTTAGCCAAAGAATTAGACAAACAAGATATTAAAATCCCGATTATGATTGGCGGGGCAACAACTTCACGTGCGCATACCGCCGTGAAAATTGCACCTCAATACAGAGAAACTGTTATTCACGTAAACGATGCTTCGAGAGCCGTTACTGTTGCAGGAAACCTGTTGGATCATAACCGAAAAATATACGCGGCAGATATTCGTGCAGAATACGATTCGTTTAGAGAAACATTTTTAAATCGTTCGAGAGATAAAAACTTCTTAACGATCGAAGATGCTCGTAAAAACAAACTACCGTTGGATTGGAGCGAATATACTCCAGTGAAACCAAAAGTAATTGGAGCACAAACAATCGAAGTAGAATTGGATGTTTTGGTTCCGTATATCGACTGGACGCCATTTTTCCAAACTTGGGAATTGTATGGAAAATATCCAGCAATTTTAACGGATGAGGTTGTGGGCGAACAAGCAACTTCTGTTTTTAATGATGCTCAAGCAATGCTGAAAGTCATTTTAGCAGAGAAAAAACTAAAAGCAAAAGGTATTTACGGAATCTTCCCTGCGAATCAGGTAAATGACGACGATATCGAATTGCGTGATGAAAACGGAAAAGTTCTAGAGAAATTCTTAACGCTTCGTCAGCAGTCACAAAAAACGAAAGGTGCGCCAAATATCGCTCTAGCCGATTTTATTCTGCCTAAAGAAAGCGGAATCGAGGATTATATGGGAGCTTTCTGTGTAACCACTGGTTTTGGTGTAGACGAATGGGCTGCAGAATACGAAAAGAATCTAGATGATTATAATTCGATTATGGTTAAAGCACTTGCAGATCGTTTTGCAGAGGCTTTTGCCGAATATCTTCACGAGAGAGTACGTAAAGATTTCTGGGGTTACGATTCGGAAGAATCTTTAACTAACGAAGAATTGATTAAAGAGAATTATAAAGGAATTCGTCCTGCGCCAGGATATCCAGCTTGTCCGGATCACTTGGAGAAACCAACAATCTGGAAACTTTTGGATGTTGAAAAACAAATAGGCGTAAAACTGACAGAAAGTATGGCAATGTGGCCGGCTTCTTCGGTTTCGGGATACTATTTCGGGAATCCAAAAAGTAGATATTTCGGGCTAGGAAAAATAAAAGAAGATCAGGTAACAGATTACGCCAAACGCCGAAATGTACCACTTGATTATGCAATGAAATGGTTAAATCCTAATATAGCAGATTAACGAAGTTATTTTTGTTTCAAGTTTCAGGTTTCAAGTTTGCACAAAGCTTGAAACTTGGAACGTGAAACCTGAGACTTTGAAACAAACAAAAATGATTGATTTAAGTTTTTGATTTCAGATTTTTTACACAACAGACTCAAAACTCTTAATTCATAACTCATAACTCAAATAATGAAAGTAACAGAACATATAGAAAACGCCAAAGGAAAAACATTATTCTCATTTGAAATTATTCCTCCTCAAAAGGGGAAAAGTATTCAGGAATTATACGATAATATTGATCCGTTAATGGAGTTTAATCCGCCCTTTATTGATGTAACGACTTCTCGTGAAGAATACATTTACATTGACCGCGGTAACGGACTTTTGGATAAAAAATTGACACGTATGCGTCCGGGAACGCTTGGAATTTGCGCTTCTATAAAACATAAATATAATGTTGACACAGTTCCGCATTTGCTTTGCGGCGGGTTTACCAAAGAAGAAACGGAATACATGCTGGTTGACTGTCATTATTTAGGAATCAACAACGTAATGGCTCTTCGAGGCGATGCGATGAAAGACGAACAATCTTTTGTGCCAAAAGCGGGGGGAAATCATTACGCAATTGATTTGGTAAAACAAATTAAGGATTTAAATTGCGGAAAATATCTGCATGAAGTAATCGATGCCGACAACAAAGCCGATTTCTGTATTGGAGTGGCTGGTTATCCAGAAAAACATTTAGAATCTCCTTCTTTACAATCAGATTTAAAAAGATTAAAAGAAAAAGTAGATGCTGGAGCTGATTATGTGGTAACGCAGATGTTTTTTGATAATGCTAAATATTTCGCTTTCGTAGAAAAAGCAAGAGAAATGGGCATCACAATCCCGATTATTCCAGGAATCAAACCGATTGCCGTTCAAAGACATTTACAAGTTTTACCACAGATTTTCAGAATTGATTTGCCAGAAGATTTAATTGATGCAGTAGACAAATGCAAAAATAACGCTGAGATCAAACAAGTCGGAATCGAGTGGGCAATTCAGCAGTCATTAGAATTAAAAGCAGCTGGAGTTCCATTTTTACACTATTATTCAATGGGTAAATCGGAGAATATCCGTCAGATTGCGAGTCAGGTTTTTTAATTGCTCATATAACTTTGTCAAAGTTTTAAACTTTGACAAAGTTATTCCAATGTAGTTTGTAAAATTGGAATTTGAAATTTGGACTCGAGCGATAGCGAACAGGCGAAGCAATTTTCAAATTTGGAATTTGAATTGAGATATTGTTTAATTTAGAAGTCTAAATTTTCACACCATGAAAAATGAAGAATTACAAGCCATAGCCTCTCAATTAAAAAATCCAACAGGAGAGAAAGGAATTGAAATGGGAAATATGATGAACGAAACAAACATCAATATGACCAAACATTCCATCCAAAATCTAAATATATCTCAAGGAAATAAAATTCTGGAACTCGGGCACGGAAATGCAGGTCATGTAGAATTTCTTTTTGAACAAGCACAAAACCTAAAATATTACGGACTTGAAATGTCTGAATTGATGTTTAAGGAAGCACGTCAAATCAATAGAAATTTTGTTTCTCAAAAACAGGCATTTTTTTCGATTTATGACGGAAATAAAATACCATTTGAAGACGAATCTTTCGATAAAATATTCACTGTAAATACCATTTATTTTTGGCAGAAGCCTGAAGAATTGCTTTCAGAAATTTACAGAGTTTTAAAACCAAATGGAAATTTCTGTTTGACGTTTGCCGAAGAAGATTTTATGAAAAAACTGCCTTTTACTCAATTTGAATTTGAGCTTTACAGTACTGAAAAAGCACAAAAATTAATTGAAAAAACAGCTTTTCAAATGATTTACACCGAAACTCAGACCGAAAAAGTAAAAAGCAAAACAGGCGAATTAGTCGATAGAGCTTTTACTACCATAGTTTTGGAGAAGTAAAAAATAAATACATTTTACATAGAAACATAGATTTATTTTGATTTTAATCGAAAAGAATTAAAAGAAAAAACACATTTTTTCACAAATAGCTATGTGTATTTAAACAAGTTAAACACCTTTGTAGGCAAAGAGGACTATGTTTCTATGTGTTTAAAAATTATTTGCCACAGAATCTTAACCCAATTGTATCACGATGGAAACTAAAAAAATCAATTTTCTGCAAAGTTACAGCAGTATACTTCTGCTTCTTGGAGGTATCGCCATTGGAAGTATTTTTGGATTAGTTTTTGGAGAAAAAGTTCTAGTTATAAAACCAATTGGAGATATTTTTCTGAATTTGCTTTTTACAGCAATTATTCCGCTAATCTTCTTTACCATTGGTTCTTCAATTGCAAATTTGGAACAGAAAGAAAAGCTTGGAAAACTATTCTTTATCATGATTTTGGTTTTTCTTTCCACTATTCTGATTTCAGCAATCGTCATGATTTTTGCCGTTTACCTTTTCCCGATTCATCAAGATATTGCTGTTGCGAAAGTACCGTTTGAAAATATAGAATCCGGATCTGTTGGAGATCAGATTGCAAAATTAGTTACAACCAATGATTTCTTCGAATTATTGTCTAGAAAAAGCATGCTGGCGCTGATTATATTTTCGTTTTTAATTGGTTTTGCCACCTTACAATCAGGAGAAAAAGGAAATGCTTTCAAGAGTTTTCTGGATTCTGGAAATGAAGTCATGAAGCAATTGCTGTATATCATCATGAAATTAGCACCAATAGGTTTAGGAGCTTATTTTGCCTATCAGGTTGGTATTTTCGGCCCCCAATTGTTTGGTGTGTATGCAAAACCTATGGCGGTTTATTACGCGGCTTGTGTATTTTACTTCTTCGCATTTTTTAGTTTGTACGCGCTTGCGGCTGGCGGAAAAAGAGCTTTTAAAGTTTTTTGGAGCAATAACATCACGCCTTCTTTAACCGCAATAGGAACGTGCAGCAGTATCGCAACCATTCCGGCAAATCTAGATGCAGCGCAAAAAATGGAAATCCCGGCGCATGTGCGGAATCTTGTAATTCCACTTGGTGCTCCACTGCATAAAGATGGTTCAAGTATGTCATCCATCCTAAAAATCACCTTTCTGTTTGCCATGTTTGGAAAAGATTTCACAGAACCTTCAACGATTCTTTTGGCCTTAGGAATTACGGTGATTGTTTCTATTGTAGAAGGCGGAATTCCAAATGGAGGTTACATTGGAGAAGTTTTAGCCATTACCGTTTATGGTTTTCCAATGGAACAGGCTTTGCCAGTTGCTATGATTCTAGGAACTTTAGTTGACCCGATTGCCACTTTGTTAAATGCCAACGGTGATGTAATTTCATCGATGCTCGTTTCGAGGTTTTCGGAAAAAACGAAATGGTAGCTTCTCTTTAAAAAATATAAATTTTAATAACCCTTTTCATCTGCGCAATCTGCGCAACATAACTAATACAGCAAACTTATGAATTCAATACTACAGCAAGATCTCAACGATTTTGAGAATATCTTAGAAAAAACAAAACAGCAAGGAGTTGGTTTTCTGAACGATATCGAAAATATTCCAACTTCTAACACTCATACAATTGATCCAAAAACGGCTTTAAATGAAGTAGGCTTAGGTTCTATTGATGCTTTAAAAGAGTTTAATGAGAGATTGGCGCCTTTAATGGTTTCATCATCTGGATCAAGATATTGGGGATTCGTAACAGGAGGATCCACTCCAGCATCTATTGTAGGTGACTGGCTTGCATCTGTTTACGATCAAAATACGCAGGCTGTAAAAGCGCAAGGTGGGGCATCTGCATTAATAGAATTTGAAACAATTAATTTGCTGTTACAGCTTTTAGATCTTCCTGATACATTTTTAGGCGGATTTGTTACGGGAGCAACGATGTCTAATTTCACTTCTTTAGGAGTAGCGAGACAATGGTTTGGAAAACAATTCGGGAAAGATTTTGCTAAAAACGGAATTTCAGAAACGGTTAATATTTTAACAGCTACACCACATTCTTCTTCTATTAAATGTTTGTCGATGCTGGGAATTGGAAGCCAGAATTATACCACTGTAAAAACTATCCAAGGTAATCGTGAAGCGCTTGATATTGCCGATCTAGAAGAAAATATCAAGAAATTAAATGGAAAACCTTTTATTCTGATCTCAAGTGCCGGAACGGTTAATACTGCCGATTTTGATGATTTTGAAGCCATTTCGAAATTAAAGAAACAATATAATTTCTGGTGGCATATTGATGCTGCTTTTGGAGGTTTTGCTGCCGTTTCAGAAAAACACAATCATTTGGTAAAAGGTTGGGAAGGAGCAGACAGTATTACGATTGATTGTCATAAATGGCTGAATGTTCCATACGAAAGTGCTTTTTACTTAATCAAAAAAGAACATGCTAATCTTCAGATAGAAACATTTCAGAATTCAAATGCACCATATTTGGGCAATCCTTTAGAGAATTTTAATTATTTGAATGTGCTTCCAGAGAATTCTCGTCGTATGCGTGCGCTTCCAGCGTGGTTTTCACTTAAAGCGTATGGAAAAGAAGGTTTCAGAGATATTATTGAAAACAGTACTGCCTTGGCCTTACACTTCGGAAATGTTTTAATAGAAAATGACTTTGAACTATTGGCGCCAATTCGTTTAAATAATGTTTGCTTCACGCTGAAAGGGGAGCACAACCAGGAAAAAGTAAGCCAGTTTTTATTGGCTTTAAATGATACTGGAAAAGTATTTATGACGCCAACAGTTTATCAAAACAAAAAAGGGATCAGAGCTTCATTTGTAAATTGGCGAACAACAGAAAATGACGTTAAGCTTGTAATTCAGGAAATGCGAGAAATCCTTTCTAATATATAAGTTTTATAAAGTAGAAGAGCCTGTTTGAAGAACAGGCTCTTGACTAACAAAAAAACAAAAAACAAGGTATTTAAAGAACGAAATTTTTATAAACAGTATCGAATTCAGTTATTCGAATAAAATTTTTCTCACACCTAAAACATTATTCATAACATGAAATTTGATTAGTCAAATATAATATTATTTATAACAAGTCTAAATAAAAATAAAAAAATATTTTTAGTGGAAGTTTTATTTTATGATTCACAGAGAAAAGAAGAGAAAAAAAGCGGTTTGTTTTATTTAAAACAAACCGCTTTTCTAACTGAAAACCGTTACCGAGATAAGTACTTATTTCGTAATTTCTCTAAAGACAGCTTCTAAGTTTTTGTTTTTCTGATTCAATTGAAGGGTTTTTAAACCATTTTCATTGGCAAAATCAAAAATGGCCGGACGCATATCTTTTTCGGTAACAAAAGTAAGCTCCCATGTCATGTCATGTGTATTAATGTATGAAGTAATGTTTTCTAGTTTGGCTAAAAGCTGTTCTTCAACTTTGTAATCAAACTCAACTTCAATGACTTGCTCTTTATTATCAGCTACCAAATGGTCTAATTTATTGTCTGCAACAATTTGTCCTTTGTCAATAATTATGACACGATCACAGATTGCTTCGACTTCCTGCATAATGTGTGTCGATAAAAAAACAGTTTTATCTTTACCAACATTTTTAATTACATTTCGAATTTCCATTAACTGATTCGGATCCAGACCAGTAGTTGGCTCATCCAAAATTAGAACATCCGGATTGTGTAATAAAGCATTAGCAAGTCCCACACGCTGACGGTAACCTTTTGACAATTGGCTTATCTTTTTATGGCTTTCCGGTGTCAGTCCTGTCAGTTGAATAACTTCTTCAATTCTTGTTTTTGCGACATTATAAACATCAGCATTAAATGCCAAATATTCACGAACATACAAATCCAAATACAACGGATTATGTTCTGGTAAATATCCAATTGAACGTTGTACATCTTTGGTGTTTGTCATGACATCGTGACCATTTACAAGGGCTGAGCCGCTGTCGGCAAGTAAATAGGTGGTCAAAATTTTCATTAAAGTAGATTTTCCGGCTCCATTCGGACCAAGAAATCCTACAATTTCTCCTTTCTCAATTTTAAATGAAATTTCATTTAAAGCTTTTTGCTCTCCGTAACTTTTTGATATACTGTTTACTTCTATCGACATGACTTTTTATTTGTTACAAAAGTAAAGAGAATTAGTCTCGATTGCTAAAATTTTGTCTCTTAAAATAATTATAAAAAAATTAAAGAGTCCACTATTCACGGCATTGTTATTGTTAAAGGAATGCTAAAATCAAAATAAACTCAAAAAAATGAAAAAATTTTTAGTGATGGCTGCTTTAGCTATCTGCGGTTTTGCAAACGCACAAAAAGGAACAATTTTAGTTGGAGGTAACATTGGTTATTCTTCTGAAACAGTTGATTACAATGTTGGAGAAACAAAATCAAATGAATTTAGCTTTTCTCCAAAAGTAGGTTACCAATTTAATGATAACTGGACTGTTGGGGGTGAATTTACTGTAGCTTCTTCTAAAAATGATCAAGGAGTAAACGAATACAAAACTAACAGCTCTAAATTTGGAGCATTTGTACGTTATTCTGTGCCATTAAGCCAAACTTTTGCTGTTTTTGCTGATTTAGGAGCAGGTTTCCAAAATTTAACTGAGAAAGATTATGTTGGAAATAACTACACAAAATCAAAAGCAGACGGAATGTACATTGGTATAACTCCAGCTCTTTTCATTAACATGAAAAAAGGTTTTGGTCTTAACTTCAGCATTGGAGGTTTAAGCTACGATCAATTAAGCTATGATAACAATGGTCCAGATGTTAGCAGATTTAACTTCAACTTTGGACAAACATTTAACATTGGAATTTCTAAAAACTTCTAATCTTAAATTTAATAGTTATAGAAAAGCACTCCAATTGGAGTGCTTTTTTTTTGTTGTGTTTTTTAGAAATAATTTCTGGTTTAGTTCCAGTTCTATCAAGTTTTTAGGCTTTATTCTTTATGCCGAGTGAAGCCGAAACTAAATCATAACTAACTTTCGACTCCACTTCCGGACTTAAAAACAAAAATATATTCTGGTAAAACTATTAACTAACTGGATTTTCTACTGCGGCTCTCATTTCCTGTGCAGCGTTTACCATTTCGATTAACGCTTTTTTGGTTTCATCCCAATGACGCGTTTTTAAACCACAATCTGGATTTACCCAAAGCTGGTCTACTGGAATTACGTTTGAAGCTTTTTCTAATAAGCGAACCATTTCGGCACTTGAAGGAACACGAGGAGAGTGGATATCATAAACGCCAGGTCCAATTTCGTTTGGATATTTAAAGTTGGCAAAAGCATCTAAAAGTTCCATTTGCGAACGTGAACATTCAATGGTGATGACATCTGCATCCATATCGGCAATATTTTGAATAATATCGTTGAATTCGCTGTAACACATATGTGTGTGAATCTGCGTATCGTCGTTTACACCGCTTGCTGAAATTCTGAAAGCACGAACTGCCCAATCCAAATAAGATGCCCATTCTTCTTTTCGTAACGGAAGGCCTTCGCGAATTGCTGGTTCGTCAATTTGAATGATTTTAATTCCTGCCTTTTCTAAATCGACCACTTCATCACGAATGGCCAATGCAATTTGTGTACAAGTTTCAGAACGTGGCTGATCGTTACGAACAAATGACCATTGTAAAATGGTTACTGGGCCTGTCAACATTCCTTTTACCCATTTTGGAGTTAAAGATTGTGCATATTGCGACCATTTTACCGTCATTGGGTTTGGACGAGAAACGTCTCCGTAAATAACAGGAGGCTTTACACAACGGCTTCCGTAACTCTGAACCCAGCCATTTTTAGTAAAAGTAAAACCTGCCAATTGTTCCCCGAAATATTCCACCATATCGTTACGTTCAAACTCACCATGAACTAGAACATCTATTCCGGTTTCTTCTTGAAAACGAATCGTTGCTTCGGTTTCTTTTTCGATTAAATCATTGTATTCCTGAGTCGTCAATTCCCCTTTTTTGAATTTTGCTCTCCAGCTTCTCACTTCTGCTGTTTGAGGAAATGATCCAATAGTTGTAGTTGGGAACAAAGGCAGTTTTAAAGCTTCAACCTGGCTTTTTCTTCTAACAGCAAATGTACTTTTACGTTTGTCATCAGAAGCTGTGATGCCAGCAACACGTGTTTTAACTTCGTTGTTATGAATTAGTTTTGACGTTTTTCGGTTTTCATTTGCGGTAACATTCTCTTTGTAAGCAACAGAATTTTCGATGCTTACTTCATTAGAAGCAAATTGTTTTAAAAGTACAATTTCGTTGATTTTCTGTTTCGAAAAAGCCAGCCATTGTTTGATTTCTGGAGTTAACGTTTCATCGTTTGTTTCCAGATCTAAATCACACGGACTGTGAATTAAAGAACAAGATGGAGCAATTAAAACTCTGTCAGTTCCCAAAGCATCAGTAGCTTTTTTAATTAATTCCAATGATTTTTTAAAATCGTTTTTCCAGATGTTTCTTCCGTCAACTACTCCAAGAGAAAGATCTACGTGTGAAGCCAATTTCCCTGATTCTAAAATATCGCCTAATTGAAGCGGGCAACGCACTAAATCCAAATGGAAAGTATCAACAGGAAGTGCTAACGCTGTTTCTAAATTCTCTCCAAAACAATCGAAATAATTCGCTAAAACGATTTTAAGCTTTGGAAAACGAGTATGGATTTCATTGTACACTTTCGTGAAAACGCCTCTTTCTTTATCCGTTAAGTTTAAAGCCAAGAACGGTTCGTCTAACTGAATGTATTCGGCATTTTCGGCTTGCAGTTTTTCAAGAATTTCGAAATAAACTGGAAGTAAAGCATCGATAAGATCAATTCGGTTAAAACCTTCTTCTTTTTCTTTTCCTAGTAATAAATACGAAACAGGTCCAATTAAAACGGGTTTGGTTTTAATTCCAATTGTATTTGCCTCTTTAAATTCATTGATTATCTTTTCAGAAAACAGTTCAAATTTTTGGTTCTTCGTGAATTCAGGAACAATATAATGGTAGTTAGTATCAAACCATTTTGTCATTTCCATAGCCACAACATCTTGTCCGTCTTTTTGAGATCCTCTTGCCATGGCAAAATACAAATCAAGCGATGAGTTGTTTTTTGCTAATTCATGATAACGTGAAGGGATTGCACCAACAGTCAGCGTTAAATCAAGCACCTGATCGTAAAAGGAAAAATCATTAGAAGGAATCAAATCAACTCCTGCTTCAGCTTGTAATTTCCAGTTTTTAAGACGGATTTCTTTTCCGGCGTCAATAAGTTCTTCTGCCGAAATTTTTCCAGCCCAATACAGTTCGCTGGCTTTTTTCAGTTCTCTGTTGCTGCCAATTCTTGGGTAACCTAAATTGTTTGTTTTCATTTTGATTTCAGTATTTTTTACTGTACAAATGTATTGTATTGGTTTTTTAAACTTATATTTGAGCTTTATTTCAGTAAAATGTGTTTTAAAAATTATTTTTTAAAGATTTAATTACTTTAAAAATGTTTGAAATGAACTTTTAGCCGTAAAAAAAACTATGGAAAACCTAGATAAAACCGATCTGCTGATCTTGAAATACCTTCAGGAAGACTGCAATATCAACACAAAAGATCTTGCGAGTAAATTATTTCTGACTGTAACTCCTGTTTACGAACGCATCAAAAGACTTGAAAGAGACGGTTACATTACCAAATATGTAGCACTTTTGGACAAGAAAAAGATGAACAGAGGCATGACGGTATTTTGTAATGTTCGTTTAAAAGAACACGCCAAAAATGTAGGGAGCAATTTTGTAAAAGATATTGTAGCACTTCCAGAAATTATAGAATGTTATAATATCGCTGGGGATTATGATTTTATGCTAAAGATTTTGGTGCAAGATATGGCTAGTTATCAGGATTTTGTAATGAATAAATTATCTACAATCGAAAACATAGGAAATACGAACAGTATTTTTGTAATGGGAGAAATCAAACATAGTACAGCATTAGAGTTTTAATGTTTTTTAGGTTTTTTTGCCACAAATTCACGAATTAATGCAAATCATTGTACTTAAATTAATTCGTGAATTCGTCGAGAAAAAATTAAATCAAATTAATCTGCGGCCAATTTTTATTGAATATTATGCTAAAATAAAAACGTATTTTTGAGGTCTAGATCCTCAATCTAAAATCAATAATCTACAATCTAAAATAGAAAAATGAACTGGGAACAACTTTTATCATTAAAAAGACAAGGCGATACAAGTAAAAGATTACGTGCAGAACAAGATGATACACGTTTAGGTTTTGAGGTCGATTATGACCGAATTATTTTTTCGGCTGCGTTTCGTTCTTTACAAGATAAAACCCAAGTTATTCCGCTTTCTAAGACAGATTTCGTACATACCCGATTAACGCATAGTCTAGAAGTTTCTGTGGTTGGGAGATCATTAGGGCGTTTGGTTGGTAAAAAGATCATCGAAAAATATCCGTATCTAAAAGAAGTTCATGGTTATCATATGAATGATTTTGGAGCTATTGTTGCTGCAGCTTCTTTGGCACACGATATTGGGAATCCTCCTTTTGGACATTCTGGCGAAAAAGCGATTGGAGAATATTTTTCGAGCGGAAATGGATTAAAATACAAAGACAAACTTACCGCAAAACAATGGCAGGATTTAATTGATTTTGAAGGAAATGCCAATGGATTTTCGGTATTAACAGCAAGCCGTCCGGGAATCGAAGGCGGACTTAGAATTTCGTATGCTACTTTGGGTGCTTTTATGAAATATCCAAAAGAAAGTCTTCCGAAAAAACCAACTGCTAATATTGCCGATAAAAAATACGGTTTCTTTCAAACCGATAAAGTTTTCTTTCAAGAAGTTGCCGAAGATATGGGCTTAATTCCAAATAAAGAAGAAGGCGATCTGGGGTTCGAAAGGCATCCTTTGGCGTATTTAGTTGAAGCGGCAGATGATATCTGTTACACGATTATTGATTTTGAAGACGGAATAAATCTTGGTTTGGTTTCTGAAGATTATGCTCTTGAATATCTAATTAAACTCGTAAAAGACAATATTGGAATTGAGAAATACAATATGCTCGAAACCAAAGAAGATAGAATCAGTTACCTGCGTGCTTTAGCAATTGGCGCTTTGATTAATGATGCGGTTGACGTTTTTATTGAAAATGAAGAAGCAATTCTAGCAGGAAATTTCCCTTTTGCTTTAACCGATAAAAGTAAATACAAAGCACAGATGAATGATATTATCAAATTGAGTGTTGATAAAATCTACCAAAGCCGAGAAGTAATTGAAAAAGAAATTGTAGGTTATCAAATCATCCAGACTTTATTGGATAAGTTTATAACAGCATTTAATAACAAATATGAAGGAACGGCCTCAAATTATGATAAGCTGATTCTGAAAATGCTTCCTGAAAAACACCACTTAGAAAAAGGCAATTTATATGAGCGTCTGCTTCATATTTGTCATTATGTTTCGCTTTTAACAGATGGAAACGCGCTAGAGTTGTATGAAATGATCAGCGGTCGTAAAAAGCGTTAATATTTTTTATTGGAAAGCATACACCAAACCAACACCTAATACTTGTCGTAACTGGGCTCTTGGTCCGTCATTAACTTGTGATGTAGATCCTGTTGTAGGGTCTACAACATCTTTTTTAGTTTTAATATCGTCGTCGTAAATTATATGTACACCAATATTTGCTTTCACGTATGCATTTACAACTAGATCCAGACGTGTGTCGTAATCGACGTCGACATTTCCAAAACGATTTAAATAATCGGTGTATAAACTTAGTCGGTTTTCGTAAAAGACGTTTTTGTAGATTTCGTTTTTCATATATCCTGTAAAGAGGATACCAAACTCCGCTTTTACTTTTTGCCCTTCTTCCACCAAAATCTGATTGTTTGGATCTAATGGATCTGGTGCATAAACGGCTTTTTTAACACCAAAAGAACCTTGGTTAGCCAAATATTGATCTAATACTAAGGTAGTTTTTAACGTGATAGGAGAGAAGTAAAACGTTCTGTTTTTCTTTTTATTAGAATTCTCAGCTCCGGCTCCTAGAAAGATATACGCTGGAGCAAAAGGTTTAGAGATTGCAATTTCTCTGTTTGGATAATTATATCCGTTTGTAAATTGTGTATTGAAGTTAAACTTAGCAGAATAATACCAGTTTGAAATAGTGTCTTTTCTAAAACCGTAAGTAGAGTTTAATAGAAAGGCATCATCGGTTTTTCTAAGTTCTGTACCGTCTTGTTTGTTTAAACCATATTTCACAATAAGTTCGTTAACCCATTTGTGATTTCCTTTTACATAAGTTCTTCCAAATTCACCTTTAAATAAACCTGAGATAGAACTTGTTCCCCCCGCGCTCCAGTTTACAAACGCGATTTCTGAAATATCAAAACCAAGTTGATTTCTTTTAGTCCAGTTCGAGGGTGGTTTAGGTAATTGATTAGGGTCTAAAGTCGTTTGTATCAACTGAGCAAAGTTCTTAGATGAACACAAAAGCAATAGAAATAAAAGAGTAGAACGCAATAATTTCATTAGGCTTATTTTAATTTTTTTTTGGTGCCGCAAAATAATTATTTTGCGCCGTTAGAAAAAAGATTTATTAAACTTTTAACGTCAATTTTACACAATTGTTGCAGCTGAGCCACTGTTCCGTGCTCAATAAACACGTCTGGAACTCCTAAAATGTGTATATTGTTTTTAAAATCATGTGATGCTGCAAACTCTAAAACAGCACTTCCAAAACCACCGGATTGTGCTCCGTCTTCAATTGTAATAATGTTTTCGTAAGTCGAAAATATTTCATTTAAATAATTGATGTCTAGTGGTTTAATAAAAGGAAAGTCATAGTGGGCAATACTGTCTGAATGGGTGCATTCTTGTAAAGCTTCTATAACATTATTGCCAATTGTTCCAGTTGATAAAACAGCCGTTTGGGTTCCTTTTTTCAAACAATTTGCTTTGCCGATTTGAATGGCTTCATAGTGTCCGAAATTTTCTACTTCCCAGTTTTTTATAACACCGCGACCTCTTGGATAACGAATTGCGATAGGAGAATTCAGACCTAATTGAGCTGTATAGAGAATGTTTTGCAGCGCAATTTCATTAATTGGCGCGTAAATAATCATATTTGGAATCGAACGCAGATACGAAATATCAAAAACGCCATGATGTGTTGCGCCATCTTCACCCACTAATCCCGCCCTGTCTAAACAGAAAATAACAGGTAAATTTTGCAATGCTGTATCGTGTATGACCTGATCGTAAGCACGCTGTAAGAAAGTCGAATAAATATTGCAATAAACCGCCATTCCTTCGGCAGCCATTCCGGCAGCAAGAGTTACGGCATGCTGTTCGGCAATACCCACGTCAAAGGCACGTTCCGGTAATTCTTCCATCATAAATTTTAAAGAACTTCCGGATGGCATAGCGGGAGTTATTCCGATTATTTTTTCATTTTTTCGGGCTAAATCTAAAATAGTCAGGCCAAAAACATCTTGAAATTTTGGAGGAAGATTTTCTTCTGATTTTAAATGAATTTCACCCGTTAAAGCATCAAATTTTCCAGGTGCATGGTATTTTACCTGATTTTCTTCGGCTTGCTGTAATCCTTTGCCTTTTGTGGTGACAATATGAAGAAATTTAGGGCCTTTTATCTTTTTAAGACGATTTAATTCTTGAATCAAAAGCGGAAGATCATGTCCGTCAATTGGTCCAGAATAATCAAAATTTAAAGATTTTATGATGTTGTTCTGTTTCGGATTTTTCCCGTTTTTAACCGAAGTCAGGTATTTTTTTAAAGCACCTACACTTGGATCAATTCCAATTGCGTTATCGTTTAAAATCACCAGAACATTAGCATCTGTAACTCCGGCATGATTCAAACCTTCAAAAGCCATTCCGCTGGCAATGGAAGCATCGCCGATTACAGCAATATGTTCTTTGTCGAAATCGCCTTTTAGTTTAGAAGCAATCGCCATTCCGAGTGCTGCAGAAATAGAAGTAGACGAATGTCCAACGCCAAAAGTGTCATAAACACTTTCGCTTCTTTTCGGGAAACCAGAAATCCCGTTTAATTGTCGGTTCGTATGAAAAATTTCCCTTCTTTCGGTCAGGATTTTATGACCGTAAGCCTGATGCCCAACATCCCAAACCAATAAATCGTTTGGAGTATTAAAAACATAATGCAGGGCAATTGTAAGTTCTACAACTCCCAAACTTGCTCCCAAATGACCTTCTTTTACCGAAACCACATCAATAATAAACTGACGTAATTCCTGAGCCACCTGAATAAGCTGTTCTTCTTTTAAAAGACGTAAATCAGCAGGATTGTATATATTGGAAAGTAAATCGCTTTTCATTGTAAGGTAAAAAGCAAATTTACGGTTTTAAATTTAATTTCTTTGTGAGTCTTATTTCAATAAAATGGGAACAGAATACTGCACTCTGATTTTCTTTCCATTTAGTTCCGCAGGCTGCCATTTAGGACATAAACTTAAAATTCTGACAATTTCTTTTTCTAAAGGTTCATCAACGGCTGGAGAACATTCAAGAAAAGACATTTTACCATTTTTTTCTACTGCAAAAGCAAGTGTAAAATTGAGTTTCCAATATTCCACACTTTCAGGTTTCTTATATTCTTTCATAAAAAAACTATGAAATTGATCGATACCGCCTGGAAATTCTGCATTGATTTGAGATGGCGTTGTTGTAGAAACATTAGTAGATTCATTTGAAACATTACTTTTCTTACTGCTCATTTTTTCAGCTTTAAAATCAGCTTTGTTTTCAGTTTTAAAATCATTGATTCCTTCTGTTTTTTCAACTTTTACTTTGTTGGTTTTGGGCTGAGGCAGAGGAGTTTTTTCTGATTTTTGATTCTCTATTGCATTTTTATCTAAACTATAAGATTTTATTTCAGCAGTATCAGTGGTAACTTCGGTAGTCTCATTTTTGGGTTGTTTATCGTCTTTATTTTGACAGCCAAAAAAAGCTGTTGTTATAACTGCATACATCATTGCCAAAAACAATTTGTAATACTTTGTCTGGGCAGTTATTTTACGTTTATTTTCCATATTCGAATATCACGATAAATGTAATAAAAATAATGTGTAAAGTTTTACTTTTGCAAGTATGGAAAATCCTTTCACCGATGAATATTTTATGAAAAAAGCCCTGCAGGAAGCAGAAGAAGCCTACTTAAAAGGCGAAATTCCTGTTGGAGCCGTTATTGTGGTTGCTGATAAAGTAATTGCACGAAGCCACAATTTGACCGAATTGTTAAACGATGTTACGGCTCATGCCGAAATGCAGTCTATAACCGCAGCGGCCAATTTTCTGGGAGGAAAGTATTTAAAAGACTGTACGCTTTACGTTACTCTCGAGCCTTGTCAAATGTGTGCTGGAGCTTTGTATTGGAGTCAGATTTCTAAAATCGTTTTTGGTGCCCGCGACGAACAACGCGGATTTCTAAATATGGGAACCAAACTGCATCCTAAAACGACTGTTGTTTCAGGCGTAATGGCAAATGAAGCGGCTGATTTAATGAAACGTTTTTTTCTGGAAAGACGTAAGTAGTTAAAACAAAAAACCTCCCATATAAAAACATATAAATATCAGAAAACAGTTAAAGCAGACGATATTGTAAAACGTGTTTTCAGAGAAGCCTTTTTTAGAAAGCATTATCTTTATGCTGATGCCTAAAGAAAAAAGCAAAATTAGGCAGATATAAAATTGAATTCCGTTAATGCTTAAGCTACTAGAAAGAAGATTGGTGTAATTTTGTGTCTTAGACTTTATTTTTGTTACGGAATTAAATAATAAAGATGTTTCAATCTCAATATTATTCTCTTCAATATATTCTTTTGCGGTTGAAAAAGTAAAACCTTTTTGTGTCAGATAATGATAAGAAACCTTTTGTTTAGATTTTCCAGAAGTTCGAACAAAGTAATGAGTAATTAGATCGTTAGTTTTTGAAGAAGGTAAAACATAATAATCTACAAAAGCAACTAAAACAAAAAATGAAATTACAGCCATCAGATATATGATGATGTTTTTATTTTTAATAATAAATTCATTTTCAGTAGAATATTTGTTAGAGTTGTTTGCCATTTTTATATTATTAAAGCCTTGTGAAATATAATATTTTAATAATTAGTTTTTAAAGAAACTTCAACAAAAGTTAAATAACTATTGCTAAAGAATTTTCTTCTTAAAGGATTGCGAAAATATTTTACTTTTATAATAATTTAATTTGTGTTTTACTGTTATTGCCATTAACAGATGCATTTTAAATCTACAAAAATGTTAACCAATTAACTCCAAATAAAAGTGAAAGCAAAAGGACTGTCTATCGTATTTTTTGTGTTTTTTATTTTTCAATCCTGCGGACGAAAATCAGCTGCCGATTTCAACTCCGATTTTTCGTTATTCAAAGATTACATTACCAGTTTCACAGGTATCGTTTCTGCAGATTCTGATATTCGTGTGGTTTTGGCTTTCGATAAAAACGATTGGAAACCCAATCAGGAATTAGACGACGATTTGTTTGATATTTCCCCAAGTGTTCACGGGAAAGTCATTGCGCTTTCTACCAATACTTTAGCTTTTATTCCGGAGAAAAAACTAAAAGCAGGAACAGAATATCAGGTTACTTTAAACCTAGATAAACTAACTGCTATTCCAAAAGAGAAAGAAAAGGAACTTTCTAAATTCAATTTTACAGTTAAAACGGTTAAACAGGATTTTACCATTAATACGGCCGATATTCAGTCGTACAGCAAAGAATATCAATATTTGAACTGTACGCTTAAAACAGCCGATAATATTGATTTGGAAACGGCTATTAAATTGGTAAAAGCCAAACATAACGGAAACGATCTTAAGATTAAGTTTGATAAAAACGTGTCTTTGGGAAAAGAATTTCATTTTATAATTGACAGTATTCAACGTCAGTCTGAAGCTTCAAATTTGGAAATTATTTATGACGGAAATGATTTTGATATCGATCAAAAAGGGCAAATCGATTTCCCGATTACTAGCATCAACGAATTTAAAGTCATAAAAGTTGAAGTTCCAGACGGAAACAATCAGCAGGTTTTAATTAATTTCTCCGAACCTTTAGAAAAAGGACAAGATTTTGCTGGATTGGTTTCGATACAAAACACCAATAATCTTAAGTTTTCTACACAAGGAAATTTACTAAAAGTATATTTTACAAACCAAAATGCACCTAAAAAAGAAGAAGCTGCAGCGGTGGTTGCAGAACCTGTTTATGCAGCGGCTGTGGATTCGGCAGCAGTTGTAGTAGACTCGGCGGCAGTGGCAGTTGATTCAGCCGCAGCCCCGGTTGAAGATATCGTAGAAGTGGTTCCAGATGAAGCGCCGGAACAAGTTGTGACGGGAGAATTGTTGTTGGAAGTTTTTCAAGGAATCGAAAGTCAGTACGGCAAAAAACTGGAGAACAATTACAGCGAAAAAATCTCTTTTGACCAGATCAAACCCAATATTCGTTTTATTAAAAACGGAACAATTCTGCCAAGTTCAAATAATTTAAAACTGAACTTTGAAGCCGTAAACCTGAGTGCAGTCGATGTAAAAGTATATAAAATCTACAAGAATAATATTCTGCAGTTCCTTCAATATAATGAATTAAACGGCGGACAAAACCTCAAAAAAGTAGCACAGCCAATTGCCAAAACAACACTTAATTTGAGGGAAAGCACGCTCGTAAATCTTTCAAAATGGAACACCTATGCTTTAGATTTATCTAAAATCATCAAAGCAGAACCAGGAGCCATTTACAGAGTGGAGTTTGTTTATAAAAAGAAATATTCACTTTATAAATGTGAAACATCAGAAGGAAATGATGACGAAGCTGAGGAAGAAGAAGTGGATGAAAACGACGTAAACTACAGTGGAAATTCGTATGACGATTACTCGTACTATGATGATTATAACTGGAGAGAAAGTGAAGATCCGTGCTCTGGTTCGTATTTCTATAATGCAAGAATTGCAACCAATATTTTAGCCACAGATTTAGGTGTTATTGCCAAAAGAGGAGAGAACAAATCGTACTTATTTGCAGTAAACAATATCGTTACAACAGAACCGGTTTCGAATGCGAGAGTAGATTTGTATAATTTCCAACAGCAAAAAATAGGTTCAGAAGCCACAAGCAGTGAAGGAATTGCGTCTTTCCAATTGGATAAATTCGCTTATTTCGCCATTGTAACTTTAGGCGATCAATCAACTTATGTGAAGCTCGATGACGGACTTTCGTTATCAGTAAGTAATTTTGATGTTGCGGGAGAGACTTTACAAAAAGGTTTAAAAGGATTTATTTACGCAGAAAGAGGCGTTTGGCGTCCGGGAGATAATTTGTATTTGTCTTTTATCTTGAATGATGCTGCGAATAAACTGCCAAAATCGCATCCCATTAAATTCCGATTAAATGATCCGAATGGAAAAACAGTTTATCAGACGGTTCAAAAAACGAATGATTTAAATCATTATGCTTTTACAGTGCCGACAAACCAAGATGCGCCAACAGGAAACTGGGAAGCAATGGTAAGCGTTGGAGGCGCAAAATTCTATAAGAGTATTAAGATTGAAACGATTAAACCAAATCGTTTGAAAATCAAAAATACCTTTAGCAGAAAAACACTTTCGGCATCGTATCCAAATACCGATAATCTGGAAGTAACATGGCTTCATGGTGCCATTGCGAAGAATTTGAATGTAGAAATGCAGGCAAAATTCTCTCAGCAAGCCACAACTTTCAAAGGATATGAAAAATATACTTTTGATGATTTGTCACGTCAATTCAGTACAGAAGAAATCAATGTTTTCTCAGGGAAATTAAACGAAAGCGGAAAAGCTTCGATAAACATTCAGCCAAGACTACAAGGGCAGGCGCCGGGAATGCTTCGCGCATCCTTTATCACAAAAGTATATGAAGAAGGTGGAGATTTTAGTACAGATGTAATGTCAACCACTTATTCTCCGTACAAAACCTATGTAGGTCTGAAAACGCCAGAACTGAATAAATACAGTATGCTTGAAACGAGAACAAATAATCGTTTTGAAGTGGTAACAGTGGATGAAAACGGAAGGCCAAAATCGGTTCGTAATCTCGAAGTAAGGGTTTACAAAGTAGATTGGAGATGGTGGTGGGATTCTTCAAGCGATAATTTATCCAATTATAATTCGTCGAATGCAACAACTTCTTATAAAACTTTTGTAATCAATACCGATTCAAGCGGAAAAGGAAGTTTCCAATTTGCTTTGACAGATGAAGAATGGGGACGTTATTTAATTCGTGTTGCCGATCAGGAAGATGGTCATGCAACTTCGTTAACCGTAAATATCGACTGGCCGATCTGGTCTGGAAAAACGCGTAACAGAGATGCTTCTACAGCCAATATGTTAGTATTTTCTACCGATAAGAAAAACTATGCCGTTGGAGAAAAAGCGCAGATTTCTTTCCCTTCAAGTGAAGGCGGACGTGCTTTAATTTCTGTAGAAAACGGATCAAGAGTAGTGCAGACTATTTGGGCAGAAACTAAAAAAGGAGAAACCAAAGTTGAAGTTCCGATTACAGGATCAATGGCGCCAAACGTATATTTGAACATTACGTTGTTGCAGCCGCACGCTTCAACGAAAAACGATTCGCCTATTCGTATGTACGGAATTGTGCCAATCGAAGTGGTAGATAAAAATACCATTTTGGCACCAACTCTTACTATGCCAGATGTTTTAAGGCCAGAACAGCCATTTACAGTAAAAGTAGGCGAGAAATCAGGCAAAGAAATGACGTATACAATTGCGGTTGTAGATGAAGGACTTTTAGATTTAACTCGTTTTAAAACGCCAAATGCGTGGGATAGTTTCTATGTTCGCGAAGCTTTAGGTGTAAAAACTTGGGATATCTATGATGATGTAATTGGCGCTTATGGCGGAAAAATAAATCAGATTTTCAGTATTGGTGGCGACCAAGATTTAGGCGGAGGAAAAGCTAAAAAAGCAAACCGTTTTAAACCTGTTGTATTGTATTACGGTCCAT
Source organism: Flavobacterium sp. H4147 (assembly GCF_029360735.1). Taxonomy (NCBI): domain Bacteria; kingdom Pseudomonadati; phylum Bacteroidota; class Flavobacteriia; order Flavobacteriales; family Flavobacteriaceae; genus Flavobacterium; species Flavobacterium sp. H4147. The sequence goes on along the minus strand of NZ_JARKNB010000001.1, from coordinate 545,409 downwards.
TTAAATTAGAAAAAGGAGAAACGAAATCGCATCAATTAAAGTTGCCTAAATACATTGGTTCTGTTCGAACAATGGTTGTGGCAGGAGATGCGAAAACAAGCGCTTATGGGAGTGTAGAAAAAGCAACACAAGTTAAGAGTCCGCTGATGGTTTTAGCCTCTTTACCAAGAAAAATTTCGCCATCAGAAAAAGTAACGCTTCCAGTAACAGTTTTTGCAACTGAAAGCAAAATCAAAAATGTTTCGATTCAAGTAAAAACTAGCAATGGATTGAAAGTAATGGGAAGCGCGGTTCAAAGATTGAATTTTGCTCAGCCGGATGAAAAAATGGCGTATTTTAATTTGGTTGTTGGATCTGCGACTGGAATTGCAAAAGTTCAGGTAATCGCAACATCAGGAAGTGAGAAATCAGTTTATGATGTTGAAATCGATATGACGAATCCGAATCCGGTTACGAGTACTTTTACCGATGTTGTTTTATCGCCAAATAGTACCAAAATAATTTCATGGAAAACCTTTGGAATTGCAGGAAGCAACAAAGCACGATTGGAAGTTTCGTCAATGCCATCAATGAATTTGAACGGAAGATTACAATTCTTGATTCAGTATCCTCACGGCTGTGTGGAGCAAACGACTTCATCCGTTTTTCCACAATTGTATTTGGGTGATGTAGCCGATATTGATGCAAAACGTAAAGATTTGATTCAAAAAAATATTGCTGCTGGAATTGCGAGATTGGGTAATTTCCAATTATCAAATGGAGGTTTACCTTATTGGCAAGGAAATGCAATTGCAGACGATTGGGGAACTTCTTACGCCGGACATTTCTTGATTGAAGCAGAGAAAAAAGGATATGTATTGCCAATAAACTTCAAATCAAAATGGCTGTCGTATCAGCAGAAAGAAGCGAAACAATGGCGTTTTGAACCGAAATACGGAAATGATTTAGCTCAGGCATATCGTTTATATACTTTGGCTTTAGCTGGAAATGCCGATTTATCAGCCATGAACCGATTAAGAGAAACAAAAGGCATTTCGAATGAAAGCATGCTTCGTTTGGCTGCGGCTTATGTTTTAGCAGGTCAGAAATCGGCAGGACAAAGTTTGTTCTTGAAAACAAGTATCGACGGAAGTTCAGACGGTTACAGCTACTACTATTATGGTTCAAGCGAAAGAAACAGAGCGATGGCTTTAGAAACAATGCTTCTTTTAGACCAAAAACAAAAAGCATTTGTAACAGCAACGAAACTAGCTAAAGAAATGTCGGCGAATCAATGGATGAGTACGCAGACAACAGCTTATTGCTTATATGCAATGTCGAAATTTGCCGTAAGCAATGGACCAAAAGGAATCAATATCCAATTCAGTAAAAATGGAAAAGGAGAAACGATAAATACAGGTAAATCTGTTGCAGATCGCAGTTTGTCTGTTGCTTCTGGCACAAACAGTATTACGCTGAAAAACAATAAAGCCAATACGGTTTATGTTCGTGTATTGAATACCGGAATTCTGCCTATCGGACAAGAAAATGCAGTTCAAAGCGATGTTACGGCTTCTATAGTTTTCAAAAACAGAAAAGGAAGTGTAATTAATGTTTCTAAAATCAATCAGGGAACTGAATTTGTTGCTGAGGTTACAATTAAAAATCAAAGAGGAGAAAGCGTTCAAAACGTTGCGTTATCGCAAATTCTGCCTTCAGGATTCGAAATTGTAAATACTCGTTTCACCGATTATGGAGATGCAGTAAATAACATTGCCGATTATATTGATATCCGCGACGACAGAACGAATTTCTATTTCGGGATGAAAGCCAGAGAAACTAAAGTTTTCCGAATTCTGCTGAATGCATCCTATTTAGGAAATTATTACCTGCCAGGATTACAATGTGAAGCAATGTACGATAATACATTCTTAGCAAGAACAAAAGGTTTCTGGGTTGAGGTAGTGAAATAAAATTATTAGCCACGACTCGAGCGACAGCGAACAGGCGAAGCAATTCACGAATTTAAATTATAAAAAAATAATTCGTGAATTCGTGGCGAAAAAACTTTGCGGTTAAAAAAAAACAAGCATTGAAAAATAAATTAAAGGCGTTCTTTCAACGCATTATAAACTGGATAAAAAAGAACAAAATAAAATCAGCAATTGCATTTCTGCTCTTGCTGATTTACTATTTTTCGATACCCCGAACATTATTCAAAGAACCCTATTCAACCGTAATAGAAAGCAAAGAAGGAGAATTGCTAGGCGCTAAAATTGCCAGAGATGGACAATGGCGTTTTCCTGCACAAGACAGCGTTCCAGACAAATTCAAGAAATGCATTGTTTATTTTGAAGACGAATATTTCTACAAACATCCCGGCTTTAACCCAGGTGCGATGGTAAATGCTTTTAAACAAAACAAAAGAGCAGGAAAAGTAGTCAGAGGAGGAAGTACACTGACGCAGCAAGTCATTCGATTATCTCGAAAAGGAAAAAACAGAACCTATTTCGAAAAAATAATAGAAATTATTCTTGCAACAAGATTGGAATTAGGCTATTCTAAAAATGAAATTCTCGAAATGTACGCCGCTCATGCGCCATTTGGAGGAAATGTTGTGGGATTGGAAATGGCTTCGTGGCGTTATTTTGGCGTTCAATCCAATCAATTGTCGTGGGCAGAAAGTGCAGTTTTGGCGGTTTTACCCAATGCACCAAGTTTGATTTATCCGGGAAAAAATCAAATAAAACTATTGAACAAACGTAATCGACTTTTGCTAAAACTGCATCAAGAAGGCATAATCGACAAACAAACGTACGAACTTTCGATAGAAGAACCATTACCTCAAAAACCCTATGATCTGCCTCAAATTGCTCCGCATTTGCTTCAAAGAGTCGCTAAATATGAAGAAGGAACAAGAGTTAAAACCACAATTGATTACGCACTTCAAAACAGAGTCAATCAAATTGCGCGGTATTATTACAATCAGTACAAACAGAATGAAGTTCATAATCTGGCGATTTTGGTCATTGATGTTCAGAGCAGAAATGTAATGAGTTATGTTGGAAATTCCCCAGCAGATGCAGATCATCAAAAAGACGTAGATATTATCGATGCGCCAAGAAGTACAGGAAGTATCTTAAAACCGCTTTTATACGGCGCTATGTTAGACGATGGAGAATTGCTGCCAAATACTTTAATTGCTGATATTCCAACGCAGATTTCAGGATATACACCGCAGAATTTCAATCTGACTTTTGACGGAGCTGTTCCTGCACATCGTGCCTTATCACGTTCGTTAAATATTCCTGCTGTTTTGATGTTACAGGATTTTACGGTAAACAAATTTTATGAAGAATTGCAGAAATTCAAATTAAGTAATATTAATAAAACACCTGATCATTACGGATTATCGCTTATTCTAGGAGGTGCAGAAAGCAATTTGTGGGATTTATGCCGAACGTATGCCAATCTTTCGTCTACGGTTAATTATTACACTAAAAATAAAGGACAATACAGAACCAACGAATTTACAGAACTCAATTATAAAAACGATTTTAAGCCTGATTTTGGATCAGAAACCAATCAGAAGAATATTTTGGGTGCAGGATCAATTTGGTTGACGTACAACGCAATGGAAGAAGTCAATAGACCTGAAGGAGACGAAGCTTGGAAATTTTACGACAGTTCGCTTAAAATTGCATGGAAAACAGGAACTAGTTTCGGAAATAGAGATGCTTGGGCGATTGGTACCAATTCCAGATATGTAGTTGGAGTTTGGGTCGGAAATGCAACAGGCGAGGGAAGACCAACTCTCACAGGCGTTACCAGTGCCGCACCCATTTTATTTGATGTTTTTAATTTGCTGCCAAGACAAAGATGGTTTGATACTCCGTATAATGATTTAGCAGAAGTTGAGGTTTGCCGTTTAAGCGGTTATTTGGCAAAAGATAATTGTCCGAAAATCAAACAATGGGTTCCTAAAAAAGGAAAATCGACCAAAGTTTGTCCGTATCATAAAACCATTCATTTAGACAAAACAGAGCAGTTTCAGGTAAACAGCAGTTGCGAAAGTATCGATAACATTGTGACTAAAAACTGGTTTGTGTTGCCTCCAGTTATGGCGTGGTATTACAAAAGCCAGCATATAGAATATTTGCCGTTACCTCCATTCAAAGAAGGTTGCGAAGGAACACAAACCACAACAATGGATTTTATTTATCCAAAAGCAAACAGTAAAATCTATTTAACGAAAGATTTTAACAGCAATGTACAGCCTGTAATTTTAAAAGTAGCTTATTCTGAAAGAGATAAGGAATTATTTTGGTATGTTGATGATGTATATAAAGCCACAACCAAGACATTTCACGAATTGCCAATTACGCCAACAACAGGAATACATTATATTACAGTTGTAGATGCTTCTGGAAATGAAATCAGAAGGAAAATTGAAATTGTGAGGGAATAAAATTTTGGTATTAAAACATTTTTAAAGTTTGGTAGGCATGATGTCGTTTTCCATTAAATCTTAAAGTAATTCCAGTAGTAAAACCTTTGTATACAGGTATTTTTTCATTTGTGTATGGAAAAGAGTAGCCAATACCTAAATCAAATGTGTTCAAAAAAGTAATTCCGCCTAATACATAAGCGTTTTTATGAGAACTTCCAGTTCTTAAAAAAAAATCGTTTTTATTGTATGATAAATGAATATCAGGCAGACCATAATAATTTCCGTTATAACTGTTTGTGATTCCAAAACCTGCACCTAAAAGTAATTTATCTTCATTTTTACAATCAACACAAAATTCTAAACCACCTGTAAGCAGGCTTTTATTTGCCACTTTATAGTCGAGATAAAAAATAGGTAATTCAGGAAGTTTAAATTTCTGGTGGTTGATGTTTTTGTAATTAAAATCTTTCGTATCGATTGTATTTCCATTTTCATTAAACCATTCTGCTTTTCCTGCTAAATAATTGGCATTATAGTCTTCTGAGTAACCTTTAAATTGTAACGTGTTGGTTTTTATATAGTAATCATTAATTACGAAAAGAGAATCAATGTTTTTTATATTATAACCTACAGCATTTTTGGTCTTAATTTTTGAAGGTTTAATTCGGTAATATAAAGCGTTTTCCTTGCTCACAATTTGCCAGTCTTTATCAAAATAGATAGTATCCTTCTGGGCAAATAGTTTTGAAGAAAATGAAAAAAGGATTATCAATAAAAAGCAAGAATGTAGACTAATCCTCATGTTTTTAAAATTAATTATGAGTTGCAAAAATAGACAGCCATGTTGTTTTTCTTATCCCTTAAAAGTTTTTTTTATATAAATATAAGTTCAAACTAGATGTCGATAACAAGAATAAAAACAAAAAAACCGCCAATCTTTCGAAAGGCGGTTTTTGTTTTTATTCTGAAATAACATTTCCTTGTTTATCGTAGAAATGGTATTCTAAGTACGTGTAAGCGTCACGAGGTATGATTTTCACCCATTTTTTATGTTCAAAAAACCATTTTGAACGTAATGATGGAAAACCTTTGCTGAGGTATGCAGCCACAAACGGGTGTGTGTTTAGCACAACCTTATTGTGGGTTTTTAAAAGTCTTTCTAAATCAGCGGTGATTCTATCAATGATTAAAATTGGAGCTTCAATTTCGCCATTGTGTTTGTTAGGATCTTCCTCTCTGGTTTTGATATTCACTTCTGGTCTTACGCGCTGTCTGGTAATCTGGACCAAACCAAATTTACTCGGCGGTAATATTTTATGTTTTGCTTTATCGTCGCTCATTTCTTCTCGCAAGAAGTCGAACAAAACTTTCCTGTTTTCTGGATTAGACATATCGATAAAATCAACTACGATAATTCCGCCCATATCACGCAGACGTAATTGTCTTGCGATTTCTGCTGCGGCAATCATATTCACTTCCATGGCTGTATCTTCCTGGTTGGTCGCTTTGTTTGAACGGTTTCCGCTGTTTACGTCGATAACGTGCAGCGCTTCAGTATGTTCAATGATAAGATAAGCACCTTTACTCATAGAAACAGTTCGGCCAAAAGAAGTTTTGATTTGTCTCTCTATATTGTATTTCTCAAAAATTGGAGTGTCATTTGATTGATAAAACTTAACAATCGATTGTTTTGAAGGTGCAATTTCTTGCAGATATTCCTTCGTTTGATGGTACAACTCTTCATCATCTATTTGAATACCGCTGAAGGTATCGTTGAATACATCTCTTAATATCGAAGAAGCTCTATTAAGCTCTCCTAATACTTTTGATGGATGATGAGCAGTTGGTAATTTTTTACACATTGCAGACCATCTGCCAAGCAGGTTCTGCAAATCTTTTTCTAATTCGGCTACGTTTTTGCCTTCGGCTACTGTGCGAACAATAACACCAAATCCTTTAGGTTTGATCGATAGAACAAGTTTTTTTAGACGATCCTTTTCTTTTTTGTCTTCTATTTTTTGAGAAATAGAAACGCGATCAGAAAAAGGAACTAGAACAATAAATCTTCCTGCCAGAGAAAGCTCAGCACTTATTCTTGGGCCTTTGGTCGATATAGGTTCTTTAACTACTTGAACTAAAACAGATTGATTGGCACTTAAAATATCAGTAATGATGCCATCTTTGTCAATCTCTTTTTCAAACTGAAAGGTTTTTAGGGAGAAATCTTTTAATTTACCTGCGCTTACAAGTTTTATGAATTTCAGCTGAGAAGCTAGATTAGGACCCAAATCATGGTAATGTAAAAAGGCATCTTTTTCAAAGCCTACGTTTACAAAAGCAGCATTAAGTCCAGCAACTGGTTTTCTGATTTTGGCAATAAAAATATCACCAACCTGAAAGTTGCTTTTCTCTTCTTCTTTGTGTAATTCAATTAGTTTTCCATCTTTTAATAAGGCAAAATCTACGGCTTCAGAACTAGATCTAATGATTAATTCTTTATTCACACTGTAAATTTTTATCCGTGAATTGGTTGTCGGTTGTTTGTTGATAGTTGTTGGTAAAGAAAACCAAAAACCAAAAACCAAAAACCATCAACTTCTACAAGGATGGATTAAACAATATTTTAACAGGTATTAACCCGAAGGGAAAAATTCAATTTCAAATCCCAAATTCCAATTTAAATCGTTGTTGATTTTTCAATTTTTGGATTTTAGATTTATTTTTTGAAACTTTTGAAATTTCCCAAATTTCAATGAACGTTTAAAAAGAAAAAAGTAGTTTAAAACTACTTTTTCTTTTTGTGGCGGTTAGCTCTCGCTCTTTTTTTACGTTTGTGAGTCGCTACCTTATGTCTCTTTCTTTTTTTACCACTTGGCATATCGTGTCAGATTTTATGTTAATTAAATAGTATTATTTTGCTTCGTTGTTCGTTTTTACTCCTTCTACAAAAACTTTTGCAGGTTTAAACGCAGGGATGTTGTGTGCTGGAATTTTAATTGTAGTGTTTTTAGAAATGTTTCTTCCAGTTTTTTCAGCTCTTGTTTTAACGATAAAACTACCAAAACCTCTTAGGTAAACATTGTCTCCAGTTTCTAGAGAAGTTTTAACCTCTTCCATGAATGTTTCTACTGTTGCTTGAACATCTCCTTTTTCAAGACCTAACTTCTCTGAAATTTTCGCTACGATATCTGCTTTCGTCATTTTCTTTCCTTTTTATTTTTATAAATGGTGTACTATTTTTTTGAGTTTGCAAATATAGGAATTAAAAAAATAATTAATCAAGCTAATTCGTTAAATTTTAATTACATAAACATTTACTTTTGTATTTTAACGATTTAACAATGATTTTTCATAACAAGCTGATAAAATGGTATTTACAAAATAAACGTGATCTTCCATGGCGAAAAACAGCCGATCCATACCAAATTTGGCTATCAGAAATTATGCTTCAGCAGACAAGAGTCGTGCAGGGAATGCCTTACTTTTTTGCTTTCACGAGGGATTTTCCTACTGTTTTTGAACTGGCAAATGCATCAGAAGAACAGGTTTTAAAACTTTGGCAGGGGCTTGGCTATTATTCTCGAGCTAGAAATCTGCACAATACAGCAAAATATATCGCAGAAGATTTAAACGGAATTTTTCCGCAAACCTATAAAGAATTACTTCGTTTAAAAGGTGTTGGTGAATATACAGCTGCGGCAATTGCATCTTTCTCTTATAATGAAGCCGTTCCTGTAGTCGATGGAAATGTGTTTCGTGTGCTTTCTCGTTATTTTGATATTGAATCAGATATCGCGCAGCCAGCCACAAAAAAAGAATTTGCCGAACTTGCTTATGAATTAATGCCAAAAGATGATCCTGCGACATTCAATCAAGCTATAATGGAATTTGGGGCTTTGCAATGTGTGCCTAAAAATCCAGATTGTTCGGTTTGTGTTTTTAACGACAGCTGTCTGGCTCTGCAGAAAAAGAAAGTAGATATGCTTCCTGTAAAATCTAAAAAGACAAAAGTAACCAATCGCTTCTTTAATTATCTGGTTTTGGAAGATGCTTTGGGTAATTCGCTTATGCAAAAAAGAACGGCAAAAGGGATTTGGCATAATTTATATGAATTCCCACTTTTGGAAACCACTGAAATTGCCAATTTTGATTTTGTTTCACATGAAATTAAAGACAATATTTTTCCTCATTATACTATAATAGGTGTAGAAGAATATAGTGGAGCGACGGTAATTCATAAACTATCACATCAGCATCTTCATATTCAGTTTTGGAAAATTAAAATAACAGATGTAATTGAAAACGGCATTTCATACGAAGCATTAAAAACATTTCCAGTGCCTATTGCGATACATAACTTTATAGAAAAGCTATAATAAAAAGGGCTTCTTTTCGAGAAGCCCTTTTTTGTTTAGTTTCCAGCTACTGCAAACTGAATTATTCGCACTACAATTCCAACTGCAAATCCTATTAAAGCCAAGTTACAGGCAGATTTTGCAGCTACAGGCTCATTATCCTTTTTTACAAAATAAATAATCGCCCCCGCTAGCGGAATACAGAATGACAGTACCTTTAATCCGGTATTTAAATCTTCCTGTGATTTGTCGTTTTTCTTCTCAAACTCATCAAAATTAGAATTTCCTTCAGACATAATTATATAGTTTTTAGTTATTAATTTACAAAGAGGTATTTAAAAAAGTGCACAATCCAATAAGCGATAAAATCGGAAAGACCAGCTAAACCGTAACCTGCAAGAATTCCGGTTGTGAAACGAAGAAAATTATTGCTTTCTCTGTTGAAATAAGCTTGTGTAAGTCCGTCGATAGCAGTAGGTAAAATAGCTAAAAGAGCCCAGTAAATATCAATTTTTATGAACCATAATGCCGGAATAAATATCGCATATCCTACGTAAATTCCTGTACAGCGGGCGCAAAACGGAAACTGTTTTCCTCTAAAAAAGAAAGACCTTTCGGGAAGTCTATGACAGCTTACAAATTCAATTTTTCTCATACTCAAAAATACATTATTTTTCCATTTAACAAAATTTTATTAAGATTTAATGCTTAAGTTTACATTTTCAAAAACTAAAAAAAGAAAATTTCTTAAGAACTTGCAAATGTTATTGGTTTAGTTCGGGTAAATTATTTCTTTTGCGCTTCGCATTACAATTTTTAGAAAAGCAAGAATTAATTTGCTAAAAAAATGTATCTTTGATAGAAATACCGCTATTAATTATGAATGGAACATTAAATAAAGTCATGCTTATTGGTCATTTGGGCGATGATGTAAAAATGCATTATTTCGATGGAGGAAACTGTATTGGGCGTTTTCAGCTGGCAACTAATGAAGTTTATATTAATAAAACAACCAATGAGAAAATAACGTCAACAGAATGGCATAATCTGGTTGTGCGCAATAAAGCAGCAGAAATATGCGAAAAATACCTTTCTAAAGGAGATAAAATTTATGTTGAGGGTAGAATAAAATCAAGACAATGGCAGGCTGAAGACGGCACTACAAAATATACAACCGAAATTCAGGTTACAGAATTTACTTTTCTGACTACCAAAAAAGATACTGCACATACCAAACAAAATCAGGATGCAGAATCAGCAAAAAATACTAACTTTGATGCACCAAGTGAAGGGCTGCCCATAAACGACCTGCCCTTCTGATTGTTTAACTAATCTTATGTAATTTGGACCCGGAGCCCAGTTTATTTTTTACTACCACTTTAGACACCAATTTAATAATTGGTTTTGTCGGAATATTTATTCTGCTGTTTTTATCAGCAATTGTTTCAGGTGCCGAAGTCGCACTTTTTTCTCTCTCTCAAAAAGATATTGACGATACTCTTCAAGAAAATGTTTCCAAAGGAAAAATCATTTCAAATCTTTTAGACAAACCCAAAAAACTTTTAGCAACCTTATTAGTAGCCAATAATTTTTTAAATATTGGAGTGGTTATTTTGTTTTCTTTCATTGGAAGAAACATTTTTTCCGGTATCGATTCTCCAGCTTTAAAATTTATACTCGAAGTAATTCTGGTTACTATTCTTATTTTGCTGTTTGCCGAAGTACTGCCTAAAGTATATGCAAGCCGAAATAGTTTAAAATTTGCCAGACGTTTTGCGTATTCTATTTCCTTATTAGACAAACTCCTTTCGCCAATTAGTTTGCCTATGCGAAGCGTTACTTTATATTTGCAAAATAAACTAGGGAAACAGAAAAATAATTTTTCAATCAATCAGCTTTCTCAGGCATTAGAGCTTACCGATTCTGAAGGAACTTCTACAGAAGAACAAAAAATTCTCGAAGGAATTGTTTCTTTTGGAAATACCGACACGAGACAGGTTATGAGTCCGAGAATCGATATATTTGCCTTGGAAATAACAGAATCGTTTAGTTCGATTTATCCTAAGATAATTGAAACTGGATTTTCGAGAATTCCGGTTTACAGAGATAATATTGACCAGATTGAAGGCGTTTTATTCGTAAAAGACCTTCTGCCTCATATTGATAAAGAAGATTTCGATTGGGCATCATTAATAAGAGAAGCATTTTTTGTTCCTGAGAATAAAAAACTCGATAATCTTTTAAAAGATTTTCAAAGTCTGAAAAGTCATTTGGCTATTGTAGTCGATGAATATGGAGGAACTTCTGGTTTGGTTTCTTTAGAAGATGTAATCGAAGAAATAGTAGGGGATATAAGCGATGAATTTGATGACGAAAACCTGAATTTCTCGCAGATCGATGATAAAACTTTTCTTTTTGAAGGAAAGATAAACTTAAAGGATTTTTACCGAATTGTGGATGTTGATGAAGATGTATTCGAATCGCATAAAGGCGAAGCCGAAACACTGGCTGGTTTTATTCTCGAAATTTTAGGTAACTTTCCGAAGAAAGATCAAAAAGTGCCTTTTGAAAACTGTATTTTTACAATTGAAACAGTCGACAAAAAACGCGTAAAACAAATAAAAGTAACAATAGAATAAATGTTGAAAAAAATAATTACAGTAACCACAATTTTGCTTGCGTTAACCATTGTGAGCTGTAAAAATGATGTATTGCCAAAACCAGCAAGTTTCCTTCGACTGGATTATCCAGAAGCGAAATATGCTAATTTTCAGAATAACTGTCCGTTTGGTTTTGAAATGAATGAAGAAGCAATTATAAAAGGAGAAAAAGACTGTGGTTTTACCATCACATATCCTAAAATGAAAGCGACAATATACCTAACATATAAACCCGTAAACGGCGACATCGAAAAATTACTAAAAGATGCTCAAAAACTAACTTACGAGCATGTTATTAAAGCTGATGATATTTTAGAACAACCGTATTTAAATCCAGAAAAAAAGGTTTACGGAATGTTTTATCAAGTAAACGGAAATGCAGCAACCAATTCGCAGTTTTATGTGACTGACAGTACAAAACATTTCTTAACAGGTTCGGTTTATTTTTACGCAAAACCTAATTTCGACTCGATTATGCCAGCCGCAAGTTATATCAAAAACGATATGCAGCGAATCATGGAAACTTTGAAATGGAAATAAAAATATTAAAAAAGGCGTTCAAATATGAACGCCTTTTTTGTATGAATATAATTTTAAAACTTACGATTTAAAATTAGAAACTTTATATGTTTTACCGTCTCCAGTTGCTTGAACTACTCTTGTTAAAGATTCAGAATTTTGGATGGTTTTGTCGAAAGTAACCGTTGCTGTTTTTTTATCGAAATCAACTGCGGCTTTTTCTACACCGTCTAAATTTGATAATTCTTTTTCGATTGTTTTAGCGCATCCCATTGCACAAGTCATTCCTTCGATTTCAAAACTTGCTGTTTGTACATTTTCAGGAGCAATGACTTTGTGTTCTTTAGTAGTTGTTTCTACAGGTTTTATGTTAGCAAGGTTTTTATCGACTTCTTTTTTGCATCCAGCAAGTGTTAAACCTGCAATGGCAGCAACCGCTATAATCTTTGTAATCTTCATCATATATAGATTTAAATTGAGTAATTGTGTTCTTTGCAAAATTAATAAAAAACGAGAGGTCAGTTTCTAAAAATATTACAAATTTGCAGTAAAATAGATTTGTATGGATGCAAAACAATTAAAGTGGGCCTATTTATTAATATTGTCTTTGGTTTGGGGCAGTTCTTTTATTTTAATTAAAAGAGGATTAGTCGGTTTGTCGGCGGTTCAGGTTGGTGCTTTCCGAATCATTTTTGCAGCTTTATTTCTGCTTACTTTTTGTTTTAGAAGTCTGGCTAGAATTACGCGCCAGCAATGGAAATTTGTGGCTTTGACTTCTTTCTTCGGAACCTTTACGCCAGCTTTTCTTTTTGCCATTGCCGAAACCGAAGTTGATAGTTCGATAGTGGCCATTATGAATTCGCTTACACCATTAAATACGCTGGTTTTGGGCGCTATTTTGTTTGGGATACAATTTCAGAGAAGACAAGTTTGGGGCGTTTTTATTGGTTTAATCGGCTGTTTGTTGCTGGTTTTAAGCGGTGCTTCGGCGCATCCGGGACAAAACTATTATTATGTAGGTTTGGTTGTTATTGCAACGATTTGTTATGCGACTAACGTTAATTTGATAAAAAGATACCTGCCAGATTTAAACTCGGTGAGTATTACGACAGGAAACTTTACTGTTTTATTAATTCCGGCTTTAATTATTTTAGGTTCAACTGATATTTCCCAAAAATTGAGTTTTGTAGAAACACAGCATTCCATTTTCTTTGTCATGATTTTAGGAGTTGTGGGAACGGGAATCGCCAATATTTTATTCTTTAAATTGATTCAGATTTCGTCTCCGGTTTTTGCTACTTCTGTAACGTATTTAATTCCAATTGTAGCTTTCTTTTGGGGATTATTAGATAATGAAATGCTAACGCCAATTCAGTTTTTTGGTGCGTTTATTATTTTGATTGGCGTTTATTTATCGGCAAAGAAGTAATTAAAATAGTTTAAGGTTTAGTTTGTCACCCTGAGCGAAGTCGAAGGGCATACCAATTAGGATGGGGCTTCGACTTCGCTCAGCCGGACAAAATTCGTATGATAATCTTTCAAAGTTTTAAACTTTAACAAAGATCTCGTCATTCAGATTCGATTCACTTTAAAACATATTAATTGTAATATTTTTCGTTCTTTTTTATATCTTTGCGTTTCCTAAATGCAAAAAACATGAACTCGAAAAAAACTTTTACCCGTGTAATATGGTGGCGGTATTGGAAACAACCGCAACGCTCTTTTTGCAGCGTAGGACACCTAAGTTATGCGGGTTCTTTTCCTTAAAGCAAAAAAACATGATTACAAACACCCTTTCAAAAGAAACAGAATTAAGATTGAAAGATTTTTTCAGCAATTCGATTGATCCTAAACTTATGGCAAAAACAATTCGGAAATTGAACTATATACTGGCTTTAAGTATTATGCGGGACTGCGAAACAATGGAAACCGAAAAGATAAGTCTTCAGGATGGTTTTTATTGGCTGAATGAATTAGCAGAAATTTTAAATCCTTATTTGGATGTTGAATAATCAAACAAGAAAGGCTGTCTTAAATGACAGCCTTTCTTGCTTTTTTGTTGGTTGTATAATGAATGTACAATTTGTTAATAGGTTAAAAAGGAAATCAATTGCCTCCGGCTTTAGCCGGAGGTTACAGATTGTATTCGAAATTGGCTTTAGCCTAACTATATCTTTTGGCTAAAGCCTTATAAATATCAAAAATATTTACCTCCAGCTAAAGCCGGAGGCAACTGAAAAATCTTTGATGAACTTGAGAAAACGCTGCAACTTTTGCGTAAAGTTTCTAGTGTGATTTGCTTCGCCTGTTCGCGCTGTCTCTCGGGTCTCGTTTCTCGAAATGAAAACGTTGTGTGGCTAACCTTAGAACCTCAGTCCATTAGAGCCTAAGAACCTTTATTGAAAATCTGCATCAGAAACATCTTCGTTAATTTTGATATCAGACATTTTAATATCCAATTCAAAACCCACGTTTTGTACAAGGTTAAAAGGAACTTTCACGCCTTTAACTTCTCTGTAATCGTTGAAGTTAGTGATTTGCGTAACCGATTTTCCGCCTTGCTCACGAATTTTCGATTTCGCTACTTTTAATCCTGATTTTACATCATAATAATGAATCGTATTTCCATCTTTTATAGCGTAAGCATCACTTCCGTTAATGGGTTCGATGCTTTGTACTTTAAGATCCGTTCTTTTAACTAACTGCAATTCTTCAAATGGAGCAGCGTTTGCTTTCATTTCTTTAAGATCATCGCCTTCAAGGTTTTTGCGCTTTCCTTGTTGTTCAATATAAGCACCTTTGTCGTTTACAACCTGCTTCATTAAATTAATGGTTCCCATAGAAAGTGAAACCATCATTTTTCCTTTAGAATCTAATTTTGAAACAAAAGTCAATGGTCCAGGAGCCTGCGGAATTGTTGTTCCTCCGTTCATATAAAGCGTTTTTACGGCTGTAACGGCTTTTTCTCCGCCAATAGCTTTAATGTAGTTTTCAAAAACAGTTTTAGCGGTAACGTTCGTTGGAGCTTCTTTTTTAACAGCTGGTTTTTCAACAGGATTTCCGTATCTGTCATAATAATGAATCGGAATTTGTAGTTTTTCCAAACCTGCGATTACGTCAGAACCTTTGCCCACAATCACAATTCGCATATTATCCAGAAGGAAATATTTGTTGGCCACACGATAAATATCGTCAGGAGTTACATTGTTTATAGTTTGAATGTATTTTTCGTAGAAATCTGCCGGAAGTTTTTCGGTTTCAATGTTCAATGCATAACGCGCCACTGCTTGTGGTTTTTCAACCTGCATTACAAAACGGCCAATATATCCAGCTTTTACATTTTTCAGAACTTCATCAGACACTTTTTCGGTTCTGATTCTTTTGATTTCTTTTATAAACTGAACCACAGCGCTGTCTGTAACTGTATTTCTAACCGCCGATGCCGCTTTGAATTTTGCAACGTATTTTCCGCTTCCAATGCTCGAATTTGCGCCGTATGTCCAAGCGTGCTGTTCGCGTAAATTCATGTTTAAATAACTGTTGAAATCGCCTCCTAAAATCTGATTGGCAATTACAGCTGGAAAGAAATCAGGATCGCTCATTCGTAAATTTACGGTATTGGCCAAAGCAATTTCAGACTGAACGGCATTTGGAACATCTACAAAATCAATTTGAAGATTTGCTGCTCTCTGCGGATCAGGATAGCTGTTTTTTGGAGCTGCTTGTTTTTTCCATCCGCTGAAAAGTTTTTCTACAGCCGGTTTTACTTCTTTCAGTTTTACATCTCCAATGATTACTAAATAAGCATTTTCTGGAACAAAATACGTGTTGTAGTTATTTTGAACATCGGCAAGAGTAACATTTTTCACGGTTTCTTCAGAAAGATATTCTCCTAATGGATGGTTTCTTCCAAAAGTTAAAACGTCGACCACTCGGTTTGCGATTGCAGGAACGCTTTTTTCATCGGCTTTAAGCCCTTCTAATAATTTAGCTTTTTCTTTGTCAAATTCAGTCTGCGTGAAGTTTGGCTGTAAAGCGCCTTCTGCTAAAAGTTCTAAAACACGGCCTGAGTATTTAGAAAGCGAGCTTGCAAAAGCACCTTGCGAAGTAAAGTTGATATTGGCTCCATAAAAGTCAATTTCTTCATTAAAAGCTTCTTTTGAAGTTTTTTTGGTTCCGTTACCAATTAAACTGCTGGTAAGTTCGTCGACACCTTTTTTGTTTCCTTCGGTAAAAGGAGCATTGTCTAATGTCAGGTTGAAACTTACTCGAGGTAATTTATGGTTTTCAACAACTAAAACTTTCATACCATTTGCCAAAACAAAAGTCTGAGGCTTTTTGATGTTGACTACTGGCGGGTTTCCTGGTTTTGGTTGTGGACGATCTTGTGCTTGCATAATTCCAGTTAGGAAAAAAAGGATTAAAAAAGTATGTATATATTTCATGATTCGACGGCTTAGTTTTGAGACTTTGGAGAAGGAATATAATCTAAAATTAATCGCTGATTAGGGTTTAGATATTTCTTGGCAACTTCTCTAATTTCTTCTCTGGTAATAGAATGATAAATGTCGATTTCGGTATTTATTAAATTCACATCGCCATACAAAAGGTAGTATGACGCCAGATTTTCGGCAATTCCTTCTACGCTTGAATTGGCATTGACAAAATTATTGTCGAATTTGTTTTGTAATTTTTCGTAATCTTTCTCAGAAATCAAATCGGTTTGGATTTTTACGATTTCTTCGTCAATTTCTTTTAAAATGTCAGCAGTTGTATTTGGCGCCATTGGTAATCCGTATAAAATATAAGTTCCGTAATCTTCTTGGCTAAAACCAACTGCGCCAATTTGAAGCGCCATTTTTTTGTCGTCTACAATTTTCTTATACAGTTTAGAGCTTTTTCCATCACTTAAATAAGAAGAAATCAAATCCAAAACTCTTGCATCTCTGGTTTTCATAGATGGCGTTCTGTAGGAAGCTACAACCATCGGAATTTGAATATTTGGGTCTTCGTAAGTTGCTTTTATGGTTTGTGTGATTGGTTCTTCGGTATAAGTTTGTTTCTTCACAACTTCGCCTTTCGGAATTGGACCAAAATATTTCTGAATCCATTCTTTTGCTTTCGTTTTGTCGAAATCTCCGGCAACTACTAAAACAGCATTGTTTGGCGTATAAAACTTTTTGTTGAATGCCTGAAATTCTTCTAATGTTGCAGCATCTAAATCTTTCATCGAACCAATGGTTGTCCAGCGGTAAGGATGATTTTTGAACATATTCTTTTTCACCTCAGGCAGAATGTTTCCGTATGGCTGATTGTCGTAACGCATTCTTTTTTCTTCTTTAACGACTTCATTCTGCGTTTCAACTCCAATTTTATTAATAATAGGATGCATTAATCGTTCAGATTCCATCCATAAACCTAATTCTAAGTTGTTTGATGGGAAAACCTCGTAGTAATACGTTCTATCATCAGATGTATTAGCGTTATTTACACCACCGTTTGCGGTAACGATTTTCATCCATTCGCCGCGTTTGATATTCTGTGTGCCTTCAAATAACAAATGCTCGAAAAAGTGCGCAAAACCCGTACGATCCGGACGTTCGTCTTTTGAACCCACGTGATACATTACAGAAGTAATTACTACAGGTGCCGAAGGATCGTTATGCAGGATAACATGCATGCCGTTATCTAAATTGTATTCTTCAAAAGCTACCTTTTGAGCATGAGCAGTTCCGCCAAGCATTAGTGCCGCACTTAACATCATTATTGAATTTTTCATAAAGATTAATAAATTATAGTACCTAAAAAATAATAGGTAGCTAAAAGTTGATTATAGTTACTTCAAAAGTAGTTTTTTTTACTTATGGTTTATTGATTTGTCAATATTTTGGTCTTATTTTAACAATCTTTTACTTTTTATTGTTGTAAGAATAAAGTTGAAATGCCTTGAAAAACAGCTCCTAAAGGATTGAAAATATTTTTGCTGCAAGAGATTGCGTAGTAAAATTTTAATTGTATATTTGCAACCTTAAAAATCAATAAATCAATTTGGTATGTATGCAATCGTAGAGATAGCAGGGCAACAATTTAAAGTAAGCAAAGACTTAAAGGTTTATGTTCACCGTTTAGCTAATGAAGAAGGTTCAAAAGTTTCTTTTGACAAAGTTCTTTTATTAGATGATAACGGAAATGTAACTTTAGGCGCCCCAGCTATAGAAGGTGCTTCAGTAGAAGCTAAAGTGTTACAACACTTAAAAGGTGATAAAGTTATCGTTTTCAAAAAGAAAAGAAGAAAAGGATACAAAAAAAGAAATGGTCACAGACAATATCTTACACAAATTGTAATTGAAGGTATTACTGCAGCTGGAGGAACTAAAAAAGCAGCAGCTAAAAAAGCAGTTGTAGCAGAAGATGCAGCAGCTACTGAAGAAGTAGAAGCAGCTCCAAAAGCAAAAAAAGCAGCAGCTCCAAAAGCAAAAAAAGAAGCTACTAAAGAATAATAACAATATTTAAACTCATACGTCATGGCTCACAAGAAAGGTGTCGGTAGTTCGAAGAATGGTAGAGAATCAGAATCAAAACGTCTAGGCGTTAAGATTTATGGTGGTCAAGCTGCTATTGCTGGAAACATCATCGTTAGACAAAGAGGTTCAAAACACAATCCAGGTGAAAACGTTTACATTAGTAAAGATCACACTTTACATGCAAAAGTTGATGGAGTTGTTAAGTTCCAAAAGAAAAGAGATAACAAATCTTATGTATCTATTATCCCATTTGAGGCTTAATAATCATAAAGATTACTTTTTACAAAACCCGTTCTGAAAAGAGCGGGTTTTTTGTTTTTTAGAAATGTTTTTTAAATGGCTGGATTCTTTAAATGCTAGTAAAAACTTACATTTGTAGCGTAGGGTAAATTTTGAATTTCTTAAAATTCTAAAAAATTGAAAAAAATAATAGTTATACTGCTGTGCTGTTTCAGTATGTATGGAAAAACGGTTTCAGATAGCATCAGTCATCATTTAAATTCATTAAATAATGAGCAGAAAACGGTTTTGTATGAATTGGCTGTTCTTCAAAAGAATGGTTTTAATGCTGATGAATTTTGGCTGAAACATAAACATGAATTTCCGAAGTTTAGCGATCAAGTAAGAGACGAATTGGCTAGGCAGGTTTTTGTAAATTCTCAAATAGTGTATTCTCCGCCCAAAAATTCTGCAGTTCAATTCTGGATGAAAACACAATTACTTACCAATTGGATGTTTTATTTATCGGCATTTATTGCAATTTGTGCTCTGATTGCACTGTTTAAAAAATATTGGAGTTTACTGATTGAAGTTGTGATTAAACATTTAGCTCCTTTGTTCCGATTTTTGTTTTCGCCTTTTCTTTTAACATGCGAATTATTCGTAATTGCAGTGGTCTGTGTTTTTTATGGCTGCACTATAAATGAGTTTGTAATGCGAACTGTGATTATTCATTTAGGTTTATTTTTGCTTTGGAGCCAATCAACAGCCATATTTACTGGAGAATATTGGGTTAAAAAATATATTTATGAAATAGAGAATAATTTTTGGGGAACAGATTCATGGAAAACAGTGAAAACAATTTGCCTTCCAGCAATTATTGTTACGCTAGCTCTTGTGTATGTATTGTACAAATTACCGGCGGATATTTTTTACAATTACGAAATTGTTTTGTCTGGAATTGCTGCGGTATATGCTTTGCCGTTTTGGCGTTCTTTCGAGAAATATTTGTATCCTGTTTTACTGCCTTACAAGAATGGTTATAGAACTAGAAGTGTAAATTCTTTAGCTGGTTGTACAGTTGTCGCGATTGTTGTTACGCTTATACTTGTATTTCAATGGAATCCTATTTTCTATAATGTAATTACAGCATTGATGAGTTTGTTACTCTTGTCTCTTTTAATACTGTCTTCAAAGACGAATTTTAGATACTACAGTTTTAAAAACTATTATTATTTGCAAGTGTTGACTGTTATTTTTTTTGCGGGAATTTTTCTATACGGCTTTTATTTACAGTTGAATGAAATTATTTGGTTCTCCCTAATTGGAGCTTGTTTATTTATTGTGCTGAAGTATTTCGAAATCATTTCGTTTTTCTCTAATTGGAAAAGAGGAGAAGCCTGGGCTTGGAAATTATTAGGTTTAGCTGGTTTATTATGGCTTTTAGGAAAAGGGGTTTTGTATGTATCGAAAATATTGTATGCTCATTAAGTTTGAAAATAAAAAACCTCGATGTCAAAATCGAGGTTTTGTTTTATATGCAGTATTGTAATTAGAATTCAAAACTTGAAATTTCGTTATTCAGTATCTTTTGTTTCCTCCAGATCTTCTGTTTTTCTTCCTACTTTTACTTTTGGATTATCTTGAGTTCCTGTAACCGTTAACGGAATCCCGAAGATGCCAAGAGGAGGTAATCCTAAACGCATTTTTAAGTTTAATTTTCCATCAAGACTTGTTGTTCCTTCAATTCTTGGTCTAAAGCCTGCAAATTTAAATTTAAAGCGCTCTATGGTCATGATGTTGTTTTTAACGGTCGTTTTGATGTCGACTTTAGATACATCAGGATTTTTCATCGATTCGTTGTTTGTTTTTTTGCTTACGGCATTAAACATTTTCAAACCTCGTATTTTCACATCTTTTACAGAAAGAATTCCGCCTCCAACAAGCGAAGGATAAACAGGTTCCATGTTACCGTTTAAACGTCCTTTTAGCTGATAATCTAGCGAAACAATTCCTTGTGCCTTTTCAGCGGCGCTTGCCATTTTTCTAAAAACATCAATTTCGTTGTAAGCTCTTTTAATGTCAAAATCAGAAGCTTTTATAGCGTAATCGAAATTGGCTTTTTGAGGAGTCACGGCCTGATAATTGGCATTCATGTTTACGTGGCATCCAATTAAATTAAAGCCGGTATTCTGCATGGTTAATTTACCGTTTTTCATGGTTAAAGTTCCCGTTGCATTCTGAAGGTTTAATTTATCGAAATTTACTTTTTGAGCATTTGCCAGTAATTGTAAATTTAAATTTGTTGGAATAATAATGACTCCTGTTTGTTTATTATCTCCAGTTTTTGTTTCTGTCTTTGAAGCCGAATTTTGTGTTACAGATGTATTTGGAGCTGTATTTGACATAAATTCATCCACGTTGATGTATCGCGCTGAAACATTAAAAGAGCCTTTTAAAATCCCTGTATGGCTTGTTGCATAATTAAATACGTTTTGTAAATAACCATTCATTTTAAAATCTGACTGACCGTAAGCGGCTAAGAAATTATTGAAAGACATTTTATCCTGATTAATTCTGAAAATGCCTTCTTTGATAATGAATTTTTTAGGCAGAAATTCCGATGCAATGCCAATATTTCGCAACTCAAGAGTTCCTTTGTTATGTAGTTTGCTGTAATTGCCTTTTTCGGCGTCGCTTTGTTTTCCTTTTAAGGCTAAATCTGCTTTTATGAAACCGTCTAAATCAAGTCCTTTTTGAGAGAAAACTTTATAAATTCGGTTAACATCTAGTTCGCCTTTTGCTTTAATGTCGTAAACCAGATCGTTGAAATTATTCAAATCAGCTTCAACAAAAATTGGTTTGCCTTCAAACGTAAACTGAATTGGTTTTATCTTAACTTTTAAATCATCAAAAGTTCCTTTTTGGTTGTCGATTTTAGATTTTACAACAATATTGGTAATTGGATTTGGGTAATATTTTGTTTTTAAATATCCTTTTTCCAAGTCAATATTTCCTTTGGTAATTGGGAAAAGTTTGTTCTTTTGGTCGAATTTTCCATCGGCTTTAACATCGCCAATTAAAGCTCCTTTTAACTCAATATCAGGAATTCCAAGCGCTTTTGTTAGTTTTTCAAGATCGATTTTTGCTTTAAAATCAGCATTGATTTCGGGTGCATCGACACCTTTTAAAAAGAACTTCGATTTTATATAATCCTGATTTATATTCAATGAAACATTTTTAGCATCAACCGTCAAAAGATCTGGATTTAATGACGGGACTTTAGTCTTAATCTCTAGATTTAAATTAGAAACTGGAATTGGACTTTTGTTATAATTCACAAATCCGTTACCGACTTTTACATCTAAATTTAAATCAGGAGCAATATTTTCGGATGTAATGTATTTGCCTTTCACTGTTAAAAGTAAATTCGTATTTCCTTTTAAATCAGTTTTAGAAAGCCAAGTAATGTATTTTGGTGGAAAAGCGGTAAATACATCATACAAATCACTATTGTCTGATTTTAAAACCAAATCCATGTTGTAACCATCTTTTAAAATGTCGAATTTTCCTTTGAAATCGACTAAAAGCTGATTGATTTTGAGGTTGTTTTGTTCGAAGAAAAATGATAACGAGTTTACATTTACTTTTGTAATTAAATCGGCATCGATTTTTTTGTTCATTAAATACGGTTCGTTGTCATAAACGATATTTAGCTTTTCGATTTTGGCTTTAGAATACAAATCGAAAACAGCTTTATTTAAATCTCCTTTTCCTAAATAGTTGAAATTAAAGGCATCAAAATGTACTTTGGTAGATTTGTCATCATAAACAATTTTACTGTTTAAGATTTCGATTCTTTCTAGTTTTAAAGCCGTATCTGTGCTGTCTTTTGATTCTGGAGCCTGAGATTGAGACTTGTAAATGTTATAGTTCGCTTCTCCTTCTGGATTTACTTTAACATTAATAAACGAATCTGATAAATAAATCTGGTCAATTTTAACCGATTTGCTGAAAATCAAACTAGCGACATTAATACCAAAAGAAACTTCGCTGGCAGTAATGAATTTCTCATTTTTGTATGGTGTCGAACCATTGAGGCTTAAGTTGTTAAGCGTTAAGGTAAGAGACGGAAAATGGCGGAAAAAAGAAACCGAAACGTCAGAATAATTCAATTCTGCGCTCAATCTTTCGTTGGCTGTTTTTTTGATTTGTTCTTTAATCTGGTCCTCAAAAACTATTGGAGTTAAAAATAATAGCCCTAAAAGAACGGCGAAAGTGATCCCAAAATACTTCGCAATTTTAAATACGATTGATCTGGATTTACTTTTTTGCATAGTGAATTGTAGTATTTAATATAAAAATCAAAAAAGGAGAGATTATCCGTGAACGGTTTCATTTTTACCATAATTGGTAATGATAGAACCTTCATATTCAATCCATTCTTTCCATCGTTTGTCGATGTCAACATTGTCTTGGTATTTTCGGGCAAATCCTAAAAATGTGGTGTAATGCCCGGCTTCAGAAATCATTAAATCACGATAGAATTTAGCTAATTTTTCATCTTTGATGTTTTCTGAAAGTACTTTAAAACGCTCACAGCTTCTGGCTTCAATCATAGCTGAAAATAATAAACGATCACAAAGCGCATCTCGACGGCTTCCATCTTTTTTCATGAATTTAAAAAGCTCATTTACGTAATGGTCTTTTCGTTCACGGCCTAATGTTAGTCCGCGTTCTTTTATGATGTCATGAACCATTTGAAAATGTTCCAATTCTTCTCTTGCGATAACCAGCATTTCGGTTACTAACTCTTCTATTTCAGAATTATAGGTAACGATACTAATCGCGTTTGAAGCTGCTTTTTGTTCGCACCATGCATGATCGGTCAAAATTTCTTCAATGTTTGACTCGACAATATTTACCCAGCGAGGGTCTGTAGCTAATTTTAATCCCAACATAATTTCCCAGCATTTTAGTTCTGCAAAATTAGTGTTTTTTATTGCTAAAAATCAGTAAATATCGAGGGATTGCGCTTAAAAAAGCATTATTTTGTATGTTCAAAAAAATTACCATGAATCAGATAAAAAAACTTTTAATTATTGGATTTGTCTGGCCTGAGCCAAAATCTTCTGCGGCAGGTGGAAGAATGATGCAGCTGATTTCGATTTTCAAACAAAACGGATTCGAAATTACTTTTGCGAGTGCTGCTCAGGATAGTGATTTTATGGTTGATTTGTCTGAATTTGGCGTAATCAAAAAAAGTATCGAACTTAATTCTTCAAGTTTTGATGATTTTGTAGCTGAATTATACCCAGATGTGGTTTTGTTTGACCGTTTTATGATTGAAGAACAATTTGGATGGCGTGTTATTGAAAAATGTCCAGGTGCAATCCGAATTTTAGATACAGAAGATTTGCATTGTCTAAGAACAGCCAGACAAAAAGCTTTTAAAGAAAATAGAAATTTTGAAATTAGTGATTTACTATCTGAAGAAGTAGCAAAACGGGAAATAGCTAGTATTTTAAGATGTGATCTGTCGCTGATTATCTCTGAATTTGAAATGAATATCTTGAAAAATGTTTTCAGAATCAATGCAGATTTACTCTTTTATCTTCCGTTTTTAGTAGATGAAATGAAAGAAGAGGAGCTTTTGAAACTTCCTTCTTTTGATGAAAGAAAAAGTTTTGTTTTCATTGGAAATTTTCTTCATGAACCAAATTGGAATACGGTTCAATATTTAAAAGAAGCCGTTTGGCCTCTTGTTAAAAAAGATTTCCCAGAAGCTGTTTTGGAGGTTTACGGTGCTTATCCTTCACAGAAAGTTTTGCAATTGCATCAGCCCAAAAATGGTTTTTATATCATGGGAAGGGCAGAAGATGCCAATGAAATTGTGAAAAAAGCCAGAGTGATTTTAGCGCCAATTCGTTTTGGAGCAGGTTTAAAAGGGAAATTGTTAGAGGCTATGCAATGCGGAACGCCAAGTGTAACAACTTCGGTTGGTTCTGAAGCGATGCATTCTGTTTTGCCGTGGAATGGATTTGTAGAAGATAATCCGGCTGAATTTGCTCAAAAAGCTATTGCGCTTTATCAGGATGAAAATCTTTGGAAACAATCTCAAAAAAATGGAATTGAAATCATTAATATTTGTTATCAAACAAGCAATTATGCTGATTCGCTAATTTCGATGGTAAATGAATTATTAGAAAATTCAGAAAATCATCGTCTTCATAATTTTATGGGTAATTTATTGCAGCATCACGCCTATAAAAGCACGATGTATATGTCAAAATGGATTGAAGCTAAGAATAAGTAATCAGTCGCAGTTTATAGTGGGCAGTAGAGTATAATGTAAACTACGAGTGCGACTAGAAACTATTTTAAAAGCCTTCAACGGTTTGAATAATCGCTTTATGATACATTCTTGGAACGTAGGCGACCATATGCAAATAACAGAAAACTAAATTTAGAAACAATGACATGAAATACAAATCTATATTTTCCAATTTAAAAGGTACATTTAATACTGAGATGGAAGATTTAAACGAAAATTCATCAGAGTACTTCTATCCTATAGAAATTGATGGTGTAATAATTGAGACAAACGGATTTGAGGCGTTAACTATTGACAATGTTGAAAAATATACAGAAACTCAATTAGCTCAATTTGATTACGATATAAAATATCCATACAATGACAAAGGAAAAAAATTATTAGTACTAAAGAATTATCAATTAAAAACATTTATTCCAATACATATTTTGGAAATTGAGACAGGAAAGAGGGTGGTAATAGAACTACAAATAGTGATGATACATGATGGAGAACAGATTAGGCTATTATCTACTCTATTTGGTAAAAGTAGTGAGGCAATTATCATGGAAACTACATTGTTTGAAAAATTACAAAATCAGTTAGATGAGTATTATTGCTTAGAAATATGTTCAAATTGTGAGAACTCTATTTGGAATCCTTATGGAGGAAATGATTTTTTTAATCATCTATGCTTTAAGAAAGAGGCAAGAGAATTTCAAGCAATAAAAGAGAAAAACAAACAATCGATAGGTTCTTTTATGAAATTTAAAGAAAACAAAAATTTTGAGAATGTACAATTAACAGATTATTGTGTTCAATTTGAAGCGCGAAGAGCTAAAAGTTAGAAATAATATTCATAATGTGCTCACGCGAAAGGATTCGTGCATTAGAGGAGAATTCCCATTGTTCTCATAATATTCGAAACAATACCTAATTTGGCTTGTACAGCATTGAATAAATATTTAGTTTTTCTGTTGCTTTTTACTTTAAGTCCTCGCTCAAAAGCCTGATTTTTCTAAACCATAAAACAAGCTTCAGTTAGCCGCTGTTTTCTGGCAAGAAAAATTAGGCTTTTGAGTTTCGGGCTTTCTGCTTCAATCTGAGTAATGTAAGTTTCATAAGAGTATTTTTCGTTTGTTTTGTCATTTAGATCGAAGGAAATAACAATAGCATATATAAAAAAATCTCGGATTATAATTTGTAATTGGAGATTTTAGATAATTATGATTTTATCCGTAGGGATTATATATCGGTAGAAAAAACGGTTGCATTAAATCATTTGTCCCGTCAGGGACTACATCAATTCTTTGGAATGTGTAGTCCCTGACGGGACAATAAAAAACGATCGATTTTTTCTACCGATATGCAATCCCCTCTGGGATTTTTTATTTTAAAATACCTTCAACGGCTTGGATTGTTGTAGCATGATAGCCAGATTTTGCTTTTTCAAAAACCTGTTTTGCCCAAACTTTTCCTTCTGGAGTTTTAACCATTTCTTTATAAAGCATCATTACAGATCCAGTTCTGCTGATTCCGATTAAGAATTGCTCAATCGCAGGATAAGCCGGTTTGTATTGGTGAATTAATGCTTGAACAAACCATTGACGTTTTATAATAAAGTTACCACCTTTTGTAAAGTTGAATTCTTTATCAATTGCGTCCATTTCTGCAGTTGTAATATCAGCTGGAAGATGGTCTATAAAATGCTGTTTTTCTGCTGTAGTTGTTATTTTTTTGCTTAAACCTGCAACTCCAGTTTCTCTCCAGCTTTTTTGGATAGCATCAATCGCATCAAAATCTGCTGAACTTACAGGAAGTATGTTTGATGGAATTCCCGGCTTGTAAATCCAGTCTTCTAATTTGATTTTGTCAGCTAATGCTTTATCGCCTTTAATAAGATTTTCGTTAATGTATTTTACAAAATCTTCTGTTGTAATGGATTGAAAAGCGTGAGAATCAAAATAGTTTTTGATAAACGGATCGAATTTCTCGCGACCAACAGCGTTTTCGATAACTCTTAAAAAAGCATACCCTTTTACATACGGGATTTGGCTGATTCCATCATCAGGATTTCTTCCTGTCAAGCTTACTTTTAATCTTGTATCTGGGCTTGTATTTCCGTATTCTGCTACATTATCAACTAATTCTTTGTTGGTGATAACATTTTGCATTTCAAATTCTTTCTTTCCGAAGATTGCTTCTCCAATTCTATGTTCTACATACGTTGTGAAGCCTTCATTCAGCCAAATGTCATCCCAAGTGGCATTGGTAACTAAATTTCCACTCCAGCTGTGTCCCAATTCGTGTGCTAATAAGCTTGTTAACGAACGATCTCCTGCAATTACACCAGGAGTTAAGAAAGTAAGGTTTGGATTCTCCATTCCGCCGTAAGGAAAACTTGGTGGTAAAACCAAAACGTCGTAACGTCCCCAACGGTATGGTCCGTATAATTTTTCAGCAGCATTCACCATGTTTCCAAGTTCAGCAAATTCCCAAGCCGATTTTTTCAGCATTGATGGTTCTGCGTAAACTCCGGTTCTTTTGTCGATAGCTTGAAATTCAATATCTCCAACGGCAATTGCCATTAAATAAGATGGAATTGCTTTGTCTTGTTTAAAAGTATACACTCCAGTATCGTTTTTCTTCTGCGGATTTACAGCGCTCATAACGGCTAATAAATCTTTAGGAACGGTAACTTTTGCATTATAAGTAAAACGAACGCCTGGTGAATCCTGACAAGGAATCCAAGTACGAGACCAAACGCTTTCTCCTTGTGAGAATAAAAATGGTTTCTTTTTATCGGCTGTTTGTTCTGGTTTCAACCATTGTAAAGCAACGGCTTCTTTAGTAGTGTTGTAGTAAATATTTACTTTAGTTGTATTCGGTTCAATGGTAATATGAAGTGGTTTACCGTGGAATTCAAGATCTTTTCCAAGTTCGAATTTGGTTTCTTTTTCGTCATCACCTAAAGTTACTTTTGTAATATCTAAAGTGTTTTCGTCGAAAATAATTTCATTTCCTTTGCTGATGTTGTCAATCGTCCAAGATGCTTTTCCTGAAATAGTTTGAGTGTTAAAATCAACTTTAATGTCAAGGTCAAGATGTTTTACGACAGCCAATTCTGGTTTAGAATAACTGTGTTCGTCGACAACAGCAGTTGTTTTTTCGGTTTGTTCTTTTTTCTGGCAGGCAATTGCTGTCAGAAATAAAGTGACAAGGATTAGTTTCTTCATATTATGAGGTGTTGAATTAGGGGATGAAAATTAAACAAAAAATCCCGTTTTGAACAAACAAAACGGGATTTTATTATGAATTACATTCGATCGGCTTTGTGTGTCTTTGACTTCGCTCAGACTGACAAAGCTGAATTATGCCAACATTGTAACTGGGCTTTCGATGTATTGTTTTAAAGTTTGTAAGAACTGAGCACCAGTTGCACCGTCAATTGTTCTGTGGTCGCAAGCCAATGATAACATCATGGTGTTTCCAACTACGATTTGACCGTTTTTAACTACTGGTTTCTCAACAATTGCACCTACAGAAAGGATTGCAGAGTTTGGTTGATTGATAATTGAATTAAATTCAGTAATACCAAACATTCCTAGGTTGGAAACTGTAAATGTGCTTCCTTCCATTTCTTGTGGTCCTAATTTTTTGTTTTTAGCTCTTCCAGCAAGATCTCTTACACTTCCGCCAATTTGAGATAAACTCATAGCATCTGTAAATTTCAATACAGGAACTACTAATCCGTCTTCAACCGCTACAGCAACACCAATATTTACGTGGTGGTTGATGATAATTGCATCTTCTTTCCAAGTAGAGTTGATTTTTGGGTGTTTTTTCAATGCTAACGCACAAGCTTTGATTACCATATCGTTGAATGATACTTTTGTATCTGGAACGCTATTGATAGCAGCTCTTGCCTGCATTGCTTCGTCCATGCTTACTTCAATCACTAAGTTGTAGTGAGGAGCAGTGAATAATGATTCAGATAAACGTTTAGCAATGATTTTACGCATTTGAGAGTTTTTGATCTCTTCTGTGTAAACTTCTCCTGCAGGAACAAATACTTTTGGTGCAGATGAAGGAGCAGCTTCTTGTTTAGCAGCAGGTGCTGAAGGAGCAGTTTGTGCTTGTGCAGATGGCGTAAAGTTTTCGATATCGCTTTTTACGATACGTCCGTTTTCACCAGAACCTTTAACTTGAGATAGTTGGATTCCTTTATCAGAAGCGATTTTTTTAGCTAATGGAGAAGCTAAAATTCTTCCGTTTGAAGTTTCAGCAACAGCTTCTGGTGCTTTTTCAGCAGCAGGAGCAGCTTTTTCTTCCGTTGCAGCAGGAGCACTTGCAGTTGAAGCGCCTCCAGCAGTATAGTTTTCAGCAATTCCAGAAATATCAGTTCCTGCAGGTCCTATGATCGCTAATAAGCTGTCAACAGGAGCAGTGCTTCCTTCTTGAATTCCTATGTATAATAATGTACCAGCATTGAAAGACTCAAACTCCATAGTAGCTTTGTCAGTTTCAATTTCCGCTAAAATATCGCCTTCAGCAACAGCATCGCCAACTTTTTTCAACCAAGTAGCTACGGTACCTTCAGTCATAGTATCACTCAAACGTGGCATAGTTACTACTACAACACCCTTTGGTAATTCAGTTGCTGCTTTTGCAGGAGCGGCAGTTTCAGTTTTTGCTTCGGCAGCAGGAGCATCCGCTTTTGGAGCTTCAGCAGCAGGAGCATCGCCACCGGCTAAAAGAGCAGAAATATCTTCTCCTTCGTTACCAATGATTGCTAATAATGAATCAACAGGGGCAGTTTCTCCAGCTTGAATTCCGATATGTAAAAGAGTTCCTTCGTTAAACGATTCGAACTCCATTGTTGCTTTGTCTGTTTCAATTTCAGCAAGGATATCTCCTTCGCTAACTTTGTCGCCTACTTTTTTTAACCAAGTCGCTACCGTTCCTTCCGTCATAGTATCGCTTAAGCGAGGCATTGTTACTTTAATCGCCATAATATATTATAATTTATGAGGTGTAAATGGATAGTCTTCTTGTGCGTATACTACATCGTATAATTGTTGTAAGTCTGGATATGGAGATTCTTCAGCGAATTTCGCACATTCTTCTACTAAGTCTTTAACTCTTTGGTCAATTACATCAATTTCTTCTTGTGTAGCATATTTTTGATCCAAGATTACATCAAGTACTTGAGTAATTGGGTCAATTTTTTTGTACTCTTCCACCTCTTCTTTTGAACGGTATAACTGTGCATCAGACATAGAGTGTCCTCTGTAACGGTATGTTTTCATTTCAAGGAAAGTTGGTCCGTCTCCACGACGAGCTCTTTCGATTGCTTCGTGCATAGCTTCAGCAACTTTTACAGGGTTCATTCCGTCAACTGGTCCGCAAGGCATTTCATAACCTAAACCTAATTTCCAGATGTCAGTGTGGTTTGCAGTTCTTTCTACAGAAGTTCCCATTGCATAACCGTTGTTTTCAACGATAAATACAACTGGTAATTTCCATAACATAGCCATGTTGAAAGCTTCGTGTAAAGAACCTTGTCTTGCAGCTCCATCACCAAAGTAGGTCATAGTAACTCCGCCAGTGTTGAAGTATTTATCTGCGAAAGCAATACCAGCTCCCACAGGAATTTGAGCACCTACAATTCCGTGTCCACCATAAAAACCGTGTTCTTTAGAGAAAATGTGCATCGAACCTCCCATGCCTTTAGAAGTTCCTGTTGCTTTTCCTAAAAGTTCAGCCATTACGTTTCTTGGATCAACCCCCATACCAATTGGTTGTACGTGGTTTCTGTAAGCAGTAATCATTTTATCTTTACTCAGGTCCATAGCGTGA
Source organism: Flavobacterium sp. H4147 (assembly GCF_029360735.1). Classification (NCBI taxonomy): domain Bacteria; kingdom Pseudomonadati; phylum Bacteroidota; class Flavobacteriia; order Flavobacteriales; family Flavobacteriaceae; genus Flavobacterium; species Flavobacterium sp. H4147. The sequence continues at coordinate 514,531 of NZ_JARKNB010000001.1, read as the reverse complement.
AGAGCTCCCGCTAATACAGCTTCTTGGCCATTATATAGGTGTAAAAAACCTCTAACTTTTTGTTGAATGTATAATGCTGCAAGTTTGTCTTCAAACTTTCTCCAAAGTAGCATGTCTTCATACCACTTTAAATATACCTCTTTTGTAACTTCTTTCATCTGAATTCTTTCTTTTGCTAAAGTTGTTTGTGTTATCAATTGTTGCCTGTAACGCAAACTAGTTTCCTCCCACAAATTTGCGCCCGAAAGGTCGGGATGCAAAAATAAGACATTACATTTAAGAACTAAAATTTAAACGCTACTTTTTGGCTTTTTTTTACAAGAACTTTTTATCAAACATAAATGGGAGCAAATTTTTTAGGGATGCTGATTTGTAAACTTCACCAATTTCACCCATAAAATAAATTTCTATAGGGGTATCTTGCTTTATTTCGTATTCTGCAATTGACTGACGGCAAGAACCGCAAGGTGGAATAGGTGCTTTGGTTTGATTAGTATCTGAAGCTGCTGTGATAGCCATTTTAAGAATTTTGGATTCTGGATACATGCTTCCAGCGTAAAAAATGGCTGTTCTTTCTGCGCATAATCCTGAAGGATAGGCGGCGTTTTCCTGATTAGATCCTAAAATTACTTTCCCATTGTCTAGTAATAAAGCGGCTCCAACTTTAAATTGAGAATACGGAGCATACGCTTTTTTACGAATTTCAACAGCCTCGCTCATTAAATCCTGTATGTCTTGTGGAAGTTCATCTATGTTGTCATAAATAGTAAATGACGATGTGATGCTTATTTCTTTCATTTTTTTAGGGGAAAAAAAATCCAAATTCCTAAAGGATTAGAAATTTGGATTGTTATTATTTTTTATGTGTTTTCTTTAATAAGTCTCGTATTTGTCGCCAAAGTTAAAGGTTAAAGAGAAACGAAGTGTATTTTCTAAAGGATTTTTAACTTTTGATGCCGAGAATAAATACGAAACGTCTACTTTCATGATGTTATATTTAAATCCTGCTCCTAAAGAGAAAAATTGTTTTGCACCTTTCATTATACTTTCGTGATAATATCCTAATCGCATTGCAAATGAATCTTGGTACATGTATTCGGCAGCAGCACTATAAGTAACTTCTTTTAGTTCTTCACTGAAACCTCCCGGTGCATCTCCAAATGATTTGAAAATTCCTTGTACCCAGCCTGTATCTTTGTATTTTTTATAGTTGGCTGCATCAGCCTCTGATTGTGAAATATCTCCATCATCAGTAAAATCTCCATCTCCATTAGCGTCATAAGGAGTTCCAGGTCCCGGAGGAGTTGGAACTAAAAGTTTAGTAAGTTCTAAACTTACGCCTACCTTATTATAATCGTCTAAGATAAAATCAAATCCTCCGCCGACTCTTAAGTTGGCCGGAAGAAAGTTTGAGCTTAAGTCATCGTTATCATAACTGATTTTCGGACCTAAATTCTGAATGTTGAAACCACCTCTCCATCTTCCGTTGAAACTGCTGTAAGCAATTTCTTCTGATTGATAAAAACCAGCAATATCTACCGCAAATGAACTTGCAGCTGAAGCATCAACTTCTCCAGAAGGGATTTTTAAATTGGATCGGATATATCTGGCAGCAACAGCCATCGAGAATGTTTCGCTTAATTTTAGTGAATACGATCCGTCTAACGCTAATTCGTTTGGATTTACTTCTCTTGTTGCTTCGTTTGGATCTCCGGTTTCTCTTAATTCGATTCCTCCAAATCCAAAATAACGGAAGCTTCCTGCAAAGGCACTTCGGTCATTAATTTTGTTGTAATACGTTAACTGTCCTAACGAAATATCGTTGGCAAGATCAGTTAAGTAAGGAGTGTAACTGATTGAAAGTCCCTGCGCATCTTCGGCAAATGCGTATTTTGCAGGATTCCACTGTTGTGAAAAAACGTCTGATGAAGTTGCAACACCTTGGTCTCCTAAACCGGCGGCTCTCGCATCAGCTGCGACTAATAGAAATGGTACTCCTGTAGTAATCGGTCGCTCAATGTTTTGGGCCTTGGCGAAAGAAAAAACTAATAAACAAATTAGTAAAGGTGATATTTTTCTCATTTTTGGGACTAATGGTATTTATGTTACAAATATATATAATATTATAGAATGACAAGTTTTTCGTATTTTTCTGCTTTTTTATTTGTTAAATTCGATTTAACGGTAAGTTTATAAATATAAACTCCTTTACCAATCCGATCTCCAAAATCATCTTTTCCGTCCCATGTTATTTCTCGTGAAAGGAAACCTTCTGTGGTAATAATTTGATTTTTTGTCCATACTACTTTTCCGGTAATGGTCATAACCTGAACCTGAACATCTAAAGGTTCGTAAGGTCTGTTATGTGAAAACCAAAACTGCGTATAGGTCGAAAACGGATTTGGGTAATTAAGAACGTGTGTTAGTGTGAGCGCTTCATCGCCAACTACTATAAATTGAATTTCACTAGTCACAGGATTGTTATAAACATCCCACGCTGTAAAAGTTATGGTGTGAAGACCCGCAGCCAGATTTCGAAGAGGAAAGCGTAGATTACCATTGGTGTAATCATCCAGTTTTGTCTGATAATAATCGTTCAAAATGTACGGATTGCTTACGTCTCCATCTAAAACAGCTGTTATATCGTGACCTATTCCGCTGGCAGTATTTATACCGTTTTCATCTTCAAGAAATGCCAATAGAAAAGGGGAGGAATTGGTTATTCCGCCCGACACAAAAGTTTCATCATTCATATATAACTTCACTTTTGGACTTATATTGTCCTGAGGTGCATTTTCATTTATTCCTCCAATTTTTATAGTACTGTTGTAGCCAGATTGATTTTCTAAGGATTGGTTCTTTTTGGCATAGAAACTAATACGGCCGTTGTCAACCGGAATTCGGATATCTCTAGGTACAACAAAGCTAAATTCAAACTGACCGTTGGTTACAGAGGCATTTCCTCTGAAGATAGTCTCGCCAAGTGTTTTGAATGACATTGTAGGGCTATATCCATCATTGTTTAGGGTTGTAGAGGTGATCATTTTGTCGAAAATTGCGGTTGCAAGTTCTCCATTATAATTGCTTAAAAGCACATTGTTTTCATCTGTGATTTCTCCCGAAATTTTAATTTTTGCCAGTGATTTTAAATCTGGAATTGGCTGCGAAATCACAATATCGTTTACTTTCGTTAAATTAATTCGCGGTTTTGGAATTGCTAACATCAAAGCAGGATCTCCTATATATACTACAACGTTGCTTGATGAGCTCGGATTTTCGTTTTTAGAGATTCTAAGAGATTCGGCAATGCTGTTGTATTGGTTTGAGCCGTATGAAAGCAGGTTTTTGCTTAGGTTATCATTGAAATTTTCGGCATTAAACTGACCAATAGTACGAATTGTGGTTAACATGGAGATAGCGCCTCCTTTCGGATTCCAAAATGTATATTCTCCGGCTGTTGGTCTTGTTGGATCGTCAAATCTTGAAAATTCGCAGGTAATAGTTATGAATAAAGGGTATTTGTATTGATTATTCAGATTTTGGCCATCTGATTTTTCCCAGATTCGCTCGCTTGCCAATCCATCCTCGCCACCATGTCCTAAATAATTAAAAACTAAAGCTCCTTTTTCGAATGCTTCAAAAATATCTGTTCTGGCTTTAGGATAACGTGATCCGCCCGCAGATGCTTCTTGTGTATAAGAATCTAAAAGGATTTTCTCTACATTAAAAAAAGGTTTTTCTGTAGAAATTACATCGGCTAAGCTGTTTTGACGAGATTGCAGTGAAGCATCCGAACTTTGATCAGAGTCATCGCTGATTAAAACAAAATTGTTTCTCCAATTTCCGTGTGATTTAACATCGTGATATTCCAAAACTTTGTTGACCATTTCTTGGGCTTGTGCGTTATCTGAAACCAGCATTCGGCCTACTGCAATATCAATTCCGCCAAACGGATATGCTACAATTCCTTCATCAGCATCCATCAGTCCGAAGAAATCATCAGATGCAAACGACGCTTCTCCTGTTGAATTACTATTTAAGGACTGATATATAGGTACAATATTGGTGTTGTTTGAAATTCGGTTTTTATAATCATACGAAGCATCTCCAAATAAATTTACATATTTAATTCTTTTATCGGGAGAAGAAGCGTTGTCGTAAATGTATTTAATGAAGTTTCTAATAGCGGCAATGTCTTGTTTTCCAGAAGAAAATTCCTGATAGATGTTTTCTAAGGGAATAACTTTTACATTTAAATTTGAATTTGTACGATGAAAACCTGCTAATCTTTCTGCTTGGGAACTTAAAGATTTTGGCGTTATGATAACATAATCAATGTCTTGAAAGCTGTTTTGGTTGTTTCTAAAAATGGTTCCTTTAAGATTTTGATTGATAACTTTTGACTGGCTTTCTTTTAAAGGGGTGTAATAATCGGCGGGATCAATGGCTATGTATTTTCTAACTTCTCCTAAATTCGCCTTAAAACTAAACGATGCTTGATTAGTATTTTCTAGTTTCAATACATTATAAAGGTCTGTTATATCCCAAATTTGCGAAATACCTGTTGCATTCCCAATAGTATAATTAGCGATTCCGGTAACAGAACCTGCGTTGTTATATTGGAATTTAAATTGTTTTCCGGTTCCTAAAAGCTTGCGTTTGGCGGTCAGGTTAATGAAATCAAGATAGCCTTTCGATCCGGGCACACCGCTGTTATTGTAAACGAGTTTTATTTTTATATTGTCTGTTCCGGTAAATGTAGTATTTGCAGGAAGACTGGCATTAAAATATTTAATTTCTGAACTTGCTGACAGACTAGGAAAATTTAAAGTTCCGATGTTTTGCCCGTTTGCCGAAACAACAAATGAAGTCGTGGTAAACGCCGCCGAAGCTGCTGTTAATTCAATTTTTACCGGCATAGTAGTATCAAGATTTGGAAAGTTAAAAGAAAATTCCTGATCTTGGTTAATATCGAAAGCTTCACCAAGCCATTGACGTCCTAGATGAACCAGATTGTTTTGGTCTATTTCGTGATATTGATAGTCATCAAACGTGTTCAGCTCTAATGTACTGCTTCCTAAAGGCTGATTTAAATTCGAAATTCGTTTTCCATCATTTCCTGAAGCGGTGATATAATAATAGGATTTCGTGTCGTATAAGTTAATATTGGTTTGGTTTTCGGAACTCCAGTTTTCGATTCCTTCACCGTAAAACAAAATATAATCTTCATTGTTAAAAGTGCCGTCGCTTTCCCCAATAACCTGGATGGCATTTTCGGCTAAATCTTCAGGGTAATAAGCGTTGTTTGCTAATGGTAGCATTCGTCCGCCGTTTCCGTAGATTTTAATTTTTCTTGGATCGCTTTTGCTGGGATCAAATCCTAAACTTTGTAAAAACGAGCGCGAAATTTTATAAACCCCTGATTTTTCAATATAAAATCGATACCATTCTCCAGAAGCTAGAACGGAGTTTGAAATAACTGCAGCTTTTTGATAAGAAGATGAATTGTTGTTCCTAGCTGTTGAATTAGTGCTGATATTGTAGGAAAAAGATCGTATGCGTTTAAAGCTGTTTCCTTCTTTTATAATAGGATAAAGAAAAAGAAAAGATTGTTTGGAATCTCTTGAAATGGTTATTTGTATACTTTCGTTTGGTTTCTCAGGGATGTTTTCAGGTGCTAAATCTCCTAAATCTGTTCGTGAAACCGACTCGTAAATTACGTTGGAAATTTGCACTGAACTGCCGTTTGAAACGTTAGACTGATTCAGATTAAGGAGTAATGTTATGTTTTTTTTAGTAGTGTCGAAGCGAAAACTGTTTCCTGAAAAGTACGGAATAATGATTTTATTATCGCCGTAATTCATCTCTTTTTTATGCTGCCAATCGATCGTTAAGCTCCCATTTATCTGAGAAAAAGAGAGAATTGGGATTAATAATATACAGATAAAAAAGGTTTGTTTCATGGGTTGAAAAATCGAAATTTAATTAAAAAATAATTAGTAAGTAAAAATATAGTATTTCATGTTACAGTAAATAATAAAAAGTATATTTTTGCGTTCGTAACTATAGGTTATTTTCTGGTAAAAAACAGCTAAATAAAATTATGAGAACAGATGTTGCTAATTAAATGTTAATTATTATATTGCAGCACCTAAATTTATCACCTAAGAATGAGTATGAAAGTAAACAAAATTGTAGTCTTGCAATTAATGATGTCAATGGTATTGATGTTGGGCACGGCTAGTTGTAGCAAAAAATCGAGTTCCTCTCACGCTTCTAGAGCAACTGGCTGGGATGTAGACAGTCAGAATGGAACAGCTGCTAGAAATGCAGGAAAGAAACAACAGGCTGGTCCTGGATTAGTTTTTGTTGAAGGAGGTACGTTTACGATGGGTAAAGTACAGGATGATGTTATGCATGATTGGAATAACACACCAACTCAACAACACGTTCAGTCATTTTACATGGATGAAACTGAAGTTACGAACGGTATGTACTTAGAATACCTAGAGTGGTTAAAGAAAGTTTTTCCACCAACAGAAGAAAATTACAAGAATATTTACGAAGGAGCATCTCCTGATACATTAGTGTGGAGAAATCGTTTAGGGTATAATGAAACGATGACTAACAACTATTTAAGACATCCTTCTTATGCTAACTATCCAGTAGTTGGTGTTAACTGGATTCAGGCTGTTGAATTTAGTAAATGGAGAACAGACCGTGTAAACGAGGCTGTTTTAGAGAAAAACGGATATTTACAAAAAGGTGCTAAAACAAATGATGTGAATGCTGAAAATGCATTTAACACTGAAGCATATTTAATGTCTCCAAGTACATCACGTGGTGGAAGCGAAGAAATTGTATTAAAGAAAAATCCAGGTGGAAGAAAACCAAAAGCTGGAAAAGATGGTGTAGTTCCTGAAGCTCAAAATGTTTATGCACAGCGTTCTTCTGGTGTTATTTTACCAGAGTACAGACTTCCTACTGAAGCAGAATGGGAATATGCAGCTGCTGCTGATGTTGGACAAAGAGAATACAACATTTATAAAGGACAAAAGAAATATCCTTGGTCTGGAGATTATACTCGTTCAGCTAAACGTAAAAACAGAGGTGATCAATTGGCTAACTTTAAACAAGGAAATGGAGATTACGGTGGAATTGCAGGATGGTCTGATGATGGTGCCGATATTACAAACGCTGTGAAAAGCTATGCTCCAAATGATTTCGGATTATATGATATGGCAGGTAACGTTGCAGAATGGGTTGCTGACGTTTACAGACCAGTTATCGATAATGAAGCAAATGATTTCAACTATTTCAGAGGAAATCAATATGCTAAAAATAAAATTGGTAAAGACGGTAAAGTTGAAATCGTTACAACATCAAATATCAAATACGATACTTTAAGTAACGGTAAAGTTATTGCAAGAAACCTTCCTGGAGAAATCGCTCAGGTTCCGGTTGACGAGCAAGAAACGTATTTGAGACAAAACTTCAGCACTAGTGATAATATCAACTACAGAGATGGTGATAAACAATCTTCAAGATATTTTGACTTTGGTGATTCTGAATCAGGTCCAAAAGCAGATCAAACAATGTACAACTCTCCTAAACACAATGTTACAACTGACAGTTTAGGTAAGATGATTAGAAAATATGATAACTCTAGTAAACGTACTACTTTAATCGATGATAAAGTAAGAGTTTACAAAGGAGGTTCTTGGAGAGATAGAGCTTACTGGTTAGATCCAGCTCAAAGAAGATACTTCCCTCAAGATATGGCAACTGATTACATTGGTTTCAGATGTGCAATGTCTAGAGTAGGTGCTAAAACTGAAAGAAAGAAATCACCAAGAAATTAAGATTTAGAAATTTCATTTAAAAAATTCCAAATTCCAAAACTGTATAATTTCAGTTCGGAATTTGGAATTTTTTTATTGCTTTTTTCTATTTTTATGGTCTATAAAAATTTATTAAATGAATATTCAGGAAATTCATAAGTTGTTCTTACAATGTACATCACTTTCAATCGATACTCGTAAAATTGAAAAGGATTCTATGTTTTTTGCTATAAAAGGCGAAAATTTTGATGCCAATACTTTTGCTCAGCAGGCACTTGATTTGGGTGCGTTATATGTTATTATTGACAATAAATCATATTGGATAGACGAAAGAACTATTGTAGTTGAAAACAGCTTAGAAACCCTTCAGGAACTAGCTAAGTTTCACCGTGCTTATTTAAAACTTCCAATTGTAGCTTTAACAGGTAGTAACGGAAAAACAACAACCAAAGAACTTATAAATGTAGTTTTATCCCAAAAGTTTAAAACTAAAGCGACAATAGGAAACTTAAACAATCATATTGGCGTACCGCTTACATTACTTTCGTTTAACAGCGAAACAGAAATTGGTATTGTTGAAATGGGAGCTAATCATAAAAAAGAAATAGAATTTTTATGTGAAATTGCGCAGCCGGATTATGGTTATATTACCAATTTTGGAAAAGCGCACTTAGAAGGTTTCGGCGGAGTAGAAGGAGTAATCCAAGGAAAGAGTGAAATGTATCAGTATTTGTCAAAAAATGGCAAAACTGTTTTTGTAAATCTTGAAGATCCAATTCAGATTGAAAAATCAGCCGGGATACAATCTTTCACTTTTGGAATTAATAAAGAAAATGCAGATTTTAATATAAAAAGTATTGAAGCGAATCCTTTTGTGAAGATAAACTACAATAATTTTGTAGTTGAATCTCATTTAATAGGGCTTTATAATGCTAATAATATAAATGCTGCTGTTGCGATAGGAAAATACTTTAAGGTAGAAGATATGGCTATAAAAAACGCTATTGAAAACTATATTCCAGCCAATAACCGATCTCAATTATTGAAAAAAGGTTCTAATGAAATTATTTTAGATGCATACAATGCAAATCCTAGCAGTATGGCGGTTGCAATTACAAACTTTTTGCAATTAGAAAATCAAAATAAAATCATGATTCTGGGTGATATGTTTGAGCTTGGAGAAGAAAGTCATGCAGAGCATAAGGCAATTGTGAATTCTTTAAAAGGACAAGATAAATCGGTATGTTATTTAATTGGAAAATCTTTTTATGAGAATCAAGTATTTGGAGAAAATATAAAGTTTTTTGAAACATTTGATGCATTTGCAGCGTTCTTAAAAACAATTCATTTCAACGAAAATACAATTCTGATTAAAGGTTCTAGAGGAATGGCTTTGGAACGAACTTTAGAATACATTTCATAATAAAAAGCCATTCAAACGAATGGCTTTTTGTTTTTAAATACTCATCAAGAATCCGATTAAATTTTCTTTTTTGTTTAATCCAAGTTTCTTTCTCAAACGGTAACGTGCCAGCTCAACACCACCGGTTGAAATATTCATGATTTCAGCAATTTCCTTAGTTGACATATTCATCAATAAATAAGTTGATAAATCAAGCTCTCGAGGAGATATTGTTGGGTATTTTTCTTTTAAACGCTTTAGGAACTCAAAATGCACGTTTTTAATGTGTTTTTCTAAGTCTTTCCAGCTTTTGTCGGTATTTACTTCCTTTACAATACTTTTATTGAGTTTGCTTACTTGGAATTTTGTCGAATCATCAAGAGCTTCAATGTCGATTTCTTTAAGTTTATGAATGATTCCATTAAGAATCTTATTTTTCTTAACGACTTGTAGAGAATTATTTACTAACTCTTTATCTTTTGCTAAAATTTTAATCTGAAGCTTATCATTTTTCAATTTTTCAATCTCTTTTTCAAGATCGTATTGTTCTTGTCTAATTTTTGATTCCTTTTCCAGATAAAGTCTTCTTTGTTCGATAGTTTCGTAATACTTATTTTTTCTAATTTTCATTTTAATTCTATTCGAAATTCCATAAACCGCTATGATTAAAAGAATAAAATAAAGCATATATGCCAAAAAATGTCTGTACCATGGCGGAGAAATTGTAAATGATATTGTCGAAGCATCAGACTGCACACCATAACTGTTTCTTACCTTAACTTTCATGATATAATCGCCTTCGCGAAGATTTGTGTACTCTTTTATTGAAATGGTAGACCAATTGCTCCATTTTTCATCAAAAGGTTCTAATTGATACGAAAACTGTACATTTTCGAGGTTTTCATATGTGGGTGAAGAAAATGTAAAACGGACATGGTTAGAAGAATAAGGAATTCTGATATTCTCAATTTTGTTTTGATTATTTCCTAATGTTATAGTATCACCTGGAAAAGAAAAACTTCGAATAAAAGCTTTCGGTTTACCTCCAAAATTATTTAAAAGTTCAGCATCATAATGGGCAAGACCATCTGTTAAGCCAATAAAAATATTGTTTGTGTCAATAGTATTTACAGATAAATAATTGCTTACAAGGTTTCCTGTGAGATTTGAAAAAGGAGAAACAATATTTTTGTAGCCATTTTTGTCCTTCATTAAAACACCTAAAGATTCATCAAATGCATACCATAAATTAGACTGGCTGTCTTCGCTTAGTGCATTTATAACGGGAATATTTTTGAATAAACTGCTTAAGTGTTTGTCTTCATAAAACAATTCCTGTTCTGTTGAATATTTATAGAAATGATTATGAGTCTGAAAATAGATTTTTCCGTCAATTTTTTGAAGGCTTCCTATATTTTTATAGAAAGGAGTTAGTCTATCTATTTTTTTAATACTTGAAAATCTTGACAAATCTTCACTTAAAGTCATACGGTAAATAGATTCATCTTTTTTAAGCCATAAATATGAATTGTCAAGTTCAAAACTGTTAGATGATTTGTCAAATCCAGCAATTTGATTTTTGTACACCAAACCACTGCCAGTTTTTTCAAAAATGGCAAAACCATCATAATTAGAACCTATAAAAAATCCTGGGTGACTTGGTATTTTTTTGAATCCGAAATATCCCTTAGAGTCGATTACATGAGTTACTTTTCCTCCTTTTATAGAAAGTGCTCCTCTGTTATTGGCACAAATTAGTTCATTATCTATTACTTGTACATTCCATGACTGTGCGGTTGTTCCTTCTACAAGCTTAAAAACATCTTGTTTGAAATTGTTTTCCCATGAATGATAAAAAACACCTTGGTTGGTTGCAACATATAAATTTCCCTGATAAATAACAGAAGCATATACGGTACTAATATCATAACTAAATCCAAAATAAGTAAATGGAGAGCTTTGATTAACGTATGCGATACCGTTATCAAGTCCAAGCCATAAATTGTTTTTATTGTCAATAAATGAAGTTAAAACAGTATTGTTCTGTAATCCTTTCTTTCTATTTATGTGCTGAATGATTTTTCCGTTATAATCGCAGATGATAATTCCATCCAAAACCGAATTTAAAACAATGAATTTGTTGTTGATTATTACGCCTCCTAATGAATTATTTTTTTTGATGAAGTTATTGGCTTCAGTATTCCAAGGAGTAAGCGTATGGTTCTCGTATATAAAAAGTCCCTTTTCGAGTGTTACAATTAAAGTTTTGTCTTTGCCAATAGAATGCATGGCCCATATCTCGGTATTATTTAAGCTCTTAGTATTTGGTAAAGCGAAAAGCTTTCCGTTTCTGTATTCTAAAATTCCCTGATCTTCATCCTGAAAATATAATTTGTTATTTACAACGAATGAGAATTGAAAACGTCTTGGTGCTTTTAATATAGAAAGTTTGTTGTCTTTAAAAATATAAGCCCTTGCAAATGATTGAAAAATAGTCTGGTTGTCAATAGTGTGTATCTTCCAGATAAAGTCAATTATTTTGATTTTATTTTTATCAACTTTTTTGGCAAGTGAGGTGTACTGAAGTTTTCCTTTAGTATTAGGTTGGAAGTACCCAAATTCATTATATCCGCCTACGAAGATTTTTCCGGAGTTATCAATTTTTAAACATCTAACAGAGGTTAAATTAGGCAATGTATATTTTCGCCAAGATGCCCCATCAAACTGCAAAAGCCCATTATTGTTGGCAAAATATAGATTTCCGTTTTTGTCCTGTCCTATACTCCAGTTTTGAGTTCCTCCTTTATATTCGTTACGCTTGTAATTTCTTACATCTGGAAGTCCGATGTTTTTTACTTGTGCAAAAAAAGAAATTGTGAATAATGTAAAAAAAGTAATATAAAAATATGATATTGTTAATTTCATTAATTATTCGATTTATTTTGTTTTTGTATGGTTAAAGTGCTTATTTTTAAGTGTTTGTAAAATTATTTCTAGTACTATCACGTTGTAGAAACACATTTCGTTTATAAAAATAATGAATCTTATATTATTGTAGTGTTTATTTTTACAATTAACATTTTCATAACATCTTATTTTTTGTTTTTAAATTATTTAAAATCAATTATTTATAAAAAAAATGATGTGTTTTTGTAATGTAATAAATTTTCATTTGATGTGTTTTTGTAGTGAAATTTAAATGTTGATAGTAAAAATTTTAGATTATTATTGCATCAAATTACTAATTAATTAACCAAAATTTTTAGAAAAATGAAATTAACAAAATTACTTGTTTTTTGTATTTCATCTTTGTTATTCTCGGTTATAGCAGTGGCTCAGGATGTCACAGTAAACGGGGTTATAAATGATGAAAGTGGGATGCCTGTTCCAGGTGCAACAGTTTTATTAAAAGGTACTACTAAATCGACTGCGTCTGATTTTGATGGTAAGTTTCAAATTCAAGTACCTTCTAATGGAACACTGACTGTTACTTTTATAGGTTATGCTACAGTAAATGAAGCTGTAAATGGAAGAACAAAAATTGCTATCCAATTAAAGCCTGAATCTCAGTCATTAAATGAAGTTGTAGTAGTAGGATACGGAACTCAAAAGAAAGCAGTTGTTACAGGTGCAATTTCAAGCGTTAAGGCTGCGGACTTAGAGAAAGTGCCAAACGGAAGAGTTGAACAAGCGTTACAAGGTCGTGTTGCCGGTGTAACAATCGCTTCAAGTTCAGGTCAGCCAGGTTCTGGATCTACAATTCGTGTACGTGGTATCACCACTTTTGGTGATGGTGGAAATAACCCTCTTTGGGTTGTTGACGGTAACGTTGTTGATGCTGGTGGAATTGGTTTTTTAAATCAGTCAGATATCGAATCTATCGAGGTACTTAAAGATGCTGCTTCTGCTGCAATCTACGGTACACGTGCTGCGACAGGGGTTATTTTAGTAACAACTAAAAAAGGTAAATCAGGTAAAATTACAGTAAACTATAATGGTTTTGCAGGTGTATCTTCTCCAGCAAAAAAATTAGATTTATTGAATGCTACTGAGTATGCTACCATAATGAACGAAAAATCAGTTGCTGACGGAGGTGGAATCTTATATTCTAATCCAGCAGCATTTGGAAAAGGAACAAACTGGCAAGATGCTATTTTTAACGACAGCGCTTTCAGATACACTCACGAATTAAGTATTAGTGGTGGTGGAGAATTTTCTACATTCTATGCTTCTTTCGGTATTCAAGATCAAGAAGGTATCGTGGCAACAGAAATTTCTAATTACACAAAAAAGAATTTCCGTTTAAACTCTACTCATAAAATTTCTAAATATTTCACATTCGGACAAACTTTTGGATATACAAGACAAAAAACTGTTGGAATTGGAAATACAAACAGTGAGTTTGGAGGTCCTTTAAGTTCGGCTATAAACCTTGATCCATTAACTCCGCTTGTAGTTACAGATCCTGCTGTTGCAAATGCTGCACCTTATTCTACAAACCCTGTAGTTCGTGACGCAAACGGAAATCCTTACGGAATTTCAAGCGTTGTTGGTCAAGAAATGACAAACCCATTAGGTTATATCCAGACAAGATTAGGAAGATACGGATGGTCTGATGATTTTGTTGGAAACGCGTATTTAGAAGCTATTATTACTCCACACTTAAAAGTTAGATCTACATTAGGAGGTAAACTTTCTTACTGGGGAGATAAAGGATTTACTCCTGTATATTTCTTAAGTTCAAACGTGAATGTTCTTAAAAACAGTTATTATCAAAATAATAATAAATCGTTTAACTGGAACATTGAAAACGTAATTACATATTCTAACAAATTTGGAGATCACAACTTAAGTGTTTTAGCTGGTCAAGGATCATATGTTGATAATATTGGTGGATATGTTGGAGCTACAATGTTTGGTTTGCCTATTACAAGCTACAAAGATGCTTCGTTCAAATTTGATATTCCACAAGCAGACAGAAACAGTGCTACAGATGATTTCATCCAGCATAAAGTAACATCTTTATTTGGTCGTTTAAACTACGATTATATGGAGAAATATCTTGTAACTGGAGTTATTCGTCGTGATGGATCTACTCGTTTTGGAGAGAATCATAAATTTGGAGTTTTCCCATCATTCTCTTTAGGATGGGTAGTTTCTAAAGAAGGTTTCTGGAAAGAAAATAATGCTGTAAATTCATTAAAAATTAGAGGAGGTTACGGAGTTGTAGGTAACGACCAAGTTGCTGACTTTAGATATATTTCATTAGTATCTGGAGGTTATAATTATTCTTTCGGAAATGCAGGTGCTATTACAACAGGTTATGCTAACGTAACTCTCGATAACCCTGATTTGAAATGGGAAGAAACTTCTCAAGCAAGTATTGGTCTTGATGCAAGAATTTTCAATGATTTCAATTTAACATTAGATTTCTACAAAAAGAAAACTACTGGTATCTTAAGACCAGTTGTAATTCCAGGATATGTTGGGGTTGCCGAACAGCCATGGGCTAACGTTGCTGATATGAACAACAGCGGTATCGAATTTGAATTAAGCTGGAAGAAAAAACTTGGTGATTTTAACTTAGGAGTTAACGGAAACGTAGCTTATCTTAAAAATGAAATTACTTACGTTGGTGCTTCTAATACTTTCATTATTGGTGATGCTTCATTCCAATCTATGGGACCTGTTACAAGAACTCAAGTTGGACATTCATACAATGAATTCTACGGATACAAAACTGCTGGAATCTTCCAAAACCAAGCAGAGATTAATGCTTACAGAAATGCATCAGGTGGTTTAATTCAACCAAATGCAAAACCAGGTGACTTCCGTTGGGTTGATAACAATGGCGACGGATCTATTTCTGATGATGACAAACAATTCTTAGGAACAAGTATTCCTAAATATACTTTCGGTTTAACACTTAACTTAGATTACAAAGGATTTGACTTTATGACATTCATCCAAGGTGCTGCAGGAAGCAAAATCTTCCAAGGATTACGCAGATTGGATATCTTGAATGCAAACTATCAAACAGAAGCTTTGGGTCGTTGGACAGGAGAAGGTACTTCAAATGATTACCCAAGACTTGCTAACAATGATAGTAATGGTAACTTCAGCAAAATGTCTGATTTCTATTTAGAAAGCGGTGATTATGCTCGTTTAAAAATCGTTCAATTAGGTTACACTCTTCCAGTTAATATTTCTTCTAATATTGGAGCTGATAAAATCCGTTTCTACCTAACTGGTGAGAACTTATTTACGATCACAAAATACACAGGATATGATCCAGAAATTGGAGGACAGGTATTTGGTGTAGACAGAGGTGTTTATCCACAAGCAAGAACTTTCATGCTTGGAGCGAACGTACAATTTTAATACTTAAAGAATCATGAAAAATAAATTTAAATACATATACGTTGTCATTGCTTTGGCTGCTTTAGGATCTTGTTCTGAAGACTTCGTAAGCGTTGACCCAAAAGGATCTTTCTTATCTACTAGTTATTATAAAGATGAACAGCAAGCTACTGCTGCTCTTGTTGGAGTTTACGATCCGTTAAGAAAAAACACCGGTGGTTTTGAGAACATGGTGGCTATGCTGAATGCCGGTTCTGATGATTTCTACGCTGGTGGTGGTGGAGCTTCTGATGGTATGGGAATTCAAAATTTCTCGACACATTCATTAACATCTTTAATTATTCCTGGAAGTTTCTGGAATGATCACTATCAAGGCGTTTACAGAGCAAACGTTTTGTTATCAAAAATGTCTGGAGTTAATATGTCAGATGCTTTAAAAGTTAGATTCACAGGAGAAGCTAAAGCATTAAGAGCATTATATTACTTCAATTTAGTTAGAATGTTTAAAAACATTCCGTTGATTTTAGAGCCTCTTACAACATCTACAATGTTAAATGTAGAGCAGGCGGCACCTACAGCTATATATGCTCAAATTGAAAAAGATTTAGTAGAAGCAATTCCAGCTTTACCAACTAGTGTTGATGCTGAAACAGGATCTGGACGTTTAACTAGAGGAGCTGCTCAAGCTTTACTAGGAAAAGTTTATTTATATGATGGAAAAAATGCCGAAGCTGCAGCTGTTCTTGCACAAGTAAACGGTACTCCAGGACAGCCAAATCAATACGGGAACAAATTACTTACTAATTTCAATGATTTATGGGTTGTAGCTAACAAATTCAATTCTGAGTCACTTCTTGAAGTATCTCACACTAGTGCAGGTAACTCTGACTGGGGATTCTGGGGTTCAGGAAGAGACGAAGGAAATTCATTAAACGTAATGGTTGGACCTCGTGGATACTCAAGACCAGCAAACTCTCCTGCTGCTGACCTTCCATCTGGATGGAGCTTTAGTGTTCCAACTCAAAAATTATACGATGCAATGAAAAATGACCCTCGATTTGCTGCGACTATTTTTGATTTAAAAGCTTTAAAAGCAGCTGGAGAAGCAGACTATATTCCAGGTTATCAAGATACTGGTTATTTCTTGAATAAATTCCTTCCAAGAAAATCAGACGTTCGTACAGGTGGTGGAGCTGCAGAGTTGAATTACAAACAAAACTCTTATGTAATTAGATTAGCAGATACTTATTTGCTAGAAGCTGAAGCATTAGGAGCTACTGGAACAAGAGCTCAGGCATTATTAGATGCTGTTAGAGCTAGAGTTGGTCTTCCATCAATCCCTGTAACATTGGCTGCGATTAAAAATGAAAGAAGAATGGAACTTGCTGGTGAAGGGCATAGATTCTTCGACTTAGTAAGATGGGGTGATGCTGCTACAGCTTTAGCTGATAGAGGATTCAACGCAGGTACTGACGAAATTTTCCCAATTCCTTATGTAGAATTAACAGGGACTAAATTGAAACAGAACCCTAATTACCAATAAAAACAAAAACTACTATCTAACCAAAAACCAAAAACAAAAATGAACCTAAGTATTAATTTTAAAAAAGGGATGTACCTAATGCTGGCTTTAGCATTAGGTTCGCTTACTGGCTGCGACGATGATCCAGCTAATAATGGTCTGACAGCTTCAAGTGTTGATGCATCATTTACTGTAACGCCAGTTGCAGGTGCTGTAAATACATATCTTTTAACTGCACAGCCGAAAGGAGTTATTGCATCAAAATGGAATACTGGCGATGGAACCTATCAAGGTAAAATGATCGAGACTATTTCTTTACCAGATGCAGGAACTTACACAATCACTCATACTGCAATTGCGGCAGGAGGGGCAACAGCTAATGCTACGGCTCAGGTTGTAGTAGCAAATTCTGATCCTGCAAAAGGAAACCTTGTAAAAGGCGGCTCTTTTGTAACTGCAGAAGATAGAGCAAACTGGAAAAAAGTGATCTACAATGCTGGTGCTGATTGGACTTATAGCGATAAAGGAGCTACAGTTAGTGGTGGACATGCTGGAATTTATCAAGCGATTGATGTTGTAAAAGACAGAGAATATACGATTGATATGACAATTTCTGGTGGTGCTTCTTCTGATATGTGGTTTGAAGTTTACGCAGGTAAATCTGATCCAGCTACAACTTCCGGAGATTATAAAGACGGAGGAACTGTTATGGGATTAAACACTTGGGGTGGTTGCGGAAATGCTCCGGTATCAGGCAAATTATCTGCTATTGGATGTGTTAAAAATGCTTCAAAAGATGCTATTAGCAATGTTGTTAAATTCGATATCACCGGAAAAGTTTATCTAATGATAAGAAGTGGTGGTGGAATTGCGGCAGGAGGAATCACCATCAAAAGTGTTGAATTTAGAGGAAAATAAAGTTTAAGTTAAGTTTAAGTTTGGTTGTAAATAGCCCATAATCATTATGAGTATGGGCTATTTTTAAATCCTTAAGCATCAAGGAAATCAGTTTCTGAATAAAAACTTCTATTTAGAATTAAAAAATAGGGAAAAAGAATGAAAAAAAATACTTTAAAATTTCTGTGCTGTTTGTTTTCTATAACGGCTTTTGCCCAACAGACAAAGGGGAAAAAGGAATTTACAACCAATGGGAAGAAAATAGCAGTTTATACTACAGCTGAAAATTCAAATTTAAGATTAACACCAACAGATAATCTGTCATTTTCAGCTTCTAAACAACCTCTTGAAACTGAAATCTGCGTTTTTGTAGAACCATCTAAAAAGTTTCAGACTTTTATGGGAATTGGAGGCGCGATAACTGATGCGAGTGCCGAAATTTTTGCTAAACTTTCAAAAGAAAAACAAAATGAATTTCTAAATGCCTACTATGATAAACAAAAAGGTATTGGCTATTCTTTGCTAAGAACCACGATACAAAGCTCTGATTTTAGCAGTGGAAGCTATTCTTATATCGAAGAAGGCGATAAGGAATTAAAAACGTTTACTATTGATCACGATAGACAATTTCGCATTCCGTTAATCAAACAAGCGATCCAGACTGCAGGAGGTAAATTATTAACCTATGTAGCACCATGGTCTCCAAACGCTTTTATGAAAAGCAATAAAAATGTATTAAAAGGCGGAACCTTATTACCAGAATACTATCAAACTTGGGCTAATTTTTATGCTAAGTTTATAAAAGAATATCAAAAAGAGGGAATTCCTATTTGGGGAACCTCAACTCAAAATGAACCAATGGCTGTTCAAACTTGGGAATCCTGTATTTATACAGCCGAAGCCGAAAGAGACTTTATTAAAAATTTCCTTGGACCAACACTTAAAAAAGAAAAACTTGGAAATGTAAAAATCATTGCATGGGATCATAACCGTGATTTAATGAACCAAAGAGCAAACGTAATTTATTCTGATCCAGAAGCTGCAAAATATGTTTGGGGAATTGGATTTCACTGGTACGAAAACTGGTCTGGTGGAGACCCAATGTTTGAAAACGTTGGAAAAGTAAACGAAGCATATCCAAATAAAAAAATACTTTTTACAGAAGGCTGTGTTGAAAAATTCGATGCTTCAAAATATCAGTTTTGGGGTAACGGCGAAAGATATGGAACTTCTATGATTAATGATTTTAATAATGGAACTGTTGGATGGACAGACTGGAACATTCTGTTGGATCAAAATGGAGGACCAAATCATGTTGGAAATTTCTGTTTTGCACCTATACACGCTGATACCAATACAGGACAATTAATCTATACGCCTTCATATTATTATATTGGACATTTTTCAAAATTCATCCGACTAAATGCCGTTAGAGTAAGTTCTGCAGTAAGCCGAAGCGGATTACTAAGTACTTCATTCTTAAATGCAGATGGCACTATGGCAACGATTGTAATGAATAAAACGGACAAAGAAATAACCTATAATTTGATTATAGCAGCAGAGAAAACTGTGGTAAAAATCCCTGCGCACGCTATTCAAACACTTGTTTATTAATATTTTTTGAGTTAATCCGGGGGTTGGTTTGAATCATCCATATCAGCCCCTAATTTTTAAGTATGCATAGTAAATAATGAAATCTATAAATAGAATCATATTAATCCCGATATTAATCTTGCAGGTAACTTGTTGTTTGGCACAAAAAACAACAAAGACTACTAATAACGCTTCTAAACCAAAAAATAATACAAAAATTACGGTCTATACTACAGCCGAAAACACTGATCTAAGATTATCATCCTCTAATAACCTTATTTCAAAATCATCTTCACAACAAAAAAAATCAACAGTAACTATAACCTTAGATACTGAAAAAACGGATCAGACATTTTTGGGAATTGGCGGTGCTATTACAGACGCTAGTGCCGAAGTTTTTGCTAAACTGTCTCCCAAAAAACAAAAAGAATTCCTTACAGCGTATTACGATAAAAGCAAAGGTATTGGCTATACGTTAGCCAGAACCAATATCCACAGCTGTGATTTTAGCAGTGATAGTTACACATATGTTACCGAGGGCGATAAAGACCTAAAAACCTTCAGTATCGATCATGATAAAAAATATAGAATACCATTAATAAAAAGCGCAATGCAAACAGCCGGCGGAAAACTAACGTTATTTGTCAGTCCATGGAGTCCCCCAGCTTTTATGAAAGACAATAATGATATTTTACACGGCGGCGTTTTGTTGCCTGAATTCGCACAATCATGGGCAGACTATTATGTTAAGTTTATTAATGCCTATGAAAAGGAAGGAATTCCGGTTTGGGGATTAACCATTCAGAATGAACCAATGGCAAAACAACGTTGGGAATCTTGCATTTATACCCCTGAAGCCGAAAGAGATTTTCTGAAAAACTTTCTGGGACCAACTTTACAAAAAAAAGGACTTGGTTCTAAAAACGTAATCATCTGGGATCATAACCGCGGTGATATGTTAACACAAAGAGCCAATTTAGTTTTCTCAGACCCAGAAGTTTCTAAATATGCTTGGGGAATTGGATTTCACTGGTACGAAACTTGGAATGGAGGAACACCTAAATTTGAAGCTGTAGGAGAAGTGCATAAAGCTTTTCCAAACAAAAATTTACTTTTTACAGAAGGCTGTATTGAAAAATTTGATGCATCTAGATTTCAATTCTGGGGAAATGCAGAACGATACGGGCTAAATATGATCAACGATTTCAATAATGGAACTGTTGGCTGGACAGATTGGAACATTCTTCTAGATCAAAACGGAGGACCAAATCATGTTGGAAACTTCTGTTTTGCACCAATTCATGCTGATATAACCAAAGATGAACTTATCTATACTCCGATGTACTACTATATCGGACACTTTTCAAAATTCATCCGTCCGAATGCAAAAAGAATACTCGAAGACGTAAGCGATAAAAAAATCATAAGCACTTCTTTTAAAAACTCTGATGACAAAGTAGTTACTATTGTCATGAACCAATCAGACGAAGAAGTGGTTTACACCTTAATAAACCACAATTTACAAAATACTATAACTATCCCGGCACATGCTATACAAACTATTGTGTACTAACTGCTGACCTTAAAAAACTATGAATATGAAAGTAAATTTGAAAAACACTATAAAAGTACTGTTCTTCTCAATGGCAGTATTTTCTCAAGTAAAATGTTCGACATCAAATGATGCCGTTGATCCAGTTGTAAACCCGCCAGTAGACCCACCAGTTGTGGTAACAAATGATGTTGATTTTTGGTTAACAAAAGGCGATCAAAGTGTTTTACTTGGAAAACAAAGCGGGACTTTAGGATTTGGAACAACTTACAATACTTATGCAAATATTGAAGTAAATGAATCTCAGAAATACCAAACCATTGACGGTTTCGGATATACCCTAACAGGTGGAAGTGTTGAAGTAATCAATCAGTTAAATGCATCTAAGAGAAGTGCACTTTTACAAGAACTATTTGGTTCAGGAACTAATTCAATTGGAGTAAGCTACATTAGAATTAGTATTGGAGCTTCTGATTTAAATGCTGCACCTTTTACTTATAATGATCTTGCAACAGGAGAAACAGATTTAACTCTCGCTAAATTTAGTTTAGAAAAAGACAAAGCGGTCATTGCAATGTTAAAAGAAATTCTGGCTATTAATCCGAAAATTTTAATTCTAGCAACTCCTTGGTCTGCACCAATTTGGATGAAAGATAAAGACAGTTTTATTGGAGGAAAATTGAAAACAGAATATTACGATGTTTACGCAAAATATTTTGTAAAATACATTCAATTAATGAAAGCCGAAGGAATTACAATCGATGCTGTAACTCCTCAAAACGAACCTTTACATGACGGAAACAATCCAAGTATGTACATGTCTGCAGCAGATCAGGCCAATTTTATTAAAAATAGTTTAGGACCTGCATTTAAAGCAGCGAACTTAAGCGTAAAAATCATTGCTTACGATCACAACTGTGATAATCCAAACTATCCAAAAGCAATTTTGGCTGATGCCGATGCGTTTCCTTTTGTAGATGGTTCTGCTTTCCATTTATATGCTGGAGATATTAGCGCTCTTACAAATGTTTACAATTCTTATCCAACTAAAAATGTATATTTTACAGAGCAGTGGACTTCGTCAACAGGTGATTTTGCAGGCGATTTAAAATGGCATCTTAGAAATGTTGTAATTGGATCAATGAGAAATTACAGTAGAAATGCCCTAGAATGGAACGTGGCTAACAACGGATCTTTTGAGCCTCATACACAAGGAGGATGCACAATGTGTAAAGGAGCTATAACTATAACTTCAACTGATAATTTTCAGCGTAATGTAGCCTATTACATTATTGCACATGCTTCAAAATTTGTTCCAGCTGGTTCAACTAGAATTGCAAGTAACAATAGCGGAAATTTACAGAATGTTGCTTTTGTAACCCCTTCAGGATCAAAAGTACTGATTGTTGAAAATGACGGTTCAACAAATGAAATCTTCAACATTAAATTCAACGGAAAATGGGTTACCACTTCTCTGCCTGCAGGAGGAGTAGGAACGTACACATGGAAATAAAAAACAAAAAGTGAGTAAAATATTTTCAGATGAAAAAAATACTAATCACACTACAGCTTTTAGTTTCCATCGCATCTTTTGGACAAGGATTTCTGCATAGAGACGGACAAAAAATTGTTGACGGAAACGGAAAAAATATCATTCTGAGAGGCTTGGGACTTGGGGGATGGATGGTGCAGGAAGGATACATGCTCCAGACCCAGCCGTTTGCAAGTCCACAATATCAGATTAGACAAAAAATTCAAGATGTTATTGGCGAACAAGGAACAAAAGAATTCTATGCAGCATATAAAGCAAACGGAATCACAAAACGAGATGTTGATTCTTTAGCAGTATGGGGATTCAATTCAATTCGTCTTCCAATGCATTATAACCTGTATACACCGCCAATCGAACAGGAAAAAAATGGTGAGATCACTTGGATTGAAGAAGGTTTCAAAATGACTGACGATTTGCTGAAATGGTGTGAAGCCAATAAAATGTATCTTATTTTAGACTTACATGCAGCACCTGGCGGACAAGGAAATGATGCCGCAATATCAGATTACGATACCACAAAACCATCTCTTTGGGAAAGCGAAGCCAATCAGAAAAAAATGATTGCTTTATGGAAAAAACTCGCTTCACGTTACAGAGACAGCCAATGGATTGGAGGTTACGATATTATCAACGAACCAAATTGGAATTTTACAGGATCAAATAAAAATGGATGCGATGAAAACTTAAACGGTCCATTAAGAGATTTACTGGTTGCCATTACAAAAGCAATTCGTGAAGTCGATACCAATCACATGGTCATTATCGAAGGAAACTGCTGGGGAAACAATTACAACGGAATTTTTCCTTTATGGGATGAGAATATGGCATTGAGTTTTCATAAATATTGGAACTACAACACCAAAGAATCAATCCAGAAAATGCTTGATTACAGAACACAATACAATGTGCCAATCTGGTTAGGAGAAAGCGGAGAAAATTCAAATGTATGGTTTAAAGACGCTTTGACTTTAGTTGAAAGCAACAACATTGGATGGGCGTTCTGGCCAATGAAAAAAATCGAAAATATTGCCGGAGTAACCTCAGTAACCAAAATTCCAGAATACGATGTTTTATTGAAATATTGGAAAGATGGGGGTCAAAAACCATCTCCTGAATTTGCCAAAAAAGCATTAATGAAAATGGCAGATAACTATAAAATGCAAAACGTAACTGTTAAGCCAGATGTTATCGATGCCATGTTTAGACAAGTTCAGACCAATGATACAAAAGCCTATAAAAAACATGTAATTCCTGGAAAAATAGCAGCAGTTCATTATGATTTAGGGACAAACGGATATGCCTATTCAGACAAAGATTTTATAAACTACCGAGTAGAAACCAACAAATTTGACGAATGGAACCGCGGTAATACCATGAGAAATGATGGTGTAGATATTCTGCCTTGTAAAGATAAAGGCTCAAACGGCTATCAAGTTTCATTTATTGAAGATGGAGAATGGCTTCAGTTTACAGCTCAAGTTAAAACACAAGGAAAATATAATGTTGCTATTCGTTATTCATCTGAAAAAGAAGGAAAACTTTACTTAGAAACCAATGGAGAAAAATCAAGTACACTTACATTACCAGCAACAGGAGGAAAAGACAAATGGAAAACCATTATTCTATCTGGTGTAGTTTTAAAAACAGGAGAAAATAAAATCAAAACCGTTTTTGAACAAGGTGGCTTTAATTTGAATTATCTAGAATTTTTAAATGGACAAAAAAAAGCCTCTAAAAAATAATTACAAATGAAAAAAATCAAAAATATTATGAACAGAGCAGGAATATTGACATTTATTTTATTGCTGATTTTTCAGTCTTGCAGCAGCAGTA
This sequence comes from Flavobacterium sp. H4147, assembly GCF_029360735.1. NCBI lineage: Bacteria > Pseudomonadati > Bacteroidota > Flavobacteriia > Flavobacteriales > Flavobacteriaceae > Flavobacterium > Flavobacterium sp. H4147. The sequence goes on along the minus strand of NZ_JARKNB010000001.1, from coordinate 489,979 downwards.
ATGATGGTTCAGATGAAGGCGCGGTTAATCCCGCTCCATCAAATTTGTCAGTTCAGGTAGAAGTAGTAGGTAAAACCGCAGCGACTCCTGAAGGAGATGGAAGTGGAAAAATCAACTTAAAAATTACAGCATCAAATGCGGTTTCATACAAAGTATTGATTGATAATCAGCTTAAAGAAATTACAAGTACTGATTTCACATATACATTTACAGCTTCTGGTACAAAAAAATATCCCATAATTGTTTCAGCCTACAATGCTGCCGGACAATTTATTAGTTCATCAACTTCAGTAAATATTTTTGTAGCCAGAAAAATACTTTGGCAGGATGAATTTGATGTTGATGGTACTCCCGATACATCCAAATGGGGATACAATACAGGAACTGGGGACGGATGGGGAAATAACGAATTAGAATATTATACCAATCGCCCTGAAAATGTAATTGTGTCAAATGGAACTTTAAAAATTAAAGCCATCAAAGAAGAGTATATGGGAAGCCACTATACCTCTGCAAGAATGCTGACAAAAGGAAAATTTTCATTTAAATACGGTCGTGCAGAAGTTCGTGCCAAATTACCAGTTGGAGGCGGAACATGGCCTGCCTTCTGGATGCTTGGCGATAATATTGATACTGCAGGATGGCCATTGTGTGGAGAAGTTGATATTTTGGAATCAGTAGGGAATAATCCGAATGTAAACCATTCATCACTTCATTCTCCAGGACGCTCAGGTAATACGCCTGATACAGCAACTACAACAGTGCCAAATTCAGCAACAGAATTTCACGTTTATGCGGCAGACTGGTCGGCAGAAAGCATTAAATTTTATGTAGACGATAAATTATTTTACACATATGCAAATTCGGCTTCGACACCTTTCAATCAAAAATTCTTTCTGATTTTAAATCTAGCCATGGGAGGAAATTTTGGAGGAACAGTTGATCCTAATTTTACAAATGCAACTTTCGAAGTAGATTATGTAAGAGTGTATAATTAACATAACTTTTAAATAAGTTTTTTTCTTTCAGGCTTTGGAAACATTAGCTTTACGGATCAAAATTTTTTAAAGATGAAAAAAATAAATTCAATTGTTTTAGTAGTAATACTGCTTTTGGTAAGCGGTACATTTTATGGTCAGACTTTAAAAATCATGACCTACAATATTCGTTTAGATGTTGCTTCAGATGGAGAAAATGCATGGCCCAACCGTAAAGATTATTTTACTTCACAAATACAATTTTATAGTCCAGATATTTTTGGAGTTCAAGAAGCAACACCAAACCAGGTTATTGATATTGCATCAGCATTAACAAATTACGACAAATTTGGAGTAGGACGTGAAGAAGGAGGATTAGGAGAAGCCTGCACCATTTATTATAAGAAAGACCGTTTTAAAGTATTAGATTCTAATACATTCTGGCTGTCAGAAACACCAAACGTGGTTTCAAGAGGCTGGGATGCAGCCTGTAACCGAGTTTGTACGTATGGGCTTTTTAAAGATCTAAAAACAAAAAAGACATTCTATGTTTTTAATTTGCATTTAGATCACATGGGCGAAGTGGCAAGAGTCAAAGGTGTGGAGCTGGTTCTTTCAAAAATAGCAACATTAAACACAAAAAATTATCCAGCTTTTTTAATGGGTGACTTTAACTCGGAACCAGAAACTGCTCAAATTGCTGCAATTAAAAAAGTAATGGATGACACCAAAGATGTTTCAAAAGAAAAACCATTTGGGCCATCAGGAACATTCAACGATTTTAAACACAATGAGCCTGTAACATTATTACTGGATTATATTTTTATTTCAAAAAACAGCGGACTCAAAATTCAAAAACATGCAGTGCTGAGTGATTCTAAAGATTTAAAATATCCCTCGGACCATTTACCTGTATTAATAGAAATAGATTAAAAATGAAAAACATCAACAGAAAACTTCAAATCTTACTTTTACTGCCTCTTATTGCGGTGCAGATAAAATGCGGATCTTCAAAAAGTGTTGCATCCAATTCTGGAAAAGCAGAATCATGGATTACAACAACAGATGAAACTTCAAAACTTCAAAAACAAACTGATTTAGTTTTTAGTTCAGAAACTAACGCAAACCAAACAATTGAGATCGATCCTTCTCAAACATTTCAAACCGTAGAAGGATTTGGATTTTCTTTGACAGGAGGAAGTGCTCAAACCATTTTGAAATTGGATAAAGCCAAAAGAGAAGCCTTGCTTCAGGAATTATTCTCTAGAAAAAAGGATGCAATTGGTTTAAGTTACCTTAGAATTAGTATTGGAGCATCTGATTTGAATGAGAAAGTTTTTTCGTATGATGACATGCCGGAAGGACAAACCGATTTAAAATTAGAACATTTCAACCTAGGGCCAGATTTAAACGATGTGATTCCGGTTTTACAAGATATTTTAAAAATAAATCCTAACATTAAAATAATGGGTTCTCCATGGTCGCCACCAGTTTGGATGAAAGATAATGGAAGCTCAAAAGGAGGAAGTTTACAACCTAAATATTATGAGGTGTATGCTCAGTATTTTGTAAAATATATCCAAGCAATGAAATCACACGGAATCGTTATTGACGCTATTACGCCTCAAAACGAACCGTTGCATCCAGGGAACAATCCAAGTTTATTAATGCTGGCAGAACAACAAGCAGATTTTATTGGAAATCATTTAGGACCAGCATTTAAAGCTGCAGGAATTAAAACTAAAATCATAGTGTACGACCATAACTGTAACAAACCAGAATATCCTTTGACAGTTTTAAGAGATAGCAAAGCAAATCCGTTTGTAACAGGTTCAGCTTTCCACTTGTACGAAGGAGATATCAGCGCCTTATCAACAGTTCATAATGAATTTCCAAATAAAGATTTATACTTTACAGAACAATATACAGGATCAAAAAGCAGTTTTGAAAATGATTTAAAATGGACAGTAAAAAATGTTGTGATTGGTTCAATGCGTAACTGGAGTAAAAATGCCCTATCATGGGGATTAGCAAACGATGAAAATTATAAACCTTTTACACCAGGCGGTTGTACCACTTGTAAAGGTGCTTTAATGATTGATCAAAATCAAAATATCAAAAGAGAAGTAGGATATTATATTATCGGACATGCTTCTAAATTTGTTCCAGAAGGTTCTGTGAGAATTGGAAGTAATGTGAGCGGAAACCTTCATAATGTTGCTTTTAAAACACCACAAGGACAAATTGTTTTGATCGTAGAAAATGATGGAGCTTCAGCAGAAACATTCAATATAAAATACAATCAAAAACAAATTTCAACTTCATTAAATGCAGGTGCAGTAGCCACTTACGTTTGGTAACAAAACTAACTTCATGAAAAAAATAACCACATTTGCCTTGTTGATGGTTTCGCTTCTTGCGACGGCACAACAGCAGACAATAGATCAGAAAGTAAATGATCTGTTGAAAAAAATGACAATTGAGGAAAAAATTGGCCAGCTTAACCAATACACTGGAGATAATCAGGCAACAGGACCAATTACCATTAATCCTAACAAACAATCGGAAATCAAAGCGGGTTTGGTTGGTTCGATGCTGAATATCATCGGAACAAAATATACCAGACAATATCAGGAATTGGCGATGCAGTCTCGTTTAAAAATTCCGTTGTTGTTTGGTCAAGACGTTATTCACGGATATAAAACTACTTTTCCCCTTCCTTTAGCCGAAGCTGCAAGCTGGGATTTACAAGCTATCGAACAAGGAGCCAGAGTAGCAGCTGAAGAAGCGTCTGCAAGTGGAATTCACTGGACATTTGCTCCAATGGTTGATATTAGCCGTGATCCAAGATGGGGACGCGTAATGGAAGGTGCTGGAGAAGATACTTATCTAGGTTCTAAAATTGCATACGCAAGAGTAAAAGGTTTTCAAGGAAATAAACTAGGAGATTTAAATTCAGTAATGGCCTGTGTAAAACACTTCGCTGCATATGGAGCAGGAGTTGGAGGAAGAGATTACAACTCAGTTGACATGAGCGAAAGAATGCTTTGGGAAACGTATTTACCACCTTTTAAAGCGGCTTTAGATGCGGGTGCAGCCACATTCATGAATTCATTTAATGACTTAAACGGAATTCCTGCAACTGGAAATGTACATTTACAACGTGACATTTTAAAAGGAAAATGGAACTTTCAAGGATTCGTAGTTTCTGACTGGGGATCAATTGGAGAAATGGTGGCACACGGCTATTCTAAAGACCTTAAAGAAGCTGCTTACTCTGCGATTACGGCAGGAAGCGATATGGATATGGAAAGTAATGCATACCGTTATAATCTGGCAGAATTAGTTAAAGAAGGAAGAGTTTCTATTGATTTAGTTGATGATGCTGTAAGACGTATTCTCCGCAAGAAATTTGAATTAGGTTTATTTGATGATCCATACCGATATTCTAATGATAAACGAGCTGAAAAAGTTTTAGGAAATCCTGAAAACAGAAAAGCAGCACGTGAAATGGCAGAAAAAAGTATCGTGTTGCTGAAAAACGAAAACCAGACTTTACCGCTTTCAAAAGACACTAAAACCATTGCATTTATTGGTCCGATGGCAAAAGAATATAAAGCCAATATGGGATTTTGGGCTGTAGAACTTCCTGAAGTAAACTACGACAAATGGGTAGTTTCGCAATGGGATGGTTTACAAAACAAAGTAGGCAAAAACACGAAACTGCTTTATGCAAAAGGTTGTGAAGTAGACGGAGATAATAAAGACGGATTTGCAGAAGCTGTAGCAGTTGCAAAACAAGCCGATGTTGTAATTTTAAGTATTGGTGAAAGACACAATATGAGCGGTGAAGCAAAAAGCCGAAGCGATTTGCACATTCCAGGTGTTCAGGAAGATTTAGTAAAAGCTGTTATGGCAACCGGAAAACCTGTTGTGGTTTTAATAAATGCAGGAAGACCTCTTGTATTTAACTGGACAGCAGATAATGCTCCTGCAGTGGTATACACTTGGTGGTTAGGAACTGAAGCTGGAAATGCTATTGCAAATGTTTTATTTGGAGATTACAACCCATCAGGGAAATTACCAATGACATTCCCAAGAGAAGTAGGACAAGTGCCAATTTATTACAACCATTTCAGCACAGGAAGACCAGCTAAAGATGAAAATGCTACCAACTATGTTTCGGCATATATTGATTTAAAAAACTCACCTAAATTTCCTTTCGGATATGGTTTGAGCTATACAAAATTCAATTATTCTGATTTGAAACTTTCTTCAACGAAAATAAAAAGCAACGAAACAATTAAAGTTTCATTTACATTATCAAATGTTGGAAAAGTCGCTGGAGAAGAAGTAGCACAATTATACCTAAAAGATAAATTTGGATCTGTAGTACGTCCGGTTTTAGAATTAAGAGATTTCCAGAAAGTGAAATTAAATGCAGGAGAATCTAAAACAATCGAATTTACAATCGACAAAGAAAAACTTTCATTCTACAACAATAAATTAGAGTGGACAACAGAACCTGGTGACTTTGAACTTATGATTGGTTCTTCATCAGCAGATATTAAATTAAGATCAGATTTTGAATTACTTGCAAATTAGTGAAATGAAAAACGGGGCCTTTAAAGCCCCGTTTTTTATACTATTATTTCAAGCGTTTTTTGAAACTGTATTTCAGCATATTCAGTAATCCTTGTTCGATAATATCAATTCCAATACCAAAATTACTGTCAGCAACCGTATGATGCGCATTTCTAAAATCTTCAAAATCTTTCAGTGGAATTTCCAGATTTACCAATGGTTTGTAATCAATAAATATTGAAGCACCGTTTTTAGTTACTTTTTTACGGCTTGTATAATCAAAATAAGGATTATTGATTGTACTTTCCTGTATTGTATACTTTTCTTGAACATCTATTTTTTCATCAGTCGTTAGATGAATTTCATACTTCTCGTTATCAAAATTATGCCAGAAAGGAATGTCTGTATGCATAAAATCACGAGCATTATTTTTAACCAGATTGCGGTCGAAATACATTAAAAAACGATTCTTTTGCTGATCTGTAAAATATGGATTTTCGATTGAAGAGTAGTACTGAATCGTAAATTCGTTCAGCTTTTTATCATCGCTTACAATTTCAATAACAGCATCTTTAAAAATAGTTCTGATGTCAGTTCCGTTTCTGTCATTTGAATAATTAAGAGTATAAAACAAGAAATTATTCCAGCTGTCAATTATCTCTCTTTTATTTGTATTCTTGAAATATTTACGCATATAATTGGCACGATTTCCTTTGTAAGTCGTAACCAGTTTTAATTGGCCTTTGTTATTTTGAGCGCTGAAATCTACCTTTTCATTAATTCCATAATACGCAAATTTATGAGGTTCTCTAACTTGTAATCCCTGATTTGGTTTTACTTCAAGATAATGCAGAAAATAAATAAAACCGCGATTTTCAACTAACCCGAATTCATCTCTAGACGTTGCATCTATAAAATACGTTTCGCCTTTATAATTGATTTTTAAAATCACATGATTAAAAGTCAATAGAGATGGCAAATAATGCGTGATGTAGTGATCTGTATTAAAATTTACCAATACTACAGAAGAATCAATATTGATGTAATCTAAAACAACTTTTAATAAAACCGATTTTGCTTTACAATCACCCTGTTTGTTCTCATATGTTACCGATGGTTCCTGCGGTTTGTGACCGTTCATTTCATCAGCATTAAAAATATAATAAACATGATTCTGTACATAATCGATTGCAAATTGCAGCTGTTCATCTTTATCAGTAATGGCATCTAATTTTTCGACAAGCTTTGGAGCAAATTCCTTTAAAGAAGCTTTATTATAGATTTCTTCGTAAAGAGGAGCAATATAATTAGCGAGATCAATCCAGTTACTATCAGTCGCAAAATCTATAAAAGGCGCAACTTCTCTGTTAGTGTCAAAAAAGTTGATATAGTTTTCTTTTTCAATTACAAATCGCTCGCCTTGTTTCAGATAATTAATTTCTGGTTCTAAAACATTTCCTTCCTCATCTCTAAAAAAAGCTTTTTTGTAAGCAATTGGATCCTTACGATCATTGATAAAACTGAATTTATAATTTCCGTAAGCCCAATAAGTGCTTGGTGTTACGTAAACGTATTTAAGAAATTCTTTTCGCATAAAATCACGATCTGTAAATACCTTTACTCGTGAATCTTCAGTGATTAATACATCATAAAGACGCAGATCTTTAATCGTAATATTTACTTTTTTGTTGCTGCTTAAAACGCCGCCTTCACTTTGATTTTCGCTGTCAAGAACCTTTATTTTAGTATCTGCAATTTTGTCAATTAAAACACCATCTCTTAAAACACTTATTCTATGAATGATGTAAGTTTCATTTTCTTCGACCACAACATCTCTTACAGATGCACTTTCAAGGTTTGAAGGTTCATTAAGCGTATAAGCAACGCAGGCGTATTCGCTGTTTCCATTATCATTGGTATAATAAACCTTATCTAGAAAGTAGCAGAAATCCCTTCCTTCCTCAACTTGTTTGTTTGAGAAATCAGATTCTTTTATATATTCAATTAGTTGATTGTCATCGATGTTAGGAGCCCAGCTTTCAGGTTTCTGGATTTTGTAATTTTCTACTTCTACAGTATTTTCCATACATATAATTTTAATGGTGTATATTCTTACTTTGTTAAAAAACAAAAATATATAATTATGACAGATTTTACGCAATTATTTCTTTAAAAAAAGCTATAAAAAAACCTCACTATAAAGTGAGGCTGCGTATAAAAACCAAAATAATTATTACAATTATTTCAGGACAGTGTTAATGAAATCCATTGCTCCAATTCCTTTGTAAGAAGCATATAAAGCTTTGTCAAACGCTTCGCGTTTTGCTTTTTTATCTTTTATTTCGGTTTCAACAATCATTTCATTGAAAATTCTTTCCTGCTCCTCGCTATATTTCAAAGAAGCTTCTAAAAGATAAGTTTTAGATACAAACCCGAATGAAGTCCAGATTTTGGTTCTAATTTTTTGATTGATATTTTTTAACGGATTGGTAATCATAATTTCCCTTGCATTAACTAATTCTTCGACTTAAAATAAACATTACAAAAATAAATTAAAAAGTAATCTTTTTCCTTCTTTTTATTTTAAATTTAACAATTTGAAATTCAAATGTGTTATTATGACGCAATGTACTTATTTTTTTAATTCAATTTGTAATTTTAACTAAAATTGTGATTTATACACTTTTCTTTTTTTTACTTATTATGAAGTTTAAAGAACTAAATTTAAGATGAGTCTTCTTTTTTTAAAAATGAAGTAAATTTGTAAACTATTAGTAATAACCATTCATTTAAATCTAATGCTGAAATATATTATAGAAAACAACGATAAATACCAGCCGGGTCTTTCAATAGACTGCGTGATTTTTGGGTTTCATAATAATCAGCTGAAGGTATTGTTAATTAAAGTACCGCATAATGAAAGCTGGTCACTGCCAGGAGGATTTGTTCCTATTAATCAGGATATAGATACTGCAGCAGTAACCGTTTTAAATGAAAGAACCGGAGTTGAAGGTGTCTTTTTAAGACAATTTGCGACGTTTGGAAAAATTAAACGCAACGATAATCATTTTGGGAATGAAGTCTTAAAATATCTGGATATAAAACCCGAAGAAGGAAAATGGCTCACTCAGCGTTTTGTTACCATAGGATATTATGCTTTAGTTGATTTTTTAAAAATCATTCCAACAAAAGCCAGCGTTCATGAAAAAATTGAATGGATTGACCATAAAGAAGTTCCTGAGCTGATTTTAGACCACAAAGAAATTCTCGATAAGGCTCTTGATACGTTAAGAATTGAATTGAATTTAATGCCAGTTGGATATAATTTGCTTCCGGAGAAATTCACAATTCCAGAACTTCAAAAACTATATGAAACAATTTTGGACAAAAAGCTTGACCGAAGAAACTTCTTGAGAAAAATAACCAATATAGGTATTTTGACTAAACTGGAAGAAAAGAAAAACAATGTGGCACACAAAGCACCAAATTTATATTCTTTTGATAAAGAAAAGTACGATGAAGTTCTTAAAAATGGATTAAATCAAGGTTGGTAAAATTTATTTAGAACAAATCAGCAAGCTTTAAAAATACCGAGCTGCGGAATAATTACCTCACAATAGTTCTAAAAGTCAAATTTACTCTTGGTTTTTGAGTTGATTTTGTTGGCGGAAGACGATGCAGCCAATGCGTTTGTGTTTGATCTTTCATAACCAATAAACTGCCATGTTCCAAAATCATATAAACTGTTTCTTTAGTTTCTTTATGTTTAAAAGCAAATTTACGTTCGGCACCAAAACTGACCGATCCAATTGCACCATTTTTCTTTAAATCTTTTTCAGCATCGCTGTGCCACGCCATTCCTTCTTCTCCTGAATGATATAAATTTAGCAGACAAGAATTAAAAGTTTCACCTGTTTTTTCTTCAATGATTTTCTTTAATTCTAAAAGTTCTGGAGTCCAAGGCAATGCTTTTTTGGTGGTATTCGAATACGTATATTCAAATTCTTGATCGCCGTACCAAGCTACTTTTCGCTTGGTTAAAATTAATTTTCCAAAAATGATTGCTTCGTCATTTTTCCATTCGATTGTATTTAGCAAAATATCGCGGTAGAAATCGGCCTTATCTCTAGAGAATAATTTCCCGTAATAATTCACCGTTCCATCTTTTGGAAGCAGATTAGTTGTTTCGTTTATTTGAGGATTAAATAAGTCCATTTTTCCATTTTTGATATTCCAATTTCATACAATGTCCGCAAGGTCTGAAGCCATTTTTTCTTGCTTCATTTTCAGATAAAAAGAAAACCCGATTTTCACGTTTCATCCTTTTCCCCGAAGAACATTTCAATGTTCCGTAGATTTTTAATTTCTGGTTGCCACCGAAACAAATTTCGCCTTTTTTAATTTTACGAAACAATTCAGAATCGGTTATTTTTTGATGATTAATCATAAAAGTGTACGTTTTGTAATGTAGAGACGCACTGCAGTGCGTCTAACGTTTTGTTTTTTCGCCACGAATTCACAAATTATTATTTTAAAATCTTTGCGATTATTTATTCGAATTAATTCGAATAATATAAGATTGAGTATGTAAAAGAATAATTCGTGAATTCGTGGCAAAAAAAAAATATTCACGAAAGAGCATCATGGAAAATAATTCCCAACGTATGTCGTTCTCCAGAATGAATTTCGCTTACACCATGTTTCATATTCACGCGATAATATCCTTTTGTGCCTTTTACTGGTCTGAAATTGGTTGTGAAAACCAAAATGTCTCCCTTTTTAGGTTTTAAAACAATGGCTTTTGATTGTGCTCTTGGAGTTTGTTGCGTTAAAACAAATTCTCCTCCAGTAAAATCTTCATCAGGTTCATTTAGAAAAAGTACAATTTGAATTGGAAAATAAACATCTCCATATAAATCCTGATGCAATGTGTTGAATCCGCCTTTGCCATATTTTAAAATTAAAACAGTTGCTTTGAGCTGATTGTTGTCATGACATTGCTGTAATAATTCAGCATGTGTTTTTGGGAAAACAGTATTGATATTCAAAGCTTTCATCCATGTATTGGCAATTGGAGCCAGTTTTGGATAAATCGAAGAACGAAGATTCTGAATTAAATCTGGCAACGGATAATTGAAATATCGGTATTCACCCAATCCAAAACGATGACGTTCCATAACAACCGTTTTTCGATATAAATTCGGATTGTCATAATCGAATTTCAGGTCTTCACATTGTTCGTTATTGAGGATATTTGGAATAATAGCAAAACCATTTTGGTGCATAGATTCGGTGATGCTTTCCCAGTTTTGAGAAGCAATTTTTGATTGTATATTTTGCATAAGATTTAGATTTTTTTTTCGCCACGAATTCACGAATTTTCTTTTTAAACACTTTATCAAAATATTATTCGAATAATTCGAATATATAATCGCATAGATTAAAAAAATAATTCGTGAATTGCTTCGCCTGTTCGCTATCGCTCGAGTCGTGGCGGAAAAACTTAAGGATTTATTTGCGCGCCTTCCCAGCCGATAATAGCTGTTTTTCTGGTATTTCCCCACATGTAACCGCCAAATGTTCCAGAAGATTGAATAACGCGGTGACACGGAATTAAAAACGCAACAGGATTACTTCCAATTGCTGTCCCAACGGCGCGGGATGCATTTGGTTTTTGAATTTGATTCGCAATAGAACCATACGTAGAAAGTTGTCCCATTGGAATTTTAAGCAAGGCTTCCCAAACTTTCAATTGAAAATCAGTTCCTTTTAAATGCAGTTTAATTTCAGATAATTTACTCCAATCATTTTGAAAAATGAACAAGGCATTTTGTTGCGATAAATCCAGTTTTTTAGAAAATTGAGCATTTGGAAATTTATCTCTTAAAACAATAAATCCAGTTGTTTCATCTTCGGCAAAAGCCATAAAACAAACACCTTTTTGGGTCGATGCGACAATAATATTTCCAAATGGACTTTCGGCAAAACTGTAATTGATTTCCAGATTTTTTCCTCCGTTTTTATATTCTGCCGGAGTCATTCCTTCGATATTTACAAATAAATCATGTAAACGGCTTGTTCCTGAAAGTCCAGTTTCAAAAGCAGTTTCAGAAATAGTAGCCTGATTTTCTTTCAGTAACTTTTTGGCGTGTTCGATGCTTGTATATTGTAAAAACTTTTTCGGACTCGTGCCTGCCCATTCACTAAAAAGCCGCTGAAAGTGAAATGGACTTAAATGTACTTTTTCCGCGACTTGATCTAAATTGGGCTGATCTTTAAAATTAGCTTTGATATAATCTATAGCTTCGGCGATACGATTATAATTGATGGTTTCTTGTGTGTTCATCTTCATTCAATTTTATAATACAAATATCGATTGGTTTTTAAAGGTATAAAATCCGAAACTTGCTTTGTTTTTCTCTGCCACAAAGGCGCGAAGGCACAAAGTTTTTTCGGTATTCTCACTCTAAGCGAATTTGAAAGACAGTAACGATTAGTAAAAATAAAACTTTGTGTCTTAGCGACTTTGTGAGATTATTAGAAAATTCTTCATAGTTTACTTTAATTACAAAGGTAGCTTTAAAGCAGAAATAAATTATTTAAAAATATCTTTTGCGGCAGAAATACCGATCAATTTATAACCGTTTTCGGTTCTTAAAAATTCAAAATGATCTTGTTTAAAATCAGCTTTGTTTTTTGGATTTATGATGATGCTTTTAATTGGGTAAAGCCAATCTTTTGATTCATTACAGTTATTGAAATAAACGCTATATTGACTCGATTCGAAAATAAAGGGATTCAATCCATCAGAAGAAATAAAATAATCTGTTTTTGGATTTTTAAGTTCCTGAAGTTTTAACTTTAAATAGGGATAATTTTGATTGATGAATTTCGTTTTGGACTCACTTATCCATCCATTTGGTTCTTTCCAATAGGTGATTTTATCAAAAGAATGTTTTTCTAAATTGGCTTTCGATAAATCAGAAAGCAAAGTGTTTTTCAGCCAATATTTAAATTCTTTCTCATAATTAATAAAGGAATAATATAAACCATCAACCCCCAGAAAACTATCTCTTGTTTCGTCTTTACTGGGTTCTTTTGATTTTTCTAAAGAATAAAAATTCAAATTGTCAGTAAATGAGAAATTTTCAATGAGGACTTTGTTGTTGGTATCGATTAAAAATTCTTTTCCGCCTTTCCAGAAAAAATGTTCACCGTCTTGTTCTTTAACAGCATCTTTTAAAACAACAACCATCCCATTTCTAGCTTTGGTTAAAGAACTGTATTGTGCTGGAATTACAATTTTTCCATCACTATTAAACATGCCCATTTTATCGCTTTTACGATCTGTAAATCGTATGAAGCCTTCGTTTTCGCAATCTGGACTATTATCAAAAACATATAAGCTGTCGCGTCCCACTATTTTTCCTTGTTTGGTTAGATAGTAGCTTTTCCATTTTCCGTTTTCATCTTCAGAAACAGCTATTATATTTTCAAATTTACGAGCAGTTGTAAAACCTGTAAATTTTGGTTCTATTTTGATTACTCCGTTTTGATCTTTAAACCCGACTAATGTAGTGTCTCTGTTCGGAAATGCTGTCCAAATGTCACTGCTTTGTGCAAAAGCTAAACTGTTAAAGAGAAAAAATGTAAACAGGATGAAAACCTTTTTCATAAAGATGTATTTATCAGAAATAAATTTTTCTGTGTTATTTTAGAATTTCAAATTTAAAGTTATAGACTAAAAAATGTTGTAAATGTCTTGTTAAATTATTTTTTTTGGCAAATTACATCAAAAAGAAAACCCGACAAGTTTTAAAAACCTGTCGGGTTTGAGATGTATTTCTGAAAATCAGAAATCTATAATCTTAAATCCAAAATAGATTAGTATCTGTAGTACTCTGGTTTGAATGGACCTAGAACTTCAACACCAATGTAAGCTGCTTGATCTTCTCTAAGAACCTCAAGCTCAACACCTAATTTAGCTAAGTGTAAAGCAGCTACTTTTTCATCTAAATGTTTTGGTAACATGTAAACTTCGTTTTTGTAAGCTGCGCTGTTGTTCCATAATTCGATTTGAGCTAAAGTCTGGTTTGTAAATGAGTTACTCATTACGAAACTTGGGTGACCTGTAGCACAACCAAGGTTAACTAAACGACCTTCAGCCAAAATGATGATATCTTTTCCAGCGATAGTATATTTGTCAACCTGAGGTTTGATTTCGATTTTAGAAGCACCGTGGTTTTTGTTTAACCAAGCCATGTCAATTTCGTTATCAAAGTGTCCGATGTTACAAACAACAGTTTTATCTTTCATTTTTTCGAAGTGGCTTCCCACAACGATATCTTTATTTCCTGTAGTTGTAATGATGATATCAGCATTAGCAATTACAGTATCTAATTTTTTAACTTCGTAACCGTCCATTGCAGCTTGTAAAGCACAAATTGGATCGATTTCAGTAACCGTTACAATAGAACCAGCACCTCTAAAAGAAGCCGCAGTTCCTTTTCCAACGTCACCGTATCCACAAACAACCACTCTTTTTCCTGCTAACATTAAGTCAGTTGCACGACGAATAGCATCTACAGCAGATTCTTTACATCCGTATTTGTTATCAAATTTAGATTTAGTAACAGAATCGTTAATGTTGATTGCAGGCATTGGAAGAGTTCCAGCTTTTACTCTTTCGTAAAGTCTGTGAACACCAGTTGTAGTTTCTTCAGAAAGACCTTTAATTCCAGGAACTAACTCTGGGTAACGATCGATAACCATGTTAGTTAAATCTCCACCGTCATCTAAGATCATATTTAATGGTTTTCTGTCTTCGCCAAAGAATAAAGTCTGCTCAATACACCAGTCAAATTCTTCTTCATTTAAACCTTTCCAAGCATAAACTGAGATTCCAGCAGCGGCAATAGCAGCAGCAGCTTGATCCTGTGTAGAGAAAATATTGCAAGAAGACCAAGTAACTTCTGCACCAAGAGCAATTAAAGTTTCGATTAAAACAGCAGTTTGAATCGTCATGTGTAAACATCCAGCGATACGCGCACCTTTAAGAGGTTGTTCGTCTTTGTATTCAGCGCGAAGTGCCATTAAACCTGGCATTTCAGCTTCAGCTAGTTCAATTTCTTTTCTTCCCCAAGCCGCTAGAGAAATGTCTTTTACTTTGAAAGCCACATAAGGCGTAGTTGTAGTACTCATTTATATTATATTTGTATAATTGTAAAATTTTTTGCAAATTTAAGGAATAGCTTTTGAATTTTACTATTTTCTGTAAGATTTGTGAAATCTTTAATTTCTTAATCTTTAGAATGTTAGTTTAAAAATCGTTTTGAACCATATAAGAGATATAAGTTCATTAAAAAAGATCTTAACTATAAACCTTTACAGAGAATTGCTTAAATTTACTTAAGAGATATTTTAACCCCAAAGTTATATTTTCTTATATCACTTATATGGTTAAAAAAAATTACAATTAACCATTCATCATTTAGAATTAAAAAGAAATGCCTCTATTTCAGACCATACAGTTTAACGAAACAACTAAAATTTTAATTTGGGAAATAACAGAATCTTTTGATGAACTGTATAGTCGTGTAACTTTAAAAGAAAAAACACAGAAAAGATTAGACGGAATGAAATCTCAAATGCATCAACGTGCTTTTTTGAGTGTTCGTATGCTGATTCAGGAAATGGGCTTTACAGATAAAGATCTGCATTATGACGAATTTGGGAAACCATATTTCGATTGTCATAATTATATTTCAATTACGCATTCCTATCATTTTGCGGCCATAATTATAAGTCATGAAACCGTTGGAATTGATATGGAATTACAACGCGAAAAAATTCAGAGAATCGCAGATAAATTTACAGATTTTGAATGTGATTATTTAAATCCATCATCTACCGAAGAATACATAAAAAAACTTACCGTAATCTGGGGAGCAAAAGAAGCGATCTTTAAAATCAGAAATGAAAAAGGAATCAGTTTTAAAGACCATATCAACGTAGATAATTTTTCTTTAGAAGAAACCCAAACGCACGCAAGTCTTCATTTTGATGATTTGATTAAGGATTTTGATGTGCATTACCAAGAAATCAAATCTGATAATTTTGATGGTAAGTTTACTTTGGTTTATGCTTTTGAAAAATAAATTCCAAATTCCAATTTTAGGAATGTTGTCATTCCGCCGCAAGGAGAAATCGCACAAGAAATTCCGCCATTTGTTAGATAAGTTAGTTGGATGTTTGCTTCGTTTCTCGAAATGACATTTAAACTTCACTTTCTTTTTGACGATGCTGAAACATACTCATATATAAAAAAGTACTCATTTTTCTAGCGCGCCTTTTTAAAGTTTCTACATTTTCGCCTTCAAAATGTTCGTCTAGTGTCTGAGCCCAATGATTAAGCCAGATTCCGAATTCGTTTGCCGTGATTTTTTCATCAAAATGAGCATCAACTTCATTGTGAACAGCATGTGGATTCCCTTTGTATTTACGAACACCAAATAAATTGGTTTCCCAAAAATCTGTTAGTTTTTCTAGGTGTAAATCCCAATCGGTAATTATTTCATTAAAATAAAAGCCGATTTCTTGATCGGCTCTTATTTTGTCGTAAAATGTATTTACTAGAAAAGTAATATCGGCTCTATTTTCTATTTGTTTTTTCACAGAAAAATTGTGTTTAAAAGAATAAATAATACACTTAATACTGAGCTCAGAATTAAAAGATTAAAAACTACTTTATGTTTCATTTGAGCCAAAATTGAAGTGTTTACAAAGATACAGGCCAAAACGATAATAGCCAGCTGAATCATTTGCGGGATTGAAGTTCCATTTGCTAAAACGTACATTGCTGCAGCGCCTCCTAAACAGCTTTGTCCAATTACTGCCATTGCAGCAGAACCCATATAATTTTTGTTGAAAATGTCGAATGTTGTGTGGTATAGTGTCATGATATTCAGATTTTTATATGACAAAGGTACGTCCACATTTCCGCTCCATTTTATGATTAAAATCATAAAACAAGAACTTTTTTATCTGTATACTTTTCGGTTAATAATCTTCAATTCGCCTTTTTTCTCCAATGCTTTTATGGCTCTAATGACCGTTTCTACTCGTAAACCAGTTAAATCGCCAATTTGCTTACGGGTAAAATTAATCAAGTATCCATTTGTATCTTTTTGAAAATTGAAATAAGCAATTCCATGATCGATTAATTTTAACACACGGTGTTCTGGTTCGTGTGTCGAAATCTCAGCTGCCATAACCGATTTATAATACAAACGCTGGGCAAGATTTTCGATAATTTTAATGCTGACAGAGGAATTCTCTTCTAGTAATTTCATAAATGCAGTTTTGGGAAGAAGCATGATTTCACTGTCTTCAACCGCAATAGCATTGGCAGGGTATTTTTGGTTTAGAAATAATGGCGGTTCACCAAAAGATTGATCTTTATAAAATATGCCCTGAATAAACTCTCGTCCGTCATCATTATAGTTGCTCATTTTAATTTCGCCCGAAATGATTTGATAATAATAGGATGGCAGATTTCCTTCTTCAAAAATAATTTCGTTTTTGCCGAAAGACTTTTTTACAGCACCGTATTTTTTTAGTAATTCAGGAGCAATCATAGATTTGTTTCTTCGAGTTGGTTATAGAGACTTTACAAATATAATTCATTCAAAATAGTTCTTCTACAGCAAAAACTTTACTTTTACAGCCATTATGGAACAAAAATTACGTACCAATATCCATCAGCAAATTTTAGACGCTAAAAGTAAAGGCGAGAAATTATTAGCTATACTTTTGGACCCTGATAAAATAGTTTGGGAAAACTTAGATCATTTATTACTAAAAATAAACCAATCGCCTGCAACTCATATTTTTGTGGGAGGAAGTATTGTTCAGAGTACTATTTTAAAAGATTTAATTGCACAGTTAAAGGGAAAAACAAATCTACCGGTTGTTATTTTTCCTGGAGATCCTTCGCAGATTTCTCCGCAAGCAGATGCTATTTTGTTCCTATCATTATTGTCAGGACGTAATCCAGATTATTTAATTGAATATCAGGTTCAAGCAGCTCCAATTTTGAAAAGAACGAATCTGGAAGTTATTTCTACAGGATATATTTTAATAGAAAGCGGTAACGAAACTGCTGTAGCGCGCGTTAGTAAAACTGAACCACTCAATCGTGAAAATTTAGCTTTGGCTTTGGCAACAGCTCAAGCAGGAGAAATGCTGGGCAGTAAACTCATATATCTAGAAGCTGGAAGTGGTGCTAAAAAACCAGTGCCATTAGAGATGATTTCGCTGATTGCTCAAAACATTACAATTCCTATTATTGTTGGCGGAGGAATTGTAGATTTGCACGGAATTCAAAATGCCTATAAAGCAGGTGCTGATTTAGTGGTAATTGGAACTGCTTTTGAGAATGACAGCCATTTTTTTGAATCTTAAACCTAAAGTTTCTTATGATTGATTTTTTTTTAGAAAGCTATAAAAATGCTCCATTGTGGCATATTATACTTGAATTTTTGGTTTTTGTATGCGGTATTTTAAGCGTTTGGTTTGCTAAAAAAGAAAACATATGGGTATATCCAATGGGTTTAATTGCAACAGTAATTTCAGTATATCTTTTATATATTGCCGGATATATTGGAGACATGATTATTAATGCTTATTTCTCAATTATGAGTATATATGGCTGGTATATGTGGGCAAAAGGAGGAACAGTTGAAGACAATCTTCCCATTACCCGAACAACTTTTAATGAAAAAATAATAGGGTTATTACTGTTTATTGTAACCGTTTTTGTAGTTTTCGGGATTTATAAATATTTTGATTACGAAATTCATAAAGACAATTATGTAGATATGATTTCATCAGGAATATTCTTTGCAGGGATGTGGTACATGGCCAGAAAAAAAATAGAAAACTGGACACTCTGGATCATTGGTGATATTATTGTTGTGCCTCTTTATGCTCATCGCGGCTTAGGGATGTTGTCACTTCAATATTTAATTTTTACAATTTTAGCTATTTCAGCTTATTTAGAATGGAGAAAAATCTTAGACAGCAAAAAACAAATATCATAAAAATTGCTTTGTTTGGTCCTGAAAGTACAGGCAAAACGACTTTAGCAAAACAGCTTGCAGAGTATTATGAAACCGAATGGGTTCCTGAATTTGCACGTGATTATCTGCAAAAAAAATGGGAAGAAAACCAGCATGTTTGTAATGCCGATGATATGATGCCTATTGCGTACGGACAAGTGGCATTGGAAAATGAAAAGCTTTCTTCGGCTAAAAAATATTTGTTCTGTGATACCAATTTAATGGTTACCAAAGTTTTTTCGGAAGTATATTATGGTTTTTGCGATCCGCTTTTAAATGAAGCGGCATTGGAACACGATTATGATTTATTTTTTTTAACGAATATTGATGTTCCTTGGGAAAAAGATGATATTAGGGATAAAGCTGAAGGAAGAGAAACTGTATTTTCTGTTTTCAAACAAACCTTAATAAATACTAAAAAACCTTTTATAACACTTTCTGGAAATAAAGAAAGCCGTTTGGCAAAAGCAACAGCTATTATTGATGCCTTAAGTGTTTTGAAAGAAAAAGGATTGTCCTCAAAAGACTTTGTTGAAATTTATAATCACGGAATCTCTTCTGATGATATTTTAAAACAATTAAAATTTTTTAAAAAAGGAATTGCTAAAAGTAACTTAATAAGTCCAGCTACTGTAAATAATGGTATTTTAAGTTTAACAGAATCAGATTTTGAAAAGAAAGCAGCCTTTTTTGACAGCCAAAAAGAGGAATTAAAAATTAAAAAATTTGTTCCGGCTTCAGGTGCTGCAACCCGAATGTATAAATTTCTAGCAGCCTTTTTAAATGATTTCGACATTAAAAAGGAAACGATAAATGCCTATATCAATCGAAATAACGATAAAGAACTTGCTATTTTTATTATTGGAATGGAGAAATTTCCGTTTTTTGATGAGGTAGATAAAAAACTAAGAGAAATTTATCCTGATTTTGAAAGCTTAGAAAGAGATTTTAAAAACTATTATTTCATAAAATTATTATTGTCGCCGGAATATTTTAATTCGGCCAATAAACCGAAGGCAGTTTTACCATTTCATCAGTATGTCGATCATATTGCAAATCCAATTGAAGAGCATTTAAATGAATGTGTACATTATGCAACATCAAAAAATGTTTCAAATCTTCATTTCACCGTTTCAGAAATTCATCAAAATTTATTTGAAAAAGCCGTAGATGAAGTAAGAGAGAAAATTGAAAAACCTTCAGGAGTACAAATAAATATTGGGTATTCTTATCAAAATAAAAGTACAGATTCGATAAATGTTGATGCCAAGAATAAGATCGTTAGAAGTTCAAATGGAAATCTAATCTTTAGACCGGGCGGACACGGAGCTTTAATTGAAAACCTAAATAATTTGGATGCAGATATAATCTTTATTAAAAACATCGATAATGTAATCCAAAACCACATTGATAAAATTACTTTATATAAAAAAGCTTTAGGCGGAGTGTTGATTGAAGTACAGCAAAAAGTTTTTAAATATTTAAAAGTTATTGAAGACCAACAGATAAATGAAGATTCTTTGTCTGATCTTACTGAGTTTTTATCGAAAAAGCTGAATATTGAATTAGGAAAAGACTTTCATAAATTCACTTTTGAAAATAAAATAAACAAAATTAAAGAAGTATTAGACCGCCCAATCAGAGTTTGTGGAATGGTTAGAAATGAAGGCGAACCCGGTGGAGGACCGTTCTGGATAATGAATCGAAAAGGAGAAATATCACTTCAAATTGTGGAAACGTCTCAAGTAGATTTATCAAATAAAAAACAACTTGAAATTCTCGAAGAAGCGACACATTTTAATCCTGTAGACTTGGTCTGCGGAATTAAAAATTATAAAGGGCAGAAATTTGATTTAAAAGAATTTGTAGATCATAAATCTGGATTTATTGTTGAAAAAAGTGTTGAAGGAAAACCAGTAAGAAGTTACGAGCTTCCAGGATTATGGAATGGTTCGATGGCAAATTGGCTGACCGTTTTTGTTGCAGTGCCGCTTATCACTTTTAATCCTGTAAAAACGGTAAATGATTTATTAAAACCGGCACACCAGCCACAATAATGGATAACGATAAAATCATATCAGAATTAAACTTTAAAGCCGTTAGAAGCAGTGGTGCGGGCGGACAGAATGTGAACAAAGTTTCATCAAAAGTCATTTTGTCTTTTGATCTCGAAAATTCACAAGCGTTATCTGATGATGAAAAGTTATTATTAAAAGAAAATTTATCGGCAAGATTAACTTCAGAAAACATCTTGATTTTAAATTGTGACGAAGACCAAAGCCAGCTCAAAAATAAAGAAATTGTCACTAAACGATTTTTTGAAATCCTTAAAAAAGGATTGTATGTTCCAAAGGTTAGAAAAGCTACAAAAGTTCCAAAGTCTGTAATCAAAAAAAGAATCAAGGATAAAAAGAATCTTTCTGATTTAAAACAATCCCGCAAGAAACCAAATTTAGATTAGATCCCAATACTTAGTTCCAAATTCCAAAAACAGCTTTAAAAGCATTTCAATGGAATTTGGAATTTCTTTTTTGGAGTTTTAAATATTTTAACATTACCTTTGCACTGTCTCAAAGGGGTGCTCTAAATAACGAGCTGAGATCATACCCAAAGAACCTGAGCGAGTAATGTTGCTAAGGGAAAACGACACTATCGAGCGTGCACACTTTATTTTGTCGTGAAACACATTTATTAATTTAACAAAAGAATAATTCCCCCTTTTATTCGTAATTTTTTACGAATGAAAACTTTATTTAAAGGTACTTTTAAAGGTACAAAGCTGCAAAGGCGCAAAGGTTCAAAGCTGATCCAAAAGTCGTCTGTTTTATTTCTTTCTTCTATTTTCTTTCCTCTATTCTCTTTTGCACAACAGCAAGACTCTACCAAAGTAAATTCTCTTGATGAGGTTTTGGTTTCGGCAGTTCGTGTGACTTCTAAAACACCAGTTACGTTTAGTAATATGGATAAAAAAGAGATTAAATACAGAAATCTGGGTCAAGATATTCCAGTTTTAATGAACTATCTTCCTTCGGTGGTTACAACATCTGATGCAGGAGGCGGAATAGGGTATACTGGAATCAGAGTCCGCGGAAGCGATGCAACCCGTGTAAACGTTACCATCAACGGGATTCCATATAACGATGCAGAAAGTCAGGGAACTTTTTGGGTAAATATGCCTGATTTTGCATCTTCTGTCGAAAGTCTTCAGCTGCAGCGTGGTGTTGGAACATCAACAAATGGTTCAGGTGCTTTTGGTGCCAGTTTAAATATGCTGACTGATAGTTATGCTTCTAAAGCCAATGGAGAAATTTCAAGTTCTTACGGAAGTTTTAACTCGATGAAAAACACCGTAAAATTCAGTACAGGATTATTAAATGATCATTTTGAAGTTGCTGGACGCTTGTCTGCCATTAAATCTGATGGATATGTTGATCGTGCAAGTTCTGATTTGAAATCGTATTTCCTTCAAGGAACGTATGTTGGGAAAACCACATTAATCAAAGCTTTGGTTTTTGGCGGAACCGAAAAAACATACCAATCTTGGAACGGAATTGATGCTCAAACCTTAAATTCAGACCGAACATTCAATTCGGCTGGAATGTATACAGATGAGGCTGGAAATGTTCGTTTTTATGATAATGAAACTGATAATTACAAACAAAACCATTATCAGCTGCATTGGAGCGAATCACTTTCGGATAAATGGAGTACAAATCTTGCTTTTCATTACACAAAAGGTCAGGGATATTACGAAAATTACAAAGAAGATGCTGAAATGTCTGATTATAATTTAAATCCTGTTGGAACTATTACCACAACAGATTTAGTACGTCAGAAATGGTTAGACAATGATTTTTACGGAACAACCTTTTCAGTAAAATATAAAGAAGAAAAACTAGACGCTATTTTTGGCGGAGGCTGGAACAAATACGAAGGCGATCATTACGGAAAAGTAATCTGGGCCAGATACGCATCACAGTCAGAACTTGGAGATCATTATTATGATGATTTCTCGACAAAAACAGACGGAAATATTTTTGCAAAAGCCAATTATCAATTAACTGAAAAATTGAGTTTTTATGGTGATTTACAATATCGTAGAGTTCATTACAAAGCCAATAGCTATGAAACAGGTATAGTAGATGATACTTTTGATTTCTTTAATCCAAAAGCAGGATTAAATTTCGAAATCAACCAAAAAAATACCTTATACTTTTCGTACGCTCGTGCCAATCGCGAACCTAACAGAACTGATTATGAAGGCGGAAATGTAAAACCTGAAAAATTAAACGATTTTGAATTTGGATGGAGATTTAATTCAGAGAAATTTCAGTTGAATTCTAACCTTTATTATATGGGGTACAAAGACCAATTAATCTTAACAGGAAGATTAGATGATGTTGGAAACCCAATTCGTGCCAATACCGAGAAAAGTTATCGTTTAGGTTTTGAATTTGATGCAACTATTTTACTTTCAGAAAAATTCACACTTCGACCAAACTTTACTTTAAGCAGTAATAAAAATGTTGATCTGGCTGTAGAAGGACAATATTATGGAACAACTAAAATTGCCTATTCTCCAGAAGTAATTGCAGGAAATATTATTGTTTACAAACCTATTGACAGATTGTATATTTCATTATTACAAAAATATGTGGGAGAACAGTATATGAATAATATCGAATTACCTTCGGCAAAACTGGCTGATTACTTTGTAAACGATTTGAATATCTCTTACGAAATACAACCAAAATCAGTATTTAAATCTATTACGATTACGGGTTTGGTAAATAATATTTTAGATAAAAAATATGTTTCAAACGGAGCGATGTGGGATATCTATCCTTATTATTATCCGCAGGCAGGAATTAATTTCTTAGCTGGATTGAGTCTGAAATTCTAAAATAAAAAAAGCCTGAATTTCAGGCTTTTTTTATGTTTTAATTGTAAACGTGAATTACAGTTCCGCTTACTTGAACTTTATATTGTTTTAAAGGATATTCTTTATTTCCTAATCCGGTAAATAAACTGTAAGAAGTTTTGTCGCAGGAACATACAGCATTTATACCGTCAATTGTCATGGCCGTGCAAGAACTGATTTCCTGATTTGGGCAGGCAGCGTCAAAGGCATTGTATCCGCTTCCGGTATTAAAAATAATAATTCCCTTTGCACCATAATTTGGAACAATAACACCATTACTTGCATACTTAAGATTAGAATACAAAGGAAGATTCATATCTACAGATAAATTAACGGCATAGCTTGGTATATAAGGGTTTTTATTATTACGGTCACTTTCGCTGCAAGCAGAAAGGGCACAAACAAAGACGATTAAAAGCCAGATTTTTTTCATTATTTTAATAAGAATTAGTGAAACAAAAATAATTTATTTAGATTTGATTTTTATATGATTAACATATAATTATGTACTATTAAAAATAATAGTATATTTGTAATACAAAATCCCGTCCCGATGGGATTTTTTCTATTTATATAAACGATGAAGTTATGAGTAAAGTATCTTATTACACCGCAGACGGTTTAAAAAAATTAAAAGATGAATTAGAGCATTTAAAAAGTGTAATGCGTCCTAAGGCATCTCAAGATATAGCAGACGCAAGAGACAAAGGAGATTTATCTGAAAATGCTGAATACGATGCTGCAAAAGAAGCGCAGGGTTTATTAGAAATGAGAATTGCTAAACTTGAAGAAGTGTATGCAAACGCAAGATTAATTGACGAATCACAATTAGATGTTTCTAAAGTTTTGGTGCTTTCAAATGTGAAAATTAAAAACCAAAGCAACGGAATGGAAATGAAATATACACTTGTTGCAGAAAGTGAAGCCGATTTAAAATCTGGAAAAATATCAGTTACTTCCCCTATTGGAAAAGGTTTACTTGGGAAATCTGTGGGTGAAATTGCTGAAATCACTGTTCCTAACGGTACTTTGAAATTCGAAATCCTTGAAATCACAAGAGAATAAATTTTTTATAGTTTAACCGTTGAATCGTTAAATCGGTTAAACGATTAACCAAATAAACGAATAAACAATGGCATCAATATTCACGAAAATAGTAAACGGAGAAATTCCAGCATATAAAATAGCGGAAGACGATAACTATTTGGCTTTTTTAGATGTAAACCCAAATGCGAAAGGACACACGCTTTGTATTCCGAAACAAGAAATCGATAAGATTTTTGATATGGATGACGAGCTGTATTTAGGATTAATGAAGTTCTCTAAGAAAGTGGCGGCAGCTTTAGAAAAAACAGTTCCTTGCAAGAGAATCGGAATTGCGGTTGTTGGCTTAGAAGTACCTCATGCACATGTACATTTGATTCCGTTGAATCATATGGATGAAATGCGTTTTATAAACAAAGTTTCACTTTCAAAAGAAGAATTTGAAGCATTGGCAAAAGATATTCAATCAAATCTTTAAGAGACTTTACAGTATAAAAAAAACACCAGTTCGAGATTTTGAATTGGTGTTTTTTTATGCTTTTTATTTAAACTGGATTGTTGATTTTATATAAAATTTGAAACGTAGTTCCTTTTCCAATTTCAGAATGCAAAACCTTGATTTTTCCATTGTGATATTCCTCAACGATTCTCTTTGTTAAAGAAAGTCCTAATCCCCAGCCGCGTTTTTTAGTCGTAAATCCGGGTTCAAAAATAGTTCTGAACTGATTTTTGGGAATACCGCTTCCAGAATCCTTTACGTTAATTTTTATATGATGGGAATCCTGTTCAATCTTAATATCCAAAGTTCCTTTTCCTTTCATCGCATCAATGGCATTTTTGATTAAATTCTCGATTGTCCAGCTGTGAAGCGTAGGATTTATGAATGCAAATAGAGGTTTCTGAGGTGCATGATACGTAAATTCGACTTGTTTAGAAAAACGGGATTGCAAATATTCATACGTATTCAAAGTTTCCGAAACAATATCATGAGATTCTAAAACTGGAACAGAACCAATCTTAGAAAAACGATCGGTTATAGTTTGCAAACGTTCAACATCTTTTTCTATTTCCGTTGTAATAGACTGATCAATGTCTTCGGTTTTCAATATCTCAATCCACCCAATTAAAGAGGATAAAGGCGTTCCAATTTGATGTGCCGTTTCTTTCGCCATTCCAGCCCACAATTTGTTTTGCGTCGCCATTTTAGTGCTTTTGTAGAAATTATAAATCAAAGCCCCAAATAAAAATATAATAAGCAGTAAAGCAACCGGATAGTATTTTAGTTTATTGAGTAAAGCTGAATTTCCGTAGTATAAAGTTTGGTATTTTCCCGGAGCATATTCAAAAGTTATTGGCTCATTTTCATTTTTTAGCTTATTCAAAAATCCCTTTATTTTCTTAGGATCATTTAGAATTTCATTTGGTACATTTTTAGAGCTGACCACTTTATCATATAATATTAACACAACAGGAATGGAAGTATTGTTGCTGAAAATCTGTAGAGGAAGTTCTACATCTGTATTTTCATCGGCATTCACAATTGTAATCTGCGCATTTACAAACAGTTTCATTTTTAATCGTTCCTCATTTTTGAATATTTGGAAGAATGTATACGTATTCCAGAGAATCAGAGAAATGATCAAAAAGGAAATGAATATGATTATCCAACGGGTTGTATTTCTACTTTCGGCAAAGCGCATAAACTAATTTTTGAGGTATAAATATAACGAAATAAACACATTTTATATTTTGCGAGGCTTTAAAAGATTTGTTTTTATCTGCTCAAACTATTTTCGGAAATTAAACCATTTCTCTACTTTTGTAACTGCCAAAATGAGGTTTGGTTAAATAGAAAAATTATGATTAGCATCAATCCAAAAGAGATACCTACAGCACAACTGCAAGGTTATCTGCAAAGTGCAGTAGGACCAAGACCAATTGCGTTTGCAAGTACAATAAGCGAAAAAGGAATTCCTAATTTATCGCCATTTAGTTTCTTCAACGTGTTTAGTGCTAATCCGCCAATTCTCGTTTTTTCGCCTTCAAGACGTGTTCGTGACAATACCGTTAAACATACTCTGATTAATGCCGAAGCGACCAAAGAAGTAGTAATCAATGTTGTAAACTACGATTTGGTACAACAAACGTCGTTGGCAAGTACAGAATATGGAGACGGCGTAAATGAATTTATTAAAGCCGGATTAACACAAATTCCGTCTGATTTGGTAAAACCATATCGTGTAAAAGAATCTCCAGTTCAATTTGAATGCAAGATTACACAAATTATTCCGTTAGGAACAGAAGGAGGAGCTGGAAACCTGATTTTGTGTGAAGTAGTAAAAATTCATATCAACGAATCGATTTTAGACGAGAACGGCGCAATCGATCAGCATAAAATTGATTTGGTTTCAAGATTGGGAGGAAATTGGTATTCGAGATCGAATCAAGGACTATTTGAAGTAGCAAAACCGCTTACAACATTAGGTGTTGGAGTAGATGCCATTCCGAATTTTGTGAAGGAAAGTCCTGTGTTTAACGGAAATGACTTAGGAAAATTAGGAAACATTGAAGCCTTGCCTACAACGGAAGAAGTTACTATATTTGTGAAAGAAAATTTTTCTGTAAAAGGAGTTTTAAGCTCAGACGATCAGAAAAAAGTACATTTAGAAGCCAAAAAATATCTCGATAAAGAAGATGTTATCTCAGCGTGGAAAGTGCTTTTAGCTAAAAAATAAATGAATAGAAACAATAAATAATTATAGACGAAGATGGAAGTTATAGGAAAAGTAAAAGTGGTAAATCCTGAGCAGCAAGTTAGTGCTTCATTCAAAAAAAGAGAATTAGTAGTAACTACAGATGAGCAGTATCCACAGCACATTTTAATCGAATTTACACAAGATAAATGCGATTTATTGAGTAGCTATAAACAAGGAGATGCAGTAAAAGTTTCTATCAATTTAAGAGGAAGAGAATGGGTTAACCCACAAGGAGAAACTAGATATTTCAATAGTATTCAAGGTTGGAGAATCGAAAGATTAGCTCCAGAAGGACCTGCGCAAGGAGCGCCAATGCCAGCGGCAGAAACTTTTGCGCCAGCAACAAACATTAACGAAGACGAACCAGACGATTTACCGTTCTAAGAGTTTAGAAATTCCAATATTGAAATTCCAAATTCCAATTCATTCGACTGAATCTGGAGTTTGGAATTTTATTTTTTGATTTAGTTTTTATCATTTTAATTGAAAGGAGAAAGGGTAAAATTTCAGAAATTTGGAATTTTAAGATTGGAATTTAAAATTTGACCATTAAAAAATGTATTATTTATTCAACGATTTATTTTTTCCGCCAGTAACAGAAGCAGATGAAGAAGGTGTCTTGGCAATCGGTGGCGATTTAAGTTCAGAACGTTTGCTATTGGCTTATAAAAGCGGTATTTTTCCTTGGTTTAATGAGGGAGAACCTATTTTGTGGTGGGCACCAGATCCGAGAATGGTTTTGTTTTTTGATGAATTGGTGATATCCAAAAGCATGAAAAAG
This sequence comes from Flavobacterium sp. H4147, assembly GCF_029360735.1. Lineage (NCBI taxonomy): Bacteria > Pseudomonadati > Bacteroidota > Flavobacteriia > Flavobacteriales > Flavobacteriaceae > Flavobacterium > Flavobacterium sp. H4147. The sequence goes on along the minus strand of NZ_JARKNB010000001.1, from coordinate 461,798 downwards.
ATTCTCAATAAGAAAATTTTTAAGGTTACTTACAACAAAAATTTTAGAGAAGTAATTTCAAATTGCCAGCAGATAAAACGAGAAGGCCAAAACGGAACTTGGATTTCTGATGAAATGATCGAAGCATACTGCAAGTTAAACGAAGAAGGAGTTGCAAAATCTGTTGAGGTTTGGCAAGATGACGTCTTAGTTGGCGGTTTATATGGAATTGATTTAGGAAAAGGAAATGTTTTTTGTGGTGAAAGTATGTTTTCAAAAGTTTCAAATGCCTCAAAAACAGCTTTTATTGCTTTAGCCTTATATTTGAAGAAAGAAAAATACAAATTACTCGATTGTCAGGTTTATAACCCTCATTTAGAAAGTTTAGGTTGCCGCGAAATTGATCGCGAAGAATTTATGTCCATTTTAAAAAGCAAATAGAAATGAGTGCAGTTTACAGCGTAAAAGAAATCTATATCTACCCAATAAAAAGTTTAGCAGGCATAAGTCTAAAAAGTGCGAAAGCCGAAGAAATGGGCTTTGAAAATGACCGAAGATGGATGCTGATTAATGCTGAAAATATTCACGTTACGCAAAGAGAATATCCCATCATGAGCCAGTTTTATCCTCAAATTTTAGGAGATAAAATTCAAATAACTTTTGAAGGAGAAACGCATGAATTTTCTACTAACGAACATTTGGAGAACCCAATAAATTCACAAGTTTGGGATGATAAAAGTGAAGTCTTTGAAGTAAATAAAAATTCTTCAAAATGGTTTAGCGATAAATTAGGAGTTGATTGCAGATTGGTAAAAATTATAAAAAATGGAGACCGTAAGCATGAAAGCTCGAGAACAAATGAAACCTATAATGTTAGTCTTGCCGATGGTTATCCGTACTTGTTAATTGGAACTGAAAGTCTTGATTTCTTAAATGAGAAATTAGAGGAAAAAATTACGATTAAAAGATTCCGTCCTAATATTGTGGTAAGCACACAAAGCGCTCATGAAGAAGATGATTTTAAAAATTTTGCAATTGGTGAAGTTCAATTTAAAAACATAAAACCGTGTGGAAGATGTATTATGGTAAACAACGATCCACAGAAAGGAATTGTAAAAAAGGAGCCTTTAAAAACCTTAAGCAAATACAGAAATGTAGATAATTCTGTCTTATTCGGAACTAATATCGTGAGCTTGAATTCAGGAATTATCAGTGTAGGAGATGAGGTTGTTTTTTAGAAATTCAGCTTTGTAAAATTCCAGTTTAGAGTATTAAAAAGTATCAGTTCGTTATTTAAAGTGGGTAATTCAAGAATCAATTTCAAAGTTTCGTGCGCCATCATATTGCCTACAATTCCAGGTAATGTGCCTAAAACGCCATTTAAATTGCAATTTGGAACATCTTTTGGATCGGGCATTTCGGGAAATAAATCGCGAAGATTTTTGCTCCCGTTATGATTAAAAACAGCAATTTGTCCTTCAAACCCTAAAATGCTGCCATAAACCAAAGGCTTTTTCAAGTTAACACAAGTATCATTCACCAAGTAACGAGTCGAAAAATTATCAGAACCATCCACGACAATATCATATTGCTGAATGATTTTAGATGCATTTTCAGCAGTTAATTTTTCATTAATCGCAATAGCTTCAATCAACGGATTTAGTTTTGAAACCACATCTTTAGCCACAATTGCTTTGTGCTGACCAATCTCATTTTCAGTATATAAAATCTGTCTGTGCAGATTATGAATTTCAATCGTATCAAAATCCATAATCCCAATAAAACCAACTCCGGCAGTTGCAATATATTGTAAAATCGGACAGCCTAATCCGCCAGCGCCAATGACTAAAACTCTAGCTTTTTTTAATTTTTCCTGACCTTCATCGCCAATCTCAGGAAGAATAGTTTGTCTGTTGTAACGGAGGAATTCTTTTATGATGCTCATTTTTAAATTTTAGATTTCTGATTTTAGATTTTAGATTGATGTTGGAATTTAGAGTTTACATTTTAGTTTGGAATTTGGAATTTAGAGTTTGGAATTTAAACAAAAGCTTTTGTCCAATCTTTCCAAACAGGCTCATAACCTGCATTTTTTATGATTTTTGAAATTTCTTCTGCAGAGCGTTCATCGCTGATTTCGAATTGTTCCAAAGATTGCGGATCAACCACATAACCGCCTGGATTGGTTTTAGAACCGGCACTCATACTCGTAACTCCAATCGGAATTATGTTGTTTCTGAATTTTTCATTTTCTCGAGTTGAAATTGAAATTTCCAGATCTTCATTCCATAATCGATAAGCACAAATCAATTGGGTCAAATCTTTATCATCCATAATAAAATTCGGTTCGATAATGCCTTCAGCAGGACGAAGACGCGGAAAAGAAACCGAATATTTTGTCTGCCAATATTTCTTCTGCAAATAATCTAAATGAAGCGCATTGAAAAAACTATCTGTTCGCCAATCTTCCAAACCTAATAAAACACCCAAACCAATTTTATGAATTCCAGCAGTTCCAATTCGGTCGGGAGTTTCCAGTCGATAATCGAAATTTGATTTTTTGCCTTTGGTATGGTACTTTTTGTAAACTTCCTGATGATACGTTTCCTGATAAACCAAAACCGAATAGACTCCAGCATCATGTAAACGCTCGTAATCTTCTGTCGAAAGTGGCTGCACTTCAACAGAAATAATTGAAAAGTCTTCTTTGATTAAATGAATCGCATTTAGAAAATAATTGATGTTTACGGTATAATTTGCTTCGCCGGTAACCAACAAAACATGATCGAAACCAGTGTTTTTTAAAGCTTGTACTTCTCGTTTTATTTCAGTGTCAGTCAGCGTTTTTCTTTTTATTTTATTGTCTAAGCTAAATCCGCAATACGTGCAAATATTTTGGCATTCGTTGCTTAAGTAAAGCGGCGCATACATTTGAATGGTTTTTCCAAAACGTTTCTTAGTGATTTCATGGCATTTCTGTGCCATTTGCTCTAAATAATTTTGGGCAATAGGAGAAATCAGAATCAAAAAATCATCGAGATTGTACTTGGTTTTTGCCAAAGTACGTTCGACATCTTTTGATGTGGTATTGTATATTCTAGATTGGATTTCATCCCAATTGTATTGCTCAAAAATAGATTTGAATGTTTTCATGCTAATGTGTTTTTTTACCGCAAAGAGCGCTAAGAATTACGCAAAGTTCGCTAAGCTTTGAGTTCTTAATTATTAATAATAAGCTCGCAAAGCTTAGCGAACTTTGCGAAAAAACCTTGCGGACTTTGCGGTTAAATTACTCGTAAAGAAAAGAAGTCAACGGACTAGAAGCCGAAGCATAATTTTGCTGATTGGCAACTTTTGCTTCAAAAGCCTTTCTTCCTGCAATAACCGCTTCCTTAAAAGCTTCTGCCATTAAACTCGGATTTCCAGCGACGGCAATCGCGGTATTCACCAATACAGCATCTGCGCCAATTTCCATTGCTTTTGCAGCGTCAGAGGGAGCTCCAATTCCAGCATCGACAATAACAGGAACCGTACTTTGTTCGATAATGATTTCTAAGAAATCTATTGTTTTTAAACCTTTGTTGCTTCCAATTGGCGAACCCAAAGGCATTACAGCCGAAGTTCCAGCGCTTTCCAAATGTTTGCATAAAACAGGATCGGCGTGAATGTAAGGAAGTACAATAAAACCCAATTTTGCCAATTCTTCTGTTGCTTTTAAGGTTTCAATGGGATCGGGCATTAAATATTTCGGATCTGGGTGAATTTCCAGTTTCACCCAATTGGTTTCTAATGCTTCACGTGCCAATTGTGCAGCAAAAACTGCTTCTTTAGCGTTTCTTGCTCCCGAAGTATTGGGCAATAAATTGATATTGGGATGTTTTAAATGCGATAAAATAGCATCAGTATCAGTTTCCAAATCAATGCGTTTTAAGGCAACGGTAACCAATTCGCTTTCAGAAGCTAAAATCGCTTGCTCCATTTCCTCATTCGAGCCAAATTTTCCCGTTCCCAAAAACAGGCGGGATTTAAAGCTTTTATCCCCTACATTAAAGAACGATGTTTGCATATAATTTTTCGTTTAATTGTTGAATTAATTTTTCTTTCTCATCACTTTCGGTAATAATTCCAGAAACGGCAATTCCGTGAATTCCTGTTTCCATTAGCGGACTCACATCGCGCAATGTGATGCCACCAATAGCGTAAACCGGAATTTCGATTTTATTTTTTTTCAGTTTTTGAAGAATATCAAAATAGCCTGACAATCCTAATATTGGACTTAATTTTTCTTTTGTAGCAGTAAAGCGAAAAGGACCTAATCCGATATAATTACATCCATTTTTAACATGATTTTCGATGTCTTCAAAAGTATTGGCAGTTCCTCCAATTACTTTTGAAGTGCCTAAAAAAGCTCTTGCTTCGTCAATTTTGGTATCGGTTAAACCTAAATGAATGCCGTCTGCATCAATTTCTTTGGTAAGATGCAAATCGTCGTTTATAATAAAATTAGCGGTGTATTTTTCGCATAAAGGTTTTACCGCTTCCGCTAAGGTGAAAGCGTCTTTTTGTGTTTGGTTTTTAAAACGCATTTGCACCCAATTACAGCCTGCATCTAGTGCCTGATGAATATTGTACAATTGCTTCTCGATGGTTTCGCCTTGCGAGATATATTGAAGTTTGCTATGCATAGTGATATCCAATTAAAGTTGATGTTGAACTCAGGTAGTTTTCTATATAGATTTTAGCGTTTTTACAAGCTTCTTTTAGTGTTTGATTCAAAGCTAAATTGGAAGCAATAGCAGAAGAAAGCACACAGCCCGAACCGTGTTTTTCGAAGCAGTTTTTCTCTGATGGAAGTAATTCTAAAACTTCATCTTTCAGAAATAAACGATCTGTTCCTAAAGCTTTTTCGTTATGTCCGCCTTTCAATAAAATGTTCGTTGAAAATTCCTTTTTTTTCGAAATAAAATCAGGAAACAGAATTTCGGCTTCAAGATAATTTGGCGTTATCAAATCGATTTTTGACAATATTTTAGTTAAGTCAGAACGATTTTCAATATTCATAAATTCAAATTTTGTACTCGATTTCAAAACAGGATCCCAAACCATTTTGGTTGAAGGAGAAAGCAGTTTTATGGTCGAAACAATTCGGTTTAAATCGTGTAAAGAAGATACAATTCCAATTTTTACCGCACTGATTTTATAATTCAAAAACAGTGTTTCAATAGAGCGAATTACAAAACTCAAATCAGTCCACTGAATTTCATAAAATTGATTTTCAGTTTGAATGGTATTCGCCGTCGAAATCGTAAAACCAGTCACTTTATGCTGTTCAAAGGTTTTGATATCGGCCAAAATTCCAGCGCCTCCAGACGGGTCTAAACCTGCGATTGTGAGTACGAAAGGGCGATCTGTTGACATAATTTAAATTGTTTTAATGGATTTTCATTTTTCCAAATACTTCCTAAAAGCGCGACATCATCAAAACCTTTTTCTAAGACTTCATGAATATTTTCTGAATCAATTCCACCCAAACCAGTCATTTTTGTTTGATGATTTGTTCTTGATTTTATTGCTTCAAAAAGATCTTTTTCAGGAAAATAATTCTGTTTAGAAATACTTTTATAAACCGGACTCAGAAAAGCATAATCAAAATTTTCAAGCGAATTAAAGTCTTCAATTGAATGTGTTGATGTTGATTTAGGCCTGCAAGGTTTTGAAAACTTTGCAGGAAGGTCATTAAGACTTTTTCTGTCTTTTTCAGAAAAATGAAACCGTTCAATACCAAAATCTTCTGCTAATTGATGATGATGATGCAAAACCAAATTAGCTCGGAATTCCAATTTTATATGATGAATAAACTGCGCCATTTTCAGTTCAGAAAAATTAGGTTTCCGAATATGAAGCAAAGACAATCCTTCCTCCAATAAAGAATGAAGAATATGTATTTCATCTTCAACAAAAAAAGGATTCGTAATTACTATCATGTCTTTTCTCTTTCTTCTATACTCTATTTTCTAGATATAAATCTCTTTCCCTTGTTCAATAAATTCCTCTGATTTCTCCTGCATTCCTTTTTCTGCGGCAGCAACATCCCTGATTTCCTGAGATATTTTCATAGAGCAGAATTTTGGTCCGCACATCGAGCAGAAATGTGCCACTTTTGCGCCATCGGCAGGAAGTGTTTCATCATGGAATTCTCTTGCGGTATCGGGATCTAAAGCCAAATTAAACTGATCTTCCCAACGGAATTCAAAACGGGCTTTACTCAACGCATTATCACGATATTGCGCGCCCGGATGACCTTTTGCCAAGTCGGCAGCATGAGCCGCAATTTTATACGTGATTACGCCGTCTTTAACGTCTTTTTTATTTGGCAAGCCTAAATGTTCTTTTGGCGTAACATAACATAGCATCGCACAGCCATACCAGCCAATCATAGCAGCGCCAATTGCTGATGTAATATGATCGTAACCCGGCGCAATATCAGTCGTTAAAGGGCCTAAAGTATAAAACGGAGCTTCATGACAATGTTCTAATTGTTTGTCCATGTTTTCTTTAATCATGTGCATCGGAACGTGTCCTGGTCCTTCAATAAAAACTTGAACATCATGTTTCCAAGCAATTTTTGTCAATTCGCCTAAAGTTTCCAATTCGGCAAATTGTGCAGCATCATTTGCATCTGCAATCGAGCCTGGACGCAAACCATCGCCAAGAGAAAATGCCACATCGTATTGCTTCATGATTTCGCAGATTTCCTCAAAATGCGTGTATAAGAAGTTTTCTTTATGATGGAACAAACACCATTTTGCCATAATTGATCCGCCTCGAGAAACGATTCCGGTGACACGATTGGCAGTTAAATGAATGTAACGAAGTAAAACTCCTGCATGAATTGTAAAATACGAAACACCTTGCTCTGCTTGCTCAATCAATGTGTCGCGGAAAATTTCCCAAGTTAAATCTTCAGCAATTCCTTTTACTTTCTCTAATGCTTGATAAATAGGAACAGTCCCAATTGGAACAGGAGAATTTCTGATAATCCATTCTCTGGTTTCGTGAATGTTTTTTCCAGTAGATAAATCCATAATCGTGTCGGCTCCCCAACGACAAGCCCAAACGGCTTTTTCAACTTCTTCTTCAATGCTCGAAGTTACCGCGCTGTTTCCGATATTGGCATTTATTTTTACCAAGAAATTACGCCCCACAATCATTGGTTCGCTTTCTGGATGGTTGATATTGTTTGGAATAATGGCTCTTCCGCAAGCGACTTCAGAACGAACAAATTCTGGAGTAATTTTGTTTTTTGGAGTGTTTGCACCAAAACTATTTCCGCCGTGCTGGCATTGCATGGCTTTGGTTTGTTCATTTAAAAGTTCGATACGCTGGTTTTCACGAATCGCAATATATTCCATCTCTGGAGTAATGATTCCTTGTTTGGCGTAATACAATTGTGTAACGTTCGCGCCTTTTTTAGCACGTTTTGGCTGATGCAAATATTCGAAACGAAGGTGATTTAAGCTTTCATCTTTTAATCGGCTTTGTCCATAATCTGAGGTAATTTCGTTTAGGATTTCAACGTCATTTCGGTCTAAAATCCATTTTTCTCTTAAACGAGGTAGCCCTTTTCTAATGTCAATTTCAATATTCGGATCTGTATAAGCGCCCGAAGTGTCGTAAACGGTTACGGGCGGATTTTTCTCAATGCCGCCATTTGAAAGTTTAGTATCACTCAAAGTAATTTCTCGCATCGCTACTTTTATCGGATGAATTTCTCCGTCGATATATACTTTTTTAGAATTCGGAAAAGGGGTTCTGGATATTTGTTCTTCGTTTGTCATAAGAAAAGAAGTTATGAGTTATAAGTTATGAGTTGTTGTAGAGGAGCACTGAAGTGCGTCTACGCAAAGTGAAATTTTGGAATTTGGATTTTTTATATTGGAATTTTAAATTGAAATTTAACCCCCTTGCGTAGCAGAAATAATCAAAATATCGTCAGTTTCGCGTACGAAGAATTCGTTCCATTTGGTTTTTGGAACAACGGTATTGTTGACAGCAATAGCTATTCCGTTTTGTTTTTGCGGAATTTCGAGATCGAGCAATGATTGAACGCTTAGCGATTCAGCATTGAATTTTTTGGTTTGTTGATTGATTTTTAGTTCCATTCCTTTTCAGTTTAGTGTATAGATACACCTTAGGAATGGCTACAAGAACGCATAAAAATGCGCGCAGAAGTCATCTTACTTTTCCCTACGCTAGTATGAACTAGATCAGGTTCAGAGGGTAAAATCTCAGCCTACAAGTTTGTAGACACCCCTAAAGTGTGAAGCAAATATAGATAATTTTTGTTTAAAGTTTCAAGTTTTAGGTTTCAAGTTGTTTTTTTGAGTGCAGTTATAACGTGAAACCTGAAACTTGAAACCAACTTTTACTTTGTTCTTGTCCAGCAATCTTCCACATGATCATTGACCATTCCGGTGGCTTGCATGTGTGCGTAAATGACGGTTGAACCGACAAATTTGAAACCTCTTTTCTTTAAATCTTTGCTGATTTCATCTGAAAGCGGCGTAGTGGCTGGAGCATCTTTTGAATTTTTCAGATGGTTTACAATTGGTTTTCCATCAGTATATTTCCAAATATAATCGGAGAAAGTTCCAAATTCTTCCTGAACTTTCATAAAAGCCTGAGCATTGGAAACTGTGGCTTTGATTTTTAATTTGTTCCGAATAATACCTGTATTCTGCATTAATTCTTCGATTTTCTCTTCAGAATAATTAGCCATTTTTTTATAATCGAAATGATCAAAAGCGGCTCTAAAATTTTCTCTTTTATTTAAAATAGTAATCCAGCTTAAGCCAGCTTGAAAAGTTTCCAGAATTAAAAATTCGAATAAAGTTGGGTCGTCATAAACTGGAACGCCCCATTCTTCATCATGGTATTTTTTGTATAAATCGCTGGAAGTACACCAGCCGCATCTTATTTTATCCTCCATCATTTTCCAATTTTCCAGTGATAACCTTTTACGCTCGGTATGTAAGCTTTTGTGCCAATTATGATGAGATCGGTATAGATTTTCTTTTTGTATTTGATCCCGATGGCTTTTCCGGAAGTATACATTTTATTGGCTTCGAACTTGAATTTTATTTTGGCATCGGTAAATTTTGCGTCCGAAATTCTTTCAATAAACCAAGTTGATTTCCATTTGATTTCAATTTCGTCTTCGGCAGTTTTAGTAATGCTTTTTATGAGTTTTATTCCGTCAGCCGGAATATTATGGTTTTCAATAAGTTCTTTTTGTGTTATGGTTTCGCCTGTTTTACACTCAGCTATGAATTTTTTAAAATGAGTAATTCCGATAAACTTTTCATTTTCAATTTTTTCTTCTGCGATAGTATCGTTTACGGTTTCGTTATTTTCAGCAGAAACCTCGGTTGTAGTGATTTTGTCTACAATCGAATTTTTATATTCTTTTACGGTTTCGACAGTACTTTCTGAAATACTTTCTATTTTGTTTGAAATCTTATCGGTGACTTCCAATATTTGCTTTTTGGTGTCTTTAGAACAACTTGCAAAGCTTAAAACGATCGCTAAAAGAAATGTTTTGTAAGTTTTCATTCTTGTAAACCTTCCTGTTTTTTGTCGAGATCGTCTTTTTCCAAATATTTTTTAATTAAATGATGTCCTAAATAAATCGCCGGAGTCAATAAAATGGCAATTGATAGTTTAAAAACATATCCAATTAAACCAGATGAGATAAAAGTATCAAAATCAATTTTTCCTGGAAGCCAAAATGCAATTCCAAGCACAATAAACGAATCAAATAATTGGGAAATGACTGTAGAGCCGGTGGTTCTTAACCATATTTTTTTATGTCCAGTACGATTTCTGAAAAACCAAAAAACACTCACATCTATTAATTGCGAAACCATAAAGGCGATTATACTCCCTACAATAATCCACATACTTTGTCCAAAAACGGCTTCAAACTGTTCGTCATTAACAGGACTTATTCCTTTGGCAGCCGGAATTGTAATGGCCATAAAAAGGATTAGAAATGCGTATGCAATAAGACAGGCAGTTATAAAAGAAAGTTTTTTAACGCCTTTCTCCCCGAAATATTCATTGATTAAATCGGTTGTTAAAAAAACAATTGGCCAAGGCAGAATTCCTATACTCATTACAAAAGGACCAATCTGAATTAATTTTCCACCTATAAGTTCGGCAACAACGGCATTGGTTATAAAAATTCCTGCCAAGATTACAAAGACGATTTCTTTTCGGGTTTTAAACATATGTTTTTAAAGGTTTATTTTAAGTCTCGAAATAGTTTTACAAATTTAATATTCCTCATCATAAAAAGATTCTTCTTCGTCTTTTTGTTTCGAAAAACTAGCTCTTAAATGTTCTGCATTCAAAAATTCGCTTACGATAAGATCGTACTTTTTCTCCAAAATTTCCTCGTCATCATTCACTTGTTTAGAGTTGATAATCGTATACGCAAGAGGATCTATTTTTCCATTTTTATTTATAAAACCAATTGTGTAAAGCGGACTTTTCAGCGAACCAGCTTCTGCATTTTTCTTTTTGATTTTACAGAAGAAAAGGGAGATTTGCTGACCATTTTTTTCAATGATTTTTTTGTTTAATAAATTAATTGAATCCTTGCTTACCAAGTTTTGAAAGTTGATTACGGCTGCTTTCGAAATTTCTTCGTCGGAAAAATTTACTAAATCTTTTTTATTGTTGTTCAGTAACAAGTTAATTGTTGCAAACTGAGTTTTAGGATCTTTTAAATAATCATTGATTTCTGAATCTGTTAGATTGTTGTGTGTAATTCCAAGTCTAACCAATTCAGTGTTTACGGCTAGATTGTCCAGCTTTTTTATTTTTTTAAGGAGATCTTTTACAGCACTATCATCCGCATAATTGTACACCAGCGTGGTATAATTAACCAAGTCAGAAAACGATTCTGAATAATTGTTTAGATATACAGATTTTACTTCTTCGCTGTCGGTTTCATCTTCAGCGGGTTTGTTTTTTTGGTTCCAGCTCAAAGCTCTTTTGTATTCGAGTTTTGTATTGGTAACGATTATTTTTTTGAAGGTTTTTAATTTTTTGATTGAAATTAATTTCTTCTCTAATAATAAATTACTGAAACTTATAACTGGATTTTGATATTCTTTGATGCTGTAATACTGAAAAATTTCAGGAAAGAGTTCTTTGCTATTTTCAGCATCGCTTTCAAAGGCAGAAAACAGCATTCGTATATCAAATTGATTGTCTGGAATTGGCAGATCATAATCCAATAACTCATTGATTTTTTTATAAGCCGCTTTTGATTTTTGTTTTGAAAGTGCTCTTAAAATACTAACCTGAACTTCAGTCTTGGTGTTTTCTTTTTTATAATAATTCTCTAAAAACGGAATAACTCTTTCATCTTTTAATTCGCCGATTTTTTCAATTAGAGCGGTTTTAACATAGGTTTCGCTTTCTTTAAAATTGAATGTATTGATGAAGTTAGTAACTTTTTCAAAATCATTTGGCGTAATATCAAGATTGTGTACCGCATGTAAAGCCGAAGATCGAATGGTATCGCTTTTACTTCCAGCGTCTTCCATAAAAAGTGTGATTTTGTCTTCGGACTCTGTTTTGTTGTCTTGGAGTAACACCAAGGAATTGAAGGTCTTTTCTATAAATGGATTTTCGTTTTTGTAGTTTTTATCTACAAGCGCACTTAAAGTGCAGTATGCGTTATTTTTATACAATACTCTATATTTTACGGCTTGCGTACTGCTTTGTTTAGATACTAAAGCATCAATAACATAACATTCGTTTGTCTTGTCGTATTTCGTAGTGTAAGATAAAAAATCGTAATTATTTTTTTTATCGGCCAACAGATTGTTCCAGTTTGATTTTGAGAATCCTATTTTCGAATATACCGCACTATTTAATAAAGAAGTAGGTGTAAAATAGTAGTTGTCGTCAAAATCGTTGTTTACATAATCTTGAGCGGATTGTTTTAGAAAATCCTTTTTGAGATTTTTCTGGATAGAATCGATTGAAAGAGTGTGTTCGTATTTAGGATATTTATAATAAACCAAACCAATTTTATCTCCAGTTTCAGAATTGAACGATTGAAATTTATAAGTTTCTGTAAAAGTGTTTTTCGAATCAGTATCGGTCTTTTTTAAATTCCAAAACAGACTTTCATTTTCTTTTTCGGGAATTTCTACTTTATAGTTTGCAGTCGAATCGGTATAAACTCTTGTTTTTGCTTTATAAGTAAATGGAGCGATGGTAAATGAATTAAAGAAACGATTTGTATTTGTTTCAGATGCATTTACAGTGCCCAGTAAGTAGTATTTACTTCCAGAAATAACACTTTTAAGTTTCATGTTTCGATTTCCAATTTTTGAAGAAGAAACAAGTGTATTTTCGGCTTTATTGTATCGAACGTTTGTCGAATCTTGATCTTGTTGTAAATAGAATTGAAAATGAATTTGTTTCTGTTCGTATTCAGAATCTTCTAAAACATCCGTATTGCTTAATGTTTTTTCTTTCAGAAAATAATATCCTTTTTCCTGATTATCATACGCTTGAATTTCAATGTCATTTCCTTTTTCTGGAATGTTTCCAAAAACAAGATTAAAGGAAGGAATTTCGGTTTCAAAACCGCCTTTTAAAGGTTTTATTTTCTCCCATTCGTTTTTAAAAGATTTTACTTTGATGTTTTCAAAAACGTCATTTTCATACTGGCGAACATAATTTGCAGGACCTGTCATTAAAATCGAAATAATTTCAAGTGGTGTAACGATAAATTTTGAGTGCTGTGCGTTTCCTGTTTTTGTAACGTTTTTTATATCGTATCCAGAATAACTGGCTTGTTCAAAGTATTTCTTTTCGAGAATATCTCCTGCAATTTTTTCAAAAAACAAACTGTCTAACGATTTGGCATTATAAGCCGTCTCATTATTCTTTAAAAAATAATTTAAAGGCATTCTTTTGATGGTGATTGCTGCTCCGTTTGTAAAATCAGGCGATCCTAGATTTTGTTTTTCCTCAATAACAGCTTTGTAAAGCGGTAATTGTATCATTTTGTCTCTAGTAGATGCAGCACTGAAGGTAGGATTTGGAAAATAAGCCTCTATGGTTTTCTTTTTATTTTTTCCAGCTTCGGTAAAAACATCGATAATTGGATTTACCGTGTATCCTTTTTTTCTTAAAAGTTCAATTATTCCTTCGCTTCCAGCAAGATGCGCCGCTCCAACTGCCGAAAATAAACTTCCGGTTTTGGCAATAGAGTCAATACTTCTTGTCATTACTTTATTACGGTTGATAATAAGGGCATCGTGGGCTTTTTTGGAAAATATCAGTTTATAGATTGAATCCAGCATAACGATGTCTTTCTCGCGGTAATATTCTTTTAAGACTTCATCTAAATTTCTGTTTTTCAATATTTTCATCAAAGGAATTTTATTTTCATCCTTTGGCATGGCATCTTTGTCCATGATATTTAAAATAGAAATCATAGATTGTTTGGCATCTTCAAGACCTGCAATTTTTTTCTTGTATTTTTTTCCCGTTTGAAAAATAAACATATCAAGAACAGTGTTTTCTTGAAAATCAGCCTGATTTCCTTCTACACCCGAAAGCATATTTCTGAAGTATTTTTCATTGTCATTTTCGAAAATACTTTTAATGTTTTCTTTGCTCACAGGGAATAAATAAAACTCCGAATACAGTTTATTGTATCGATTATAATTGGTTTCGTTATTTTTTATAATATCATTCAAGTCGCTCCAAGTTTCTGGATTGCTTTCATTTGCCACAATATCAGATGCCAGCAGATTGTTGAAAAAAGAATCCGACAAATGAAAAGAAACCCTCTCATTTACGTGCATAGTGCCATATAAATAGGATTTTTTTGCCAGACCGTTTCCCGATATTTCCCAGAATAAACTTTTATTTTGTGAATATACAAATGAGGTAATGAAGATGGTTATTAAAAGGAACTTTTTCAAGGATGTAAGTTTAATGTTTTTGATAAACAAATATAGAATTTTTAGGTATTTTTGAGTGTAGAACTGATTCAGTTATTTAAAAAAATTAGTACAAATAGAAAGACAATGTTATTTTGGCCATGAATAAAGAAAAATTAGCAGCAGTTGGAGATAGTAATGCTGAAAATCCACTGTTAAAAGAATGGTCTGGGCCTTACGGAGGTGTTCCGGATTTTACAAAATATAAAATTTCTGATTTTAAACCCGCAATTGAATTTGCGATTCAGGAAAAACTGACTGAATTGGATACAATTGCCAATAATCCTGAAGAACCAACATTTGAAAATACAATTACGGCTTTGGAGCTTTCAGGAGAAAAACTGGATCGAATTCATGCGGTTTATGGGATTTATCGTTCTAATTTAAGCACTCCTGAATTCAATGCTGTCGATACAGAAATGTCTCCCAAACTGGCGGAAATAAGCGATAAATTATATCAGAATGAAAAACTTTTTTCTAGAATTGAAACGTTATATAAATCAGATGAAAGTAAAAAACTGACGAAGGAACAACAGCGTCTTCTTTGGGTATATTATTCTGATTTTGTGAGGGAAGGAGCAGAGCTAAATGCAGATGATAAAAAGAAAGTTGCAAGAATTAATCAAGAACTTGCAGGACTTTTTACGCTTTTCAGCCAAAAATTATTAGCAGAAGAAAACGGCCAATTTTTAGAATTAAAAACAGAAGCCGATTTTGATGGTTTGCCCGATGAATTTAAAAATGCTGCAATTGCCGAAGCTAAAGAAAGAAACTTAGATGTTTTAGGTTGTATTGGAAATACAAGATCTTCAATTGAACCCTTTTTGACGTTTTCTGATCAAAGAAATTTAAGAGAAAAAGCATTTGATATTTTTGTAAAAAGAGGTGATAATAAGAACGAAAATGATACAAATGAAACATTGGTGTCTATTTTGAAATTAAGGGCAGAAAAGGCAAAAATTTTAGGCTTTACTAATTTTGCTGAGTGGAGTTTGTCTAATAAAATGGCAAAAGATCCACAGAAAACATTGGATTTGATGCATTCAGTATGGAAACCTGCTGTTGATAAAGTCAAAAATGATGTTTTGGCTATGCAGGAAATGGTAGATGCAGCGGGAGGAAATTTTAAAATTCAGCCCTGGGATTATCGTTATTATGCCGAAAAAGTGCGAAAAGCGAAATACGATTTAGACCAAAACGAAATCAAACAATATCTGCAATTAGAAAATTTAAGAGAAGGAATGTTCTGGACAGCAGGCGAGTTGTTCGATTTAGGATTTAAACAATTATTTGATGTTCCGGTCTATCATCCAGATGTTCGTGTTTGGGAAGTAAATAATAAATTGACTGGAGAACCAATTGGGTTGTGGTATTTTGATCCATATGCGCGTGTTGGAAAGCGTTCTGGAGCTTGGATGAATTCGCATCGCGATCAGCAGAAAATTAAAGGAAAAGTGCTTCCAATTGTATCGAACAACTGCAATTTTATAAAAGGAAACAGCGATGAACCGGTTTTAATTTCATGGGAGGATGCCACAACTTTATTTCATGAATTTGGTCACGCACTTCACGGATTATGTTCAAATGTAACGTATCCTAGTCTTTCAGGAACTTCAGTGGCTAGAGATTATGTAGAGTTTCCTTCGCAATTATTAGAACATTGGCTAGCTACGCCAGAGGTTTTAAATAAGTTTGCACTTCATTATAAAACAAATGAACCATTGTCTCAGTCTTTGGTAGAGAGAATAGCTCTGGCGGCCAATTTTAATGAAGGTTTTGCAACTGTAGAAACGATTTCAAGTTCATTTGTTGATATGAAACTGCATTTAACAACAGAAACTATCGATCCGCATGAATTTGAAAAGAAAGTTTTAAGTGAAATTAATATGCCTTCAGAAATTGTAATGCGCCACAGAATTACTCAGTTTGCACATATATTTTCAAGTGACGGATATGCAGCTGGATATTACAGTTATTTATGGGCAGATGTCATTAATGCAGATGCTTATGAAGCTTTTCTGGAAGCTAGCGGACCATTTGATAAAAATATCTCTGAACGTCTTTATAAAACAGTTTTAAGTGTTGGTAACACGATTGATAACGAAGAAATGTATGAGAATTTTAGAGGACACGCTCCCAATTCTGACGCGTTGATGCGAGCAAGAAATTTTCCAGTGGAAAGTTAATAGAAATAAAAAAAGCCCGAATAACTGAATATTCGGGCTTTTTAATATTGAAAAAATAATATATTAACCTAAAGTAACTCTTTTGAAACCTGTGATTTCAACATTGAATCCTTTTACGTAATCACCAACTTTTTTACTGTCATCTTTGATGAAGTTTTGATCAAGTAAAGCTTTTTCTTGATCTAAAGTAGTGTTATCAGAGATAAAACGTTGAACTTTTCCTGGAAGGATTTTGTCCCAGATTTGCTCTGGTTTTCCTTCAGCTTTTAATTCAGCTTTAGCATCTTCTTCAGCTTGTTTGATAACTTCAGGAGTTAATTGAGAGAAAGAGATGTATTTAGGAACATTTTTTAAAGTTTTTCCTAAACGTTTTGCTTCTTCATTGTCTTTTTCGATTACAGCAATACGAGCAGCAAGTTCAGATTCAACGAAAGCAGGATCAAAATCTTTGTAAGATAATGTATCAGCTCCCATAGAAGCAACTTGCATAGAGATATCTTTTGTTAAAGCTTCAGCATTAGCAACTGGAGCAGAAATTGCAGTTAAAGCAGCAATTTTATTAACGTGAACATAAGATCCAACGTAAGCGCCTTCTAAAATTTCGAAACCACCGATTTCGATTTTCTCACCGATAACTCCAGTTTGCTCGATTAATTTTTCAGCAACTGTAATTCCGTTGAAATCAGAAGCTAATAATTCTTCTTTAGAAGAGAAGTTGATAGCTCTTTCAACTAAATCTTTAGCTAAAGTTACGAAAGCTTCATTTTTACCTACGAAGTCAGTTTCGCAGTTTAAAGTGATGATAGCTCCTTTAGTGTGGTCAGCATTGATAAAAGAAACAGCAGCTCCTTCAGAAGACTCACGGTCAGAACGGTTAGCAGCAACTTTTTGTCCTTTTTCTCTAAGGATTTGGATCGCTTTATCGAAATCTCCTTCAGCTTCAACTAAAGCTTTTTTACAGTCCATCATTCCGGCACCTGTAGATTGTCTTAATTTATTTACGTCTGCAGCAGTAATTGTTGCCATAATATTTTAAGTTTTAATGTGTTTAAAAGTAAAAAATTCCATCTTTTAAATCCCAAACTCCAATTTTAATAAATTATCAACATAACGTTTTTAATTTTGTTTTGGACTTTGGAATTTAAAATTTGGAATTTAAGATTTGATTTATTCTTCAGTTTCAGTTGCAGGAGCAGCTTCAGCTTCAACAGCGGGAGCTTCTTCAGCAGCTTCAACTTCTTTTTCAGCACCTCTGTCAGAAAGACCTTCGATTACTGCAGTAGTCACTAAAGATAAAATTTTGTCAATTGATTTAGAAGCGTCATCATTTGCAGGAATTACGTAATCAACCTCTCTTGGGTCAGAATTCGTATCAACCATTGCGAAAACTGGAATGTTTAATTTTTGAGCTTCTTTTATTGCGATGTGTTCAGCTTTGATATCTACTACGAACAATGCTGCAGGTAGTCTAGACATATCAGCAATTGAACCTAAGTTTTTCTCTAATTTAGCACGTAGACGATCCACTTGTAAACGCTCTTTTTTAGATAAAGTGTTGAAAGTACCATCTTTCTTCATTTTATCAATAGAAGACATTTTTTTAACTGCCTTTCTGATAGTTACGAAGTTAGTCAACATTCCACCTGGCCATCTTTCAGTGATGTAAGGCATGTTTGCAGCTTTTGCTTTATCAGCAACGATGTCTTTTGCTTGTTTTTTGGTAGCTACGAATAAAATTTTTCTACCTGATGCAGCGATTTTTTTCAAAGCTTCGTTAGCTTCTTCAATTTTAGCTGCAGTTTTATATAGATTGATAATGTGAATACCATTACGCTCCATATAAATGTAAGGAGCCATGTTTGGATCCCATTTTCTAGTCATGTGTCCGAAGTGAACACCTGCTTCTAGTAATTCTTTTACTTCTATTTTGTTTGCCATTTTTGTACTAGTTTACGTTCTGTTGATTAGCAATGTATGAATGGCGATTTCTCTGGCTTCATGCATTTAGATGCTAAACTATATCCTACCTCGATAGGAGAGCAACAATAACTGTGTTTTTTAATTTCAATAAATAATTGATAATGTCTTGTCCCATTTGAACAAGACAGGTAATATTAACGTTTAGAGAACTGGAATCTCTTACGAGCTTTCTTCTGACCGAATTTCTTACGTTCAACCATTCTAGGGTCTCTTGTTAATAAACCTTCTGGTTTAAGGATTCCTCTGTTTTCAGCGTTAACTTCACACATTACGCGTGCTAATGCCATTCTTACAGCTTCTGCCTGACCAGTTGTACCACCTCCGTAAACGTTTACTTTTACGTCAAAGTTGTTTACGTTTTCTGTCATAGACAATGGTTGTAAAACTTTGTATTGTAAAGTTGCAGTTGGAAAGTAAGTTGCGAATTCTTTTTTGTTTACAGTGATGTTTCCAGTTCCTTCAGAAACGTAAACACGTGCAACAGCGGTTTTTCTTCTACCGATTTTGTGAATAACTCCCATTACTTAAGATCATTTAGGTTAACAGTTCTAGGTTTTTGAGCTCCGTGTTTGTGCTCAGCTCCTACAACAACATTTAGATTTCTAAAAAGTTCAGCACCTAATTTGTTTTTAGGTAACATACCTTTTACAGCTTTTTCTACTAATGCAGCTGGATTTTTAGCTTGCAATACTTTAGCAGTTAAAGTTCTTTGTCCTCCTGGGTAACCTGTATGACGCATGTAAATTTTGTCATTCAATTTTGTACCTGTAAGGTTAATTTTTTCTGAGTTGATAACAATTACGTTATCTCCACAGTCAACGTGCGGTGTGTAACTTGGCTTGTACTTACCTCTTAAGATCATAGCAACCTTTGAAGCAAGACGTCCTAAGTTATGACCTTCAGCGTCAACAACAATCCACTCTTTAGTTATAGTGGCTTTATTTGCTGAAACTGTTTTGTAGCTTAATGCGTCCATAATATTATTTTAATTAAACATTCCATCCCCAATAAAGGGGATGCAAAAGTACAATTAATTATTTTAAAACCAAATACCTGAAAAGAATATTTTAAATACTGAAAATCAGGCTCTCAGTTTTTTATTTAAAAGCATAAAAAAAGCACCTTTGCATTTTGGTGCAAAGGTGCGCTGCTTTTTTGAATTATTTCGTGTAATTATACTATAAATATATTAGCGATATCTACCACTTGCTGTGTGGTAAGCGGCTCATCGTAAGCTTCTGACCCTGCGGCAGCTCCAAATGCGGCTGCAGTATTGAAACCTGCCTGTATTGTAATTCCTTCTCCGTCGTAGACTGCCTGTGTTGCCGAAGGCATTCCGGCACCTCTTTCGGCATTAGAGATCCATCCTTTTAAGCCGCGCAGACGTCGTACTTCAGAAGCATGACGGGCTTCAACAGAGTGGATTTGTAAAGCCGCTGTAAGTAAATCAGGTGTAGACATTAGGTTTGCTGCCTGACCTTTATAAGCTCTAACGCCTGTATCTTCAAAAGCTTGGGCCAATGCTAAAAAGGTAGGATAGTCATTAAAAGGATCAAATGCACCGCCAACAGTAAAGTCGAAAGTTGGTTTTGGAACAAAGTTTGCACTCATGGTTCCGCCTAAACCGGCTATTAAAAATGAAACGTGATCGGCTTCGTGTGCTGCAATTTGCTGAAAAACTTTTAAATCACGTCCTCCGTTTTCAGATGCTGGAATAACACCTGAATCTAATGCCATTGCGTAAAATTCATTTTCCAAATATTCTAAGGTCAATGCAAATTGAAGTGCTCCAATTGGAGTTGCGGGAGTTGCGGTGATATCTTTTGCTAATGCTTTATTGGCCAAAGCCGAAAGACCAAAAGGGATTGATGCTAGTACTAAATTTTTTCCAATGTTTCCAAATTGTGTAAAACTGTCTCGTCGGGAACCAGTACTTTTCATTAAACTGTCATCCGTAAAAGTCTCTATAAATTTTAAAATGTTCATAATTTCTAAGTTTTAGCAGTTAATATTAAGGAAGATAATTGGCAGTAAATTTTGTTGTAATAAATCCAGCAGCAACTGGTAGGATTTTAGAAGGATCTTTTGCAACATCTAATCCTGTTGAAGCGCTTACGATATCATCTCCTGCAAAATCTTTAGAATTAGGATTGATTAAGCTTCTTATGGCAGAAGCGTGACGCGCTTCTACAGAAACAATTTTTCCGGCAAGTACTAAATAATCTGGCGTTTTAATTAATCTTCCAGCTCCATTATAAGCAGCCACTCCTGTGTCTTCGAGGGCTTTTGCAGTTGCTAAAACTTCTGTTCGGCTATTGAAATTCAAAGAACCGTAAGTAAAGGCTAAAGAAGGAAGCAGTTGTGAACTTGGATCTGGAAGTGCTCCGCTTAATGCCGCCTTAAAGAAATCTCTATGGATTACTTCATGATGGTATAAGTCGGTTAAAACCTGACGTTCAGTATCATTAAATGTGGCATTAAAATTTGAGGCATTTACAACTTTCGTATAAAAGTCTGCTTCTAATTGCTCTAAAGCATAAGCGTAAGTAAGTACGCCAAAATCACCAGAGCCAAGGTCGAAAATACCATTTTTTATTCCGGGTAAGGAGTTGTCCTTCATATCATCATCATTATCATTATCGCTGCAGCCAGCCAGAACCAAACCTGCAGTAACTAATGTTAGTCCACTGAGCTTCAAAAAGCTCCTTCTGCTATCCAGTGAAGGGTTAACTTCATGAATCTTAACTTCGTTTTTCATAATCAAGTTTTTTAGGTTAAATAACATGTATTCAGGTATTAACGAGATTTTAATAAGGACGGTTTTAAAAAATCATAAGTATTTTATTATTTTTTCGAATGACGTAGATATTTTTAAATACTAGTAGGTTGTTTTTGTTTTATTTTAGGTAATTCTACTATATTTGTATTAATTACATAAAATTCAATTGGATGAAAGCTAAAGCAACTCTAAAACAAATTGCGAAGGAACTTGGTGTTTCGGTTTCGACTGTATCTAAAGCATTGAATGACAGTCCGGAAATTAGTGAGCAAACGAAGGTGAAGATTAAGGAGTATGCCAAACTCAAAAATTATAAGCCGAATGTTATTGGTCTGAATTTAAAAAATCGTAAAACCAAAACGATAGGTGTAATTATACCTAATATCTTAAACTCATTTTTTGCTAAAGTTTTTAGCGGAATCGAGAAAGTGGCCGATAAAAAAGGTTATAATGTAATTACTTGTATCTCGAATGAATCTCTGGAAAAAGAAGTTCATACACTGGAAATGCTGAGTAACGGAACCATTGATGGTTTTATTCTTTCTGTTTCTCAGGAAGCACAAAAACTTCAGGATTACAATCATTTTTCGGAAATTATAAATGATGGAACTCCAATTGTAATGTTCGATCGTATTGCTGACGAAGTAGACTGTGATAAGGTAGTGGTTGATGATTTCGATTCAGCTTTAAATTCAACACAGCATTTAATAAATTTAGGATGTAAAAATATTGCGCTGATTTCTTCTGTAGATAATCTAAGCGTTGGAAAATTAAGAGCCGATGGATATTTGAAGGCTTTAAAAGACAATAATATTCCGGTTAACGAAAAAATTATTCTTCGTACGGATTCTGAGGACGATATGAAAGCTAAAATTGACAGTCTTTTTGATCATAAAATCGATGGAATTTTTGCTTTAGATGAAAATGATTCAGTTGCGGCTTTAAGAGTGAGTTTGAAAAAAGGATTCAGAGTTCCTGAGGATATTTCGATTATTGGATTTGCAGATGGTATTTTAGCTTCAAGACGTTTGTCGCCAAGTTTAACAACGGTAAGCCAGCATGGAGTTGAAATTGGAGAAGTCGCAGCAAAAAGATTAATCGAAAGATTAGAAGAGCCAGAAGGAACGATTTCTGAATACGAAACCATCGTAATCAAAACAAAATTAAAAGAAAGAGAATCTACTAGAAAAGTATAAATACTAAAAAACCATCAGCTGAAACTGATGGTTTTTTTTTATTATAAGCTTTCTTGAATGTATTTGATTAGGTAAACAAATATAATTACGGAAATAAGAGTAATTCTAAAAGTCCTTTGTTGTTTCGCTTTTAAGGTATATCCATCCTTTTTTAATTCCCAAGTAAATAATAATTCAAGTATGGTTCTTTTAGGTGTAAATAGGAAATCTGTAATTTGATAGCTTTTGTTTGCTTTTTGTAATCTTTCTTCTTCCTCTTTAAGTTCCGACAATTTTATAGCTTTATCTATTTCTGAAGTATCCACATTTCTATTGGATAATTCATATTTAGCAAGATAAACTGCGTCGCGATTCCATTTTTTAGGAGAGCCTACAATATCTAATAACTCTTGAGTTGTTCTTGTTTTTATGGGAGGTTTAAAATTATCAGTCATCTTTTTTATTTAAGGTTATATAAGAATTTTGGATTTTTGTATTTCGTCAATTTCTCAAAAGGAACTAAAAAAGGTTCTTCGCAAGCTCGATTGTATCTCAGGAAATAAGGTGTAAATGTGATTCCTTTTTCAGTAAAACTCCAAGATACAAAATTCCAAAATTCGACATTTGTGTAATCGCAGTCGTCATCGGTAGCTGGCTTTTTAAAATGTTCTATTGAAGTGATAAGTTCTAATAGTTTTGGGGCAAAAAAATCATTTCTGTATTTTGAGAATGCAGTAAAATTATCCTTTTTGTCTCCGGTTACACTTTTGTCAAATGCCAGAATATCATCAATTTCATATTCTTTCCCGTTATTTAAATCAACAAGAAAACCGCTACTGCCGAAATCAGGATGTGCACCTCCGCAATCCCATGAATCCATAGTTTCAAAGCCAAGTAAATTATTATTTAAGAAATTGATGGTTGCCGTCGTTTCTATTCCTTTGCCTTCACTATATTGAAAACGCGAAGAACAGTTTAATTGGATTAACGTTTTTTGAATGTGAATTTCGTCTAAAACAGGATTCACTACATTTTTATTTTTCTCTGAAAAATTACCTCCCAATCTAAAAAACTCCGAATCGCAATGTTTTTCAGCATACCAAACAAACTCTTTATTATTGTAAGTAGTTGTTTTTGTTTTCTTGAATTCTAAAAATTTAAATTTTACAAAATTGAGTTTGTCTTCTTGAGATTGAAGTTTAAGATTAGATTTGTAATTAGCAAAGTTTATAGGTGTTAAATGAACAGGCAATTGTTTTTCTTTAGCATCATACCAAAAACCGTCAAAGTTGTTGTTAGCCGATTTTTTTAGATAAAATTTTTCTGTGACAACATCATTTGGTTTAAAATACAAAGTAAAGTTGTTGCTGTCTAATTTTCCTTCTAATTGAATGTCTTTTAATGAGTTTTGGTAAAAATAAACAGTGTTTACATTTGTTCGGTCATCATACTTGAATATTTGAATTTTCATAAAAATTTTACTTTTCCCTAAAGTTCCTTCCAAGTAGTACGTTTGATCTTGGCAAAATGCAAATGTTGAATACAGCAGAAATAGAATAATTAAAAACTTATTTTTTGTTGTTTTCATTGTTGATTTTAAGTTTTGGATTTGAATTTAAAGATAAATAAAAATCCTACGGTTTTATTTTCGAAATTGATTAGTATGAAATAAAAAAAATCCATTCAATTTGAATGGATTTTAATTCTTTATAGTTTGTTTTTTTAATGCGCTTCTAACCAATCTTTTCCTAAACCAATTTCAACTTCTAAAGGAACCGACATTTTAAAGGCATTTTCCATTTCGTGTTTAATCATAGGCTGGATTTTTTCGAGTTCGTCTTTGTGAACATCGAACACAAGCTCATCATGAACCTGAAGAAGCATTTTAGATTTCCAGTTTTCGTCACGAAGTTTTTTATGAATGTTAATCATGGCAATTTTAATGACATCGGCAGCACTTCCTTGAATTGGTGCGTTTACAGCATTTCGTTCAGCAGCACTTCTTACAACGGCATTTGCCGAATTAATATCTTTTAAATAACGACGGCGTCCTAAAATAGTTTGTACATACCCTTTTTCTCTTGCAAAATCAACTTGTTCAGAAATAAAAGATTTAAGACGAGGATATGTTTTGTAATAAGCATCAATCAAAGCTGCACTTTCGCTTCTTGAAAGTGAAGTCTGGTTGCTCAATCCAAAAGCAGAAACACCATAGATAATTCCGAAGTTTACCGTTTTGGCGTTGCTTCTTTGTTCGCGGGAAACTTCTTCTAAGGCCACATTAAAAACTTTTGCTGCAGTTGCTCTGTGAATATCTTCTCCATCTTGGAACGCTTTAATCATGTTTTCTTCACCGCTTAAAGCCGCAATAATTCGTAATTCAATTTGCGAGTAATCGGCAGAGATTAAAGTATAATCTTCATCGCGCGCCACAAAAGCTTTACGAATCTGACGACCTCTTTGGGTACGAATTGGAATATTCTGTAAGTTCGGATTATTAGAACTCAAACGTCCTGTTGCAGCAACCGTCTGCATATAATCAGTATGAACGCGTAAAGTCTTTTTGTCTACTTGTTCTGGTAAAGCCAAAATGTAAGTACTTTGAAGTTTTACCATCTGACGCCAGTCTAAAATATCTTTTACAATTGGGTTGTCGTTTGCCAAATAAGTCAAAACTTCCTCGCCAGTTGCATATTGTCCGGTTTTGGTTTTCTTTTGTTTTGCGCCGCCAATTTTAAGTTTATCAAATAAAATATCTCCTAATTGTTTCGGAGAAGCAAGATTGAATCTCTCTCCAGCAATTTCATAGATTTTTTCTTCTAAAGATTTGATTTCAACATCCATTTCAGAAGACATTGCTTTTAAGAACTCAACATCTAGACGAATTCCTTCGGTTTCCATGTCGGCTAAAACGCTTACTAACGGAATTTCGATTTCATCAAATAACTTTTTAGTTTCCGTTTTATCTAATTCAGTTGTAAAGATTTCTTTTAACTGCAAAGTAATATCGGCATCTTCAGCAGCGTATTCTTTAATATCTTCCAAAGGAACATCACGCATATTAAGCTGATTTTTTCCTTTTTTACCAATTAAAGTTTCAATTGATTTTGGCGAATATTTCAAATACGTTTCGGCTAAAATATCCATATTATGACGCATATCTGGATTAATCAGATAATGTGCAATCATCGTATCAAAAAGTTTTCCTTTTACAGTAACGCCGTAATTAGAAAGGATTTTTAAATCGTATTTTAAATTCTGCCCGATTTTTTCAATGTTTTCATTTTCAAAAAACGGAACAAATTTATTAACCAAAGCTTGGGCTTCTTCCTGATTTTCTGGAAACGGAACGTAGAATGCTTTTCCTTTTTCGTAAGCAAAAGACATTCCGACTAATTCTGCATGAAGTGCGTCAATTCCTGTAGTTTCGGTATCGAAACAAACAGCTGTTTGCTTTTCTAAATTCTGCAAAAGCAATTTGATTCCTAAATCACCTTGAACGGTTTGATAAGAATGTTCAGTGTTTTCTAAAGTACTGTAAAATGAATTTCTTGCCGCTTCGGCGCTTTCGTCAAGAGTTGTTCCGCCGCCTCCAAAAAGATCAAATTGGTCTTCGTTTTTCGGCTGTGGTTTTTTGTATAATTTGGCATCAGATGCAGCAGTGTTAGAAGATTCGCTTCCGGCTCCAACTTTAAATAAATTATCAAATTGTTCTGCCATTCTTCTAAACTCTAATTCTTGAAAAATAGCATCGGTTTTTTCGATGTCTGGACGCGAAAGTTCGTAATCTTCTTCGTTAAAAGTAACGTCACAATCACACATAATTGCCGCCAGTTTTTTAGATAAAATACCTTTGTCTTTATTGGCTTCAATATTTTCTTTCATTTTACCTTTCAGCTTATCTGTATTAGCCAAAAGATTTTCCATTGAGCCAAATTCTTTAAGGAATTTTTTCGCAGTAACTTCTCCAACACCTGGTAATCCTGGGATATTATCAACAGCATCACCCATCATTCCCAGAAAATCGATTACCTGCTCGGGTCTTTCAACTTCAAATTTTGCCAAAACTTCAGGAATACCCCAAATTTCGATTCCGTTACCCATACGGGCTGGTTTGTACATAAATATGTTTTCAGAAACCAATTGTGCAAAATCTTTATCGGGCGTAACCATATAGACTTTGTAGTTCTGTTTTTCGGCTTGTTTGGCAATAGTTCCAATTAAATCATCGGCTTCACAACCTGCAAGTTCAATAATTGGTATATGCATGGCTCTTAATAATTCCTGAATATAAGGAATGGCAATTTTAATGGCCTCGGGAGTTTCATCGCGGTTGGCTTTGTAATCAGAATACATTTCTGTTCTGGCATGACTTCCTTCTTTGTCGAAAGCAACAGCCAAATGATCTGGTTTTTCTCTTTTAATAACATCCAAAAGCGAGTTCATAAAACCCATAATTGCAGATGTATCCATCCCTTTTGAGTTGATTCTCGGGTTTTTTATAAAGGCATAATAACCACGAAAAATTAATGCATAAGCATCTAGAAGAAAAAGGCGTTTTTGAGTCGACATATAAAAAATATTAGTCTGTAAAAATAAACAATTGGGTTTTAAAAAACGATTTGCTTTCCGAAAAATAAATTTTTGAACCATATAAGTTATATAAGTTCATTTTAGAAGAAACGCATTTCATTGCGTCTAAACAGGCGCCATTCTATTTCTTCAACTTATATAACTTATATGTTGAAAATGGCGAAATAGTTAATATCAAGTTAAAATTTTTTATTCAGGGATTTCTTCATTTTTTCTTCATGTTACGAGGGTAATTTTGAACTGTAAAATAAAAGGTATTTAATTTAAATCTTAGAAATCATGAGAAATTTATTGATGGTATTAGTGGCGGTTTTAGGAACAGGTGCAATGGTTCATGCATTTCCTGCAAAAGATGGAAAAGCAGCTCCAGCAAAAGAAGTAAAAGCGACAAAGCACCCAAAAAACAAATCTGATAAAAAAGCAAAATCAGTAAAAAATGAAGCTCCAAAAGCAGAAACAACAAAAGAAAAAAAATAAACAAACAAGAAATTTAGAATAAAGATTAATTTAAAAATTTAAAATCATGAAAAATTTATTTATTGTATTAGCAGCAGTTTTAGGAACAAGTGTAATGGTAAGTGCTCAAACAACTCCAGCTCAGACAGCGCCAGCAAAAGAGGTGAAAGCTACTAAACACCATAATCATAAAGGACATAAAAAAGCAAAAGCTGAAGCTCCAAAAGAAGAATCAGCAACAAAAAAATAAGAATTGTTCTCGTTTTGTTTTTGGAGCATTCTAACGAAAACAAAACAGGAATAATGATTATGAGAATGCGATTGAAGAAGGCTGATGAAGAAATTTGTCAGCTTTTTTTATTCGTTAATTTTTTAATAACGCGCAATTGGTTTTTTTAGAATTGCTTAATTTTAGTTGCGTTTAAACACTGTGTTTATGAATGTTTTAATTGTTGAAGATAATAGAGAACTTGCCATAGAAGTGTATGACTTTTTGTGCAATGCAGGTTACATTTGTAAAATTGCCAATAACTGCGCTGATGCTCTCGAAGAATTTGGAAGTAATGATTATGATGCCATGCTTCTGGATTTAGGGCTTCCAGATGGTGATGGTTTTGAAGTTTTGAAAGAAGTCCGAAAAACCAAATCAAAAATGGCCGTAATTGTGCTTACAGCAAGAGGAGAGTTAGACGATCGTATTAACGGACTTCATCTGGGAGCCGATGATTATTTGACCAAACCTTTTGCATTGACGGAACTTGCTGCAAGATTGTTTGCTGTAATCCGCAGGATTCATGGTTTTACTCTTAACAATTTAAGTATTCATGGTTTTTTGCTGCAGCTTCAGGATTATAAAGTCAGTTTTGATGAAACTCCAATCAACTTAACGAAAAAAGAGTTTGATATTTTTCAATATCTAGTTTTGAACAAAAACAGAGTTATTACAAGATTACAGTTAACCGAACATATTTGGGGGGATATTCTGGAAGTGAATTCAGATTCTAATTTTATAGATGTTCATGTTCGAAATCTTCGTAAAAAACTTGACAAACATACTTCCATCGACTGGTTTGAAACTGTCCGAAATGTTGGATATCGTATTAATGAATAAATAGATTTCTGTGAAAATAAAACATCAATTAGCCATTTTTAATGCCCTTACTAGATTACTGGTCATTTTAGTTTTGTGGCTGATGCTTCCTATTTTGGTTGAAAATGTCGTTTACAGGCATATTAATAATGGGTTGATTGAGAAAAAGAAGAAATTCATTGAAAATCTGAATCAGCATGAAATCGATGATTTTATAGAAAATGCTGATGATTCTACCGAAATGTATTCACAGTTTACCACGCTTCACAGTGAATTTCTAGTTCTTTCTAAAAAATCATTTAAACCCAGTCAAAAGCGTACAATTTTTACGAATGAATATCGAATTATTGAAGGTGAAGAAAATGAATACCGAATTCTGTATCATTATTTCAGTTATGGAAATGAAAAATATCTGCTTGAAATAGGAAGCAGTTTAGGGGAAGTAAATGATCTTACGTTTATTATAAGACTGTTTATTATTATCGTTTTGATGATAATTCTTCTGGTTACCTTTTTGGCCGATACGGTTTATATCGAATATCTGCTGAAACCTTTTTACAAAATTATCGATACGAAAATTAGGCGGGTAAATGAACCTGAAGTGTTTGACCATACACCAATAAAAGCAAAATCGAGAGATTTTAGAGAACTTGATTTGGTTTTAAATCAAATGATGGACAGAATTGCGGAGCTGTTTAAAAAAGAAAGACAATTTATTTCTAATGTTTCGCACGAGCTTTTAACTCCGATTGCTTTGTTAAAAAACAAACTCGAAAACTTACTGCAGAACGATTCTTTGGACGATAATGCAGTAGACAAAATCGCCGGCTCCCTGAAAACATTAGACATGCTCAAAAAAATCATCAATAACTTATTATTGATTTCAAGAATTGAAAACAATCAATATGAATTGAATGAATCAGTCAACTTTCATGAACTTGTAACAGATTTGCAAGAAGATTTGCAAGACAGAATTGAGGATAAAGGAATTCAGTTTGTAAATAATATGAAACATGATTTTGTTTTTAAAGGAAATAAAACCTTGATTCATATTTTGATTTACAATCTGGTTACAAATGCGATAAAATATAATAAGCAAAATGGTGAAATTATTATAGAAGATGGCTATCAGGAAAAACGATATTTTATTTCCATCACTGATTCTGGTATTGGTTTAAACGAATCACAATTAGAAAATATATTTAACCGATTCACTAGAATAAGTTCTGATCAAGAAGGGCAGGGGCTTGGACTTGCAATTGCCAAAAGTATTGCGGTTTTTCATCATATTGATATTAAAGTGAAATCAGAACTGGAGCAAAGTACAAGCTTTACATTATGGTTTACGGAAACAGAAAATCATAATTAAAAGTTAATTTTTTTGGTAAGGATTAATCTTCATTTTGTCTTCATTTAGCGATTCTATCTTTGAGGTATAATAAATGAAATAATAATCATAAAACTTATAACCATGAAAAAATTAGTTATGCTAGCAGTAGCTGTTTTAGGAACAGCAGCAATGGTAAATGCACAAACAACTCCAGCAAAAGAAGCGCCAGCAAAAGAAACTAAGGCGGCTAAAAAAGAGAAAAAAACAGATAAAAAAGCTAAAAAAGCAGAGGTTGCTAAGCCAGAAGCTGCTAAAGCTCAAAAATAAGACGATATAAGTTTACTTAAGTAAACTTGTTTTGGGATAAAAGGTTTTAAAAAATTTGGTAGAAGTAGAGCTGATGGAGAGATTCATCAGCTTTATTTTTGAGTTAAATTTTTGATAATAAAAAGCGATAGAATTGTCATTCTTTGTTACTTTGCTTAAAACTATAAATAATGATCTTTCGCTTTGCAATTCTGTGTGCTCTTTTTTTAATTATAGAGTTCTATTCATATCAGGCTTTCCGTACTCTAATCAAATTAAGATGGGTGTTGATTTCCTACCAAGTTATAAGCTTATTGCTTTTAATTTTTATCATTTATTCTTTTACGCAATTTGACCGTTCTGTAGGGCAGACCAAACAGTTTATGTTTACTACAGGTTTAATGCTCTTGGTTTATGTGCCTAAAATTGTCATGACACTGGTTATGTTTGGCGAAGATATTTTTAGAGTTGGAGCCAGCATTGTAAATTATTTTATTTACCAAGCTCCTCGAAAAGAAATGATGCCAGACCGAAGAAAATTCGTGAGTCAGTTGGCATTGGGTTTGGCGGCAGTCCCGTTTTTATCTTTAATTTACGGGATCTTCGAAGGAAAATACAACTTTAAAGTCATTAAACAGACTATTTTTTTTCCAGATCTTCCAGATGAATTTGATGGATTTAAAATCACTCAGATTTCAGATGTTCACAGCGGTAGTTTTGATAATCCTGATAAAATAAACTATGCCATTGATTTAATTAATCAGCAGGAAGCAGATATGATTTTATTTACTGGGGATATTGTGAATACGCATGCCAAAGAAATGCATCCGTGGCTGGAAACTTTTAATAGGATAAAGCAATACAAATACGGAAAATTTGCTGTTTTAGGAAACCATGATTATGGCGAATATGTAACTTGGCCTTCTGAAAAAGAAAAAGAAAAGAACTTCGAAGATATTAAAAAGCTGTATGGACAGATAGGTTTTGATTTAATGCTGAATGAAAACAGATATATTCAGAAGGGAGATAATAAAATAGCGTTAGTAGGCGTTGAAAACTGGGGAGTGAATTTTAAGAAAGCAGGAGATTTAAATAAAGCATCAGAAAATCTTGCTGAAGATGAATTTAAAGTTTTAATGAGTCACGACCCAAGCCATTGGGATGCTGAAATAAAAAAACATCCTAAAAAGTTTCATTTAACTTTATCTGGACATACGCACGGTATGCAGTTTGGAATCGAAATTCCAGGATATTTTAAATGGAGTTTAGCACAATACATTTACAAACAATGGGCAGGATTATATGAAGAAGCTGGAAGATATGTATATGTGAATCGCGGATTTGGTTTTCATGCCTATCCGGGAAGAGTTGGAATTATGCCCGAAATAACAGTCATTGAACTAAAAAAGGGCAATAATGTGGCGTAATTCGTTAAAAATGCTACATTTGTATTAATTATGTCTTTTTAATCGATTAAAAAGAATTAAATTTTTTGGTTTTATGTCAAAATTTGGAGAACTTATAAATGCTCAGGTTCCAGTGTTAATTGACTTCTACACAGACTGGAACGAATCATCTGTATTGATGCATCCGGTAATTAAGGATGTAGCAGCTGCGTTAGGCGATAAAGCGAAGGTTATTAAAATTGATGTGGATAAAAATCAAGAACTAGCAGAAGCACTTCGTATAAAAGGCCTTCCTACTTTAATGATCTATAAAGATGGACAAATGATCTGGAGACAATCTGGTGAACTTGACGCAAATACTCTTATCGGGATTGTTCAGGAACAATTTAATGTATAAAATCCTGAACGATATTATTTAGTGAATAATATCAAACTTATATCCGTTTTCTTTTAAAAAATGTAATGTTTTAGGTAATGCAAATTTTAAATTTGGAGATGCCTTTATACTGTCATGAAATACAATCACGCTTCCTGATTTTACGTTTTTAGTAACGTTTTCAAGACATTTTTCGGGAGTAATACTTTGATCGAAATCAGCGCTTAAAACATCCCACATAATTATTTTGTACCCTAATTTACGTAAAATCTTAGATTGTGCTTTTTTGATTTTTCCGTAAGGCGGACGAAACAATAAACGGGTTGGATTGATTTCTTCTTCCAGAATTTTGGCGCAGTTTTTTACGTTTTCGATATAATCATTGGTGTGGATTTTCCAGCCATTGACATGATTCATAGTGTGATTTCCTATGGAATGTCCTTCTTTGATTAATCTTTCAAATAAAGATAAATTGGCTTTGATATTTTTGCCAATGCAGAAGAAAGTAGCTTTGGCATCAAATTTTTTCAGTTCAGTTAAAACCCAGTCGGTGATTTCTGGGGTTGGGCCATCATCAAAAGTCAAGTATATTTTCTTTTCATTGTTCGGAATATCCCAGCAATATTTAGAAAATACCTTTTTAATAAATGAATTAGTTTTTACCCAATAAAAGCTCATTTTAACTGATTTAGTGATACGTAAAATTAAAAAATGCCGTACTGTTTATCAAGTAGTACGGCATTTTTTTAATCAATATATTTTTCGTATATTATTCTTTCTCACGTCCAAAACGCTCAAAAATATTTACATAAGTATTGAATACTTTTTTATGGTTTTCATAATAAGCATTGTCTTTGTTATTTCGCATTACATGCAATAAACTTCTGTAACGCTCAATATCAGTTATAATGTCGATCGCTAAATCAGTCTGGTCAGCACCACTCAATGTTTTGTAGTAGTTTAGGTTTTCTTTGTATTTGTTAACCAGCTTGTCTAGTAAATCATGAGCTTTAGCAGTTTCGCCAACTTGGTAATATCCATCACCAAAAGATTCTACTAAAGAATAGTATCCAAATTTATCCAAAGGCATTTTGGTCATTGCTAAATTGATCACGTTTTTAGCTTTGTCAATTTTGCCTTCAGCAATCAATTCATACATTAAACGCGATAAGTTAGTACGGTAAGTAATGCTGTTTCTTCTGGTTTCCGGGTCATGATAAATTTTAGGGCTTTCGCTGTTACCCCAATCCCATTTCATTACGATATCATACATTTTATCAGCGTCAATTTGCCCCATATCCATAGGCCCTCCATCTTTAGAAGGCGTATTTTTAATAGGAACTAATTTGTAAACCATTCCGTCTAACTGCAGATAATCTTTTAACCATAAATAATCTTCATCGTCAAAAGCACCTCCGCTGAAGTAAATTGGACGTTTCCAATTGTTATTAGCCAGAATGTCAAGCATCATTAAACGGTTTTTGTAAAGAGCACTTCCTTTAATGTTGATGTCCATATAAGGAACAATCGAATCATTGTATTTAGGATTTACTACTTTATTTTTGATAATCATATCTTTATCAACGTTTACTCTGATTTTATTCGTTGGATAAAAATGAATAGTCTGGCCGTTTTGTAAGCCTACCGTTGATTTTGGATTTTTAATAAAATCAAGGAAATCTTTAATGTTCCAGCGTGTGTCAATTTTTTGAATATAAGCTACATAATCCAAGTTATCTCCCACGTACTGTTCATGCTTGAAAGAAATAGGTAAAGGATCTGATTCGTATGATTTAGCCTTCATTTGATCGATATACCAGTCTGTCATAAAAAGACTCGTGTTTACGATTTTAACGTCGGTTCTAAAATGCTCAATTTCCTGTGCATACCATAATGGGAAAGTGTCGTTGTCTCCAATGGTAAACAAAATCGCATCTTTATCACAAGAACTCAAATATGCTTTTGCCATTGCAACAGCTGTATATCTGCCAGATCTGTCGTGATCATCCCAGTTTTGAGAAGCCATTAAAACAGGAGCGGCCAATAAACTTCCGGCAATAATAATTGGCCCCGCAATTTTTGGTGCAATGTATTTTTGAAAGCTTTCGTATAGAGAATACACGCCAAACCCAATCCAGATGGCAAAGACATAAAACGATCCTACAAGAGCATAATCTCTTTCGCGAGGTTCGAAAGGTCTTTCATTCAAATAAATTTTTAAAGCAATTCCGGTAAACAAGAACAATGCTAATAGTACATAAAAACTCTTAAGGTCTTTATTGGCATGGTACATTATTCCGATTAAACCTAAAATGAAAGGAAGGAAATAATAAACATTTCGCCCTTTGTTGTTTAAAACATCAGAAGGTAAATTGTCTTGAGATCCTAAATGCAAAGAATCAAGAGCTTTGATACCGCTGATCCAGTTTCCGTCAAGATTGTCATATTTTCCTTGAACATCACTTTGGCGTCCAACGAAATTCCACATTAAATATCTCCAGTACATGTACCCAAATTGATATTCAAACATGAAGCTGAAATTATCTCCAGCCGATGGTTTTTCTACGATTAAATAATCGCCGTAACTTTTTAAGAACTTAACATACCCTTCGTTGTCAATTTGTTTTTGAGCATAAGCATTTCTAAATTCAGAAACTGTTTTTTCAACCTCATTACGAAGTTGTGAAATTGCTTTATTGTACTCTTCTTCGGTTAACTGACTAGCGTCAATTCCGTATTTTCCTAAATCTTCTTCATAATCATAATTTGGGTTGATTCTGAATTTAGGAGGATTTGTAAAGCTGATATAATTTTGAATGTGTCCAGTTTCGGTACTCCACATTCTTGGCAGAATTGTTTTCTGATTGTCATCAGTATTTTGTTCTGCGTTTTTATAATTATTAGTAATGATGTATTTACCTGTTTTGTAATCTCTCTCGTAGTTAGGTTTTTTATCTAAGTATGGAGTAGTAGCATCAAGACCAGCGAAAACTTCTGTGTATTGTGGTCCGTAAAACAATGGATTAACACCATATTGTTCACGATTGTAATATGCTAAAACCTCGGCAGCATCAGATGGTTTGTTTTCGTTGATAACTGTATTAGCATTGGCACGAACAGGAAGCATAATCCAAGTAGAAAAACCAATTAATATAAATAAGATACAAAGGATGATGGTATTGTAAAAAATCAGTCCTTTTTGTTTGGTGAATCTAAGTCCGAAATAGAAAAACGCGATTAAAACCAAAACCACAAATATAGTTCCTGAGTTAAAAGGAAGACCTAAACTGTTAACCATGAAAATTTCGGTTTTACCAAAAGATGCCATGGTTAGAGGAAGAAGTAATTTAAAGATGAATAATAAGATTCCAATTACTACTATATTGGCAATGATAAAGTTTTTAATAGTAACTTTTTCGTAATGTTTGAAATAGTATAAAAATCCAATTGACGGAATAGTTAATAACGCCATAAAGTGTACCCCAAACGAAAGTCCAATAACTAAAGAAATAATTAAAAGCCATTTGTTTCCTTTTGGTTTGTCCATGTCTTGTTCCCAGCGTAATCCAAGCCAGAAAAGCAAAGCAATTAATAAAGAAGCCATTGCATAAACTTCGGCTTCAACGGCATTGAACCAGAAACTATCAGAAAAAGTATAAGCTAAGGCACCAACAAAAGAACTTCCTAAAATAACAACAGAATTGTTTTGGTTGATTTCTGAAAAACGAGCTACAATCTTTTTCAAAATCATAGATGAAGACCAAAACATAAATAAAATTGTAAATGCGCTAGAGAAAACAGACATCATGTTAACCATCACAGCTACATGTTGGGCATCGATTGCAAACATGGCAAAAAACGCGCCCATCATTTGGAATAAAGGTGCTCCTGGTGGGTGGCCAACTTCAAGTTTAGCTGCTGTGGCAATATATTCACCACAATCCCAAAAGCTCATTGTAGGTTCAACAGTTAGTGTGTAAGTAATTAAAGCGATTGCAAATGCAAACCAACCAATAATTGTATTCCATTTATTGAAATTGAATTGTGCCATATTTAGGTGTTAAAATTTTGTATGTTTTTCTATCCTACAAAGAAAATGTTTTTTTATGGAAAGAAACGAGCATTAACAAAAAATTCTATAAAACTACGTGTGAATAGTAATATATTGGTTATAAGGATCTTTTGTTGTTTGGGAGAATTGTAAACTGAAAAAAAGCTAAAAAAATGATTTTTTTTGGCGAAAAAGTTTGTAAAAACTAAATAAAGACTTAAATTTGCACTCGCTTAACAGCATTGCTGGTCTATGGTGTAATGGTAACACTACGGTTTTTGGTGCCGTCTTTCTAGGTTCGAGTCCTAGTAGACCAACATAAAGCCTCTCAGAAATGAGAGGCTTTTTTTATGCAGAAAAAAGTTTTAAATAAAATTTGCATAAAACAAATAAAGTTCTAATTTTGCACCCGCTTAACAGCACTGCTGGTCTATGGTGTAATGGTAACACTACGGTTTTTGGTGCCGTCTTTCTAGGTTCGAGTCCTAGTAGACCAACAGAAAAGCCTCTCAGAAATGAGAGGCTTTTTTTATAGGGTTATTTTTGCTTGAGTTATTTGCGATTTAAGGAAGATGGGACAATTCCGAATTTCTTTTTGAATGAAAATGAAAAATGAGATAGATCTTCAAAGCCTACGCCAATATAAACTTCTGACGGCGGATTTCCTTGGCTGATTAAATAATAAGCTTCTTGAAGGCGTTTGTTTAAGAGCCATTTTCCCGGCGCTTGCTGGAATATTTTTTGAAAATCTCTTTTAAAAGTTGCCAGACTTCGTCCTGTTAAATATGCAAATCGATGCATTTGAACATTGAAGTGGAAATTTTTATTCATGAAGGCCTCCAAATCAATTTTGCCAGGTTCTGTAAAATCAAATAAAATGTCTTTTAATTCGGGATTTACTTTTAATAATAAATGGATGGCTTCCTTGATTTTTAAATTAAACAAGGCTTCGTTGTTTTCTTGTTCAACTTCAAGATAGGTGATAAGTGATTCCATGAAAGATTTGTAGAGCGGATGTGGAGCCAATGTAATCATCGCTTCTGAATCGACTTTTTTGTTTGCTTTGTAATTGTATTCTTTGTTTACTTCGCGAAGAATCTCTTGATCTAAAAAAAGTGATATGGTTTTGAATTCACCATTCTCTGGCGGAATTTTAGTGAATTTTGCTAAATGATTTCTTTTGCTGAAGCGAAAATCGCCTGCTTTTGAATGAAAAGTATTTTTGCTGTCCCAAGCTGTCATTTCTCCAGAAATTTGATAGCTGAAAACATGTTCAGGGATAAAATGTTCTCCTTCCCGGCTGCGTGCATAGTAGCAGGAGTATAGTATTTTTGGTTTTGGGTTTGATTTTGTTGTCATAATCGTAAAATTACGAAAGATCTGGAAAATCTTTTTATGAAAATTTTCCAGATCCTACAATGATTATTTAGGCTGAATAAGAGCTTTTGGTTCTAAATAAGCTTCAAGTCCAATTGTTCCAAATTCACGACCAATTCCTGACTGCTTAAATCCGCCAAATGGCGCCATTGGGTCGTGTCCAATTCCGTTAATCTGTACGCGACCAGCGTTAATTTGTGAAGCAACTCGGTGTGCTCTTTTTTTGTCTGAAGAACTAACATAAGCTTGAAGACCGTAAGTGGTATCATTTGCAATTTCAATTGCTTCTTCTTCGGTTTTGTATGTAATGACCGTTAATACCGGGCCGAATATTTCTTCTTTTGCAATACGCATTTGGTTATTTGCATTCACAAAAATAGTCGGTTTGACAAAATTTCCTTTTTCAAGACCTTCAGGTTTTCCTAATCCTCCAGCGAGAATTTCGGCGCCTTCATTAATTCCCGCCTGAATGTAGTCTTGAACACGCTGGTATTGTTTTGTGCTTACCATTGGTCCTACGGCTGTACTGCTGTTTTTGGGATCGCCTACAATTATGTTTTCTAAAACATTTTTAAGGATGAGTTTGGTTTCTTCAAGTTTGTTTTCTGGAACCAAAAGTCGAGTTCCTGCTATACAAGCTTGTCCGCTGTTCATGAATGCAGCGCTTAAAGCTAGCGGAATTGCTATCGAGAAATCGGCATCGTCTAGAATAATGTTTGGCGATTTTCCTCCAAGTTCTAATGTGACTCTTTTCATGGTGTTGACAGCTTCTTTGGCGATAATTTTCCCAACATTAGTTGAGCCTGTAAAAGAAATTTTTGAAATATCAGGATTTCGACTGATTTCTGCGCCAACAATTTCTCCTAATCCGTTCACAATGTTTACTATTCCTTTTGGAAGTTTGGCGTCGTGCAGGCATTCTATTATTAATTGCGTTTGCTGTGCGCTCATCTCGCTGGGTTTTATAACAGTTGTACATCCTGCTGCAATTACTGTTGATAATTTGCTGCATATAAAACCATTGCTTGAATTCCATGGAATTATAATTCCGACAACTCCAATCGGTGTCATTTGAACTTCGGATTCTCCCATTACCTTAGTAAATTCATAGCTTTTTAATAAGCTGATTGCTGAATCGAAGCTTTTTAGCATGTATTCGTAACTTACAGATGCAAATTGAAATGTTCCTCCATATTCTTCGACCATTATATTTATAAAATCGGTTTTTCTTTTTTCAACAGCAGTTTTTATATTTTTCAAATATTGAATTCTCTCTGAAGCCGAAGTTTTAGAGAAAGTCTTAAAAGCATTTTTAGCAGCTTCTATTGCATTTTGAGTGTCTTTGGTGTTTCCTAAAAGAACTTTTCCAAGTATTTCGTTTGTGGTTGGACTTATAAGGTTAAAATATTCAGTTCCTTGAGGTGTTACGAATTCTCCATTAATGTAAATTTTGTCTATTGTTTTCATGTGATATGATTTAATGAATTTTTATTTGACAAATTTCTATATTAAAGAAGTGTTCTGCTTTGTTGTGAAGCTCAAATAAACTTTGTTGTAGGGCTCATTTTTTATTTGAAGGAATGTTTTGTGAATATATGTTTTTGATTTATAGTATTTTGTGTAAATTTGATGTCCTTGAAAAAAATACTAACTGTGTTTTTGGGATTAACTGAATAATAATTTTAAAAGAGTGTTATTATGAATGATCTGGAAAAATTTAATCTTGAAAAATTAAGTCCTTCTGAAATGAAAGAAGTGCATGGAGGCGGATTGCTTGATACGATATTAGATACGGTTAAGAGTGTTGAAGATGTGGTGACTCCTATTATAAGTGCGCTAGCAGGTTCTGGAACAAATCCTTAAAAAAATGAGAAGGCAGGATTGCTGTGCAACTAGAAAATCTAATATTTAGTTAAACGAAAAAAAAAGAGGTTATCTGTGAAAACTAGACAGCCTCTTTGTTGTTTTTATAGATTTGATTTTTTTAAATCTTTAAGGTGATAACAGGTCTAATGGCGTGATTTACTAGTCCTTCGCTTATGCTTCCATTGAAGAAGTGTGCAAATCCAGTTCTGCCGTGTGTGCACATTCCAATTGCATCTGCATTTATGCTGTTTGAGAAATTAAGAATGCCTTTTTCGATGTTAGTATCATTATAAATATGGGTTTCGAAATTGGTAAGGTTAAAATCATCTGTAAACTCTTTCACGGCTTTGTTAATAATATGTGTCGGTTTAAAGCTATTTGGGGTGCAGATGGTAACTAAATGTAATTTTGCATCAAATGATTTTGTGAATTTTAAAAGTTTTTGAAATGGTTTTTTGGTTTCTTCGCTGAAATCAGAAGCGAAAACAATGTTTTTTATCTCAAAATTTGGAATCTCTTTTTTGATTATCAATACTGGAATGTCTGAATTTCTAACAACTTTTTCGGTGTTAGAGCCAATTAGCAATTCATCAATACCTGTAGATCCGTGAGAGCCCATAACAATTAAGTCTACGTCTTGCTCTTTGCTTACTTGAGTGATTCCGTGTATGGGTTTGTCCATTTTTACAATTTCTGTTACTGGAATTCCATCTAAAAAATCACTATTGGAAACTTTGTCCAGCGTTTCGTTTGCTTTTTGCATAAAAAGCATTGTTTCGGGAATGCTGACTCCTCCAAATATGGCATCATTAGATTGATGCGGCAATTCCAGCATATGTAAAATGATGATTTCGGAATTGTTTTTTCTAGCAATTTGAGCGGCTACTTTTAACGCGTGTTCAGCATGTTCTGAAAAATCGGTAGGAACTAAAATTCGTTTCATGATGTTGGGGTTAAATTATTTAAATAATGTTTTTTATTTGGTATTATAAAGATAAGAATTATTTTTAGAGCAATCTAGTTATTTGATTTATAAAAAAATCACTATATTTGCAACGTTATTTAATGAAATCTAAATAATGAGGGGACTAAATGTCCCCTCTTTTTATAAAATTATGACATTTAAAGAAAAAGTAAACGGATTAATTGAAGAGGCTCTTCTTGAAAAACCATCTATCTTTTTGATTGACGTTCATGTGTCAGATTCATACAAGATTAGTGTTGGTTTAGATGGAGATAATGGAGTTGCATTACAGGATTGTATCGATATAAGTCGTGCAATTGAGAATAATCTGGATCGTGAAGAGCAGGATTTTTCGCTTGAAGTTGCATCTGTTGGAGTTGGTTCACCTTTAAAATTGATAAGACAATACAAGAAAAATATTGGTAGAACGCTGATTGTTACTACAAATAATGAAAAAATTGAAGCAGAATTGGTTGAAGCTAATGATGTTTTTATAATTTTGTCTTGGAAGGCAAGAGAACCGAAAAAAGTAGGAAAAGGAAAAGAAACAGTTCAAAAACAACAACAAATACCTTATACGGATATTAAGGAAGCAGTTGTTACAGTAACATTTTAATTAAAGAATTCGCATGGAAAATTTAGCATTGATCGATTCATTCTCAGAGTTTAAAGATAATAAACTTATTGATCGTGTAACGCTTATGGCAATTTTAGAGGACGTGTTTAGAAATGCATTAAAGAAAAAATACGGTTCAGATGATAATTTCGATATCATTATCAACCCTGATAAAGGTGATATGGAAATTTGGAGAAGAAGAGTTATTGTTGCTGATGAAGATTTAGATTTTGAGAACGAGGAAATTACGCTGACTGAAGCAAGAAAAATCGAAGCGGATTTTGAAATTGGAGAAGAGGTTTCTGAAGAGGTTAAATTAATTGATTTAGGTAGAAGAGCAATTTTGGCTTTACGTCAAAACTTAATATCTAAAATCCATGAACATGATAATACCAATCTTTATAAACAATTTAAAGATATTATTGGCGATATTTACACCGCAGAAGTTCATCACGTTCGTCCTAGAGTAGTTATCTTAGTAGATGATGAAGGAAACGAGATTGTGCTTCCAAAGGAAAAACAAATTCCGTCTGACTTTTTCCGTAAAGGAGATAACGTTCGTGGAATTATTGAAAGCGTTGAATTAAAAGGAAATAAACCGCAGATTATTATGTCAAGAACTTCAGAGAAGTTTTTGGAAAAATTATTCGAGCAGGAAATTCCAGAGGTTTTTGACGGTTTAATTACAGTAAAAAATGTAGTTCGTATTCCAGGTGAAAAAGCAAAAGTAGCCGTAGATTCTTACGATGACAGAATTGATCCAGTTGGAGCTTGTGTTGGTATGAAAGGATCGCGTATTCATGGAATTGTTCGTGAATTAGGAAATGAAAATATTGATGTTATCAATTATACAAACAACATTCAGTTGTTTATTACAAGAGCATTAAGTCCTGCTAAAGTTTCTACTATCAAAATTGATGAAGAAAACAAGAGAGCTGAAGTATTCTTAAAATTAGAAGAAGTTTCTAAAGCAATTGGTAGAGGAGGGCATAATATTAAATTGGCTGGTCTATTAACGGGTTATGAATTAGACGTAATCAGAGAAGGTGATACTGAAAGCGGTGAAGATGATGATGATGTTGAATTAACAGAGTTTTCAGATGAAATCGAAGACTGGGTTATCGAAGAATTTGCAAAAATTGGTTTGGATACAGCTAAAAGTATTTTAAAACAAGAAGTAGAAGATTTAGTAAGAAGAACAGATTTAGAAGAGGAAACAATTCTGGATGTTATTAGAATACTAAAAGAAGAGTTTGATAACTAGTTTGTTATCTGCTCTAACAACACAACGAAAAAGGTAATAATAAAAAGGTTATATGTCTGAAGAGAGAGTAATAAGAATAAACAAGGTTTTAAGGGAATTAAATATTTCGTTAGAAAGAGCGGTAGACTATCTAAAAGATAAAGGAATTGCTATTGATGCAAATCCAAATGCCAAAATTTCTGAGGGAGAATTTAATATTCTACAAAGCCAATTTGCGGGCGATAAGGGGAATAAGGAAGCTTCTAAAGAAGTAGGAGAAGAAAAAAGAAAAGAAAAAGAAGCTTTACGT
This sequence comes from Flavobacterium sp. H4147, assembly GCF_029360735.1. NCBI lineage: Bacteria > Pseudomonadati > Bacteroidota > Flavobacteriia > Flavobacteriales > Flavobacteriaceae > Flavobacterium > Flavobacterium sp. H4147. Next base: position 419,679 of record NZ_JARKNB010000001.1, on the reverse strand, counting down.
GTTGAGCGTGAGAAAGAATTAGAGGATAAACGCAGACAAGAAGAGGAGCGTCAGAAACAGCAAGAAATCATTAAAGCGAGAGCTGTTGTTACTGGGCCTGTTCAGGTTGGTAAAATTGATTTGAATCCAAAGAAACCTGCTGTTTCTCCTTCAGAAGAAGTTAAAACCGAAGAGCCTAAAACTGTTGCTCCTTCTCAGCCAGAAAAACCTGCTCAAAAAGAAAATGTACAGCCAGAGTCTGTTGCTCCTGTAGTTTCTGAGGAGAAAAAGGTAGAAAAACCTATTATTACTGAGAAAAAAGAAGTAAAACCTGAAGCTAAAACTGCTGAACCTATTGTGTCAACAGATCCTGCAACTTCAGAAGATACTATTACTACGCAATATCAAAAGCTTTCAGGGACAACTCTTACGGGGCAGACAATTGACTTGTCTCAATTTAATAAGCCTAAGAAAAAGAAAGAAGATCCAAAAGCAGCTCAAAATAATAAACCTGGAGTTCCAGGAGCAGGGAATAACGCTAATAAAAATAAGCGTAAAAGAATTGCTCCTAAACCGGGTACACCGGGAGCTCAAAAACCTGCTGTAGGAAATAATAATAATCCTCAAGGGCAAGGAGCTCAACAAGGACAAAATAAAACAGGTTCAAATAACGGAGGTGGTTTTAATGCTAACAGAAGTGCAAGACCAGGTTTTGTAAAAGGAAACCGTCCAGCAATTGTGGCAAAAGTTGAGCCTACTGAAGAAGAAGTAAAAAACCAAATTAGAGAAACTCTTGAAAAGCTTCAAGGAAAAGGCGGTAAATCAAAAGCGGCTAAATACAGAAGAGATAAAAGAGAAACTCACCGTCAAAAATCAGACGACGAGCAAAGAGCACTTGATGAAGGAAGTAAAACTATTAAAGTTACAGAATTCGTTACTGTTGGTGAAATTGCAATTATGATGGACGTGCCGATTACTAAAGTAATTGGAACGTGTATGTCTCTTGGAATCATGGTAACTATGAACCAACGTTTAGATGCTGAGACTTTAACAATCGTTGCTGATGAATTTGGTTATGATGTAGAATTCATCACAGTTGACATTGAAGAAGCAATTGAAGTTGTTGAAGATAAAGAAGAAGATTTAGTAACAAGAGCGCCAATTGTTACGGTAATGGGTCACGTTGACCACGGTAAAACATCTTTACTGGATTATATCCGTAAAGAAAATGTTATCGCTGGTGAGTCTGGAGGTATTACACAGCACATTGGAGCGTATGGAGTTACTTTAGATAACGGACAAAAAATAGCATTCTTGGATACTCCGGGTCACGAGGCGTTTACCGCAATGCGTGCACGTGGAGCTCAAGTTACAGATATCGCAATTATTGTGGTTGCGGCGGATGACGATATCATGCCACAAACAAAAGAGGCAATTTCTCACGCACAAGCTGCGGGAGTGCCAATTATATTTGCAATCAATAAAATTGATAAACCAAATGCAAATGTTGATAAAATTAAAGAACGTTTGGCTGGTATGAATTTACTTGTTGAAGATTGGGGTGGAAAAATTCAGTCACATGATATTTCTGCGAAAGTTGGAACAGGTGTGAAGGAATTATTGGAGAAAGTTTTATTAGAAGCTGAAATCTTAGACTTAAAATCAAATCCAAACAAAGCGGCTCAGGGAACAGTAGTTGAGGCTTATTTAGATAAAGGAAAAGGATATGTGTCTACAATTTTAGTACAGCAAGGTACTTTGAAAATTGGAGATTATATGCTGGCAGGAAAACATCATGGAAAAGTGAAAGCAATGCATGATGAAAGAGGACATACAGTTTTAACGGCTGGTCCTTCAACTCCGGTATCTGTTTTAGGTCTAGATGGAGCTCCAACGGCAGGTGATAAGTTTAACGTGTTTGAAGACGAAAAAGAAGCAAAACAAATTGCATCAAAACGTTCTCAATTGATGCGTGAACAATCAGTACGTACACAAAGACATATTACGCTTGATGAAATTGGACGTCGTATCGCTCTTGGTCAGTTTAAAGAATTAAACGTAATCCTTAAAGGAGACGTAGATGGTTCTGTTGAAGCATTGTCTGACTCATTCTCTAAACTTTCTACAGAAGAAGTTCAAATTAATATTATTCACAAAGGAGTTGGTGCGATTACAGAAACTGACGTTAACTTAGCTTCTGCATCAGATGCGATTATTATCGGATTTAACGTTCGTCCAGCAGGAAATGCAAGACAGCTTGCTGAGAAAGAAGAAATCGATATCCGTTACTACTCTATTATCTATGCAGCTATTGATGACTTGAAAGATGCGATGGAAGGAATGCTTGCTCCTGAAATGAAAGAGGAAATTCTGGGAACAGCAGAAATCCGTGAAATATTCAAGATTTCTAAAGTTGGTTCGATTGCAGGATGTATGGTGACTGATGGTAAGATTCTAAGAGCTTCTAAGATTAGAGTTATTAGAGATGGTGTAGTAGTTCATACTGGTGAACTAGTTGCTTTAAAACGTTTCAAAGACGATGTTAAAGAAGTTACTAAAGGTTATGATTGCGGTATTCAGATAAAAGGATTTAATGATATCGAAATCAATGATGCTATTGAAGCATACCATGAAGTAGCAATTAAAAAGAAATTGAAATAAGATTCAGTTAATATATTTAAAAGCTCCAATGAAAATTGGGGCTTTTTTTATGAACGTGTTGTAAGTTTATTTTGTAATTAAATACGTATTTTTGGTTGTTGTAATTTGCTATTTTTTAATAAAACTATTTAGATATGAAATTAAGAGTATTATTGACGGTTCTGTTTACATGTTCTTCTTGTTTTCTATTTTCTCAAGAAGATGTAGAGAAACCAGCGCCGCCGGCAGGTAATGCAGTCGTTGGAGATTTTTATGGACAAGATGTTTCTGGTGATGCAATCGACAGGGCTGTTTCTGTAAACCAATTAGAAGATGCGTTAAAAAAATCATCAAAAATAGAAAGCGTTGCCGTAAAAGGCGAGGTGACAGATGTATGTGAAAAAAGAGGTTGCTGGATTACAGTAAAATCGGATGATAACTCTTCGTTTTTTGTAAAGATGAAAGATTATGCTTTTTTTGTACCCACTGCATTAAAAGGAAAAAATGTTGTTTTGGAAGGGAAGGCAGAGCGAAAAATAACATCTGTAGAAGAATTAAAGCATTATGCGAAAGATGCTAAAAAAACAAAATCAGAAATAGATGCGATTACCAAACCAAAAGAAGAAATTCGATTTATGGCTACTGGTATTAAAGTAATAAATTAACTTTTTTATTGTGTTGAAAAAGAAAAAAGCTCCATGAAGATGGAGCTTTTTTTTGTAATAGGATGATAATGCAAATTATCTTGAAGTTATAAAAAAGCGAGGGTTTTGTGTTGCTTCTTATATGTGTTTTTAATGTTTATTATTTTCCTGGTTTAAGAAGGAAAACATTTCTGTATTTTTTTCTAATGTCAATTAAATTGCGTTCTGCTTCAATTCTCGATTTGAAATTACCCACAATAACTTTGTAATTTGGAGTATTAAAGATGATAGTTCCGTCGATGTTGGTATATTCTCTTTTGAAGTCACTTAAAGTCTTTTTTGCTTCATCGCTCTTTCCGCTGAAAATTTGAATTCTATAAGAATCGTTTGTACTTATTGCTGTGTTAAATTTACGTTTATCATTCAATAACTGCTCAAATTTAGGGTCTTGATTTAGTGTTAAATTTTGATCTTGAGCATGAATATTATGTGTTAATGCAGTCAATGTTAATGTTAAGAAAACGTTTTTTGTATGGCTTAAAATTCTCATAATGTGATGGTTTTTATGCAAAAATACTATTTAAAGTTTGTGTGCGAAATTTTAATATTATTTAGAATTGATATAAATTGATATTTAAGACTATTTTAAGGTTTTGAGAATAGTTCATAAGTCGTATTTTTGTGCAAGTTTTAAAAGAGGGTGTGTATTTTGTCTGGTTTAATACAGAAAAAATCATACCAAAAATTAGTAGATAATTATTATACTATATGAAAAAGGTGGGTAACCATAATTCGATCTCAAGAAAATTATTACTTAGTTTGTCGCTAACGTTAATTTTCTCCCTAACTTCATTTGCTCAAGATCCTGCTGCAGCTCCTGCGGCACCTGAAGCTGCTGCTCCGGCTGCGACATCTGGTGGTGATCCGGTAAAAGGGAAAGAACTTTTTAATGCAAATTGCGCTGCATGTCACAAATTAGATGCTAAATCAACAGGTCCAGCTTTAAGAGGCGTTGCTTCTAAGCATGATATGGCTTGGATTTACAAGTGGGTGCACAATAGCTCTGATATGATTAAATCAGGCGATCCAGTTGCTGTTAAACTTTTCGAGGAAAATAATAAGGCAGTAATGACTTCTTTTCCTCAATTATCTGAAGGTGATATTGATAATATCATTGCTTATACTTCTGAAGAGAAAAAGGATCCAACGCCAGCTCCTGGTACTGCTGCAACGCCTCCGGGTACTCAAGTTGACGGTGGTGGAATCTCAAATAATGTTATTTTAGGCGCTCTTGCTGTTGTAATGGCTATTTTGGTTGTTATGTTGTTCATGGTGAACAAAGTATTGACTAAAGTTGCTGCAAATAACGGAATTGTAGTTGCTCCAAAAGAAGGTAGAACTCCAATTTGGAAAGCTTTTGCAAGAAATCAGTTCTTAGTATTGGTTACTGCTATATTTTTACTTTTGGCTAGTGGTTATTTTGTCTACGGATATTTAATGCAGGTTGGTGTAGATCAAAACTATGAGCCAATTCAGCCAATTCACTACTCACACAAAATTCACGCTGGAGATAATGAAATCAATTGTAAATATTGTCACTCTGCTGCACGTGTAAGTAAAACTGCTGGTATTCCTTCTTTAAATGTTTGTATGAACTGTCATAAAAATATTTCTGAAGTTGCTGAAACTACTGCTACGGCAGAATACAGTAAAGCATTCTACGATGCTCAAATCCAAAAATTGTATGATGCTGTTGGATGGGATAAAACGAAACAAGCATATACTGGAAAGCAAAAACCTGTAAAATGGGTTCGTATTCATAATCTTCCTGATTTCGTTTATTTCAATCACTCTCAACACGTTTCTGTTGCAGGAGTTGAGTGCCAGACTTGTCACGGTCCTGTTCAAGAGTTTGAAATTATGAAACAATATTCTAAATTAACAATGGGATGGTGTGTGGATTGCCACAGAAAGACTGATGTTAAGATGGAAGGAAATGCATATTACGAGAAGATTCATGCTGAACTTTCTAAAAAATACGGTGTAGAAAAATTAACTGCAGCGCAAATGGGAGGTTTAGAATGCGGTAAATGCCACTATTAATCGAATTATTAAGATTTTAATATTATATACAATGTCATCAAACAAAAAATACTGGAAAAGTGTTGAAGAACTAGAAAATAGTTCTATTGTTGAGGCGCTTAGAAATAACGAATTTGTTGAAGAGATTCCTACAGAAGAATTCTTAGGAAATGCTGAAGCATTAGCTTCATCAGGAACTTCACGTCGTGACTTTTTAAAGTACGTAGGGTTTAGTACTGCAGCTGTTACACTTGCTGCTTGCGAAGGTCCTGTGCACAAGTCTATCCCTTATGTTTTACAACCAGAGCAGATCATTCCTGGTGTTGCGGATTACTATGCAACTACTGTTTTTGATGGTTTTGATTTTGCAAACTTATTGGTGAAAACTCGTGAGGGTCGTCCAATTAAAATTGAGAACAATACTATCCCTGGAGCTAAGTTTTCAGCGAATGCTAGAATTCATGCGTCTATATTAGGATTATACGATAGCATGCGTTTAAAAGAGCCAAAAATAGATCATAAAAAATCTAATTGGTCTGCTGTTGAGTTGAAAATTAAATCTGGTTTAGCTGGAGCGAAAGCAAAAGGTGGACAAGTGGTATTGTTAACTAATACATTAGCAAGTCCTTCTACTGAAAAGTTGATAGGTGAATTTATTGCTAAAAATCCAAATGCAAAACACGTTGTTTATGACGCTGTTTCTTCTTCAGAAGCTTTAGATGCTTTTGAAACAGTATTTGGAGAAAGAGCTTTAGTTGATTACGATTTTTCTAAAGCCTCTTTAATTGTATCTGTTGGTGCTGATTTCTTAGGGGATTGGCAAGGTGGTGGATATGATACAGGATATGTGAAAGGACGTATTCCGCAAAATGGAAAAATGTCTCGTCACTTCCAGTTTGAATCAAATATGACATTATCAGGAGCAGCAGCTGACAAGCGTGTTCCTATGACTACAGCTAATCAAAAACAAGCTTTAGTTCAAATTTATAATATTATTGCAGGATCTTCTGTTCCAGTTTCTTTGGATGAAAAATTCAAAGCTGAAGTTGTGAAAGCGGCTCAACAATTAAAAGCTGCAGGATCAAAAGGAGTATTGGTTTCTGGAATTGAAGATAAAAATGCTCAGCTGCTAGTTTTGGCTATTAACCAAATTTTAGCTAGCGAGGCTTTCAATACTGTGGGAACAAGACAAATTAGAAAAGGTTCTAATGCTGCTGTTGCTCAGTTGATAAAAGATATGAATGCAGGAACTGTTCATACCTTAATTATGAGTGGTGTTAACCCTGTTTATACTTTAGCAGATTCAGCTGCATTCGTTTCTGGATTGAAAAAAGTTGATACATCAGTTGCTTTTTCATTGAAAGAAGATGAAACAGCTTCTATTTCTAAAGTTGCTGCACCAGCCCCTCATTACTTAGAATCTTGGGGAGATTTAGTTCTTACTAAAGGAACTTATAGCTTAACACAGCCAACTATCCGTCCAATATTTGATACGAAACAATTTCAAGATGTTTTATTATCTCTAAACGGAACTCCGGGAACTTTTTATGATTATGTAAAAGCTAATTCTGCCGGATTTATTGCTGGTTCTTCTTGGAATAAAGTGTTACATGATGGTCTTTTAGTTGCTGAAACTGGTGCATTATCTGGAGGTTCTTATGATTTCGCAGGAGCGGCGTCTGCTCTTTCAAAATCAAAAGCTGATTCAGGACTTGAATTAGTATTGTATACTAAAACAGGTATGGGAGATGGACAACATGCAAACAACCCATGGTTACAAGAGTTTCCAGATCCAATTACAAGAGTTTCTTGGGATAACTATGTGACTGTTTCAAACGCTGATGCAAAAAAATACAATTTATCAAATGAAATTGTAGCAAATGGTGGTTTAAACGGAAGTTATGCTACTATTACTACTGCTGATGGTCTTAAATTAGAGAATGTACCAGTAATTGTTCAGCCTGGACAAGCTGTTGGTACAATTGGTTTGGCTGTTGGTTATGGTCGTAAAGAGGGCTTAAAAGAAGAAATGCAAGTAGGTATTAATGCTTACGCTTTATATAAAAATTTCAACAATGTTCAGTCTGTTACCATTGCTCAAGCAAGTGGAGAACACGAGTTTGCTTGTGTTCAAGGACAAAAAACGTTGATGGGTAGAGGAGATATTATTAAAGAAACTACTCTTGAAATTTTCAACACTAAAGATGCTAAACATTGGAATGAACAGCCAATGGTATCTTTAGACCACCAAGAGGTTGAAGCTACAACTGTTGACTTATGGGAATCATTTGATCGTTCTACAGGTCACCATTTCAACTTATCAATTGACTTAAATGCTTGTACAGGATGTGGAGCTTGCGTTATTGCTTGCCACGCTGAAAACAACGTTCCTGTTGTAGGTAAAGCAGAGGTTAGAAGAAGCCGTGATATGCACTGGTTACGTATCGATAGATACTACTCTTCTGAAAGTACTTTTGAAGGTGATAACGAAAGAAAAGAAGGAATTGCTGGTTTATCTAGTTCATTATCTACATTTAATGAAATGGAAAAACCTGGAGATAATCCACAAGTAGCATTCCAGCCAGTAATGTGTCAACACTGTAACCACGCACCTTGTGAAACAGTTTGTCCTGTTGCTGCAACTTCTCACGGTCGTCAAGGTCAAAACCACATGGCATATAACAGATGCGTTGGTACTCGTTACTGCGCTAACAACTGTCCATATAAAGTACGTCGTTTCAACTGGTTCTTATACAACAAAAACAGTGAATTCGATTATCACATGAATGATGATTTAGGTCGTATGGTATTAAACCCAGACGTAAACGTTCGTTCTCGTGGAGTTATGGAAAAATGTTCATTCTGTATCCAAAGTACACAAGCAGTTATTCTTGAGGCGAAACGTCAAGGAAGAGTTGTGGGGAAAGATGAGTTCAACAATGCTTGTGCTTGTTCTGCAGCTTGTTCTTCTGGTGCTATGGTATTCGGAGATGTAAATGATAAAGAAAGCGAAGTTGCTAAATTAGCAGAAAGCGAAAGAATGTATCATTTATTAGAGCATGTTGGTACAAAACCAAATGTTTTCTATCACGTAAAAGTTAGAAACACTTAGTAAAATTATTAATTAAGAAACAATATAAAGGATTATGTCGTCTCATTACGAAGCACCCATTAGAAAACCTTTAGTTATAGGTGATAAATCATATCACGATGTAACTGTAGATGTGGCAGCACCTGTTGAAGGACCTGCAAATAAACAATGGTGGATTGTATTTACAATCGCATTAGTAGCCTTCCTTTGGGGGTTAGGTTGTATAATTTACACCGTATCTACCGGTATCGGAACATGGGGATTAAACAAAACAGTTGGTTGGGCTTGGGATATTACTAACTTCGTTTGGTGGGTTGGTATTGGTCACGCGGGAACTTTGATTTCTGCAGTACTTTTACTTTTCCGTCAGCGTTGGAGAATGGCTATTAACCGTTCTGCGGAAGCAATGACCATTTTCTCAGTAGTTCAGGCAGGTTTATTTCCAATTATTCACATGGGTCGTCCATGGTTAGCATACTGGGTTTTACCTATTCCAAATCAATTTGGATCTTTATGGGTAAACTTTAACTCACCATTGCTTTGGGACGTATTCGCGATTTCAACTTACCTTTCAGTATCATTAGTATTCTGGTGGACTGGTTTATTACCTGATTTCGCTATGCTTCGTGATAGAGCTATTACTCCATTTAACAAAAGAGTTTATTCAATCTTAAGTTTTGGATGGAGCGGAAGAGCTAAAGACTGGCAGCGTTTTGAAGAAGTATCTTTAGTATTAGCTGGTTTAGCTACTCCACTTGTACTTTCTGTACACACAATTGTATCTATGGACTTTGCTACTTCTGTAATTCCTGGATGGCATACAACAATTTTCCCTCCATACTTCGTTGCTGGAGCGGTTTTCTCTGGATTTGCGATGGTAAATACATTGTTGATCGTTATGAGAAAAGTTTCTAACCTTGAAGCATACATTACATTACAGCATATCGAGTTAATGAATATTATTATCATGATTACTGGATCTATTGTAGGTGTAGCTTACATCACTGAGTTATTCGTAGCTTGGTATTCAGGTGTAGAATATGAACAATATGCATTCTTAAACAGAGCTACTGGACCTTACTGGTGGGCATATTGGTCAATGATGACGTGTAACGTGTTCTCTCCTCAGTTCATGTGGTTCAAAAAATTAAGAACAAGTATCATGTTCTCATTCATTATTTCGATTGTGGTAAACATCGGGATGTGGTTTGAAAGATTTGTAATTATTGTTACTTCTTTACATAGAGATTACCTTCCATCTTCTTGGACAATGTTCTCACCAACATTTGTTGATATTGGAATTTTCATTGGAACAATTGGTTTCTTCTTTGTATTGTTTTTATTATACTCTAGAACATTCCCTGTAATTGCTCAGGCAGAGGTAAAAACAATTTTGAAAGGAACAGGAGATAATTACATTAGAGAAAGAGCAAATAAAGATTCACATCATGAGTAATAAAGTTATATACGCCATTTATAATGACGATGACGTTTTGATGGATGCAGTAAAGAAAACCAGAGCTGCTCATCATCATATTGAAGAGGTTTTTACTCCTTTTCCGGTTCACGGATTGGATAAAGCTATGGGACTAGCACCAACAAGATTAGCAATATGTGCTTTTTTATATGGATGTGTTGGTATTTCTGTTGCAACGACTATGATGGGTTACATCATGATTCATGACTGGCCACAAGATATTGGAGGTAAACCAAGTTTTAGTTTCATCCAAAACATGCCTTCTTTTGTGCCAATTATGTTTGAGATGACTGTATTCTTTGCAGCCCACTTAATGGTAATTACTTTTTATATGAGAAGTAGATTATGGCCGTTTAAACAAGCTGAGAATCCTGATGTTAGAACAACAGATGACCACTTCTTAATGGAAGTTGCTGTAAACGATAACGAAGCAGAACTTGTTTCTTTTTTCGAAGGCACTGGAGCTGTTGAAGTTAAAGTAATTGAAAAGAATTAATTGTAGCTATGAAAAGGATATATAAAATAACACTTTTAGTTGGTATAACTATTTTAGTTTCATCATGCCACAATAATTCGGCACCAAACTATCAGTATTTCCCAAATATGTATGAGTCTGTTGCTTACGAGCCGTATACAGAAGCAAAAGTATTTAAAGGAGGAAAAGAAGGACAGCTTCCTGTTGCAGGAACTATCAATAGAGGTTTTGAACCTTATGAATATGAAAATTCAACTGCTGGTTACGAATTAGCAAAAGCTAATTTGAAATCACCTTTGACTGAAGAAGAAAGAAATTCAGGAAAAGGTAAAGAGCTTTTCGAAATTTACTGTATCAGCTGCCATGGTGCTGCTGGTAACGGTAAAGGTAAATTGGTTGAAAGAGAAAAATTTCTTGGAGTACCTAGCTATAAAGACAGAGAAATCACTGAAGGAAGTATCTTTCATGTTGAGACTTATGGTTTAAACGCAATGGGTTCACATGCAAATCAATTAAGTGCTCACGAACGTTGGTTAGTTGCTGACTATGTTCTGAAACTAAAAAGCCAATTATAATTGTTGAACAAACTGATCGTAATAGATATGTATACATTTTCAAGTAAATTAAAAACTTTTTCTATCATCCTAATGGTTCTTGGCTTATTAGGAATTGGGTATGGTTTTTTAAGTGCACCTAAAGATATTCAAGAAGTTGAAAAATTACTAGCTGCAGATGCTCATGGTTCTCATGGTGCTGCACATGGAGAAGCTTCAGAAGCTTCTCACAAAGAAGCTGGACATCATGAAGCCGCAGAAGCTTCACATGAAGAGCACAAAGGAGGCGAGCACGCAAAAGTTAATGCTGCTGATGAACATACTGAACATTTGACTCATGTATTGCACCAATTGCAAAACAAACCATGGTCAGCTGTATATGTGGCTTGTATTTTCTTCTTATTGCTTTCTATGGGAGTTTTAGCATTTTACGCTATTCAACAAGTGGCTCAAGCTGGATGGTCTCCAGTTTTATTCAGAGTTATGCAAGGTATAACAGCTTATTTACCTGCGGGTTCTGTTATTTTCTTTATAATCTTAGTTTTATGTGGACTACACTTTAATCATATTTTTGTTTGGTTGGGTGAAGGAGTAACTGATCCAAAGAGCGCAAACTATGACGCTATTATTGCTGGTAAATCGGGTTATTTGAACTTCCCTTTCTGGATTGTAAGAGCTTTTATCTTTTTATTAGGATGGAACATTTACCGTCACTTTTCAAGAAAAAACTGTTTAGCACAAGATGAAACAAATGATGATCTTTACTACAAAAAGAATTTTAAAGCATCTGCTGGATTCTTAGTATTCTTTATTGTTTCTGAGTCTATTATGGCTTGGGATTGGATTATGTCATTTGATCCACACTGGTTCAGTACTTTATTTGCATGGTATGTATTTGCTTCTTTTTTTGTAAGTGGTATTACAACAATTGCATTGGTAACAATTTACCTAAAATCTAAAGGATATTTAGAGTACGTAAATACAAGCCATATTCATGATTTAGCTAAATTCATGTTTGGTATCAGCGTTTTCTGGACTTACTTATGGTTCTCTCAGTTCATGTTGATTTGGTACGCAAACATTCCTGAAGAGGTAACTTATTTTGTAACAAGAATTCAATTATATAACCTTCCTTTCTTTGGAGCGGTTGTTATGAACTTTGTTTTCCCATTATTAATATTAATCAATACAGATTTCAAACGTCTTAACTGGGTTGTTGTTATGGCTGGTATTGTAATATTATTAGGTCATTATGTTGATTTCTTTAATATGATTATGCCTGGTACAGTTGGAGACAAATGGTTTATCGGAGTTCCTGAAATTGCATCTATTCTTTTCTTCTTAGGTTTATTTATTTTCGTTGTATTTACTGCATTGACTAAATCTCCTCTGCTTGCAAAAAGAAACCCTTTCATTGAAGAAAGTAAACATTTTCATTATTAATATTTAAAGAAGTAAACAGATGACAAGTTTGTTGGTAATTATAGTTTTAGTTTTATTAGCAGTTGCATTATGGCAATTGACGAAGATATTTGATCTTACTCAGGTAGGTGCTTCTTCGGACGATTCTCAAGTTGCATCAGATAATGATAATAACATTCAAGGATATATTTTGTTTGGCTTTTTAGCTTTCATTTATATATTTACGATTTATGGTTTACTAAAATGGGGTAATTTGGCACTTCATACTCCTGCTTCTGAGCACGGTACTTTAGTAGATAGTTTAATGAATATTACTTGGATTTTAATTTTTACAGTTCAAGTTATTACTCAAGGTTTATTATATTGGTTTTCTTTTAAAAATAGAGGGCACAAAGACAGAAAAGCATTGTTTTTTGCTGATAGTAATAAATTAGAGGCAATCTGGAGTATCATTCCGTCTGTAGTTTTGGCTTGTTTAATTCTTTACGGATTATACGCTTGGAACAACATTATGTTTGTTGACAAAGACGAAGATGTAATTGAAATCGAATTATATGCTCAACAGTTTAAATGGACTGCAAGATATGCTGGTGCTGATAATACTTTAGGAAAAGCGAATGTAAGATTAATCGAAGGAGTTAACACTTTAGGTGTTGATATGTCAGATCCTAATTCTCAAGATGATATCGTAGTTTCTGAATTACATATCCCTAAAGGTAAAAAAGTACACTTTAAAATGCGTTCTCAAGACGTTTTGCACTCAGCTTACATGCCTCATTTTAGAGCGCAGATGAACTGTGTTCCTGGAATGGTTACTGAGTTTGCATTTATTCCTACTTATACGACTGCTGAATACAGAGAGTTGGATTTTATGAAAGAAAAAGTTGCTCACATCAACAAACTTAGAGCTGAAAAAAGCGTTGAGCTAGTTGCAAAAGGAGGTACAGCTTTAGATCCTTATACATTTGATTACTTATTGTTATGTAATAAAATTTGTGGAGCTTCTCACTACAACATGCAAATGAAAGTGGTGGTTGATACTCCAGAAGATTATAAAAAATGGTTAAGTGAGAAAACTACTTTAGCTCAAGATATTGCTGCAGCAAAAGCGGCTGAAAAACCAGCTGAAGGAGCTGCTCCAACTACAGATACTACTGCAAAAGTAAAAGATACCGTAAAAGCGGTAGTTGATACTGTTAAAGCAGTTGTAGCTAAAGTTGCGATGAAATAATATTATTAAGAAAATTTAAAGTACACATATATGTCAGCAGAAGCGCACGGTCACGATCACGGACACGATCACGAGCACGAACATCATCATAAAGACACGTTCATTACTAAATATATTTTTAGTATTGATCACAAAATGATTGCTAAACAATACTTAATTACTGGTATTGTTATGGGAGTAATTGGGATTGCAATGTCCTTGCTTTTCAGAATGCAATTAGCCTGGCCAGAAGAATCTTTCAAAATATTCAATGTTTTATTAGGAGATAAATTTGCACCAGATGGTGTTATGGCTAATGATATTTATCTAGCTTTAGTTACAATTCACGGTACCATCATGGTATTCTTTGTACTAACGGCTGGTTTGAGTGGAACTTTTAGTAACTTACTTATTCCGCTTCAAATTGGTGCACGAGATATGGCTTCCGGATTTATGAATATGATTTCATACTGGTTGTTTTTCTTATCAGCTGTAGTAATGTTATGTTCATTATTTGTTGAAGCTGGACCAGCTTCTGCAGGTTGGACAATTTATCCTCCATTAAGTGCATTACCACAGGCTATTCCTGGTTCTGGAACTGGTATGACTTTATGGTTAGTTTCAATGGCTATTTTCATTGCATCTTCTTTGATGGGATCTTTAAATTACATTGTTACTGTAATTAACTTAAGAACAAAAGGGATGTCTATGACTAGACTTCCTCTTACTATCTGGACATTCTTCGTAACAGCTATTATTGGTGTTATTTCGTTCCCGGTATTATTATCTGCAGCATTACTATTGATCTTTGATAGAAGTTTTGGTACTTCATTCTTCTTATCTGATATTTATATTGCAGGTGAAGTTTTACACTACCAAGGTGGATCTCCTGTATTGTTTGAGCACTTATTTTGGTTCTTAGGACACCCTGAAGTTTATATTGTAATCTTGCCTGCAATGGGACTTGTTTCTGAAATTATGGCTACGAATGCTCGTAAACCAATTTTCGGATACAGAGCGATGATTATGTCAGTTCTTGCAATTGCATTCTTATCTACTATTGTTTGGGGTCACCACATGTTTATTTCAGGTATGAATCCTTTCTTAGGATCTGTATTTACTTTTACAACTTTATTGATTGCAATTCCATCAGCTGTTAAAGCTTTCAACTGGATTACAACTTTATGGAAAGGTAATTTACAATTTAACCCTGCAATGTTATTCTCTATTGGAATGGTTTCTACTTTCATCACTGGAGGTTTAACTGGAATCATTTTAGGAGATAGTACTCTGGATATTAACGTTCATGATACTTACTTCGTAATTGCTCACTTTCACTTAGTAATGGGTATCTCTGCACTTTACGGAATGTTCGCTGGTATTTACCACTGGTTCCCTAAAATGTATGGAAGAATGTTAAACAAAAACTTAGGTTATATCCACTTCTGGGTTACAGCTGTTTGTGCTTATGGAGTATTCTTCCCAATGCACTTTATTGGATTAGCTGGTCTTCCAAGACGTTATTATACAAACACAAACTTCCCATTATTTGATGATTTACAAAATGTGAATGTTTTAATTACAACATTTGCTCTTGTAGGAGGTGCGTTCCAATTAGTATTCTTATACAATTTCTTTAGTAGTATTTTCTACGGTAAGAAAGCGGTTCAGAATCCATGGAAATCTACAACTTTAGAGTGGACAACTCCAGTAGAACATATTCACGGAAACTGGCCGGGAGAAATTCCTCACGTATACCGTTGGCCGTATGACTATAGTAACCCTAATCACGATGTAGATTTTGTTCCTCAAAATGTACCAATGAAAGAAGGTGAAGAAGTTTTACACCACTAAAAATAAATTAAAAGGCTGTCAGAAATGACAGCCTTTTTGTTTAGTTAAAGTTTTAAACGTTCAGTTTTACTATTTTACAAACTGATTACTTTCTATATCTTTGCAGGATGAATGAAAATCTAGATCCTACTACTAAAGGATATAACTCAGAAGAATTAGATCTTGAAAAAAGATTACGTCCGCTCTCATTTGATGACTTCGCTGGGCAAGATCAGGTTTTGGAAAATTTGAAAGTCTTTGTTGCCGCTGCTAACCAGCGTGGTGAAGCACTTGATCATGCTCTTTTTCATGGTCCTCCGGGGTTGGGTAAAACTACTTTAGCCAATATATTGGCTAATGAACTTCAGGTTGGGATTAAGATCACTTCAGGACCTGTATTGGATAAGCCAGGAGACTTAGCAGGTCTATTGACTAATTTAGATGAGAGAGATGTTCTATTTATAGATGAGATTCACCGATTAAGTCCCGTTGTGGAAGAATATTTATATTCGGCAATGGAAGACTTCAAAATCGATATTATGATTGAATCAGGACCTAATGCAAGAACAGTTCAGATTAATTTGAATCCGTTTACACTTATTGGGGCTACTACACGTTCAGGATTGTTAACTGCTCCGATGAGAGCACGTTTTGGAATTTCTTCACGTTTACAATATTATACCACAGAACTTTTAACTACAATTGTAGAAAGAAGTGCTTCGATATTAAAAATGCCTATTGATTTAGAAGCAGCTATTGAAATTGCAGGAAGAAGCCGAGGTACGCCTCGTATTGCAAATGCATTATTGCGACGTGTTCGTGATTTTGCCCAAATAAAAGGAAATGGAAGAATCGATCTGGAAATCTCAAAATATGCTTTAAAAGCATTAAATGTGGATGCACACGGATTAGATGAAATGGACAACAAAATTCTGTTGACAATTATTAATAAATTTAAAGGCGGACCTGTAGGTCTTTCTACTTTGGCAACCGCAGTTTCAGAAAGCAGTGAAACCATTGAAGAAGTTTATGAACCTTTTTTGATTCAGGAAGGATTTATTATGCGTACACCACGTGGTCGTGAAGTAACAGAAAAAGCATACAAACATCTAGGAAAAGTTAATACAAATATTCAAGGAGGATTATTCTAAAAAATATTTTATGAAACGTTACTTTTTATTTTTATGGCTTGTTTGTTATAGTTCGTTTAGTCAGACAAATTATTTTCCTCATCTTGTCTATAGTAAATCATCTCAACAAATTTTGGATCTGTATGTTCCAAAAGGGAGTTCGAAAGATGTACCTGTGGTGATTCTTATTCATGGAGGATCTTGGTCAATGGGAGGACTTGAATATACTCAAAAGCATGCTCAGGATATTGCGAATAAGGGATTTGTTGTTGCAAATGTTGATTACCGTTATATAAATGATACGATTTCTGCTAAAGATTTATTAGCAGATATTGATGCCGCTATTACTTATGTTTCTAAAAATTCTAGTAAATATGGATATGTTAAAAAAGGATATCATATCGTTGGAATTAGTGCAGGTGCTCATTTATCATTACTATATGGTTACACTTACAAGAATATAAAATCTATAACGGCTTTGTGTGCACCGTCAAGGTTAGATTCTCCTGAAGTCTTAGAGTTTATGAAAAAAATTGGCCGTCTTGATATTATTGAAAAATTAGCTGGAACTAGAATAGATTCAAGTGGAGACAATAGTGCATTAACTACGATAAGTCCGTTTAGTAATATTTCAAATATACCAACATTGTTAATTCATGGTGATGCAGATAATATAGTTAACGTTAGTCAATCTCAAAATCTTTATAATGAATTAAAAAGAAAAGGTGTAGAAACAAAATTAATTATTAGAGAGGGTAAAGGACATGATGTTGGAATGAATACACCTGACACAGAAATTCAGAATATAAAAGATATTACAGAATGGATTACGCAGTACAATAAGTAAATTGATTAATAAGCAAAACAAACGCTGTTGTTTATAGTCTTGTTTTAATTCTATACAAAATGTCTGAAAATACAAATTATAGTTATCCCACAAGACTTTCAATACTAAGATTCTTTAAAGATGCTGAAGGCGTTCGAAGGAATCCAATTCCTTTTCATAAAAGATATTTTGAGAAATTTGGGGATTCTTTTTCTATTAGAATCGGTTTAACCCGATATATAATTTTATCAAGAGACAATGAGATAGCCCAATACATTTTAGTTAAAAATCAAAGAAATTACAACAAGTCCAAATTTCAATCCGTATATCTTTCAAAATATCTGGGAAAAGGACTTTTAACGAGTGATGGTGATTTTTGGTTAAAGCAAAGACGTCTTATTCAGCCTGCTTTTCATAAACAAAAGATGAATCAGCTGGTTGATAATATGAATAAAACAATTACCGCTGAAATTGATAATTTAGAGGAAGATAAATTTTTCGATGTTTTCCCTGCAATGAGCCAGCTTGCGTTTAATGTCGTAGCGAAGTCATTATTTGAATTTTCAATTTCGGAAGAAAAACTACATAGAATAAAATTCATAATAGAAGAAGTTCAGAAATTTTTAGTTAAAGAAATCAGACTTCCGCATAAGGCATTTTGGTTTTCATTAAGCGGACAGGTGAGAAAATATTTAAATTTAGCAGCAGAAAACAATAAGATTATTCAAGAAATAATTGAAAGTAGAAATGCTTCAAATGAAGAATTTAATGACCTTCTTAATATGCTTATGGAAACCCGTTATGAAGATACGGGAGAGGGAATGTCGATGCAGCAATTAATTGACGAAATAAAGGTTTTATTTATTGCAGGTCATGAAACAACTGCCAATGCTCTGACTTTTACACTTCATTTTCTAGGAAGATATCCAGAAATCCAACAAAAGATTTTTGATGAAATCACAGAGATACAATCTCACACGGATAATGTTATTGAACAGCTTCAGAAAATGACCTATACAAATGCTGTTTTAAATGAATCGATGCGTATGTATCCTCCAGCTTGGATTACAGACAGAGAAAATGTTGAAGATGATTCTTTGGCAGCATTTAAAATCAAAAAGAATACATTAATTGGAATATCTTTTTATGAATTACACCGCAATCCAAAATATTGGGATAATCCAGATCAATTCATTCCAGAAAGATTTTTAGGCGAACAAAAGAAAAAGTCAATGCAATACTTTTATCCTTTTGGTGCTGGTCCAAGAATGTGTATTGGGACAGGTTTTGCTATTTATGAAATGTGTTTGGCAATCTCGCAGATTGTAAAAAAATATGAGATTAAGACTAAAAACGAAACAGTCAAATTTAATCCTTTAGTGACTTTAAAACCAGTTAATATTGAAGTTTCATTTTCAAAAAGATGAGTATTAATTCGAAAGAGACATATTCAAAGTTTATAAAAGAAGAGGCCAAAAGACTAGGTTTTATTTCTTGTGGAATATCTAAAGCTGGTTTTTTGGAAGAAGAAGCACCTCGTTTGGAAAAATGGCTGAATAATAACCATAATGGCCAAATGGCATATATGGAAAACCATTTTGATAAACGTTTGGATCCGACTTTGTTGGTCGATGATGCCAAGAGTGTAGTTTCTTTGTTATTAAATTATTTTCCATCTGAAACTCAAAATAGCGAAAGTTTTAAGATATCGAAGTATGCCTACGGACAGGATTATCATTTTGTCATTAAAGAAAAATTAAAAGAATTACTTCATTCCATTGAGGAAAATATAGGAGAAGTTTCAGGTCGTGCTTTTGTAGATTCGGCGCCTGTTTTAGACAAAGCCTGGGCGGCTAAAAGTGGTTTAGGATGGATTGGAAAAAATAGTAATTTGATAACACAAAAAGTGGGGTCGTTTTATTTTATTGCCGAATTAATTCTAGATTTAGATTTAGAATATGATCATTCTGTAACCGATCATTGCGGTTCGTGTACAGCCTGTATAGATGCTTGTCCTACTCAGGCTATACTAGCCCCTTACATTGTTGATGGAAGCAAATGCATTTCCTATTATACTATAGAACTCAAAGAAAATATTCCAGTTGAAATGAAGGGTAAATTCGATGAATGGATGTTTGGCTGCGATACTTGTCAGGACGTATGTCCATGGAATAGATTTTCTAAGCCGCATTCAGAACCTTTATTTGATCCAAATCCTGATTTACTTTCTTTTTCTAAGAAGGATTGGACAGAAATTACGGAGGAAACTTTTCGAAAAGTTTTTAAAAATTCTCCTATTAAAAGAACAAAATTTGAGGGACTTACCCGCAATATTTCTTTTCTAAAGTGATTCTCTTTTTCTTACTTTTTTGGCATTTGATATATTTTTATTAATATGTTGATTATCAGATATTTTATGATTTTATCATTGTTTTTATTGTAGGATAATATTGCTATTTTGTTTGATTTTTTTAAATAAAATGAATTTTTTCTAAAAAATTAAGAAAATTCTACTGTTTTGTTGTCAAATCTGCACTATTCATTGCTTTTCAAAGTTATTTTATTGTTATGAAAAGTGTATTTCAACGTTTTTCCGAGTAGTTTATCGAAGAAAGTGGTTAGTATTGAGGTGTTTGTATATTTTCGCCGCTCCTAAAAGCTACGAATCTAACCTAAGACAAAAATAAGTGTCTTTGAACCTACATAAACACTATGGTCCAAACTATACATTTCTTTTTTTATGATTTTGAAAAAACTTTTTTCAATTATCTAAAACCCAATCTTTTAATTATTTCGTATCTCACCAATATGCTGAAAACTTTTGTATGTTTTTTAGCAAATAAAATTTCTGTTCCACAAACTCAAGTTGTCTATGCGTAACTTTACTTTTAGTTGGTTTAAATCGTCTAAACCTAATTTTCTTGTTTTATTTTTCTTGCTATTAGGCTTTACCGCCTCAGCGCAATTTTATACTAAGCATTATATTGCTCCAGCACCGTGGCAATATTTTAGTAAAGCAAATGAAATTGTAATAGCAACTAATTCAACTTCAACAGTAAACATTGTTCTGGCTAAAAGTGATGGAACAGTAGTTGCAAATTTAACGGCAGTAAAAGGTACTCCTGCTGTTTACAGATTTACCGGACTTCCAAGTGCAGCGAAACCATTTGCACTAAACACCGTTTTAAATGCGGCTGGTTTAATTGTAACGGGAACTGCTCCAGTATCTATAAACTTAAGAAACGTTGCATCTGATGCCTTGGGCGGAGACGGTAGTGATCAAGATATTAAAGGTAATGCAGCCTTAACAAGTTTTGGTGATGCAGGACTTGGGATACGATTTAGAGTAGGATATTATAGAGATGGTTCGCTTGGAAATTTTGGTGGTCTTGGTGATCAAAGACCTATTTACAGCATTATGGCTACTGTTAATAATACAGTAGTTAAGATAAATAATGTGGTTACAGCTACCTTAAATGCGGGACAAAGTTATTTGTTTAAAGCCGCAATTGGAACATTGGTCGAATCATCAAATCCAGCCGTAATGAATACATCGGCAGCGATTGATACTCCTGGTGGTTGTGGAGATAGTGCTTATAATCAGCTTCCTCCAGAAGCAGTTTTAGGAACAGAATATTTTTTAGAAAGAGGAACTGGAAATAATACAGCGGAGCAGACTACAGTCGTAGCTACAAAAGATAATACAACTGTAACGATAGAAAGTTACACTACAACTGGAACTTTATCGTCTACAAACACGATTACTCTTGCGCAAGCAGGAAATTTTTACACTTTCGTGAATGGTGTTTCTAATACCAATTTTACAGCATCTCATATCATTGCTGATAAAAGAGTAGCGGTATACTCAGGAACGGCACAAAATTGTGAAGTTGATATATCAACAATTGCACCCGTTTCTGAATGTGGAGGATCTAATTTTATTGAAACAGCAAAATTTAGAGATTACAATTCAGGAACATTAGATTATTTTGGATACATACTCTTAAGAAGTGCTACAGATGTTGTTACTGTAAATGGAACGAACATTGCTACTATATCTGGCGTTGGAGCTCGTTATCAAGTAGGTTCAACAGGTTGGTATTTAATAAATTTTAATAGTGTACAAATCGGAAGTCCAAATGTACTTTCAATTGCAAGTAATTCTAAGCTTACTGTTTCGATAGTACAGCAGTCTGGGGGATTCTCAATGGCGGGTTTTTTCTCAAATTTTGCCGTACAGCCTGAAGATCCAACCGTAACTTATATTTCTGGCGGAGGATGTACTAATAGTTCAGCAACTTTAACTACTCCTTCTGGATTTGCTCCATATCAATGGTATTATAACGGAACAGCCATCACTGGTGCTAATTCCGATACTTATACAGCTACTAAAACAGGATCTTATTCAGTATCTTCGACATTAGCATGTGGATCATTGACACAGTCTAAACCAGTTTCGGTAACATTATGTACTGACTTAGGTGTGACTAATACAGTAGATAATGCTACGCCATGTGTAAATTCTAACGTTGAATTTACTGTTAAAGTCAGTAATTTAGGTTTGAATAATGCTACTGGGGTTTCTTTAAATGATCTACTGCCTTCAGGTTATACTTATTCAAGTTCAACAGTTTCAGTAGGAGCCTATAATTCGACTACAGGAGTATGGAGTATTGGGGATTTAGATCCTTCTGCTGTTGCTACATTAAAAATTATTGCGACAGTAAATGCAACGGGATCGTATAATACTACTGCTTCTTTACCAGCTTCTACTCCAGATAGTAATACAGCAAATAACTCAGCAAGTGTATCTACAACTCCTAAAGCGATAACAGTTGCTCTTGTCTTGACAGGAAGTACCATTTGTGTATCACCAGGAGGTAACGGAACAATTACATCATCAACTTCTGCTAGTGGTGTAAATTATCAATTATATAATTCAAGTAATACAGCTGTACAAACTGCAAAAGCAGGAACTGGATCAGCTTTAACGTGGTCAGGTCTTGCAGCAGGAACAGGTTACTATGTTATTGGAACTAACACTTCAACTAGCTGTTCTTCTACAAGTAATACAGTAAATGTTGCTACAACTGCAAATCCAACTGCATTGGTATTAACAGGAAGTACTATTTGTGTTTCTCCTGGAGGAGATGGAACAATTACCTCTTCAACTTCTGTTAGTGGTGTAAATTACCAATTATTTAATGCATCAAATACAGCAGTTCAAGCGTCTAAACCTGGTACTGGAGCAGCACTAACATGGTCTGGTCTTACAGCTGCAAATGGTTATTATGTAATTGCAACTAATGCTGCAAATTGTACAGCTACTAGTAATACTGTTAATGTTAGCACTAAAGCAAATCCAGTTACTCCAACATTAAGTTCAGTAACCCAGCCTACCTGCTCGACAGCAACAGGAAGTTTTACTATTACCAACTACGACTCAAATAATACTTATGCGGTTACTCCGTCAGCAGGAGTGACGCGCACAGGAAATACAGTTACAGCACCTGCAGGAAGCTACACACTTACAGCATCAGCAAACGGCTGTACTTCGTCATCTTCTTCAGCAGCTGTAGTTAATGCACAGCCTGCTACACCGGCAGTGCCGACGCTGAGTTCAGTTACACAGCCTACCTGTTCGACAGCAACAGGAAGTTTTACTATTACAAACTACGATTCAAATAATACTTACACGGTTACTCCGTCAGCAGGCGTAACACGCACAGGAAATACAGTTACAGCACCTGCAGGAAGCTATACACTTACAGCATCGGCAAACGGCTGTACTTCGTCATCTTCTTCAGCAGCTGTAGTTAATGCACAGCCTGCTACACCAGCTGTTCCGACGCTGAGTTCAGTTACACAGCCTACCTGTTCGACAGCAACAGGAAGTTTTACTATTACCAACTACGATTCAAACAATACTTATGCGGTTACTCCGTCAGCAGGAGTGACGCGCACCGGAAATACAGTTACAGCACCTGCAGGAAGCTATACACTTACAGCATCAGCAAACGGCTGTACTTCGTCATCTTCTTCGGCAGCTGTAGTTAATGCACAGCCTGCTACACCGGCAGTGCCGACGCTGAGTTCAGTTACACAGCCTACCTGCTCGACAGCAACAGGAAGTTTTACTATTACGAATTACGATTCAAATAATACTTATGCGGTTACTCCGTCAGCAGGCGTAACGCGCACTGGAAATACAGTTACAGCACCGGCAGGAAGCTACACACTTACAGCATCAGCAAACGGCTGTACTTCGTCATCTTCTTCGGCAGCTGTAGTTAATGCACAGCCTGCTACACCTGCAGTGCCGACGCTGAGTTCAGTAACCCAGCCTACCTGCTCGACAGCAACAGGAAGTTTTACTATTACGAACTACGATTCAAATAATACTTATGCGGTTACTCCGTCAGCAGGCGTGACGCGCACCGGAAATACAGTTACAGCACCGGCAGGAAGCTATACACTTACAGCGTCAGCAAACGGCTGTACTTCGTCATCTTCTTCGGCAGCTGTAGTTAATGCACAGCCTGCTACACCGGCAGTGCCGACGCTGAGTTCAGTTACACAGCCTACCTGCTCAACAGCAACAGGAAGTTTTACTATTACGAACTACGATTCAAATAATACTTATGCGGTTACTCCGTCAGCAGGAGTGACGCGCACCGGAAATACAGTTACAGCACCGGCAGGAAGTTATACAATTACAGCATCAGCAAACGGCTGTACTTCGTCATCTTCTTCGGCAGCTGTAGTTAATGCACAGCCTGCTACACCTGCAGTGCCGACGCTGAGTTCAGTTACACAGCCTACCTGCTCAACAGCAACAGGAAGTTTTACTATTACGAATTACGATTCAAATAATACTTATACAGTTACTCCGTCAGCAGGCGTAACACGCACTGGGAATACAGTTACAGCACCAGCAGGAAGCTACACACTTACAGCATCAGCAAACGGCTGTACTTCGTCATCTTCTTCGGCAGCTGTAGTTAATGCACAGCCTGCTACACCGGCAGTGCCGACGCTGAGTTCAGTTACACAGCCTACCTGCTCGACAGCAACGGGAAGTTTTACTATTACCAACTATGATTCAAATAATACTTATGCGGTTACTCCGTCAGCAGGAGTGACGCGCACCGGAAATACATTAACAGCACCTGCAGGAAGCTATACACTTACAGCATCAGCAAACGGCTGTACTTCTGGAAGTACTACTATTGTTGTTAACTCTATTTTATGTGCTAATACAGATAACAGTTACGCACAACAAGCATCTGGTTCAACAATTATTACTGTTGGAAATGTAACAACAAATGATACTTTAAATGGCGCAGCAGTTACTTCTACGAATACTGATGTAACACCAAAAATAACTGGTCCATTAAGTGTTGATGCAGATGGAGTATTGACTCTTGCGGCAAATACTGTATCTAGCACCTATACAATTACGTATGAAATTTGCGAAACAGGAGCAAATCCTGCAAATTGCAAAACAGCTGATGCTACAGTTGAAGTAAAAAATAATTTAATTGCAAATATTGATACAGTAAGTTCAATTTTGGCATCAAACACATCTCAAACATTAGCCATTAATGTATTTACAAATGATACAAAAAATGGAACTGCTTTAAATCCGTCAGATGTAAATCTAACTACATCTGTTGCAGATCCAAAAGGATATTTAACATTAAATGCAGACGGAACAGTAACTCTTGGAGCAAATGCACCAGCAGATACTTACGAACTTACTTATACGATTTGTGAAAAATTCGCAACATCAAACTGCAGTTCAAATGTTGTGAGAGTGACTGTGGATACACCAGTGATTGATGCGGTAACTGAAACTACAGCATCAGTAAACGGAAATACAGGAGGAACTACAGCTCCGCTTACAGCAAATGACACCTTAAACGGAAACCCTGCTGTGATTGGAACAGCAGCCGGGAATGTAAAATTAACCGGAATTTCAGTTCCATCAGGATTAACACTAAACGCAGACGGAACGGTAACAGTTGCAGCGAACACGCCTGCGGGAACATACGACGTGGAATACAGCATCTGTGAAATTACGAATCCTTCAAACTGTGATGCCGTGGTCTCAAAAGTGGTTGTGGACGCAGCAGTGATTGATGCGGTAACCGAAACTACAGCAGCGGTAAACGGAAATGCAGGAGGCACGACAGCTTCATTAACAGCAAATGACACCTTAAACGGAAATCCTGTTGTAATCGGAACAGCAGCCGGAAATGTTAAATTAACCGGAATTTCAATTCCATCAGGATTAACACTAAACGCAGACGGAACGGTAACAGTGGCACCAAACACGCCTGCGGGAATATACGATGTGGAATACCAGATCTGCGAAATTACGAATCCTTCAAACTGTGATGCCGTGGTCTCAAAAGTGGTTGTGGATGCCGCAGTTATTGATGCGGTAACCGAAACTACAGCAGCGGTAAACGGAAATACAGGAGGAACGACAGCTTCATTAACAGCAAATGACACCTTAAACGGAAATCCTGTTGTAATCGGAACAGCAGCCGGAAATGTTAAATTAACCGGAATTTCAATTCCATCAGGATTAACACTAAACGCAGACGGAACGGTAACAGTGGCACCAAACACGCCTGCGGGAACATACGACGTGGAATACAGCATCTGTGAAATTACGAATCCTTCAAACTGTGATGCCGTAATCTCAAAAGTGGTTGTGGACGCAGCAGTGATTGATGCAGTAACTGAAACTACAGCAGCGGTAAACGGAAATACAGGAGGAACGACAGCTTCATTAACAGTAAATGACACCTTAAACGGAAATCCTGTTGTAATCGGAACAGCAGCCGGGAATGTAAAATTAACAGCGGTAAATGTACCTTCAGGATTAACTCTAAACGCAGACGGAACGGTAACAGTGGCACCAAACACGCCTGCGGGAACATATGATGTGGAATACAGCATCTGTGAAATTACGAATCCTTCAAACTGTGATGCCGTGATTTCAACAGTACCGGTTTCGGCAGGAACATTGATTGCGAATGCCGATATTATTCCATCAGTTACAGGATCAAATACACCGCAGACATTAGGAACAAATGTATTTACAAATGATACTAAAAACGGAACGGCTTTAAATCCGTCAGATGTAACTCTGGCAGTTTCAACTCCGGATCCAAAAGGATACTTAACATTGAACCCGGACGGAACATTAACTCTTGGAGCTAACCCGCCGGCAGGCACATATGAACTGGCGTATACCATCTGCGAGAAGTTAAACCCTTCAAACTGCAGTTCAAATACTGTAACAGTAACCGTTGGTGCGCCTGTAATTGATGCCGTGGCTGAAACACTTACACCGTCAATCAACGGAAGTATAGGAGGAACTACGACAACATCAGTGATTTCCGGGGACACTCTAAACGGAGTTCAGGCAGTTATTGGAACAAACAACGGACAGGTGAAATTAACAGGAATAAATATTCCGGCAGGTTTCACATTAAATGCAGACGGAACGGTAACAGTTGCAGCGAATACGCCTGCGGGAACATACGATGTGGAATACAGCATCTGCGAAATTACGAATCCTTCAAACTGTGATGCCGTAATCTCAAAAGTGGTTGTGGACGCCGCATTGATCGATGCAGTTACCGAAACTACAGCAGCGGTAAACGGAAATACAGGAGGCACAACAGCTTCATTAACAGCAAATGACACTTTAAACGGAAACCCTGTTGTAATCGGAACAGCAGCCGGGAATGTAAAATTAACAGCGGTAAATGTACCTTCAGGATTAACCTTAAATGCAGACGGAACGGTAACAGTTGCAGCGAATACGCCTGCGGGAACATACGATGTGGAATACAGCATCTGCGAAATTACGAATCCTTCAAACTGTGATGCCGTAATCTCAAAAGTGGTTGTGGACGCAGCAGTGATCGATGCAGTAACCGAAACTACAGCATCAGTAAACGGAAATACAGGAGGAACGACAGCTTCATTAACAGCAAATGACACCTTAAACGGAAATCCTGTTGTAATCGGAACAGCAGCCGGAAATGTAAAATTAACTGCGGTAAATGTACCTTCAGGATTAACACTAAACGCAGACGGAACAGTAACAGTTGCAGCGAATACGCCTGCGGGAACATACGATGTGGAATACCAGATCTGCGAAATTACGAATCCTTCAAACTGTGATGCCGTAATCTCAAAAGTGGTTGTGGACGCAGCAGTGATCGATGCAGTAACCGAAACTACAGCATCAGTAAACGGAAATACAGGAGGAACGACAGCTTCATTAACAGCAAATGACACCTTAAACGGAAATCCTGTTGTAATCGGAACAGCAGCCGGAAATGTAAAATTAACCGGAATTTCAGTTCCATCAGGATTAACACTAAACGCAGACGGAACGGTAACAGTTGCAGCGAACACGCCTGCGGGAACATACGATGTTGAATACCAGATCTGTGAAATTACGAATCCTTCAAACTGTGATGCCGTGGTCTCAAAAGTGGTTGTGGACGCAGCAGTTATTGATGCAGTAACCGAAACTACGGCATCAGTAAACGGAAACACTGGAGGTACAACGGCTTCATTAACAGCAAATGACACCTTAAACGGAAACCCTGTTGTGATCGGGACAGCAGCCGGGAATGTAAAATTAACAGCGGTAAATGTACCTTCAGGATTAACTCTAAACGCAGACGGAACGGTAACAGTTGCAGCGAATACGCCTGCGGGAACATACGATGTGGAATATCAGATCTGCGAAATTACGAATCCTTCAAACTGTGATGCCGTGGTCTCAAAAGTGGTTGTGGACGCAGCAGTGATTGATGCGGTAACCGAAACTACAGCAGCAGTAAACGGAAACACTGGAGGCACGACAGCTTCATTAACATCAAATGACACCTTAAACGGAAATCCTGTTGTAATCGGAACAGCAGCCGGGAATGTTAAATTAACCGGAATTTCAGTTCCATCAGGATTAACACTAAACGCAGACGGAACGGTAACAGTGGCACCAAACACGCCTGCGGGAACATACGATGTGGAATACAGCATCTGCGAAATTACGAATCCTTCAAACTGTGATGCCGTGGTCTCAAAAGTGGTTGTGGACGCAGCAGTGATTGATGCGGTAACCGAAACTACAGCAGCGGTAAACGGAAACACAGGAGGCACGACAGCTCCGCTTACAGCAAATGACACTTTAAACGGAAATCCTGTTGTGATCGGAACAGCAGCCGGGAATGTAAAATTAACTGTGGTAAATGTACCTTCAGGATTAACACTAAACGCAGACGGAACGGTAACAGTAGCACCAAACACGCCGGCAGGAAATTACAGTGTGGAATACAGCATCTGCGAAATTACAAATCCTTCAAACTGTGATGCCGTGATTTCGACAGTACCGGTTTCGGCAGGAACATTGATTGCGAATGCAGATATTATTCCATCAGTTACAGGATCAAATACACCGCAGACATTAGGAACAAATGTATTTACGAATGATACTAAAAATGGAACGGCTTTAAATCCGTCAGATGTAACGCTGGCAGTTTCAACTCCGGATCCAAAAGGATATTTAACATTGAACCCAGACGGAACACTGACTATTGGAGCAAATCCTCCGGCTGGAACTTATGAATTAACATACACGATCTGTGAAAAACTGAACCAAGGAAACTGCAGTTCAAATACTGTAACAGTAACCGTTGGTGCGCCTGTAATTGATGCAGTAACCGAAACGACAGCATCAGTAAACGGAAATACAGGAGGAACGACAGCTTCATTAACAGCAAATGACACCTTAAACGAAAATCCTGCTGTGATCGGAACAGCAGCCGGGAATGTAAAATTAACTGGAATTTCAGTTCCTTCAGGATTAACTCTAAACGCAGACGGAACGGTAACAGTGGCACCAAACACGCCGGCAGGAAATTACAGTATTGAATACAGCATCTGCGAAATTACAAATCCTTCAAACTGTGATGCCGTGATTTCGACAGTACCGGTTTTGGCAGGAACATTGATTGCGAATGCCGATATTATTCCATCGGTTACAGGATCAAATACACCGCAGACATTAGGAACAAATGTATTTACAAATGATACTAAAAACGGAACGGCTTTAAATCCGTCAGATATAACGCTGGCAGTTTCAACTCCGGATCCAAAAGGATATTTAACATTGAACCCTGACGGAACATTAACTCTTGGAGCAAATCCTCCGGCTGGAACTTATGAATTAACATACACGATCTGTGAAAAACTGAACCCAGGAAACTGCAGTTCAAATACTGTAACGGTAACTGTTGGTGCGCCTGTAATTGATGCAGTAACCGAAACTACGGCATCAGTAAACGGAAACACTGGAGGTACAACGGCTTCATTAACAGCAAATGACACCTTAAACGGAAATCCTGTTGTAATCGGAACAGCAGCCGGGAATGTAAAATTAACTGTGGTAAATGTACCTTCAGGATTAACACTAAACGCAGACGGAACGGTAACAGTGGCACCAAACACGCCTGCAGGAAATTACAGTGTTGAATACAGCATCTGTGAAATTACAAATCCTTCAAACTGTGATGCCGTGATTTCTACAGTACCGGTTTCGGCAGGAACATTGATTGCGAATGCAGATATTATTCCATCAGTTACAGGATCAAATACACCGCAGACATTAGGAACAAATGTATTTACGAATGATACTAAAAATGGAACGGCTTTAAATCCGTCAGATGTAACGCTGGCAGTTTCAACTCCGGATCCAAAAGGATACTTAACATTGAACCCAGACGGAACACTGAGTATTGGAGCAAATCCTCCGGCTGGAACTTATGAATTAACATACACGATCTGTGAAAAACTGAACCCAGGAAATTGCAGTTCAAATACTGTAACGGTAAGTGTTGGTGCGCCTGTAATTGATGCAGTAACCGAAACTACGGCATCAGTAAACGGAAATACAGGAGGAACGACAGCTTCATTAACAGCAAATGACACTTTAAACGGAAACCCTGTTGTAATCGGAACAGCAGCTGGAAATGTGAAATTAACTGGAATTTCAGTTCCTTCAGGATTAACTCTAAATGCAGACGGAACTGTAACAGTGGCACCAAACACGCCGGCAGGAAATTACAGTGTTGAATACAGCATCTGTGAAATTACAAATCCTTCAAACTGTGATGCCGTGATTTCAACAGTGCCGGTTTCGGCAGGAACATTGATTGCGAATGCCGATATTATTCCATCGGTTACAGGATCAAATACACCGCAGACATTAGGAACAAATGTATTTACGAATGATACTAAAAACGGAACGGCTTTAAATCCTTCAGATGTAACGCTGGCAGTTTCAACTCCGGATCCAAAAGGATATTTAACATTGAACCCCGACGGAACATTAACTCTTGGAGCTAATGCACCAGCAGGAACTTACGAACTTACATATACAATCTGTGAAAAACTGAACCCAGGAAATTGCAGTTCAAACACAGTAACGGTAACAGTTGCACCGCCGGTAATTGACGCTGTAGCCGAAACACTTGCGCCATCAATTAGTGGAAGTACAGGAGGTACAACAACAAGTTCTGTAATTGCAGGCGATACCTTAAACGGAGTTCAGGCAGTTATTGGAACAAACAACGGACAGGTGAAATTAACAGGAATAAATATTCCGGCAGGTTTCACATTAAACGCAGACGGAACTGTAACAGTAGGACCAAACACACCAGCTGGAATTTATGATATTCAATACAGCATTTGTGAAATTACAAATCCAACAAATTGCGATACTGCGATTTCAAAAGTTGTAGTAAATGCTCCAGCAGGAGGAACTTTACAAGCAGTTCCAGATGTAGTAGCATCAGTTGTTGGAATCAATCAGCCGCAGACTGTTATCAACATTTTTAATAACGACTTAAATAATGGATTACCATTAGTACCAGCTGATGTGAATCTTACTATAGTAACACCAGATCCAACGGGCTATTTAACATTAAACCCTGATGGAACAGTTACATTAGCGCCAAACACGCCAAGAGGAACGTACGAATTGGTATATCAGATTTGTGAAAAAGCAAATCCATCAAATTGTAGTTCAGCTTCAGTAAAAGTAACAGTTGAAGAACCAACTATGACAATAACAGCAAATAGTTATTGTTCAAACAACGTTCCTTATGTTAATTACAGTGTTGTGCCGGATAACTTTACAGCAGCAAATCTATTAACCATTAAATGGATTGATAGTGCAAATAATGTAGTAGCAACTCAGGTAAACCAACCGTTAAGTGGTACTATTTTATGGCCGGGAGCAACAGTAGATGCAAACGGAAATGGAACAGACTGGCCAGGATGGGTATTAACAAACGGTCAATGGGCAGAAGGTGCAGATGGATTCGAAAATACAAGACCAGCAGTTAGAATGGAGTTTTCATTAAACCCAACAGAAACTGTTTCTGTAACCTATCCATTACCATCGGGACAATGTAATGCGAAACCAACTTTTACCATTCAGGCTAATAATGATTCTGCAGCAGCAGTAGACGCTACAAAAGGACTAAGCACAGGAATAAATGTATTTAATAATGATACCTTAAACGGAGTTAAAGTTAACCCAGCAGACGTCATTTTAAGTACAGTCCTTCCAAATGCAAATCTGATCTTAAATGCAGATGGTACTGTAGATGTAAAAGCAGGAACACCTTCTGGACCGTATCAGTTAACATACCAAATTTGCGAAGTTGCTAATACATCAAACTGTAGTCAGGCAACTGTAAATGTGGTAGTGCAAAACTCAGGCACTCCGGTTAACCCGACATTGCCACTTGTCTTAACAGATGACGTTCTGGTATCAGTAGATGGTATAAACGGATCACTTGAATTTGTAAATGTTCTGGATAATGACTTATTAAACGGACAACCGATTAATCCAATCGATGTAATTATCACAAACCTATCAGGCGATTCAAATTTCGAGTTTAATGCAGATGGAACAGTAAATGTTAAACCAAATACACCAGGCAAAACATACGATCTAGTGTATCAAGTTTGCGAAAAAGCAAATCCAACGAACTGTAGTACAGCAGTTGTGCATGTATTTGTAGAAGTTCCAGCAATTGCAATCATTAAGACGGCAGTATTTAATGACGAGAACAATAATAATAATGCAGATCCAGGAGAAACGATTACTTACAAATTTGAAGTAACCAATACAGGAAATGTACCATTAAAAGGAGTAACAATCAGCGATCCTCTTCCAGGAGTAAAAGTTTCTGGAGATGCAATTGATTTAGCAGTAGGAGAATCAAACAATACAAACTTTAGTGCAGTTTATAAAATAACACAAACGGATATTAACAATGAAAAAGTTACTAACCAAGCTAGTGTTAAAGGAAACAGTGCAAGAGGAGTTGTTGTAGAAGATATCTCAGATGATGAAGGTTTAAATGGAGACAAACCAACAGTAACTTCATTGAAAGGATGTGAGATTAGAGTTCTAAATGCTTTCTCTCCAAATGGTGATCAGAAAAACGAACGATTCTACATTCAGGGAATTGGATGTTACCCTGATAACACGGTAGAAATTTACAACCGTTGGGGAGTTCTGGTTTTCGAAAAAGACGGTTATAACAATGAAGATAGAGTATTTAAAGGATATTCTGAAGGACGTACCACTATGAAACAATCGGAAGGATTGCCGGTAGGAACTTATTTCTATATCCTAAAATATAAAGACAGCGGTTCTAACGCTCACGAAAAATCAGGTTATTTATATATCAATAAATAAAAAAAATACAAACGGCTTAGTAAAAAGCTAGGCCGTTTTTAAAACTCTTATAAATGAAAAAATTAGGTTTAATTTTCATGTTTTTTACAGTAGTGTGTTCAGCGCAGCAAGATGCCCAATTCACACAATACATGTATAACACAATCGAAATCAATCCCGCTTACGCAGGTTCACGCGGGGTATTAAGTGCTTTCGGATTGTATCGTACCCAATGGATTGGACTTGACGGAGCTCCAAAAACAAGCACCTTTTCGATAAATACTCCTTTAAACAACAGTAATTTAGGATTAGGAGTTTCGCTGGTAAACGATAAAATCGGACCAACAAATGAAAACACTTTGTCGGCAGATTTATCGTATAGCGTTCCAACTTCAGAATCATTTAAACTTTCGTTTGGTATTAAGGCAACGGCAAACATGTTTAACCTTGATGCTAATAAATTAAGTTATGAAGATCAAGACGATCCGCAGTTTCAAGATTTAAAAAACAAGTTTACACCAAATATTGGTGCCGGTATTTACTGGCATTCAGACCGTGCGTATCTAGGATTATCAGTTCCTAATTTTATCGAAACAAGCCGTTACGATGATAATGATACAGCTATTTTCAAAGAAAAAATAAACTACTATTTCATGGCAGGTTATGTGTTCAATTTAGATCATTTAGAATACATAAAATTCAAACCAGCTTTATTAACCAAAATGGTAGAAGGAGCGCCGCTTCAAGTAGACGTTTCAGGAAACTTCATGTTCAACGACAAATTTGTTGTAGGTGTGGCCTATCGTTGGAGTGCATCGGTTAGTGCAATGGCAGGATTTCAAGTTTCAAGAGGAATGTATATAGGATATGGTTATGATCACGAAACGACACAGTTAAGAAGATACAATTCAGGATCGCATGAAGTTTTCCTGCGTTTTGATTTCTTCAATAACTATAACAAACTTACTTCACCAAGATTCTTTTAATCGATTAAAATATGAAGATGAAAAAATTACTTTATTTCTTTTTGTTCTTTTGCTTTTTCTTCAATGCAAATGCCCAAACAGCAAGTATAGAAAGTGCAGACAAAAAATACGATAGTTACGCTTACGCAGATGCTATAAACGCATATGAAAAGCTAGTAAAAAAAGGAGTTAAGGAAGAAAGAATATTTCAAAGACTTGGAAATTCTTACTACTTCATTGGCGAATTAAAACAAGCTCTTGTATACTATAAAGAGTTATTCAATATAAATGAAAACCAAGAAGCCGAGTATTTATACAAATATGCACAGTGTTTAAAAGCAGACGGAAATTACACTAGAGCAGACGAAGCTTTAGATAAATTCAGCCAAAAAGCACCGCAGGATTCAAGAGCCATTTTATTCTTAAAAAACAAAAGCTACCTCGAAGATATCAAAGGAAACTCAGGTCGTTTTGATATTGCAGATGCCGGAGTTAACTCAGCCGATTCTGATTACGGAAGCACTATTTTAGACAATAAATTAGTTTTTACATCAGCCAGAGATACAGGTTCGATTGTTAAGAAAAATTTCAAATGGACTAATAAAGCCATTTCGACTTTGTATACCGTTAAGCTTAATAACGACGGAAGTATTGATGAACCCGTATTTTTTCATAAAAGAAACCTAGAAGTAAACCTTAACCAGTCGACTCCAGTTTTTACAAAAGATGGAAAAACAATGTACTTTACCCGAAACAATTCTGTAAACGGTAAAAGAAGACAAAATGAAAATAAAATTACATTTTTAAAACTCTACAAAGCGACATTTATTGATGGTGAATGGAAAGATATTCAAGAACTTCCTTTCAATAGCGACGAATATAGTGTAGCACATCCAGCATTAAGTACAGATGAAAAAATATTGTACTTCGCATCAGATATGCCGGGAACGTTAGGACTTTCAGATTTATTTAAAGTAAATATTCTAGCCGACGGAACGTACAGCACACCAGAAAATTTAGGATCGGAAATTAATACAGAAGGAAGAGAAACTTTCCCATTTATTTCAGAAGAAAACGAACTGTATTTCGCAACCGACGGAAGACCTGGACTTGGCGGACTTGATATTTACGTTTCGAAAATTTCTAAGGAAGGAACTTTTGAAGAAGTACAAAATGTTGGAGAACCAATAAACAGCAAACAAGATGATTTTGCTTTTATGATTAACAGCAAAAACAGAAATGGATTTTTCTCTTCAAACAGAGACGGCGGACACGGATTAGACGATGTTTACCGTTTTACAGAAAACAGAAGATTAATCTGCGAGCAGCAAGTTTCAGGAACCGTTACAGATCAAGAAACGGGTGAAACACTTGCAAATGTAACTTTGGTTTTATTTGATGAAGCAGGAAAAGTAACTCCAGTAGAAGCAAAAACAGATGCAAACGGAAATTATATTTTCTTGAATGTAAAATGTGGTAAAAAATATTTCATCAGAAGTTCGAAAGATGAATATCTGCCAAAAGAAGTTTCATTTGCCGTTAAAAAATCTACCGGTTCAGTGGTAATGCCAATTGCTTTAGAAAAGAAACCAAAACCAATCGTAAAAGCAATGCCGGTAGTAATAAAAGCAAATTCAATCAAACCAGTTAAAGTAAATATCACAATTGGAACCGATTTAGCAAAACTGTTAAACATACCAATGAACTTTTTCGATTTAGGAAAAGCAACAATCAGAAAAGATTCAGAACCTAAATTGCAAAAAATGGTAGATATGCTAAAACAATATCCAACCATAAAAGTAGACATTCGTTCACATACCGACAGCCGTTCATCAACTGAAAGCAATCAGATTTTATCAGATAAAAGAGCACAATCTACAAAAGACTGGCTGATAAGCAAAGGAATCGATGCAGGACGTTTAACAGCAAAAGGATACGGAGAAACACAATTGGTAAATAAATGTGCCGATGGTGTAAAATGTACCGAAAAAGAACATCAGCAAAACAGACGAAGCGAATTCATAATCGTTAGTATGTAATAATAAAGGACTGTATTTCGATACAGTCCTTTTTGTTTAAGATATATTTGGTTTATACACATTTCGCTCCGCTGGAGCTTTTTGGTTTTTGTCACTATTATTTTTCTATAGATATTTTGCTCCGCTGGAGCTTTCAAATAATTGATAAATTATCCCAGAGGGATAAAATATTTATAGAAAAATTAATCTATTAGAAAAAATGAGCTCCATTGGGGTGAAATATGTATAGAAATAGATTAATAAGTAAAACAAAAGCCCCATCGGGGCGACATATTTATTCAATACCATTAGAATCCGAAATGTACATTTCACTTATTTCGCTCAAAAACTCAAATTCATCTAACGGAAACATTTCTAAAACCGTTTCTAAAATTAAAGACACATTAATAGATTGTTTTTTAGCAGGTTCATGATCCAATGCCAAAATGCACATTTTTAGCAAATTGGTTATAACACAACCCAATTCATAATAATTGACAAATTTAATTTCAGCAATATTATTTCCTGATTGGTCATGAGATGATTTTAGTTTACGAAAATAGATGTTAATCAATTTTTTAAGGTCTTCTAAATTTTGAATTTCATTGGTTTTCATGATATTTTTTTGGCAAATGTATGATTATATTTTAAACACGACATATATGTCGTGCTGTTTTTTTTCGCTGTTTAATAGATTTGATTTGTGGAAAATAACAAATACGAGTTAGAGATTATCAGATTAGGTTTATTGATAAAACAACTCAGAGGAAAAGAAAATATTACGCAAGAACAATTGTCAACATTATGCAATGTTGATGTAAGAACTATTCAACGAATTGAAAAAGGAGAACAAAATATTACCATTAGTTTACTTTTTTCAATAGCTGATTCATTGAAAATAGAAGCTGGTACTTTAATAGGTCAAATATTTTCAGAAAATCAATAATTTATTTTCAGATTAAAAAAATAAAATCCAAATATCTATATAATCCCTACGGGATATTTTAAATGGGGGAATATTATTTTTTCTACCAATATTAAACTCCTACCGGAGTGTATCTGCCAATATCAAATTTACATTGAAATATCTTTTAGAAATTTATATTTATGTAATTCTATCAGTATTAAATTCCTATCGAAATATCTCGAAGAGATTATATATCGGTAGAAAAAAAATGAATCCCCTCGCATTTGTCCCATAGGGACTACACAAATGCCAAATTATTTTACAAACAGAATTCAAAAGTTAAAAAATCTAATTTTTCATAAAAAAACCTTGTAAATGTTTTCTTCTTTTAGAAGATGTTTTTTGAAATTTTAAATATTTGTTATAATGTTTAAAATGAATTGTTTATGTTTTAAAAAATCGATTTCGTTGCGAATCGTATTTCTTTTTGTTTTAACTTTATGAAAATAAAATTTTTCAGATATGACTGTAGATCAAATACTAAAAGCAAAAGGGAAAAATGTTTATTCGGTACGTACAACTACAACCGTTTATGAAGCTTTAAAAGTAATGGGCGAAAAAAACATTGGAGCCATTCTCATTATCGACGGAACCGATTTAAAAGGGATTTTGTCTGAAAGAGATTATGCGCGAAAAATTGTTTTAAAAGACAAATCTTCAAAAGAAACTTATGTAAGCGAAATCATGGAAAGCAATGTTTTTTCTGTAGGATTGTCAAATAATATTGATGACTGCATGGAACTCATGAGTTCTAAACGAATCCGACATTTACCTGTTTTAGAAGATGGAATTGTAGTAGGTATAATTTCGATTAGCGACGTTGTTAAGGCAATCATTGAAATTCAAAAAGATACCATCCAACATTTAAATTCTTACATTTCTCAATAGAGATATTGAATACTAACATTAAAAATGGTCCCGTATTTAGCGGGACTATTTTTTTTGAATAGACTTCTATAATATATTTTAACAAAAGAAAGCATCAATAAAAAGTCCCTTTTTAAAGTAAGACTTATATCTTTGTAAGCTAGAATAAAAGCTAAAATAATGAACAAAGAGAGTAAAAAAAGAGAGGCATTACTGTATCATGCAGAGCCAACTCCAGGAAAAATTCAGGTAGTTCCAACAAAAAAATACGCAACCCAGAGAGACTTATCGTTGGCTTATTCGCCGGGAGTTGCAGAGCCTTGTTTAGCAATTGCAGAAAACATTGAAGATGTTTACAAATATACAGCAAAAGGAAATTTAGTTGCCGTAATTTCAAATGGTACCGCTGTTTTAGGTCTGGGAGACATAGGTCCTGAAGCAGGAAAACCTGTAATGGAGGGAAAAGGTTTATTGTTTAAAATATTCTCTGACATTGACGTTTTTGATATCGAAATCGATACTAAAAATGTCGAAGAATTCATTCAGACTGTAAAAAATATTGCTCCAACTTTTGGAGGAATCAACTTAGAAGATATCAAAGCACCAGAATCTTTCGAAATTGAAAGAAGACTTATTGAAGAATTAAACATTCCGGTAATGCACGACGATCAGCACGGAACTGCAATTATTTCTTCTGCAGCTTTAATCAATGCTTTAGAATTAGCAGGAAAAAAAGCCGAAGATGTAAAAATGGTAGTTTCAGGGGCAGGATCTGCAGCGATCGCTTGTACTGATTTATACGTTTCATTAGGTGTAAAAGTAGAAAACATCTTAATGTACAACAGTAAAGGACTTTTAACAAAAGACAATCCTTCACTTTCTGATTTACAATTAAAATACGCTGTTGAAGGCGGACAAATTGCTCTAGCAGACGCTGTAAAAGGATCAGATGTTTTCATCGGATTATCTTCAGGAAATATTTTATCTCCAGAAATGTTACTAACGATGAACGATAATCCTATCGTTTTCGCAATGGCAAATCCAAATCCTGAAATCGATTATAATCTGGCTGTAGAAACTCGTAAAGACGTTATTATGGCTACGGGACGTTCAGATTTTCCTAATCAGGTAAACAACGTTCTTGGTTTCCCATATATTTTTAGAGGAGCTTTAGACGTTCGTGCCAGCAAAATTAACGAAGAAATGAAAATGGCTGCTGTAAAAGCTTTGGCCATTTTAGCAAAAGAACCAGTGCCAGAACAAGTTAACGTAGCTTATGGAGCCACAAAACTTGGTTTCGGACAAGAATATATCATCCCAAAACCATTCGACCCTAGATTGATTACCGTTGTAGCGCCTGCAGTTGCAAAAGCAGCAATGGAATCTGGCGTGGCCAAAAATCCTATTACAGACTGGGCCGCTTACGAAGATACGCTTCGCGAGCGCATGGGTAACGACAACAAAATGGTGCGTTTAATTACGAACCGTGCTAAGTTAGATCCTAAACGAGTTGTTTTTGCTGAAGCAGATCAGTTAAATGTATTAAAAGCAGCCCAAATCGTTTACGAAGACGGAATTGGTTTCCCTATTTTATTAGGAAACAGAGATACCATTTTAGAATTAAAAGCTGAATTAGGTTTTGATGCTGAACTGGAAATCATCGATCCAAAAACAGATAGCGAAGAAGAAAGACGTAATAGATTTGCACAATCATTCTGGGAATCAAGAGGACGCAGAGGTGTTTCTAAACTTGACGCAGAGAAATTTATGCGCGAAAGAAACTATTACGCAGCTATGATGGTAAACGAAGGAGAGGCTGATGCTGTAGTTACAGGTTATTCAAGAAGTTATCCAAGTGTGGTAAAACCAATGCTTCAGTTAATTGAAAAAGCACACGGAGCTTCACTTGTAGCAACTGCCAATATGATGCTTACAACTCGTGGGCCAATGTTCTTGTCAGACACTGCAATCAACATCAATCCTTCATCTGAAGATTTGGTAAACATTGCGCTTATGACCGCTAAAACAGCAAAAATGTTCGGAATTGAGCCTGTAATTGCAATGGTTTCGTACTCAAACTTTGGATCATCTACCCATCAGAATGCAGCAAAAGTGAGAGATGCAGTTGCTTATTTACACAAAAATCACCCAGAGATGGTCGTAGATGGTGAAATTCAAGCAGACTTTGCATTAAATTCTGAAATGCTTCAAGAAAAATTCCCATTCTCTAAGTTAGCAGGTAAAAAAGTAAATACACTGATATTCCCTAATTTAGAGTCGGCTAACATCACCTATAAGTTGATGAAAGAATTGAACAAATCAGCTTCTATTGGGCCAATTATGATGGGAATGGGTAAACCAGTCCACATTTTCCAATTAGGAGCAAGCGTTGAAGAAATGGTAAACATGGCAGCTATTGCTGTTATTGACGCTCAGGAAAAAGAGAATAAAAAGAACAAATTAGCGCAATAGTACAAATAAAATAAGGATCAATTAATATTGTCTTAATTTTATTGCATTTTTATTATATTTGATCTTTATAATTTATACTATGATAGCACATTTGCAGGGGAAATTAGTTGAAAAAAATCCCACAGAAGTTGTAATTGATTGCGGCGGGGTGGGATACCACGTAAATATTTCTTTACACACTTTTTCATTAATTCCGAATGCTGATTATATAAAACTGTATACGCATCTTCAAATAAAAGAAGATGCGCATACTTTATATGGTTTTGTAGAAAAGTCTGAACGAGAGATATTTAGAATGCTTATTTCAGTTTCAGGAATCGGAGCAGGTATTGCACGAACAATGCTTTCTTCAATAGAACCCAAACAAATAATTAATGCAATCGCATCAGGCGATGTTGGTATAATCCAGTCTATAAAAGGAATTGGAAACAAAACCGCACAAAGAGTAATACTTGATCTGAAAGAAAAAGTGTTAAAATTGTATGATTTAGACGAAGTTTCTATAGTTCAAAACAATACAAATCGAGATGAAGCGTTATCTGCTTTGGAAGTTTTAGGATTTGTTAGAAAAACTTCTGAAAAAGTAGTAGAGAGAATCGTAAAAGAAGATCCGGAAGCTACTGTCGAAACGATCATTAAAAAGGCTTTGAAAAGCTTATAAACTCACTTTTGATAACCAATTGTATGCGTAAAATTTGTATTTTTTTACTGGTTTTATTTTGTGGTAATGTTATACGATCACAAGTAAATCCAGCGGTTCAAGATACAACCAAGACTCAGTTTTCTGTTGGGAAATTGGAATTGGAAAATCCTCCAAGCGTACTTTCAGGTTATAAATATGATCCCGCTACAGATCGATACATTTACACAAAATCAGTTGATGGCTTTTCAATTGATTATCCGCTTGTATTAACAAGACAGGAATATGAAAATTTAGTTCTGAAAGAAGCAAGAAGAGATTATTTCAGAAAAAAATCTGATGCAATCGACGGAAAGAAAAACAATACCGCAGCAGCCAAAAAAGACTTATTACCAAGATATTATATCAACTCAAGTCTTTTTGAAAGCATCTTCGGAAGCAATACAATCGATGTAAAACCTACTGGTTCCGTAGAAATGGACTTAGGTTTGCGTTATACCAAACAAGATAATCCCGCATTCTCACCACGTAACCGTTCAAGTCTTACTTTCGACTTTGATCAGCGTATCAGTATGAGTTTAATGGGGAAAATTGGTACACGTTTAGAAGTGAATGCCAATTACGATACCCAATCAACATTTGCCTTCCAAAACCTATTCAAACTGGCTTATACACCTTCAGAAGACGATATTATTCAAAAAGTTGAGGTTGGTAACGTAAGCATGCCGCTTAACAGTACCTTAATTCGTGGAGCGCAGAGTTTATTTGGGGTAAAAACACAATTGCAATTTGGAAGAACAACCATTACAGGGGTTTTCTCAGAACAAAAATCACAAACTAAAAGTGTTGTGGCAGAAAATGGAGGTACAGTTCAGAACTTTGACCTCTATGCCTTAGACTATGACAACGACCGACACTTTTTCCTTTCGCAGTATTTTAGAAACAAATACGACAACTCATTAAGAAACTATCCGTTTATTGATAGCCGTGTACAGATAACGAGACTTGAAGTCTGGGTAACCAATAAACAAAACCGTGTAACTACAACAAGCAACAACTTACGAAACATTATAGCACTTCAGGATTTAGGAGAAGCCCAGATTACAGGAATTCCAGATAATGAAGTCGTTGTTATTGGTACAACAGCGGGATTTTTCAATAACCCAATTGATTCGCCAACGAATAATAACAACAACAAATACGATCCCACAACAATTGGTCAGTCAGGATCGTATTTAAATTCAAATATTAGAGAAATTGCAACAGCAAAATCTGGTTTTAATATTGCCAATATCAGCGAAGCAACCGATTACTCTATTTTAGAAAATGCCCGTAAATTAACCACAAACGAATATACTTTTAATGCACAGTTAGGATATATCTCTTTGCAGCAACGTTTGGCAAATGATGAAATTCTAGCAGTTGCCTTTGAATATACAGTTGGAGGAAAAGTATACCAAGTTGGAGAATTTGCCAGCAATGGTGCCGATGCAACGGTGGTAACAGGAAACGGTAACGGAAATCAGGCGGTTATTTCTCAAAGTTTAGTATTAAAAATGCTGAAAAGTAACTTGACAAACGTAACCAATCCGGTTTGGAACCTGATGATGAAAAACGTTTACCAAATTCCGCAGGCATATCAATTAAAACAAGACGATTTCAGGCTGAACATTTTATATACAGATCCTTCGCCTATAAATTATATTACGCCGGTTCAGGGATCTACTTTTCCAACAAATCCTGCACCAGACATGAAATTGACAGATACCCCTTTGTTGAATGTCTTTAATCTGGATCGCTTAAATTACAATAATGATCCACAGACGGGCGGAGACGGTTTCTTCGATTATGTTCCGGGAATTACAGTCGATGTACAAAACGGACGTATTATCTTTACCACAAAAGAGCCTTTTGGAGAGCTTATCTTTAATAAATTACAAGATGGTGCAGGACAATCCTATAACGATCCAGGTACCTACAATGCAAACCAGAGAAAATATGTGTTTAGAAACATGTATCGTAACACCCAGTCGGGAGCTTTACAGGACAGTGATAAAAACAAGTACTTACTGAGAGGAAAATACAAATCATCAGGAAGTAACGGTATTCCAATTGGAGCATTCAATGTACCGCAGGGATCTGTTGTTGTAACAGCGGCAGGAAGAGTGCTGGTAGAAGGAATTGATTATAGTGTCGATTATCAATTAGGAAGAGTTCAGATTTTGGATCCTTCTTTACAAGCATCAAATACACCAATTGAAGTTTCGTTGGAAAACAATTCAATTTTTGGACAACAAACCCGAAGATTTATGGGATTCAATGTTGAGCACAAAATTTCGGATAAATTTGTAGTTGGTGGGACTTATTTAAAAATGACCGAAAGACCGTTTACTCAAAAATCGACTTACGGTCAGGAATCAGTAAACAATACAATTTTTGGATTTAACGGAAATTATTCAACAGAAGTTCCTTTCTTAACCAGATTAGCAAATAAACTTCCAAATATAGATACCGATGTTCCTTCTAACCTTTCAATTAGAGGAGAAGTTGCTTTTTTAAAACCAGATGCTCCAAAGGCAAGTGACTTTCAAGGAGAAGCTACTATTTATGTAGATGATTTTGAAGGATCACAGTCTACTATCGATATGCGTTCGGCGTATGCTTGGAGTTTGTCATCTACGCCATTAGTAGGTAATATAAATGATAATACCTTTAATGGAAATTTCAGCACTTTAGATTATGGTTTTAAGAGAGCGAAACTATCATGGTATACCATTGACCCTGTTTTTTATTCTTCAAAACCTTCTGGAATTTCAAACGATGATTTGTCTCTAAATACTACAAGACGAATTTATAGTCGTGAGTTATATCCAAATACCGATATTGCACAAGGGCAAATTCAAGTGGTCAATACACTTGATTTAACGTATTATCCATCTGAAAGAGGACCATATAATAATAATCCAAGTTTTGGATCGAGTGATCCTTCAACTAATTTTGGAGGTATTATGCGTGCTTTAAATTCAACCAATTTTGAGCAGGGAAATGTGGAGTATATCCAGTTTTGGGTACTTGATCCATATGTGGGAAATTCGCAGGCGGCGGGTAATAATACAGGTAAAATATACTTCAACTTAGGTGAAATCTCTGAAGATATTTTGAAAGATGGAAGAAAACAATACGAAAATGGATTAGGACCTGATCAGGTAATGGTAAATCCACAGCCTATTTGGGGAGATGTTCCAGCATCTCAATCTTTAATTTATGCATTTGATACCAATGCTGATAATAGAAAAAATCAGGACGTTGGTTTAGATGGACTTCCAAGCTCAAGAGAAGGTTCTGTATATACAAACTATGCAGGAGAATCTGATCCAGCGGCAGATGATTATACGTATTATTTAAATACTGATGGCGGGGTTTTAGAACGTTATAAAAACTATAATGGGACAGAAGGAAACTCAGCCGTAAGTATAAGTGATCCTAATCGTGGTTCGACTACACTTCCAGATGTTGAGGACATCAACCGTGATAATACGATGAGTACTATTAATGCATATTATGAATACAGTATTGATGTAAAACCGGGAATGCAGGTTGGGGAAAACTATATTACAGATATTCGTGAAGTAAGTAATGTTGAACTTCCTAACGGAGGAACTACAAATGCAAGATGGATTCAGTTTAAAATACCAGTTTCGCAGCCTAAAAATACAGTTGGAAATATTACCGATTTTAGATCTATTCGTTTCATGCGTATGTTCATGACTGGATTTAACGGGCAAATGACAATGCGTTTTGGAGCTTTAGAT
Organism: Flavobacterium sp. H4147; assembly: GCF_029360735.1. Lineage (NCBI taxonomy): Bacteria > Pseudomonadati > Bacteroidota > Flavobacteriia > Flavobacteriales > Flavobacteriaceae > Flavobacterium > Flavobacterium sp. H4147. The sequence continues at coordinate 374,788 of NZ_JARKNB010000001.1, read as the reverse complement.
TTAGTAAGAGGAGAATGGAGAAAATATACAGGAGTATTAGATGCTAATTATCAAAATCCAACTACTGATGGAGTTGAGTTTGATGTTGCAGCTGTAAATATTCAGGAAAACGGAACCAAATGTCCGGTTAATTATGTAATGCCTCCGGGAGTTCGAAGAGAACAATTGTATAATAACAATACCGTTATCAATCAGAATGAACAGGCGTTGGCAGTTAGAGTAGGAGGTAGTGGTTTACAGTATCAAAATGCAAAAGGGGTTTTCAAAAATGTAAGTGTGGATATGCGTCAGTATAAAAAACTGAAAATGTTCCTTCACGCAGAATCCTTACCAAACGAAAATACATTATTAGATGACGAGATGGTGGGATTCATTCGTATTGGAAATGACTTTACGCAAAACTTCTATCAAATTGAGATTCCATTAAAAGTTACCACAACAGGAGGTTCATGTACAATAAGTGCAGATCAGGTTTGGAGAGAAGATAATGATATTGATTTAGCTCTTGAATTGCTTACTAAAATGAAAATCAAAGCCATGAGCATCGATATCAATTCTAGTAAAAGAGATGCGAATGGTATTTACTATCCAGATAATGATCCAGATGTAAGCGGTGGTGATGGTGATAGTAAATTAACTTTAGGTATTAAGGGTAATCCAAACTTTGGTTTAGTTCGAAACTTAATGGTGGGTGTAAAAAGCCGTGCAGATCATAAAGATATTAAAGGAGAAGTTTGGTTCAACGAACTTCGTTTAGCCGATCTTGAGAACAAAGGCGGTATGGCGGCAATATTAAATGTCGATACCAATATGGCAGATTTTGCTACCGTTTCGGCAACAGGAAGAAAAAGTACTATAGGTTTCGGATCTTTAGAGCAAGGAGCTAACGAACGCGATCGAGAAGATGTTCAGCAATATAATATTGTTACTAATTTGAATTTAGGAAAATTACTGCCTAAAAAATGGGGAATCAACCTGCCATTTAATTATGCAATTGGTGAAGAAGTAATTACTCCAGAATACGACCCTTTCAATCAGGATATTAAATTAGATCAGTTGATAAGAGAAACAACAGATCAGGCAGAGAAAGACAACATTAGAACTCGTGCTGTAGATTATACAAAACGCAGAAGTATCAACTTTATTGGAGTTAGAAAAGACCGCGCGCCGGAGCAAAAACCGCATGTATACGATGTAGAGAATTTTACATTTTCACAATCGTACAATCAAGTAGAAAGACATGATTATGAAGTTGAAAATTACAATGACGAACAGTCTAATACTGCTGTCAATTATGCATATACTTTTCAGCCAAAAGAAATAACTCCTTTGAAGAATACGAAATTTATGAAGAAAAGTGATTACTGGAAATTGCTAAGCGATTTCAACTTTAATTACCTGCCTTCAAATATTTCTTTCAATACAAATATTTTAAGACAAAGCAATCGTCAGCAATACAGGCAAGTTGATGTAGAAGGAATCGGACTTGATCCGCTTTACAGACGTAACTTTGCATTCAACTATCAATATGGTTTTGGTTTTAATTTAACCAAATCATTAAAGTTGAATTATACAGCAGCTTCAAACAATATTGTTAGAAACTTCTTAAACAACGATAATACGCCAAAAGAAGATTTTAATATTTGGGATGATTATTGGGATATTGGAACACCAAACCAGCACGTACAACAATTAGTGCTGAACTATGAAATTCCAATTAACAAAATTCCAATTTTTAGTTTCGTAAAAGCAAGTTATTCGTATACGGCAGATTACAGCTGGCAGCGTTCTTCAACAGCATTTTCAGAATATGTTGATGATAGCGGTAATGTGTATGATTTAGGAAATACAATTCAAAATGCAAATTCTAATACACTTACCACAACGTTAAATATGGGTACGCTGTATAAGTATTTAGGATTAACGCCGGGAGCAAAAGCACAGGCCAAACCAAAACAAGCAGCACCGCCAAAACCGGGAGAAAAAATTGTAAATACAGCAAAACCAGTTACAGCCAACAGTCCGTTCTACGATGGATTGATGGGTGTATTAACAAGTATTAAAAATGTTCAAATTAACTATACTAAAAACAGCGGAACCGTTTTGCCAGGTTATACGCCGGGTGTTGGTTTCTTTGGAACTTCAAAACCAAGTTTAGGATTTGTATTCGGAAGTCAGGATGATGTTCGTTACGAAGCCGCTAAGAATGGATGGCTGACTACGTATCAGGATTTCAACCAGAATTTTACACAGGTGACCAATAAACTTTTAAAAGTTACAGCAAATGTTGATTTGTTCCCTGATTTAAAAATCGATTTGACAATGGATCGTTCGTATTCTGAAAATACTTCAGAACAATATAGCGTTGATCCCACAACACGTGAGTATCTGCCATTGTCTCCGTATACCTACGGAATGTTCTCAATTTCGACTGTGTTGATTAAAACAGCATTTTCAACTAGTAACGAAAATGAATCTGCAGCATTTGATGAATTCAGAAATAATCGTTTAATAATTGCAAACCGTCTGGCAGAACAACATTACGGATCTGGAGTTGTGATTCCAAGATATGGAGATGCAAATAACCCCATTCCAGCTGAAACAGATCCTAATTACAACATCTACGTTTCCAATCAAGGATATCCTATTGGTTACAGCAAAAGCAATCAGGCAGTATTATTGCCTGCTTTCGTAGCAGCCTATACAGGTGCAGATGCGTCAAATTCGTCAACAGGTGTGTTTAGAAGTTTCCCAATACCAAACTGGAGTATTAAATACAACGGATTAATGCGTTATAAATATTTCAAAGATAAATTTAAACGTTTCTCATTACAGCATAATTACAGAGCCTCTTATACTATAAATCAGTTTAGATCGAATTTCGATTACAACGACTCGCCAAAAGTACAAGACGTAAATACCAATTTCTATAATTCGATCATCATGTCGAATGTCAATTTAGTAGAACAATTCAGTCCATTAATTAGAATGGATTTTGAATTGAAAAGTTCTCTTCGTGTTCTTTCGGAAATTAAAAAAGATAGAGCATTGTCGATGAGTTTTGATAATAACTTATTGACAGAAGTAAAAGGAATGGAATACATAGTTGGATTAGGATATCGTTTCAAAGATGTAATTTTTTCATCAAGACTGGCAGACAATCCAACAGGAATTATTAAAAGTGATATTAATATAAAAGCCGATTTCTCATTTAGAAATAATCAAACTCTAGTGCGTTATTTAGATTATGACAATAATCAGCTGGCAGCAGGTCAGAATATTTGGGCGTTAAAATTAACTGCTGATTATTCATTCAGTAAAAACCTAACGGCTATTTTCTATTACGATCATTCGTTCTCAAAAGCAGTTATTTCGACATCGTTCCCAATAACAAACATTAGATCGGGCTTTACGCTTCGTTATAATTTCGGAAATTAAATTTAGGTTTTCAAACGAAATTTTATTAGAGATTGTTACATTTGTCACTAAATTATCAAAATATCAATTTTTCAAACACACAATTATGAGCATACCAGCAAATTTAAAGTACACAAAAGATCACGAATGGGTTAGCATTGAAGGAGATGTTGCAACAGTAGGAATCACTCATTTTGCACAAAAAGAGTTAGGAGATATCGTGTATGTTGAAGTAGAAACTTTAGATCAGACACTTGATAAAGATGAGGTTTTTGGAACAGTTGAAGCAGTAAAAACAGTTTCAGATTTGTTCTTGCCTTTAACTGGAGAAATTATTGCTTTTAATGAAGATTTAGAAAGTGCTCCTGAAACGGTAAACTCTGATCCTTATGGAGAGGGATGGATGATTAAAGTTAAAATCTCAAATCCAGAAGAAATCGATACTTTATTGTCTGACGAAGCTTACAAAGAACTTATCGGTGCCTAAACAACTATTGTTAATCTGGGCAGTAATCTGTTCTGGAATTATCGCTTACCTTTGTTTGACGGATTCAAGTAATATTCCAAAAGTTAATTTTCCGAGCGTAGACAAAATAGTACATTTTTGTTTTCATTTCGGGTTTACAATTTCTTGGATATTATTCTTTAAAAAAGAACTTAAAGGAGTAGAATCTGAAGATTATAAAGCGTATTTGGTTTCGTTTATTTTTTCTGTTTTTTTCGGAATAACAATCGAAATTCTACAGGGAGTTTTAACCGTTACTAGAGCATCAGATGTAAGTGATGTTTTGGCAAATGCATTAGGAGCAGTTGCAGCAGTTTTTCTGGCGATAGCCTTTAAAAAGCAGATTAATAAAATATAAGAATACAATAACCCACTTCGGTGGGTTTTTTATTGCCTAAAAATCAGGAAATACAATAGGTTTTTTTCTGAATTTAAACGTATTTTTGCCCCATTCGATTCAATTTCAAAATCATGAATATCAAGCAATACTTAGATTCCACTTATTTAAAAACGGCTTCTCAGGCTGGAATTTCTGAAGAAGAAAATACCGTTGTGGTTAAAAATGCAATTGCTGAAGCGATCAAAGAACAATTTAAACTTATCATGATTCGCCCAGAATATGTGGCTTTAGCCAAAGAAATGATTTTGAAAGCAGATTCAACTGTGCTGGTTGGTACCGTTATCGATTTTCCGCAGGGGACTTCAAGTTTGGAAACTAAAATAAAAGAAGCCAACGAAGCTATTGAAAACGGAGCAGACGATCTTGATTTCGTATGTAATTATGAAGCTTTTAAAAACGGAGATATTTCGTTGGTAAAAGAAGAAGTTTTAATAGGAACCCAGATTGGACTGGCAAAAAATAAAACCGTTAAATGGATAATCGAAGTTGCCGCTTTGACCGATAAAGAAATTATTCAACTGTCGGCTTTGATTAAAAATGTGATTATTTCTCATTTTAAAGAAGATGATTATGCTTCTGTTTTTGTGAAATCTTCTACCGGTTTCTACAAAACAGAAAACAATCTGCCAAACGGAGCCACCATTCCATCTATAATTATGATGTTAGAAAATGCTTCGCCGCTGCCTGTAAAAGCAGCCGGAGGAGTTCGTTCATATGAAGACGCCATAGAAATGATTCGTTTAGGCGTCAAAAGAATTGGAACATCTGCAGCAAAAACCATTGCAGACGGAAAGAATACCTCAAATCAATATTAAATAAAAGCCCAAAATTACGTGAATAAGTTTTTTTTATCATTTGTTATCATTTTTTTACCATTACTTGTTTTTAGCCAGGAAACAAGTGTAAAACCTGGTTTTATTTCAGAACAATTTCCGGTTTTTCCAAAATGCGAAAATCTTCAGGCAAAAGAATTGGAAAAATGTTTCTACAGAGAAGTTCAGGATTTTGTGTATAATAATTTTGAAGTTCCAGCAAATGTTAAACAAAACAATTACAAAGGAGAGGTAAGAGTGCTTTTTGAAGTTGATGCCAATGGTGAATTCAAAGTGATTTATGTAAATGCAGTAAATGATGAATTGGTAGAAGAAGCAAAACGTACTTTTGGCAAATTCCCAAAAATAAAACCATCGACTTATAACGGAAGGCCAACGTATTCAAAATATACTATTACAATTGATATACCTTTAAAAACTGCCGATCAAATTGAAGCAGAAGCTTTGGCTGCAGCCGAAATTTTAAAACCGATAGAAAAACCAATGACAGAATTAGACAGTATTGTGTATAAAAAATACAATATGCCGGAATTTGATAGTCATTTAAATATTCCATTTTCACACAGTTACTACGCACAGTTTGATGGAGCTATGAACCAGATTGGAAGTAATAACCATACGGCTTCTAAGCCTTATACATATGCTGAGGTTTCAAAATATTACAATTTAAAAGCCGTAAACCAATCGTTGCAGAAAAATGTTTCGAGCTGGTTGGGAAGAAAATGGTGGAATGAAAATATGGTGCAGATTCAAGGTGAAGATTATTGGCTGGCATTAAACCCAATTGTCGATCTTCAGTTAGGAAAAGCTTCTGATCTTGATGCATCTTATTCCTATGTAAATACACGTGCCCTTAATTTTAGAGGAGGATTAGGAAAACAAATCAACTTTACAACGACTGTTTTTGAAAGTCAGGGACGATTTGCGGGATATTATAATACATATGCAGAAACCTTAAAGCCTTCAGGAGGGAATCCAGCGATTATTCCAGGAATGGGAATTGCAAAACGATTTAATACTGATGCGTACGATTTCCCTTTAGCAGAAGCTAATATCACATTTGCTCCAAGTAAAATATTTGATTTTCAGTTAGGATACGGCAGAAATTTTATTGGTGATGGATATCGTTCGTTATTAGAAAGCGACGGGGCAAGTCCATATCCTTACTTTAAAATCAATACGAATTTTTGGAAAATAAAGTATACCAATACTTATATGTGGCTGAAAGATGTCCGTCCTGATGTAACAGTTGACAGAACGTACGCTACTAAATTTATGGCGAATCACTATTTAAGTTGGAACGTATCGAACCGATTGAATTTAGGATTTTTTGAATCTGTAGTTTGGACGGATAGCAATAATAGAGGATTTGATATCAACTTTGTAAACCCGATTATATTTTACCGTTCTGTAGAGTTTTCATCATCTTCAAGAAGTGGAAACGCACTTTTGGGAGCTACAGCAAAATACAAATGGAATAACAGTATTAATATCTATGGACAGTTTTTATTGGATGAATTTTCAGTAAGCGACATGGGCGCAGGAGAGAAAAGCTGGAGAAATAAATTTGGATATCAGTTAGGAGCGAAATACTATAATGCATTTGAAGTTAAGGATCTTCTTTTGCAGTTAGAGTACAATCGAGTTCGTCCTTATGTGTATTCTCACAGCGCTGTAATTACTAATTATGGGCACAATAACCAAAGTATTGGGCATCAGTGGGGAGGAAACTTTAATGAATTAATTCTTATTGGCCGTTACCATAAAGGGCGTCTTTTTGCCGATGCTAAATTTACTGCAGGAACACGCGGTCTTGATTTTGATACTGCAGAAGACAGTTATAATTATGGCGGGAATATTTATAAAAGCTACGACGATAATCGTCCGTATGATAAAGGCGTAAAAGTAGGGCAGGGAAATAAAACAAGTGTTTTTATTGCGGATATTCAAGGAGGATATTTGATAAATCCAATTACAAATTTGAAGCTTTTTGGAAGCTTTATCTATAGAAATTTTGATCCAACTCAGGAAACAGCCACTACTTTTAAACAAAGTACAACATGGTTTACTATCGGATTGCGTTCTGATATCTTCAATTGGTATTTTGATTACTAGGATTTTTAATAAGATTTTTCAAAATAATAGTGTTAAAGATTGGCAAGTTCTTATTCTATAAAGGGTTTATTGAAAAAAATCTAATTTTATAGGCTTAAATTCTACAATCTAATTTGTACATTTGCAGCACTCAAAAAAAATCACAAAGACTACGGTATTGAACGCTGCTAAAAATACATTTTCAATAAAATCAATATTTCTGGATTTCAAAGAGATTACTAAGGCTGGTTTAGCTATTAGTGTTTTGTTCTCTTCAATAGCTGGATATTTATTAGGTGTTAATGACGAAAATCCATTTAAATGGAATGTTCTGATTGTTTTAGCAATTGGCGGTTACTGTATGGTTGGTGCTTCAAATGCCTTTAATCAGGTAATTGAAAAAGATATCGATTCTTTAATGGATCGCACTAAAAATCGTCCTGTTGCTTCTGGACGTATGTCTAAAATAACAGCACTTATTGTTGCCAGTCTTCTTACTGTAATAGGTATAGTATTGCTGTATACAATCAATGCAAAGTCAGCAATGTTTGCTGCAATTTCGATTTTTCTTTACACCAGTATCTATACACCGCTAAAAACAGTTACTTCCTTATCTGTTTTTGTGGGAGCTTTTCCAGGTGCAATCCCATTTATGTTAGGATGGGTTGCGGCTACAGGAGAATTTGGTATCGAAGCTGGAACCTTATTTTTAATTCAGTTTTTCTGGCAGTTTCCTCATTTCTGGTCAATTGGCTGGTTTTTATATGAAGATTATGAGAAAGCAGGAATCTTTATGCTGCCAACAGGTAAAAAAGATAACGGAACCGCATTACAGGTAATTTTGTACACCATCTGGCTGATTATAGCATCATTGCTTCCGGTTTTAGGGTATACAGGACAATTGTTTATATCGCCAATCGCTGCAGTTTTGGTATTTTTGTTAGGATTATGGATGTTGTTTTACGCCGTTCGTTTGTATCAATTGCGAACTGCAAAAGCAGCTAGAACATTAATGTTAGTTAGTGTTTCGTATATTTCTTTACTGCAGATTGTATTTATAGTAGATAAATTTTTAAGATAGTTATGGAAATGACAATAACAACAAGCGAAGAGCAAGTAAGAAAATCAAAGTCGGCCAAGCTGATTCTGTTATTCGCAATGGTAAGTATGACCATGATGTTTGCTGGACTTACCAGCGCATTTGTAGTAAGTAAATCAAGAGCTGACTGGTTGAAGGATTTTCAAATACCAAGTGCTTTTTTCTTTAGTACGGCGGTAATTATTGGTTGCAGTGTTACTTTTTATCTTGCTAAAAAAGCAATTTCAAACGGAAACAGAAGCGCTACAACATCTTTTCTTTTAGCAACATTAGTGTTAGGTGTTCTGTTTGTGTTTTTACAATTCAGAGGATTTGGTCAAATCATCGAAAGCGGTTATTACATGACAGGACAAGGTAGTTCAATTACTACAACTTTTCTGTATGTAATCGCAGTTATGCACTTACTGCACCTTGTGGGGGGCTTAATTTCACTTTTATTTATAATTTATAATCATTTTAAACAAAAATACAATTCGACTCAAACTCTTGGAATAGAACTAGGTGCAATGTATTGGCACTTTTTAGACCTTTTGTGGGTGTTATTATTTTTGTTTTTATATTTCTTTAAATAAGAAAAAAACGTAAATTTGGGAACTTTTTAACGAATATCTTTTATGGAAGCGACAGTTACTACTGCAAACAACGACGAAAAAACTTGGGGAGGCGGTCATGAAATCCAGCCGTTAGGATCAAGTTATGGTAAAATGATGATGTGGTTTTTTATCGTATCAGATGCCTTAACATTCTCTGGATTCTTAGGAGCTTATGGTTTTTCTAGATTTAAATTTATTGAAACTTGGCCATTGGCTGATGAAGTGTTTACTCACTTTCCTTTTATGCATGGTGTTGCGGCTCCAATGTATTATGTAGCCTTAATGACTTTTATCTTGATTTTCTCATCTGTAACAATGGTTTTAGCTGTTGATGCAGGTCACCAATTAAAGAAAACAAAAGTGGCTGTTTACATGTTCTTAACTATTATTGGAGGTTTAATTTTCGTTGGTTCTCAAGCTTGGGAATGGAAAAACTTCATTAAAGGAGAATATGGTGCAGTAGAAACAGCAGGAGGAAGTTTATTGCAGTTTGTTGATAAAGATGGTAAAAGAGTAGCTCTTGAAGAATTTGCAGTAAAATTGCCAGAACAAAGAGAAGCTTTAACAAGAAGCAAAACAACATGGTTCATGGAAGATGCACAATCATTACCAACTTATTCTGTAGCAGAAGTACAAGCTGGTTTTAAAGCACACCCTGAATTATTAATCAGAACAGAAAAACTTACTGCTGAAAAGAAAAAAACAGTTCTTTCAAGACAAGAATCTGAAGCTCGTTTAGCAGACGCAAAATATGTAGTAGAAGGTGCGAACCTAATCAGAAATGAATATGGTAGTAAATTATTCGCTGATTTCTTCTTCTTCATTACAGGATTCCACGGATTCCACGTATTCTCTGGAGTTATCATTAACATCATTATTTTCTTTAATGTATTATTAGGAACTTACGAGAAAAGAAGAAGCTACGAAATGGTAGAGAAAGTTGGTTTATACTGGCACTTCGTAGATTTAGTTTGGGTATTTGTATTTACAGTTTTCTACCTAGTTTAATTTTTAGAATTTAATTATTATGTCACACGAGCACGCATCAAATACAAAAAGAATCTGGTTTGTTTTTGGATTACTATCGGTAGTAACTACAGTAGAAGTTATTTTAGGTATCTATAAACCGGGAGTGTTAGAGTTTAATCATTTTGTTGGTTTAAACTTATTAAACTGGATATTTTATATTTTAACAATATTCAAAGCTTATTATATTGTATGGGCATTTATGCACATGGAAGGTGAAAAAAGCAGCCTTAGATGGTCTGTTGTATCACCAGTTATTTTCCTAGTATTATATTTATTGTTCATCCTGTTAACAGAAGGACACTATATTTATGGGGTTTTTAAAGATTCTACTATTAAATGGAATTTTTAACATGATATTAATTCGAAAAAAAGCTCCGGTTAACGGAGCTTTTTTTATTTTTGTACCTCCAAACTTCCGTTAAAACAATGAAAAAAAATATAGTTCTTTTTGCACTTTTTGTTTTGCCAATTGTTGCCTATTTATTTTTTGCCTCGGGTGTAAACAGTTTTACAAAACTTCCCGTAATTACTCCTAAAATTGCCGACTTTGGCGATTGGAAATCCTTAGATGGTAAAAAAAATTCTCTCAATAATAAAATAACAGTTTTAGGTTTTTCCGGTTCAGATATTTTGGCCAACAGAGGAAATTACTTTAATCTTAATGAAAAAATATACAAACGTTACCACGGATTTGAAGATCTTCAGTTTGTTGTTGTTTGTCCGTTAGGAACAGAAGCTGACGCACAGAAATTAGTAGACGCCTTGAAACCTTTTACAGATGTTTCTGGATGGAATTTTATTTTTGCATCACCAGATCAAATTCAGGCATTTTACAATCAAATGCATTTAAAAGGTAAACTGAACGATAAATTAGGAACTTCAAATGTTTTTATTGTTGACAAAGAACGAAATCTGAGAGGCAGAAACGAAGATAAAGATTATAAGGAAGGATATGATACTTTCCATCCATCTGAATTGAGCAATGAAATGCTGGATGATTTCAAAATCGTTTTATATGAATACCGCGCCGCTTTAAAGAAGAACCACAACGCTACAAAACAACTTTAAAATTACTTCACATGTTTAAAAATAAATCTTACATAGGGATTTCGTTTATTATTTTGATTTTCGGAATTTATGCAGTGCCAAAAATTGTTGATAGAATCAAAAATGATGATGTAGTAAAAGGAAATCGTTTAGATAACGTAGGTTCTAAAAACTCAAAATCGGACACTAAATTAATTACGATTGGGAAAGCTCCAAAATTTGAATTAACCAATCAAGACAACGTTAAAATTTCAAATGAAACGTATAAAGGAAAAGTATATGTTTTGGAATTTTTCTTTACAACCTGTCCCTCAATCTGTCCAAAGATGAATTTGAGTATGCTGGAAATTGAAAAAACATTCTTCGGAAATCCTAATTTCGGAATTGTTTCTATCACAATCGATCCAGTTCATGATACTCCACAGGTTTTAAAAGATCACGCTAAATTGTTAGGTGTAAAATCATCAAACTGGAATTTCTTAACTGGAGACCGACAAACTATTATGGATTTGTCAAACAAAGGATTTAACTTGTATGCTGGAGAAAATTCAAAAGTAAGCGGAGGTTTTGAACATTCGGGATTATTTGCTTTAATTGATAAAGACGGAAATATACGCTGTCGAAAAGATGAATTTGGAAACCCAAATATTTATTACGACGGTTTAGATAAAAAAGGCGTTAGAGAGATTCAGGAAGATATTAAAATACTATTAGAAGAATAAAAATGGAAGATCAATCATTAGAAAAAAAATACAATAAATATATTATAGCCGTTTCGATTATAGTACCGTTACTTGTGGGGATTTTGTTTGCGGTAAAATTAAAAGACTTTGGAATACACGTAGAGCCGCTTTCATTTTTACCTCCAATTTATTCTGCTACAAATGGTATTACTGCGATCGTTTTGATCGCAGCAGTAATAGCTGTTAAAAATGGAAAATTAAAATTGCACGAACGTTTAATGACTTTTGCAATAGCTTTGTCATTAGCATTTTTGGGTATGTATGTTGCTTATCATATGACAGCTGACTCAACTAAATTTGGTGATGTTAATCATGACGGAATTTTAGATGCAGTTGAAAAAGCAAAAGTAGGAGCTATTAGATATGTTTATGCTTTCATTTTAATTACGCATATTATCTTATCAATTGTTATTATACCATTTGTATTGGTTACATATGTTAGAGCGCTCGCTCAACGTTTTGACAAACATAGAAAAATTGCTAAAATAACTTTTCCGCTTTGGTTGTATGTAGCGGTTACAGGAGTTATAGTTTATTTAATGATTTCGCCTTATTATGTTTACTAAAAATAAAATCAAAGACTCAAATTCGAAATTTCAAAATATATTTTTTGGGATTTGTCTTTTCCTAATAGGGATTTCTTCCAATGCACAATGTGCTATGTGCCGTGCTGCACTTGCAGGAGATTCAAACGTAAAAAAAGCTGAAGCTGTAAACGACGGAATTGTTTTTCTAATGGTGATTCCGTATTTACTAGTAGCCATAATAGGTTTTCTTATTTATAAGATGTACCGTTCTAAAACAAAAAAGGCAGAATAATTATTCTGCCTTTTTTTGTACTGCATATAGTATTCCATCTCTTTCTTCACACTTTACAATGTCTAAATGCTTGAATTCATCCAAAGAATCGTTGTCGTACAATTCAAATATTTTATAATTTTCATTATCTAATATTTCGGCTTGGACTGGTTGCCATTGTTTGTTCTTATTGGATATCATGATTGTAGTCATTGTAGAAAAACCTTCTGTCCAAGAATCTTGATTTAATTGCTGTTTAGAAATGACAAAATTTTCTGGTCTACTGCAAAAACCAGGCTTCGATTTTAATCTTTCAATGGCTTCTTTTGCAAGAATTTCTGAGGTATAAACTCCAATAAATTTAGTTTCTTCTATATCGTCAAGTTCATAAGTATGTTCTAAAATAAATACATTTTCCATTTTTGTTTTTTATTTTAAACGAATCATTTAAATACTTATTTTAACCCATTTACAGAAACATTTACAGTCCCGTTGATTTTTATAAATGCAATAATAGCCTGATTGGTTAATTGTATTTTGTCGAACTGAATATCCTCCATTTTCCCGTTTACAAAAACACCTGGCATTGGTGAATAATTTTTTAAATACGTGGCCATGCTTTTTTTGCCTTCTTCCAGATTAGGCTGTATAGAATAACGGCAGCTTTCTTCCATCTTTCTTAAAACATATCCTTGCGCCAGCCAGTTTGCGGTACGCATCAACTTACTTTTGGTATCTAATACGTAATCCAGTTTGTCAAAATAAATTTCTTTTGTTTGTGGATTGTATTGCGGAAATCCATTTAAATAAAGCGTTCCGTTTATTGAGCCTAACACATCAAGCGCGATAACCATTTTGCCGTCTTTATGCCAGATTGAAACATTCTTTACGGTTACTTTTTTACTTCCTGATCCAAATTCTTGGCCGGCAAAATTCTTCGTCATAATTTTAGAAGCATCCACATAACTTGATATCGCTGCAATATTGGCAGAAATCTGATTCGGAATTTTGGTCACTGGTTTTAAAGTAATTTTACTGGCATTAAATTTCGATTCAGGCTGTTTTCCAACTATGGTTTCCATGTTGCACTTCATACCCATTTCCATTAAAAAAGAATCATTTTTCAATTTGGCATTTGTCGAATAAATTTCAACTGGAACAATTCTTAACCAGCTTTCATACGTGTCGCTCATTTGAAAAGGAGTGCAGATTTTTTCCAAAGCACTTAAAACATTCGGCTTAAAATCCATTGATTTTTCAATTGCTTCGTCAATTTTGTGCTCTAGTTTAGATTTGAAAATTGAAATCGCAGGATTAATCAAATACGTAATCGGCATATTTTTTCCAAAAATGGTCATCGTTGGACTTTCGTTCCAGTCTAAAGATTTGAATTCCGTTTTTGTGCTTAATTTCCAATTTGTCAGTGCCGTTTCACTCGATAAAGTAATCACACCATTAAGGTTGAATTCTCTCGTATCGTAAAGTTCAACTCCTAATTTTTTAGTACCAATTCTATATTTAATAGTAGCCTTTAAAGGAAGAATGGTCTTAATTCTCTTATCAGGATTTGCCGGATCGTTCTGAATCTTTATGGGAGCCTGTTTCCAGATTTTCATCTCAATATCATCATCTTCGATATTGTTGTCTTCATAAATCAATCCATTTAGCAAAGTATTTGTCTGCGATTCAATATCGCTCAGTTTTACAGTTATTGGAAGATTTATAAAAGAAGGATTTGCATCATAAACCAACGGACTTGCATCATCTGGTTCAGGTTTAAGTGTGTCTATTTTTTGAGTAGAAGAACAGCTTAAAAATGTTGCGATTACCGCAAACAAAGAGATTGTTGAAGAGAACTTCATAATTGATGATTTTTTAAGTGAAGCAAAATTAAGAAAACTATTAATTTATTCTGAAAAAGTGTAACATTTGATAACAAACTCCGTCTTATTTAAATAGTAAAGCAAAACTATTAACGTTTTATTATCATAAATTACTTATAAAAAGCATTATTATTGTCCAAATAATTTAATAATACCATGATCGAAATCAAAGATTTACACAAATCCTATAAAATGGGAAGTTCACAGCTGCATGTGTTAAAAGGAATAAATTTTAATATAGCTGAAGGAGAATTAGTAGCGATCATGGGATCATCTGGATCTGGAAAATCAACTCTTCTTAATATTTTAGGAATTCTGGATGAAGCCGATTCTGGCAGTTATATTTTAGACAAAACTCCAATTAAAAAATTAAACGAAACGCTGGCTTCAAAATACCGAAATAAATTTTTAGGTTTCGTTTTTCAGTCGTTCAATCTTATCAATTATAAAAGCGCGCTCGACAATGTGGCAATGCCTTTGTACTATCAAGGTGTGAAACGAAAAGAGCGATATGAAATTGCCAAAAAATATCTGGAGAAAGTAGGTTTAGGTTCGCATTCGCATCATTTACCAAATGAACTTTCGGGAGGACAAAAACAACGTGTGGCCATTGCAAGAGCTCTGGCTTCTAATCCAAAAGTTTTATTGGCCGATGAACCAACAGGAGCTTTAGATACTAAAACTTCATATGAGGTTATGGAACTTATTCAGGGAATTAACGATGAAGGCAAAACCATTTTAATTGTAACACACGAACCTGATATTGCTGCAATGTGCAAGAGAAATGTAGTCCTGAAAGACGGATTAATTATTGACGATAAAATGGTTGAACAAGTTAGAGCTTCATCTTATGTTTAATATAGAACGCTGGCAGGAAATCTTTGAAGCAATTTCAAAGAATCGGCTTAGAACTTTTCTAACAGGAGTTTCTGTGGCATCCGGAATTTTTATTCTTGTGATTTTGTTAGGAGCTGGAAAAGGACTTCAGAACGGAATTGAAAAACAATTTGAACGTGACGCAGCCGGAATCATCGAAGTGTGGTCAGGTACCACCACCAAACAGTACAAAGGATTGAATCCGGGAAGACAAATCCAGTTTCGAAACAGTGATTATTCACAGTCGGTTCAAAAATTTGAAGACAAATTAGATTTAAGAGCTTCTACTCAAAACTATTGGGGACAACCTTTTTCGTATGGAAAAGAATCAGGAAGTTACCAATATAGAGGAGTTGATCCTGATTATGGAGGAATAGAAAACTTAACTATAGTTCAGGGACGTTTCGTGAATGCCAAAGATTTGGAAAGCAATGCTAAAGTGGCTGTTATCGGAATGAAATTAAAAACCGACTTACTGAAAGATAAAGAAGCGATAGGAGAAGAAATCTTAATTAACAATATTAGTTTCAAAGTAATTGGAGTTTTTACTGATCCAGGTGGAGAAAGAGAAGAAACACGTGCTTATTTACCTTTAACAACTGTACAGAAAACTTTTGGAGGCGGAGACAAAATCAGCAATTTGTTTTTCACACTAAAAAAGACCGATAATTACGATGAAGCGCTGGCTCAGTCGGAAAAATTTACACAAGATTTAAAAGACTTATTAAAAAGTAAAAATGTTGTGGCGCCTGACGATGACAGTGGCATAGGAGTTTATAATTCGGTTAAGGACGCTAAGCAGTTTTATGATTTGAACTTATATATCCGATTGTTTTTCTGGTGGGTGGGCATTTGTACCATCATTGCCGGAGTGGTTGGAGTGAGTAACATTATGTTGATTATTGTAAAAGAAAGAACAAAAGAAATCGGAATTAGAAAAGCATTGGGAGCTTCTCCGTTTTCGATTATTTCAATGATACTTCACGAATCTATTTTTATCACGACAATTGCTGGATTTACAGGTCTTTTAGCTAGTTTAATGCTTTTGGAATTTGTGGGACCGATGGTTCAGAGTGAATATTTTAGAAATCCAGAAGTTGATTTCAGTGTGGCTTTAACAACACTCTTTTTGTTAGTGTTTGCTGGAGCCGCAGCCGGATTTTTCCCTGCCTACAGAGCAGCCAAAATTAAACCTATTGTAGCACTTAGAGACGAATAAATTATGTTTAGTAAAGATAATTGGGACGAGATTTTACAGGCATTGACGGCCAATGTATTCAGAACCATTCTGACTGCATTTGGAGTGTTCTGGGGCATATTTATTTTGGTAATATTGCTGGCAGCTGGAAAAGGATTGGAAAATGGTGTAAAAAAAGGATTTGACGGAATTGCCACAAATACCATGTTTATGTGGAGCCAGACAACTTCTAAAGCCTATAAAGGTTTGCCAAAAACACGACGTTATGATTTTAGAAACAGCGATGTGGCAGCGTTAAAAGCCGCACTTCCAGATTTATTATACGTTTCACCAAGAAATCAATTGGGGGATTTTAATGGAACTAATAACGTTGTTCGTGGTACTAAAACTTCTTCATTTACCATTTATGGCGATTATCCAGAGCTAATCAAACAGCAGCCGATGGATATCGAAAAAGGAAGGTTTATGAACCAGCAGGATATTCAGGAAAAACGAAAAGTAGCGGTGATTGGTAAAGGAGTTATCAGTGAATTATACGGAAAAGAGGAAGAAGTAATAGGAACTTACATCAAAATAAACGGCATCAATTTTATGGTGGTCGGTGTTTATAAATCCAAACAACAGGGAGGAAATGCAGAACAGGAGCAAAAAAATATCTTTATTCCGTTTACTACATTTCAGCAGGCTTTTAATTATGGAGATAAAGTAGGATGGATGGCGATTACAGCAAAAGATGAAACTTCTATTACTGATTTAAAACCAAAAATCCTCGAAATTATAAAGTCATTGCACTCTATACATCCAAGTGATGACAGAGCCGTTGGAAATTTTGATTTGTATGAACAATTCAACAAAGTACAAAGTTTGTTTAATATTTTAAATGTAATTGCTTACTTCGTAGGATCATTAGTTTTGATTTCGGGAGTAATCGGGATTTCAAATATTATGCTGATTGTGGTGAAAGAACGAACCAAAGAAATCGGAATCAGAAGAGCTTTAGGAGCGACACCAGCAGCAATCCGCGGACAAATTTTAACAGAATCTATCTTTTTAACGATCGTTTCGGGGATGTTAGGAATTGCTTTCGCAACAGGAGTAATTGCACTTTTAAATATGGCTTTAGAATCGATGCCGCCGGGAAGTGACACGATGTTTGCTAATCCAAGTGTCGATCTGCGAGTGGTATTTGTTGCCTTAATAATATTAGTTGGATCTGGTTTGCTGGCAGGATTTATCCCAGCACAAACCGCAATAAGCGTGAAGCCTGTAGATGCTTTACGATCAGAATAAGTTATCAATCAAAAAAATAATCGATTAAACCAAAAACAAATGAAAAAAGGAATAACCGTAACCATTTTAATTTTTATTGCCATCATTTTTTTTGGCGCACTTTACTATTTGTACGCAAAGAATCAAGAGTCGCCAGTTGTTTTTAAAACAGAAAAATCGGAAATTAAAACAATCGTAAAAAATACGATCGCTACTGGAAATATTCAGCCTGATGAAGAGGTCTTAATCAAACCAAACATTTCAGGAATTATTGAGCAAGTTTATATTAAAGCTGGAGAAAAAATCAAAGCCGGAGATATGATTGCTAAAATTAGAGTAGTAGCAAATGTATCAAATGTAAGTAGTACACAAAATCAAGTACAGACTGCAAAAATTGCTTTAGACAATCAGGAAAAAATCTATCAGAGACAAAAAACGCTTTTTGATAAAGATGTAATTTCTGCTAATGATTTTGATGCGGCACAATTAGCTTACAAACAAGCAAAACAAAATTACCAAGCGGCACTGCAAAGTTTGGATATCGTAAAAACAGGAACAACTTCTTCATTAGGAAGCTATGCAAATACTTTAATCCGTTCAACAGTTAACGGAATGGTTCTGGCTGTTCCTGTAAAAGTTGGAAATCAGGTTATTGAAAGTAACAACTTTAATGAAGGAACTACAATTGCAAGCGTTGCCGATGTAGGAAGAATGATTTTTATTGGAAAAATAGACGAGTCTGAAGTTGGGAAAATTAAAGAAAAAATGCCTATTGAAATCACAGTAGGAGCTATTGAAAATAAAAAATTCGATGCTGTTTTAACCGATATCGCACCAAAAGGAGTTACAGAAAATGGCGCAATCCAGTTTGAAATAAAAGCTTCACTTCAAAATCGAGATGAAACATTTATTAGAGCAGGTTTAAGTGCGAACGCTTCTATCATTCTTGAAAAAGCCGAAAAAGTTATGGCTATTAAAGAATCATTAGTTCAATTTGATAAGAAAACACAAAAACCTTACGTTGAAGTAGAAACAACTCCTCAAAAATTCCAAAGAAGAGATTTAGTTTTAGGGGTAAGCGACGGAATTTACGTTCAGGTAAAAAGCGGTCTTAAAAACACAGATAAAATTAAAATCTGGAATCAAGGTTTAATTGACGAGAAGGATAAAAAAGAAAATTAAAATTGTAAGAGTTTTTTGGTTTTTAAAAAATGTTAAATTTGCGTAATTCACAAACCGCACTTTATTAAAAATATATGAAAATAAATAAATATAATACCCTTGTTTTTGCCATGTTATTCGGTTTTGGATTAACCAGTCAGGCACAAACAAAACAATGGACTTTAGAAGAATGTGTGAGATATGCATTAGATAATAACATCACCATAAAACTGTCAGAGTTAGATGTAAAAACGGCTACTATTGACAAAAGAGGTGCTTTAGGAAGCTTTCTTCCAACAGTAAATGGAAATGCATCGCATTCATGGAATATCGGTTTGAACGTTAACCCTGTTACCAACATTGCGACTACTCAAACTACACAATATTCTTCTGTAGCCGTAAATGCAAATGTTGATATTTACAAAGGTCTTCAAAATCAAAATGCATATCGTAGATCACAGCTTTCTATTGTGGCATCAAAATACCAATTGTTAAAAATGCAGGAAGATATTTCTTTGAACGTGGCCAATGCTTTCCTTCAAATTTTATCTAATAAAGAAGATTTAAAAGTGAAGAAAGAACAACTTGCTATTGATGAAAAACGTTACGCACGTTCTGAAGAAATGGTAAGTGCAGGAACAATTCCGCGTGGTGATTTATTTGATTTAAAAGCAACTGTTGCGACTGACAAACAAAATATTGCAGTTTCTGAAAACAACTTATTAATTTCTAAATTAAGTTTGGCACAGCTTCTTCAATTAAAAGAATTTGCAGATTTTGATGTTGTTGACGACACAAATGCAAAAGACGAAAATAATATCATGGCTCAAAGTCCAGTTGATATTTACAATAAAGCAAAAGAAACCAGAACAGAATTAAAATTAGCACAGACCAATCTGGAAATAGCGGAAAAAAACGTTACCATTGCAAAAGGTGCGTATCAGCCAACACTTAGAGGATTTTATCAATTTAGTACAAGTGCGAGTTATAGCGACAGATTAATTGGAACTGATGCTGGAGGAAATCCAATTTATGCAGGGCCAAATCCGGTTTTTGATCAGTTTAGTGATAACAAAGGGCATAATTTTGGATTTCAGTTAAGTGTTCCTATCTTTAATGGTTTCTCGGCAAAAAATAACGTTGAAAGAAATAAAGTAACTTTAGAGAAATCTAAAATAGATTTAGAGCAAAAAAGTTTAGATTTGCAGCGTAATGTTTACACAGCATTTACAGATGCAAAAGCATCTTTAAATACATATGAATCAGCGACTGTTACGTTAGAAGCGAGACAACAGGCTTACAATTATGCTAAAGAAAAGTATGATGTAGGCTTGATGAATTCATTTGATTTTACACAGGCGCAAACATTGCTTACAAACGCACAATCAGACGTTATTAGAACAAAGTACGATTACATGTTCAAAATAAAAATACTTGAATTCTATTTTGGAATTCCAATTGTACCAATTATTGCAAAATAATTTATTATGTCAAAAAAATTAGTTTACTTCTTATCTGCCGCAGTATTTCTTATTATTGTTTTATTAATTCTTTCCAAAACTGGAGCATTAGGAAATAAAGATAAAGGGAAAGAAGTAGAAATCTCAAAAGTAACGGCTTCGACTATTATCGAAACTGTTTCGGCAACAGGTAAAATTCAGCCTGAGATAGAAGTAAAACTTTCATCTATGGTTTCCGGCGAAATTATCGCGCTAAACGTAAAAGAAGGTCAAGTTGTAAAAAAAGGGGATTTATTAGTAAAGATAAATCCTGATTTATATACTTCCGGATTAGAACGTTCTGTAGCTAATTTGGCCGGAACCAAAGCTAGTTTGACACAATCAGATGCCAGTTTTAAAGAAGCAAAAGCAAATTATGAACGTAATAAAACGTTATACGATAAAGGCGTAATTTCAAGATCTGACTGGGATAAAGCCATTTCTACGTATGAAGTCGCAAAAGCAACCAAACAAAGCGCTTATTATAATGTTGAAAGCGCTTCGGCATCTGTTACAGAAGCCAGAGACAATTTAGGACGAACTACAATTTATTCTCCTGCAGATGGTACAATTTCAGTATTAAATGTAGAATTAGGAGAACGTGTTTTGGGAACGCAGCAAATGGCGGGAACAGAACTTTTGCGAGTAGCCAATCTTAATAACATGGAAGTTGAAGTTGATGTAAACGAAAACGACATTGTAAAAATTAAAATTGGAGACGAAGCCAATGTTGAAGTTGATGCTTACCTTAAAAAGAAATTTAGAGGTGTAGTAACCAGTATTTCAAATTCGGCAAGTACAACATTAACCTCAGATCAGGTAACGAATTTTAAAGTTAAAGTGAGAATCCTGAAAGAATCGTATCAAGATTTATTAGAAGGAAAACCAGAAGCGTATTCACCATTCCGACCTGGAATGACGGCTACAGTTGATATCATTACACAAACTAAATCAAATGTTTTGGCAGTGCCGATTAGTTCGGTTGTCGTGAAATCAGACACAACTGCTGTAAAAGATTTTAAAGTTGACGATCCAAATGAGAAAAAAGCAGCTCCGAAAAGCGATAAGAAATTCGAATGCGTTTTTGTAAAAGTTGGTGATAAAGCTAAAATCAGAATCATTAAAACTGGAATTCAAGACGATACTAATATTGAAGTAATGTCAGGATTAAAACCAGGCGATGTGGTAATTACTGGGCCTTATACCACTGTTTCTAAAGACCTGAATTCAGGAGATAAAGTAAAACTTAAAACAGCTGAGACTTCTAAAAAATAAATTAGTATGATTTCATTATGCGGAAGTCCTCCAGCAGGTTTTTTTGTGGCATTTAGTTTTGGTTTAATTATAGTTGTCGCTCTTCTTTTTATCAGTCATTACAAAGCTTATAATAGTCAGTTTTATAAGGAGGAATACGTTTATTTCTCAGTTACGAAGAAGGTGATTCTTTATATAAGTTTCCTTATGATTAACTTATGTATCTTGCCACTGTTACTTTTATTATGTGTCTTTCTTTTTTCATAATTTTTTATAATAATTAAAATAAATATTTTGTCTTTCATTCTTAACATCGAAACAGCAACCAAAAATTGTTCAGTATCCATTGCAAAAAACGGAGAAACTATTTTGTGTAAAGAAATCGCTGAAGAAGGATATTCGCATGCCGAAAAACTTCACGTTTTTATTGAAGAAGTAATTGCAGAATCAGGAATATCAGTACAGGATTTAAATGCTGTTGCTGTAAGTCAGGGACCAGGTTCTTATACGGGTTTACGAATTGGTGTTTCGGCAGCAAAAGGATTGTGTTATGCTTTAAATATTCCGTTAATTGCCGTTGATACTTTACAAACATTAGCTTCAAAAGCAGCTGTTTCTGAAGGCAAAATTATTCCAATGCTTGATGCTCGAAGAATGGAAGTTTACAGCGAAGTTTTTAATGCCAATTTAGAAGTGGAAAGAGCTATTGAAGCAGAAATTATTACAGAAGATTCATTTTCTGAATACACTGAAAAAATCTATTTTGTGGGAGATTGTGCAGAGAAATGCAAATCAGTTTTAACCAAAGATAATTTCGTGTTTTTAGAAGATATCAAATTTCCTTCGGCAAATGAAATGAGTAAAATCAGTTATGATAAATATCAAAAAAGCGACACTGTAGATGTCGCTTATTTTGAGCCTTATTATTTAAAAGATTTTATGATGACAACGCCATCAAAAAAACAATAAGTTTATTTTTGAAGTGTAAACGGCTGAACCGAAATTCCTGCTTCGTCTAAAGCGGCTTTACAATTTTCAAGTGTTTCCGAGAAAACAGCGCCATAATTTGCATTTTTAGCCCACGGACGTACTGCAAAATCTACAGAACTTGCCGACAAGTTTTTTACAAAAACTTCAGGTGCGGGATTTTCAAGTACTTTTGGGTTTTTATGTAAAACCTCTAAAAGAATATCTTTTGCTTTTTTAATATCGGAATCATACGAAATTGAAAAAGTCAAATCGGCTCTTCTTTCTCCCTGCATCGAGTAATTAATAATAGTTCCGTTTGATAAAGCACCATTTGGTACAAAAACAGTCTGATTGTTTCCTGTTAGCATTTTGGTTACAAAAATCTGAATTTCTAAAACCGTAGCAACAACTCCCTGAGCCTCGATAGTGTCGCCAACTTTAAAAGGTTTAAAAACAATAATCAGCATTCCTCCTGCAAAGTTAGAAAGTGATCCTTGTAATGATAATCCAACAGCAAGACCCATTGCTCCCAAAATGGCAACGAATGAAGAAGTTTCGATTCCGAGTTTTGAAATGAAGGTTACAAACAATAAAATTCGTAATGCCCAAAGCAAAATATCGGCAAGGAAATTCCTTAAAGTTGGGTCAAGATTTCTCTTAACCATTATTTTTCTAATAATTCGATTTATTAATCGAATAGCGTACAATCCAATAAATAATATTAGGAATGCAGAGATTAATTTAGGCGAATAATCAATTAAAACATTGATAAATGTTGTAGCGTAATTACCCAGCTGATCCGGATTCATGTCCATGTTATTTCGAATAAAAAAACCTTCTCAAAAGAGAAGGTATATTAGTGCTGCAAATATAAAAATAATTTGTTTTTCGAAGTATACGAATCGTCTTTACTTGTCAGATTCTTCACTAAGTTCTGTTACAGATTCCTCGCTTACATCAAATACGGTTTCTGCAGCTGTTTTGTGAGTATCTGCATCATCGATTATTGAATCAATGATGTCTTCTATTACGTCAGAAGCTTTGTCTGCATAGTCGATAATCGCATCTTTTGTTTCATTTGCAAAGTCGGCTGCGGTTTCCAAGATAGGTTCTGCAACTTCTTTAATTTTAGTAATTGTTTCTTCGGCAGTAGTTTCTGTTTTATCCGCTAAATCTTCCGCTGTTTCTTTGGCAGGACCAAATAAATTCTTAAAAAATGACGTTAATCCCATGTTTTTGGTGTATTAGTTGAGATTACAATATTAACAGTTTTTCCTCAAAAACAATTTTAATTTTAGAATAAATAATTGATAACTAATAAAATAAGGAAATAAAAAAAGCACCTCGTTTAGAGATGCTTTTTCAATATAATACAAAATGTTTTTTATGCATTTAAAGCTTCTACTTTGATAGCTTCATCGTTTAACATGCTTTTCAGCATATTTTCGATACCACTTTTTAAAGTAAATGTAGAAGATGGACATCCGCTGCAAGCTCCCTGAAGAATTACTTTTACTGTTTTATCATCTTCATTATAAGAATCAAAAGCAATATTTCCACCATCAGCAGCTACGGCTGGTTTTACGTATTCTTCTAGAATATTAATAATCTGCTGAGAAGTTACATCAAGCTTGTCAAAAGCTTCATCTTTTGCAGTGTCATTTTTGGCTGTAGTCTGGATCAAACTTTCATCAAGAACAGTTCCGCCGTTTTCAATAAACTGCTTAATAAACGTTCTTAATTCCAATGTGATTTCCTGCCAGTCGTTGATTTCGTATTTCGTTACCGAAATATAATTTTCATCGATAAAGATTTCTTTTACATACGGGAATTTAAATAATTCCTGTGCCAGTGGAGAAGAAGCTGTCTGATCGATATTTTTGTATTCAACAGCTGTTCTGGTAAGCATTCTGCTCACTACAAATTTTAAAGCCGCTGGATTTGGAGTAGTTTCTCCATAAACCGTAATAGGCTGCTTTTTAGGTTTGTTTTCATCAACTTTAACAATAACACCTCCTTTGTCTACAAATGCAGTAATTTGTTCCGCAACTGCATCTTTTACATCATCCCAATCAACAATACTGTATCGTTCAATTGCGATAAAATTTCCTGAAATGTAAACTGTTTTTACAAATGGCAGATAAAACAATTGCTGCGCCAGCGGAGAAGCCTGTGCTTCGTCGATATTTTTGAATTCAAAACTTTGATTCTGAGTAATAAAGTCCTCAAATTCGAACTTTAAGATAGTTGGATTTTGAGTCTCTTTTATAGTGATTTTTGTCATGGTAGTAATTTTTTGCAAATTTACTAAAGTTATTTTCTACTAATACCTATATTTGATTTTTTAATGAAATAATTAAGACTCTTCTCAAATAATTCGTATTAAATTGCAAGAGTGAAAATTATACAAATACAAAATTGCCTTTATGAAATTTAAAACTAGGGTTTTATTCATTTTTTTAATTTGTTCTTTTTATTCTTATTCACAGGAAGGAATTCCAGTTTATTCGGATTATTTATCGGATAATTACTATTTGATTCACCCGTCAATGGCAGGTGCTGCCAATTGCGCTAAAATACGATTAACTGCCAGAAAACAATGGTTTGGTCAGGAAGAAGCACCAACATTGCAGACTTTAAGTTTTAACGGAAGAGTATCAGATCGTTCTGGTGCCGGAATTATTGTTTTTAATGACAAAAACGGTTATCATTCGCAAAAAGGTGTAAAACTGACCTACGCCCATCATATTATGTTTTCGAGAGATGAACTGGATTTGAATCAGTTGTCTTTTGGTATTAGCGGAGGATTAATTCAGAGCCAGTTAGACGAAACTAATTTTGGCGGTACTTTTGATCCTATTGTTTTTGGTGCGATTCAGAAGGATTCTTATTTCAATTTAGATATTGGAGCATCGTATAATTATCTTGATTTTTATGCTCATGCAACGGTTCAAGGTGTTCTGGAAACTAGAAGAGATTTGTATACAGATTATGAAAGCGATAATTTAAGAAAATACCTTTTGAGCGTAGGTTACGTATTTGGTAAACGAAATAGTATAACTTGGGAACCGTCTGTTTTATTTCAGTTATTTGATAAGACAAAAGAAAAATCTATTGACTTGAATTTAAAAGCCTATAAGAACATGGATTTTGGAAGTCTTTGGGCAGCATTATCGTATAGAAGAAGTTTTGATGGTGCAAGATATCTTGCAGGAAACAATACAGTTTCAGATCAAAAACTACAATATTTTACGCCAATTGTGGGATTGAATTTCAATAGATTTATGTTTGCTTACACCTATACTCAAGTTACAGGAAATGTAAAATTTGATACTGGCGGATATCACCAGATCACACTGGGAATTGATTTATTTTGTAGAAAGGAACGTTACGATTGTAATTGTCCTGCGATTAATTAAAATTTTATTATGCTGATTAAATCTGTAAACGGAAAATCACCTTCTATACCAGAAGATTGTTATGTAGCTGAAAATGCAACTATTGTGGGAGATGTTTCTTTTGGAGAATCCTGCAGTGTTTGGTTTAATGCCGTTGTGAGAGGCGATGTGCATTTTATTAAAATAGGAAACAAAGTAAATATTCAGGATGGTGCTATTATTCATTGTACCTACCAAAAACACCCTACGATTATAGGAAACAATGTCTCAATTGGCCATAATGCAATTGTTCATGGCTGTACAATTCATGATAATGTTTTAATTGGAATGGGAGCTATTGTAATGGATAATTGTGTGGTAGAAAGCAATTCGATAATCGCAGCCGGAGCGGTTGTAACTCAAAATACAGTAATTCCTTCTGGAAGTATTTTTGCGGGCGTTCCTGCCAAAAAAGTAAAAGATATTGACCAATCTGATTTTGCTGGCGAAATTGGGCGTATTTCAAATAATTACGTTATGTATTCGAGCTGGTTTAAAGAAGAATAGATTTAAAAAATTCCAATAAAAAAGAAATTCCAAATTCCAATCTTTGACAATGATTGGAGTTTGGAATTTTTATTTTAGGATTTACTATATTAAAGATTGATCTTCTCGAAAAAAGCGTTTTTGTAGCTTTCGCTTATTGGGATTCGTTTGTCGCTAATCAAAACCTTATTTTTCTGGATTGATTTTACATGTTTTATATTGATAATATACGACCTGTGAATTCTTGAAAAACCTTTGTTTGACAGCAGATTTTCCAGTTTTATTAAGCTGATTAAAGTTAAAGTGAATTTGTTGTCTGTAGTGTAGATTTTCACATAATCCTTTAGACCTTCAATAAACAAAATATCAGAGAAATTAAGTTTTACGTTTTCGTACTCGGCTCTTACAAACATGAAATCTTGTTCGACTTCAGTAACTGAACTGGTTTCTGAAACAGGCTGAACTGCCGCCACCGGAGCATTGATCTGTTGCGCTCTTACTACTGATTTTAGAAAACGATGAAACGGAATTGGTTTTACCAAATAATCTACTGCTCCAAGATTAAAACCTTCAACAGCATAATCAGAATAAGCAGTCGTAAAGATTACTAAAGGTTTTTTTTCAATAGTATTTAAAAAATCTATTCCTGAAAAATGAGGCATTTGAATGTCTAGAAATATCAAATCAATATTATTTTGATTGATAAACGAAACGGCGTCGATAGCATTGTTAAAAGTATTGACTAATTCGAGTGAATCTACTTTTTTGACAAAATCTTCCAGTAATTCAACTGCTAACGGTTCATCATCTATAATTACACATTTCATTTGCTGGGGATTTAGTTTAAAGTTGTTTTCACCGCTCAAAAGTAGTTTTAAACCAGTATATTAAGTTTTAAAATTATCATAAAATACTGGTTTGAGTTTAAAGTTAGGCATTTACCGTAATGGTTTTGCTTAAAGTATATCCATCTGTCAGATTTCCTGTAAGGGTAGCTAATTCTTGAGAAAGACTGTCTGAGAACACATTATCGTTTGCATTTTTAGTATCGGCCTGTCCATGAGCAGCATAATTGGTACTCGAATATACGGTACTCGATATGGTTTCAGGAAATGCAATTTGAGTTACTAATAAAGATGAGCCGCTGCTGGTTAATACTTCAACATGTACATGCGGCGCACGCCCTTGATACCAGCCTGGATAAATGGAGATAAACGAAACTTCTCCGCTTGAATTTGTAGTTTGTCTTCCTCTTAAAAAATGAACAGAAGTATAATCGGTTTGCTGCATTTGTGTTCCTCCATATTCGGAATAATTTCCATCTTTATCGCAATGCCATATGTCTACTAAAACATTTGCAAGAGGTGCACAGTCATTGTTTTTGTTTTCAATTTTTAAATTAATCAAAAGCGCAATTCCAACACGGTCTGATGTGATATTTTCCAACACAAGCTGACTTGGCGTTTTTATTGGAAATGGACCTTTGGTTTCTGAAGGAGAAACAACACAACTGCCATCTGACGAATTGGTTTCTGAGTCATCGTTGTCGCTTTTCGAACATGATTCTAAAAGTTTAGTAGCTCCTGCTAATGCTGTAATGCCTAAAAGACCGTTTCGAATGAATTTTTTTCTGTCCATAATCACAAGATTTAATTTACAGTGGTTTTAATTTCGTCTAATTTTAGATTTAAATGAACTCGGTAATATTGATCATCTTGATTAATTGTTAGTTCGTGTGCATTTGGATAAAGCAGATCCAATCGGTTTTGAATGTTTACAAGTCCAATGCCTGAATTATCAGGGTCTTTTTCATAGTTTTCGATAGTGTTTTCGATCCAGAAATCCAGATTGTTTTCTGAGATGAAAATTTTAATTTTTACATGTGCAGCACCCTTGTAATCAGTTCCGTACTTAAAAGCATTTTCAACAAAAGAGATCAGCAGTAACGGTTCAATAAATTTGTTTTTGGTATCGCCATGCACATTTATTACAATATCTTCAATATTGTTGAGTCTTAGTTTTTGCAATTCAATGTAATTCTGAATGTAATTGATCTCTTTTTCTAAAGCCACCGTTTTATTATCGGTCTCATACAACATATAGCGCATGAGTTCAGACAAGGTGACGATGGCATCAGGAACCAAATCAGATTTCTTATGTGCCAAAGAATAAATACTGTTTAAAGAATTGAATAAAAAATGTGGATTGGTTTGCTTACGCAGATAAATTAATTCAGTATTTGTTCGGTGTGTTTCGGCAATTAATTTGTTTTGCTGGTTGTTATAAAACTCCGTCAGGGTTCTTATAACCGCGCTTATCGTAATAATTAAAATATAAAAGAAAGAAGGACCGATTTTAAAGAAAAGCGGCTGTCTCATTTCTACTCTAAGATGTCTGCCTCTGGGTATAAAATTAGGATCGGGAGGCATCATTCTGGCAGGAACAACATTCGCAGGGCGTAAATGTCTGAATTCAGGAATAAAATAATTAATCCTGATAATCATAAAAATGGCAACAATTGCAAAAACAAAAAGAAAGTATTTCCAATATTTTTTCTGCAGAAGCAAAGCCGGTACCAAATAGAAATAATTCAAATAGAACAAAACAATTCCAGTTATCCATTGTACATAGAAATCATTATTGATCCTAAAAGGACTTTCGTAG
Source organism: Flavobacterium sp. H4147 (assembly GCF_029360735.1). Lineage (NCBI taxonomy): Bacteria > Pseudomonadati > Bacteroidota > Flavobacteriia > Flavobacteriales > Flavobacteriaceae > Flavobacterium > Flavobacterium sp. H4147. The sequence goes on along the minus strand of NZ_JARKNB010000001.1, from coordinate 345,534 downwards.
AACTGAATTAATGATGTCAGAATAAAGAACACCCAAATCATGCAGTGGAATAAGATTTTGTTTGAATTTGTATTTCTAATGGTATCTATTTTCATTATAATTTTATTTTTAATAAAATTAATTCATTTTTGGTTACCGTTGGCGATGTGTGTTCTTTGAGTTTCTCGACTACTAAATCGGCAGTTTTTAAAGCGTCTTCTTCGGTCGAAAAACTTTTATTTTCACTTATAGCGGGAATAATGGACTGCCTTATAATAATTTGATCTTTATAGGCAATTGAATATCCCCAGCCAGTGTTGGTTTGAAACGATTCTGTTTTTAGAACTTCTTTTTTGTTGCAGGATGCGATTAGTAAAACAAGGAATAAAAACAGTAAATTCTTCTGGATTTTGCACCAGAAGAATTTGTTATGATTAATTGTCATCGTCGCTCTGTTCGTCTAGAGGTTTAAACTCCCATGCGTCGTCAAAATAAGTTGAACCTACTCTTCCTAACATGTAAAAACCACGGTTGTTTATAGTAAAACCTACAGCATCAGTTCTTGTTGCACCTTCCATCGGAGTTCTTTCTACCCAAAGATCAGTCGATGGATTGTATTCCCAAACGGTTTTAATGTTTTCACCACCTACAATATATCCAAGTCCATTCATAGAGAAACTAGAAGCATTGGCTCTTACGATCGCATAATCATCATTGTATGAGTAATCGTCGTCAGTATCTTTATCCACATCTCTTTTTCTGGTCCATACATCTGTTGCGGGATCAAATTCCCAAAAATCTTCTTGATAAACACCGTTGTTAACTCCAGTTACCAAATACGCTTTATCTGAAATTACAAATACAGTGGCATTACGTCTTTTGTTACCGCTGAATCCGTTTACAAGAGTCCATGTATTGGCTTGATCGTCGTATTGATAAAAATCTTTCAAATAATTTCCATCATATCCAGTTCCGAAATATGCTTTTCCGCCAGCTTGAAAACCTACTGCTGCATAACGTGCAGTTCCGCCAAAATCAGTTTTTTGGGTCCAGCTGTTGCTTGTTGGATCGTACTGATAGAAATCTTTCAGTCTGTTCGTTCCATCGTATCCAAGACCAACATATCCCTTAGAGTTTAAAGCAAAACTAGATGCAGAACTTCTTCCCACCCCAATAAAATCAGCTTTTTGTTCCCAATAATCTCCAGTTGAATTATAAGCCCATAAATCTTTTAGGTAAACATCTCCGGTATAACCAGTTGCTACATAAGCATAATCTCCAATAACAAAACTTGTTGCACTAGATCTTGCAGGTCCGTCAAATGCTGATTTTTTGACCCAGTTTCCCATTAAATCATCATCGTCATCGTCGTTGCTGCAGCTTACAAAAAAGAGACTGGTAAGCAGTGTCGCGAATAATAATCCTTTTTTAAAATTACTCATAGTGTTAAAATTTATTTAGTGTTTGTATTTGATCCCTATTCCTAACATATATCCATTTCCGGTATTAAAATCATAAGTTGTATGATTATCGCTGTCAGTCAATTTGTATTGTTTATTAAAATTATATCCAGCTTTAAAATTCAAAAACCAGTTTCTATCTACGTTTCTTTCATATTCCAAGGAAGTAGTCATTTGCGATAAAGATGCTTTTACTGTATTGTTTAAATTACTCTGAGCATCTAAATTGTAAAAGCTTCCGTTGAAACTATTATTCAGCATGAACTTATTTCTTGTATTGTTTGAATAAGAAATGCTGGACTCCGGAAAACCAATCCATACATTCGTTTTATCATTTGGCGTATAGCGTATGGATGCAGTTGGCAGGAATTTTGGATTTCCAAAAACTGTTGTTCGGGCTGCTCCAATACTTAAAGTTGTTTTCGGATTTAATTGCTGGCTTATTTCAAAACTTCCTAAAAGCGTAAAATCAGTAAAATCTAAATCCTGCTGGAAACTAAACATTGGCGTAACCGAAAAATGAAGTTTTGTTGAGTTTGAAATTTCCTGTGAGAATTCAATTTTGTCTTCTATTTTTTGGAATTTGTCGATGTTTTGAAATGATTCAAAATCTCCTAAATCATAGTTTACATTTAGATTCGAATAATTCACGGTGTTTTTGATAATGCTTTTTTGAGTCAGTTTTTCGTTGAAGAACAATGAAAAACTAGTTTCATTAAAATCAATTTTATCGACTGGCTCTGTTTTAAAATTCAATGCGGCCGAAAAGTTTTCCTGTGCATTCATGTTTAAAAACAGCATTACAAAAAACAAACAAATTATAAATCTTACTTTCATTACCTAATTTATTGGCTCAAAAGTAGGCTGACGACCGGGCTTAAAAAAAGAATATATATATACGGCTCGTTTTGATAGACAAAACAGCTGTTTTTAATGCCGAATGAAATATTAATGAGCGTAACACTGTCATAGATGATTTAAGAGCATTAATAGACCAAAAACACGCAGTAGTATATGTTATGATGCAGTGCAGAAGAGGGCAATTTATATTTGTCCAAAAAATTAGTTATGCGTAAGTTTTTATTACTGTTGTTTTTTGCTTTGACGATGTTTTCATGTGGCACAGATACAGATGCGGGAGAATTTGTTGTAGGATCTGATTATTTAGCTTTAAGCAATAAAGTAGTTATGATCGATACAGTAACAGTCGAAATGTCTACCATCAATTTTGATTCGCTGGTAACTTCAAGTCAAAGCCGTATTTTAATTGGAAATTATGATGATCCTATTTTCGGAAAAGTAAAATCAAACAGTTATTTTCAGCTTTCGGGTAGTTCCTATGCGCTGAACAATTCGGGTTCAGATACAGAAGCTGTAAATTTTGTCTTCGATTCTATTTCAATGATTTTAAAGTATGATAATTATTATTACGGAGATACGACGCAGGTTCAGAAATTTGATATTCATCGTCTTACACAAAAAGTAAAACCAAATACAGATGATGATAGTTTTTACAATAATTCAACTTTGACTTATAGTGATGAAAGTTTAGGAACGATTTCATATAAACCACGTCCAACAGAGAAAGACTCGATCAACATTAGAATGAATGATGCTTTAGGAGCCGCTCTTTTCCAAAAAATAAAAAGCAGGGAAATTACCAATTTTGATTCTTTTACAGAATATCTAAAAGGACTTGTTCTTGTTCCTTCCACTTCCAACTCTTCTAGTGTAATTGGGTTTAGTACTTCGACCAGCAAAGTGCGTTTGTATTATTCAAAATATCAAGCCGATACCGAAGACGAATCGTATTATCTTGATTTTACGGTTTTAAATACTGATAAACAGTTTAATTCTATTTCGCTCGATAAAACAGGAACACTTATTCAAAATCTGCCCATATCCAGCAGTAAACTTTCCAGTACGGCAACCAACAAACAAGGATTTATTCAGTCTGGAACCGGAGTGGCCTGTAGGATCGATTTTCCGAATATAAAAAAGCTCAAATACATTTCGGATAACGGAGCTATCGTTGATGCTAAATTAATTCTGAAACCCGTCAATAATTCGTATTCAGATAAATACCCTCTGGCAGATTCTCTTAAGGTGTATGTGGGAGATAATCTCAACAGAATCAGCGGTTCTCTACAGAGTTCATCAGGAGCGGCAGTATTCGGAATCCTAAACAAGAAAAGCGATGAGTTTAATGAGAATGTCGGTTATACCATTCCATTAGGGAATTTTCTTCAAAAGGAAATGCTGCGTTCGGCTGATTCCAGATCTTCTTTGATTTTGACTCTGCCAGGAATTTCTAAATCGGTTAACCGACTTGTTTTAGGAGATCAAAAACATCAGGACAATAAAATTCAACTCAAAATTTATTATCTCTCATATTAGATGAAAAATAAAATAGTTTTTTTAAGCTGCTTCATTTTAATGTCGCTGACTTCATTTTCGCAAAGTATTTCAAGTTCGCCTTATTCATTGTATGGAGTAGGAAGTGTATACGATTCAGATTTTGGTTCAATACCTTCAATTGGATCTTCAGGTATTGCATTGCCTTCAACTAGTTTTATCAATAATTTAAATCCTGCTTCATTAGGTTTCATGCCTCTAAATCATTTTATGTTTGACATAGGAGGGAAAGCAATCGGAACAACATATGAAAGCGGATCAAGAACCGAAAAGAGAAATAATTTTCAGTTTTCGCATTTAGCATTTGCTTTTCCGGTTACCAAAAATTCGGCTTTTAGTGTAGCATTAAGGCCTTACTCAAGTTCAACCTTTAAAATTTCAAACCTTGTTCTGCCTATTGCCGACAGTCAGGAAACCTATACTTTAACAGCAGAAGGTTCTGGAGGATTAAATAATTTCGATTTCTCTTACGGATATCGTTTTGGTAAAAAATTGACTGTAGGTGCATCAGCAGCTTTATTGTTTGGGAATGTTGTTGATGATCGCTCATTTTTAATTGCAAGTTCACTTACTACTGTTCATAAAAAGACAGATTATAATGGTTTTAGGGCGACTTTAGGAACGCAGTATGTTATCGATTCAACACTTACAATAGGAACCACTTTCAAACTTCCAGCACAAATAAAAGGTTCTAAAGTGCAATCTGTAGAAACTATTTCTAATGAAGTTGTAAGTTCTTTAGAATCTGAGGCATCTTCAAATGTTGATGATTATTACATGCCTCTAGAAATTGGAATTGGTATAAGCAAGCGATTTAAAAATGTTTTGAATATGACTCTAGATTACGAAAAGAGCCTTTGGAAAGATACCAACCAATCTGAGTTATATGGCACATTTGTAAATCAAGACCGATTTGCTTTGGGATTTACTTATTTTAATCCCAAGAAAAATATACGGAAATATTGGGATCGTGTTCAATATTCGGCCGGTGCTAATTTTGATACGGGTTACTTAGAAGTAGACGGAAAAAGGGTGAACAATGCCGCGATTTCTTTTGGTGTGAACCTGCCCATTGAAAACACTTTTTCAGCAATCAATATTTCATATTCATATGGACAAAAAGGACGTATTTCTGATAATTTAATTAAAGAGAATTATCATAAACTGTCTATTAATTTGTCTTTGGACGGAATTTGGTTTGTGAAACGAAAATTCGATTAATGGTTTAAAACTCTTTTTCTATAACGGGATATTTGTTGTCTAAAATAGAACTCAAAACCGCTGGGTTTGAATTTACATAAAATACAGGATCGTTGTGCTGAGCATCTGTAAAGCCAACCTTATCACGTAAAATATTTTGTGTTTGTCTTGCTACTGCTTCGCCTGAGTCTATAATTTTAATATGCTCTGGAAGTATTTTTTTAATTTGTGGAATCAGGTAAGGGTAGTGGCTGCAGCCTAAAACAAGGTAATCGATATTGGCATCGATCATAGGCTGTAGATAAGATTCTAATAATTGAGTCATTTCAGGAGAATATAAATTTCCATCTTCAATTAACTGTACTAATCCGTGACCTACCTGTTCGATAATGGTAGTGTGCTGAAACATCTCGGCCGTTTTGTTAAAAAGCTCACTGTTTAGTGTTCCTTGTGTTGCTAAAATCCCAATAACTTGTGTCTGCGAATTATTAGCTGCAGGTTTAATTGCTGGCTCAATACCTATAAAAGGAACGTCATAATCACGACGAAGTTCTGTAATAGCATTTGTGGTAGCAGTATTACACGCTACAACAATTAATTTACAGTTATTTTCTAGTAAAAATTCGACGTTTTTTTTGCTTAGCGCAACAATTTCATCTTTTGTTCTTTGCCCGTAAGGAGCATTTTTACTGTCGGCTAAATATATAGTTTTTTCGTGCGGAAGTAGTGCATGGATTTCGCTCCAGATTGAAGTTCCTCCAATTCCTGAGTCAAAAATGCCTATAGGATTATTGTTTGTCATACTACAAAATTAGTATTTTTTACTTTCTCTGCAATTTGGTTTTTTAAATAAAAAGATATTTTATTGTAAATAAAATACTATATTTATGCTTCACCCAAAAAACAATAACACTATGAAAATTATTGAAAAATTGTCATCTGAAAAGCTGACTAAAGAAGAGATGAAAAAAATTAATGGAGGAAATGCACCAGAGTGCTATGGCATTGCTTGTATCGTTGGATTTGATGAAGTCAGAAAGCCTATTTGGGAATGTTTTCCATCAGGGACTAAATGTCCTCCAAGAACTTAATGCACTTTTTGTGTATTGAAGAAGAAGGGGCTGGTATCAGTTCCCGTTTTTGAGTTTAATACGGTCAAAAAAAACGGCTCAAACTTTAAAGCTTGAGCCGTTTTTATGTAATTAAAGTTTTTCTTAGAAACCTAAGTCTTTTTTCACATCAGCAGTGATGTTTGGACCATCAGCTAATAATAAAGTAGAACCATCTAAAACGTATTGGTAACCTTTAGCTTTTCCAATTTTTTGGATTGAAGCTCTTACTTTTTCCATTAATGGTTTTACGATGTCAGTTTCTTTTTGTTGCAATTCTTTTTGAGCATTGTCTCTGTAATCAACAATTCTTTTTTGCATATCTTGAACTTCTTTAGAACGGTCACCGTTAACAGCTTCAGTTACTGTTGCAGCTTCTGCCTCATACTTTTTGATTTTAGTTTGATATTCATCAACCATTTTTTTGTATTCAGCATCATATGTCCCACTTAATTTTTGCAGTTGATTTTGAGCATCAAGCATCGCAGGCATTTTCGACATAATCTCGCTAACATCAACATGGGCAACCTTCGCCTGTGCGTTCATTGTGTTACTTGCTCCTAAAACTAGAATTGCAGCAATTAGTAAAGTTTTGATTTGTTTCATCATTTTTAAAATATTAATTAATTATTGGTCGTATTTGTTTTTTGTGTTTCGGCCTCTTTTGCTTTTTTGGCCGCTTCTCGCTCTTCGAGTATTTTTTTCCTTCTTTCCTCTAATTCTTTCTTACGTTGCTCATAAAGCTTTTGTCTTTCTTCAGCTTTATTTACTGCAGGTTCTGTTGTGGTTTCGCCTGTTACAGCGGGTTTAGCGGTTTCAGTTGTATTCGTACTTGTTTTTGCTGTTTCCGCAGGTTTAGCTGTTTCGGTTGTTTTAGCTGGTTCAGAAACCGTGCCATTTTTTTTAGCCTCTCTTTCAGCTTGAATTGCTTTTCTTCTGTCTTCGTATTCTTTTTTCTTCGCTTCTTGCTCTAAACGTCTGTCTTCAATAAGCTTTTCTCTCGCCGCTTTTTTATCGTCCAGTGCTTTCTGGCGATTCGCTAAAGTAGGATTTTCATCGATTTCGTTTTCACGATTTTCTTTTGCCTCCTGTTCTTTCAATTGTTTTTTAGTCAATTGTTCGCGTTTTTCGGTTCTGTTTAAAATACGTAAAACCTGATCGCTTATGTCATATCTTTTGTTGCTGAAAAGCATTGTTAAGTCTGCTGACTTATCGAAAACAAAATCGTAATTTTTTGCTTCGGCTATATCTTGAACTGCCGTGAAAACTTGATCTTGAATAGGTTTTGCCAATGCAGATTTTTGTCTCATTAAATTACCATCAGCGCCAAACTGTTTTTCTTGGTAATCCAGCATTTCAGTTTCAAGAAATTTAATTTCAGTTTCTCTTTCTTCAATTAATTCTTTGGTAAGTAATGCTTTTTCAGTATTTAAATTTTCTTTAAGTTTATTTATATTTAATTTTTTAGCCTCTATTTCCTGTTTCCATTTTTGAGCTTTTAACTCTAATTGGGACTTAGCTTCTTTATAATCGGATACATTCTCTAAAATGTATTCCATATCAATGTAGCCAATTCTAGTCGTTCTACTCTGTGCCTGACTTGTATTTGCTACAATCAAGGCTAAAAATATAAATAAAAATTGTTTTCTCATAACATTACTTTATTCGATGATTTTTAACCAAACGTTATTTCTTTAAAATTGTTGTCCAATAATAAAGTGAGTTTCCCAACCATTTGCTTTATTAGTAACAGATCCTGGCAATGCGTCGAAACCGTAACCAAAATCAATACCTAATAATCCAAATGCAGGCATGAAAACACGTAAACCAAGACCAGCAGAACGATTCAAGTCAAACGGATTATAATCTCTAAATGTCGGATAAGAAGAACCTGCTTCTAAAAATGTTAAGGCGTATATAGATGCTGATGATTTTAATGTAATTGGATAACGTAATTCCATTGAGAATTTATTATAAATCGTTGCTCCAATCTGTTGTCCGTATCTAGAACTAGTTCTGTCTTCGATAATTGGGGTTAACGAGTTATTAGGATATCCTCTTAATTGTATTGTTTCTCTACCATCCATAGAGTAGTTTGCCATACCGTCTCCTCCTAAGTAGAAACGCTCAAATGGAACAACTCCTCTTGATTGATCATAAGCTCCTAAGAAACCAAATTCTGTTAAGGTTCTTAAAACTAATTTACCATAAATCTTAGTATACCAGTCTGCTTTGAATTTAACTTTATAATATTCTAACCAATTGTATTTTTTCTGATCGACTTTTGCAACATCAGTATCAGCACTTTTATAGTCTGATCCAACACTTACAGTTCCAGATGTTCCGTTGATGGTTTCAGTTTTTGTATAATCACCAGGATTTATAGCCTGACCATCTGCACCTGTAGTGGTTGTTGTACCTGTATATTGTGTTTTGTATTCTTTTTGGTTTTGTAAATCACCATAATTAATACCATTAAATAAAGAGTACGGAGGTGTTACTTTTGCTGATAAACTGAACTCCGAACCATAAGTCGGGAATATTGGGTTAACCCCTTTATTACTTCTTGAAATTCCTATTGTATACGCAAGGTTTCGTGAAGCTCCATTACCAAAGGTAAACAATCCTGTGTAATAATTATTCAAATCATAATGCTGATAACTAACAGATTGTGAAAGAACGAAATAATCATCAGGTACAGTTAAACGTTTTGCTAAACCAACTTGGACTGTAAAAATATTAAAACTTTGGCTTCTATCAACAGTTCTTGTAATATAATTGTTGTTAAATTGTTTACTGTATGATATTGAAGAACTAAATTGTACTGGTTTTTTGCCTCCAAACCATGGTTCTGAGAATGATAAACTGTAGGTTTGGAAATATGTACTTCCTTGTAAACGAAGTGCTACTTTTTGTCCATCTCCCATCGGAAGCGGTTTATAGGCTTCTTTATCAAATAATTTTCTTGCCGAAAAGTTGTTGAAAGAAAGTCCCAACGTACCGATGAAACCTCCACCGCCGTAACCACCTTGTAACTCAACTTGGCTTGATCCTTTTTCTACTAATTGATATTCAATGTCAACTGTTCCTGCAGCAGGATCAACGTTTCTAAACTCAGGTTTAATAGATTCAGGATCGAAGAAACCTAATTGTCCAATCTCACGAATAGTTCTTACTAATTCTTCTTTACTGTATTTGTTTCCTGGTTTAGTTCTTAACTCACGGTAAATTACATGGTCATTTGTTTTGTCGTTTCCAGTAACATAGATTTTGTTGAAATAGGCAATAGGACCTTCTGTGATTCTAATTTCAAAATCGATTGTATCGTTTACCGTTTTTACCTCTACAGCGTTAATTTTAGAGAATAAATAACCGTTGTTTTGGTATAAGTTCGTGATGTCTTCACCATCAGGTTTTGAGTTATCAGCGATTCTTTTTTCAAGTAAAACGCCATTATAAGTTTCTCCTTTTTTGATTCCTAAATAACGGTTTAACTGTTGGTCTGAATATACTGTATTTCCTAAAAATTTAATATTTCCAAAGTAGTATTTGTTTCCTTCTTCTACATTAATTTTAATAGCAAGCATGTTCTTCTGTTTGTTGTAAGTAACAGAGTCATAGATGATACGTGCATCGCGATATCCTTTTTCTTTATAAGCTGCGATAACTTTTTCTAAGTCAGTTTTATACTTTTCTGGAATGAATTTAGAAGATTTAAATACACGTAAAATATTTTTCTGCTTCGTGTCTTTCATGGCAGATCTTAACTGACTGTCGCTGAGTTGTTCGTTTCCTGTAAAGTCAATTTTACTGATTTTTACTTTGTCGCCTTTATCAACTCGTACAAGCATATTTACCTGATGCCCAGATGTGCTGTCAGGAGTGGTTGTAATAGTTACTTTGGTATTGTAAAAACCGTCTTTTTTATATTTGTTTTCGATGTAATTTTTAGTCGTTGTAATTAAGTTTTCGTTGACAATTTTGTTTTTAGTCAGGTTGTTATCCTTAATAAGTCCTTCAATTTTACTCTTCTTAACGCCCGTTATTTTAACGTCGTTTAATTTTGGAAGTTCAACAATATTTAAATCTAAATAAATACTGTCATTTTCTACCTTATTTATATAGAAAGCAATCTCGTCGAAAAGACCAAGCTTTCCTAATTTTTTAATTGCACCACTGATTTCTTCGCCCGGAACGGTTATTTCCTGTCCTTTTTGAAGACCAGAAAAGGTAACGACAGTTTGTTCATTGAAGCTTATTTTACCAACAACAGAAACTTTAGCCAGAATGTATCTTTTTCCTTGATCAAAAGGAACTCTTTCCTGAGCTTTAACTTGTGAAAAACTACCCAATAGTAATAGGGTACAGATTATTTGCGGTATTCTTTTTTGTAACACTAAAAGTTTATTTAATTTGTTCACTGGTTTTTCCAAATCTACGTTCTCTTTTTTGATAACTAATAATAGCCTCATATAAATCTTCGTCTTTAAAGTCTGGCCACAAGACATTCGTAAAATACAATTCAGCATAGGCGATTTGCCACAGCAGAAAATTACTTATTCTATGTTCTCCACTTGTTCGTATTAATAAATCTACGTCAGGTAAATTTTGCGTGTAAAGATGCTCATTTATAATTGAATCGTCAATAGTGTCTATTGAAATTATATTATTTTTAACTTTATCACTAATCTGTCTGACAGCATTTACTAATTCCTCTCTTGATCCATAGCTTAAAGCGAGAGTTAACGTAAGTCTGGTATTGTTTTTAGTTTTGTCAATTACGTCTAAAAGTTCCTTTTGAGCGTTTTTTGGTAATTTGTCAAGATTCCCAATTGCATTAAGTCTGATATTGTTTTCCTGCAAGGTTACCAGTTCTTTTTTTAAGGAATTGATTAAGATTTTCATTAAGGCCTCGACTTCCATTTTAGGGCGGTTCCAGTTCTCTGTTGAAAAAGCGTAAAGAGTTAGGTACTCAATACCTAATTTAGCACAAGTTGTGATTGTTTTTTTTACAGATTTTGTTCCGTTTTCATGTCCAAAGGCTCTTAAAAAGCCTTGTTGTTTGGCCCATCGTCCATTTCCGTCCATAATTATGGCCAGATGTTTAGGTAAGTTTGAGTGGTCTATCGAGTCTATTAAATTCATTTTTATTATTGTGCGCAATAGCAGGGTTTTTGTCCAAAGGTATACGTTACGGTAATACCTGAAAAGACATACCAGTCATTATTGTTTAAATTTCCAAATTTTTTGATGCTTGTATTGCTGGTGCTGGGATTACTTCCGTCAATATTGTCTGTAAAAGTATATCTTGCTCCAACTTCGGCTCCTAAAACCAGGTTAGGGAATACATTAGATTTTACACCCAGTGTCATAGGTATCGCAAAGGAATTCGAATTAATTTTATGCGTGACATTTGGGGTATCAATATAACGGTATAAACCGTCATAAATAAAAAAGCTTACACCTGAATATATATAAGGTGTAACTTTTGTATGATAATCATGAAGATTGAAATCGAAAAAATTGAATTCTAAACCTGCAGAAAATTCTTTTACATCATTGTCAAAGCGATATCCTCTTTGGCTTCTGCCTGTTTCATCAGAATCTAAATCGTTTCCTGTAATGGTTGACTGCATGTAGGATAAACGGTAAGAATGTCTCGGACTTTTATTCCACTTATACAAAACGCCTAAAGTAAGCTTTTGAGGATTAATGTAAGTTGTGCTTCCAACGTCTCCAACAAAGTTGCTTCCACCAATAAAAACACCAAGCTCATTTATTTGAGCATTTAGTGTAATAAAAGGGAAAAAACATAACAATAAATTAAAAATTTTCTTCATTTAATTCAAAATTGCGTGCAAATATAATAATTATCGATACGAATCAACGTTCCTTTGATTAAATGTGCTTTTTTTTCAATTTATGATGTGATTTAGAGACATTTAATGATGATTCAATACAAGCAGAACGAGAAAATGTGGTATTATCGTATAGGAGGAAACAATAAATGCGCTTAATTTCTTTTGTCTTCTCCCCAAAGCAGTTTGTTTCTCAGTGTTTTTAAGAAAGTTTCGCCCGGAATTTCAACCATTTTAATTTTATAGTCGGTTTTTTTGATTTTGAGAATAGATTCATTCTTTACAGAAGAAATCCTTGAATCTAAAGAAACTAAATACTGGTCTTCTCGTCCTGTGACACGAAGAGTAATTTCGGTGTCGTCAGGGATAACCAGTGGTCTGGCGGTTAAGTTATGAGGTGCAATTGGAGTGATTACTAAGCTTTTTACATCCGGAGTTAAAATCGGTCCGCCACAGCTTAGAGAGTAACCAGTAGAACCAGTAGGCGTAGAAATAATAAGGCCGTCGGCCCAATATGAATTTAAATATTCATTGTTTAAATAGGTTTCAACAGTAATCATCGAGGTTGTGTCTTTACGGCTCACGGTAACCTCGTTCATGGCAAAATTAAGTTCTTTAAAAGCTTCATTATCTGGTTCAGAAGTCAGTCCCAGTAAAGTTCTTTCCGAAGTGGTATAATTTTGATCAATTACATACTGAAGTAAACTATCAATGTTTTCTTTTTGTACTTTGGCTAGAAATCCCAATCTTCCAGCGTTAATTCCTAATAATGGAACGCCTGAATTACGGACTAAAGCTGCGGCTCTTAAAATTGTTCCGTCGCCGCCAATACTAATTACCATCTCAAAACTATTATCTAAAATGGTACTTGGTGAAAACGTCTTATATTCTTTTTTTATAAGCTGTTTTTCATAGAGCATTTTCAGAAAATTTTCTTCTATTATAATTTCAACATTGTTGGCGTTGAAAAAAGAAAAAATATCTTTAATGATCGGCTCTGTACTGTTTTGATAATATTGTCCGTAAATGGCTATTTTCATTCTTTGCTAAATTAGAGAATTTGTCAATGTGTCAATTAGATAATTGGGAAATGCGAAAATTATCTAATTAACTAATTTTCTCATTGGCACATTCATAATTTATATATTAAGGTATTTGTCTAAATAATCAGACCTTTCTTTTAAACTGTTAATATAAGTGTCTTCCTGATGCTCTGAGATGATTTCGTAACCATATCGTCGGAACGTTTGAATTATTTCGTTGATGGCTCCCAAACCAATTTTTACTGTAATTTGGACATTTTCCAAATCAGCTTCGGAAATAAAACAGCCTAACACTTTTCCATTATTGCTCTCTACAATCTGTGTAATTTCACTCATCGAATAATCCAAAAGACCTTTTTGAACGATAATAATACCGCCTTGTTCTTTTAAAAATGGCGTTTCCTGAAAGAAATTCATGATGTCTTCCATTTCATAATACCCTATATAGGTATTATTTTCGTCAAGAATAGGGATTACGTTTGTGTGATTTTTGGCGAAGATTTCTAAGACATCCAGCCAGATCATTGATTTTCTGGCAAAAAAACGTTCTAAAGTATATTTGTAATCAATCGCTTTTTTGTCACTGTCAAAAGTGTCGATATCATCAGAAGAGATACTTCCAATGAAAACCCCGTCTTCTAAAATAGGGAAATGAGAAAAATTTACATCGATAAAAAAGTCTTGAATCGAGGCTATCGTTTCCTGACTATCAATCGCTCTGAAATCATTTGTGATATAGTTTGTAATTTCTGTCATAAATCAATTGAAGATATTTGATGCAAAATAATCAAAAAATACCAAAAACTGCTCTGTTTTACTTTGTATTTTTGCTGTAACAAATATAGTGTTACTAGAATTAATTATCTATTTATATGACAAAGTTAAGTGTAAATATCAATAAAATTGCAACGCTTCGAAATGCACGAGGCGGAAATGTTCCTGATTTATTAAAAGTAGCTGTCGATATTCAGCGATTTGGCGGACAAGGAATCACGATTCACCCGCGCCCAGACGAGCGTCATATCCGCTATCAGGATGCACGTGATTTAAAAGCAATTGTAACAACAGAATATAATATTGAAGGAAATCCGCAGCATAATTTTATTGATTTGGTTTTAGAATGTAAACCAGATCAAGTTACATTGGTTCCAGATGCCATTGGTGCCATTACTTCTTCTGCGGGCTGGGATACCATTAAAAATCAAGAATACTTAACCGAAGTAATTCATGAATTTCAAAAAAACGGAATCAGAACTTCAATTTTTGTTGATCCGATTCTAGAAATGATCGAAGGTGCTAAAAAAACAGGAACAGATAGAATCGAATTGTATACAGAATCTTTTGCACATCAATATAGTTTAGGAAACGAAAGAGGAATTGATCCGTATGTCGAAGCAGCTAAATTGGCAAACGAATTAGGTTTGGGAATCAATGCAGGACATGATTTGAGTTTAGATAATATCAAATTTTTTAAAGATAATATTCCAGGGTTATTAGAAGTTTCTATCGGCCATGCTTTAATTTCAGAAGCACTTTATCTTGGTTTGGATAATACGGTAAATATGTATCTTAATAAATTAAAGTAATTCTTTAAAGTAAAAAACAAAAAAATATGCTTTACTCAAAAATAGAAGGCGAAGGAAAACCATTTATAATCATGCATGGGTTTCTGGGAATGTCAGATAACTGGAAAACGCTTGCCGGACAATATGTAGAAGCCGGATTTCAAGTTCATATTTTAGATTTAAGAAACCACGGGCGCAGTTTTCATTCAGATGAATGGAGTTACGAAGCAATGGTTCAAGATGTGTTTGAATACTGCCAAGCTAATAATTTAACCCGAGTTGATATTCTTGGGCATTCAATGGGTGGAAAAGTGGCCATGCTTTTTGCGACAACGCATCCTGAAATTGTAGATAAATTAATTGTGGCAGATATTGGTCCGAAATTCTATAAACAACATCATCAGGATATTTTAGCGGGATTAAATGCAGTTGACTTTTCGGTAAAACCAAGCCGAAATGACGTAGAAGAAATCGTATCGCAATATGTTTCTGATGTTGGAACACGTCAGTTTCTGTTGAAAAATCTATATTGGAAAGAACCGGGACAATTGGCGTTTAGATTTAATCTGAAAGCTTTTAATAATAATCTTGATGCAATTGGAAAACCTTTAGCAGATGGATTAGTGTTTGATAAACCAACATTATTTATAAGAGGAGGAAACTCAGGATACATTCAAGATGCCGATGTTGATGCAATTCGCCAGCACTTTCCAAAATTACAGTTAGAGACCATTCCAAATGCAGGACATTGGCTTCATGCCGAAAATCCTAAAATGTTTTTTGAACTAACAGCGGCATTTTTAAAAGAGTAATAATAGATTTTAAAGCTTTGATTATAAAGTTTAATGCGATTTTTTTAAATGTTTAAATTTTAATGGGTGTTAATCTTGTAATCTGTGGTAAAAAAAAGTACTTTTAAATAAATTTAAACCCTGAGAAACTATGAAATTATTACTTAGACTTCTTGTTACTGCCGCTTTGGTTTTGTTATTGTCCAATCTGCTAACGGGAGTTCACGTTGCAAGTTTTGGTACAGCTGTAATTGTTGCAGTGGTTTTAGGATTACTGAATGTTTTTATAAAACCTATTCTGGTCGTATTAACACTTCCCGTAACAGTTATAACACTTGGGTTGTTTTTACTCATCATTAACGCTGTGATTATTTTATTGTGTACAAACATTGTGGGCGGTTTTGCAGTCGATTCGTTCTGGACAGCATTAATATTCAGTATTATTTTATCTATACTGCAGTCTATTACCTATAAAATATTAGGAGACGATAAATAATTAAATTTGAAAGCAGATTAAAACTGCTTCAAATACAATAAATTAAAAACTTGGCTGGGTTGCAAAAATTTTATAATTTTGCAACCCAATTTTATTATGTAAATTAAAGAAGAAGATGGATATTAAAAGAGTAGCAATAGACGCTGTAAACGAGACGATTGTTATGAACGTTGTTCATATGGATTATAAAGGTCAAGTAGCAAAAAGAATTAACGAAAAAATGCCTTTAGCGCAAGTAAAAGGATTTAGAAAAGGACAAGTGCCTAAAGATCTTGTTGAAAAACAATACGGAAAAGCTATTAAGCAAGAAGAGATCAAAAAAGTAGTTGATTTGGCTTTAGAGCGTTATATTCAATCTGAAAGATTAAATCTTTTAGGAACTCCGCTTCCAAAAGTAAATGAAGATTTTAACTGGGATGCCGAAGAATTAACTTTTGAATATGAAATTGGTTTAGTGCCAAACTTCGAAATTGATTTAGAAGCAAAAAACAATATCGTAAAATATATCGTTACGGCTGATGATAAATTAATCGACGGACAAGTTGAGCGTATTCAAAAACAATTTGGAAAAGCTATTCCTCAAGAAGTATCTGACGCAAACTCTGATTTAACTGGAACTTTCTCAAGCGAAGCAAACGGAATCAACAATACTACTACAATTTCAGTTGGAGCTTTCAGTAAAAAAGCTGGAAAACAATTTGTAGGTAAAAAAGTTGGAGATGTGGTTACAGTAAGCACAAAAGGTTTATTTGATGACGATCACCAATTAATGGATTACTTAAAAGTAGGTCACGAAGGCGTTCACGGTTTAGATGTTGAAGTAAACTTTACTATCGAAGCAATTAACGGTTCTGAACCAGCTGAATTAAATCAAGAGTTATTCGACAAACTTTTTGGTGAAGGAAAAGTAGCTTCTTTAGAAGATTTAAAAGCTAAAATTAAAGAAGATGCTGAAGCTCAATTTGCACAGCAAGCTGACCAAAAATTATTATTAGATGTTCAAGATTTCTTAATCGAAAATACAAAATTCGATTTACCAGCTGAATTCTTAAAAAAATGGTTACAAACTGTTGGTGAGAAAAAATTAACTGCAGAAGAAGCTGAAGTTGAATACGCAAGATCTGAAAAAGGTTTACGTTTTCAATTAATCGAAGGAAAAGCTTTAGCTCAAAGCAATATCCAAATTACATTTGAAGATTTGAAAGAGTTTACATCAAACGTTATCAGACAACAAATGGCTCAATTTGGTCAAACAAATCCAACTGACGAAGAAGTTCAAGGAATTGTGGCTAGAGTATTATCTAACCAAGATGAAGTAAAAAGACTTTCTGAGCAAGTTGTAGCAGCTAAATTATTAGATATCTTCAAAGAAAAAGCAAACCCAACAACAAAAGAGGTTACTTACGATGAATTTATTGCTGCTTCTTACGGAGAATAATTTCTGAAAAATAATTATATTTGAGCGTCGGCAGTTTTCTGCCGACGCTTTTTTTGTTTTAATTTTTGTAGAATGTAATATTCCAAAGTTTTTAAAGCTTTGAACCTTAAAATAAGACATAATGACACTCTTCATAAAAAGGTATGACCTTTGTGGAGATAAAAAATTATACACCAATAAAACGTAAAACAAATACATATGAACTACGGTAAAGAATTTAAAAATTATGCTACAAAGCACCACGGAGTAAATGCCATGTATTATGACAAAATCATCAGCGCTATGACGCCGACGAATTTAACTCCAAATATTATTGAAGAACGCCAGTTAAATGTTTCTATCCTTGACGTTTTCTCAAGATTAATGATGGACAGAATCATTTTTTTAGGAACTGGTATCGATGACCAGATTGCAAATGTTGTACAAGCGCAGTTATTATTCTTAGAAAGTGCAGATGCATCAAAAGATATCCAGATTTATTTAAACTCTCCAGGAGGAAGCGTTTATGCAGGTTTAGGAATTTATGATACCATGCAATTCATCAAACCAGACGTAGCGACAATCTGTACAGGAATGGCAGCTTCTATGGGAGCAGTATTATTATGTGCAGGAGCAGCAGGAAAACGTTCTGCATTACCACATTCACGTGTAATGATTCACCAGCCATCAGGAGGAGCACAAGGTGTTGCTACAGATATGGAAATCAACCTACGTGAAATGTTGAAACTAAAAGACGAATTGTACCATATTATTTCTCAGCATTCAGGACAATCTTTCGAAAGAGTTCATAAAGACAGTGAGCGTGACTACTGGATGATTGCTGATGAAGCAAAAGAATATGGTATGATCGATGAAGTATTAAGAAGAGGATAATTCTTAAACATAAAGTTTGTTTCAGATTTAAAGTTGTTTAATTAACTTGAAACCTGAAACTTGAAACAAAAAAATAAAAAATATTAAGCTGTAAAGAGTTAAGTTTTAAAGTTTTAGTTTAGAAAAGCTTAGAAACTTAGTATCTTTGCGGCTTAGTAACTTAAATAAAGAATGGCAAAAGTAGTATTAGAATGTTCGTTTTGTGGAAGAAAAAAGCCAGAAACTAATTTATTAATTGCCGGCATTAATGCACATATCTGTGATAAGTGTATTGAGCAGGCGCACGGAATTGTACTAGAAGAATTAAAGTCCAGCGGAAGTGCGAAATTGGTTGGTGATTTAATTTTAAAGAAACCAAAAGAAATCAGATCTTTCTTGGATCAATACGTTATTGGTCAAGACCAGACCAAAAAAGTAATGTCAGTTGCGGTTTACAATCACTACAAACGTTTAATGCAGCAGCAATTAGATGATGAAGTAGAAATTGAAAAAAGCAACATCATTATGGTTGGTCAGACCGGAACAGGAAAAACATTGGTTGCGAAAACAATCGCTAAAATGTTAGACGTTCCTTTGGCTATTGTTGATGCAACTGTATTAACAGAAGCAGGTTACGTGGGAGAAGATGTAGAAAGCATCCTAACCCGTTTATTACAAGCAGCAGATTACGATGTAACCAAAGCTGAAAGAGGAATCGTATTTATTGATGAAATTGATAAAATTGCCCGTAAGAGCGATAATCCATCAATTACACGTGACGTTTCTGGTGAAGGAGTACAGCAGGCACTTCTTAAATTATTAGAAGGAACTGTGGTAAACGTACCTCCAAAAGGCGGACGTAAACACCCAGACCAGAAGTTTGTTGAAGTTAACACACAAAACATCCTGTTTATTGCAGGAGGAGCTTTTGATGGAGTAGAACGTATTATTTCTAAACGTTTAAACCGTCAGGCAGTAGGGTATTCAACTTCTAAAAATGTAGATAATATTGACAAAAATAATTTATTGCAATATATTGTTCCTAAAGATATCAAAGACTTTGGTTTGATCCCTGAAATTATTGGTCGTCTTCCGGTATTAACCCACATGGATCCTTTAGATAAAGAAACGCTTCGTGCTATTCTAACACAACCTAAAAATGCATTGGTAAAACAATACCAAAAATTATTCTTAATGGATGAGGTTGAATTTAGCATTACTGATGAAGCTTTGGATTTTATTGTCGATAAAGCTTTAGAATACAAATTAGGAGCTCGTGGATTACGTTCGTTATGTGAAGCCATCTTAACAGACGCTATGTACGAACTGCCAAGTTCTGATGACAAAGTACTGTCAATCGATAAAGATTATGCAGAACATACTTTAAGTAAAAATCTTTTGAAGCGTATGGAAATTGCTTCTTAATTTTTTAAAAGATATTGCTCTAAAACCTGTTCATTTCGAACAGGTTTTTTTATGCATTTTTTATAGTAAAGACGCACTGCTTGCTGTCATCTATACAAAAATGAATTTTACTATTGAACCCTAAACTTCTCTCGATACTCAATAGGCTTCATACCAACCATTTTATAAAACACTTTTCTAAAAGCTTTTGGATCGTTGTAACCCGTTTTTTCGATAATTTCTGAAATAGAAAGCTGGGTTTGTTCCAAATATTTCTTAGAACTTTCAACTCGAATATTTTGCAGATATTCAATGGGCGGAATTCCCGTAACTTGTTTAAATCGGCGAGTCATGTTTCGAGTGCTGGTTGGAATATCTTTTGTGATTTCTTCCAATTTCTCTATAGAATGATATTGGCTTTCGATTTTTTGCTGCAGCATTGCCACCAAAGTATCATTGTGCAAATGATTCGGTCTAAAAGTACTGAAATAACTCTGTTTATAACGATTTAAATCAATTGAAAAAATCTTCGCAATCTGCACGGCAATTTCATTACCACAATATTTTTGAACCAATAAAATTAGTAAATGAAAAGTTGAAGTCGAACCTCCGCTCGTATATAAACTTCCATCAGCAGTTAATGTTTCTTCAGGTTTTAACTTCACAAGAGGAAAAGCTTTCGTAAAAGCACTGCAAGCATCAACATGAGTGGTTGCCAGTTTTTCATTTAATAATCCTGATGCAGCAAATAAAAAAGCTCCTGTACAAAAACTGGCCAGTTCGGCGCCATTTTGATGTTGTTTCTTCAGCCACGGAATAAATTTTTTATTCTTAGCAATCATTTCGCTCATATTATCTGTAGTAAAAGCTGGAATCAAAATAAGATCTAAGGCAATATCAGAATCTTCAATTGCGTTGGATTTATAACCAAAAGAAGTTTCCTGAGTAATTTGTTCAGTTAGCTGAAAAATCATGATATCAAATGTTTTTTCGGCTTTAGAACTCAATTTATTAGCTGTTTCAAATACTTCTAAAATGGCGGCAACACTCAGTAATTTATAGTCGTGAGGTATGATTAATCCTAACTTAGTGCTCATAATTTGTGGTTTTTTGGAAATTAACTTCAAACACAAAAGTAGGTAAAATTGTCTTAAATGCCCCTAAAGTTGACTTTTATTAGCACATCAGACAATTCTTAATATTTTAAATTTGCTATAAATAATTTGTAATTTTATATAATATGGACACAAAAATTTTCTTAAATCTTCCCGTAAAAGATTTAAATCGAGCGATATCCTTTTTTAATGATCTTGGTTTTCCAACCAATCCAAAATTTACAAATGAACAAGGAGCTTGTATCGTTATTAGTGAAAATATCAATGTAATGATTTTGGTTGAAGAGTTTTATTTAACTTTTACCAAGAAGCAAATTTGTGATGCCGCTAAAGCGAGCGAAGTGCTTATTTCGATTTCATTGGATTCTCGTGAAAAAGTAGATGAAATGCTGGAAAAAGCGGTTAAAGCCGGCGGAACAGATTATATTCCTGCAAAAGATTATGGATGGATGTACCAAAGAACTTTTCTGGATGTAGACGGACATCATTGGGAAGTTTTCTTTATGGATGAAAGCCAGATTCCGAATCAAATGTAAGGTATGATTAAAGTTCAAAATACAATCGATTCATCAATAGAGAAAGTCTGGAATTTGTGGACGTCTCCTGAACATATTCAAAAATGGAATTATGCTTTTGAAGAATGGTATACGCCTTACGCCGAAAATGATTTGCAGGTAAATGGTAAATTTAAATATGAAATGGGCACAAAGGATAAAAGTGAAGGATTTGATTTTGAAGGGATATATACGAAACTAGAAAAATTTCGATTGATAGAATATAAGCTATTGGATAACAGAACAGGAGCTATTTATTTTGAAGAAATTGGCAGCAAAGTCAAACTTACAGAAGTATTTGAACCTACAAAAGAAGATTCTGAAAGTATGCAGAAACAATGGTGTCAAAACGTAATTGATAACTTTAAAAAATACGTTGAAAGTATTTAAAACAATAAAAATCTAAAATATAATGCATTATGATAACAATAAAAAACACTGTTAACGCATCGCTTGATAAAGTTTGGAATTTCTGGAATACTCCTGAACACATTACAAAATGGAGTTTTGCTTCGCCAGACTGGCACACGCCTTATGCTGAAGCCGATTTAAGAGAAGGCGGAAAATTTAAATCGACAATGGCAGCGAAAGACGGCAGTATGAGTTTCGATTTTGAAGGTGAATTTACTTTAGTTAAACCAAATGAAGCACTTTCGTATGTGATGGGGGATGGCCGAAAAGTTGAAATTACGTTTACGCAGACTCCGGAAGGTGTTGAAATTATTGAAAGTTTCGAACCTGAAACACAAAATTCAGAAGAAATGCAGCGTGCTGGATGGCAGGCTATTTTGGATAATTTTAAAAATTATATTGAAGCAAATTAACGTTCAAAGTATAGATTCACAAAGGCTTAAAGGTTATAAATAAACTCAAAATAACTTACATTACTATATGGTTTAAAAAAAAAATAATTATCTAACAAAAAAAAACAAAAAACAATGACAAAACAAATTTGGTTAAATCTGCCAGTCAAAAACGTGGCAAGAGCAAAAGATTTTTTCTGGAAAATAGGTTTCTCATTCAATGAACAGCACGACACACCAAATTCGACCTGTATGGTTGTTGGAGAAAATCATTTTGTAGTAATGCTTTTTGAGGAAATTCTTTTTTCTGGTTTTTCTCAAAATTCTATTACTGATACAAAATCAAGTTCAGAAATATTGATTTCTATCGATGCCGAAAGCAAAGAGGAAGTAGATGAACTGGCCAAAAAAGTAGAAGAAGCCGGTGGAACTCTTTTTGCTCAGCCTGCCGAAAGTCAGGGCTGGATGTATGGTTTTGGTTTTGCCGATTTAGACGGTCATCGTTGGAATGTTTTATTCATGGATTTCAGTAAACTTTCTTAATTATGGAAACATTAGAATTTACAGTACAAATCAAAGCTAATCCAGACAAAGTCTGGAAAGTTTTATGGGAAGACGAAACGTATAAAAAATGGACAAGTGTATTTTGCGAAGGTTCATATACAGTAAGCGATTGGAACGAAGGTGACAAAATACATTTTATGTCGCCAAACGGAGAAGGAATGAATAGTATTATTGAAAAGAAAATTCCAAACGAATATATGGCTTTTAAGCATATAGGTGAAATAAAAGATTTTAAGGAGCAGCCTCTTGATGAAGAAACAAAAAAGTGGAGCGGCGCAATGGAAACTTATCGGTTAATTCCAAATGGAGAATTTACAGATTTAGTAGCTAAGGTCGATGCCGGCGAGAAATTTGTCGATTATTTTAAAGATGTCTTTCCTAAAGGTCTTGAAGTAGTAAAGCAATTATCCGAGGAAAATTAGACGAATTTTAGCATTCACAATTCATAATTTACAATTAACAATTAAAAAAATATCATGGCAGCAATAAACCCATACTTAATGTTTAATGGAACGTGCGAAGAGGCGTTTCTATTTTATAAATCAGTTTTTGGCGGCGAATTTCCATATATTGGAAAATATAAAGATGCTCCAGCAGAAGAAGGAGAAGTACTTTCTGAAGAAGCATTGAATCGAATCATGCACGTATCACTTCCAATTGGGAATACCATTTTAATGGGAAGCGATTCACATCCAAGATATGGAGATGTAGGTTTTGGCGATAACTTCTCCATTTCTATCAATACAGAAAGCACTGAAGAAGCAGATCGCATTTTTAATGGACTTTCAGCTGGAGGAAAAGTGGAAATGCCAATGAATAAAACATTTTGGGGAGCCTATTTTGGAATGTTCAAAGACAAATTCGGCGTTAACTGGATGGTAAATTTCGATGAAAATGAAGGAAATAAATAACTAAAAAGTTATGTTATTTTAATAATAAAACAGAATTGTTAAATTACTTGAAAAAGCGCATGAATATGCGCTTTTTCTTTGCAAAAAAAACAAGGATTATTCTTTTTTATAACCAAGAGATTGCCGATTTTTGTCGCTTTCAAAATCAATACGATACAATGGCAGTAGAGGATAATAAAGAAATAATTTTATTAAAAGTTTCTGGACACGATAAAATAGGGGTTACAGCAGGTTTAACAGCTGTACTGGCAGCGTATGATGCTAATATTTTAGATATTGGCCAAGCCGATATTCACGATACTCTTTCTTTGGGAATCTTATTCGAAATTGCAGCAGGTTCTTCTTCTGCTCCCGTTTTAAAAGATTTACTATTCAAAGCGTATGAGCTGGAAATCAAAGTGAAATTTATTCCGATTTCTATAGATGATTACGAGAAATGGGTAAAATCTCAATCTAAACAACGCTACATCATTAATATTTTGGGAGAAAAACTAGCCGCTTCCCAATTAGCCGCAGTAACCAAAATAATGTCAGATCAAAATCTCAATATTGACTCTATCATAAGACTTACAGGAAGAACTTCAATTGTTGAAAAAGAGCAATATCCTCGTTCTTGTATTCAATTATCTGTAACAGGTGAAATTGTAAATAAAATTGTCATGACGGCAAGTTTTATGGAAATTTCAAGAACTTTAAACGTTGATATTTCTTTCCAAGAAGATAATATTTACAGAAGAAACCGTCGTTTAGTATGCTTCGATATGGATTCTACTTTGATCCAGACAGAAGTTATTGACGAACTGGCAGAATTAAATGGAGTAGGAGATCAGGTTCGTGCCATTACCGAATCAGCTATGAATGGTGAAATTGATTTCAACGAAAGTTTTAAAAAACGTATGGCTTTGCTTGAAGGTTTAAGCGAAGAAGTATTGCAGAAAGTAGCCGTAAATTTACCCATTACACAAGGTGCGCATCGTTTGATGAAAGCCTTAAAATATTATGGATATAAAACTGCAATCCTATCTGGAGGATTTACCTATTTTGGAGAATATCTTCAAAAAGAATTAGGAATCGATTACGTTCACGCGAACCAATTAGAAATTAAAGATGGTAAGTTAACGGGTAAATACTTAGGTGATATTGTTGACGGACAAAAGAAAGCAGAACATCTTAAGGCTATTGCCGAAAAAGAGGGAATTCACATTAACCAGACCATTGCAGTTGGCGACGGAGCAAATGATTTGCCAATGCTGAACTTAGCAGGTCTTGGCATCGCTTTTCATGCTAAACCAAAAGTAAAAGAAAGTGCTTCAACTTCAATTTCTAGTCTCGGTCTTGACGGAGTTTTATACTTATTAGGATACCACGACAGATATATTGATATGATGTAGTCATCATCCTGAAAGAAGTAGAAGGGATTTATCTTCAAAAAAGGCTTCGAATTCGATTAGCCTGACAAACAAAAATGAACATATTTTTGTCATTTCATAAAAAACAAAACCTCAGTTTTCAATAAGCTGAGGTTTTTTAATTGAATAATTTTGTTTCTAGCTATTTGATTTTCAAAATATGATTTGATAAAAGATTAATTTACATCAAATGAAAATTCAATTTTAGTTTTTACGTGATAACCTTCATGTTCTCCTGGGAGCCATTTGGGAGATTTTTCAAGAACTTTTATAAGTTGTTTTCCTATTTTTTTACCAAGATCTTTTGTGATAACAACCTTTCTAATTGATCCATCCATGTCTACAATAAAATTGCAGTAAATTGTTCCTGTAATTTGTTTATCTTCTTTTGGCTTTTTGAATTTCATGTTAATATATTCAACAAATTTTTCTTCTCCACCAATAAATTCTGGTGCCACTTGAACGGTCTTTAATTCATAAGTTTGTTTTTGAATTGCACTTAATTGTTCTGTGTTTTGGGAAACTGATTTTTGAGCAAAAAAACTCAAAAATAAAAATAGAATTAGTTTCTTCATTGATAATATAAATTCAAAAAATTAAGTGCTGGCTTATTTACGAGATTCTATTTCTTTTGTGATTTCTTTCAAATTTTTAAGATTTAAAATAAGTATCGGAAGCAAAGCAATAGGAACCACATTGGCAACGCTGAAACCTTTAATAAAAACAATGAACAAATTAGAAATGAGCGAAAAAAAGAGCACAACTCCAAAAGTATAAGTCAGTGTTTTTAAAGTCTTATGATTTTTAACTAATTCCTCATTAGTCATTGCACTGTATTTCTTTTTATCGGCCATTTTTAAATAGAATTATCTTTTACACACATTTCTTTTAATTGTTCCAGATAATCTCTTTGATTCGAAAGTCTAGGGATTTTATTTTGTCCGCCCAATTTGTCGCGCTCTTTCAGCCAGTCGTAAAACAGATTTTCACGCGCCACATTAATCACCAAAGGATTTAAGGTCATATTATTATAACGTTTTGCTTCGTAATCAGAATTTAAGGTTTGAAGCGTTTCGTCTAATACTTTTTGGAAAAGACCCACGTCGGCTGGTTTTTTCTTGAATTCAATCATCCATTCGTGAGCGCCTTTTTCTTTGTCCTGCATAAAAATAGGAGCAACAGTATAATCAATAACTTCAGTTTGTGTAATTTGACAGGCTTTTGCAATGGCCTGATCAGTGTTTTCAACCATTAATTCTTCACCAAAAACATTAATATGATGTTTGGTTCTTCCAGTAACGCGTATTCTGTACGGATTTAGAGAAGTAAAACGAACTGTATCGCCAATTAAATAACGCCACAAACCAGAATTCGTAGTAATCACAATGGCGTAATTTTTATTCAATTCGACTTCAGAAAGAGGAATTACTTTTTGATTTGTCGACCCAAAAGTATCCATCGGGATAAATTCATAGAATATCCCGTAATCCAGCATCAACAGTAAATCACTTGAATTATTCAAATCTTGAATAGCAAAAAAACCTTCAGATGCGTTGTAAATTTCGTAATATCTAAAATCGTTGCTTGGCAGTAATTTTTTATATTGTTCTTTGTAAGGAGAAAAACTCACTCCGCCGTGAAAATACACTTCTAGATTTGGCCACAATTCCAGCAGACTTTGTTTGCCAGTATTTTCCAAAACCTTATTCATTAAAACCAGCATCCAGGAAGGAACTCCTGCGAAACTCGTAACATTTTCGTTTTTAGTTTCGTTAATAATAGCAGCAATTTTGGCTTCCCATTCGCTCATTAACGACGTTTTACTGCTTGGAGTACTGCTGAATTCAGCCCAAATGGGCATGTTTTCAATTAAAATTGCCGATAAGTCTCCAAAAAAAGTATTATTGTTTTCATAAATCTGAGAACTTCCGCCTAAGCGAAGACTTTTTCCTAAAAACAATTCAGAATCTTCATTGTTGTTCAAATACAAGCACAATAAATCTTTGCTTCCTTTATAATGACAATCTTCAAGAGCTTCTGTACTTACCGGAATAAATTTACTTTTAGCATTGGTTGTTCCGCTTGATTTGGCAAACCATTTTATAGGAGATTCCCAAAAAACATTTTGTTCTCCCTGACGAGTACGTTCGATTAAAGGCTGTAATTCTTCGTAGGTAGCAATAGGAACTCTTTCTGCAAAAGTTTTATAAGAGTTGATAGACTCAAAATCATATTTTTTTCCAATAACCGTATTTTCCGATGCCGTTAATAAATTATGTAATAGTTCTTCCTGAACTTCATTTGGATATTTTAAAAAAAGTTCTATTTGATGTATCCTTTGCTTAAGGACCCAAGATGCAAAAGAGTTTATTATAGATAAAGGCATGAAAAAAGTGGTTTTTGATGTTAGCTTTTACGTTTGGATGTAAAATCCAGAAACTTAAAATTTGAATATCAATAGACAAATCTTAACTTTGCTGTCATATCAAAAATAGTGTTTTTTGTAATAAAAAACACGCTGATTAAGCTAAAGATTTAACTCAATAGAAAAAGATTTCACGAATTAGAGGCCATGCTTTTTAAGCAGATTTTATAATCCAATACTAAAACTTTCAATTTTAAATTAAAATGACATATCAAGGAGTACTTACCAAAATGCAGACTGAATTAGGAAATCCAATTCAATATTACCTAGTTTTTGAAGACAGCTTTTTGAATGTTAATCAGTTATTAGATAAAGAAATTGAAATTAGCTTTGCAGGATTTCAGTGTTTAAACTGCCAGAAAAAGAAAAAAATCTACAGACAAGGATTCTGTTACGAGTGTTTTTATTCAAGCCCGGCAGTTGGCGACTGGATTATGAAACCAGAACTAAGCACCGCCCATTTAGGAATTGCCGATCGTGATTTAGAATACGAGCAGAAAGCACAATTACAGCCTCATATTGTTTATCTGGCTTTGTCAAGTGAAATAAAAGTAGGGGTAACTCGTAAAACACAAGTTCCAACACGATGGATCGATCAAGGTGCAACACAGGCCATTGCTATTGTTGAGGTGCCCAATCGCTATTTGGCCGGAATTACCGAGGTCGCTTTGAAAAACCATTATGCAGATAAAACCAATTGGCGAAAAATGCTGCAATGTACAGCAGAATCATGTGATTTGGTTTTAGAAAAATCAAAAGTGGAAAGCTTGATTCCATTTGAAGTGAAGGACTATTTCTACAGTCAGAAAAATGATATTTATGAATTGAAATATCCAATTTTAACTTATCCCACAAAAGTGGCAAGCTTGAATCTAGATAAAACCCCAACTTTTCAAGGAAAATTAGTAGGGATTAAAGGGCAGTACCTGATTTTCGAAAACGGGACTGTTTTTAATATTCGTGGTTCAGAGGGCTATGTTGTAAATATAAACGTCTAGTAGTATCGACTCTCCGTCTATTACTTTAAGGCATTTGTAGAATAGTCTCGAATAAATGTAATTAACTTTATATTTTAGGGGCTTTCTGAAATAAAAGATGTGAGTTTTGGTAAATTTTTTTACAATTTTGTAATGTTTGCTTATTCAAAGAATTTAATTTTAGGAAAAATTTAACTTATATTTGGTAAGTTCTAAGAAACGACCACCAAATTTACAAACAAACTTAATTCTAAAAACAATTTTAATTGAATGGGTAACTTAAACAAAGTTAACGTAGTCAGGCGCGGTTTAATGCGTGTTCTAACTAAAAACATCGGGGCTTCAAACGCTTCAAAAAGTGGAACGATTGATAAAAGCAAAATAAAAAAGGTCTTAATCTGTAGACCAAACGGCAGATTAGGAAACCTGCTTTTAATTACGCCGCTTATTCAGGAAGTTTCTAATACCTTTCCTGGATGCACAATTGATGTATTTGTAAAAGGAACGCTTGCTCCCATTGTATTTGAAAAATATGAGAATGTCGATAAAATAATCGATCTTCCTAAAAAACCTTTTAAAGAATTAATCCGCTACTTAAAAGTGTGGACATTGATCAGAAAACAGAATTACGACTTAGTAGTAAATGTTGATCAAAACTCTTCCTCTGGCAGACTTGCCGTGCAGTTTTCAACTGCGAAATATAAATTTTTTGGCGATCTTCCAGAAAATGTCAACTTAAACTTTGACGATTACGATCATATTGCAAAATATCCGGTTTATAATTTCAGATATTTTTTGAGCCAGTTTGGTATTGAAGACCAAAGAAAACCTGTAGAACTTATTGATTTAAAATTAACGCAGGATGAAATTAACAAGGGTAAAAATATTTTAGACGGAATTATCGACAATCAGAAAAAAACAATTGCGATTTTTACTTTTGCTACAGGCGCAAAATGTTTTTCGGTTGAATGGTGGGAAGAATTTTATTCGGCATTAAAAAAAGAATATCCAGATCATAATATTTTCGAAGTGCTTCCAGTTGAAAATGTTTCGCAGATTAACTTTCAAGCGCCTTCTTTTTACAGCAAAGACGTCCGCGAAATTGGATCTGTTTTAGCGAATGTTGATGTTTTTGTGGGAGCTGACAGCGGTATTATGCACTTATCAAGTGCTTCCAAAACATCGACCGTTGGATTGTTTTCTATTTCAAATTTAAAGAAATATGAGCCTTACGGAAACAACAGCGTAGGAATTGATACGAATACACTTGGAATTCCAGATTACATAAAAGCAATAAACAAAATCCTGAACGCTTAATTCAGGATCTATATAAAAAGAAACGGCTCCGAAATTTCGGAGCCGTTTTTATTTGAAATAAACTTTATTAGTTTTTCTTTTTGAAAAGACCATTAATTAAGTCACTTGCTTTTTTTGTAGCTTCTTGTGTCTTTTGTTCTTTTTCAGTTTTCGCCGCCTGAGTAGTGTCTTTCGCTTTTGTGTTTTTATTGATTAAATCCGTAAGCGCAGAAGTACCTTTTTGAGTCAGCTTTTCTTTTTGTTGATTCACCAGCTGAGTAGTTAAATTATTAACTGCTGTTTTCATATCAGTACTGATTTTCGGATTAGAAAAATTACCAGTTAACATAGCTGTTATTGGAATGTTGTCTAATTTCGTGGCATCAGAAGGTGATAATTTTGCAATTAAAGCATTAGCTTCAGTACCCAGATATTTAGCTGGAACATCTAATTTTAAATTGTAGTTCATGTTTTGGTCAAAACCATGCGTACCGCCAACTGTAATTTTAATATCTTGATATTTAATGTCAAATGGTTTTACATTTACTTTTCCGTCATCAAATGTCAATGCCATTTTCAAGTCGTTTAAATTCAATTTGTTTGCATCAAGGAATTTGATGTTTGAAGTCAATGAATTTAATACAGTAGAATTTTTAGCATTTACAGTAGTCGAAAGTAATTGTCCTAACAAATCCCCTGATAAAGACTTTAAATCTGGAGTTAATTCTTTCGCATCTAAATTTCCGTTTAATTTGATCGTCGAATTTAATTTACCATTAATGATTCCAGCAATTGGAGCAATTTTTTTCATCATGTCTAATTGCGTAAAAGTCTGCGCAATATCCACTTGATTGAAACCTAAATTCATGTCGAATGTTGGTACTTTTGATTTAGTTGAAACAGCACCAGTTAAGCCAATTGTTCCTCCAAAAATTGAGGTTTTAAAGTTTTCAAGCTGTGCTTTTTCATCTTTAATAATCAATTTACCAGAAACATCTTTTAGTTTTAAATTATCATATAAAACCGTAGTTGCTTTTGCATTTAAAGTACAGTTTAAGAAAGCAGGAATTTTCATTGCTTCAGCTGGTTTTGCTGGAGTTTTGGTTTCTTCTTTTGCCGGTTCTCCCGAAGTCATGAAATCATCAACAGCCAATTGATTTGAACTCATATTGAAGTTTCCTCTCAATTCTTGTTTTTTGAACATGAAACCATAGAAATTTTCTAAAACACCATTAATGCTTATGTCACTTTTTCCTGTTGTAGCATCAAATTGTTTCAAGTTGATTTTACTTGGATTAAACTCTACTAAAGCCGTGCTGATGTTCATTGACTTGTTATTTTCATCAGTATATTTAAATCCTGATAAACTCATTGTTCCAGCATTTTTTATGTTTTGATACTGACTTTTTTCAACAGAAGCCATATCAAAATTAGTCGTAACGTCTGCTTTTAAAATACCAGCCAGAGGTTTGTCCATTTTAATTGGATATGCTTTTGAAAGATTCGCTAGGTTAATCGTTCCTTTCAAAGCGGCATCAACAATAGGATTAACAGTAATGTTTTTAATATTCGCTTTAGCGCTAAAAACATCTTGATCGATTCTAAAAGATAATTTGTCTAGGTTTACATAGGTATCGTTTAGAATTCCGGTTTCGTTGATAATTTTCGTATCGATTACAATATTCTGAACTGATTTTGGAAGGTTCGGATATTGGAATGAAGCATTATTGGAAGCAATCGCAATGTTGAATTTTGGAACAGTTGTATCTGTTAATTCTCCTTTTGCAAAACCAACTACTGTAAAATCTCCCGTTGTTTTTACACCATCAAGACTTGAAGCGTAAGCAGCAGGAATTAGTCCTAAGAAATTTGTAAATGAAGAAGTAGGTGTTTTAAACTTCAAATCGTAAATCTGTGCTTTTTCAGCCATTTGAATGAATCCATCAAATTCTAAAGGAAGCTGATTGATTAAGGCTTTATTTTCCTTAAAAGTGTATTTACTTTTTTCTAAGTCAATTCCTAAAATCGCATCCAAAGTTAATTTTATGTTTTTCATATAATTAATCTTGTCCATATCCAAAGATACGTTTGCAGTAGTTTTGGTATTTAAATCCAGAACTGAATTGGTAAAATCTCCCGTTCCTTCATGATTTAAACTATCAATAACCATTTTAATTTTAGAACCCTGATCGATATATCTAAAAGTGAAGTTCTCTATTTTATAGTTTTGAATTTTTAAAGAAAGCGGACTGCTTTTGTCGTCTTTTTTATCTTCGTTCTTCTTGTCTTTTAAAGCAATATCAAAGTTTCCAACACCATCTTTATTGAAAATAATATTGATTAAACCATTTTCAGAAGTAATGCCTTCAATGTTTAATGGTTCGTCTTTTCCTTTGAAAAGTTCTTTGATACTCATTTTAAGATTTAATTCTCCTAGTGAAACCAAAGTATCTCCTTCAAAAGGCGCTTTGTTAATGATAACCAGTTTTTCGATTCCAACTGCTGCATTTGGGAAGTTTTTAAACAAACTTAAATCAGCATCGGCAAAGCTTACTTTGGCATCAACACTTTCGTTGATTGCATCTGCAATTTTGGCTTTGATCTGATCCTTGAACAAAAACGGAATGGCAAATAATGCGGCCACAAAAACCACAATTACAATGGCGGTTACTTTTAAAATTTTCTTTAGCATATTTATAGATTTGAGGTTTACTTTTGAAAATTGACTCTTTGCAAAAATAGCTTTTTTTGATTGAGTATGAAGATAAAATTTTCTTAAAAATGTAAGAAATTACTCTTGTTTAATGCAAAAAAATCCGTTTGAGAATTTCAAACGGATTGTCTATTTATTTTTTTATAAAAGAAACGATCTTATTAATCATCGTTTCAGAAATTGGCAGATTTTCATTTTTATAACTTTCCATGTTGGCTTGTTTGTCGCCTTCAATGGTTTTCATAATATGATTCATTTTATCGATAATGACCAATTCAGAGTTTTTGCTGGCTTTCGAAAGATTCTCGGCATCTTTAACATCAACCTGTAAATCGGTATTTCCTTGGATGATTAAAACTGGAATAGTCAATTTCTTAATCTCAATTTGTGGATCATACTTAAACCATGAAATCAAATAAGGCTGAATACTTGGTCTGAAAAGTGAATTCAGCATCGGATCAACTTTTTTAACCTGATTACCGCTTTTTAGACTGTCAATAATCGGAAAAGTCATGTCTTCTATCTGTTTATTGGATTTAGAAGAAATTTGATTTTTCAAAAGTTTATCTGCTGATTCTCCTGCACCGGCAATCGAAATAAATTTAGCTGCTTTTGCGCTGGCAATCATTCCAATTAAAGAACCTTCACTATGACCTATAATGATTAGCTGAGTAAAACGTTTGTCTTGTTTTAAAAAGTTAATCCAGCTTTTTGCATCTTCCGTATAATTTTCAAAAACCAAACTTGATTCTGCTGTCGCTGCCGGTTTGCTTTCACCAATTCCTCTTTTATCGTATCGTAGTGATGCAATTCCGTTTTGAGCCAGCGCTTCTGCCAGCATTTTCAGCGAATTGTTTTTCATCATCGGATTATTTCCGTTTCGGTCTGTTGGTCCAGATCCTGCAATTAGTAAAGCCACGGGGCATTTTTTTACATTATCTGGAACCGTCAGCGTACCAAAAAGCTTATCGACATTGATTTTTAAAGTAACATTAGTTTCTTTAAAAGTATCTTGTTTTGCATTTTGAGCATAAATACTGGTCAAAAACAAAACGCTCAAAAACAGCAGTATCTTTTTCATTTTCAGCGGAATTATTTAATATCTATTCCAAAAGGCATCATAGCCTGAACTCCTTTTTGTCTTTGAAATCTTTTTACCTGTTCAATCAGCATGTAATTTTCTTCGCCTATTTCTTCTTTAATAAAAGCTTCTTTTGTGCGTGAAAATGGCATATTGGCTAATAAGTCTCCAACCGTTTTTTCATATTCAGGATAATTCTGAGTACCGTAATCTTTAATTTTAGCAATTCTGGCAGCTTCTGCAATCGCATCATTTAAGCCGCCAATTTTATCTACTAAACCAATTTTTAAAGCTTCAGATCCTGACCAAACTCTTCCCTGAGCAATTGCGTCAACTTGTGCGAAAGTCATTTTTCGGCCTTCGGCAACGTGAGTTACAAAAGTATTGTAAACTTGTTCAATACTTTCAAGTGTAAATGCTTTGAATTTTTCGTCAACAGGAACAAACGGACTATAATTAGCCGAGTTTTCGTGTGTTTTTACTTGTTCGCTGTTGATTCCTAATTTATTAGCCAACGGAGTGAAATTTGGCAATACTCCAAAAACTCCTATAGAACCTGTAATAGTGTTGCTTTCAGCGAAAATTTTATTAGCGTTGCAAGCAATATAATATCCACCTGAAGCTGCGTAATTCCCCATAGAAACCACGACTGGCTTTACTTTTTTGGTAATTTCGATTTCTCTCCAGATTAAGTCAGAAGTTAAAGCACTTCCGCCTGGGCTGTCAATTCTTAAAACAATGGCTTTTATATCTTCATTTTTTCTAGCTTCTTGTAGAGAACGACGCATTGAACCTTCACCAATCATATTAACATCACCTTCACCGCCTGCAATTTCGCCTTGAGCGTAAATAATCGCAATTTGATCGTCAGCGATATTGGTTAAAGCTGTGGTCATGTTATTTTGGGTGTAATCTAAAATAGATATTTTGTTGTAATCGTCGTCGCCTTTTACTTTCAGTGCTTTTTTAATTGCATCATGATAAACGTCTTCATACGCTACAATATCTACTAAATGCTGGTTTTTTGCCATTTGTGGCGTTCTTGCCAATAAACCGTTCGCGATTTCATTTAGTTTGTCAACCGGAATATTTCTGCTTTTTGAAATATCACCGCAAACTGTTGACCAAATAGAATTTAAAAGTGCCGTAACTTGTTCTCTGTTGGCATCACTCATCTTATTTTCTAAGAAAGGTTCAACAGCGCTTTTGTATTTTCCGTGACGAATTACTTCCATGTGAATACCTGATTTTTCTTGAAAATCTTTGAAAAACATTATTTCAGACGAAAGTCCTTTAAAGTCTAAATCTCCCGCTGGATTTAAATAAATAGTATTGGCAACAGAGTTTAAATAATATTCTTTTTGTGAAAAAGTATTAGCATAAGCCCAAACAAATTTTCCTGATTTTTTGAAGCTTTCCAAAGCATTTCTTAAATCTTTGTATTGAGCAAGACCTAAAGAAGATTGATCGTTTAAAATTGAGATTCCTTTAATATTGTCGTCCGTTTTTGCTGCTTCAATAGCATTGATAACATCGCTTAAACCAACTCCTTTTTTATCTGAAAAAACAGTAACCCAAGGATCTTTGTATTTTCCTGCATAATCATTGTTAATACGGCTAAGGTCTAATTCGATTACCGAATCGCTTTTAACCGAAACTTTATCATCTCCTCCAAAAATAGCTCCGATTAGAATTACTCCAAAAAAGAAAATCATTATAAATACAAAAATACCAACAACTGTGGCAATTACATTTCCTAAAAATTTCATAAGTATATTTTTTTTAATATGTAGCGCGAATGGCTGATATGTTACAAATTTCGCACATTATTTTATTTACGTCTTTATGTCGTTTCACAAATATATTGGTTAATTCTAAAATAGTTTTAGTTAATTTGCATTTATTATGAAAACACAGCATCAGGTCGTTTTATCTATAGGCAGCAATCAGGGAAACAGGTTAGAAAATATCGAAAGTTGTATCGATTTGATACATCAGGAAGTAGGAACTGTGATTCGGGTTTCAAAGCTTTATGAAACGCCTGCTTGGGGTTTTGAAAGTGATGCTTTTTACAATTGTGCTTTATTACTTCACAGTTCTTCATCGGCACACAAAATATTAAATCAGGTTTTAAAAGTCGAAAAACAATTAGGCAGAATCCGTTCAAATCAAGAAGGATATCAAAGCCGTACAATCGATATCGATTTGATTGTTTTTGATGATGAAATTATCGATTCTGAAAAATTACAGATTCCGCATCCTTTAATGCAGAACCGAAATTTTGTATTGCTTCCGATACAAGATTTAAAATTAGACTGGAAACATCCCATTCTTCATAAAACTATTTCGGAGCTAATGGCTATTTCGCCTGACGACAGCGTTTGTACTGTTGTGCAGGATTTGAAATGTCCGTTAAACGAAATTGAGCTTGATAAGTTTAATTATATTGCTTTTGAGGGAAATATTGGCGCAGGAAAAACGACTTTGGTTCATAAAATTGCAGCTGATTTTAATGCAAAAACCGTTTTGGAACGTTTTGCTGATAATCCGTTTTTACCCAAGTTTTATAAAGATCAAAACCGATATGCTTTTCCGTTAGAAATGTCTTTTTTAGCCGATCGTTATCAGCAATTATCAGATGATTTGGCACAGTTTGATTTGTTTAAGGATTTTATTGTGGCTGATTATCATATTTTTAAATCATTGATTTTTGCTAAAATTACGCTTCAAGAAGATGAATATCGTTTGTACCGAAACTTATTTGATATCATTTACAAAGAAATGCCAAAACCAGATCTTTATGTTTACTTGTATCAGAATACTGAAAGGCTGCTTCAAAATATAAAAAAACGAGGCAGAAACTACGAACAGAATATCGAAGGAGAATATCTAGATAAAATCAACAATGGTTATCTGGAATACATAAAATCCCAAA
Organism: Flavobacterium sp. H4147; assembly: GCF_029360735.1. Taxonomy (NCBI): domain Bacteria; kingdom Pseudomonadati; phylum Bacteroidota; class Flavobacteriia; order Flavobacteriales; family Flavobacteriaceae; genus Flavobacterium; species Flavobacterium sp. H4147. The sequence goes on along the minus strand of NZ_JARKNB010000001.1, from coordinate 309,141 downwards.
CCAATTTGAATGTTTTAATTATAGATGTTTCCGATCGTGATTTTGTAAAGAAACAAGAAGATTACGTTTTTATTTTAAACGAAATTAAGAAGAAGCTGGGTTGATAATTTGATAATTAGAAAATGTGTCAATTAGATAATTTTATGTGGTTTTGTTAAAATTATCTCATTGCCTAATTATCAAATTGCCACATTCTCAAAACTATCTTTTGAGTGAAAAATGCCCTCTTAGTATTGGTTTGGAATCATCTATTTTTAAAGCATACCAATAATCAGAAGCCGGAAGCGGCGTTTTTTCGAAAGTTCCGTCCCAGCTCATTTTTGATGAGTTTAACTGAGTGATTAGTTTACCGTAACGGTCAAAAATAGTTACTTCTGCCTGAGGATAATTTTCCATTCCGGTTACTTCCCATAAATCATTATACGAATCGTTGTTTGGAGTGAAAAATGGAGGGAAAACAAGTATTACAAAGTTTTGGGTAACACCACCACATCCGCTTTTTTCTCTTACATAAGCAGTTTGGAGTCCACCAGGAACATCATAAAAAATATTAGAATCCTGAAAGTTTACGCCATCAACAGAGTATTCAAAATAATTGCTTTCTTTTTTAAGATAAATAATCGCTCTTGTGCCATTTACGTCGATTCGGTCAATTTTTGGGGTTTCTCGTTCCTCAACAACAATGGTTTTTCGGCTGGTGCAGTTTTCAGGAGAAGGACTTGTAACATCAACCGTATACGTTCCGCCTTTAGTGACCACAATAGTTTGTGTGGTTTCGCCATTTGACCATAAATAATTCATTCCAAGAACTCCCGCGTTAAGCGTTACAGATTGTGATTGGCATAAAACAACATTTTCATCTGTAACCACTGGCGGATTGTAAATGATTATATCTACCGCAGTACGATTTGTATTGATACAGCCTGCGTTTGAAGCTTCGGCATAATAAGTGGTATTTGCTGAAAGATTTGGAGTTGTGAAACTTGTTCCGGTAAAAACACTCGTTCCGCCAACCGCAGATGTAAACCAATTAATACTTCCAATATTTGAACTGGCTGTAATTGTTACAGATCCCGGGCCGCAGTTGGTATAAGTAGTTTGGCCTGCAACTGGATTTGTTGGAGTTGCATTTACTGTAGCTGTAACCGATTTTCTGTTGGATACGCAGCCAGCATCTACATAATAAGTTGTGGTTGAATTTATGATTGGAGTAGTATAGCTGTTTCCCGTTCCTAATAGATTTCCTCCAACAGCGGCATCATACCAGCTGATGGTTGCGCCGGCAGTTGCAGTTGCATTAAAGGTAAAAGTTCCAGAATCACAAACAGGACTTGGATTTGCTGCTGGTGTTACAACTGGAATTGTAATTTTTGTACTCGCCGCAATTTCAAGTGGAGATTCACCGGGCATTCCGCCATATTCCACAACATAACCTTTTGGCTGATAAGCATCTCCAGGTGTTAAAGAACCTGTGTTAGAGAGATCGTTCCAAGAACCTCTAATTCCAATTCCCGGCTGTGTAATATGTGCATAATCTTCATCGCCTTGATTATTAGGTTCTCCTGTATTCCAGAACGTGTAACTCATTACAGTTCCTGCTTCAGGACCTGTAACCCATTTCCAAACACCTTCAGTTTCGGCATCGCTTCCGCCAATCCATCCAGTTCCAGAAGCTTGTTCACCAATTAATTGTGCTTCATCCTGAGATAAAATAGTAGCCAGATAACCTTTTAATCCATAATAAATGCTTGCTTCAGCAGCCGCTTTTGCACTTGTCCATGTAATACCAACATTCGGAACAAATAAATAATAATGCTGTGTTGAAGGTAAATAATTCGCATTCCCAATTGTTATTGAAAAGGTTCTGGTTCCAGAAGCTGAAGCCGAAGAATTCGTAAAAACCACATCTTTTACGGCGGCAACTAAATCAGAATATAAAACATCAATACCTGTTGGACTTGTTATGCTTAATTTTCCCGCTGTTGCATCCCAGTTTGTCGTTACATTAGGATGTGCTGCTACATTAGAAAGTGAAAGCAAATCTAACCCACTTGAATAACCAGATGAGATTTGAATATAAACACCTTTAATTCCTGTTTCTGCAGGGTCATGCGTAATACTAAAATCAGTTACAATTTTTATGATATTTTGTGGACAATATAATTGATCTCCAGTTGCTTTAACAATAGGAGCAGTTGTTGCAGAAAATTTACTGCGGTCATTTGAATATTTTGAGATCTTGTCTTGGTTGGTTGTCGAATTTGCAAAATGCTGATTAACAACAGAGGTGTCTTGTGCAAATCCAGCAAAAGGAGATAGTAATAAAAATAATCGTAATGATTTTAGGAAATAGATATTTTTCATTTTATAAAAATATTAATTTTATAATAATAAAAAAATATATTTGAATTTATGTCAAATAAAGTTTTAAATTAATGTAAAAACTATATTTTTAAAGCAGAAAAAGTTTTTAATTGTTAGGCCAGTTTAATTTCTGAAATAAATCCCAAACCACAATTCCTGCGCTCACAGAAATGTTCAAGGAGTGTTTTGTTCCAAGTTGCGGAATTTCGATACAGCCATCGCAGATCGCAACAGCTTCTTGAGCAACGCCATATACCTCGTTGCCAAAAACCAAAGCATATTTTTGATTTTTCTCCACTTTAAAATCTTGCAAGAAAATGGCACTTTCTACTTGTTCAATAGCAAGTGTCAAGATGTTTTCTTTTTTAAGATTTTCGATTACTTCCAGCACATTTTCATGATGTTCCCAAGCAACAGTTTCGGTTGCTCCAAGTGCAGTTTTGTGAATTTCTTTATTTGGGGGAGTAGCAGTAATACCGCAGAGGATTATTTTTTCGATTAAAAAAGCATCGGCTGTTCTAAACACAGATCCAATATTATGAAGGCTTCGAATGTCATCCAAAACTAATATTAAAGGGGTTTTGTCTGATTTTTTAAAGTCTTCTATAGATTTTCTATCTAGTTCGCTGTTTTCAAGTTTTCTCATTGGTGTAATTTCTGGTCATAAAAAAAGCTTCCAAAGATAAGGAAGCTTTTTGATTATTTACTTGTTTTTCAGATTAGCTTTTTACTGGATCTGGTAAAACTGTACCTTTAATTGTAAGTACTTTTGTTGGTTGTCCTTCAGCGTTAGAAGTTACAGTAACTGTTTTTGTAAATGCACCAACTCTATCAGTAGCATATTTTACACCAATAACACCTTTAGCTCCTGGAGCGATTGGCTCTTTTGGAGTAGTAGGAACAGTACATCCGCAAGATCCCTGAGTGTTTGTAATAATTAATGGTTTTGTACCATTGTTAACAAAAACGAATTCACGTTTACCGTCAGCATTGTGAGCAACAGTTCCGTAATCGATAGTTTCAGTTTCGAAAAGCATTCCTGCTCCTTCAACTTTAGCAACTTTAGCTGCTTTAGCTTTTTTAGTTGTTTGTGCGTTAGAAGCTGTAATACCAGCTACAGCTAACATAGCGAATAAGATTATTTTTTTCATCTTTATAGGGTCTTTTTTAAATGATAAACAAAGCTATATAAAATTCTCAAATCAGAACCTAAAAATATCTTAAAATATTTTAATTTTTGTAGTCCTTCGATATTCTTTCAAAATATCATAAATTCGCTGTCTTAATTTTTTCATTTAAAATATATCAATTTGGCAGCTAAAGAAAAAGTGGCGAAAGAAACGCCCTTAATGAAACAGTACAACGAAATCAAGAGAAAATATCCTGATGCATGTCTGCTTTTCAGAGTAGGGGATTTTTATGAAACCTTTGGTGAAGATGCTATCAGATCTTCTAAAATTCTAGGTATTACATTAACAAAAAGAGGAGCAGGATCTGATACAGAAACAGCTCTTGCAGGTTTTCCGCACCATTCTATCAATACCTACCTGCCTAAATTGGTTAAAGCCGGACTTCGTGTAGCAATCTGCGATCAGCTTGAAGATCCAAAAATGACCAAAACTATCGTAAAAAGAGGTGTAACAGAACTGGTAACTCCAGGAGTTTCTTTAAACGATGAGGTTTTACAATCCAAGTCAAACAACTTTTTGGCATCAGTTTCTTTTGCTAATAAAAATGTAGGAATTGCTTTTCTGGATGTTTCTACAGGAGAATTTTTAACAGCACAAGGAAATGCTGAATATATAGATAAGTTATTGCAGAATTTTAGTCCAAGCGAGGTTCTGGTTCCTAAAAACTGTAAAAATGAATTCAAGGATGCTTTTGGAGAAGATTTTCACAGTTTCTTCTTGGAAGATTGGATTTATAAAGAAGACTACGCTTTAGAAACGCTTACCAAACATTTCCAGACCAACTCCTTAAAAGGATTTGGAGTTGAAGAATTGAAAGAAGGAATTGTTGCTGCCGGAGCAATTTTGTATTATTTGTCAGAAACACAGCATAATAGAATACAGCATATTACCTCAATTCAAAGAATTGCAGAAGATGCGTATGTATGGATGGATCGTTTTACCATTCGTAACTTAGAACTGTATCACAGCTACAATCCAAATGCGGTAACACTTTTAGATGTAATCGACAGAACGCTTTCCCCAATGGGAGGTCGTTTGTTAAAACGCTGGCTGGCGCTTCCTTTAAAAGATAAAAATAAAATCAAAGGACGCCATGATGTTGTGTCATATTTAAAAGGAAATCCTGAAATTCTGCAGGACATTCAATATCAAATAAAACAGATTTCAGATTTAGAGCGTTTGATTTCTAAAATCGCAGCGGGAAAAGTTTCTCCGCGTGAAATTGTGTATTTAAAAGAATCGCTCGATGCTATTATTCCAATCAAAACACTTGCGTTGCAAAGTCCGCAGGAAGCAGTAAAAGTAATTGGAGATAGTCTGCATTCTTGTGATTTGTTAAGAGAAAAAATTCAAACTACTTTAAATCAAGATGCGCCGGTTGCTATTGCAAAAGGAAATGCGATTGCAAAAGGAGTTAATGAAGAATTAGATGAACTTCGTGCTATTTCTACTTCAGGAAAAGAATTTTTGGAAGGGATTGAAAAAAGAGAATCTGAGCGTACTGGGATTTCATCTTTAAAAATATCATTTAATAATGTTTTCGGATATTATATTGAGGTAAGAAATACACATAAAGATAAAGTTCCGGAAGAATGGATTCGTAAGCAGACTTTAGTAAACGCAGAACGTTATATCACCGAAGAATTAAAGGAATACGAAACTAAAATTTTAGGTGCCGAAGAGAAAATCTATAAAATAGAAACCGAACTTTTCGAGCAGTTAGTAGCTTGGATTGCAACTTATATTAAGCCGGTTCAAATGAATGCCTTTTTGGTAGCGCAACTGGATTGTTTATGTTCGTTTACACAGCTTGCAAATGAAAATCAATATGTGTGTCCTGAAATCGATGAAACTTTTGAGTTACAGATTAAAAACGGAAGACACCCTGTAATCGAAAAACAATTACCAGTTGGAACTCCATATATAGCGAATGATGTTTTCTTAGATCGAGAAACACAGCAGATTATCATGATTACAGGGCCTAACATGTCGGGTAAGTCTGCTATTTTAAGACAGACGGCTTTAATTGTTTTATTGGCTCAAATGGGAAGTTTTGTTCCTGCTGACAGTGTAAGAATGGGAGTGGTAGATAAAATTTTTACAAGAGTAGGAGCATCGGATAATATTTCGATGGGTGAATCTACTTTTATGGTGGAGATGAACGAAACAGCTTCGATTTTGAATAATATTTCAGACCGAAGTTTAGTCCTTTTAGATGAAATTGGAAGAGGAACGAGTACGTATGATGGAATCTCGATTGCTTGGGCAATTGCTGAATTTTTACACGAACATCCGTCAAAAGCAAAAACATTGTTTGCGACGCATTACCATGAGTTAAATGAGATGACCGAATCGCTGCCGAGAATCCAGAATTACAATGTAGCAGTCAAAGAATTAAAAGACACTGTTCTTTTTATTAGAAAACTGGAAAAAGGAGGAAGCGCACACAGTTTTGGAATTCACGTGGCAAAAATGGCCGGAATGCCGCAGTTGGTTATTTCGAAAGCTCAGAAACTTTTAAAGAAATTAGAAAAGAATCATTCTAGTGATGCTTTGAATGGAATAAAATCGGCTAATGATGAAATGCAGATGAGTTTCTTTAATTTAGATGATCCATTATTGGAAGAGATAAAAGAAGAAATTCTTGGTCTCGATATTAATGCAATTACTCCGGTTGAAGCATTGATGAAGCTGAATGAAATCAAAAGAATGTTAGTGAAGAAATAAGCTGTAAAAATTTTCAAGTTTAAAGATTAGGTTATCAGAATGTTATAAAAATATGTGGATTTTTTTTAGAAAAACACTTGTTTAATTGAATAAATGTCCTAAATTTGCACTCGCAATACGAAACAAACCAAGTATTGCAGGTTCTTAAATAAAATTTGAAATGCGAAAATAGCTCAGTTGGTAGAGCGCGACCTTGCCAAGGTCGAGGTCGCGGGTTCGAGCCCCGTTTTTCGCTCAAAACCATATAATGCTCGGATGGTGTTTTGTTTAATTAATTTTTTTTAAAAAATTAGCTAAAAAAACATTTAAAGCTTAATGCTCGGATGGTGAAATTGGTAGACACGCTGGACTTAAAATCCAGTGAACAGCAATGTTCGTGCGGGTTCAAGTCCCGCTCTGAGTACTAAAGCCTCTTCTTTTGAAGAGGCTTTTTTTATTCTGCAAACTTGCAGATTATAAATTTACGAAGTAAATTTATTAGGGAATCTAAAAATCAACAATCTAAAAACTAAAATTTCTAAATGGGTGCTTTTGTAATTAGCAGACGATTTAATGATGAATATAAATTTACCTTTACTTCGCGAAGAGGTAAAGTGATTTTTACAAGTTTGAGTTATGAGTTGAGGTTTGAGTGTGAAGAGGATATTGAGAAATTTAAAGCGAATATTGAACTTGCTAAATTTTTAAAATTTAAAGGCTCTGGAGGAAAGTATTTTTTTAAATTGATGCTTGGAGATGTTCATTTTGCAACAAGTCGAAAATACAGTACGGAATTGCTTTTGCAAAAAGGAATAAAAGAAATTGTAACCTACGCTTCTAGGTCTGAAATTTTGGATTTTTCTTCGAATGAATTGATTTTTGAAGATGAGGAAGTTTTGGAGGAGGAAGAGGTTGAGGATTGATTTTGGTGAGAAACAATAAAAAAAGCGTTCGCAATTGCGAACGCTTTTTTTATTGTTTGTGCTTGATAGCCAAATGCTGAGATTTGGGCAAAAAAAAACCATCGATTTCGATGGTTTTAAAATTTTTAGAACTTAGGTTCTAATTATTTTTTTACTTCTTTAGCAGCGTCTTCTACTTTTGCAGCAGCAGAGTCAACTTTTGCAGCAGCAGAATCAACAGTTGCAGCAGCAGAATCAACTACAGTAGCAGCAGAATCAACAGCAACAGCAGTAGAATCTACAGTTTCAGTAGCTGCAGCGTCAGCTTTTTTACAAGATACAACAGTTAAAACAGCAACAACAGCTAAACTTAAAAATACTTTTTTCATCTTACTTTATTATAAAAGGTTAATTATTAATTCGTGGCAAAGATATAAATTTTTTAATATGTAAAATATTTTTTCACTTTTTTTTTAAAATATTTTCCTTACTCACGATTATCTTAGTTATCAAAAAATATGCCAAAATAATAAAAATATATTAAATTGTTTAATGTTTTGCATAAATTATTTTTCGTTGCATAATTGATATTAAAAATACCAATTTTAATTCTTAGACTTGCGGTATATTTTGTTTTTTAAGAGTATTATATCTTCTTACAAAGTTCTAAAATTCGAATTATAAATCTCTTTTTAGAAAAATAAAGCGGGAAGAATCTGGTTTTTAGATCATATGGTCTATGAAACTATTTCCATTATGGTATTGGTTGCTCCTTTATGGTTTTGAATAAATAAACTGCAGATTTCACTTTTTTCCTTTAAAAAGCTCTTATCGTTAAGAAGACGATCTAAAATCTCTTTTAGTTCTTCTGCGTTCGATATTGGAATGCAGCCGCCAAGAGCAGTTAAAGAAACTGCTTCTGCAAAATTCGAATAATTAGGCCCAATTACTATTGGTATTCCGAACGTAGCAGGTTCTAGAATGTTGTGTATTCCAGGATTTCCAAAACCTCCTCCAACATAAGCAATGGTTCCGTAGCTGTAAATTTTGGTCAATAATCCAATCGTGTCAATTATAAAAACCTGATATGAGGCTAGGTCTTTGTTTTCTTTCTCAGAAAATAAAACGACAGATTTAGTGATTTGCGATTTAAGCTCTGCTATCTGATCTGGTTTGATGTTGTGCGGTGCAATAATGAATTTTACATGATCTGGTGCCTGATTAATATATTCCGCAATTAAAGCTTCATCTTTTGGCCATGAACTTCCAATCACTATTGTGGTTTGATTATTCTTGAAATTTTTAATGAAATCAAGTTTATTGTCTCTTTCTAAAATAGCATTTACGCGATCAAAACGAGTGTCGCCTGAAACGATTACATTTTTAAAACCTATTGCCTCAATTTTTTGTTTTGAGCTTTCATTTTGTACAAAAAAATAAGTGAACGCATTGAGTGCTTTTCTGTAAAAACCGCCGTACCATTTAAAAAACATTTGACTATCTCTGAAAATCCCAGAAATTAAATAAGTTGGAGTTGTATGGTTTTCAAGTTCTTTTAAGTAATTCATCCAAAATTCATATTTAATAAAAAATGCTTTTTCTGGATGAACCAGTTTGATGAATTTTTTTGCATTGCTTTTGGTGTCCAATGGAAGATAAACGGTCACATCTGCTACTGTATTATTTTTACGCACTTCGTACCCAGACGGCGAAAAAAAAGTAACCACAATTTTATGGGAAGGATATTTTTCTTTGATTTTTTCTATAACAGGAAGTCCTTGTTCGTATTCGCCAAGTGAAGCCGAATGAAACCAAATAGTCTTGTCTTCTGGTTTTATTTTTTCTTGCAATATGTAAAAAACATTTTTTCGGCCTTCCACAAAAAGGGTAATTTTCGGACTAAACAATGCAATGATTTTTAAGAAAAATCCTGCTATATAAATAACTAAATTGTATAAAAAAAGCATGTAGTAATTTTTGCAGCTAAATTACATTTCTTTCGACTATTTTCATTGGTGTGAAGCTATTAATAACTATTTTTGTTCCTCCTTTTAGAGATTTTGGTTTAAAAACAGGGTCTTTAATTTTTTAAATACACTCAAAAATGAAAAAAATTCAAATGGTTGACTTAAAAAGTCAATACGAAAAAATAAAATCTACTGTAGATGCTTCAATTCAAGAAGTTTTAGATACCAATACTTACATTAACGGACCTTTGGTTCATCAGTTTCAGAAAAATCTTGAAGATTATTTAGGAGCAAAACACGTGATTCCATGCGCAAACGGTACCGACGCTTTGCAGATTGCCATGATGGGACTTGGTCTTCAGCCGGGAGACGAAGTAATCACTGCCGATTTTACTTTTGCAGCAACTGTTGAGGTTATTGCTTTATTGCAATTAACTCCAGTTTTGGTTGATGTTGATTTAGTAAATATGAATATCGATATTGATGCTGTTAAAAAAGCAATTACTCCAAAAACTAAAGCAATCGTACCAGTTCATTTATTTGGACGTGCTGCGAATATGGATGCGATTATGGAAATTGCAGCAGAACATAATTTATATGTAATTGAAGATAATGCACAAGCAATTGGTGCAGATTATATTTCTAAATCAGGTTCAAAAGCTAAAGTGGGAACAATTGGCCACGTTGCAGCGACTTCTTTCTTTCCTTCTAAAAATTTAGGATGCTACGGAGACGGAGGAGCGATTTTTACCAATGATGATAAATTGGCGCATATAATCCGCGGAATTGTAAATCACGGAATGTATGAGCGTTACCATCACGATGTTGTGGGGGTTAATTCACGTCTAGATAGTATTCAGGCAGGAGTTTTAAATGCAAAATTGCCTTTGCTGGATGAATATAATAAAGCACGTCGTTTAGCCGCAACAAAATACAATGCAGCTTTTGCTGGAAATAAACATATTATTACGCCAGATTTCGATACAAATGAAAATGATCATGTTTTTCATCAATATGTGTTACGAATTATTGATGCAGACAGAAATGCTTTGATGCAGCATTTGTTGGATAAAGGAATTCCATGTGCAATTTATTATCCAATTCCGCTTCACTCTCAAAAAGCATATTTAGATCCTCGCTATAAAGAAGAGCAGTTTCCGGTAACCAATCAATTAGTTCAGGAAGTTATTGCATTGCCAATGCATACAGAACTTGATGACGAACAAATTAAATTTATTACAGACAGTGTTATCGAATTTTTGAAATAAAAATTATATATCAGCCAAAAAATAACCACAAAACAACCAAATAATGAAAGTATTAGTAACAGGAGGATTAGGATTTATAGGATCTCATACTGTAGTAGAATTGCAAAATGAAGGCTTCGAAGTAGTAGTAATTGATGATCTCTCTAACTCTTCCGAAGATGTTTTAAAAGGAATTGAGAAAATTACAGGAAAACAGCCTGTTTTTGAAAAAATCGATTTAAGAGAAAAGAAAGACGTTCAGAATTTCTTTAAAAAACACGAAGATGTTACTGGTATTATTCACTTTGCGGCCTCAAAAGCTGTTGGTGAAAGTGTTGAAAATCCATTATTGTATTACGAAAATAATATCAGCAGTTTAGTATATCTTTTACAAGGATTACAGCAAAAAACTGAAGCTAGTTTTATTTTTAGTTCGTCTTGCACAGTTTACGGTCAAGCCGAAAAAATGCCAATTACAGAAGATGCGCCAGTTCAGGCTGCCATGTCGCCTTATGGAAACACAAAGCAAATAGGCGAGGAAATTATAAATGATACGGCAAAAGTTACCAATATAAGCGCAATTTTACTGCGTTATTTTAACCCAGTTGGAGCGCATCCTTCTGCAGAAATTGGAGAATTACCATTAGGAGTTCCTCAAAATCTGGTTCCTTTTATTACACAAACGGGAGTAGGGCTGCGTCAGGAATTATCGGTTTTTGGTAATGATTATCCAACACCAGACGGAACTGCTGTTCGCGATTATATTCACGTTGTCGATTTAGCAAAAGCACACGTAATTGCTTTGCAGCGTTTATTGAATAAAAAGAATTTAGCAAAAGTAGAAACTTTCAATTTAGGAACAGGAAAAGGAAGTTCTGTACTCGAAGTAATTCATAGTTTTGAAAAAGTCAGCGGTAAAAAACTGCCGTATAAGATGATGCCACGCCGTGAAGGTGATATTACTGAAGCGTACGCAAATACAGATAAGGCAAATAATGTCTTAGGATGGAAAGCAGAATTAAGCTTAGACGAAGCAATGGCAAGTGCTTGGAAATGGGAACAAAAAGTGAGGAATAAATAGTTTTTTTATAAAATTATAAATTTTAAAGTCCCAGATTATAGCAATATAGTTTGGGATTTTTTTTAATGACATTTGGTTTTTATGAAACAAAATTTAGATTACAAATTGATTTTTGCCCTTGCAGCAGTTGGAATTATCTGGGGCACAACATTTTTAGGAATTAGAGTGGCGGTAGAAACGATTCCGCCTTGGTTTGTAACTTCCATCCGTCAAGGACTTGCGGGATTAATCATGATGATTATCTTGCTGTTTAAAAAAGAATTGAAATGGATTGGCTGGGAAAATTTAAAACATCAGCTCGTTCCTTCTATTTTGATGATCGTGGTGGCAAATGGTTTTACGACCGTTGCCGAACAAACTGTACCAAGCGGATTGGCTTCGGTAATTAGTGCGATGTCTCCAATACTTATTTTTCTGGGCAGTATTTTATTTAAATTGCAAAAGCCAAGTTTAAAAGGATTTGTTGGAGTTATAATAGGATTTTCGGGAGTCGTTTTTATATTCAAAGACGGATTGGGATCATTTTTAGATGCCGATTACAGAATAGGAATGATGTTTATGGGGTTTGCAATTACTGCTTGGGCGGCAGGAACAATTTATACCAAAATCCATGGGAATAAATCTAAGAATATAGTGCTTAATTTATTTTATCAGTTTACAATGGCTTCGTGCATCCAGATCGTTTTAGCGTTTATTTTTTCGCCTACTATCGATGTGAGCTTATGGAGCGCTACAAGTATTTTCGCAGCATTGTATTTGTCAATTTTTGGATCTGTAATTGCTTTTTTCAGTTATAATTATGCATTGAAACACGTAACGCCGGTTCAGGTTTCTATTTTAGCATATATTAATACTATAATTGCGGTATTTTTTGGATGGCTGATTTTGGATGAAAAGATCACCATTGATTTTATAATTGCAACAATCCTTATTATTTTAGGAGTTTTTATTATTAACTACAAAAAGAAGGAAAAGCTTCCAGGAATTGAAAACAAGTAATAAAAAACAAAATCCTCATCACTAATTAAAGTTGATGAGGATTTTTATTTTTATGCCTTCCTGCAAGGTTTTCAAAACCTTGTAGGTCTGTCTTTTATACATCTTAGATATCTACAAGGTTTTGGAAACCTTGCAGGAGTTGCAGTTGAATACTAAAAATTAAGCATTCGCAGTAACCGCTTCTTTATCGATTTTATTAATCAATCCAGTTAATACTTTTCCTGGGCCAACTTCAGTAAATAAAGTTGCACCGTCAGCGATCATTTGCTGAACAGACTGAGTCCATTTTACAGGAGCAGTCAATTGGATGATTAAGTTCTTTTTAATTTCGTTTGCATCAGAAACTGCATTTGCAGTAACATTTTGATACACTGGACAAATTGGAGTAGAGAATGTGGTTGATTCGATTGCAGCGGCTAATTCTTCTCTTGCCGGCTCCATCATTGGCGAGTGAAAAGCACCTCCAACAGGTAAAATTAAAGCACGTTTTGCTCCAGCCGCTTTCATTGCCTCACAAGCTTTTTCAACAGCAGAAGTTTCTCCAGAAATTACCAATTGACCTGGGCAGTTATAGTTTGCTGCGACCACAACTCCATCAATAGAAGCGCAAACTTCCTCAACAACATTATCAGCTAAACCTAAAACAGCAGCCATTGTAGATGGAGTGATTTCGCATGCTTTTTGCATAGCTAAAGCACGTTGAGAAACCAATTTAAGTCCGTCTTCAAAAGATAAAGTTCCGTTTGCAACTAAAGCAGAGAATTCTCCTAAAGAGTGTCCTGCAACCATTTCCGGTTTGAAATCTTCTAAAGTTTTAGCTAAAATAACCGAGTGTAAAAATACAGCTGGCTGCGTTACTTTAGTTTCTTTTAGTTCTTCGGCAGTGCCTTCAAACATGATATCTGTAATTCTGAAACCTAATATTTCATTAGCTTTTTCGAATAATTCTTTGGCTAAAGCCGAATTTTCATAAAGGTCTTTACCCATTCCTGTGAACTGTGCGCCTTGACCCGGAAATACGTATGCTTTCATTTGTCTAATTTAATTTTTACTTTTTTTAAAATTGAAAATTAGTTTCAATTGGAAGGCAAAAGTACTATTTTTTTAGCTCGTATAACCCTTAAACATATAAATCCATGCTAATCTTGAAAATCTAAGATTAAAAGGAGTAAGTAAAGTAATTACAACAGCAATAATAGGAAGGATTCTTAAATCGAAGTTGGTTTCGAAAAAATACTGTGCAATACAATACGTTGCAATTCCTTGAGCTACTGTTAATCCGTAGTTTACATACATGGCTCCGAAGAAATAACCAGGTTCTTTTTGAAATTTATAATGACAATGACTGCAGTATTCATTCATTTTTGGAAAACTGAAATTCAGAAAAATATTTTTGTCTGTAAAAACTTTTCCTTTATGACAAATCGGACATTCATTTCTTAAAATATGAGTTAATGCACTTGACATGATAGTATTGATTTTTGTTTATACAAAGGTAATTCAGAGGTTTGTAAAAGTCTTTTTTATATCTTCGCTTATTATAGCACAATAAAGACATTTTTTGGTAAATTTTCAAAATCTAAATTCCAAATTTCAAATCGAGCAATAGTATTCTGTAATCAGAAAACAATAAATATTTTTTATGAAAAGGTATCCAATTTATAGTGTTCAGAATTTTAGCTGTAACGACATTCACCGCGATTTTTATGTAAATACTTTTACAGAACATTTAAAAAGCCACAGTTTTGTCGAAGAACCGCATCGTCATGATTCGTATTTGATGGTTTTTTTCACCAAAGGATCAGGATTGCATGAAGTCGATTTCGATCAATTCGGAATCAAAAGAGGAAGTCTTTTTGTGCTGCAGCCTGGACAAATGCACCATTGGAATTTATCTGAAGATATTGAAGGTTTTGTGATTATCTTTTCTCAGGAATTGTACAATCTGTATTTCGGACAAAAAAAGATCAACGATTATAATTTTTACCATTCGATTCATAATAGGCCGGAAATGGTTTTTGAAGAGAATGAAATCCCAAAAATCCTTCCTTATTTCGATTTATTGATTCAGGAAAACAGTCAAAACAACAAATATCAATTGGATAAATTATTGAATCTTTTGGACTGCATTCATATTGAAGTAGCTCGAAAATACAGCGAAACGTATTCACATCAAACGCATTCCTACAATATCAAAATCAATACATTCGAATCGCTTTTGGAAGAATATTTCAGAACCGAAAAACTGCCTTCATTTTATGCAGAAAAACTAAATATCACACTAAAACATTTAAACAGAATCTGCAACGAAATCCTCCAAAAAACAGCAACGGAAGTAATTACAGATCGTGTTATTCTCGAAATCAAAAGAATGTTGATCGACAAGCAATTAGCTGTAAACGAAGTGGCTTTTAAAGTAGGTTATGAAGATTACTCATACTTCTCCAGATTCTTTAAAAAACAAACCGGAATGTCTCCAACAGAATTTAGAAACACTTTGCGTTGAGTTTTATAGCCACGAATTCACGAATTATTTTTTTATTAATCTTTGGCTATTATTTTGGTTTCACGCAGATTTTACAGATTGATGCAGATTAAAATAAAATCTGTGCTATCTGCTTAAATCAATTTAAATCTGCGTGAAATAAAATAATTCGTGAATTACTTTGTCTATTTGCTATCGCTCGGGTTGTGGCGAAAAAAAAGCCCTGCATTTATATGCAGAGCTTTTAACCAACCAATTAAATCTGATCTTAAAGCAAAAGATTAAGCTTGTTTTACGAATTGTAATTCAATGTTTAATTTTACTTCTTCACCAACTAAAACACCGCCAGTTTCAAGAGCTGAGTTCCAGTTTAATCCCCAATCTTTACGATTAATTTTTCCTTCTATGCTTAAACCAACTTTGGTATTTCCCCAAGGATCAGTCAAGATTCCGCTGTATTCTACTGGAAAAGTTACTGATTTTGAAACTCCTTTAATGTTTAAATCTCCAGTGATTTCATAGCTTCCTTCGTTGATTTTTTTGAAAGATGTAGCTTTGAAAGTCAATTTTGGATGATTTTCAGCATCAAAAAAGTCACCGCTTCTTAAGTGTCCGTCTCTGTCTGCATTTGCAGTGTCAACAGAAGCGATATCAGCAGAAAATTCGATAGCTGCGTTTTCGAAGTTGTCTCCGTCTGTAGTGATTGTAGCTTCGTAAGTTCCAAATTTTCCTGAAACATTAGTAAACATCATATGTTTTACTTTAAAACCAATTTCTGAGTGAGTTGGGTCAATTGACCATTTTGTAGTTGCCATAATTTTATTTTTAAATAATTAATTTGTTTCATTTTGATAGGACAAAGTTACGGTGACCGTTGTCCTGAAGCACTTAACCTAGATTAAGAAATGCTATATGTAAAAGGCTTTTTTAACCTGCGAGGACTTCTATTAATAATAAAGTTAAACTTTCTTATTTTGTTTTTTATCAATTAAAGGTTAAAAAAGAAACGATAACAATCTGATTTTTAGATTTGTTATCGTTTCAAGGTACAGGTGTTATTTGTTTTTTGTTTGAATTAATAATTCATCGGAATGTCCATCAATAAAAATTCAGCATCTGTATTGGCTTTAATATTTAAAGTATCAGTTCCTGAAATTCCAACCGCGTCACGAGAATTTAATTCCTGACCGTTGATGGTTACATTTCCTTTTAAAATGAAAGCGTAAACTCCATTTCCTTCTTTTTTGATTTTATATTCTGTAGAAATTCCAGCATCAAAATTTCCCATATTGAACCAAGCATCTTGGTGAATCCAAACGCCTTCATCATCTGCATTTGGAGATAAAACCTGAGATAATTTATTATGTCTGTCAGCAACATTTAAAGTAATTTGCTGATAACGTGGCGTAACGTTTCTTTTGTTTGGAAACAACCAAATCTGTAATAATTTAGTCTGCTGATCAGCATTCGGATTAAACTCGCTATGCTGAATTCCAGTTCCTGCACTCATGACCTGAATGTCACCATTTTTGATTACTTCAGTATTTCCCATGCTGTCTTTGTGAGCCAAATCTCCTTCAAGCGGAATCGTAATAATTTCCATATTATCATGAGGGTGAGTTCCAAAACCCATTCCGGCAGCAATGGTATCATCGTTCAAAACACGCAACGCGCCAAACTGAATTCTATCTGGATTGTACCAGCTCGCAAAACTAAAGCTATGATAAGCGTTTAACCATCCGTGATTTGCGTTTCCTCTTGTGTCTGCTTTGTGCAATACTATATTTTCCATGATTTTGTCCTTTTGTTATTTTTATAGTACAAAGATACGGTCATGGTAAAGGAAAAGCACTTAATCTAGGTTAAGTTCTTAGGTGCTGAGTTTTTTAGGTTCTAAGGGACTAAGGTTTTAGAAGCAAAAGTGCAGAGAGACAAAGGTTCAAAGGTTGTTTCAAACATTTTGGAGGAACAAAAGATGTTGTAGAGATGGATTTTAATCCATCCTACATAAAGGGAATCGCCAATTTTGTCGAGTTTCTAATGTAGATTGCTTTGCCATTCGTTACGCTCTGCGAATGACGATATTGAACGTAATAAACTATTTTATCTTAATCAATCGTCCTTTTCCAGTTACTATATTTAGGTAATCAGTATCATTCCTATCATGCATATCAAATTCAATAGTATCCTTTTGAATTTGATCTTGTGAAATGGTTATAACCAAATCAGTATTTATGAAGTTATCTAATACTATGGTATTTCCATAAAAAATTTTTCCTTTCGGCATAAACTTGTTGTCAAAAATAAAAACACTATCCTTAAAAGTAATTTTATCTTTTTGGATATATTGATTTTCGTCTTCTATTAAATAATTATAACGTCCATTAAGTTTGTCTGATTTCTGATTAAAGTTAATAGAAATCAGCGTTATTAGTAAAGTGAAAAATTTCATGTTATTCTAACTATATTGATTCATAAACTGCTGTACCACGGCATCTGTATTCTCATTACGTTTCTTCTTCTCCAAAACAATTGGCGGAGCAGCTCTTTCTAAACAATCTTGTACCGCGCAGGTTTCGCAAGTTACACCTACAATTCGTTTTACCAAAGGTTTTCCGTCAATGAATTTAAATTTCTTTTTCATTGTCGGATTAATTAAGATTCCAACCGAAATACTTCGGATATAATTTTCGGCAAAAGGATCTTTTGTAGCCGATGAAAAAACCAAATATTCGTTGCCGCTATTCGCATAACTCGAAATCTGTGCATCAAAAAAATGAGGTTTATTCTGTCTGATCGCTTCGTCAATCGTTTTTACCGAAACCCATCTTCTGCAATAATGTTCGTTCGTCTCATTGGCGTGTGGTTCCTGCTGATGCGTAATATGCAATTCCTTGTTGATTTGATAAACATCAGAACCAATTCGGTGCGATAATCTTAGGAAGAAAAGATTTTTCAGCTGAAAATCTTTTGGCAATAAATTGGTCAATCGCTGATAAAAAGATTCAGGCGAAACTTGGAAACTCTCAATCAAAGCCACAAATTCTTCTGGTCGCGGATTTTCGTTTTTCAAAAAAGCATTGATTTTATTGACAACCAATTTTCTTGGCAATAATAAAGCGCCGGCAAAATAAGAAGCATAAAAATTATTCAAGACCTGATCGAAATTTTCAAATTTAATCCAGCTGAAAGTCAGCAGGCGATCTGAAATCTGTAGATAATTGTACGCTATTTCTTTGGCTAAAATAAATGCTTTCTGGGGATCATCTAATTCGGTTGAAAGCAATAAAGTTCTACTTTTTGGAACATAAATTGAACGCAAATCTCCCAAAGCCTCCTGATCTGTAAACGCAATTTCTTTTATGGTGTATTCGTATTCTTCTTTTAAAATAGCTTCGAGTTCTTCAATGCTGATTTTCGAATCCAGATTAATCTGAAATGATTTCGAAAAAGCGATTACCTTATCTTCTAAATCTTCAAAATAATTGCTGTGTGCTTCCTGATACGAACGCAACGCGGCGAGGAAAAAACTTTCTCGGCTTAAATTATAATGCTGTGCAATTTCAATAATCGTACTGATAAACGCATTGACTTTTGCAGGAGCATTGGCAATAATATCAATTAAATCCGCTTCTTGAATTCCGAAAAGCTCCAGTGGAATTTCTTTTAAGATACCTGATTTTAAAATTTCACCAATTGGAGCGAGGTTGTTATCGAGTTTTAAAGATACCATTTGGTCATACGTAACATCCAAATGTTTGCATAAAAGCAAAATTTTATCTGCTTTGGGATATTTTTTCCCCTTTTCAATTTCGTTTAAGTATGATTTTGAAAGATTGGTCAGTTTGGCCAAACCGAAAAGAGACAAGTTTTTTTGCGTGCGAACTTGTTTCATTTTTAACCCAAAAATCAGCTTTATATAATCTTTTTCGATATCCATAACGTCAAATATAGAAATTCTAAAAACAATCGCAAAATAAATATTTTCAAAATTTAGCGAACGTTCGCTTGTTTTGTAAAAAACTTTTTTATAACATTGTACTGTCGAAACGAATTAATTATGAGTTAGTTATGATTTGTTGGTTTTGATAAAATGAAAAACGATTAAGAAGAATAACTTTTTAATCCAATAAAAATTAAAATCTGCAGCTATGAAAAACCAATTAGAGATTACTGAAATGGCTATAGAATTCCTAGCCGACAAAAAGCTTGCTTATCCGAAAATCTGGACAGAAGAAGCGACTGCGTTTATCATCGAATTGCACAAAAAATTCGATTCGCAAAGAAAATTATTGCTTTTGCAAAGAGAGCAAAAACAAGTTGCTTTTGATCAAGGCGTCATGCCGGTTTTTACCCCAGAAACAAAAAGCGTCAGAGAAAGTAATTGGACAGCTGGAGAAATTCCTAAAGATTTATTAGACAGAAGAGTCGAAATTACTGGGCCAGTTGACCGCAAAATGATTATCAATGCTCTGAATTCGGGTGCGAAAACTTTTATGGCCGATTTTGAAGACAGCACTTCGCCAACTTGGAAAAACCTAATGGATGGACAAGTGAATTTAATCGATGCGGTGAACAAAACCATTACGTATACCGATTTGGTAAAGCAGAAATCGTATCATTTAAATTCGAAAACAGCAACATTGATTGTACGTCCGAGAGGTTTGCATCTTCCTGAAAAACATGTTTTGATTGAGGGAAATGAAGTTTCGGGATCATTGGTAGATTTTGGTTTGTATGTTTTCCACAACCATAAAAGACTTTTAGAGAACAATTCTGGACCGTATTTCTACATTCCGAAATTGGAACATTATCTGGAAGCAAGATGGTGGAACAGCGTAATTGATTTTACAGAAGATTATTTGAAACTGAAACGAGGAACGATAAAAGTGACCGTTTTAATCGAAACGATTACAGCAAGTTTTCAATTGGATGAAATCATTTACGAATTGAAAGAACATATCGTTGGCTTAAACTGCGGACGCTGGGATTATATTTTCTCTTACATTAAAAAGTTTAGAAAAAATCCAAAATTCATTGTTCCAGACCGCGATCAGGTAAATATGACTTCACCTTTTATGAATGCATATTCAAATCTGGTAATTCAGAGATGTCATAAACGCGGAATTCATGCAATCGGCGGAATGGCAGCGCAAATTCCGATTCGAAATAATGATGAAGCCAATGCGATCGCTTTCGCGAAAGTGAAAACCGATAAAGAGCGCGAAGTTCGAAACGGCCATGACGGAACTTGGGTAGCGCATCCAGATTTGGTTCCGTTAGCAAAAGCCGTTTTTGATGAAGGAATGCCGAGTGCCAATCAGATTCATATTAAAAGAGAACATCGCAAAATAAAAGAAGAAGATTTAATTGAACCACCAATTGGATTGATTACTGAAAATGGTGTTCGAAAAAACATCAATGTTACCGTTCTATATCTCGCTTCATGGCTGAACGGACAAGGTGCTGCCGCTTTGCATAATTTAATGGAAGATGCTGCAACCGCCGAAATTTCGAGATCGCAATTGTGGCAGTGGCTTCAAAATAAAGTGATTTTGGATAATGGACGAAAATTAGATTTGGCGTATTATCACGAATTGGCTTTGGATGAATTTCAGAAAATCAAAACAGAATTAGGCGAAGAAAAACACGAAGAACAGCAATTTCCATTAGCCGAAAAAGTTTTGGAAAGACTAGTTGTAAATCAAGATTTCGTTGATTTCTTAACGATTCCATGTTACAAATATTTATAAAAGAATTGATTGAAATTCCTGCAAGGTTTCCAAAACCTTGTAGGTATTTTGATAGATTGCAAATACCTACAAGGTCAAAAAAAGACCTTGCAGGAAATTTAAAAAGCCGTAACAATATTACTTACTAACCAACTTAACTATACTATTTATGAAAACAACAGAAGACAGAATTCAAGAATTGATTAACGATTGGATTACGAACCCGAGATGGAAAGGAGTGGAGCGTCCTTACACTGCGAGTGAAGTAGTGACGCTTCAGGGATCGTATAAAATTGAGCATTCTATTGCAAAAATGGGAGCTGAGAAATTATGGAGAAAGTTAAAAAGTCAGGATTATGTAGCGGGTTTGGGAGCTTTAACAGGAAATCAGGCGATTCAGGAAGTGGATGCTGGTTTAGAAGCAATTTATTTGAGCGGATGGCAGGTTGCTGCTGATGCAAATCTGGCTGGAGAAATGTATCCAGACCAATCGCTGTATCCTGTAAACAGCGTTCCGATGGTGGTAAAAAAGATCAACAATGCTTTATTGCGTGCTGATCAGATTCAGACTGTAAATAATATTGAAGATAAAAAAGATTATTTAGTGCCGATTGTGGCCGACGCCGAAGCAGGTTTTGGAGGAAACTTAAATGCTTTCGAATTAATGAAATCTATGATTGAAGCCGGAGCTTCAGGAGTTCATTTTGAAGATCAGCTGAGTTCTGCTAAAAAATGCGGACACTTAGGTGGAAAAGTTTTGGTTCCGACACAAGAAGCGATTAACAAACTAATTGCGGCGCGTTTAGCCTCAGATGTTATGGGAGTTCCAACCTTAATTGTAGCCCGAACAGATGCTGATGCGGCTAATTTGCTGACTAGTGATGCAGATCCGCGAGATCGCAAATTTTTAACAGGAGAAAAAACCAGCGAAGGTTTCTTTTATGTAAACAACGGAATCGATCAGGGAATCGCTAGAGGTTTGAGCTACGCTCCGTATGCCGATTTGATTTGGATGGAAACCAGTAATCCGGATTTAGAGTATGCTAGAAAATTTGCAAAAGCCATGAAAAAAGAGTTTCCAGATAAAATGCTGGCGTACAATTGTTCTCCTTCTTTCAATTGGGCAGCGAAATTATCTGTTGCCGAAATGGAAACATTTAGAGAAGATTTGGCAGCAATGGGATACAGCTTCCAATTCATCACTTTGGCAGGATTCCACGCTTTGAACACGAGTATGTTCGAATTGTCTAAAGCCTACAAAGAACGCGGAATGGCGGGCTATTCTCAATTACAGGAAAGAGAATTCGCGTTACAGAAAAACGGATTCAGAGCTGTAAAACACCAAGCTTTCGTTGGAACTTCTTATTTCGACGCCGTTCAAAATACGGTTATGATAGGAAGATCATCCATAACCGCAATGAAACATTCTACTGAGGTTGAGCAATTTTAATTTTTTTTCCGCCACGAATTCACAAATTTTTATTTTCAAAGATTGTCAAAAAAATAATTCGTGAATTTGTGGCGAAAACTTTATTTTTTTAAAAGTCTTGCTTTCATTTTGCTGAAAAATTCAGGTGTTACACCAATGAAAGAAGCGATTTGTTTTTGAGGAACTTTATGAACTAATGTTCCGTATTTTTTAGTGAATTTTTCAAAACGTTCTTCAGCAGGTAAGCTTAAGTTGTCCATTAATCGCTGCTGATTTGCAACTAATGAATTCTCAATTAAAATCCTGAAAAAACGTTCCAATTTCGGAATTTCAAGATACAATTGCTCTTGATTTTCTTTGGATAAGGAAACTACTTCTGCTTCTTCTAAAACCTCAATAAAAAGCTGTCCAGGTTTTTGCGAAAAGTAACTGTACATGTCACTCATCCACCAGCCTTCGCAGGCAAAAGAAAGAACATGTTCTACAATATTATCGTTGATATTGAAACTTCTTAAAATACCAGAATTTACAAAATAGGAATGCTTGCAAACTTCACCAGCATTCAACAAAAGTGTTTTGGCTTTGTAGGTGTTGGTTTCTACTTTAGATAAAAAAAGTGCCTGTTCTTCTGGAGTCAGAGAAACGTGTTTGGCAATATTTTCGAGAATTAATGCCATTATTTTTTATCGTCTATTAAAGTGAATGATGTTGCTTTGAATCTGTTGTTTACTATTTCTCCTGTAACCAAGGCTTTGCTGATGGCATTGCAAAAACCTTTTTCGGCGTGAGCATCTCCGTGATCGTGAATCGTTGTTCCGTCAACAAAATAGCTTTTTCCATCAATACGCACAGCCAAATCACAGCTTTTGCCTTTCATTCCGAATTGGCATTCTCCGCATGAAGCTTCAACTACTGTTGGTTTGTCAAATTTCTTTTTGTTTTGCGCTTGTACAGCGATTCCAATAAAAAGGAAAGTCGCTAATATTATATTTTTCATGGTTAAGAATTTATAATTAATCTGTTGTGTGCACTATTTTAAACACATAGAATCATAGTTATGCTTTATAAATAAAGGCTTTTCACTTGTTTTAATGCATATAACTATGTGTGAAAACTTGTTTTTTCTTTTCTCTTTTTTTATTAGAATTAAAATCTATGTGTTAAAGAAAAATTTTAATTTAATTCTACGAATTTACAGTTATTAATTTTGCGGTTTCTTTAGCACGTTCTGTTACTTCATTTATTGGAGTAGAAAGCGTATCGTGACTTAAAACGACTCCCATTCTTCGGTAAGGTCTTGAAGTTGGTTTTCCAAAAATCCTAAAATCGGTTTTAGGTAAAGCAGCTACTTTTTCGATTCCAGTAAAAGTTGGATTTGTCGAATCTTCTGATGCTAAAATTACAGCGCTAGCTCCAGTTTTTTCTAAAGTGATTTCGAAAATTGGAAGGCTTAAAATCGCTCGTAAATGCAATTCAAATTCGTTGAAATTCTGTGTTCCTGCTAAAGTTACCATTCCAGTATCATGTGGACGTGGTGAAAGTTCAGAAAAATAAACGCCTTCATTAGTCAGGAAAAACTCCACGCCAAAAAGTCCCGCACCGCCAAGCGCTTCAGTAATTTTTTCGGCCATATCCTGAGCTTCGTACAGGTCTTTTTCTGAAACCAAAGCAGGCTGCCAACTTTCCTGATAATCACCTCTTTCTTGTCGGTGGCCAATTGGAGCGCAGAATAATGTTGGGTTATTATTTTGAGTAATTGTTAAAAGTGTAATTTCTGAATGGAAGTCTACAAAAGCTTCTACAATTACTTCGATAACATCACCACGTGAGCCTGCAACGGCGTATTGCCAAGCTTTTTTAATATCACCTTCAGATTTAATTGTCGATTGCCCTTTTCCAGAAGAAGACATTAAGGGCTTTACCACACATGGAATTCCCACTTCCTGAACAGCTTTTTGAAGCTCCTGTGCTGATGTTGCGTATTGGTATTTTGCAGTTCTTAATCCGAGCTCTTTTGCTGCTAAATCGCGGATTGCTTTACGGTTCATGGTAAAGTTGGCCGCTTTCGCAGAAGGGACAACGGTAATGCCTTGCTTTTCGTAATCGTAAAAACGTTCGGTGCGAATGGCTTCTATTTCGGGAACAATGAAATCGGGTTTATGTTTGGCTACGATTCGGTCAAGTGCTTCGCCGTCAAGCATATTAATAACCTCAAAACTGTGTGCAACTTGCATGGCTGGTGCATTTTCGTAACTGTCAACTGCGATTATAGTTTGTCCGATTCGTTGTGCAGCGATGACAAATTCTTTGCCTAATTCGCCTGAACCTAGGAGTAATATTTTCATTTTGGAGTAGTGTATTGTTGAGTAGTAAAAGTAAAGAAAAAGCTTCTTTTAACCGCAAAGTTTGTCTCTTGATTTTGCAGATTAATTTAACCGCAAAGTTCGCAAAGAATTACGCTAAGAGCGCTAAGTTTTGTTTTTAAGTAAAAGAAAAAAGTTCGCAAAGATTTTAAAATTAATCTTTGCGAACTTTGCGTAATTCTTTGCGCTCTTTGCGGTTAAAATAAAATTAATGGAATTGATCTTCTTCAATCTCAAATTCAGCATCTTTTTCCCAGATTTCCATTTCGCAGGGTTTGCAGTTGAATTTTAATTTGTATTCTAACTCCCCCTGTTTTAAAACCAAAGGTTCTTTTACCTTAACACCGACAATATCTTTTTGGTGTATCGGACATTTTTTTAATTCGTATTTGATGCAATATTTTGTGGTCATTACACGAGATTTTCCTGGATCCCATTGTAATTCGAATGCTTTTTCGATTTCGGTAACACCGTGGCGTTCGTAGAATTTACGAGCCGTTTTGTTCGAAACGTTGTACATGAAATCCAGTTTAGTTTCTGGATAAGGATGTGACGTTTTTACCAATTGGTGTTCTTCACGTTTGTAATTTGCCAAACGAATTTCTGATAATTGCTCGAAGACATTTCTTCTCATTTCGTTGATTTTTGAAATAGGAAGGAACCAGTTTTGAGAAAACATTACATTGATTTCATCGGCGCTGTAAGGTGTGAAACCCGTTTTTGCCAATTGAACTTTAATATTTTCTTCGATTGATTCGCCAGTTTTAGTAGGTTCTTTTGCGTGCTCTAATTTTACAGTGCTTACGTTTCCGTCTTCGTCGGTTGCGATTAATTCGAAACCATTTTCGTTTTCGGTAAGCAATAAAGTCGTTCCGATTTTACGGATCGCACTGTCTTCTCTTTCAACAATTTTGATGAAAGCAGTATCGTTATTACGATAAATGAAAGTCCCTTCTTTGATTTCTTTTAAAACGTTTGGATACACTTTTCCGTTTTCGGCTTTGTTAACGTAAATTCCGTCGGCTTCGTTGTTTTCGTTGATGAAACAAAGTCCGTCACCGTTATTTAATAATTCTCCGTTTTCGATTTCGTAAGCATCTCCGATAGTTCGGATTAATTTACCAATATATTGACCTTTTGATTTTGGACTTTCCCAAGAACCAATACTAGCG
Organism: Flavobacterium sp. H4147; assembly: GCF_029360735.1. NCBI lineage: Bacteria > Pseudomonadati > Bacteroidota > Flavobacteriia > Flavobacteriales > Flavobacteriaceae > Flavobacterium > Flavobacterium sp. H4147. The sequence goes on along the minus strand of NZ_JARKNB010000001.1, from coordinate 283,504 downwards.
TGTCTTTCGTTTACGAAATAATCGGTATAACCACGGTTGAAAGTTCTGTTTAAAGAAGAATCAAAAGTATAAGTGCATTTTCCAGAAGAAGCTTTGATGTATTTATCACTTCCTTCTAAAAAACTATCTAATTTTTGGCGTAAGTAAGAAACGTTGTTTTTAACGTACGCTACATCTTTTAGTCGGCCTTCGATTTTGAAAGAAACAATTCCAGCTTCAATTAAATTCGGAATTTGATCTGAAACGTCTAAATCTTTAATCGAAAGCAAGTGACTGTTTCTGATTAAAGTATCTCCGTTTCCGTCGATTAAGTTATAAGGTAAACGGCAGTTTTGAGCGCAAGAACCACGGTTAGCGCTACGTTCTCCGTTTGCCACACTCATATAACAGTTTCCGCTGAAGGATACACAAAGTGCACCAGTTACGAAGAATTCTAGTTCAACATCAGCGTGATCGTAGATTGTTTTAATTTGATGCAAGTTTAGTTCACGCGCTAAAACCACACGTTTGATTCCGGCATCTTTCAAGAATTTGATTTTGTCTGCGTCACGATTATTGGCTTGTGTGCTGGCGTGAAGTACGATAGGAGGCAAGTCCATTTCCATAATCGCCATATCTTGAATAATCAAGGCATCTACACCAATATCGTATAATTCCCAAATCATGGCACGGCACGTTTCTAATTCGTTGTCGTATAAAATGGTATTCATTACCACAAAAACTTGAGCATTAAATAAATGTGCATATTTTACTAATGCGGCAACATCTTCAATAGAGTTGTGCGCATTAGAACGTGCTCCAAATTGAGGTGCACCAATATATACAGCATCGGCACCGCTGTTAATAGCTGCCATTCCGCCGATTAAATCTCTTGCTGGAGCTAATATTTCTATTTTCTTCTTCATTTCTAAAACTTTAGCCTTTTGTGGTATTCACGAAAAAAAGTGTGCAAAGGTCTAATAAATTATTTGAGTTTGCTAGAGATGAAGCGATTTTTTTGAAATTGTTAACTTTATATGGAATGATGCTAAAATATAAATGTTAAAAAAAATCATTTGAAATAATGAAAGAATAGAAATGATCTACCTGAAAATTTCTTTTAGTTCATCAAAATAACTGAGTTTATTTCGCCTAAATTTTTTAAATCTATCGAAATTTCATTTTTTAAATCATAGTAATTTTTGTGATAGTATTCAGAAATTTTTACGATTTTTTGGTTGTTTTTGATTAGATATAAGTATTCAAAACTTTGCCCTTTTGATGTTAAAATTGAAGTTTGGTAACCATCAAAATCTTTATACTTATACTTTTGCTTAAGTCCTAAATAATTTTTCTTTTCAATCTCAGTATTGTTCAATGAAACCTCTATTACCTTAGTCCTGAATTCACCAAATACAAGCCAAATCCAAGTAAAAACGACCAATAATGCCATATAAATATCAATCCATCGTAGCTCCTCTATTTTTATCGGTAAACTTTTAATCAAGATAAAAATAGAAATAAATGTAAACATTACGATCAAAAAAGGAATTAGTAGGGTTCTAAGTTTAAATTTTGATTTCATGATTCTTTATATCAATCAAGTGGGAAAGTGTATCCCAAAGCAAAAACCGCATTTGACTGTTTTGCAGCTGGATGAAAATAGCCAGAAATACCAATTTCGAAATTATTATGCCTGCCCACAGCTAATCCAATACTAAATGGAATATGCAATAAAACATCACTTTTATTAAAATTAACATTGGGTGTAAACGTTTCAAATTTACCTATTGAAGTTCCAATTCCACCTTCGATAAATGGTGCCACCCAAGGAATTGGGGCACAAAAACGTACTTTCCCTCCCAATAAAAAAGCATTAGTGGTTACTTTGTATTGAGGTTGATTTTGAATATTTTGATTTTTATCAACAGAGGTAAAAATTGCACCAGCATATGGTCTTACGCTAAACCATGATTTTAATCCTATAATATATTCGCCTTGTAGATAGAGTCCGCCTCCCATAACGTCAACTTCTTCTTGACTTCCATAATTTTCGATGTAATAAGAAGCGCTTGATGCGAAACCTATAGAGGCTTTTATAGAATTGCCTGTTGTTTGGGATTGTGTTTGGCTTGAAAAGAGAATTATAAAAAGAATAAAAAAATGATTTAAAGTTAATTTCATATTAGTTATGGATTTGGTTGTTAGATTTAATTGGGAGCGAATGTAAGAATTAATAGTAATTAAAAACAAAAAAACCACCCGATCCGAAGACCGAGCAGTTTCAAAAAAAAGCATGAACCAATCGATTAGTTTGCTCTCATTTTTATTTGCGATAAAGTATTTTGAATACTATTTAGTTGTTTAGAAACAATATATACCTGATCTTGTTCTAAATGGTTTTCTTCAAGTGCTTTTTTGTATTTTTCAATCGCAGCTTCTTCGCCTGTAATACAAGCATTTATAATAGCTTCTGCATCACCTCCGGTAAAAGCTGATTTGATATCAATCCAAGTACGGTGTAAAGCTCCTAATGGACCTCCGCCTGAATTATCGGTCGATTTTCCTAATTTATTGATCTGATCTTGTAATTCTACAATAAATAAATCTCTTTCGCGTGCGTATTCAAGAAAATCAGTTTTCATAGCCGGATTTTCTACATGTTGAGCAGCATCTGTATATCCTAGTTTTCCATCTTCAAGAATTGAAATTAATCCTTCTAAAGTTTTAACTGTTTCTTTTGTAGTTTCATCTGTATGTATCATGACATATAATTTTTTGGAATTTGTATAATACAAAGATGGCAACTTATAAGATGTTCTGTCTTACAGGATTATATTCTGATTTTTATAATATTTCCAAATGGGAATTTTGAAAGTTTAAAGAAAATTTCATTCATAATTAACTTGTAACCATAATAAGGATTGTGTCGTCAAAGTGTTAATCAATCATTAATCACATACTATATGAAAACAATTTTCAAATTTTTAATTCTTCTTTTAATTTTTCAGACTGGATTTGCTCAAAATTTAGAAACGAAAATAGACAGTTTAATTCCTGCTTCGTTTAAAGCTGAAAATCCTGGCGCTGTGTTTCTTGCTGTTAAAAAAGGAAAAGTTGTTTACAAAAAAGCTTTTGGAATGGCAGATTTAGAGATGAATGTAAAGATGGAACCCGAATTTATTTTTGAAATAGGATCGATGACCAAACAGTTTACAGCAGTTTCTATTTTAATATTAGCAGAACAGGGAAAGCTTAAACTTGATGATCAGATCACGAAATTTATTCCAGATTATCCAATGCAGGGAAATGTGATTACGATACATCATCTGCTTACGCATACTTCGGGAATTAAAGATTTTACTAGTATGAAATCTATTAAGAATATTGCCAGAGAAGATTTATCTCCAAAAGAACTAGTCGACTTTTTTAAGAACGAACCCATGGATTTTAAGCCTGGGGAACAATACAAATATTGCAATTCTGGTTATGTGCTTTTGGGATATATTATTGAAAAAATCTCAGGCCAGTCTTATGAAGAATTTATTTCCCAGCATATTTTTCAAAAAGCCGGTATGCAGAATACATCTTATGCCAGTCATGAGAAAATCGTTAAGAATAGAGTTTCAGGATATCGCGGGAAAGGTAATTATGTAAATACCAATTATATTAGTTTTTCTATTCCGTATGCTTCGGGCTCGATAATGTCTAATGTTGACGATATGCTGAAATGGCAGTATGCGATAAGTAATCATAAATTGCTAAGCGCCTCTTTTACTGAAAAAGCCTTCATTAATTATTCATTAAATAACGGACAGCAAATAGATTACGGTTATGGATGGCATATTGAAAAAATTAAAGATAAATTGGTGCATGATCACGGTGGCAGTATTTTCGGTTTTAAGTCGATGGGAGTTTACGAACCTTCTCAGCAGATTTATGTAATTGGATTAAGTAATTGCGATTGCAACTCACCCACATCTATAACTAAAGACATTGCAGCTCTTTTAATAGATTAAATAAAAAAGGGTGCTTCGAAAGAAAACACCCCTTTTACAATTTTTATTATATGGTTTTATGCAGTCAAAGCTTCTTTGATTCTGCGTAAAGCTTCTTTTAAAATATCGTTGCTTGTTGCGTAAGAGAAACGAATACAGTTTGGATTTCCAAAAGCGTCTCCGGTTACTGTAGCTACGTTTGCTTCTGCTAAAAGATACATCGAAACATCGTTTGCATCTTTAATTTCGTGTCCTTTTAAAGTTTTTCCGAAGAAAGAAGAAACATCTGGGAATACATAAAATGCACCTTCTGGAACGTTGATTTTTACGCCTGGAATTTCTTTTAATAATCCAACTACTAAATCTCTGCGTCCGTGGAAAGCCTGAACCATTTCGTTAAGTACGCTTGGATCTGCATCTACAGCTGTGATTGTAGCTCTTTGTGCAACAGAATTTGCACCTGAAGTTACTTGACCTTGAATTTTTGTACACGCTTTTGCGATAAATTCTGGTGCTCCAATATATCCAATTCTGTATCCTGTCATTGCAAATGCTTTTGCAACTCCATTTACAGTAATTGTTTTTTCTAACATTCCTGGGATTGAACCGATACTGCAGAAAGTTCCTGAGAAATTGATGTGCTCATAAATTTCGTCGGCAACAACATAAATATTTGGATGTTTTTCCAACACTTTAGCCAAAGCTGTTAATTCTTCTCTGCTATAAACAGATCCAGAAGGATTACAAGGAGAAGAGAACCACATCATTTTTGTTTTTGGAGTAATCGCCGCCTCTAATTGTTCTGGAGTGATTTTAAAATCTGTATCTACAGAAGTTGGAACTTCAACAGGAACTCCGCCAGAAAGTTTTACAATTTCGAAATAAGATACCCAGTACGGTGCAGGTAAAATAACCTCATCGCCATCATTTAACATTACCTGCGCAATGTTGTATAAAGATTGTTTTGCTCCTGTAGACACTACGATTTGAGATGGTTTGTAATCTAAATCATTGTCTCTTTTAAATTTTCGACAGATTGCCTCTCTTAGATCTAAGTATCCTTCTACTGGAGAATAGGTACTGTAATTATCGTCGATTGCTTTTTTAGCAGCTTCTTTAATAAAATCAGGTGTATTGAAATCAGGTTCACCTAGACTTAAACTGATAATGTCTTTTCCTTGTGCTTTTAATTCGCGTGCCAAAGCTGCCATTGCTAATGTTTGCGAAGTAGCAAGATTGTTGATTCTGTCCGAAAGAATATGGTTCATTATAAAAATTTTGATTGTCCTTAAATTTGCTGTGTTGATTAAGGAAGGTTAATTATTAATAGATTTTTTTTAGTTTCTAAACTGCTAATTTTGGTTTCATTCCCAATTCACGTAAATGCTTAAAGTGTGCAATAACGGCACTTCGCATAGTTTTGTATTCGTAATATGGTAAGTTGCATTCTTTTGCAGTTTCCTTTACAATTTTTGCAATTTTACCATAATGAATATGACTTATATTTGGAAAAATATGATGTTCGATTTGATGGTTTAATCCGCCTGTATACCAATTTACGATGGCGTTTTTAGGAGCAAAATTAGTTGTAGTATACAATTGGTGAATGGCCCAAGTATTGTCCATTTCGCCCAAATCATTTGGAGTTGGATTGGTTGTATGATCTACAACGTGTGCTAATTGAAATACAATGCTTAGAATTAACCCTGCAGTGTAATGCATTGCAAAAAATCCAATAAGAACTTTCCACCATGTTATTCCAATTACCATTGGTAAAACAATCCAAATTGAAACATAAATCATTTTGGTGATGATCAAAGTTGTCCAAAGAATTTTAGGACTTTTTGGTTCTCCATACGATAATCTTCTTTTTAAGTAGTTTCTCATCTGCTTAAAATCGGTAGTTAATGCCCAGTTAAATGTCAATAAACCGTATAAGAAAACAGAATAATAATGTTGAAAACGGTGAAAACGATGCCATTCAGCATGTTCTGTAAAACGAATAATCCTTCCTGCATCTAAGTCCTCGTCGTGACCTGGAATATTAGTATAAGTATGATGAAGCACATTGTGTTGTACCTGCCAGTTGTAAACATTTCCGGCCAAAACATAAATAGTTCCGCCCATAAATTTATTAATCCAGCTTTTAGTCGAATAAGAACCATGATTACCATCGTGCATTACGTTCATTCCAACACCGGCCATTCCAACGCCCATTACGATGGATAATAATAACATAAGCCAGAAAGGCATGTTAAGCGTAAGGATTAAAAAGTATGGCGTTAAAAAAACAGCAAATAGAATAACAGCTTTTAAATGTAGTTTCCAATTTCCGGTTTTTTTAATATTATTTTCTTTGAAATAATTGTTTACTCGAGAGTTAAGGGTTCTAAAGAACTTCAAATTGTCTTGCCTTGCAAAAGTTGGAGCAGAGTTATTCATAATTATTTTAAATAGTTTTCAAAGGTAATTATTATAAATTTTCAATTTGCAAAATTGAGTTAAATATTTCAATCGTAAAGTAGTACTTTTGTTAAAAATTTAGAGCAATGGATGAGATATTGAAATATTTTCCCAATTTGACCGAACTTCAAATTGAACAATTTCAAAAATTAGACTTTTTATACCACGATTGGAACGAGAAAATTAATGTGATTTCACGTAAAGACATTGATTCATTATATACTAAACATATTTTGCATTCATTAGGAATTGCCAAGGTTATGAAATTCGAACCTGGAGCAACCGTTTTAGATGTTGGAACCGGCGGAGGTTTTCCGGGAATTCCGTTAGCGATTCTTTTTCCTGAAACACGTTTTTATTTAATTGATGTTATTGCCAAAAAAATAAGAGTAGTTCAAGGCGTTGTTGATGCATTAGAATTAAAGAATGTAAAAGCAGAACAAAAACGTGCAGAATTAGTGAAAGGTGACTTCGATTTTATTGTGAGCCGTGCTGTTACGAATATGCCGGATTTTGTTTCTTGGATTAAAGATAAAATCAAAAAACAGCACAAACACCTTTTAAAAAATGGAATTCTGTACTTAAAAGGAGGAGATTTAGCCGAAGAATTAAAAGATTTTCCAAATGCCACTTTATATGATCTGGCTGATTTTTTTGAAGATGAATTTTTCGAAACTAAAAAAGTGGTTCATCTTCCTTTAAAATTTAAACCTTAAATTCTATATAAAATAAACAACCCGTTTAGAAAACTCTAAACGGGTTGTTTATTATTTTAATAGTTGATATTTAGTATTTTCAGTACTGTCTAAAAAGACTTGCATTTCTAAATCGTTTGTTATCAATTCATCTTTGTTCATAAACCAGTCATAATTTTCTAAGGCGATTGCATTTGGGTTAATTTTTAAAACTTTTTCAATTTGTGTTAAAAATTTATCCATAAAGATTTTAAATGATGATGCAACTAAATATACATCGTCAGAATCATTAGTTGAATAATATCCAAAATAATGGTCGCCTGCTTCATTTTTTTTATCAAGATATCCAAACGTATTTCCTGCACTGTCTCCAATATAAGCCCAAAATTTAAGAGTAAGAATATTACTTGAGAGCCATAATTCACGATGGTTTTCGTAAAGATTTGTGCCAAGTTTATTGTTTTTTAATCCCAAAAAGCAATAGTCCAGAATGGAAGCACCATTGGTTTCTTTCAAAAAGTCTATATATTGCGTATCTATTTCACCAGTAATTTTGCCCATATTCCTTAGGATAATATCCTTGCCGAAATCCTTATACAATTTTATATAGGGACTGTTACTTTCTAGTTTTTCTATACGATTTAAAATATTTTGCATTTACTATTTTTTTGTAACTAATATATAATTTGGAGAATGATCGCTTAGGTTTTCTTCAGATAGGGAACTTTCATTTTTTGACCTTTTTGGAATCCTAACTTTTATAACCTGTAGCTTCAATTAATTCTACACCTCTTAGATTTGCGTTCAAAATGGCTTTTGCTAGTTCTTCAGATACTAATGGTCGAACAGGAAGATTTTCAATGGCATATAAAATATGTGCATTTTGATTTATATTAGATTTAAGAACTAAACCTTCTATTTTACATAAAATTGGGACATATAAACGACCACGTTCAAATATTGGATTATTATTTTCATCGAGTTCAACTTCCTTACCATCTAAATAGACAAATAAATTAAGTTTGGGAACTCCATGATCAGCCCAAGTCTCGTACGAAGTAGTTTTTTCAAGATCAATAACAGCACATTTAGTTGGAATAGAAAAATAGTAATAATCTTCATTTTGTATAAGTCGATCATTTGAGAAAATTATCTTAGCTGGAACTCTGCAATAATCAATCTGTGCACCTACAAGGTCAAAAACCTTTTTCGCTTTTTTACTTAATAACCCTGTATTTGTAAATAATATAATATCTAAATCTTTTTTCTTACCTCTAATTGTAAAAGTTATATTTTCTGATATGTTTTCAGCATTATTGATTTCAAATATGTTTATGCTTTCTTTATTAACTATTATATTTTTAGGAATTACTTTTGTCAGTGTAACTCCTTCGGTATCTTTTAATATTTTCATATGTACCTTTTTTTAATTTACAATTCTTTCATAATGATTTTGGCTTTCTAGTTTTCTATACGATTTAAAATATTTTGCATATACTATTTTTTTATAACTGATGTATAATTTGGAGAATGATCGCTTAGATTTTCTTCAGATAGAGAACTTTCTTCTTTCCACCAATATTCTTCATAAGTTTGAGGATTCTTATATTCAAATATGGATATAATACCTAATAATGAACAGGGTGTATCTGCCATAAAATCCCAACCATCTTTTTCAGCACAATAAGTTTCCGTTATTTTATCATACCAAAGTTTGTATCCCTTCTTGGTGATGATAGTAAAAACGGTATTATGCACATTTGAATATTCTGATAATGCAGGCATAAAGTGTTTTTAAATTTTAAATGACCATTTTAACCTCGGATAAAACTTTTGCTTTTATCAAATGGTTCTGATTCAACTAAACTTTCGTAGTTTTTATCTTCATTTTTAAATGGTGCGGGCATCCATTTATCTTCAATCATATTATAGCATTTTGCTCGATAGTCATGTAAGGATATAATTTGTGTGATTTCTTTTTGAAAGTTCTTCTCATCATGCCACATACTACCGCATTCACCGCATCCAAAGAAACTTGAAGTTTTATCCTCGATTAAGTCTACCCAGCCTGCACAATGACTAACAGGACAACGATATGGAGAAGTGTTGTTATTTAAATTTTGCATTTTATTCTTAATTGATTAAAAAAGGGTCGAGTAATCAATAAGATACTCGACCATAATGAAATTGTTATCTCAGCAGATCGAAAATTTATGATGCCTTTCTAGAAAAATTTAAAAACGGATTTGCTTTAAGATCTAAGTTGTCTATAAAATTATGAAGTGCAGTTTCAGAAGCTTCTGCTGTGCATACAAATTCCGCATCAAAGAAGAATTCACGTGAAATTGCTGGCTCATGTGATGAATCATAAACAGCTTCATCGGTTTCATCCAAATCTTGCGCTCTATATTGACAAGGATATTGAAGAATTAATTTCGTTAAAACTTCATTAAACCAAATGTCAAATTTTTTCTTTTTTGGAGTAATATGACGTGCTAATAATATAAGTCCAATAAGTTCAGTCTGTAAAAAGTAAGATCCTTTTCTATAACGAACATCAATCATTCTAACATTCATTAAAGCAATCCACAAGGCACCGTTTACAGATCCTGTAGCTGGTAAATCAAGATCAGTATCAAATAATAACGGAAGTGTTTGTTCGCGGTTATTAATAGAACACCAAAGGGCTTCAATACGTTTTTGTGTATCTAAAAAATGTTGCGTATAACCTGTAAAACGCCAGTAGATCCATTCAAGCAGAGCAGCAGCTAATCCTACCGAAGCTTTATGATTAATCTGCATTAAAGTATTTTCAAAATCTTCATTACCTTCAAGCGGATCCAGTAATTCATCAATTTTCTTTTTTGTCCATTTAAAATTTATAGGATGACCAATACTTTTTGATTCTAAAATCACCTTCGGAACATTGTTTAAATTTCTCATATTTTCTTTTTTTAAATTTATTTTAAAAGCGGTATTAATAATGAGACAAAAGTATGATGAGGGTTTTTCTAAAATAGGAGCTAAACGTTTTAAAAATAATAAAATAAGTTTTTTCGTTGCTTTAAAATGCTGAATTTCAATATAATAAGAAAAGTATTACAAAATAAACTTGTAAGAACTAATTTGTAATAAAAACAAAACCCCGAATCAGTAAAGAGTCGGGGTTTTTATATTGATAGTCAAAAGATTATCCTAAGAAAGGGTATCTGTAATCTTCTGGCGTTACAAAAGTTTCTTTAATAGTTCTTGGAGAAGCCCAGCGTAATAAGTTCAATGCAGAACCAGCTTTATCGTTAGTTCCAGAAGCTCTAGCTCCACCAAATGGCTGCATTCCTACAACAGCTCCGGTTGGTTTGTCATTAATATAGAAGTTACCAGCCGCATTTTGTAATTTAGTGGTAGCCACTTCAATTGCATAACGATCTTGGCTGAAAACTGCTCCTGTTAAAGCATACTCAGAAGTAGTATCAACTAATTCAAGAGTTTCTTCCCATTTAGCATCTTCGTAAACGTAAAGTGTGATAACCGGTCCAAACAACTCAGTTTCCATTGTAGTATATTTTGGATTTGTAGTTACAATAACCGTTGGCTCAATAAAGTATCCAACAGATTTATCGTAATTTCCTCCAACGATGATTTCTGCATCGGCATCTTTTTTAGCTTGGTCAATGTAGCTGGCTAATTTGTCAAAAGAACCTTCGTGGATAACTGCCGTAATAAAGTTTCCAAAATCTTCTGGAGAACCCATTTTCATAGATTTTACATCAGCAATTAACTGCTCTTTTACAGCTGGCCATAAACTTTGAGGAATATAAGCTCTAGAAGCTGCAGAACATTTTTGCCCTTGGAATTCAAATGCTCCACGAGTAATTCCAGTAACTACTTGTTTTACATTTGCACTTGGATGAGCAATGATAAAATCTTTACCTCCAGTTTCACCAACAATTCTTGGATATGTTTTATAGTTGTTGATGTTTGCTCCAATTTTAGCCCAGATATCTTTAAATACATGAGTTGATCCTGTAAAGTGAATCCCAGCAAAATCACGGCTGGCTAAAACAGTATCAGTAATCATTAAAGCATCTCCGAAAACTACATTAATAACTCCGTCTGGAACTCCAGCTTCTTTGAAAACGTCTACAATAATTTTTGCAGAAAATACTTGGCTATCACTTGGTTTCCAAACCACAACGTTACCCATCATAGCAGCACTTGCAGGAAGATTTGCAGCAATAGCAGTAAAGTTGAATGGAGTAATTGCATAAACAAAACCTTCTAATGGTCTGTACTCTACACGGTTCCAAACAGTAGAATCTGATTTTGGCTGATCGTTGTAGATTTGAGTCATAAACTCAACATTGTAACGTAAGAAGTCGATTAACTCGCAAGAAGAATCGATTTCTGCTTGGTGAATATTTTTAGACTGGCCAATCATAGTAGCAGCGTTAATACGAGCTCTGTATGGTCCAGCAATAAGTTCAGCAGCTTTTAAGAAAATAGCAGCACGTTGTTCCCATGCCATGTTTGCCCATGCTTTTCTTGCTTCAAGAGCGTTGGCAATGGCGCTTTCAATATGTTTTTTTTCAGCTAAATGATATTTTCCAACTACGTGCTGGTGATCATGAGGAGCTGTAATGTTTTTTGTGTTTCCAGTTCTGATTTCTTCGCTTCCAATATATAAAGGAACGTCAATTTGAGAATTCCACATTGTGGTGTACGCTGCCTGAACAGCTGCTTTTTCTGGTGAGTTCGGTGCGTAGCTTTTTACAGGCTCGTTTACCGCTTTTGGTACATGAAAGAATCCTTTTAACATGGGATAAATTATTTTAAAATTTACGAATTGTTTAATTTTTTACAAAAGTACAAATGATAATTTGATTATATCACAATACAATATTAAAAAGTTGTAATTTAATAAACTAATCTAGTGAAGTTGTAAAACAACTCATTTTATAAAGCTTTAAATTTGAGTTACTTCTAAAAAGAATGTCTTAATTTGATTACTATGAAAATACCGCTTTTAGCTTTTAACGACAAAGGTATTTACTGCCAGCAGGCCGATGTTTATCTTGATCCGTGGAGACCTGTAAAAAATGCCATTATTACACACGGACATTCAGATCATGCTCGCTGGGGACATCAAAATTACATTACACATCATACCAATATTCCTATTATCCGCCATCGATTGGGGGAAATAAATGTGACGGGAAAAGAATGGGGGGAAACCTTTGTAATCAATAATGTAAAATTTTCGCTTCATCCTGCCGGACATATTATTGGAAGTTCTCAAATCAGGGTAGAACATAAAGGCGAAGTCTGGGTTTTTACTGGTGATTACAAAACCGAAGATGATGGAATTTCTACCCCTTACGAAAGCATAAAATGCCACACTTTTATAACCGAATGTACTTTTGGTCTTCCGGCTTTCAATTGGACACCACAGGCCGAAGTAATTTCGGAAATTAATAATTGGTGGGCAGAAAATAAAGCAGAAGGCAGAACTTCAATTCTATTTGGTTATTCTTTAGGAAAAGCACAAAGACTTTTAAAATATCTTGATACCGATATTGGCAAAATCTACACTCACGGTGCCATCGAAAATATGACGAATGTTTTACGGCCAATGGTTTATTTTCCTCCAACCGAATTAATAACAAGAGAAACCAAACGAGAAGCTCTTTTAGGAAATATAGTTTTGGCGCCGCCAAGCGCACACGGAAGTATCTGGATTAGAAAAATGACACCTTTTGTGACTGGAGCAGCCAGCGGATGGATGGCCTTTCGCGGAGCAAGAAGAAGAAGAGCTATTGATAAAGGTTTCGTATTAAGTGATCACTGCGACTGGCATTCTTTATTAGGAAGTATAAAAGCAACCGGTGCGGAAAAGGTAATCTGTACACATGGTTATACGGATATTTTTGCTAAATATTTAAGAGAATTAGGTTACGATGCCAGAACCGAGAAAACGCAATATGAAGGTGAAAGTGCAGAAATGGAAAAAGATGAAAAAGAAGTAGAAATAGATCAAGTCCAGACTTCGATTATTTCAGAAAAATAATAATTACGAAAAAATTAAACACTTAGAAACATAGGTTAAAATTGAAATCAAAAGAAGGTAAAGGAAAAACTAGTTTTCACACATAGCTATGTTTTTTTAAATAAATGAAATGCCTTTAAGAACAAAGAAAACCAATGATTCTATGGGTTTACTAATTATGCTCAACGATAGGATGTAAAAATGAAAAACTTTGCCCAACTCATAAAAACGCTGGACAGCTCCAATAAGACGAATGTAAAAGTCGATGCCCTTACGATGTATTTTAAAAATGCATCGCCTGAGGATAAAGTCTGGACCATTGCGATTCTTTCGCATCGTCGTCCGGCACGACCTGTTAATACCACTTTGCTGCGTCTTTGGGCAAACGAATTAGCGAATATTCCGTTGTGGCTGTTTGAAGAAAGTTATCATATTGTAGGCGATTTGGCCGAAACTATCGCATTGATAATTCCCACTACAAACGAACATTCTGATAAAAGTTTAACTGAATTTTTACAGGAAATAATCGCTTTGAAAAAGAAACCCGATTCGGAGAAAAAAGAATATCTGCATGAAAACTGGAAAGCACTGAATTATTATGAACGTTTTGTTTTTACTAAATTAATTACAGGAAGTTTCAGAATCGGCGTAAGCCAAAAATTAATGACACGAGCTTTATCAAAAGCAGAAGATGTAGATGAAGATGCTTTGGCTTATAAATTAATGGGAAACTGGAATCCTAATACAATCACTTTTCAGGAATTGATTTTGGATGAAAAAAGTTCAGATTATCTCTCAAAACCTTATCCGTTTTATCTCGCCTATCCCATTGAAGGAGAAATTGAAGATTTGGGAAGTCCAGAAGACTGGTCAATAGAACATAAATGGGACGGCATTCGTTCGCAAACTATTATTCGCGACAATGAAATTTATGTCTGGTCAAGAGGCGAGGAGCTGGTAACCGATAAATATCCAGAATTTCAGGCTTTCGTTGGATTGATACCAAACGGAACCGTAATTGATGCCGAAATATTAGCTTTTCCATCCAATCAAATAGGTACATTTAATGATCTTCAAGCTAGAATTGGAAGAAAAACTATCTCGGCAAATCTTTTGGAAAAAGTGCCGGTTATTTTAAAAGCATACGATATTTTAGAATGGGAAGGTCAGGATGTTCGAAATCTGGCTTACAGCGAAAGAAGAGCGTTACTGGAAAATTTATATGATGATATTAAAGATTTAAATACGCCATTTAGGTTATCCGAAAGAGTTTCGTTAAAAACTTGGGAAGATGTTACCAATGAGAGAATGCGTGCCCGAGAAATGAGAAGCGAAGGTTTGATGCTAAAACGAAATACATCGCCGTATCAGGTGGGGAGAAAAAAAGGTGATTGGTGGAAATGGAAAATAGAACCTTTAACCATAGATGCCGTTTTAACCTATGCCATGCGCGGACACGGACGAAGATCAAACCTCTTTACCGATTATACTTTTGCACTCTGGCAGACAAATGAAAACGGTGAAAAAGAACTCGTAACTTTCGCAAAAGCGTATTCCGGTTTAACCGATGCTGAATTTCGACGTGTTGATGATTTCATTAAAAAGAATACTTTAGAGCGTTTTGGTCCTGTGCGAAGTGTAACGCCTCAATTGGTTTTTGAAATTGGTTTCGAAGGAATTTCACTTTCTAAAAGACACAAAAGCGGAGTGGCGACACGATTTCCAAGGATTTTAAGATGGAGACACGACAAGAAAATAGAAGACGCCAATTCTATTGAAGATTTAAAAAATATGATTTCGTAAAAGCAACAAAGCAACAAAGTAACAAAGTAACAAAGTGTCAAATAAAAACCTTTTTACCTCTGAACCTTTATCACTTTGTACCTTAAAAAAATGAACAGAGAAGAACTATATATAATTGCCGAAAATTGGTTTAGAGATCAGGGCTGGAAAGCATTTCCGTTTCAAACCCAGACTTGGACTGCTTTTCTGCAAGGCAAAAACGGGCTGTTAAACGCACCAACTGGGAGCGGAAAAACTTATGCTTTATGGTTTCCGGTAGTTCTCGATTACATCAAAAAAAATCCCGATTATAAAACGAAGCACAAATCTGGATTAAAAGCAATCTGGATAACGCCTCTGCGTGCACTTTCGGTAGAAATTAAACAAGCAGCTGAACGAATTATCGATGATTTGGATTTGCAATTAACCGTCGGAATCCGGTCGGGAGATACTTCACAAAGCGAAAGGGCGAAGCAGAAAAATAAAATGCCGGATTTGTTAATTACAACACCCGAAAGTTTACAACTTCTGCTGGCTGCAAAACAATACGAAAAAACTTTTGCCAATTGCGGTTCAATTGTAGTAGATGAATGGCATGAATTGTTAGGAACGAAGCGCGGTGTGCAAATGGAATTGGCTCTTTCCCGACTTAAAACTATTGCGCCTAAAATGCGTATCTGGGGAATTTCGGCAACCATTGGTAATCTCGAATTAGCGCAGCAGGTTTTGTTAGGTCCAGATTCTGAGGCGTATCAAAATTCAGTTTTAATAAAAGCTCATATCAACAAAAAAATAAAAATAGAATCGATTCTTCCAGAGAAGATGGAAAGTTATCCGTGGCGCGGGCACATGGGATTACATTTAATCGATGAGGTGGCTAAAATTATCAGAAAAAGCAAAACTACTTTAATTTTCACCAATGTCCGTTCTGCCTGCGAAATCTGGTATCAGGCAATTTTAGAAAAATATCCTGAATTTGCAGGAGAAATGGCCATGCATCACGGCAGTATCAGCAGAGAAATTCGGTTATGGGTCGAAAGCGCTATTCGTCATGAAGAATTAAAAGTCGTGGTTTGTACTTCGAGTCTCGATCTTGGCGTTGATTTTGCGCCCGTAGAAACTATTATTCAGGTTGGCGGACCAAAAGGTGTTGCGCGTTTTTTGCAGAGAGCAGGACGAAGCGGACACCAGCCGGGAAAAGAAAGTGTCATTTATTTTCTCGCTACACATGCGATGGAATTAATTGAAGCTTCGGCATTAAAAAAAGCAGTTGCCAAAACCGTTGTCGAAGATCGAATGCCGTATTTAAACAGCTGGGATGTTTTGGTGCAATACCTAAATACACTGGCGGTTTCTGACGGATTTTTTCCAAATGAAATTTTTGAAGAAGTAAAAACGACTTTCTGTTATCAAAATATAACCAAAGAAAATTGGAATTGGATTCTCAATTTTATTACAAACGGAAGCCAGAGTTTGCAAGCTTACGATGAATTTAAAAAAGTAGAAATTGAAGAAGACGGACGTTTTAAAATCAACAGTCGTTTTATTGCGATGCATCATCGAATGCAGATTGGAACTATTGTGGGTGATGCCGTTTTGAATGTAAAATTTTTAAGCGGCGGATTTATTGGAACTATCGAAGAATGGTTTGCTTCGAAATTACAGCGCGGCGACGTTTTTACTTTTGCAGGAAGAAGGCTGGAATTGTTTCAGATTAAAAATATGCAGGTTCTGGTTCGAAAAGCCGATCCTAAGAAAACATCAAAAACCGTTAGCTGGATGGGCGGACGCATGACATTATCTGCACAAATGAGTAAATTGCTTCGGGAAGAATTATATGCAGCAAACACCGAAAACTTATCTCCGGAATTAAAAGCATTAAAACCCATTTTTGATAGACAGCGCAAAGAAAGTATCGTTCCTAATAATGACGAATTTCTAATTGAAACTTTTAAAACTAGAGAAGGTTTTCATGCTATTTTTTATCCTTTTGAAGGTCGTTATGTACACGAAGCTTTGGCCAGTTTAATTTCGTACAGAATCAGTCTGCTGTCGCCAATTACTTTTTCGCTGGCGTATAATGATTATGGATTTGAACTGCTTTCGGATCAGGAAATTGATATGGAAGCTGTTTTTGATAATGACTTATTTACAACTGCATATGTACATTATGATTTGCAAAAAAGTTTAAACTCAACCGAAATGGCGCGAAGAAAATTTCGCGATATTGCAGTTATTGCCGGCTTAGTATTTACCGGAATGCCTGGAAAACCCGTTAAAACAAAACATCTGCAAAGTGGTTCTCAATTGATTTTTGAGGTTTTCAGAGATTACGAACCTGATAATTTATTATTGCAGCAGGCTTTTACAGAAACATTCGAACATCAGCTCGAAGAAGGACGTTTGATTCAGGCATTGGAAAGAATCAACAATCAGAAAATCGTTTGGAAACAATGTTTAAAACCAACACCTTTTAGTTTTCCAATAATTACCGACCGTCTGAGAGAAAAATTATCGAGCGAAACTTTACAAGAAAGAATTAAAAAGATGACGGCGAGTTACATGAAATAATAAAAACATGAATATTACAATCAACAATCAAAATTTTATATTACATCCCTGCGGTGCGGCTTTTTGGGAAGAAAAGAAAATACTCTTAATCTCTGATCTGCATCTAGGAAAAATTGCGCATTTCAGGAAACACGGAATGGCAATTCCTGAAAAAGCGGTTCATGAAAATTTTAATAGGTTGAATGCTATTCTGCAATTATTTGATGTTGAAACAATTATTTTTCTAGGAGATTTATTCCACAGTAAAATTAATAATGAATGGGATTTTTTTGAAGATTGGACTAAAACCGTGACACAGCAGCTTATTTTAGTAGAAGGCAATCATGATATTATTTCTAAAAAATATTATACCGATTTGAATATCGGAATCTATTCAGAAATTACAATACATGATTTTCTGCTGACACATCATCCGTCAACACGAGAAAATTTTTTCAATTTATGCGGACACATTCATCCTGGAATAAAACTTAAAGGATTAGGAAGACAGTTTTTGAGTTTATCGTGTTTTTTTAGAAAACCAGATCAAATGATTTTTCCGGCATTTGGAGAATTCACAGGCAATTTTTATCTGGTTCCCGAAGAAAATGACAAAGTATATGTACTTGCAAAAGATGAGGTAATCGAAATAAAACGTTGATTAGTTTAATGCAAAAGGAGCACACATTCTAAAAGTAGGAACAATTACTTTGAATGTTTTAGTTGTGGTGAAATTGATCATATTGAAATGACCTTTCATAGCACCATAAGGAGATGATAATAAACAACCAGAGCTGTAAGTGTGGTTTTCGCCTGGTTTTAAAACAGGTTTTTTACCAATAACACCTTCACCGTCAACAATATCTAAATCGTTTAGTGAGTCGAAAATTTCCCAGTGGCGAGAAGTCAATTGAACAGAATCTTTACTATGATTTTCGATTGTAACCACATAGCTGAATGCAAAGTGAATCTTGTAGTTCTTGAAGTAAGTTCCTTCAAAACTAGTTAAAACCGATATTTTTATGCCTCGAGTAATTTGAGAAACCATACTAGCCTAGTAAATCTGTGTGTTATAGGTACAAAGCTACGAAAAAAAATTAGGAAACCTAAAACCTTAACAATGTTTTAATTAACGATATTTATCGAGTTTGCATTGCCTTTTCCTATCACTCTTTGATAACGATCTGTACTTTCTTTGTAATAAACGAGAATAGTATATTCGTTTTCTGTTTGATAGAAATTTCCATCTATAGCATTTTCATTATCAATATTTCCTTTTTTATCGGCTACTGTATACTGAAAATTGGTGAAACCTTGTTTAATCATTACGGCTTTTTCAAATACTGCTTTATCGGTATTATAATCCATTTTGTATTCTGGCGAAAGGCTGTAATTATTGAACATTCCAGTAATGTAAATGTCTTTGTTTAGTCTGAAAGCGGGAGCCGAAAGTGTAAAATATACCCAAGCATAATCGGCTTCGATACTGTTGTCGGAAGCATTTATATTTTTTACCACAAAATTACCGTTTACATCCTGATAATTGGTGTAAATCTGATTTCCTCTTGCGGCATTGGTATACAAATAGGCATTGTAAATATCATTGTTAGAACCAATTCGGCCTACATTATTATTAGCGGCACGAATGTCTTTATTCTCAAAATATAAAAATTCATTGCCAGCCCAAAATTGTGTTTCGGCATCATATTTATAAACGAGTTGATTTCCTATTGTATATTGTGGCACGACATTTTTAATAGCAGTATTGAAGTTTCCGTTTTGCAGTAAAAGCACTTTTACGTTTTGTGCTGGCGTTTGAAAAGTAATGTCATTTGAAGCAATAGTGAAATCTAGATTTTGTTTTTGATCAATATTGCTGAGGTTTCGGCTTCGTTTTACCTGCACAGCAACGGTAGAATGATTTTCGTAAACAATAAACCGTCTTGAAAAAACAACCTCTTTATCTTCATTTAAGATTTTCAGCATATAATTTCCAGATAATCTGATTTGTGTTGTAAACTGATTTGGAAAAGTAAGACGGTAATGCGAATAGATCTGAAGGGTATTGAAAGAATTCGAATAATCCATAATTCTCTGGCCGTCGAAACCACGTATGTAATCATTTTTTGGAATATCAGAAGGTTTCCAGTTGTAATCGCAGTGAACTAATTCAAAATAATAATTGGCTTCGTTTCCAAATAAATCATCAAACTGAAGTTCAATTGTAGAACCTAATTCAAATATAGGAACAACATTATTGCCATTCTGTACAAAAGTGACAGTTTTGATATTGTAAGGAGGATCGATTTCTTTTTCCTGCGCTTTTGCTAAAGTAAAAACAAAAAGAAAAATTAAGCTTGTATATAAAAATTTCGGCATCGCATTACGTTGTAAGATTGTAAATATAAGAATTTTATTAAACGTATTGCGATGCCGAATTATTGGGTTTTGTTAAGAATTTAAAATGTATTCTAAATTCGCTTCAATTTCGTCATTGATGTAGCTTTCCTCTAAAAGCGAATCCGATAATAGTTTTTTGTTTTCTTGCATCTTGATAATTTTTTCTTCAACCGTATTTTTAGAAATAAAACGAATCACATTTACTTTATTCAGCTGACCAATTCGGTGAGCTCGCGCCACTCCTTGTTTTTCAGCAAAAGGATTCCACCAAGGATCTAAAAACAATACATAAGAGGCTTTGGTAATGTTCAATCCAACACCTCCAGCTTTTAGCGAAATAAAAAACAACAATGGATTTTCTTTTTCCTGAAACATTTTAACCTGCTGTTCTCTTTTGTCTGAAGGCGTTTCTCCAGTAATTTCGCAAAACTCTATTTTGTTTTCTTTGCACCAATCAGTGTAAAAATTTAAATTGGTAACAAACGAACTAAAAATGATTACTTTTTGTTTTGCTTTGACTAAATTTTCCAGATAATTGGTCACTGCAATATATTTTCCCGAATCAATTTCTGAATCTGCGTCAACCATTTTTGGATGATTACTCAATTGTCGCAACTTCATTAAAGTATTGATAATGCTTATTTTATCTGGATTTGAATCTGTTTTCAGCAGGAAATTACGAGCTTTTGATTTTTCTTTCTCGTATAATTTTTCCTGTTCCGGATCCATATCGCAGTAATAAATCTGCTCCGTTAACTCTGGTAAATCTTTTAAAACCTGTTCTTTGGTTCTTCTTAAAATATACGGCTGGATAAGGTTTTTTAATTCTGTTAAAACTTCTTCGTTCTGCTTTTTCTCAATCGGATTTTTAAAATTTTCCATAAAGAAAGCATAACTGCTCAAAATATCTGGATTGATAAACTGCATTTGCGACCATAAATCGTCAAGCGAATTTTCGATCGGCGTTCCACTCAAAGCAATTTTATGTCCTGTGCTGATTTTATTGATGGCTTTAAAAATCTTAGAATTTTTATTTTTGATGTACTGACTTTCATCTAAAATCAAATAACGAAAATCGTGTTTTTCTAAAATTGAAATATCACGATGTACAATGCTGTAACTCGTAAAAATTAAGTCGGTAGAATTTATTCTGCTTGCCAATGATTTTCGATCATTACCCACATATTGCATTTTCGAAAAATGCGGTGTGAATTTTCCAGCTTCATTAAACCAGTTAAAAACCAATGATGAAGGAAGAACAATCAAAGCTTTTAAAGGTTCTCTTTCGATTGTTGTTTCGTTGGCAAACAAATCAAAATTGGTGGTTTTGGTGGTGAAGCCTAATTGTTCTTGAACAGAAACCAAAACCGATAAAGTCTGCAGCGTTTTTCCAAGTCCCATATCATCGGCTAAACAAGCGCCCATATTGGAATTAAAATGACCCAAAAGCCATTTTACACCATCAATTTGATACGGTCTTAAAGTCGCTTTTATCAAATCTGAACCAGTAAATTCGGCTTGGTGAATTTGGTCTAAATCATTGTCAATTTCCGAAATCCCGTCTAAAGCAGTAAAATTGCTTTTTCTAAGAAGTAAAGCGCCATTTTCTGTTTTGGCTAATTTTGCCAAAGAACCATATTTACTGAACCATTCCAGCGGAATCAGGAAAAAATTCCCGTCAGGCAAAAGGAAAAGTCTTTCTTTGCTCTTAATGTTTGGAATAATTTCGCTGAAATTGATTTTATAATGACCAACAGTAATGATAATTTTAATATCAAACCAATCTCCGTTTGTATCTTTTGAGGCAGAAATAGTATGGCTTTCAGTAATGATTTCTTTGCTTTCCAGTTTTAGATTTTGAATATTAAAACCTAAATCTTTCAGTTTTTCTTTATGGTCAATAATCAATTGAATGTTGATGTAAGGATCTGAATTTTCAACATCAGCATTTAATCCAAACAATTCATTTTTGATTTTTTCTAAACCAATTTCGGATAGTTTTTCAACATATAAACTTTCAGCAGCACTTCGTTTAAACTGAATGATTTTAGGTTCGTTGGCTACGCTGAAATCAACGAAGGAATGTGTTTTTTTAGTTTTGCTCGAGTCAAAAGAATATCCGTTGTAATCAAAATAAAGATTGAGATAATAACAGTTTTTAAAGAAATCAAAAACAGGCTGAATCGTGCAGGAAACAATTGTATCGCGAAGCTCGATTTCAAAACCTGTGGCTTCGATATCTAATTTCTTAGCGATCTGCGGAATAAAACTCTTGAAATAATCATCGACTAACTTTGATGGAATTTCAATGGATTGTTTCTTTAAAAACGGCATCAGTTTTTTTGAGTTCAACTCTTTTAACTGTCCTAGTTTTTTATTGATAATTAACCAGCCTGGTTCGTCTAAAAGAATATCTACAGTACTGTTCATTGGCAGAAATGTAGTTTCATTTTCCTTTAAAGAAAGCGTATAGGTAATACCTTCTGGATGTTTGTCGAATTGAATCTGCGGTTCAAACTCCAGCGGATCGATGCTGACTCTCGAACGGTAAAAGTCTTTTTCAGGTCCAATGTTTAAGGATAAAGGAAATTGTTCTTGTACAATCAAACTGTAAAAAGAGCCTAAATACAGTTTTAAATGCTGGCGAATAGCAAAATCAATTTTTGAATCTTTTTGAAGATCTGCAATTGTTTTGGCTGATTTGATTTTGGCACTGAATTTTTTGAAGATGTATTCAGGTCTTAGCGATTCGCATGCCGTTAGTATTCTTTTGGTATTAGAATCTAAATTTTCAAAAACGATTCCAAAACTTTCAAGCACATCTTTACTCGCTTTTTTGTCTAAATATTTAATGTCATCAGTATTCTCAACAATATAGGCTGTTGGGAGGTAAGTGTTTAGATTTTTTTCAAAACTGATGTCAAAGCAGAACTGAAATAAATTTGTAAAGTCCAAGGTTTAGGTTTTTTGTTTGGTTTTGATTTGGGAGGCTTATAAAAAAGAAAGAGTTTTCAAAATATCTAATTTGAAAACTCTTTTTGAATGAACTTATATCACTTATAGGATGAAAAATTAGTTTTCCTGTTTAAAGCAAAGCGGAATAATTTCTCCTTTTGCCAAACAGTATTTTTCAACCAATTCTGGTGCAATTTTGTTAGTGTAATCTTCTTCGATCACAATAAAACCAATACTTCTTAATTTGTCGAAATAATCGCGGCCGTAAACACGCACGTGATCGTATTGTCCGAAGATTTTAGCACGTTCTTTTTGATCAGTAATCGAATCATCTGCAAAAGTAACTTCGCGAGATAAATCCTGCGGAATCTGTAAAATTGCCATTCCGCCTGGTTTTAAAACACGATATAATTCCTGCATTGCTTTAGTATCGTCTGGAATGTGTTCTAAAACGTGATTGCATAAAATAACATCGTACTCGTTGTCTTGGAAAGGTAAATTACAGATATCTGCTTTTACATCTGCCAAAGGCGAAAGCAAATCCGTCGTCGTATAATCTAAGTTTTTCTGCTTGCGGAATCTTTTATAAAAAGCCTGCTCCGGAGCAAAATGCAATACTTTTTTGGGTGCTGTAAAAAAATCAGTCTGGTCATTTAAATACAACCAAAGCAAACGGTGTCTTTCTAAAGAAAGTGTACTTGGCGAAAGCACATTGTTACGTTGTTTTCCGTATCCGTAAGGCAAAAATGATTTAAAGCTTTTTCCATCAATCGGATCTGTAAATTTATCCCCTTTTAATGAAAAGGCTAAAATAGGACGAGCCACATAACTCAAACGAATTAATAATGGGCGAGGTATTGTATTTAAAACTAATTTGAAAAGTTTTTTCATGGGGTTATTCCAAAATATTTTTGTTTTCCTGCAAGGTTTTTAAAACCTTGTAGCTATTTAATGTTTGAAAAAAGACACCTACAAGGTTTTGAAAACCTTGCAGGAGCTCGAATGTTTTTTTAAAATTTTAGAATCTAGGCTAATAACTACAATACTAAAGGGACTTTTCTAAATTCATCTTCTTCATTGCTTTCAATTCCTAAAGCTTTGTAGATGTATTGAAAAGTCGATAATAATTCTGGTTTACCATCAACAAGTGCCACATCGTGTTCGAAATGCGCGCTGGCTTTTCCGTCGGCAGTTGTAATTGTCCAGCCATCTTTATGTTGTTTGATGTTTCTTGTTCCAAGGTTAATCATTGGCTCGATTGCGACAACCATTCCTTCCACAAAAAGTTTTCCGCGGCCGCGTTTTCCATAGTTTGGCATTTCCGGTTCTTCGTGCATTTTCTGTCCAACACCATGCCCAACCAATTCACGAACTACTCCGTAACCGTGGGCTTCAGTATATTTTTGAATCGCATTTCCAACATCTTCAACGCGGTTTCCAGCCTTAAATTCTCTAATTCCAACATAAAGAGATTCTTTCGTTACCTGCAAAAGTTTTTTAACTTCAGGTGCTACTTCTCCAATTTCGAAACTATAAGCGTGATCTCCGTGGTAACCGTTTTTAAAAGCACCACAATCTACAGATATCACATCACCACTTTGTAAAGGTGTATTATTTGGGATTCCATGAACGACTTGGGAATTTGGACTCATGCAAAGTGAATTCGGGAAACCATACAATCCTAAAAAGCTAGGAACGGCACCGTGGTCACGAATGAATTCTTCGGCTAATTTATCTAGATATAATGTAGTAACTCCTTCTTTAATTTCAGAAGCAATCATTCCTAATGTTTTCGATACGATCAAAGCACTTTCGCGCATTAATTCGATTTCCTCTCTGGTTTTTTGGATAATCATATTTTTCAGATTTTCAGTTGGCAAAAGTACAATTTTTATCTCATTTTTTTATGTAAATTTTTTCGCTTAGACTCGAACGAAATGACAGACGAAGCAATTCTCGAATCTATACAAATTGAAATTGGAGAAATTCAATTTTACCAATTTCAATTTTAGAGACTAAAAAAGAAAATTCGTTAATTCGTGGCTAATAACACAAAAGTTTCTCAGAAAAAAGCCATAAATTAGTAGTAAAAAGATTTGTAATCATGAAAACTACTCTAGATCACGATATAACCAAAGTAAAAGCGCTCAGAAAAATGAAGCGAAATGCTTTGGCTCTTTTGGGTATTGCAGTGCTTCTGTTTATAATTGCCATTTATTTTAAAATTCCAATGTTACAGGCTTTTAGCGAAGCTGCAATGGTAGGAGGTATTGCCGACTGGTTTGCAGTTGTGGCGTTATTTCGTCATCCTATGGGAATTCCGATTTGGCATACGGCAATTATTCCGACCAAGAAAAATGAAATTGGAGAAAATCTTGGAAATTTTGTTTCAGAAGAATTTCTGAATCGCGAAAAAATGGAGATTAAACTCGAAGAATTCAACTTTGCCGTTAAAGCTTCTGATTGGCTTTCGCAGGAAGAAAATGCAAATAAAATTGCCAATGTGGTAGCGGTAAATTTAATTCCAGGGATTTTAAAAACCATAAAAGACGAAGAAGTACGAAGGTTTATTCAGGTTCAGTTTAAAGAAAAATTAGAAGGAATCAATTTTGGGAATTGGGTGGCACTTGCATTAGAACCTTTGCAAAAAGGAAATGTAAAGGACGAGTTATTGACGAATCTTTTGCAAGTAATGAGTGCCGAATTGACAAATAACAAAGATCTAATCCGAAAAAAAGTAAAAGCGTCAACTCCGTTTTTGAGTTTTGGTTTGGCTGACAAAAGCATTTCAGAAGGGATTTTTAATGGTCTTCAGGATTTTTTAGAAGAAGCCAAAAATCCTCAAAGTGCTGTGAGAATTAAAATTGACGAGTACGTTTATAATTTTCTTGATAAAGTGAAGAACTCAGAAGAAATGAGATTGAAAATCAATGAAATAATTTTGGGTTTTGTTGGAAAAAAAGAAGTTCAGGATTATATCAACGGAATTTGGGATGAGATAAAACTTTCGATAACCAATGATTTAAATAAAGGTGATGATTCTTCTATTAAGAATAGTATTTCTGGGCTAATTCAGACTTTTGGAAATGGGATTAAAGAAGATCAAATTATGATTGACAAGATCAATAATTTTATTAAAAATGATTTGTTGTCGGTTCTTTTGAATAATAAAAAGGTAATCGGCGATTTGATTTCCTCAACTGTAAAAAGCTGGGACGGAAAAGAAGTTTCAGAAAAATTGGAACTTGAAATAGGAAAAGATCTTCAATACATTCGCATCAACGGGACTTTAGTAGGAGGTTGTATTGGACTTGTAATTTATGGTGTTGAACAGTTGTATCATTTTATATTTTGATTGCAAAAAAAATAAAAGCACAAGTGTCAGGCTGAGCGAAGTCGAAGCCTTCTTTGTTCCATAATGCTTCGACTTCGCTCAGGCTGACATCATTGTAAAAATAAAAACCATATAAATGAACTTATATCACTTATATGGTTTTAAATATTTATTGGGTAATTTTCTATAACAATGAATGACAAGTCATTGCATTTGGCTGCTGTACTCCCATTAATTCTAAGATAGTAGGAGCAACATCACCTAATACACCATCTTGGATGCTTTTTAATTGTTTGTCAACTAAAATAATCGGCACCGGATTAGTAGTGTGTGCCGTATTTGGACTTCCGTCAGGATTAATCATGGTTTCGCAGTTACCGTGGTCAGCAATTACGATTGTTGTATAATCGTTTGCAAGAGCTGCATCGATAACTTGTTTTGCGCAGGCATCAACAGCTTCACAAGCTCTAATTGCAGCACTCATGATTCCGGTATGACCTACCATGTCGCCATTTGCAAAGTTTAAACATACGAAATCAACTTCGCCTTTGTTTAATTCAGGAACAAGGGCATCTGCTAATTCGTAAGCGCTCATTTCTGGCTGTAAATCGTAAGTAGCTACTTTTGGAGAGTTTCTTAAGATTCTTGATTCGCCTTCAAAAGGAGTTTCTCTTCCACCTGAGAAGAAGAAAGTTACGTGAGGATATTTTTCTGTTTCAGCAATACGGATTTGTTTTTTACCTGCTTTTTCTAAAACCTCACCAAGAGTTTCTGTAATATTATCTTTGTTGTAAACTACTTTTACATTTTGGTATGTTTCGTCGTAGTTGGTAAGCGTTACATAATACAAGTTTAATTTGTGCATGTTTTGCTCGTGGAAATCATGCTGAGAAAGTGCTTCTGTAAGTTCGCGTCCTCTATCTGTTCTAAAGTTAAAGAAGATCACAACGTCGCCTTCAATAATCGTAGCAAGTGGTTTTTCGTTTTCATCAACTATAACAACCGGTTCGATAAATTCGTCAGTTACGTCTTTTTCATAGCTTGCTAAAACACTAGAAACGGCATTTTTAGAAGGAGTTCCAACTCCGTTTACTAATAAATCATAAGCTAATTTTACACGTTCCCATCTTTTATCACGGTCCATTGCATAGTAACGGCCCACGATTGAAGCGATTTTTACAGGAGTATCTTTAATATAATCTTCTAAATCGTGAATGTATTTGGCACCCGATTTTGGGTCAACATCACGCCCGTCTGTAAAAGCGTGAACATACACTTGATCTAAACCGTATTCTTGAGATGCATCGATTAAACCACGTAAATGAGAAGTATGAGAGTGAACACCTCCGTCAGAAACTAATCCTAAAAAGTGTACTTTTTTATTGTTTTCTTTCGCATAGGTAAAAGCATCAACTAATACTTGTTCTTTCGCTAGAGTTTTGTGGGCTACTGCTAAATTAATTTTTGCTAAATCCTGATATACAATTCTTCCGGCACCAAGGTTCATGTGTCCAACCTCGCTGTTTCCCATTTGTCCTTCTGGTAAACCAACGTTTAAACCGTCAGTACGAAGTTGTGCATTTGGGTAGTTTTTGTAAAGACTATTTATAAATGGAACATTTGCATTGTCTATTGCAGATACTTTAGGGTCAGGAGATTTTCCCCAACCATCTAAAATCATAAGGATAACTTTTTTGTTCATTTCTTTTTTGTTTTCTACAAAGATAAGTCATTTCTAAAGTTTAGAAGAAAGCAATGTTTACATTTATATTTAATAAAATGAAGTCTGAGAAAAAATATTAATTTAATTATAGAAGTCTTTATTTTTTAAAATTAATTCACGCTAAGCTCTCTTTCTAATCTTATTTTTGACAGCGTTGTAGTCTATAAAGTATTTTACACTCACAGAAAAGATATGTTTTAATGCATCGTTTGTGAGCAGATTTGTAACATTTCGCTTGAAATCTTTGTCAATAACACGTTCGAAATTAGAAGCATTGTTTCTGTATAATGCCGAAAGCTGGCTTCCAGGTGCAAACCACCACGAATATGATAAATCGGCGTTCCAAGAATAGAAGCTTGAATTTTTATTTTCAGTATATTGAGGATAAGGATCTAAACGTCCATCAGAATCCAGCTGAAGAATATTTTTATTTTCGGCAGAAGACCAATATTGTCGAACCGCTAAATTAAATGTCATGGCTCTGTTTATGGCGTATTTTCCGCTAAGTGTATTGGCATATGTTATCACATCTCTGTTGGCAAAAACAATGATTTCAGGAGTTGCTTCGTTATCATCGTCGTCATAGCTGTCGATATAACCTTTGTTATTGTTTTTCTTTAAAAGACTAAAAGTATAAGTGAGTAAAAGTTTGTCATTGAATCGATATCTTGGCCCAATATCGACTCCAAATGCAGCTCTTCCAGGCTCATCTGCAATAGAAAGAGTAGGATTTAAATCCAATGCAAATTTGTGATTGTAATTGGTAGATATACTTCCCCATAAATTTATTTTTTTAGGAGTAATAATATATCGGCCATCAGCTCTGGGTTCATAATAATCATACATTTCAACGGGGAAAATAGTTACTCCCATTCCGTAATAATTGTTTTTTACCGTAGAAAGATTCACATTGGCATCAATATTAAATTCTTGAACTTTTCCAGAATCTTTATTGAATTCCGAATACATATTATAATTAAGCCTAAAGCTATTGAAAAGTTTTGTTGGATTTAAGATTCTGTAATTGGCATTTCCATAAAAGCTGTAATAGTTGGTGTAGAAATTAATTCCCAAATCATTTGGATTAAAATCTTTGGTAACAAAATCAGAGCCAACGCTGTAACGGTATTTTCCGCTGGTTTCTGCAAAATTAATAGTACTAAACAAACCTCTTTTGTCTTCGCTGGCATTAATGGTGCTGTATTTTACATTCCCAGATAAATTGTAGGTATTGGCTTTTGTGTTTAAATCCCAAACTAATCCTGTTACATTGGCATCTCTAAAATGACCGTTTCTGATTACGTTAGTATTGATGAAAGTTACCGAAGAATTTTTTCTAAAACGCTGGTCAAGTACAACAACATTATAATTAGTAAGCGGTTCTACTATGGTCCGTCTGGTTTCTCCTGTTATAGTATCTTTTATGGTGGCAAAAGTTTTTTCGGTTACGGCATTTAAAATTCCAACTCCCAAACCATTTTTAGTTCTCCCGGAAAGTTTTAGAGCATTAATAAGATTTACGTTTTGTACCGTTTCTGCTATTTCTTCATTATCATTTAATTCTGGTTCAACAGAAGGTTTTCCGCCAATTCTTCTGGAATAGAACATATTTCCTTTGTTGAATAAATCTGTTCCTTCGGTAAAGAAAGCTCTGTTTTCATTAAACTGCTGTTCAAACGGACCTAAATTCAAAATCTGATCATCGTATTTCGTTTGACCAAAATCAGGAATTAAAATGGCATCTACAGTAAAAGCATCGTTGATTCCGTACTTAATATCCATACCGCCTTTTATGGTTCCATAAGTTTTCTGACCTTCTCCAGCGTTTAAATAATATGAAGCATAAGGCATAAAAAACAATCGGGTAGGAGGTTTGATGTTTTCAATTCCAGATAATATTCCAGCCTGCTGTGTAAACGTTCCCACTTTTCTGTCGACAAAATTCCAAGTGTATTTATAACGTGTTCTTTTGATTTCTCTAAAGAAATTAATTCCCCAAGTTTGTTTATTTTCTGCAGAAAAACGAAGCGCCGAGTATGGAATCTTAATTTCGACAATCCACCCGCTCTCGGTCAATGATGCTTTGCTTATCCAAACGGCATCCCAAGAATAATCTTCTCCATTTGCATCAGTCATAATACAATCGCCCTGAACGTCTGCTGCCGAAACATAGAACATGAAATCCTGTTGTCCATCATTGAAACCATTTATAAAAACGCCAAAAAGATCTGCGGTTCCAAAATTATCACGCTGTGAGATTTCTTTTAAAATCTTTGAAGGTTCGTCATCATACATTTTGGCACCTATATATATAGCGTCATTGTCATATAAAATTTTGACTTCTGTTTTTTTACCATCTGGAGCGGGTTTTCCATTATCAGGTTCTAAAGTGATAAAATCTGAAGCTATAGGAGCACTTTCCCAAGCAGTTTCATTTAGTTTTCCGTCGATAATGATATTTTGCGAAACAAGCTGTGCTTGTAACACTTTTTTCTGGCCATAACACCAGATATTGAGTAAAAGAAAACTGTAAAAAACTAGTTTTTTCATTGGATTTTTAATACAAAATGATTGCAAATGTAGTCTTAATATAAGGATAATAGACATAAAATTCTTCTACTTGTTACACTTTAAGTTTCAAATTTCCCATTTTGTTTTACTTTTTTTAAGAAAAAAGACTAAATCGTTATGATTTTTAGCGTGAGATAAAATCTTACATAAATAACAGAATTATGTTAATAATGTTAAATTTTCAACAAAAAATGCCTGATTTTCAGGCTTGTATTTTGCAAGGGTCGAAATTTTTATACTTTTGCCTTACCCAAATTTATTATTAACCTAAAGAAATTCAATGATTTACAAAATTTATCCTTTATTGGTGTTTTTATTATTGTCTTTTGGTAAAGATTCAAAAAACACAACCGACTTAAAAGTATCAGCAGCAAAATCTATTGCAAAGGTTGAAACAAACCTAAGTGTTGAGGCAAAAATTGAAACCGCTTATAATACATTGCATTCTAGCAGCAATTATAAGCTTCCTGAACTTAAAACTTTTTCAGAAGCCTTAAAAGGGTTTTACCTTTTGAAAGAAAGAGGAATTATTCAAAAAAACATCCTTACTCTAATTGACTTTAGTCTTTCATCAAACACAAAACGTCTTTGGGTGATTGATATGACTACTAACACTATTTTGTTTAATTCGTTAGTGGCGCATGGAAGAAACAGCGGAGAGGAATTCGCAGCTGCTTTTTCTAATATCAATTCATCTTTCAAAAGTAGTTTAGGTTTTTATGCCACTGGTGAAATCTATCAAGGAAAACACGGAGCTTCTTTACGCCTAGATGGTTTAGAAAGAGGAGTTAATGATAACGCCCGCGGAAGAGGAGTGGTTATGCATGGAGCAGATTATGTTTCAGAATCTTTTATAAGAGATCACAAAAGATTAGGCAGAAGCCAAGGTTGTCCTGCAGTTCCTGTAGAATTAACAGATGAAATAATTCAAGTAATAAAAGATAAATCGTGTTTGTATATCTATCATCCGTCAAGAAGTTTCACGATGGAGCAAAAATTAATGTCTTAATTTACTATACAAATCCGAATCTAAATTATAAATATCAGCTCTGAAAATGAGCTGATTTTTTTTGCACCATGCTGTCCAATACCATTGATACAAAGCATATTTTTTGTTGATTTTAAAACTCATCGTCTTTTTGGAAGCAATGATCGTGTCGATTCTGTCTTTTGAAAATCGTACAGAATCATTTAATATGTGTTTGGCCAGTTCTAAAGGGTTTTCTACTCGAACGCATCCAGAACTTAAAGAACGATTGCTTCTAACGAAATAATTTCGGTGATTTGTGTCATGCAGGTATACACTGTGATGGTTTGGAAATAAAATTTTCATTAATCCCAAAGAATTGTTGTAACCTGGACTTTGTATGTAACGGTAATTTCCTGGCTTGTTTTCGTTCCATGCCTGCGGATCTACTACATTGCCTGAGGTATCATAAATTGTAATATTCTTTTTAGCCAGATAATTTCGGTTTCGTTTCATGGCTGGAACTACATCTTCTTTTAAAATAGTAGGCGGAACTGTCCAAGTTGGATTAAATACTACTGTTTTTAGAATAGAAGTAATAACAGGAGTTCTTCTTTTGCTAGTTCCCACCACTACATTTCTAACCAGAGTCGTATCTTGATTTTCCACTACATTTAAGCTGTAATCAGGAATATTGATAATAAAATAATTTTCGGCCAATTCATTTGGGTACCATCTCCATCTTTCTAAGTTGGCAATAATCTGCTGTTTTCTTCTTTCTTTAGAATAATTTAAAGCGCTGATTGTTCCCGGACCAATTACACCATCATCGGCTAAACCATGTCGCGCCTGAAATTTTTTAACTGATTCAAAAGTTTTTGCGTCATATATATTGGTAAGACTGTCTTTTCCTGACATATCTTTCCAGAATAAAAGCTTTTGTTTGATTGCTATAAGCGCCGAATTGGTGTCTTTTACCGTAATTTTTTTTAAACTTTCAATAGTTTTGATGTCTTCGTCTGGAAACGAATTGATGATTTCCAATGATTTTATCAATTCCTTATAGGTTAATGATTTCGGCTGTATATTATCTACAATGCTATCTAGCTTATTTTTATTGAAAGCTTTAATTAAGACATTGTTTACGTCAAAAGTTTTTTCGTCAAGATCCCAATCGCTGTATAAGGTTTTAGGATTTAATTTTCCTTTGTATAAATGATTTAAGAATTTTTCAAAATTATAAGTAAGCAGAATGTCATAAGTGGCCAGATTTGCATCGTTTAAACTGCTTATTCTGCTTTCGAATTTTAATAACTGAGAAGCTTTATAGTCCTCAGGTTCAAGACCTAATTTGTCTGCGTTTTTTAGTTGAGACAAAACATAGTTACGCTTTTCGAGATTTCCCCAAACGGTTTTATTATCAGATGAAGCATAGAATTGTTTTAATGTTTCGCTTTTAAAAGTACTTAAAATTGCAGTGTCAATTTCTACTTTTCTTTCATCAGTAAGTATGATTTCTGGGGCTTTTCCAATGGCAGCAGGGATTTTTTTAGGTTCCTCTTTTTTACAGCCAATTAAACTGCATACCAATAAAAAAAAGTAAAGTTTCTTCATTCTATAATTTTTTATACATTAAATAATGTTCCCCAACATCTTTGATATCAAAAGGTTCTCCTAGAATTTGGTAATCCATTTTTTTGTAAAATCCAACTGCTGCTGTTCTGGCATTAAACCAAATAAGGTCAGTAAAGTGCTCTTTGCAATAATTTTCACAATGCCTTACTAATGCTTCGCCGTATCCTTTTTTCTGATTATTCTCTAAAATAGCCATACCGCGAATCTGAGCTTGATTTTTCTCGGCAAATATAGCGTTCGTTTGTTTGAATAACGAAATAATTCCTGTTAAATTTTTGTCAACGTACAATCCAAAATGGTGTGTAGAGTCCAAATCATCACCTTCAAAGAGGCAAGATTCGATAGTTTTTCCTTTTCTAAGAACAGGATGACGGACAATATGAGTTTCTTTTGAAGGTATTTCTTTGATAATAGTCATGATTTTTGAAAAATAATTGCTTTTATAACTTTTTAATTTTAAATAGGTTATAAAATAATGTTGTTTTTAATTCATTTTTTTTGCCCAAAAGCTTGTTTTGAACTTAACTTTCTTTTTATATTTGCACCAGCAATGCGAAAGTAGCTCAGTTGGTAGAGCTCCAGCCTTCCAAGCTGGTTGTCGCGAGTTCGAGCCTCGTCTTTCGCTCTAAAAAACCGGAACTTTAAAGTGTTTCGGTTTTTTTATCAAACTTAAATATTTTTTTATTTTTGTTTTTAGATTAAAAAAAAATATTTATATTTGCACCCTGTTAATGCGAAAGTAGCTCAGTTGGTAGAGCTCCAGCCTTCCAAGCTGGTTGTCGCGAGTTCGAGCCTCGTCTTTCGCTCTTCAAAAGCCTCAAACATTGTTTGAGGCTTTTTTGTGTTTATTGTTTTTTTAATCATATAAGTAATGTAAGGAAGTTTTTAGCTAAACTTGGTTTGAAATGAACTTATATTACTTATATGGTGATAAAAATTACTTTAGATTGCTCAGGTCGCTCTCACTTTCTAATTCAACCGGCGTTTCGTTTTGTTTGAACAAACGAGCTTTCAGGTTTCCTTTCAAGGTAATTTTTTCGCCCTTTACCTCAAGCCAGCTTCCTTCTCTTAAGCCTAAAACCGGAATCGAATTAAAAGCATGAAATTCTTTGATTCTAGTTTCGCGTGTTTCGCCCATGTGCTGAGAATTAGTGTCAGGATCTAAATAATGCGGATTTAAATTAAATGAAATTAATCCTAAAGTCTGGAAACTAGGCGGGTAGATAATAGGCATGTCGTTGGTGGTCTGCATAGATAAACCGCAGATGTTGCTTCCCGCGCTGGTTCCTAAATACGGAGTTCCGCTTTTTACTTTTTCGGCAAGTGCCTGCATAATTTTATGCTTGTATAATTGCGTTACAAGCAAAAAAGTGTTTCCTCCTCCAGTAAAAAAGCCTTCTGCATTTTGTATCGCTTCTTCGGGATTTTCGAATTCGTGAAGGCCGCGAAGATTAATATTGATAGAGGCAAAAGCTTCTGCTGCTTTTTTAGTGTATTCATCATGTGAAATCCCGCCTGGACGTGCATAAGGAATAAATATAACGTTTTTGCAGTTTTTAAAATGTGTTTCAAGTACAGGTAGTAAATACTCTAAATAGTTGCCGCCATGCAGTGTAGATGTGCTGGCGATGATAATGCTTTTCATAATTTTTTAACTCATATTCTGTGGGTTAAAGGTATGAAAAAACTCTCTTTTGAAATCTCTTAGCCAGAGTTTAATTAACATATTTTTACCAACTCCTTAATATTAAATTTGGAACACATTAGGATATTTTTACTTTTTCAATAATTTTCTAATTTTTTCATTTTGACAAAGAATATAGTATTTTTTTTGGTGGCTGTTATCAGTCAGAATTCCTGGTCGCAAAATCAAGAACGTTCTGTTATCAATGGGAAAATAAAAGCAAATACTAATGATCTCGAAGGGGTTTATGTGGTAAATGCCCAAACGGAAGTTATGGTTAC
Source organism: Flavobacterium sp. H4147 (assembly GCF_029360735.1). Lineage (NCBI taxonomy): Bacteria > Pseudomonadati > Bacteroidota > Flavobacteriia > Flavobacteriales > Flavobacteriaceae > Flavobacterium > Flavobacterium sp. H4147. The sequence goes on along the minus strand of NZ_JARKNB010000001.1, from coordinate 248,444 downwards.
TACAGATGCTGCCGGAGCTTTTTCTATTCAGGCAAAACCAAATGATACACTGGTTTTTTCTTCGATCCAGTTTAAAGAAAGCCGAATTGTATTGACATCTGAAAATTTTACCGATTTGAATTTCACGGTACGCTTAAATCTTGTAATGCATCAGTTGCAGGAAGTAGTGGTGAGAAGGTATGATAATATAAATGCAGTTTCATTAGGAATAGTTCCTGCGGGACAAAAAACATATACCGAGGCTGAAAGAAAATTGCACACCGCAACGGCATTAAATGCAGAAGCAAATGCAAACGGAATGGTAGGTGGTTCTATTTCTGCAGATCCGCTTTTTAACTTTTTTTCTGGTCGTACAGCTATGTTGAAAAAAGAAGTAGAAGTAGAGAAAAAAGAGTTTTTTATGAAGCTGTTGGAAAAAATGTTTAGCTGGGAACATTTTGTTGAGCGGTTAAAAATTCCTGAGGAATATGTAAAAGGCTTTGAATATTATGCAGTCGAAAATGATAAATTTACCACGATTTTAAATTCTAAAAATAAAACTTCAACCGAATTTTTGCTGGGAGAACTGGCTGTAAAATACAAAGAAATAATAGCAAGTGAGGCAAAATAATACGCTCTATATAATCTTATTCCTGTTTTTTGTTCAAATTTTTTTTGGGCAGAATGCTGTTTCCAAGCAGATAACTGGGCAGATTTATGAAAAATCTACTTCTGTCGACGGAGTAAATATTATTAATAATACAACACAAGTTTCTACGATTTCTGATTCTGAAGGTAAATTTACTATAGCTGCAAATGAAGGAGATGTCCTGGTATTTTCTGCAGTAAATCTAGAGCCTCTTAAACGCAGAATTTCTGTTGAAGATCTTAATACAACAGTTTTAGTAATAAAAATGACAGCCAAAGAAATTGAATTAAAAGAAGTGGTTGTAAATGATAATATGGGAATTACAGCCGAAAACTTAGGAATAGTGCCTCGCGGACAAAAAACGTATACGCCTGCAGAACGAAAAGTTTATGCCGCTACTTCTACATCGGTAGATAAGGTTTTAAATGCTATTTCCGGCAGAACATCAATGTTGAAAAAAGAAATAAATGTAGAGAAAAAAGAGATGTTGTTTAAGAAACTTGAATATCTCTTTGATGAGAATTATTATACCGAAAGATTGAAAATTCCTGCAGATGATATCAAAGGATTTCAGTTATATTGTGTGGATGATGCCGAATTTGCCGTATCTTTGAATACAAAGAACAAAACAATGAGTATGTTTTTGATCACAGATTTAGCCAGAAAATATCTAATTATTCTCGAAAATGAAAAATAAACTAGGAGTATTCATTGTTTGCCTGTTTTGTCAAATAATGTTCGGACAAAATGAATTAAGAAAGCCTCTGCACGGTCAGGTTACTAATCAATCACTTGCGATAGAAAGTGGTTATGTAATGAATATAAATGCCAAATCAAGAACTTTTATTGGTCCCGGCGGACTGTTTGATATATTGGCTAAGCCAAAAGACACATTGTTGTTTACGGGTTTAGCGTTTCAATCAAAAAAGATTGTTTTAACAGAGAAGGACTGTTCTCAGATTTTGTTCTCAGTTACTTTGGATTTGGTTAGCAATGAGCTGAAAGAGGTTTTGGTTAAAAAAGACCTGAAAGTAAAATCGCTTGATAAAAATACACAGAAATATGTAGACATGCAGTTTGAAGATGATAAGCAGTCTACAGCTAAAAATACAGTAATGTATTCTGATCAAACCATTAAATATGGAACTGATTTCGTGCGACTGTTTAAAGATTTGAAAAAGCTGCTTTCTAAAAATGATAATGTCAAGGAAGAAGTGATTACAGATATGGCTTTTGTAGAATATTCAAAAGCAAATTTCAAAACTGATTTTTATACCAAAACTCTTGGTTTGAAAGAAGATGAAATTGATTTGTTTTTAATGTACTGTTCAAATGATCCAGAATCTAAAAGACACGTAAATCCTGATCAGAAGTTTGAATTGATTGATTTCTTAATCAACAAAAACAAAGAATTTAAATTAGTGAATGCCCAGCAGTAATGAAAAAAATATTGATTTATCCTTTCATAGGGATAGTGTTTTTGTCACTTTCAGCTTTCGCATTTCATAAGTTTTATGTTGCAGTTTTTCAGGTTGAATATGCGGCCGAAAAAAAGATGGTTCAAATAACCTCCCGTATTTTTATCGATGATTTGAATAACGGACTGGAAAAAAAGTATCATAAAAAAACTTTTGTAGGTACAGAAAGAGAAACTGCGGCCGATGCTGATTTGCTGAAAAAATACCTTTCAGAAAATTTTTCTATAAAAATAAACGGTCAGGCAAAACCAATTACATTTCTTTCTAAAGAAGTAGAAGGTGATGTGCTGATCTGTTATTCTCGAATTAAGGATATTGATAAATTCAAAAACATTGAAATCTCAAATTCGATACTTTTGGACTGGAATAATGATCAGCAAAATATTACACATATTTCAGCATTCGGTACCAAAAAGACGGTTCTCTTTACGGAATCTTCAAGGAAAGAATTGTTAAAGTATTAATTAATAAGTCAAATTAATATTTTAATTGTTATTTTCACACCCGACTAAAATTACCATTTATATTTTATGAAAAAACTTTCATTATTATTACTTTTTCCTGCAATACTAGTTGCTCAGGAAAAAACTACTGCACCAAGACAGCAGGGCAAATACGATACAAACAAATTCAGCCAGATGTATGATTTGCTGGCAACTCCAAACATGTTTCGTACTGCTTCTGGAGCACCAGGACCAGCATATTATCAACAACAAGCAGATTATAAAATTGATGTTGAATTAGATGATAAAAATTCAAAATTAAGTGGTTCTGAAACGATTACGTATTCTAATAATTCACCAGATAGTTTAGAGTATTTATGGGTTCAATTAGATCAGAATCAAGCGCGAGCAAATGGACAGACTTCTCTCGCTGAAGGAGAAAAAATAAGCCAAGTACTGCCTCTTGAAGGGTTTTCTACTAAATACTTAAAAAAAGATTTAGAAAGAGGATTTAATATTGAGCAGGTTAAAGATGCTAAAGGAAATCCATTATCGTATACCATCAACGAAACGATGATGCGTATTAATCTTGCTTCACCTTTAAAACCAGGAGAAAAGATTTCATTTTCTATCAAATGGTGGTACAACATCAATAATTACAGAAAAGAAGGCGGACGTTCAGGTTATGAATTGTTCGAAAAAGACGGTAATAAATTATATGTAATTGCCCAGTTTTATCCAAGAATGGCAGTTTATAACGATGTTGAAGGATGGCAGAATATGCAATTCTGGGGAAGCGGTGAGTTTGCACTTCCTTTTGGAAACTTCGATGTAAATATTACAGTTCCTGCAGATCACGTTATTGATGCTACGGGAGAATTAACGAATAGAAGCGAAGTGTTTACAGCAGAACAGGTAAAACGCTACGAACAAGCTCAGAAATCATTTGACAAACCCGTTGTGATTGTAACACAAGCTGAAGCTGAAGCTGCTGAAAAAGGTTTTTCTGAAAAGAAAAAAACATGGAAGTTTAGTGCTAAAAATGTTCGTGATTTCGGAATTGCTTCTTCAAGAAAATTCATTTACGATGCAATGGCTGTGAAAATTGGAAACAGAACTGTTATGGCAGAATCTGTATATCCAAAAGAAGCAAATCCGCTTTGGGGAGAAACCTCTACTATGGTTGTAGCTCATACTTTAAAAAGTTATTCGGCACATACTTTTGATTATCCTTATCCAAAAGCCGTTTCTGTTTCTGCTGAAGATCAGGGAATGGAATATCCAATGATTTGCTGGAATTATGGTCGTCCAGATGAAAACGGTGTAACTAGCAAAGAAGTTAAAAACGGAATGATTGGAGTAATTATTCACGAAGTTGGACATACTTTCTTCCCAATGATTGTAAACTCTGATGAGCGTCAGTGGACTTGGATGGATGAAGGTTTGAATTCATTTTTAGAATATCTTGCTGAACAGGAATTGGATCCAACTTTTCCATCAAGACGCGGACCAGCGAAGAATATTGTTCCTTACATGAGTGGTGATCAAAAATTCTTAGAGCCAATTATGTCCAACTCTGAAACCATTCACCAATTTGGTAATAATGCTTACGGAAAACCAGCTACAGGACTTAATATTTTAAGAGAAGTAGTAATGGGAAGAGAATTATTTGATTATGCATTTAGAACGTATGCAAACAGATGGAAATTCAAACACCCAACGCCTGAGGATTTCTTCAGAACTATGGAAGATGCTTCTGCAGTTGATTTAGATTGGTTTTTTAGAGGTTGGTTTTATTCAACAGATTTCGTAGATATTGGAATTAAAGATGTAAAACAATATTATGTTTCTGAATCTCCTACAGCAGATATTAAAGATGTTAAAGTGAGAAAAGGAAGATTCGGTTTTGAAAAAGGACCTTTTGTTTACTTGGTTTCTGGGGATAATCCAGAAGTAAATGCTTCTAAGAAAAAAGCATTAAAAGTTGAAGACATTAAGCCGTTGGCTGATTATGTAGACCAGACTTTTACAGCTGAAGAAAAAGCAAGTATAAAATCGCCTAAATATTTCTACGAAGTTGAATTTGACAAACCAGGCGGAATGATTATGCCGATTTTAGTTGAAATCACGTATGAAGATGGTACAAAAGATAATTACCAATATCCAGCACAAATTTGGAGAAAAGGAAACGAATCTGCTAAGAAAGTATACGCTACTACAAAAGCTATAAAAAGTATTCAGATTGATCCAAAATTGATGACAGCTGATATTGATGTAACGAATAATTCATGGCCAAAAGTTGAACAAAAATCAAAATTTGACTAGGAACAAACTAAAAGACTCTGAAAAGAGTCTTTTTTTTTAAGGAAATTTTAAAACTGTAAGCATCAAAATTTAATATCTTTGTGACCACACAAAAATAAAAGATATGTTCGGTATAGGAGGAGGAGAATTAGTTTTCATACTATTTATAGTGCTTATGCTTTTTGGTTCTGATAAAGTGCCGGAGATTGCACGTACAATGGGTAAAGCTATGGCTCAGTTAAAAAATGCGACTAACGATATTAAAAGCGAAATTCAAAAAGGAGCTGAGGCTAATGGTCTTGATACAAAATCTTTGAACAGCTTAACGGGCAATATTAACGCCGAAATCGAAAGTGCAAAATCAAACTTATTGGGTGACACTAATAATTTGCTGGGCAATACTGCAACTGAAATTGATAAAGTAAAAGAAGATATCGATTCTCTTACAGGACCTATAAAACGCCAGAGATAATATGCTTGAAAAAATACAAGAATTAGATGCTAGTTTACTGGTATATCTAAATAGTCTGGGTTCTGAAACATATGATAAAGTATGGCTGATTATTACTAATCAGTTGTATTGGACTCCGTTTTTCTTATTACTGTTTTATCTTATCTATAAAAAAATAGGAGGAAAGCAGACCTTGTATTTATTGCTTTTTATAGCTGTTTTGATCGCATTTACAGATCAGACTTGTAATTTATTCAAACACACTTTTCAGCGATTACGACCATGTAATGATCCAAATTTGAATTCTATTATCCGAGTGGTTCAGGTTCGAAAATCGTTTAGCTTTTTCTCTGGACACGCTGCTAATACTATGGCAGTTGCGACATTTTTATTCTTGGTTTTAAAACGTCATTTCAAATATTTAGGATTCTTATTTTTGTGGCCTTTAATCTTCGCTTACAGCCGAATTTATTTAGGGTTGCATTTTCCTGGAGATATTCTTGCCGGATATTTCTTCGGAGCTCTTTTTGGTTTCCTTATTTATTTAGTGTATCGAAAGTTGAAACCACTTTATTTCCCGGGATAAGTTCTTTTTTTAAGGTGCTAAGGAGCTTAGGTTCTGAGGTTCTAAGTTTTTAAATAATAAAAGGCTTTAGCCAAAATACAGATAAGTATTTGGTTAAAGCCTTTTTACTTAAATTTAGTTAGAATTTATAATATTCTAGAAACAGTTAATCCATCACGAATAGGCAATAAGACCGTTTCTACTCTTGGATCTTCTTTTAAAAGTTTATTGTATTCCAGAAGCACTTGCGTGCTTACGTCATTTGGATGAACTGGTTCCAGAATTTTACCACTCCATAACACATTATCTGATAAAATAATTCCGCCTTTATTCATTTTCGGAACAATCATTTCCCAGTAATTGAGATAGTTTTCTTTATCAGCATCAATAAAAACCAGATCAAATTTTAAATCTAAATCTGGAATGATGTTTACAGCTTCTCCGAGATGCTGAAAAATTTGATTTCCCCAAGGAGAAGCATCAAAATATTTTCTCTGAAAATCTACTAATTCTTCTTTTATGTCAATGGTGTGTAATTGTCCATTTTCCTGCATTCCTTCACATAAACATAAAGCGGCATAACCAGTATAAGTCCCGATTTCAAGAATATTTACCGGTCGAATAAGTTTAGATAACATGCTTAATACACGCCCTTGAAAATGTCCGCTGAGCATTCGCGGAAGCAAAATCTTTTGATAGGTTTCTTTATTAAGTTTTGCGAGTAATTCTGGTTCGTTTTCGGAATGCTGTTCGATGTAATCTTCTAGTTCTTGTGATATAAAATGCATGGTGTAGTATCTTGTAATTATGAAGGCAAAAATACAAAAATATAAACTCGTTTTTAGGCATAAAAAAACCATTCGTTTTGCGAATGGTTCCTGCTTTTTAATTAAAATGAAAATTATTTTTTCAATGCTTCATTAACTTCTTTTGCTGTTTTTACAGTTCCGTCTTTAGCGGCTTTAGCAGCATTTTCTACTTTTTCTGCTCCTTTTTTAGTAGCATCTTTTACATCAGCAGCTGCTTTTTTAGTAGCGTCTTTTACATCTTGAACTGCTCCTTCTGATGCAGCTTTTGCTTTTGCGGCCGCGCCTTCAGCTTTACTAACAGCACTGTCTTTTGCTTCTTGAATATCTGTAGTCAACGAGTCAACTTTGTTTCCAAGAGTTAATTCTTCATCAGCTGGTTTTGTTTCTTTCTTGTCGCAAGATTGTACCCCAAATGCTAATAAAGCAACCACAGCTAAGCTTAAAATTTGTTTTTTCATAATGAATTGTCTTTTTAGGTTATCAAAAATTTAAAAGGTTATAAAGTGGAATAATAAAAATACAAATTTTTAAAATTACGCGCGATCTGTAAGATTATTTTTCTTCTGACAGTAAGACAATTCTCATGCCAAAAAAATCAATTTTGAAATATGAAATGAAATATTTTTTAGAAAAGACTTTTAATTTTTATATAAACTAAAATTAATAACAATGTCGTCTTTAACTTTAATAAGGCCAGCCATTTTTACTGGTGGTTCCAGGTCTATATCAGAGAATTTAAGATTAAGTGTTCCCTGAATTTTATCATCTGAATTGTATAAAATGAAATCTTTGTATTTGAGTGTTTTGTCTGTGATGCAAAAGTTGAGTCTGCATTTGTAATTTTTACCGCTTGGTTTTACATCAGAAATACAAACTGTGCTGTTGGGGAATTTTTTTACCTTGACAGTACCTTGTAAATCTTTGGTCATAATTTTATTACCGCAATCAAAGTTAGACATTTTAATTTCGGTATTAAAAGCATTCTTTTTAGTTGAATTTATGTATAGCGTATCTGTTGTAAAAAAGGTATTTGAGCAATTGTATTTGCCAACAGTAGATGCTCCCGTAATTTCTATTTTTATTTTATTTATTACTAGGGCAGTATCTTCTGCTAAAAAAGTGGGTTTAGCACTTCCTAGTAAAAAGAACATTGCTAAACCCATCATTATTATTTGAAATCTTTTAAACATTTTATTAGAATGAAATTACTGCTTCAAACATCAGTCCTTTAAAACTGCCGCCAAAAAGGTCGTTTGGAGTGGTTCCATTAAATTGACCGAAGTTTTTATAATTTTGATCTACATATTCAAGTTTTGCTAAAACGTTTCGGGTCATGAACCATCCGGCTGCAGCTTCAAATCTGTTGATCTGAATATTTTGAGCGTTAGCATTTGCTAATTTTCCATCCACTAAATTGTATTTTCCGCCTACATAAAATCTTTCATTTTCTCCAAAACGATATATAAGATCACCCACATATTGGTTTACTTTACGAGTATCATCTGTTCCTTTATAATCACCGCCAGAAGTAAATTCTAATGTTCCAAAGAATTCTAAACCTCTATATTTGATAAAAGGGTTTACCATGTATGATGTGGCCCAGTTTCCATAGTTAGGATTAAATCTTCCTGTATCTTTGTTTGCAGTTGGGTCAAAGTTATTGGCAACGCTGCTTAAAGTTGCCCCAGTTGCTGGATCGATAATGTTATAGTCTGAGTGGCTCATTACTCCGTAAAAACGGCTTCCTGCTCTATCAGAAGCGTATAAATTACCGCTTGAGTTGGCTGTATGATAATAAGAACCTGTTACTCTAATTCTCAAATCGTCGTTGATTTGTTTGTCCCAACCTAATTTTGCAAGTATAGAAGGGCTGATTGTTGTGTTATTGTCTGGTTTTGTTGGTGTAGCCGCTGATGGTACAACTTCTTGAACATTTTGGTTTAATTTAGAGTTAGTAACTCCAATCATACTTACAAAACCTGATCTGTTATAGTAAATTTCAGCACCCATTTCCGTAATAAAAGCATCCATGATATTGTTTCCCACAAACGGATTCATAAACGCATTACCGTTATCAGATCTTCTAAAGTGAGCATCACCATAGTTGTTTTCCATCTGACCAATTTTAATGGTTGTGTATTTCATGAAATCAGCAAGGAAATCTTTTTTGATGAAGTCTAACTTGTCGATTTGTAAATAACCACCTTTTACCCATGTTTCGTTGTGGTGTCTAGATGCTAAGTACACATCTAAGTTCACACGTACACCATCGTATAACTGAGCGCCAATTGTAAAGTTGGCATTTGGAAGGTTAAAATTATTTGTTAGATTATTTAATCTGTAATTAGGAGCAGTAGCTAAGTTTTTTTGATCGTTAAACGAATTTACTGCCTGAAATTGAAGTGCAAATGCAGCACCCATGTCGACACTTAGTCCTTTAAAAGCAACAGTATCTTTTTTTACATCAAACTGATTGATACCTTTCTGGCTTCTTGGAATTTGATTTTGAATATGCCCAAAGCTAACTTGTGCATTGACAGCAAACGTACTAATTAAGGTTACGAATAGAATATAAATTTTCTTCATGGCTGTTATAGATTAAAGTTTAAATTAAATTTGATAGTTAGGTCTTGACCTGTTTTGATGGTTCCAAGCATTGCTGTTGGAGATTTCATTCCAAATTCTGTAAAAGTGATTTTGTTAGAACCTTGAAGGTTTAAGCCATCTTTAGTAACTGTTGTTTTTACCGTTGTTTTGTACACTTTGCTTACGCCGGCAATCGTGTAAGTTCCGGTAAGTTCCCAAGTGCTTTCGTTTACTTTTTCAGCAGATTTTAGAACATACTTAATCGTTTTGTTTTTGTCTGTTTTTAGAGCTTCGTAAGCCACTTTATCCATGCTTTTTTTCTCGCTTTTTATGCTTTCGGCTAAAAGTGTTACTGATAATGATTCGATGTCAATCAGCTTAGAATTAGTGATGGTTAAGCTTGCTGTTCCAGTTCCTGAAGTTGATTTCATTTCCCAGTCATGTAATGTGGATGTGCCTGCAACCGTAAAATTAGATTTGTTGTCTAAAGTGTATGATTTTTGTGCTGTGGCGAATGAAGTCATTCCTAAGAAGGTAATTACAAACGCGAAGAATTTTACATTAGTTTTCATTTTTGTCATGTTTTTAGTATAAAAAATAAGTTAATAAGTAGGTCAAGTTTTTATTACTACTAAGAGTATTATTTTAACTTGAGTCAAAGGTCAGCCTATTAATCAGGATAATACATGATAAAAGTCATTGTTAAAATTTTATTAAATAGTTATTTAATAACTACAACGTTTTCATTTTTGCCAGAATTAACCTATTTGATAAAAAGGAATATGTTTTTTTGTCAAAATTGATGTATTACTGTTTTCTTGAATAAAAAAAAGAGGGACTAAAAGTCCCTCCGAGAAATGGTTTTATGTTAGAATTTAGCTCAGGATAATATTAAAGATAACGGTTAAATCTTTTCCTGCTTTTACAACTCCAAGAGCAGCTTTTGGAGGTGTCATTTCAAAATCACCAAAAGTAATCTGATTAGAACCCTGTAAAATAAAAGTTCCTTTGTTTGCCGTTACTTTTACCTGAGTTTTGTATTCTTTACTTACGCCAGCAATAGTATAAACTCCTGTAAGCGTCCAAGTGTTGTCGTCTATTTTCTCTGCAGATTTTAAAACGTATTCGATATTTTTATGAGTTTCGGTGTCTAAAGCTTCGTAGGCTACTTGATCCATGCTTGATTTGTAACTTTTTAAACTTTCTGCTAATAATGTAATGGATAAACTGTTTATCCCAGCCAGTTTAGAATCTTTAACGATTAGTACAGCAGTCCCGTTTCCTTCAGTTGATTTCATTACCCAGTCGTGTACGGTAGAAGTTCCGGCTACTTCAAAAGTAGAGTTGGTATTTACGGTATACATTTGTTGTGCGTTTGTGTGTAATGATATTGTTGTAAAAATAACAGCCATTACAATAAATTTAATTGTTTTCATCTTAGGAATGTTTTTGGTTAATCTTAAATAAGGAAATCGTAATTCGATTAGTGGATAGAATTAAAAATTATCCTTATTTCTTGGATCAAATGTATTGCAGATCAATAAGACAAGAAATGATAAAAATCATGGCAGAAATTTTATTAAATTATTATAGTAAAGGATAGAGAAGTTAACCGAACCTGATTTTTGTTTTGCAGAGAATGAACAAATCAGTAAGTATTTCTTAATTAGCTGTTTAAGTAGTTTACCTTTTTTAGAAGAAATATTTCTGCTTAAAAATTAAGAAAACATCTAAATGACAGAAAAAATGACAAAAGTGATTAACTTTGCACCATGCAAATTGAGAAAAAAGATATAAGAGCCCTTTCAAAAGATCAATTACGTGATTTTTTTGTTGCGAATAACGACAAAGCATTTCGTGGAAATCAAGTGTATGAATGGCTATGGAATAAAGGAGCGCATAGTTTTGATGATATGACCAATGTTGCCAAATCAACTAGGTCTATGCTGGAAGAAAATTTTGTAATTAACCATATTAAGGTAGATACCATGCAGCGCAGTAATGACGGAACGGTGAAAAATGCCGTACGTCTGCACGATGGTTTAGTGGTAGAATCGGTTTTAATTCCAACAGAAACCAGAACAACTGCCTGTGTTTCGAGTCAGGTAGGTTGCAGCTTAGATTGTAATTTCTGTGCAACGGCAAGGTTAAAACGTATGCGAAATCTAGAGCCAGGAGAAATCTACGATCAGATTATGGCAATCGATAAAGAAAGCCGTTTGTATTACAATCATCCGCTTTCGAATATTGTATTTATGGGAATGGGAGAACCTTTAATGAATTATAACAATGTCATTAAAGCAATCGATATGATTACTTCTTCTGAAGGTTTAGGAATGTCTCCAAAACGTATTACACTTTCAACATCGGGAATCCCGAAAATGATTAAAAAAATGGCCGATGATGAAGTAAAATTCAAATTGGCGGTTTCTCTGCATTCGGCAATTGATGAAACTCGTGCGAAGATTATGCCTTTCAGCAAAAACTTTCCTTTAAAAGATTTGAGAGAAGCATTAGAATATTGGTACAGAAAAACCAAAAGCAAAATTTCATACGAATATGTAGTTTGGAAAGGAATTAATGACGATAAAGCTTCGGTTGATGCATTGGTGAAATTCTGTAAATATGTGCCATGTAAAGTGAATTTAATTGAATATAACCCAATTGATGAAGGTGAGTTTCAACAAGCTTCAGAAGAATCGATTAATGCTTATATAAAAGCATTGGAAAATATTGGAGTAGTGGTTAAAGTACGCAGAAGTCGAGGAAAAGATATTGATGCGGCCTGCGGACAATTGGCCAACAAAGAAGGATAAAACAAGAACTAGTTCCTTATAGAACATTATTATTGCTTTCAATTTTTTTATCAATATTTTTATCTCTCCGGGATTCCATCATTTATAAAAACTCCGTTAGGAGTTACAAATGGGTTGAAAAAACGATTTTAGGTATAGATGTCCCGTAGCGACTACATTATTAATAACATAAAAAAGCATTAAAAACAAGGATGAAATCTTGTTCTTAATGCTTTTTTTCTGGGCAAAAAGGGATTCTATTTTTTCAAATCTATTTCTTCTGTAACACCATCTTTGGTTACAGCAGCAAGAGTATCGCAATCTCCATTACCGTAGTTAATAGTAGCCGAAGCTCCGTTTTTAGTTATCGATACAACACCTTTCACAGCAAATGATTTTCTGCATGAAGCTTTAAATTCTAAAGGAGTTGTAATTTCTGCCGAAAAGGTATCCCCGTTAGGAAATGTCGTAGTGCCGCTTCCTGTTACCACAAAAACATTATCTTCCCAGTTAAACCAAGTATTGTATCCTGCAGTCATTTCTTTTACCAAAGAACCTTTTCTAGAATACACTTTTCCGTCATCAAAAGTAATGGTCAAATCAATTTCAGCGGTTAGAACTGGGTGAGCTTCTGCTTGTAAATCAGTTGATTTAACAGTTCTCACGATGCTTTTGCTTCCTTGAAGTTTTTTACCATTATGATAAAATCCTTCAAATGTATAACTGATGGTTTGTGTTGAAGCCGAAAAATCATTAGAAAACGAAATAACCATTTTTCCTTTTACAGTATTTCCGTTGTCAAGCGTACAGCCGTCAACGCCAAAATCTACCGTTTTTGTAAAAGTATTATTCGTAAGAACAGTTGTGATAACCGCGCAGCTTGGCAAAAAGTTTTTTACAGGACCGCTCGCTTTACTGTTTATGTTTAATTGTGAATTAAATTGGTCTTCGGCAATATTTGTAACATCATCTATAGAAGCATCAATTTTAGCGTTTGCTACTATTTCATCATTTGTAATTACTTTACTAGATCCGTCATTTGTGCTTTCATCAGAATTACAGCTTGTAAAGAATGATAAAGCGATGCATGTTCCCATTAATAAAAATTTTGTTTTCATAATAAATAGCTTTTTTGGTTTTACTTTTAATTAGTGAATTCAAATTAGTATTAGATTGAGATGTTTTTGGATTGGTTTTTTTAATTAGTATTGAAATTGTTGATATACTAACATAAAATAGACAACGTTTTTTTATTTAAAATAGTATATTTGGAATCGAAATGAATATTACTTCACAAATAAAACAGCCGATCATTACCGAGATGGAACTTTTCGAAAAAAAGTTCCATGAATCGATGACTTCGAAGGTTGCGCTGCTGAACAGAATTACCTATTATATTGTAAACCGAAAAGGAAAACAAATGCGTCCGATGTTTGTGTTTCTTACAGCAAAAATGGTTTCTGGCGGTACTGTAAACGAAAGAACGTATCGTGGTGCTTCGGTTATTGAGTTAATTCATACGGCCACTTTGGTTCACGATGATGTTGTGGACGATAGTAACCGCCGCCGCGGATTTTTCTCAATCAATGCACTTTGGAAAAATAAGATTGCCGTTTTAGTGGGGGATTATTTACTCTCAAAAGGATTGCTTTTGTCAATCGATAATGGCGATTTTGATCTTTTAAGAATCATTTCGGTAGCGGTTCGTGAAATGAGCGAAGGAGAATTACTTCAAATTGAAAAAGCCCGCCGACTTGATATTACCGAAGACGTTTACTACGAAATCATCAGAAAGAAAACAGCAACGCTTATTGCCGCTTGTTGTGCGCTTGGTGCAAAAGCCGTAATTGAAGATGATGCGCAAGTTGAAAACATGCGTAAATTTGGTGAATTGATTGGAATGGCGTTTCAAATCAAAGACGATTTATTCGATTACAGCGAAGAAGCCATTGGCAAACCAACCGGAATCGATATTAAAGAGCAGAAAATGACTTTGCCTTTAATTCACGTTTTAAATACCTGTACTCCGCAGGAAAAAAAGTGGCTGATAAACTCTATCAAAAACCACAACAAAGACAAAAAGCGCGTAAAAGAAGTAATTGCCTTTGTAAAAAATAATAATGGTTTGGCTTACGCCGAAAACAAAATGGTACAGTTTCAGCAGGAAGCACTTTCTCTTTTAGAAAATTACCCAGATTCTGATTTCAAAGCAGCACTTACTTTGATGGTGAATTATGTTATTGAGAGAAAAAAGTAATTTCTTCGATTAAATAATTAGAAAATTTATCCACTAAATAATTTGGTTTACATTGTTGTAAATCAGCTGTTTTTTTGTGCAATTTTGGAATTTGGATTTTTTTTATTGAAATTTTTCACTCTTCATGCAACCATTTCAAATCGACAATCGTCTATGCTAATAGAAGTCTATTTCTAAAACCAAAACCAAAAACAAAAAGCTTATTAATGAAAATTATTTCGTTACATCAAGAAGAAACCAAAATCATAAAGTTGGCTGTCGAAAGCAATCGTCAGGCTCAGCAGCAGATTTACGGTAAATATTCTTCGAAAATGTTAAGCGTGTGCCGGCAATATATAAAGGACATTCAGCTGGCAGAAGATGTAATGATTACCGCTTTCATGAAAGTGTTTACCAATCTAAATAAATTTGAACACAAAGGAAGTTTTGAAGGCTGGATCCGCCGAATAATGGTAAACGAATGTATTTCGTACTTAAGAGTTCAAAAGAAAGTACAATTTGCCGAAGATGAATTTTTTACAGAAGAAAGTTTCAATGAAATCGATAGCCAATTTACGGTAGAACAAATTCAATATTTAATTGATGCTTTACCGGACGGTTACAAAATGGTTTTCAATTTATATGCAATTGAAGGTTACAAACACAATGAAATTGCCAAGATGTTAGGAATTAATGAAGGAACATCTAAATCGCAATTATCGCACGCTAGAAAAATGCTGCAAACACAAATTACTATTTTAAAAAAACAAGATAATGGAACCGAATAATTTTGAAGAGGATTTCCGTGAAAAACTAAATCAACGCAAAATTGAGCCAAGCAGCAAAGCTTGGGATCGATTGGATGCTATGTTGAGTGTAGCCGAAGAAAAGAAACCGGAGAAAAGCACAAAATGGCTGTATATCGCAGCGAGTTTTATTGGATTTTTACTCGTTGGAACTTTCTTTTTCAATCAAAAAGGAAATACAATCGAATCGCCTAAAAATGTTGTAGTAGAAAAAGAAATCAGAAAAGATTCTGTCGAAAAACCGCTTATGAATACCGGTGATTCCATTAAAACAGAAATAGCGATTTCAGAGAATCCTTCAAAAGAAGCCTATCAAGAAGAAAAAAAGCCTAATCAGCAAAAGAATACACTTCTTCAAAATAAATCAAATCAAATCGCGGAGTCTTCAGTCATCATCAAAAACAATCAAGAACAACAATCAACAAACAGCAATCAAACTGTAATTGCCGAAAATCCTAAAAAAGAAAACATAGATCAATTGCTTCAAACTGCCGAAAATAAAGTTATAGCAGAAAATGCAAACAAAACTAAAAAAGCCAAAGTAAAAATAAATGCGGCCGATTTACTGAATCAGGTCGATGGCGAATTAGAACTTTCATTTAGAGAAAAAGTAATTACGAAAGTCAACAAAAATTTTCAGGAAGTAAAAGTGGCTTTGTCTAACAGAAACAAGCAAGAATAGAGCGTTAAGAGCATAGAAGCAAAAAGCAAGAAGGAAGAATATGAATTTTCAGTTCCGAAGGAACAATCTATACTGTAGCGTCGGGTTTTAACCCGCTGGATGAAACAACAATTCATCATTTACAATTCATCATTAAAAAATCATCAATCAAATATTCAATCATTTTAAAACAATCAATCATGAAAAATTTTACCATTTATTTTATACTTTTCTTCTTTTTGGTAGTAAGTAAAGTAATAGGACAAGAGACTTTTGAATCTGAAGCCAAAAGAATTGCCAATAAAATCGAGAAAATCACCAAAGAAGAAAAAGAAGCTTTAAAAGAAGAAATCGAAGCCGTAAACGTTCAGTTGTCAGAAGGTAAAATCACACAAGAACAAGCTGATAAACGTAAAAGAGAACTAGCAGAAGCAAGAGCTGTAATTATTGAGGAAAAAATAACTCTGGCTCAAAATGAACTAAATGACTTGGTTCAGAAAAAAGTTGATGGGAAAATAAAAGAAGATTCTGCAAAAGTCTATATGATTCGATGGAAATCCTTTAAACATAATAAAGATTCTATCCGAGGCGAAAAAAGAACCACTTCGCAGTTCGTATTTGCAATGGGTTTGAATAATACACTTGCTGATGGAAAACTTCAGGATTCAAAATATAGTTTTATAGGTTCGCATTTTTACGAATGGGGTTTTACCTATAATTCAAGATTGATGAAAAACCACAATCTGCTTCATGCCAAATACGGACTCTCGTTGATGTACAATAATATCCGTCCCACTGATAATAAAAGTTTTGTAGTAAACGGAGATCAAACGGATCTCGAAGTTAACCCAATTCACTTGACTGAATCTCGTTTTAGAAATGTCTATTTAGTTGCTCCAGTCCATTTAGAATTCGATTTCTCGAGACCCGTTCAAAACAATGGAAAAACTTATTTTAAAACGCATAATAGTTTCCGTTTTGGAGTAGGGGGATATGCTGGAGTGAATGTGAAATCTAAACAAATCCTCAAATTCGAAGAGGATGATTTAAAGTACAAAACCAGAATAAAAGGGGATTATAATGTAAATAATTTTATATACGGATTGAGTTCTTATATAGGGTACCGAGAATTGAGTTTGTACTTTAAATATGATTTAAATCCGTTGTTTCAGAATAATTTAGTTAAAGAAAATAATATTTCTTTAGGCTTGCGTTTCGATTTAAATTAAAAATAAAGTTGAGTTTAGTTAGTGAAAAAGTGCCTCGAGAGAGGCACTTTTTTTATTTTAATAATAAAAATTCAGCTTGGATTTACGTATTTTTACAGGCTAAAATTTTTAAAAAATAAATTACGTTTTGATTTCACAAAGTACAATAGACGCTGTTTTTGAAACTGCTCGAGTAGAGGAGGTTATTGGCGATTTTGTCAATTTGAAACGTGCCGGAAGTAACTTTAAAGGTCTGAGCCCGTTTTCAGATGAACGTTCGCCTTCGTTTATGGTTTCTCCAGCAAAAGGAATCTGGAAAGATTTCAGCTCCGGAAAAGGAGGGAATTCTGTCGCTTTTTTGATGGAACATTCTCATTTTACCTATCCAGAAGCCATTCGTTATCTGGCTAAAAAATACAATATTGAAATTGAAGAAACTGAGCAGACAGATGCTGAAAAAGCAAATACAGACATTCGCGAAAGTATGTATCTGGTTTCTGAATTTGCAGCCAAGTATTTTCAGGATGTTTTAATCAATTCTGAAGAAGGGAAAGCAATAGGATTATCTTATTTCAAAGAAAGAGGTTTTACTAACGAAACCATCAAAAAATTTAATTTAGGATATTCGCCTGAAACCTGGGATGCTTTAACAAAAGAAGCCCTCGGAAAAGGTTACAAATTAGAATTCTTAGAAAGCACTGGTTTAACAATTCCGAGAGAAGACCGTCCTTTTGACCGATTTAAGGGACGTGTAATGTTTCCCATTCATAGTATGTCGGGACGAGTTTTGGGTTTTGGCGGGCGTATTTTAACGAATGATAAAAAAGCGGCTAAATACCTTAACTCACCAGAAAGTGATATTTACCATAAAAGTAAAGTCCTTTACGGAATTTATCAGGCCAAGCAGTCAATTGCTAAACAGAACAACTGTTATCTTGTTGAGGGTTATACTGATGTGATTCAGTTTAATCAGGCTGGAATTGAGAATGTTGTAGCGTCTTCAGGAACAGCTTTAACACCAGATCAGATTCGTTTGGTAAATCGTCTTACAAGAAATATTACAGTACTTTTTGACGGTGATGCGGCAGGTTTACGAGCTTCTATACGTGGAATCGATTTGATTCTGGAAGAAGGAATGAACGTAAGAGTCTGTGCGTTTCCTGATGGAGAGGATCCTGATAGTTTTGCTAGAAAAAATTCGCATGACGATCTAGTAGCATATCTCGAAAACAATAGTAAAGATTTTATTCAATTTAAAGCTTCGATCTTAATGGGCGAAGCTAAAAATGATCCTATCAAAAAAGCCGATTTAATTCGTGATATGGTCACGAGTATTTCTAAAATTCCAGATCGTATTCAGCGCGAAGTCTATATTCAGGAATGTGCAAGAATCATGGATATTTCTGAGCAGGTATTGGTAAGTACATTGGCACAGCTGGTTCAAAAAGATCTTGCAGAAGCTAATAAAAAGCAAAAACAAGAACAAAAGCCTTTTCAAGTTTTTAGAAATCAAAATCAAAATCAGAACCCTGTTAGTTTTTCAGGAGGAGATCCAGAAGATCCAAGAACTGGACCTCCAGACGATTATTATCCCGGAGATATGGGTTATCCTCAAGAAGCCGCAGAAAAAGTAGATATTTTGTATGGTTTTGAAAGAAAGGTTATAGAGTTGCTTCTTTTGTACGGAAGTGTTACAGAAGATTTTGAAGATGTTTTCCTAAAAGCAGATGAAGAAGGAAATGTAAAAGAAGTTTCTGAAAAAAGAAAGTATAAAGTTTACGAAAAAATATATTTAAGCCTTCAAGAAGATGAAATAGAGTTATCTAACGCATTATTTCAAAATCTTTTTGCCAATATCATTGATTTCTATAATCAAAATGAGACTTTTAGTTTAGATAAATATTTAATGCACCTCCCGCCAGAATTTGCGCAGGAAGTAACTAATATTTTAATGGAAGATGAAAAAGTGACCATTCATAATTGGGAAGGACAGAACATTTTTCCAAAACATAAAAATGTCACAATTGAACAAAATGTTTCGGATACAATCTTTTCGATGCGATGGTTTTTGGTTTCAAAAATTATTCACGACCTAAAGCAATCACTTATAACCGATCCGCAGGATGATAATTCAGAATTATTGATGATGGTGGTTGATTATTCGAAACTGCTCAATAATTTTTCAAAGAAACTAGGACGGGTAGTCGTTCCTTATCACTCATAAGTCAAAAAGCTCTATACTGTAAACAATATAGAGCTTTTTTTTATGGTTAATGTTTTGCCGAAGCAAACCAGGATACCATTACATTAGATGATTTCTAAAGTCTTAGCTTTATTTACTAAATCAACTAAGTTAGTAACGTTTAATTTTGTTAACAATCTTAATTTGTAAGTACTGATCGTTTTTTCGTTCAGGCTTAAGATTTTAGAGATTTCGTTGTTTTTCTTACCATCGCTTAGGTAGCGTAAAACTTCGATTTCACGGTTAGAAAGTTTTCTGTACAAACGCTCACTTTTGCTTTGTTTAGCAATAAGTGCCATGTTTTTACGCACAGTTTCGTTGATGATAATTTTTCCTTCGTGTACTTTAATAATAGAAAGACCTAAAGTTTCAAGTTTTTCTGTTTTGTGTACATAACCGGATACACCAGCTTTAATCGCATTTGGAGCATACATTTGCTCTGCAAGGTCACTGAAAATTACAATTTTTGTTTTTGGGAAATTTTTCAAGATAGATTTAACTTCAAAGATACTTGAAAGACCTTCTAATTCTAGATCTAAAATTAGGATGTCGATCTCCTTCGTTTGAAGAATATCTCTAACCATTGAAAAATTGCCTACGTTGGCAACAACTGAAATTTGATCGTGGTCTTTGAAATAAGACTTAACGCCAAAGTGAGTCACAGGATGATTGTCTGCAAGACATACTTTAATCATAATTTTACCTTTTTAGAATTGTTATCATGTTTTTGGAGCTGTAAAATTAATAAATAAATTCTGTAATTAATTGCAGACAAATGTTAAAATATTTATTTTAACGTTTTTGGGATCTCACAAACAGGTATTGGATCCATTTTATGCTTGTTGCTGGTGTTTAATCTTTTATAGATTTCAAAGACAGATTTTTCTCTCCCAGTGAAGTTATCCGCTGTATTTCCTGACTCTGACGCGATCATCGCCCATTCTAATTCATCGTAACTTGCGCCTAATTGATCTTCATCGGTTCTATTGTCGCCAAAAAGTCCGTCTGTTGGAGCAGCTGTTAAAATTGATTCTGGAACACCTAAATAAGTTCCTAAAGCAAAAACTTCAGATTTCATTAAATCAGCAATCGGACTCAAATCTACACCTCCATCTCCGTATTTTGTATAGAATCCTACACCGAAATCTTCTACCTTATTGCCCGTCCCTGCTACTAATAGCCCGTTTATTCCTGCTAAATAATATAAAGAAGTCATTCTTAAACGTGCTCGAGTATTCGCTAACGATAAATTAACTTTTGTTGAATCTTTTGAAGAGGGTACAGAATACTTAAATGCTTCAAAAGTAGCTGTTAAGTCAGTTTGGACACTTGACACATTTGGGAAACGCTTTTTTAACTGCTCAATATGTTCTTTTCCTCTAGAAACTTGACTTTCAGCTTGATGAATCGGCATTTCAACACATAAAACCTGCAGTCCGGTCTGCGCACAGAGCGTAGAAGTGACAGCAGAATCGACTCCGCCGGAAATTCCAACGACAAATCCTTTCGCTTTTGCAGTTACCGCATAATTTTTTAACCATTCAACAATATGTGTATTTACTTTTTCTGTCTGAATTGTGCTTTTTTTAGCCATAATAGTTCAAGTTTTAAGATGCAGGGATTATATTTGCAGAATTATTTTTAAGTATACGAATACTTAAAATCCTGCAACACAAATCTAATTAAAATAAAATGAAAATGTATCGCTTTGTAGTGGTTCTGTGCTTGTTTTTTTTGTCTTGTGACCAAAAAACAAAGGTTGAAAAAGAAGTCGAGGAAATTCCAGTAGACGTTAAAGTAGAACGCTTTGACA
Source organism: Flavobacterium sp. H4147 (assembly GCF_029360735.1). Lineage (NCBI taxonomy): Bacteria > Pseudomonadati > Bacteroidota > Flavobacteriia > Flavobacteriales > Flavobacteriaceae > Flavobacterium > Flavobacterium sp. H4147. The sequence goes on along the minus strand of NZ_JARKNB010000001.1, from coordinate 227,419 downwards.
AAGTGTTTTTTGAAACTAAGCCTGAAGATCTAGCTAAAATAAAAAAACAATATCCTTATTTCTTTCCTGGAAATGATGATAATGTATGGCTTCAAAAAATGAAGGAACCCATCTGGAGAGAAGTTTATGATGAGGTTCAAAAAAAATATTCCAATTTTGAGCCAGTGCGAGAAGAGTTTAATTCACTTTTCCAGCATATAAAATATTATTTTCCTAAAACAAAAACTCCTAAAGTAATTACAGTAATAGGAGAAATGGATTATAATGCTAAAGCAATTTATGCAGACAGTCTGGTAGTGGTGGCTTTAGAACTATATTTAGGTAAAGATCATAAGTTTTATGAGTTTCCAAATTATCTAAAACAAAATTTTGAAGAAAAGCAAATCATGCCAGATGTGGTTTCGAGTTTTACTTATAGAAACATTCCTGCGTATCCTGATAAGAATTTGGTTTCGCAAATGATTTTTGAAGGCAAACAATTGTATGCAAAAGATTTATTGCTGCCGAATTATACCGATGCGGAAAAGATGGGGTATACACCCGAACAAATAAAATGGTGTGAAGAAAATGAAAGCTATATGTGGCGTTATTTTCTAGAAAACGAAATGCTGTACAGTTTAGATCCTAAACTTACAACCCGTTTTATTACGCCGGCTCCGTTTTCTAAATTTTATCTCGAAATCGATAACGATTCTCCAGGAAGAGTTGGGGCGTGGATTGGATGGCAGATTGTTCGTTCTTATATGAAGAATAATAACGTATCGTTGTCAGAATTATTAAAAGTGAATGCAAAAGAAATTTTCGAAAAGTCAAAATATAAACCTAAGAAATAATGTCAAATACAATAAAATCAGAAATTAAATTCAATATAGAATTAGACGAGAACCGAGTTCCGGAAAAATTAACTTGGAGTGCACAAGATGGCGGAGTAGTTGCAGAAGAAGCAAAAGCTATTATGTTGTCAATCTGGGATAGCAAAGCGCAGGAAACAATGCGTATTGATCTTTGGACAAAAGATATGCCGGTAGACGAAATGAAGATTTTCTTCCACCAGACTTTAGTAGCGATGGCAGACACCTTTAAACGTGCCACAGACGATGAAAAAATGTCTGACACAATGAAGGATTTTTGTGATTACTTTGCAGAAAAATTGGAACTTACGAAACAATAGTAGAAATTCCAATTAAATAAAAATCCCAAATTCCGAGTTTAAACTTGGAATTTGGGATTTTTATTATGGTGTATTATATAAGTATAATTCTTGGAATTTGAAATTTTAAAAAATTGGAATTTCAAATCAAAACTCACTATTATTTTTAAAAACTTCCTGATTTACTTCATCAATATAAGATAAAACTTCTTCTCGTCCAGTAGCTTCTGTAGAAGAAGTGACAAAGTAATGCGGCATTTCGGCCCAGTTATTAGCATACATTTGTTTGCGGTAAGCGGCAATGTGAGCCTCAACTTTTCCTTTGCTGATTTTATCTGCTTTGGTAAAAATAATGCAAAACGGAATTTCGCTTTCGCCCATATACGACATAAATTCAATGTCAATTTTTTGTGCTTCATGGCGAATATCTATCAAAACAAAAGCACAGACTAATTGCTGTCTGTTTTCGAAATAATCAGTAATAAATTCCTGAAAAACCGATTTCGTTTTCTTGGAAACTTTAGCGTAACCGTAACCTGGTAAATCGACCAAAAACCAATTGTTGTTAATCTTAAAGTGATTTATTAATTGAGTTTTTCCCGGTTTTCCCGAAGTTTTAGCTAAATTTTTATGATTCGTAAGCATGTTGATCAAAGAGGACTTACCAACGTTTGATCGGCCTATGAAAGCGTACTCGGGTAAAAAATCTTTCGGACACTTTGATGCATCAGAATTACTGACAATAAATTCGGCGGTATTAATTTTCATGTTTCTTGGTTTTAAAACCTCCTAAAATCGAAAGTTAAATGCTATAAATTTTTCTCAGTAAGCCATTTTTCAAGAACTTCATTAAATTCCTGAGGATGTTCCATCATGGCAGCATGTCCGCATTTGTCAATCCAATATAAAGTTGAATTAGGCAGTAGCGTATGAAATTCTTCGGCAACATTTGGTGGTGTTACAGAATCATTCTTGCCCCAAATAATGCAGGTTTCAACTGTCATTTTTGGTAAATCTTTGGCCATATTATGACGAATTGCGCTTTTGGCAATCGTTAATGTTTTGATCAATTTGATGCGGTCATTTGCAGTTGCATAGACTTCATCAATAAGCTCAGGAGTTGCAATTTTAGGATCATAAAATACATCTTCAGCTTTCTTTTTGATGTACTCATAATCACCTCTTCTTGGATAACTGTCTCCCATTGCACTTTCGTAAAGACCTGAACTTCCTGTAATTACAAGTCCAGCCACTTTTTCAGGATACAGCTTTGTGTGATACAATGCAATATGTCCTCCTAATGAGTTTCCTAATAAAATAACTTTGTCAAAACCTTTAAAAGTAATAAAGTCTTTGACGTATTTAGCGAAGCTTTTTACGTTCGTTTTTAAAATGCTTTGTGTGTATATTGGCAAGTCCGGGATTACCACTTTGTATCCTTTCGTTGGGAAATATTGCGCTACACCATCAAAGTTACTAAGTCCCCCCATTAATCCATGTAAAATAACAATCGGAGTTCCTTCACCAGCTTCATAATAGCTGTATTTGCCTTCTTTTTTGTAGTTTTTGTCCATCTAGTTTTATGCCAATTTCAATTTCGACAAATATAGGGTTAATTACATAAAAATTAATTTTTGCTGCCATTTTTTAACTACATAATTTAAGTAGAATTTATAAGTGTTTAAAAATCAGGTTTTAGAGTGGGTTTTGTGATATTTTCTTAATGTTAATTTTGTTGCATTATCGTTACTTTTTTAAGAGAATTACTATATATTTTTTTTAATTGTTAAAAGATTTGATTTTTTAGCTGATTAATATCTAAAGTATTGATTATTCAATATTTAAAGGAAGTGGGACAAAAGTGGTTAAACTTATCAACAAAGTGGTATTTAGTGGTAATATGTGGTAATTTTTTTTATATTTTTGCTGTGTAACATGTTAAGTGGTTTTTCTTGAATACAATTGTTGGGACATATGAGTGTAAAGTTGATGCTAAGGGGAGGTTAATGATACCTGCGCCCCTTAAAAAGCAATTGGCTTCCTCACTTCAAGACGGATTTGTTTTGAAGCGTTCGGTTTTTCAACAGTGTTTGGAGTTGTATCCAATGGAAGAATGGAATTTAATGATGGCAAAAATTAATAAGCTGAATCGTTTTGTAAAAAAGAACAATGATTTCATCCGCAGATTTACTGCCGGCGTAAAAGTGGTAGAGATTGATGCATTAGGAAGATTGTTGGTGCCAAAAGATTTAGTGACGTTTTCAGGTATTTCTAAAGATGTTGTATTCTCATCTGCGGTTAATATTGTGGAAATTTGGGATAAAGATTTATATGAAAAATCAATAAGCGGCGAAGATATGGATTTTGCTGATTTAGCCGAGGAAGTAATGGGAAATATTAATGACGACGATAATGGAATATCATAATCCGGTTTTACTTCATCCGACTGTTGATGGTTTAAATATTAAGCCTGACGGCATCTATGTGGATGTGACGTTTGGCGGCGGCGGCCACTCAAAAGAAATTTTGAAACGTTTAGGGCCAAATGGAAAATTATTTGCTTTTGATCAGGATGAAGATGCTCTTGCGAATGCGCTTCCAGATGAAAGATTTACACTGATTAATGAAAACTTCAGATTCATCAAAAGATTTCTTCGTTTTCATGGTGTAAAAGCAGTTGACGGAATTCTGGCTGATTTAGGAGTTTCATCACATCAGTTTGATGTTCCAGAAAGAGGTTTTTCAACCCGATTCGATGCTGAACTGGATATGCGGATGAGTCAAAAAAATGATTTAAATGCGTATCGTGTAGTGAACGAATATGAAGAACAGGATTTGCGTCGTGTTTTTTTTGATTATGGGGAATTGAAAAATGCACCAGCTCTGGCAAGAACAATTGTAGAAGCGAGAAGAGAATATCCAATCAAAACAACTGATGAATTAAAAGAAGTTTTGAAAAGATATCTTCCTGAAAAAGTTCGAAACAAAATATTAGCTCAGATTTATCAAGCTATCCGAATTGAAGTAAATCAGGAAATGGATGTTTTAAAAGAATTTATTGAGCAGTCATTAGAAATTTTAAAACCAGGCGGAAGATTCTCAGTAATCTCATACCATTCTTTAGAAGACAGATTGGTAAAAAGATTTATAAAAAACGGAATGTTTGAAGGAGAACCAGAACGCGATTTTTTTGGAAACTATTCGGTACCGTTTAAAACAATTGGAAAATTGATTGTTCCTGATGATGAAGAAATCAAAATAAACAACAGAGCAAGAAGTGCCAAATTGAGAATTGCAGAAAAGATATAATATATATAGGTAGAAAAAATGAAAGGGGGAGTATTCGCAATATTAAAAGCAAGATTTCTGATTCATGATGATGCAGTGAAAAACTGGCGTTTCATTGTGTTCATAATTCTGCTGGCGATTCTGATGATTGCTAATACACAGCGATACGAGCAAAAAGTTTTTGAGATTGCAAAACTCAATAACGAAGTAAAAGAATTGCGATCAGAATTTGTAGATCGACGTTCAGAATTGATGAAATTAAAAATGGAATCCACGATATCGGATAAAATGAAAGAAAAACAAATCTTTCCATCAACGGTTCCGCCTATTAAAATTGAAGTTAAAAAAGAAGAAGAAAAAAGTTTCTTTAAAAGAATATGGCAGTAGACGATAAACATATATCCTACAGAATTTACCTCGTAGCAGTTTTCATCTTTTTGATGGCAATTGCTATTGTCGTTAAATTAACCAATATTCAATGGGTTGAAGGAGATTATTATAGAAAACTAGCGAAACAGCGTACCGTTAGAAACTTTGTAATTCCGGCTAACAAAGGAAATATTTATTCGGCTGACGGAAGTTTATTGGCAACATCAATCCCGAATTATGAAATTCGTTTTGATGCAAAAGCGCCAAAAAAAGAAACTTTTGAGAAGTATGTAAAACAACTTTCAGATTCTTTAGAAACAGTTTTAGACAGACCATCAGGTTATTACGAAAAAGAATTAAGAAAAGCACGTGAAAATAAAAACCGTTACTACTTAATTGCCCGCAATTTAAGCTATACCGAATATGTAAAAATTAAAGGTTTTCCATTATTCAATTTAGGAGCTTTTAAAGGCGGAATTATCGTAGAGCAGGAAACGGTTCGAAAACACCCAATTGGGAAAATTGCTGAAAGAACAATTGGTTATGACCGAATTGATCCGACAACAGGAATTGAAGTAGGAAAAGGAATCGAATGGGCTTTTAAAAGCTATTTGAATGGAAAAGACGGTAAAATTTTAAAACAAAAAATTGCAAAAGGACAGTGGAAACCCATTCGTGATGTTAACGAAGTAGATCCAATTGATGGTTACGATGTGATTTCGACAATAGATGTTTTTATTCAGGATATTGCACATCACGCTTTATTGAAACAGCTGGAAGATTATGAAGCCGATCATGGTTGTGTGGTGGTTATGGAAACGCAGACAGGACATGTAAAAGCAATTTCAAATTTAGGAAGAGCAGAAGATGGATCGTATTACGAAACCACAAATTACGCAATTGCAGAATCTCAGGAGCCGGGATCGACTTTTAAATTAGTGGATTTAATGGCGATTCTAGAAGATAAAGTAGCCGATACCAGTACGGTTTATGACAGCCACGGTGGTATAGTGAAATATTATGGAAGATCGGTACGTGATTCGCATAATGGCGGTTACGGAAAAGTTTCATTAGCCCGCGGATTCGAACTTTCGTCAAATACTGTAATGGTTCAGGCGGTTTATAATAATTACAAAAACAATCCTTCAAAGTTTGTAAATCACATTAAAAGCTATGGATTGAATAAAACATTAGGACTGCATTTTAAAGGAGAAGGAAGACCGTATATTCCAGAACCTGGAGACAAACATTGGTCAGGAACTACACTTCCGTGGATGGCTTTTGGATACAATGTTTCGGTTACGCCTATGCAGACCCTTGCTTTTTATAATTCAGTTGCCAATAATGGTGTAATGGTAAAACCGCAGTTTGTATCTGAAATTAAAGAATGGAACAAAACCATTAAAAAGTTTGATGTTGAAGTCATCAATCCAAAGATTTGTTCTCCTGAGACGCTGAAGAAAATAAAAGCAGTTTTGCAAAATGTAGTTAAAAAAGGAACAGGTTCTAAATTGTATTCGAAAGATTTTTCGATGGCAGGAAAAACAGGAACAGCTCAGGTAAATTATGGTGGTAAAGAAGGAAAATCAGCATTGTATTATGCTTCTTCTTTTGTGGGCTACTTTCCAGCAGATCATCCAAAATATTCTTGTATTGTAGTAGTTCACAAACCCAATACAGCTAAGAATAATTATTACGGAGCAGACGTTGCAGGACCAGTTTTTAAAAGAATTGCTCAAAAGATTTTTACAGATGCACCTTCAACTAATAAAATTAAACAACTCGATTCTAAAATAGCAAAACAAGAAACAAGCTATGATAAATACGATTTAGAATCGAGAAAAAAAACAAATCAAATTCCTGATTTAAAAGGAATGCCTGGAATGGATGCTATTGCTTTATTAGAAAATTTAGGTTTGAAAGTAAAGGTAAATGGGGTAGGAAAAGTAAAGAATCAATCGATTCAGGCTGGGCAGAGTATAAATAAGAACACAACTATAGTATTAGAATTATCGTGAAAATACTAAAAGACATATTATATAAGGTAGCAATTGAATCTGTAACAGGTTCAACAGAAATTGCCATTCAGAAAATTGAATTTGATTCACGTAAAGTACAATCAGATGATGTTTTCGTGGCCATTCGCGGTTCACTTTCTGATGGGCATGATTATATCGAAAAAGCAATTCAGTTAGGAGCTACAGCGATTATATGCGATACGCTTCCTCAAAATGTAGAAAAAGGAATCACCTACATTCAGGTAAAAGATACAAATACAGCATTGGCTTTTATGGCTGCTAATTATTTTGGAGATCCTTCTTCAAAATTAAAATTAACAGGTGTAACCGGAACTAACGGAAAAACAACCATTGCATCATTATTATATCAGTTATTCAAAAAAGCAGGATTTAAAGTAGGTTTATTATCAACCGTAAAAATCATGGTTGATGAAACGGAATATCCGGCAACACATACAACGCCAGATTCAATTACGATTAATCATTATTTAAATGAAATGATTGAAGCAGGTGTAGCCTATTGTTTTATGGAAGTAAGTTCTCATGGAATCCACCAAAAACGTACAGAAGCGTTACATTTTGCTGGTGGAATTTTCACGAATCTTTCTCACGATCATTTGGATTATCACGCTACGTTTGCGGAATACAGAGATGTTAAAAAGTCATTTTTTGATTCTCTGCCAAAAACAGCTTTTGCATTATCGAATATCGATGATAAAAACGGAACCGTCATGCTCCAAAATACCGTAGCAAGAAAGTTGACGTATGCGCTTAAATCTTATGCTGATTTTAAAGCTACAATTTTAGAAAGCCAATTGTCAGGTTTACTATTAAAGGTAAATGATAACGAAGTTTGGGTAAAACTAATTGGAACTTTCAATGCTTACAACGTTCTGGCAATTTACGGAACCGCTGTAGAATTAGGAATAGATAATCTTGAAGCATTGCGTTTGCTATCTGATTTAGAAAGCGTTTCAGGACGTTTTCAATATATTGTTACTGATTCGAAAGTAACGGCAATTGTAGATTACGCACACACTCCAGATGCTCTAGAGAATGTTTTAAAAACAGTTGATGACATCCGTACCAAAAACGAACAATTGATTACAGTTGTGGGTTGTGGGGGAAACCGAGATAAAACGAAAAGGCCAATTATGGCAAAAATTGCAACAGATCTAAGTGACAAAGCAATTTTAACATCAGATAATCCAAGAAACGAAGATCCTGAAGTAATTCTAGATGAAATGGAACAAGGTGTTGAAGCTCATAATTATAAAAAGGTTTTGAGAATTACTGATAGAAAACAGGCTATTAAAACTGCTTGTCAGCTGGCTCAGCCCAATGATATTATTTTAATTGCCGGAAAAGGGCACGAAACTTATCAGGAAATAAATGGAGTAAAACACCATTTTGATGATATGGAAACCGTAAAAGAAATTTTAGAACAGTTAAATAAATAACAAAATAAAAATTCGAAATTCTAAAACCCAATGTAATGTTGGAATTTGAGATTTAAAAATTGGAATTTAATTCGAAATTGGAATTTAAAAAATAGAAAAATATGCTATACTACTTATTTGAATATTTTGACAAAACATTAGATATACCTGGAACAGGAGTTTTCCAGTATATTACTTTTAGATCAGCTTTAGCATTTTTGCTTTCATTGCTTTTGTCAACTATTTACGGTAAAAGAGTGATCAACTTTTTGCGTCGTCAGCAGGTAGGAGAAACAGTTCGTGAGCTGGGTCTGGCAGGTCAAAATGAAAAAGCAGGTACGCCTACAATGGGAGGACTGATTATCATTTTTGCCACTTTGGTTCCAGTATTGTTGTTCGCTCGTTTGCATAATATCTATATCGTTCTGCTTATTGTAACCACTTTATGGATGGGAACAATTGGTTTTGTAGACGATTACATCAAAATATTCAAAAAAGACAAACAAGGACTTAAAGGAATTTTTAAAGTTATTGGTCAAGTAGGTCTTGGAATCATAGTAGGAGCAGTTCTTTATTTTAATCCAGCTGTTACTGTAAGAACAGATACAGGACGTACAGATGTTTTTAGAACAGCAGCAAACACAACAGTTGTGTTGCCTGCACCAGTTGAAGAAAAATCTACAGCAACGACAATTCCATTCGTGAAAAACAACGAATTTGATTACGCTGAGATATTATCTTTTATGGGAGACGGATATGAAAAATGGGCGTGGTTAGTGTTTATTCCAGTAGTAATTTTTATCATCACAGCGGTATCAAACGGAGCCAATTTAACGGATGGAATCGACGGACTCGCCGCAGGAACATCCGCAGTATCCGTCCTCGCACTCGGAATCTTTACGTTTGTTTCAGGAAATATCATTTTCTCAAACTATCTAAATATAATGTATATACCCAATTCGGGAGAGATGACCGTCTTTATTTCGGCATTTGTGGGAGCTTTGATAGGTTTTCTTTGGTACAACTCATTTCCGGCTTCGGTCTTTATGGGAGATACAGGAAGTTTAACCATTGGAGGAATCATTGCAGTTTTGGCAATTGCAGTTCGCAAAGAAATATTGATCGTTTTGTTCTGTGGAATTTTCCTTGCGGAAAGTGCTTCAGTAATAATTCAGGTAACCTATTTCAAGTATACCAAAAAACGATTTGGTGAAGGTCGAAGAATTTTCCTGATGTCGCCTCTTCATCATCATTATCAGAAAAAGGGATATCACGAAAGTAAAATCGTAACCCGTTTCTGGATTGTTGCCGTAATGTTAGCCATATTGTCAATTGTTACGTTAAAATTGAGATAACTCAATTAAAAATTCAGAATTAAAAATTAAAGATTACACGTTCTTATAAAAATGAAAGAAAATATTATTCAGGATAAATCATTCGATTTTGCGGTCAGGATTGTCAATTTATACAAATACTTGACTGATGTAAAAAAGGAATTTGTTCTGAGTAAACAAGTCTTAAGATCAGGAACTTCAATAGGCGCTAATATTGAAGAATCGATTGGAGGACGTTCTGATAAAGAGTTTTTGTTCAAACTTGAGATTTCATATAAAGAAGCGAGAGAAACAATTTATTGGTTAAAGTTGCTAAAGGCAACAGATTATATTTCTACAAATGAATTCGGCAGCATCTTTATTGAGGCAGATGAAATTTGCAGAATATTAGCAAAAATTATATTAACCTTAAAAGGAAAATAGGAATTCAATTAAAAGATCAGAAATGGTTTTTAATTTTTAATTCTGAATTTTTAATTATATAGAGTATGAGGCTAGTAGTTTTAGGAGGAGGCGAAAGCGGAGTTGGAACCGCAATCCTCGGTAAGAAACAAGGATATGACGTTTTTGTATCTGATTTCGGAAAAATAAAAGAAAGCTATAAAGAAGTTCTTATCATTAATAAAATTGCTTGGGAAGAAGAACAGCACACAGAAGATTTAATTCTAAATGCTGATGTGGTGATGAAAAGCCCCGGAATTCCAGAAAAGTCTCCGATAGTAAAAAAGCTTATCACTGCTGGAGTAAAAGTAATTTCAGAAATAGAATTTGCGATACCCTTTACAGATGCTATGACAATTGGAATTACTGGAAGTAACGGAAAAACGACCACCACTATGCTGACGCATCACTTGCTTAAATATGCAGGATTAAATGTGGGATTAGGAGGTAATATAGGAAAGAGCTTCGCCTGGCAGGTAGCCGAAAATAAATACGATGCATACGTTCTTGAATTAAGCAGTTTTCAGTTAGATGGAATTATAAATTACAGACCCGATATTGCTATAATAACCAATATTAGTCCAGACCATTTAGATCGATATGAATATAAATATGAAAATTATATCAATTCGAAATTCCGAATAACAATGAATCAGACCGAAAGTGATTATCTCATTTACGATGCAGACGATGAGGCAAGCACAGAATGGTTAAAGAACAACAAAACAAAAGCAAAATTAATTCCTTTTTCATTGACCAAAACATTCGATGAAGGGGCTTCTATAAATAACAACAAAATGGAAATTAAAATCAACCAAGAAGAGTTTACAATGGATACAGAACACATTGCGTTAGAAGGAAAACATAATATGAAAAACGCAATGGCAGCAAGCTCTGTAGCAAAATTGATGCAGATTAGAAATGCAACAATTCGTGAAAGTCTATCTAATTTCCAAGGTGTAGAACACCGTTTAGAAAAAGTATTGAAAATACAAAACGTTCAATACATCAATGATTCAAAAGCAACAAATGTAAATGCTACTTTCTTTGCTTTAGACAGCATGAATGTTCCAACTGTTTGGATTGTTGGAGGTGTCGATAAAGGAAATGATTACAACGAATTAATGTCATTGGTTCGCGAAAAAGTAAAAGCAATTATCTGTTTAGGAATTGATAACCGTAAAATAATCGATGCTTTTGGAGATGTTGTTGATATTATGGTAGAAGTAAACAATATGAGCGATGCAGTAAAAACAGCTCAAAGATTAACAGAAAAAGGTGACGCGGTTTTATTATCTCCAGCCTGCGCAAGTTTCGATTTATTCGAAAACTACGAAGACAGAGGGAAGCAATTTAAGCAAGCGGTACACAATTTATAATTTTAGATTTTAGAGTTCAGATTTTAGATTGTTTCTAAACTTTGAACTCAAAATAAGTTCTTTTGTATGACGACGAGTGAAATGAATGTGAGAACAAAGAAATTTTCTTTGATGATAATTGATCTAGCTGAAAAGCTGCCAAATACAAATGTAATTAGATCGATTACAAGTCAAATAGTAAGAAGCGGAACATCAGTTGGAGCGAATTATCGAGCAGTTTGCAGAGCTCGAAGCGATAAAGAGTTTGTTGCCAAAATGAACATAGTTTTAGAAGAAGCTGATGAAACTTTATTTTGGATAGAAATTATAAAAGAAAAAATGTGGCTCGCCAAAGAAGAGCTGGAAACAGCTTTAAAAGAAGCTAACGAATTAACTGCAATTTTTGTAAGCAGTCTAAAAACAGTAAATAACAGAATCAACAAATAGAACCGAAGGTTCGAAAAAAAATCTAAAATCTAAAATCAGAAATCTAAAATTAAGATTATGAAAGAACTAGTAAACAAACTAAAAGGAGATAGAGTAATATGGTCATTCGTGGCTTTATTAGCGCTGTTTTCGTTTATGCCTGTTTTTAGTGCAAGTAGTAATCTGGCGTATATAGGTCATGGAACCGGAAATACATTAGGGTATCTGGTAAAACACTTAGCTCACGTTTGTATTGGTTTCTTGATTATTTACTGGGTGCACAAAGTGCCATATCATTATTTTAGAGCCATTTCAAAAATTGCACTGCCAGTAGTTTGGCTGTTATTATTGTACACTTTGTTAAAAGGAACCGTAATCGCAGGAGCAAATGCAAGCCGTTGGATTCAGGTGCCTTTCATTGGAATCACGTTTCAAACCTCGACATTAGCGGCAAGCGTATTGTTTATTTATGTAGCACGTTATTTGTCAAAAACGAAAGAAGAAAACGAACCGTTTCAAACCTCGTTTATTCAGCTTTGGATTCCGGTTTTTATCACATTGGCATTGATTTTACCAGCGAACTTTTCAACAACGGCGTTGATCTTTTCAATGGTTATGATGCTGACGTTCATTGGAAAATATCCGTTAAAATACATTGCCTTTATTATTGGTTCAGGAATCGTAATGTTAGCCTTTTTCCTTTTAGTAGCGAAAGCCTTTCCAGAATCACGATTCTTCAGCAGGGTTTCAACATGGGAAAGCCGTATTATGAACTTTACCACAGATAAACCGGATGAAGACGATTACCAAATCGAAAAAGCTAAAATTGCAATCGCTTCGGGAAAATTAGGCGGACTAGGCCCTGGAAAAAGTGTTCAGAAAAACTTCCTTCCACAATCATCTTCCGACTTTATTTACGCAATTGTAGTTGAAGAATATGGTTTAGTTGGTGGTGTTTCAATATTGTTATTGTATTTACTGCTTTTATTCCGATTTGTAATTGCATCACATAAAGCAAATACCTTATTTGGAAAATTAGTCGTCGTCGGACTCGGTTTTCCAATGATATTTCAGGCGATGATTAATATGGCCGTTGCAGTAGAATTACTGCCGGTAACAGGGCAGACGCTTCCGCTGATAAGTTCTGGTGGTAGTTCGATCTGGATGACGTGTTTCTCACTTGGAATCATTATTAGTGTAACTAAGAAAGAAGAAGAAATCGCCGAAGAAAAAGAAGAAAAAGAAAGAAGAAAAGAAGCACTGCAAAGATTAATAGACAAAGAACTGGCTGAAGAAGATTTAGCTGGAAATGAAAAAGAAGAGATTTATGAAGAAGAAGCGATGTATTCGATTGAAGACGCTTCAAGAAATCCTATGAATGCAGTTTTAAATAAATAAAAAGGATAAAATAGTTTAACAACAACTATTAGAAATATGACAAAGTATAAATTCATATTAAGCGGAGGAGGAACAGGAGGACATATTTATCCTGCAATTGCGATTGCAAACGAATTAAAATTACAATTTCCTGATGCAGAATTTCTTTTTGTAGGTGCCAAAGATAAAATGGAAATGCAGAAAGTGCCTCAGGCAGGTTACGAAATAAAAGGTCTTTGGATTGCCGGTTTACAGCGAAAATTGACATTACAAAACATGATGTTTCCTCTAAAACTAGCCTCTAGTTTATTGGAGTCAAAAAGAATTATTAAAAAGTTCAAGCCAAATGTAGTGATAGGAACCGGAGGTTTTGCCAGCGGGCCTTTATTGCAAGCGGCTGGATCAGCGGGAATTCCAACTGTAATTCAGGAACAGAATTCTTTTCCCGGAATTACGAATAAATTGCTAAGTAAAAAAGCAAATGCAATTTGTGTAGCTTATGATAACTTAGACCGATTTTTTCCTAAAGATAAAATCGTTTTGACAGGAAATCCGGTTCGTCAGGATTTAATTGACATTGATACAAAACGTGATGAAGCAATTGCTTTTTACGGTTTAGATACGAATAAAAAAACACTGCTTGTTCTAGGCGGTAGTTTAGGAGCGAGAAGAATCAATCAGTTGATCGAAAAAGAACTGCAAAATTTTCTTTCGCAAGATGTTCAGATTATCTGGCAATGCGGAAAACTATATTTTGAGGATTACAAAAAATACAATCAGCCAAATGTAAAAGTGGTTGATTTTATAGAAAGAATGGATTTTGTGTACGCAGCTGCCGATGTCATTATTTCGCGTGCCGGTGCATCGTCAGTTTCAGAATTATGCATTGTGGGAAAACCGGTAATTTTTATTCCGTCCCCAAATGTAGCTGAAGATCACCAAACTAAAAATGCGCAGGCTATTGTAGAAGCAAAAGGCGCGATTTTGTTGAAAGAATCTGAGTTGGACGCCGAGTTTAGCATTGTTTTTGAAGCGCTGCTGAAAGATGAGGGAAAACAAAAACAGCTCAGCGCAAACATTAAAAAGTTGGCACGACCAGACGCAACAAAAGTTATTGTAGAACAGATTAAGAAGTTGTTATAATATAACATTTTACGAAAATTATACAACGCAGAGAATAAATAAGAAGGCTATTTTAGGCAATTTAGGCTTGGAAAGACTTCAAAAAACGCAAAGGTTTAATTGCTAGATTCTTACAAAAAATAAGAGTAGTGAACAAGTCTGAAAAATATATTTAAAATGAATTTAAATCAAATACAAAACGTTTATTTTATAGGTATCGGAGGCATCGGAATGAGTGCTTTAGCTCGTTATTTTAAACATATCGGGAAAAAAGTTTCTGGTTATGATAAAACACCTTCTATGCTAACAAGTGAACTAATCGAAAGCGGTATTGATATTCATTTTGAAGATAACATCAATTTGATTCCATCGGATTATTATGTAGAAAATACACTGGTGATTTTTACGCCGGCAGTTCCTATTACGCATTCAGAATGGAATTATTTCATCGAAAGAAATTACCAAGTTAAAAAACGTGCTGAAGTTTTAGGAATTATTACAAAAGGAACTTTCAGCTTTGCAGTAGCAGGAACGCACGGTAAAACCACTACATCTAGTATTTTAGGCCATATTTTATATGAAAGTGGAGCAGATGTTACGGCATTTGTAGGCGGAATTGTAGAGAATTACAATTCTAATTTAATTGGAAGCGGAAAGACTGTTACAGTCGTTGAAGCAGATGAATTTGACCGTTCATTTCTGCATTTGCACCCAAACATTGCCTGTGTAACTTCAATGGATGCAGATCATTTGGATATTTACGGAACGAGCGATGCTATTGAAGCTTCCTTTGTTGAATTTGCCTCAAAAGTAGAAGATAAAAGCAAATTGTTTATCACAAAAGAACTGCCTCTTGATGGAGTTCAATGTGCTATAAACGAAGATGCAGTATATAAAGCATACAATGTTCGAATTGAAGATGGAAGTTATGTTTTTGATGTGCAGACGCCATCAGAAATTATGAAAGATCTTCGTTTTGGATTGCCTGGAAAACACAATTTGATGAATGGTTTAATGGCAATTGCAATGGCAAAAACGTATGGCACTGCAACCGATGCTATTGCAAGAGCACTTGCTTCTTTTAACGGAATCAGAAGACGTTTTTCATATCAGATTAAATCTGAAAAACTAGTTTATATTGACGATTATGCACATCATCCAACCGAAATAAATGCAGTGCATCAGGCTGTTAGAGAATTATATCCAGGCCGAAAAGTACTGGCGATTTTCCAGCCGCATCTATTCAGCAGAACAAGAGATTTTGCAGATGGATTTGCTGAAAGTTTATCTCAATTTGATGAAGTATTTTTAATGGATATTTATCCAGCCAGAGAACTTCCGATGGAAGGAATTACATCAGAATGGCTGTTAGGTAAAATGACAAATTCGAACAAAAAAATTGTTGCAAAAGAACATTTATTAGCAGAAATCAAAGCCAGTGATGCGCCAATAATTGTAACAATAGGAGCTGGTGATATTGGAGAAATGGTACCATCAATCAAAAAGATGTTAAATGAAACTATTTAATTGGACAAATATTCGATTAGTACTCATTTTAGGCCTCGTTTTATTCTTATATTCTTTCGCACAGCATCGAAATGGGGATAGAAAACTGAAAAAATCTATGGTCATTTTTGTAGGGGAGAATACACTTTTTGTGAAGCCGGAAACGGTTAATAAATTGTTGATAGAAAATAAAAGGGACGCTTCCAGTATTAGAAAAGATGAAGTAGATTTGAATAAGATAGAGAAAACCATCAACTCACAAGACATGATTGAAAAGTCAGATGTTTTTGTAAGTATCGATGGCGTTCTAAAAGCGGTTGTAAAACAGAAGACGCCCATAGCAAGAGTTTATGATGGCGCTCAATCTTTTTATATTGACTATGAGGGTAATAAAATGCCTTTATCTGATAATTTTACCGCAAGAGTTCCTCTTGTTTCAGGGGCAATAAATGAAAAAAATAACGAAGATTTAGCTGCTTTATTTCGCACAATTTATGACGATGCGTTTTTGAAAAAAAACATCATTGCTATACAAATTATGCCGAATGGCAGCCTAAAAATGTTTAATCGAAACTATGATTATGTCATAGATTTTGGTCGTACAATGAATGTTGATAGAAAATTTAGAAACTATAAAGCCTTCTTTCAAAAAGCAGTTTTAGATAGTTCGTTATATAAATACAATAAAATTGACCTTAGGTTTACGGAACAAGTAGTTTGCACTAAATAATAGAAAATGGAAAAAGATAATATTGCAGTAGGTCTAGATATTGGAACGACAAAGATAGTTGCCATGATAGGCAAGAAAAATGAGTATGGAAAACTGGAAATTTTGGGTATTGGTAAATCCAAAAGTCTGGGAGTGGCACGTGGGGTTGTAAACAACATTACACAAACTATCCAGTCCATTCAACAAGCAATACTTGAAGCGGAAAATAATTCAGGTTATAAGATTAAAGATGTCGTTGTGGGTATTGCCGGACAACACATCAGAAGTATTCAGCATACAGATTATATCAGTCGTAATAATCCGGAAGAAGTAATTGGTGAGAAAGACATTCAGCTTTTAATCGATCAGGTAAATAAACTGGCGATGTTACCGGGAGAAGAAATCATTCACGTACTGCCTCAAGAATTTAAAATTGACGGACAATCTGAAATTAAAGAACCAATCGGAATGTACGGCGGAAGACTTGAATCTAGTTTTCACGTTGTTGTCGGACAAGCTTCTTCAATCAGAAACGTGGGAAGATGTATCCAAAGTTCAGGAATTGAACTATCTGGATTAACATTAGAACCATTAGCTTCGGCAGATGCTGTTTTAAGCCAGGAAGAAAAAGAAGCTGGAGTGGCACTTATCGATATTGGAGGTGGAACAACAGATTTGGCGATTTTCAAAGATGGAATCATCCGTCACACAGCTGTAATCCCTTTTGGAGGAAATGTAATTACAGATGATATAAAAGAAGGCTGTTCGATTATCGAAAAACAAGCTGAACTTTTAAAAATAAAATTCGGATCAGCATGGCCGGGAGAAAATAAAGACAACGAGATTGTTTCTATTCCGGGACTGAGAGGAAGAGAGCCAAAAGAGATTTCATTAAAAAATCTTTCTAAAATTATCCACGCACGTGTGGTGGAAATAGTAGAACAGGTTTTTGCAGAAATCAAAGCTTACGGACACGAAGATCCTCGTAAAAAATTAATTGCTGGAATCGTTCTTACAGGTGGTGGTGCACAATTAAAGCATATTAAACAATTGGTTGAGTACATCACAGGAATGGACACCAGAATTGGATATCCAAATGAGCATTTAGCAGGAAATTCAAGCGAAGAAATTTCAAGTCCATTGTTTGCGACAGCTGTTGGTTTAGTAATGAACAGCATTGAAAACAGCACACAAAGTGCGATTCGAATGGAAGTCGTAAACGAGCAACCAAAAGTTGTGTACAGAAATGTGCCTCCGCCAGTGCAGAAATACGAAGTTGAAGAAAACTACGTTGAGAAAGTAGAAACTATTGAAGAGCCTAGAGAACTTAAAACAGTAAAGGCAGAATCAGAATCTACTGAAACAAAAATTAGAAGATCATTTTTTGACAGATACGTCGACAAAATCAAAGATTTTTTAGATAACGCTGAATAATAATAAGAGAAAAGGATTACTTTTTGCCCCAAGTCAAGAAGTAAAAAATGTACAAATAAGAATTTCAAAAACCAAAAAGATGATGAGCAACTCAGAATTTGGAAGTATTTCATTTGATTTACCAAAAAACCAATCAAATGTAATCAAAGTAATAGGTGTAGGTGGAGGTGGTAGCAACGCTATTAACCACATGTTTAAACAAGGTATTAAAGGCGTTGATTTTATCGTTTGTAATACAGATTCACAGGCACTGCAGAACAGTTCAGTACCTAACAAAATTCAGTTAGGAGTAAATTTAACAGAAGGTCTTGGAGCAGGAGCAAATCCTGACGTAGGACAACAATCTGCTATTGAGAGTATTGCCGACATCGAAAAAATGTTAGACCGTGGTACTAAAATGGTATTTATTACTGCTGGTATGGGTGGTGGTACAGGTACAGGTGCTGCGCCAGTTATCGCTCAATTAGCAAAAGAAAGAGAAATCTTAACGGTGGGTATCGTGACGATTCCGTTTCAGTTTGAAGGGAAAGTACGTCAGGAGCAAGCACTTTTAGGAATCGAAAAATTGCGTAAACAAGTTGACTCTTTAATTGTAATCAACAACAACAAATTAAGAGAAGTTTACGGAAATTTAGGTTTCAAGGCAGGATTCTCTAAAGCGGATGAAGTTTTGGCAACGGCCTCTAGAGGTATTGCTGAAGTAATTACGCACCACTATACTCAAAATATCGATTTACGTGATGCTAAAACAGTTTTAGCAAACAGCGGAACAGCTATTATGGGATCTGCAGTAGCGCAGGGAGAAAACAGAGCAAAAGACGCTATCGTATCTGCTCTTGACTCTCCATTATTAAATGACAATAAAATTACAGGAGCCAAAAACGTATTGTTGCTTATCGTTTCTGGATCTGATGAGATAACACTTGATGAGATTGGAGAAATCAACGATCACATTCAAGCAGAAGCGGGTTACAATGCCAATATTATCATGGGAGTTGGTGAAGACGAAACTCTTGGTGATGCTATTGCTGTAACTATTATTGCGACCGGTTTTGATGTTGAACAACAAAATGAAATCGTAAATACAGAGCCTAAGAAAATTATTCACACGTTAGAAGATGAACAGAGAAGTGTTCACAACTTAACAAATAGACCACTTACTACTTTTGATATCAATGCAGAAACACCAGCTGCAAAATCAGAAGACAGAGTAGTTTTTGATTTAATGGAGGATACAGCTGTTGCTCCTGTGTCTAATCCAGTTGCTCCAAAAACACCAACAATCAATCAAGAAGAATTGGTTGTAATGTCTGAGTTTATTAAAAATCTAGACGTGACTTTTGAAATCGTTTCGCCAATCACCGATATCGATTTTAAAATTTCAACTCCAGCAGCTGAAACTTTCCAACAAGAAGTAAAGCCTGTACAGCAGAGAACTTTTGAAAGAGAAGAACAACAACAAACTTTTTCATTTGATTTACCGCTATTCAAATCAGAGCCTGAAGTTAAGAAAGAGCCAGTTGCCGAACAGCAGCAAGATAATAGAATCGTTTTTGAATTATCAAACGAAACTAAAAATATCAAAGTAAACGATCCCGTTTCGTTTGTACCGGTAACAGAACTTTCTGATAACGGAATTATCAAATATTCGTTAGAAGAATATATGGAAGTTGAAAATGATTTAATGTCATCTAAACCAGTTGAAAAAGTGGTTGAAGATACGGTTCCTGAGGAATTGAACATTACATTAAAATCAAGAGCTGATTTTGCAAGCCAGCCTGATTTCTCAACAACTTCTGAAGTCTCTCCAATGGAATTAACAATTGAAGAAACATTACGTTTACGTGCTGAAGAAAGAAGAAAGAAACTAAAAGAATTTAACTATAAATTCCATAACAATGTTTCAAGAATTGACGAGCTGGAAAAAGAACCGGCTTACAAAAGATTAGGAATCGATTTATCAAATTCTCAATCTGGTAATAGCAATTCAAGAATTTCGGTTGGAACAGACAGTAATAACGATTTACAATTGCGTTCAAACAATTCATTTTTGCACGATAATGTAGATTAATACTGCGTCTTAATAATTTAAGATGACCCGAAAATTGGATTTAATTTTCGGGTTATTTTTTTTATCTTCGCACAGAATTTAGAAATTTGACTTTTAAATAGTACTTTTAAAAACAATATTGTCACCCTGAGCAAAGTCCAAGGGCTTCTTGTCGGAATGGGCTTCGACTAAGTAATAGTCAAAACAAATTGCAAATTAATATATCAATTAATAGGCTTAGGCTTATTTTAAATAAAACATAAACATGAGTTTACAAGCAAAAATCATGGACGAAATCAAAACGGCCATGAAAGCAAAAGATACTGTAGCATTAGAAGCATTGAGAGCTGTTAAATCAGAATTATTGCTGGCTTCAACAGCTTCAGGATCTAAAGAAGAATTAAAAGAAGATGAAGAAATTAAATTACTTCAAAGATTAGTAAAAACACGTAAAGAAAGCGCAAGAATCTTTACAGAGCAAAACCGTCCCGACTTAGCTGAACCAGAATTGGCTCAAGTAGCTGTAATCGAGAAGTTTTTACCAGCTCAGTTAAGCGAAGCAGAAGTAGAAGCAGTTATCGAAAAAATCATTGCTGAAACTGGAGCTTCTGGAATTGCTTCTATGGGTAAAGTTATGGGATTAGCATCTGCGCAATTAGGCGGAACTGCTGAAGGAAAAACCATTTCTACAATTGTAAAGAAATTACTTTCGTAAATATCATTTTAGATTTTAGAGTGTAGATTTTAGATTCCAATTGGCCAATCTAAAATCTATAATCTGAAATCATAAATTAACTGACCTCGTAGTTCAACTGGATAGAATATCAGATTTCGGCTCTGAGGGTTGGGGGTTCGAACCCCTCCGGGGTCACAATAAAATTAAAAGCCTGAGAATGTAGATTCTCAGGCTTTTTTATAGTTTGAAAATTGTGATCAAACTTGTTGTAGCTGTTGGCAGTTGCTGTTTATATTTATTACTATTGCCATCCCATAAATCCTTCGTAAGCAAAGTATAGCACGATGGCATACAAACTATATTTCAGGATTTTTTTTGCTGCTTTATAACTTTTAAATAATAGCGGATTGTAACTCGATTTGTCGAAAGTTGTTTTTGTTGTCTGTTTCATTTTTTCTAATTTTTAATTGTTGTAAATAAATTATTTTTCAGATTCAGCTTTTAATGCAGTAAGCCAATAATCTATTGAGGTGTCGAGGCTGGATTGAAAGTTGCTTTTCAATAAAGAAACCAGCCAGCCTTCCATGCTTTCTTCTACAGTTATTGTCGTTTGATTATTCTGTTCGTTAAAATACCAAGTGTGTATCGCAAATGCTCCAAATGCGGGTCCAGACCAGCCAACCATTTTGTTGGTTTTGACCGTTTGTAACGTAGAAGTAATGTTTAATCCATTGCTTTTCCAATAAAAAGATGTTCCTGGTTTAAACGAGCCATCAATTCTAGGCGTTACGATTTCCTTTTGCCATGTTCCCCAGTTATTTACGTCACTAAAGATTTTCCAAACCTTTTCGACAGGTGCATTAATTACAATACTCTTTCTTGTAATTACAGGCGCATCAAGATGAATGGTTTTAGAGGTTTTATAACTACTGAAATACTCAAGTGAAAAAATAGTAACAGCAATTAGTAAAAGGAAAGAAATAAAAACAAATAATACCTTTTTGAGTGTTTTGATTTTCATAATAATATAGAATTAATAGTTTGATATAATTTCTTTTGTCCAATTTTCTATACTTTCTGGAGCAGGTTTGTCGGCTTTGTCAAAGAAGAAATGCTGATTAATTTTAAGTCCGCAATAAGTAAAAATACCTTTGTCTGATGTCAGCGATAAAGCTTTATCCATGCCGATTTTTTCATATTCGGCTTGTGATTTTCCGTGAGTATTGATTACGGTTGTTTGTTTGCCCGTAAATAGTCCCTTTTGAACACCTTGGTCGTAACGATAGGCAAAACCATAACTAAAAACACGGTCTATATATCCTTTCATAATGGCAGGCATTCCTGTCCACCAAATAGGATAAATAAAAATAATATGGTCTGCCTACGAAATAAACTCCTGTTCTTGCTTTACATCGTCGGCAACTTTTCCCATTCGTTGTCCTTGCATATCATGTAGTGAAAGCACGGGGTTGAAATTGAGTTGATTTAAATCGCGAATTATTACTTCCTGTTTGCTGTTTGATAGATGTTCTGCAAGAGTTTTTTTAAAATGGCTGTTTAGGCTCTCTGGATTTGGATGGGCATAGATAATTAAGTGTTTCATTGTTCTATTTTTTGAATTTGTTAGAACAAAAGTAAATCAGCAATTTTCGCTAAAATTGTAAGAAAACGAACTTGACTTTCCCCTTCGGCTTGCAAATAATATTTGGAATTATTTGATTTACTAATTCAAACGCCATCAAATTGTTATTTTTGTATTTATTCCCAACAAACCTTTTATTATGCCATTCTACATCAATACAGAACATTTGCGAAATGAAATTGAATATCCCCGACGATATCAATCTCAAAATCTCGTAAAAAGTTCAGTTATTGTTTTTCTGGTCATTTTACTTTTTCTTTTAGCATTCAAACCATTTGGGGTTTATGATCCAGAACTAAGAATGCATTATTTCTTCATTTGTTTTTTGCATGCACTGGCTCCAGCACTTGTTCTGTTTATTTATTTTAGAACACTGAATTATTTTAGATTATTGAAAAATAAAACGGAATGGACTTTACTAAAAGAATATGTTTGTATTGGAGTTCTATTTGTTTTTATTGGCATAACCAGCTTTTTAATGCGTGATTTGCTTTATACCAATTCCAACAATTGGTCGTGGAATTATCTTTTTGAAGAAATTAGAAATTGTATTGTAGCGGGTATTTTCTTCTATCTTTTTCTAAGATTATCCAGTTTTTATTTTGAGTCCCAAAAAGGATCTACATTTATTGTTCAATTTGCTCCATTACAAACCGAACCCGAAAAAACAGTTACACCTGCTCTTTTTATTCATACGCAGGTAAAACAAGATGATTTTAGTCTGGATATAGATCAGTTACTGTTTGTAAAAGCTGATGGAAATTACATCGAGTTAACAAAATCGAATGGCGATCAAATTATCACAGAAGTAAAAAGAATTTCCTTAACTCAATTTGAAAATCAAATAACAGATTATCCGCATTTTTTTAGATGTCACAGAACTTATTTAGTAAATATGTTTAAGGTCGAAAAAGTGTCTGGAAACTCACAAGGATATTTGCTTTCATTCAACGAAACCAATGTTAAAATTCCAGTTTCAAGAAAGCAGGTCGACAGTTTTAATAATTATTATCAGGAGCTTCGCAGTAAATGTATTCCGTAAGGTTGTTGTTCGTCACAAAAGCTAGTTGTCAGTAACAACCCTGATTTTACTGGACTTTCTTATTGTACGTTTGTCATCAATAACAACAAAACCAAAATTATTATGACAACTGTGATTACTTCTAAGAATCAGGATTCTGAGTCTTCAAAAAAACTTCTTTATGTCGACAATATCAAAGTACTTCTGACTGTATTAGTGGTGCTTCATCATACTTTTATTGCTTATAGCGCTTCTGAAGGCTGGTATTATAATCAGCCAACGAATATTTTAGGCGCACGTATTCTTGCCACAGCAATCATCAGTATAAATCAATCCTTCTTTATGGGGTATTTTTTTCTGTTGGCGGCTTATTTTACTGAAACTTCCTATTCTAGAAAAGGAGCGTTTACATTCATCAAAGACCGACTCATTCGATTAGGAGTTCCGTTGTTATTCTATTCTTTCCTTCTTACACCCTTTATGTGTTATTTGGTTTACTATTTTGCAAAAGGGCATCCTATTACCTTCTTCGAATATTTAAGTGGCTACAATAGTTGGATCGATTTAGGTGTTACATGGTTTGTGGCAGCTCTATTGCTTTTTACATTACTTTATGCAGCAGTAAAAAAGATATTCAAAATTAACTTCAGCAAATCTATACAAGTTCCAGATTCACGCGCTATACTATTGTTTTCAATACTACTGGGAATTATTAGTTTTTTGGTTAGAATTATATTTCCGGTTGGCTGGGTTCTTAAACCAGTTGGATTTCAGCTTGGGCATTTTCCGCAATATATTGCCTTATTCATTATGGGCTTATTAGCTTCAAAAAACAATTGGTTTGATCAGCTTTCAGAAAAAACAGGCAAACAACTCAAAAGATCAGCAGGATTATGTCTATTGTTTTTTCCAGTATTTTTTATTGTAAAATTTAAACTCGACACACCTTCTTCTTGGTTTTCGGGAGGGTTTCACTGGCAGGCATTATTATATGCAGTATGGGAACAATGGATTGGTATTTCTATTCTAACGACGCTTTTAATTAATGGGAAAAGAAATTGGAATACTGCTTCAAAATTGCTCATTAAAGCATCACGCAGTAGTTTTGCCGTTTACATTTTTCATCCGTTAATCATAATCGTTTTTACATTATGCGTGAGAAATTGGGATATTGAACCAGCGATAAAACTTGTAATCATGACTCCCTTAATCATAATTGGCAGTTTTATATTTGGAGCACTTGTTTTATTAATCCCAGGAGTAAAGAAAATCATTTAGTTCTTTTACGGTTTTTATTGTTTTTAAAATAAATCTGTTTTGCTTCCCAACCATTTATTCAAAAAGATCATCTTAGTTAATATAAACACCTTTTAGCTATGATGAAAATATACTCTCCTTCGAAAACAGGTTTATTAATAACCTTATTATTTATCTTATTTGGATTAAATGTAAGCGCTCAAAAAATCAGCGGAATTATTTATGATGAAAATAAGAAACCTTTGGCTGATGTTGAAATCATAAATCAGCAGAACAATTTTGTGACTTATTCAAATTCTGATGGAAGTTTTACGATTAAAGGGAAGAAACGTGATGAGTTGAAATTTACATTTCAAGGAAAACGTGCAAAAATTGCAGCAGTAAATGATAGTAAACACTTGAAAGTCTATTTTGATGATCCGGAAACAATTAGAAAACAAGAAGAGAAAATAAGACAGAAAGAAGACAGAAGGGTAGAAAGGGAAGATAGGAGAGAAGACAGAAGAATAGAAAGAAATGAAAGAAGGTCAGCTAGAAGAGATAAAGCAAGAAATGAAAGAATTCCTATTGTTACTGCCGATCATTCTTTACGTGGAAACTCTTTAAAAAAATCAGTAATAGGACAAATTACAGATGAATATGGAGATCCCTTGCCGGGAGCCAATATAATGATTAAAGGAACTAAAATAGTTGCAAATACTGACTTTGACGGTTTTTACGGAATTGATGCAAAACTGGGTGATGTTTTAGTAATCAGCTATATTGGTATGAAAACCGTAGAAGTAATTGTAGATCATAGAATAATGAATATCGTAATGAAAAGCGATGTCGTTATGCTTGAATCAGTTGTTACAACCGCAATGGGTATATCAAGAAGTAAAAAAGAAAAAAGAATGACTGAAAAATCAGTTAGTAGTGTTGGTGCAGCAGAAGTTGCTGTTCCAGCTCCGGTATCTGATAAAAAGATTGTAGCAGAAGGGAAAAATAGTTCGCTAAAAGCAGGACAATTAACGGCTGGAGAAGTTAATGATTTCAGTCATTACAGCTATTGGCAGGGATTAACAGAAACAGAATTAAACCAATGGAAAAATCATTGGAAATTAAATCCAGCCTACAGATATTCTGTAAGCTTGAAAAATGACACAGGCTTTCCGATAATTAATAAAACGGTTCATTTACAAAATGAAGGAAAAACTATCTGGACAGCAAGAACTGATAATACTGGCCGTGCCGAGTTATGGTTTCAGCCAAATGATGTATCAGTCGAAAAAACTTCAGCCAATCTTCAAATTATTGATGAAGATAAAATGGTTTTAGTTTCAAAACCAAAAGAGTTTCATGACGGAATTAACGCTTATACCTACAAGCAGAATTGTATTGAACAAGATAAAATAAACATTGCTTTTGTAATTGATGCTACAGGTTCAATGGGTGATGAAATAAATTATCTGCAAGCCGAATTGTACGATGTAATTGAACGCACCAAAAAAGAATTTCCAACCTCTGATTTGTCTATGGGAAGTGTTTTTTACAGAGATGCCGGAGATGCCTATTTAGTGAAGAATTTCGATTTTACAACGAATATAGAAAACGTGATTTCGTTTATTAAAAAACAAAATGCCGATGGCGGCGGTGACTATCCCGAAGCTGTAATTGAGGCTCTGGAAGCATCAATAGAAAATATGAGTTGGGATGACGATGCCCGAAGCAAACTTTTATTTCTTTTGTTAGACGCGCCGCCGCATTATAGTGATGTAAATATTGTAAAACTTCAAAATCTCGCCAAAAAAGCAGCAGAAAAAGGAATCAGAATTATTCCAATTGCGGCAAGCGGAATCGATAAAAGCACCGAATATTTAATGCGTGCAATGGCTTTAGAAACAAACGGAACGTATCTTTTTATAACCAATCACAGTGGAATTGGAAATGATCATATTGAGCCTTCCACAGAAAGTTATAAAGTGGAAATGCTGAACGACTTGCTTTTGAGAGTTATTATTCAAAACTGTTCTGTTAATAGTTGTGCTTCAAAACAAGATTCATATTCTGAAAACAAAAAAATAGAAGAACAGCTGACAAACGATACAATAATCGATTTTAAATATTTCCCAAATCCAACAAGCGATGTGGTAAATGTAGCTTTAAATCAAGAAGCAACAGAATTATATTTATTTGATACCACTGGGAAATTAATTTTATACCGAACAGATAAATCAAGAGAGTACAAACTCAGTTTAGCATCATTGCCCAATGCAATTTATTATTTGAAAATTTTGGTAAATGATAAAGAATTGTTCGGGAAAATTATAAAGCAGAATTAATTTAATTTTTAAAATATAAATGCAAAACCTGTTTCGTTATGAAGCAGGTTTTCTTTTAATTTAAACCGTAGCATCTCCAGTTTTTACTTCGCCATTTCTTTTGTAATTCGCTAAAATAACTCCAGTTGAAGTTATCGTGCTTTCTGTTAAAACAAATGCTGATGGATTTATATTCTCATCAAACAGCTTTTTGCCTTTGCCTAATAATAA
Organism: Flavobacterium sp. H4147; assembly: GCF_029360735.1. NCBI lineage: Bacteria > Pseudomonadati > Bacteroidota > Flavobacteriia > Flavobacteriales > Flavobacteriaceae > Flavobacterium > Flavobacterium sp. H4147. The sequence continues at coordinate 200,271 of NZ_JARKNB010000001.1, read as the reverse complement.
CGGATGAATTTTTAAACGCAGTTCGTCAATTAAATCATTTTTTAGTAATAAATGAATAAGTTCACTGCTTCCCCAAATATTAATATCCAAACCATCAGAATCTTTAAGCTTTTTTATAGCGTCAAGATCATTAATAAAAACCGAATTTCTCCATTCAGATTCCTTTCTTGAATTGGAGAAAACATATTTAGTGCCTTCGTTAATTCCAGGCCAGAAATCGTTATGAAAAGGCCAGTAATTTTCCCAAATATCAAATGTTTTTCGACCTAAAAGATAATCTGCGGGTTCTAGCTCTTTTTGTACAGCATTATTATAAATTTCATCACCATACGGAACCGTCCATCCGCCAAATTTAAAACCACCTGATGTATCTTCTTCCGGTCCGCCCGGCGCCTGCATGACACCATCTAATGAAATCATTGATAAAACAATTATCTTTCTCATACCGTTTATAATTTGATTTATATATAAATTTAATGAATATTTATTTATTGATAGTCAGTTGTGTAGCAGTATTAAAGAGTTTAATAAAAGGTTTGAAAACAAAAAGGACAAAGAAAAACTCTTCTTTGTCCTTTTTAATATTTTGAATCGCAAATGATTTCTACTTTTTCGAAAACAAATTCTCAACTACCCAAGCCGGACCAATTAATAAAAACTGAAGATCTTTAAGAAAAGAAGGTTTCTTTCCTTCAATATTATGTCCATAAAATTGTCCGATCCAAGCGATTACAAATACACCAATTGAAAACATCCAAAGAGGCACAAACTGACTCACATAATAATTGACAGCAAGACAGATAAATGAAAAAACAGCAATTTTAAGCGCCATTACAACCGACAATCTAATGTAGAATATCAAAACAAAAAGCAGAACCACAAAAGCCCAGTTTTCGATAATAGGAGCATTTAATTGTAAAGTACTTGCAATAATACCGCTTGGAATGCTCATTAATAATCCCACAATAGAAAAATAAATAGCAGGAACACAAATGTAATGTATAGCTTTGTTTGTTGGGTTTTGGTGGCTTACAGCATATTCTGCAAACCATTGGTCTAAAGTTCTCATTTTTGTGGTTTTAAGGTTAGTTACGTAAATCTAGTGAAATTTCTTTTAGATTGATAACCAGCCCAAAAACTAAACTTTATTTTTGATTGTATTCAAAAACAGTATCCCACAATTCATCAATGGTTACCAAAGCTTCTTTTACGGGAACTACGTGCCATTTTCCGTTGTTTTCTTTGCCAATTCCTATACTTCTTAATTTCAGTAAAGCATCGTTTACATCAAAGTCAAGTTTAGTATTCAGCTTGGTTTCAAACCAAGATTCGATTTGAAAATCAAGTTCTTCGGCGGTAAGAGGTTTTTCGCTTTCGTGTAAAAAAGTGTAGGCGAGAATAGTTTCTTTTAAAGCTTCTTCTTCAGATGAATTTAAAAGCGAATAAAAAGCACCGCTGTTGTTTCCCACATTTTTAAAATACAAACTATCTGAAAGCATTTTCGAATAGCGGATTTTTTTATTGATGAAATTATTGTACTGACGGAAACAATATGCCGCCAAGATTCCCAGTGCAATCAAACCTTGATTTAAGGAAGTTTTACTGTTTAATAAATCAATTGTTTCGCCTGTTTGGTAGGCATCATACATATTAATCAAAGCTGGAATTACTTTGGCACTCAATAAAGAAAGTCCACCAAAAAGCCCTGGAACCCAAAGCAGTAATTTATCTCGAAGAGACATTCGCGGAATAGCATTTGGGAAAATAGTTTCTAAATCGTTTTTAGGAACACGTTTGAAAATCTTCAATGCAATAGAACCCGGATCGATTGGCATTTTGCCTAATTTGACTTTCTTTTGAGTCAGAAAATCAGCGTCGCTGTAATTAAGGTAAATTAAAACGCGGTCGTAATATTCGATTTCAACTTCTTTTTTCCAGAAATAAAATTTTCTAACCTTTTCTTTTGCGGCGTGATGTCCTCGCGCGTAAAGCTCATAATCTTTGAAAGCATTAAAATCAATCGCCAGATTTAAACCAATCAAATCCGATTCTTTAAAAGCATCTTTTAAAGTACCTTCATCAATTCTGTAGTAATTACCTCGTTGTAAAACCGTCAGCAGCGTTTCTTTAAAAACCGGAAAACTGCTTTTGCTTATAAACTGTTCACGTTCTTTTTCGCTCAAATCTGGATCGTATAAAGCATAATGCTGTTTTAGATTTCGGTTGAGGTTAAAAGATTCATAATGATAGTAATGCTCAACAATATCAAAAAGCTTTTTAAAATCATCGACTTTTTGAGAATCATCGGCGAAAGCGGCAATTTGTTGTTCGAGTAAGAATTCTTTGTTAAACGGAATATAATGTTCTCGGATCATATCGATTTCTGGCTTTAATTTCGTGGCGTTTACTAAACGCAAAAATACTGCCTCAATTTAATTTCCGAAAACTTTTTCTGTAAAATAAAGAACAATAAAGAGTTTACAATTTGCTGACTTGTATTTCTATAGCCTTTCTAGACTCACTTACAAGCTTGTTGTATTCGTATTTTATTTTCTCGCTAATCTCTCCAGAACGATCTCCTCTAATTGATTTACGAATATAGTCGTAAGAATACCCGTATTTATTTTTTAAAATCTTTAGGATTTCTTGGTTATAACTTGGTTTAGTTTTTATATTTTTGTTCATTACTTTGTTTGTATTATAGCTAAGACAAATATAGTAAGAATTTTCCTAAATAACTAATATATTGTAGAATATTTTCTAAATATTTATATAATGGCAGAAAACACTATAGAAAGAATAAAGCAATATCTAGATTCGAAGAAAATCCGAGTAAGTGCTTTTGAGAGAGAAGTTGGCATGTCGAATGGTTCTTTTGCTAGTCAGTTAAAACACCATAAAACCATTGGAGTTGATAAGTTAGAGAATATCCTAAAAAGATATTCTGATATTAATCCTGAATGGCTGCTGACAGGAGTTGGAAGTATGATAAAACCAACCATTTTTGAAGAAGAAGGTGAAATTTATGGTTTTTCTGACCCTGAAAATGCGGTTAGTTATAAAGATCTTGCCGATTCGAGAAAAGAAACTATCGACGGATTAAAAAAGATTATTATGCACCTCGAAGAACAAGTCGAAACCTATAGGAAAAGTAAATAAATATATTTAAAGTACTAAAAAACAAAAGTGGGATTTCTAATCGTTACCAGCGATTTGAAATCCCACTTCTTGTTCCAAAAAAAAAGTGACAAAAGTTTAAAAAAGCTTCTTCTGCAAGAAACTGCATTCTAAAGTAAAAATTATTCCTTGCAATTTTACCACTTAATAAACTTCTGGCAATACGTATTTATACCTGTTTTTGTAAATGGTACTCAAATAGTAGTAAAATTTTCTCAGAGTTATAATGCCTAGAATTCCTTCCTCTCTGCAAATGAGAAAGAAAGTTTTCAATTGTATGAATTTGAGAGTTTAATTGAAATTGGATCTTTTAAATTCAATTACACCTTGAATGTATTTAATTAAGCTTTCTTTATCGACAGAAAAAGGCGCAGTTTCGTCTTCCGTTTCCATGTATAAATTGGCAATACTTTCGGCATCCAGATTTTGGTTTTGAAGGTGTTTTTCTGCAAATTGGATTAAGTTTTCGATAAAAAGTTCGCGTTGTTTTCCTTTTTCTATCGCTTCTTCTTCGCCATTTTTAATTTGTTCGATTTCAGATTCGGGTAAATCTATCGTGAGGTATGTGCAGTCTACAGCCACTTTTGAAAGCATCTCTTTGTCGACTCTTCCTTCGCCGTTGCAGTAAGCGCAAGGCGCGGGAACCCATTTTAATTGTTTGTTCAAACGGCGAATATCTTCCCAATCCACAAATCCCTTGCCCAAACATCTCGGACATTTCATATTTGATCTCCTAAATAAATTAAAAATATTCATGAGTTTGTAGATTATCGTTCTGGGACTTTTGCGAAGGTAAATTATTTAAGTAAGAAAATTATATTTAAAGCTGATATTTTACGTAAGAAAGATTTCGTAAATAATTCAAACCATAACCTAAAGTATGTTTTGACAGTGTTTTGTAGCCTTTACAAGATGATCAAAATGGATATTAAATAATTATTTTACCACGAATGTAGAAAGCGTTTTGCTTTTGAATGTTTTAAATTTGGAATACAGATTTTTATAAATGCTGTTTTAACTCATGAAATTATTTCACATATGGAAAATATACAAACAACCAAAACGCAGAATTTCTTTAGAATCCTACTAGGACTTTTTATGATTACAGCCGCAATTGGGCATTTTACTTTTCAAAGAACCGATTTTCAGGCGCAAGTTCCAAATTGGGTACCGCTAGATAAAGATCTTGTCGTGATTCTTTCCGGAGTTGTCGAAATAGCTTTAGGTCTCAGCATGATATTTCTAACACGATATAAAGTAATTGTGGGCATTGCGCTGGCAGTATTTTATGTATTGGTTTTCCCAGGCAATATTGCCCAATATTTAAATAAAACTCCAGCATTTGGACTCGACACCGATCAAGCCCGATTAACACGATTGTTTTTTCAACCCGTCTTGATTTTTCTGGCTTTGTGGAGTACGGGAGCGATTAGTTATTTAAAGAGGAAATATTGAGGATTTAAAATTTGTAAGAAAATATCTTATTTTTTTATTCTTTCTATAACTTTAATTTTGTACGTTTGTCACCGACAAAATATAGCAGTAAAACAATCTTTTTAAACTTTTATAAGTTAACATAAGCGAACCCTCGCCATGATGAGCAGTTTAAACCGAAAGGCTAGCAAATCTATCTGTTTTACAGGTATTTTGTCACATCTAAAGCGAGGGTTTCGTGCGTTTAAAAATTTTCGATATGACAAAAGAAAATCAAAAAACATCAAACCGCGCTGTAATGCGCGCAGTAGCCATTTTCGTTTCTAACTTAAGTTTCGATGGAGAATTTCAAAAGCAACCTATCTATTTGCAGGAAGTATTTGAGGTATTACTCAAGACAGAATTTGGAAACGATCTTATTCTAAGGCAGAAAATGCTAAGCTGTTTGAAAACCAGCAGAGATTTGGTTAAAGTTTTATCTCAGTTCACAGACAAGCAAATTCAAAAAGCTTGCGATAATGTGATAATGGTAAAAGCAGTTTAGCTTTTTAGATAAAATTTAAAAGCTCCGATATATTTCGGAGCTTTTTTTATATGTGGTTTTTACGAATTAAATTTTTCTAATGCTATTGCTTCATCAAAATATTCTTTGAAAACATCAGATAAATTTTTGTCTTTAAATTTAATGATGGTGAAAGTGCTGTCAAAAGCAATAATCTCGATAGTAGAATTGGAGATTTGAAGGTTTTCATTTTTCCAAATTAAATCATTTCCTTCAGCAAAAGGAAGGTTGCATTCATCAATTATAATTTCTTCATCTTTAGCAAAACCAGAAATTACACCCCAAATAAATTGAACATCCGAATTTAGAATTTTATTAAATTCCTGATCAGATAAAACAAAAAAATCTTGATTATGATTAATGGGAAGTTCTTTGTCTTTTATAAAATCAAAATCACTTATTACCCAATTAAAAGATTTTACTTCATCTAAAATTGGTTTTAAAATTTCTTTTAAGTTAGTGTGAAATTCTATTTTATCTGAGTTTTGAATGATCCAGTTCATTTACTGTTTAGTAATGTTACTTTAAAAGTAGTAGATTTTTGATTTTTCCTTCAATCTTTTGACTGTAATGTAAATTTAAGAAATTTAAAAGTTATTCATTTTACGAGAATCTATAATCTTTACAACAAAAAAAGCCCAACTAAAAAAGTTGAGCTTTAAATTCTAATAAGTGTTACATTACATTGCGCTATATGGTGTTAAAACACTTGGCGTATTTTGTCTATCGTTTGGCAAGTTTAATATTTTATTTTCGATGTTTTGTATAAGTTCACCAACTGTTTGCCATTTCTCGTAACTTAAGTTGTATGCTTTATTTGGGATAGATATAAATTTAGAGTCCTCTGATTTAAATGCATAAGCTGCATTTGCGGTAAATATGGAGGCAATTGCTGCATTTCCTTCATTATTTATTTTTGTGCCATTTGTAACTGAAAAGATACCACTTTCTATAACATCAAAACCTCTTAACATAAATATATTTAGAGATGAATCATTTAGTTTTAATTTACTAACAAGTGCTTTCTTGTTTAATAAATCTAAATCTGTTACTAGTTGGGAAAAACTAGTATTGTTGAGAAAAGGATAATATGAAATATCCCATTTTATTTGATTTAGATCAGAACTTGACATCATTGATTCTATACTTCCATATATTGGTACACTAACTTTGAGTTGGGATATGATAGATTTTTCTGTAACAGTGGACTCCTGTAAAACAGATGTTCTATCATATGTGATGTCAATATTTTTTAGAGGTATAACGTCAATTACTATTAATTTTTCATTTTCTTTTTTTCCTATAATTAGGCTTCCTAATTGCTGTTTTACATCAGTTAATCGTGTAAAAGTTGTTGAAGCATTAAATTTTAGGTCTGTACCAACAGAGATTAAACGTTGCTTGTTATCGTTAACGTCATAAAGAACTAAACCAGTTAGAGGTATAGTGTGATTTAAATCATTACTTGTACTTGGGATTTGTATTGGATCCAATGTGAATTTTGTATTTGATTCAGTAGGGTTGTATTTTATTTTTATATTACCTTCTTTATATCCTTTAATTATGACAACTTCATTAGTTGATATAATATTTTCGACGTTTTCAGTTTTATTTACAGTGGCTTTAGGGATTATAAAAGATTGATTTACTTTTAATTTGCCCTTTTTGTCATAACTTTCTATATTGACAGTTATATCTGTTTTAATGTAATTACGAAATTCTAATTTCGTTTTAATTTGAGCCGTACTTATTGTTGAAACAATTACAAAATAACATACTAGGATTCGTGAGATTTTAATTTTCATACTTTTTAGGTTTTTAGTGAATTTATTTTTATTTGATTGGTACACCAAGATTACCAAAAAACAAAAAACCTTCATAGCGTATTTATACGGTTTTTTAGTACAAAAAAAATTTCAACTATTTATAGTTGAGATTTTTATATTTAATAATTACGTGACGTTTATTTCAGAAAACCGTCTAGTAAAATCTGATACTTCCGTCCAACGGGAATAATTTCGCCGTTGCACATCGTAAGGGTTTTAAAAGTAACCGCAGTAATTTTGGTTGTATTTACAATATACGAACGATGTACTTGAACAAAACTTTTGCAATCAATTTCGGAGGCGATGCTGGAAAGCGAACCGTAAATAATATGAGGTAAATTGAGTTTAGTGCTGTACAGTTTCATGTAATTGCCAAGACTTTCGATATAAATAATATCTTGAAGAGGCATTTCGGTTATTTGTCCGTTTATGCGGTATGAAAGCGCTTTTGAGTTCGGACTGATTTCCTTTTTCAAATTATTTCCAGAGAAATACGTTTTGGCTTTTTCAATCGCTTTAGCAAATTTTTCGGGAGAAATAGGTTTCAGCAGATAATCAATCGCATCGTTTTGATACGCCGAAAGCGCAAAATCAGAATAAGCGGTTGTAACAATCGTAAGCGGACGATTGGGCTGTAATTCCATTAACTCAACTCCAGAAATTACTGGCATATTAATATCAAGAAAAATAATATCGTATGGGTTGGCATTGAGCATTTTTAACGCTTCCATACCACTAAAGGCACTTCCGGAATGTTCCAGTTCGTCAAATTTTGAGATGTGCGAAATCAGCGCTTTGTGCGCCGGCGATTCATCATCGATTATGAGACAGCGGTAGGTAAGTGCCATATGCTTAATTTTACAGTAAATGCATTTTTTTCTTTTCTACAGCATAAATCATGTTTTAAGCCGTAAACTTCCAGACGTCTTTTTAGGTTTTCAATTCCAATTCCGGTACTCGAAAGTCGGGAACCAGAATCAAGATAACTGTTTTTTATGGTAAACGTCAAATTTCGGTTTTTTATCTTTAAATCCAGATTAATAAATGGCTGAACAGTTTCGGCAGAAAATTTCACCGCATTTTCAACCAATGGCAAAAAGAATAAAGGCGGAATCTCGATTCCGTTATGAACGCCTTCAATATTCTGGGTTACAGATAATCTTTCGTTTCTAAAAGTGTAATATTCGATATACTTTTCTACAAAAGCTATTTCTTCTTCAATTAAAACATAATCTTTTTTAGAAGCTTCAATTTGATAACGCAGCATTTCCGAAAGATTTAGGATTCGGTCAGGAACTTTATCAGGTTCTGCAAGGGCTTCTCCGTATAGATTATTCATGGCATTTAATAAAAAATGCGGGTTCAGCTGTTGTTTTAAAAACGAAAGCTCTGATTTGAAATTCATAATATCCTTATCGGCCTGAGTGATTTTTTTGGTAATCACAATATGAACAAAGTAGAAGAAAGTCCCGTTAATAATCAGCGATAAAATCTGAAGTGTTTTTAAATTTCCTAATCCTACAAATGGGAAAAACCAATCCATAAAAAAGAAAAAGGCTGTCCAATAGATTAAAAGCAGCAAAAAGAAATGTTTGAGTTTTTTGCGGAATAGAAAGGGTCTGATAATACAAACATTAAAACAAGTAATCCAGATTATACACGGAAAATAACCCAGAGCAATTTTGCCAAACATGTAATTGATATCATGTCCTTCGGCTTTTATTTCGTCATATACACAAGCGATAATGACCAAATAAACAAGAGTGTTTACGAGAATGTTTCGCAGGATAAAGTTCTGGTAAATTTTTGCAATTGTCATAGAGGCAAAAATACTATAATCGTATAGTTTATAGTGTTTTGAAAAGAATAATTTATACGAACGCCATTCGTATAAATCATACGCCACTGGTATAAAATTGCTGTTATAATACGATTTGGTAATTTACTTTTGACACACCGATTTGAGAATCAGTTCTAAAAAAACAAATTAGAAAGAGAGTTTTTAAGATTTAAAATTGTTTAGTTATGGTTGTTGAAATTTTTAAAACAAACGTAGAAAAGGAAACCGAAACCAATTATGTTATCGCAGTAATTAAAAGACAATTTCCTTCTTATAAGGTGAATTTTGATTTAGAAGACTGCGATAAAATCCTTCGTGTAGAAGGTTTAGAATTGCAATGGAATACGATAATTGATTATGTCAATTGTTTGGGATTTTTATGTATTCGATTAGAATAAATGTTTTTTGTTTCAGGTTTCAAGTTTCACGCATTGACTCGATAACCTGAAACTTAAAACTTCAATCCTGAAACAAAAACAGGTACAAATACGTGATTCTATGTGATTTTTTTTGTAAGTATTTTGTGTTGTTTTTTATTTCGAAAAATTATTTAAAAATGATAAGTTTTATCCTTTCAGTTTTTGTTATGCTTTTAAAGCTTTTATTGGGATAACAAATTGTTTCTGCTTTTATGAATGCTTTTTAGGTCAAAAGGAATAGTCGCTTTTTGGGCATTATTTTTTACATTTGTGCCTTATGAAAAAAGCATTCCAACTCTTCGATTTTACTCAAAAAGTCAATTATAAAAATGAAATTTTAGCCGGCTTTACTGTGGCAATGACCATGATTCCAGAATCGCTGTCGTTTGCTATTTTGGCTGGATTTCCACCTTTGGTAGGATTATATGCGGCTTTTATTGCCGGATTGGTAACCGCTATTTTTGGAGGAAGACCAGGAATGATTTCTGGTGGAGCAGGAGCAACCGTAATCGTTTTGATCGCCTTGATGAAATCGCACGGAATTGAATATGTTTTTGCAGCCGTTGCGCTTGGCGGCGTAGTGCAAATTTGTATCGGACTTTTTAAACTCGGAAAATTTATTCGTTTAGTGCCACAGCCCGTAATGTTTGGTTTTGTAAACGGATTAGCGGTTGTTATTTTTATGTCGCAGTTGGAACAGTTCAAAACGGGTGTAAACGGACAAGTTTCGTGGCTTCAAGGAACACCTTTGTATATTATGGCGGGTTTGGTTGCTTTAACAATTGGAATTGTTTTAATTTTTCCGAAGATTACAAAAGCAGTTCCGGCTTCTTTAGTGGCTATTATGATTGTTTTTGCGTTGGTCATTGTTTTGAATATCGAAACCAAAACTGTAGAAGATATTGCGTCTGTACAAGGCGGATTTCCACCTTTTCATATTCCAAATATTCCGCTTTCATTTGACACTTTAAAAGTCATATTTCCCTATTCGGTTATTGTTGCAGCTGTTGGTTTAACAGAAGGTTTGCTTACGCTGAATTTAGTTGATGAAATTACAGGAACACGCGGAAACAGTAATCGTGAATGTATTGCGCAGGGAAGTTCAAACATTTTAAATGGATTTTTCTACGGAATGGGAGGCTGTCCTATGATTGCACAAACGCTGGTAAATCTTGGAGCAGGTTCAAGAGCCCGACTTTCGGGAATTATCGCAGCTTTGACCATTTTAATTATCATTCTTTTTGGTGCTCCCGTAATTGGGAAATTACCAATGGCAGCATTAGTAGGCGTGATGATGATGGTTGCAGTTACTACTTTTGAATGGGCAAGTTTCAGGATTATCAATAAAATGCCGAAACACGATATTTTCGTTGGAATTTTAGTAGCATTAATAACTATTGTATTGCATAATCTGGCTTTGGCAGTTTTGATTGGTGTGATTATTTCGGCTTTGGTTTTTGCTTGGGAAAGTGCTAAAAGAATTCGTGCCAAACATTTTATAGATGAAAACGGAATTAAAAATTACAAAATTTTTGGACCGTTATTTTTTGGATCAACAGCAGGTTTTCTGGAGAAATTCGACATTGTGAACGATCCGGATCATGTTATTATCGATTTTAAAGAAAGCCGAGTTTCAGATATGTCGGCAATTGAAGCTTTAAACAATCTAACAAAAAAATACAATCAGCTAAATAAGGTTGTTGAGCTGAAACATTTAAGTGAAGATTGTCGCCAATTGCTGAAAAATGCAGATGCGGTTATTAATGTAAATATAATTGAAGATCCCACTTATAAAGTGGTTTCTTGATAATTAGAGAATGTGGCAATTTGCCAATTAGATAATTCAATAAAACCCGATAGTTTTTAAAACCTATCGGGTTTGTTTTTTGATAATTGATTAAGTTTTGTCAGGCTGAGCGAAGTCGAAGCCCACGTGCCAATTGGAGCGTCCTTCGACTTCGCTCAGGATGACAGTAGATAATCATTATAAAACCTATCGGGTTTGTTTTTTTGATAATTGATTAAGTTTTTTGTCAGGCTGAGCGAAGTCGAAGCCCGCGTACCAATTGGAGCGCCCTTCGATTTTGCTCAGGGTGACAGCAGTTAATCATTATCTAATTGTCACATTTTCAAATTGTCTAATTAAATAAAGATTGATTTTCGTAACTTTACAAAATGAAGCTGACAGAAACCTTAGAAGATTTTTACACAATCAAAGTAAACGGAATGCCCGAGAATCTTAAAAAAGAAATCGGACATTTTAATGTTTTTAAATTAGATGACTTTGTTGGAAGTATCTGCAAACCATTTCCATACACGAGAAAAGACTTTTATAAAATAAGTTTGATTATTGGAAAAAACAAAGTTCACTATGCTGATAAAGTAGTTGAAATTGAAGATCAGGCCTTGTTTTTTGCCAATCCGCAGATTCCTTATAATTGGGAACAGATTGATGAAAACCAAACAGGATTCTTCTGTATTTTTACCGATGCTTTTTTTAGCCAATATGGGAATTTAAAAGAATATCCATTATTCCAGCCGGGCGGGAATCCGATTGTTCCCATCTCAATGGAATTAGCCGAATCTCTAAAATTGGTTTACTTAAGAATGTTTGATGAAATCAATTCCGATTACGCTTTTAAATATGATATGCTCCGAAATTTAGTTTTCGAAATTATTCACCTTGCGCTTAAAACACAAACCGTAACTACTTCATTATATAGTAAATCAAACGCGACAATTCGCATTTCTTCCTTGTTTTTAGAATTATTAGAGCGTCAGTTTCCGATAGAATCGATCACACAGCAGATTAATTTCCGTTCGCCTTCAGAATATGCGAGTCAATTAAATGTACATGTGAATCATCTCAATAAAGCTTTAAAAGAAACTACCGGAAAAACGACTTCGCAGATTATTTCCGAAAGAATTGTTCAGGAAGCTATGATTCTTTTAAAACAAACCAATTGGAATATTAATGAAATTGCTTGGTGTTTAGGATTTGAAGAACTGTCTCATTTTATCAATTTCTTCAAGAAAAATGTTCAGGTTTCGCCTAAAAACTATCGTTTAACTGAAATTGTTTGATTTTTGCAACTTCTTACTTGATTGCTTTAATTTTTGAGAAGCACTTCGGTAATACCTTTGTCCTGTAATTATAAACGTAAAAATTTAAAATCATGGGAAATAACAAAGTTTGGTTTGTCACAGGTGCTTCAAAAGGACTTGGATTAGAATTAGTTAAAAAGCTTTTAGCAGAAGGTTTTAAAGTAGCTGCAACTTCAAGAAGTGAATCTTCATTAATAAAAGAATTAGGAAATGTATCTGAAAATTTCCTTCCTCTTGAAATGGATTTAGTAGATGAAAAAAGCGTGAAAAATGCCATCGACAAAACCGTAAATCATTTTAAAACAATTGACGTATTAGTCAATAATGCTGGTTATGGGTTATTAGGAGCTTTGGAAGAATTAACCGATGCTGAAGCTAGAAAAAATTACGAAGTAAATGTTTTCGGGTTATTAAACGTAATTAGACATACAGCACCAATTCTTCGTGCCAATCAATCAGGACATATTTTTAATATTTCTTCAATTGGAGGATATTACGGAGAATTTCCGGGTTGGGGAATTTACTGTTCTACAAAATTCGCAGTTGCAGGTTTAACAGAATCTTTGGCAGCAGAAATTAAACCATTTGGTGTTCACGCAACAATCGTGTATCCAGGTTATTTTAGAACCGATTTCTTAAAAGATAGTTCTTTATTACTGCCAGAAAATCCAATTGAGGAATATAAAGAAGTTAGACAATCTGAAAACGCACACAAAGAAGGAATCAACGGAAATCAGCCGGGAGATCCTGTAAAATTAGCAGAAGCTTTAATTAAAGTTAGTCAAGATCAAAATCCACCGTTGCATTTATTTTTAGGTGAAGATGCTTTCAATATGGCAAATCAAAAAATAGCAAGTGTTCAAGGTGAATTAGGACAATGGAAAGAGGTTTCTGTTGGGACTAATTTTTAATTAGATAATGTGTCAATTTGGTAATTAGAAAATTTGCCCATAATTTTTGTTGAATTGCCTCCAGATTCATCTGGAGGAATAAAATAAATGATGAAAAAAGGGCTTTAGCCGAACTATGAAGTTTGGCTAAAGCCCTTTTGGGATTCAATAAGTCAACCTCCAGCTAAAGCAGGAGGCAATTGATTTTTATGTAATGAATAGAAATTATCTAATTGACAAATTTTCTCATTGACACATTATTTAAGCATTGCATCAACATCGCTCAATTTTCCGTCAATTTCGCCAATCTGCAATCCTAGAATATGAGCAATTAAAGGATAAACCGAAACATTTTGAAACGTTTTTACTTTTTTATTGACTTTAAAAGCAGGTCCTTTTGCGTAGAAAATAGCATGCATATCTTTCTCATTATTATCATAACCGTGAGTGCCTCCCTTTATATGTGTACTTTCTTTGCTTACTAAACTCCATCCTTTTTCGGCTTCGATAACAAAATCATGTACACGCGGATTTGTTCCATAATGTAATCGTTCAGGAACTTCTGCGGCTTTCCAAAATTTAATATGCGGTACTTTTTTTAAAGCATTTGCAATAGAATCCTGAAATCCGGGTTTTGCCTGTATACTCATAATTGGATTCACCACATCTTTATAACCCAGCCATTCTGGTTTTAAATAATCAAGAATTGCTACTTTTTTGGTATTACTGATATCAGCCATTCCGTGATCTGAGACAAGAATTAAATTAATTTGTTTTCCGATAGGCAGTTGCTCTAATTTACGAGATAGTTGGCCTATAATAGAATCCATTTTGATAACCATTTTTTCAGTCTGAGGAGAAAGAGGGCCAAAATTATGTCCTGTGTGATCAGGCTCATCAAAATATAAAGTAACCAGATGAGGTCTTTGTTTTTCAGGAAGCTGTAACCATTTCATAACGGTGTCGATTCTGGCTCCGTACGTAATTTTATTATCGTAATTTTTGAAATAGCTTGGATTTCTTTTGTCAATATCTGAACCCGGCCAAAAGAACGAAGCCGTTTTTACACCTTGTTGCTCTGCTAGATTCCAAATGGGGTTTCCTCCGTAAAAACGGGAATCTTTTTTAGCATCGCTTGATAATGAAAACGATTGGTTTAAGGAAGCATCGTAAAAAACGTTATTGATGATTCCGTGATGATCCGGATAAAGTCCTGTTACAATCGAATAATGATTTGGAAACGTTTTAGTTGGATATGATGGTTTCATCGATTTGGCGTGAACGCCTTCTTTTTCGATTTTTTTCAGGTTTGGAAGATTATAAAGTTTGCCGTAATCCCAGCGAAATCCATCCATCGAAACTAAAACAACATAGTTGTCTTTGCTGTTTTGGGCTTGTAAAAAAGTTGTAAGAAGTAAGAATGTAAAAGATAAAAAGTGAGTTTTGAATTTTCTCATTTTGCAATTTTAAATAGAAATACAAAGGTATTAATATCACATTTTTTAAAGAGAAAGAGAATGTTAAATAAAAAGAATAGCCACGAATTCACGAATTATTTTTTTCAAATCTTTGTGTTTAAAAATAGTTGTCATTAATTATACGAATGCTTTGATCTGTGTAATTGAACAAAATATTCGCAAAGATTGCATAATAATTCGTGAATTCGTGGCTAACAAAAAAAAGCGCCAGATAAAAATCCAGCGCTTTTAAGTTTTAAGAAGAGAATGAATTACATCATTCCTGGCATTCCGCCTCCCATTGGCATTCCGCCTCCGGCATTTTCTTCTTTAATATCTATTAATGCACATTCTGTAGTTAAGATCATTCCAGAAACAGATGCAGCGTTTTCAAGAGCTACACGAGTTACTTTTTTAGGATCGATAATACCAGCAACAAGCATGTCTACATATTCATCAGTTTTTGCGTTGTATCCAAAGTCACCAGAACCTTCTGTAACTTTTGCAACTACGACAGAACCTTCAAGACCTGCGTTTTCAACGATAGTTCTTAATGGAGATTCCACAGCACGAGATACAATCTGGATTCCAGTTGACTCGTCAGCATTGTCTGCTTTAAGTTCTGCTAAGACAGCTTTTGCTCTTAATAAAGCAACACCGCCTCCGGCAACGATTCCTTCTTCAACAGCAGCACGAGTAGCGTGTAATGCGTCATCAACTCTGTCTTTTTTCTCTTTCATTTCTACTTCAGAAGCAGCACCAACGTAAAGAACAGCAACACCTCCAGCTAATTTAGCCAAACGCTCTTGTAATTTTTCTTTATCGTAATCAGATGTTGTAGTTTCCATCTGGCCTTTAATTTGGTTGATACGGTTTTTGATGATATCCGCTTCACCAGCTCCGCTTACGATTGTAGTATTGTCTTTATCGATAGAAACTCTTTTTGAAGTACCTAACATTTCTATAGTAGTATTCTCTAAAGTATATCCTCTTTCTTCAGAGATTACTGTTCCTCCTGTTAAGATTGCGATATCTTCTAACATTGCTTTTCTTCTGTCACCAAAACCAGGTGCTTTTACAGCAGCAATTTTAAGAGCTCCTCTTAATTTGTTTACTACTAAAGTAGAAAGAGCTTCACCATCTACATCTTCAGCGATAATCAATAATGGTTTTCCTGATTGTGCAACCGGCTCTAAAACTGGAAGTAATTCTTTTAAAGAAGAAACTTTTTTGTCGTATAATAAGATGTATGGAGAGTCTAATTCAACTTCCATTTTCTCTGGGTTTGTTACAAAGTAAGGAGAAAGGTATCCTCTGTCAAACTGCATTCCTTCAACAACGTCTACGAAAGTGTCAGTTCCTTTAGCTTCTTCAACCGTGATAACACCTTCTTTACCTACTTTTGCGAAAGCATCAGCAATTAATTCACCAATAACTTCGTCGTTGTTTGCAGAGATAGAAGCAATTTGTTTGATTTTGTCAGAATCGCTTCCAACTACTTTAGCTTGTTTTGCTAAATCGGCAACGATAGCTTCAACGGCTTTATCAATACCACGTTTTAAGTCCATTGGGTTTGCACCTGCAGCAACGTTTTTAAGACCTTCTTTTACGATAGCCTGAGCTAAAACTGTAGCAGTTGTAGTTCCGTCACCAGCTAAATCATTGGTTTTAGAAGCAACTTCTTTTACCATTTGCGCACCCATATTTTCTAATGCGTCTTTTAATTCGATTTCTTTTGCAACAGAAACACCATCTTTAGTAACGGTTGGTCCACCAAATGATTTTCCAATAATTACATTACGACCTTTTGGTCCAAGTGTTACTTTTACAGCATTTGCTAATGCATCTACACCGCGTTTTAAACCATCGCGTGCTTCAATATCAAATTTTATATCTTTTGCCATTTTTAATTTTTGTTTAAAGTTTTGATTTGTTTCAAGTTACTTAGTCTTAATACTTAATACTGTTGTACTTAATACGTTTTTAGATAATTGCTAAAATGTCATCCTCACGCATAATCAAATAATCAGTTCCTTCAAGTTTTAATTCTGTTCCGGCATATTTGCCATAAAGAACAGTGTCACCAACTTTTACAGTCATAGTATGATCTTTAGTTCCGTTTCCTACTGCTACAACAGTACCCTTTTGAGGTTTTTCTTTGGCAGTATCTGGAATAAAAATACCTGAAGCAGTTTTAGTTTCAGCTGCAACAGGCTCAATAAGTACGCGGTCAGAAAGCGGTTTAATGTTTAAAGCCATGATTTAATATTAATTAAGTTATAAGTTATATATTTTTTAATGTTCAATAAACTTTCAGAAATTGTGCCATGCTCTATAAACTGACATTATTTCCTAAAAAAAATGCCAGCTTTGACAGGCTGGCATTTTAATTTGTTTTGTATATATTATTTTGCTGCAGGTGCTGCTGGAGCAGGAGTTCCTTGTACAGGAGCTGCCGGAGTACTTGCAGGAGCTTCCGTTTTTTCAATGATTTTAGATCCTGTATCTCCTAATGATCCAGTGAAGCTTAAACTTGAAAGTAAGATTAAAGCAATCAAAATAGTTGCTAGTGTCCAAGTACTTTTGTCTAAAAAGTCAGTTGTTTTTTGTACACCACCTAACATTTGAGTTCCGCTGATAGTAGAAGACAATCCGCCTCCTTTAGGGTTTTGTACCATAATCACTACGATCAATAGAAAGCAAACTATTGTGATTAAAACTAAGAAAATTGAAAATGTGCTCATTTGTATTAATTGTTATTGTTATTTTGTTGTAAAATCTTTATATCCGAAATGCGGTTTGCAAAGAAAGTAATTTTTTCTGGATATTTCAAAATTAATATTTCATATGCTTGTATAGCCTTTGTATATTTTTTTTGTTCCAAATATACTCTGGCCAAAGTCTCTGTCATTAGGTATGAATTCTCCTCTTCATCAACATTTAATTGTATCGACGGATTGGCCATAGTAGGCTTGATAGGTGAGATTTTTGGATTTGCTTCAATAAATCTGTCAATTATTTCTGCCTTTTTCTTTTTTTCATCCTCGACTGAAGCGTTTTCGGTTATTTCAATACTTTTTTTTTCATTTGAATCTGATTCTGTCGAAGTATCTTTTGTGCGGTCAATAGGCTCTGTTCTGGCCAATTGAAGCCATTCCTGAAAAGAATGTTTTTCATTTCCTTTGAAATCTATTGGTTTTCCAATTTCTAGATTTTCTTCGGCTGTTTTTACAATTTCCGAAATTTCAGTTTTTTCAGTTTCCTGAACTTCAATAATTTCTTCTTCATCTGCAGCTTCTTTATCGATTTTTGATTCCTCAATTACTTCAGGTGCTTCAAAAACAACATTCGCAGGCTCAATAATCGAAACTAAAACAGCTTCCTCAGCTGGATCAACGGTTGGCTCAGCAATTTCTTCTTCTTCCTCGTCATCTACAAATTCATCAAAAAAGGTATGAGTTCTAAGTTTTACAACAGGCTGTTCAGTAATAATTTCGGCTGGTTTATTTTCGTTTTCAACTTCCTTAAAGGTGTTAAGAATTTCTTCTTCGCTAGGAGCTGCAATTACATCTTCTATAACAGGTTCAGGAATTTCTTCTGTTTCAGTCTCTGTAACTTCTTCAAAACTTTCGAATATTTTTTGTTCGTCCTCAATTTCGGCAGGCTGATCTATTACAGGAATAAAAGTATTTAGGATTTCTTCTTCACTTGGACTTATAATAGATTCTTCTTCGGGAATAACTTCTTCTGTTTTTTCTTCCGTTTCAGTTGTTACCTCTTCAAAGGTATTTAATATTTCTTCTTCCGTTGGAATTGCAATCGCAGGTTCAAGAGCGCTATCGTCTAGTACTTCTTCTGTTTCAGTTACTTTTACAAAAGAATCTAAAATTTCTTCTTCACTGAAAACAGCAATAGGTGGTTCAACAATGGTTTCTTCAACTGTTTCAGCAGTTTCCTTTGGTTCTTCTGTTTTTTCTACAATTTCAGAAGGTTTTTCAAAAACAACGGTTGTAGCTTCTTTAATTGATTTTAAAATAGACTGTTCGATAGGATCAATACGAACTTCTGGAGTTTTTTTGACATCATCAAATGAAACAATTTCACTATCTAAAACATTGATTTCTAAAAGATCTTTAAGTTTCTGATCGTAAAATTCATTTTGAATCGAGGTAAATTTCTCAGAAGTAATAAAATCAAATAAAACCGAACGATCTGCCGTATGCGCAGCCGCAACTTTTAAAGCATAATTATACTTAAAGCTGTTTTGGCTGTAAAGTCCTTTTAAGCGAAGTGCTCTGGCACTTTGAAAATATGGAAATTCATTCAAAACGCTTCCTAATGCTTCCGTTTGCTTTTCTGTAATAGCATCAGGTTTGTTCATTAAGTAGGTATAATCAGTAACGTTCATTATTTTTTATTTAATCGAATTTTTCTTTTTATTAATTATGGCTTCATCTTCAGTCTATTAACGACCAAATGATTGGACTTATTTTACCACTTGGCAAGAGATTCATTAAAGATGTCTTGTGTGATTCTTTCAAAAATGGTTTTAATAGCTTCGTTTAACACCGATCCTGTAGGTAGAGAAGTTCCAGGGAAATCGTAGTAAAACTCAAATGTTTTTTCGAAATCATCTGTTTCTTTCTTTTTGTTTGTAAATCGTACCATAACACGAATTGTCAAGCGGTTTTGTGCGGCTTGCTGATCTGCTGTTGCAGTCATTGGCGTGATTCTGTAATCTACGATTTCACCTTCATAAACCAATTCACCTCCATTACTAACTAAATTCAAATTGGTTTGATTCATAATCAAATCCTGTAAGGCCAGGGTAAAATCCCTGTCAATTCCAGGTTCAACCAAATCAGCATTATTATGAAAAAAGTTAACCTGAAAAGTTTTTGCATCAATTGTAGATGCTCCTGTAAAGTTATAAACACCACAGCCGCTCAACATGAAAAGGCTAAGAAATGCAAATAAAGAATATATTTTTTTCATAATGTTTATTGGGGAAATTCCAATGTTTTAAATCTCAAATTCCAATTCTGTCCAAATATAGGTAATTGAAATTTGGAATTTTGAAATTGTATTTTAATTATTTTATAAATCGAATTGTTTGATTTTGCGGTATAAAGTTCTTTCTGAAATACCTAATTCATCAGCTGCAGCTTTTCGTTTTCCTTTGTTTTTCTCCAATGATTTTTTAATCATTTCGATTTCCTTTTGTTCTAAGCGTAAAACTTCTTCTTCTTCAATAGTTTCGGCAAACAAATAATTGTCTTCGGGTATTTGATAATTTTCTTCGCGTACTGCAGGAGTAGTCATAACAGCGGTTCTTGGTTCTTCTTCAAAATCAATTTCGCTGTCATTTTGCTGATTACCGTATATTTTCTGAATCAAATTCGGATTAATGTCCTGCACTTTAGAAGTGCCGTTTTTCATTAATTCCAAAGTCAGTTTTTTAAGATCATTCAGGTCGCTTTTCATATCAAAAAGTACCTTATATAATATGTCTCTTTCGGTACTGAAATCACTTTCTTTTTTATTGTCGTTAATAACAGATGGCAGATTGCTTCCTTCGGCTGGTAAATACGATTGTAAAGTCGCAAGATTGATATCGCGATTGGTTTCTAAAACTGAAATCTGTTCTGCGACATTTCGAAGCTGACGAATGTTTCCGCTCCATCTGAATTTCTGTAAAAGTTGTACGGCATTGTCATCTAGTCTTAGAGGCGGCATTTTGTATTTATGAGCAAAATCGGCCACAAACTTTCTGAACAACAAATGAATATCGTCGTTTCTTTCGCGCAAAGGCGGTAATGTAATTTCTACGGTGCTTAAACGGTAGTACAAATCTTCGCGAAATTTTCCTTTTTCAATGGCATTGAATAAATTCACATTGGTTGCAGCTACGATTCTTACATTTGTTTTTTGAACCTGAGATGACCCCACTTTTATAAATTCACCATTTTCCAAAACACGAAGTAATCTTACCTGAGTCGTTAATGGCAATTCGCCAACTTCATCAAGGAATATCGTTCCGCCGTCTGCAACTTCAAAATAACCTTCACGTGTGCTTGTTGCTCCTGTAAAAGCTCCTTTTTCGTGTCCGAAAAGTTCACTGTCAATTGTTCCTTCTGGAATGGCACCGCAGTTTACGGCAATATATTTACCATGCTTTCTGTGTGAAAGCGAATGGATTATTCTTGGAATGTTTTCTTTACCAACACCACTTTCCCCAGTTACCATTACTGAAATATCAGTTGGGGCAACCTGAATGGCTTTTTCGATAGCACGATTTAATTTTGGATCATTACCAATAATCTCAAATCGTTGTTTTATTGCTTGAACTGTTTCCATTTGTGTTTTGTTTCAAGTTTTTTATTTGTTTCAGGTTTCAGGTTGTACAACTTTGACCATAAAACTTTAAAATCTGGCTTATAATTTTGTTTCAAGTTTGAAGTTACAGAAATAACCTGAAACTTGAAACCTGAAACTTCAAACAATTTTAATTCATGCTGCTCAACCCTAAAGCTTCACCTTTAAGGGTTCCACTTGTACAGCTTGTTATTTTTACATTTACGAAATCTCCAATTTTATAATTTTCTTTTGGGAAAACCACTGTAATACTTTGAGAGTTTCTTCCTGAGAATTCGTCTTTTGATTTCTTTGAGACTTTTTCTACTAAAACTTCTACGGTTTTTCCAACAAACTCTTCGCTTCTAAACCAAGCATGTTTTTGCTGTAAATCCACGATTTCTTGTAATCTTCTGGCTTTGGTTGCTTCTTCAACATCATCTTTCATTTTTCTTCCTGCCAAAGTTCCAGGACGTTCAGAATATGAATACATATAACCGAAATTATATTTTACATATTCCATTAAACTTAATGTATCTTGATGATCTTCTTCCGTTTCTGTTGGAAAACCAGCAATCATATCTTGCGAAATCGAAGCATCTGGAACAATTGCTCTGATTTTATCAATCAAAGCCATATATTCTTCGCGAGAATGCAGACGATTCATTTCTTTCAAAATTCTATTACTTCCAGATTGAACTGGTAAATGAATGTGTTTACAGATATTTGGATATTTTGCAATAACATGTAAAATGCTTTCGTGCATATCCTGCGGATTTGAAGTCGAAAAACGAATACGCATTTTCGGAAATCCTGCAGCCACCATTTCAAGAAGCTGTTCAAAATCAACAGCGGTTGCTTTTTGCATTTCAGAAGCGTTTACAAAATCCTTTTTCAATCCGCCTCCGTACCAAAGGTAACTGTCAACGTTTTGTCCAAGAAGCGTAATTTCTTTAAAACCTTTGTTCCATAAATCTTGAATTTCAGCCATAATGCTCTGTGGCTCACGGCTGCGCTCACGTCCGCGTGTAAAAGGTACAACACAGAACGTACACATATTATCGCATCCACGAGTGATTGAAACTAAAGCAGTTATTCCGTTACTCATCAAACGAACTGGCGAAATATCTCCGTAAGTTTCCTCTTTCGATAAAATTACATTGATCGCGTCGCGTCCTTCTTCAACTTCTGCTAATAAATTTGGAAGATCTTTGTAAGCATCTGGACCAACAACCAGGTCGACGATTTTTTCTTCTTCCAAAAATTGGCTTTTCAAACGTTCTGCCATACAGCCTAAAACGCCCACTTTCATTTTCGGATTGGTTCGTTTTACGGCGTTGTATTTTTCAAGACGTTTACGAATAGTTTGCTCTGCTTTGTCACGAATTGAACAGGTGTTTACCAAAACTAAATCGGCTTCTTCTAAAACCGAAGTAGTGTTGTAACCTCCGTCAGATAAAATGGAGGCTACGACCTCACTGTCCGAAAAATTCATCGCACAGCCGTAACTTTCTATAAATAGTTTTTTTGTATTCTCGGGTTTATTTTCTAAAACAAGACTTTCGCCTTGTTTGCTTTCTTTAATAATCTTTTCCATTGTAAAAATTCAAAGTGCAAAGATAACGGAAAAAGGAGCAAAGATGACAAGATGGCAGAAAAGAATTTTAGATTTGTGATTTAAAATTTTATATGTTTATATTCTTTGCGAAGATTTGCAGACAATTTATAATCTAAAATCTAAAATCAGAAATCTAAAATAAAAAGAACATTTCTTGGTCAGAATAGTGTAAAAGTTATACCTATATATATAATGTAGAATATTACAGATAAATCTGCAATTTTAGGTTTCATAATATCAAAATACTTCAAAAATGCATCCATAAGGTTAATATTTAAAAAAAATAAATACTTTTGTTGCAGAAAATAAGAGCAATGGCAAAGAATTTAGTAATAGTGGAGTCACCTGCAAAGGCAAAAACGATCGAGAAATTTCTCGGGAGCGATTTTCAGGTGGAGTCAAGCTATGGTCACATAGCAGACTTACCATCAAAGGAAATAGGGGTAGATGTAGAAAATGGTTTTAAACCTAAATACGAAGTTTCCCCAGATAAAAAAGCCTTGGTAACGAAACTAAAATCACTTTCTAAAAATGCCGAAACGGTTTGGTTAGCAAGCGATGAGGACCGCGAGGGAGAGGCTATTTCATGGCACTTGGCGGAAGAATTAAAATTGGATACAAAAAAGACCAAACGAATTGTTTTTCACGAGATTACAAAATCTGCGATTCTTAAAGCAATTGATAATCCAAGAGAAATTGATTATAATTTAGTAAACGCACAACAGGCTAGACGTGTTTTAGATCGTTTAGTAGGTTACGAATTATCTCCTGTTTTATGGAGAAAAATTAAAGGCGGACTTTCTGCTGGACGTGTACAATCTGTATCTGTACGTTTAATTGTAGAGAGAGAACGTGAGATTCAGAGCTTTAATGCAGTTGCAACGTATTCAATTGTAGCAGAATTTGTAAATGAAGGCGGAAAAGCATTCAAAGCGAAACTGCCAAAAAACTTCAATACAAAAAAAGAAGCCGAAGATTTTTTAAATCGAAACATCGGTTCTAAATATAAAGTAGGAGATTTAGAAACTAAACCTACTAAAAAATCACCAACAGCACCTTTTACAACTTCAACCTTGCAGCAGGAAGCAGCAAGAAAATTGTACTTGCCGGTTGGAATCACTATGCAGTTAGCTCAGCGTTTATACGAAGCGGGGCTTATTACTTATATGAGAACCGACTCTGTGAATCTTTCAAAAGAAGCAATGGACGCAGCTGAAGCAGAAATCATTAAATCTTACGGAAAAGAATATTCAAAACCTCGTGTTTTTGCTAATAAAAACAAAGGTGCTCAAGAAGCACACGAGGCAATTCGTCCAACAGATATGTCTCGTCACTCCGTTAATATTGATCGTGACCAAGCTCGTTTATACGATTTGATCTGGAAAAGAACTTTGGCTTCTCAAATGAGCGACGCACAGTTGGAAAGAACAAACGTAAAAATAGAAGCCGATAATCATGATGAAGTTTTTACAGCTTCTGGAGAAGTATTGCTTTTTGAAGGTTTCTTAAAAGTGTATTTAGAAGGTCATGATGATGATGAGGAAGAACAAGAAGGAATGCTTCCAGCTTTAAAAGTAAACGAAAAACTAGCTAATAATTATATTACAGCTACAGAACGATATTCTAGACCGCCGGCTCGCTATACAGAGGCTTCTTTAGTAAAGAAGTTAGAAGAGCTTGGAATTGGTCGTCCTTCTACTTATGCGCCAACAATTTCAACAATTATCAATAGAAATTATGTTGAAAAAGGAACACTTGAAGGTGTAGAACGTAATTACACACAGCTTACTTTGCAAAATAGTAAAGTAGGAGAGAAAGTTTTAAAAGAGAATACTGGTTCTGATAAAGGGAAATTAGTTCCAACTGATATTGGTACCATCGTTACGGATTTCTTGGTAAAGAATTTCGGAAACATTTTAGATTATAATTTTACTGCAAAAGTAGAACAGGATTTCGATGAAATTGCTGAAGGAAATATCGACTGGGCAAAAATGATGCAGGATTTCTATAATCAGTTTCACCCAAATGTAAAAGAAGTTGAAGCAAATGCTGAACGTGAAAGCGGTGAAAGAATTCTAGGGAAAGATGCTGATGGAAGACAAGTTTCTGTTCGTTTAGGAAAATTTGGGCCAATGGCTCAGATTGGAGAAGCAGATGATGAAGATAAAAAGTTTGCCAGCTTAATGGCAGATCAAAATATTGGAAATATTACTCTAGAAGAAGCTCTGAATTTATTCTTGCTTCCTAAAAATCTAGGTACCTATAAAGGAGAAGAAGTGGAAGTAAGCAATGGTCGTTATGGCCCTTACGTTCGTCACGGAAACATGTTTATTTCATTGCCTAGAGGAGAAGATCCGCTGAGTGTTTCAAAAGAAAGAGCTCAGGAATTAATCGATGAAAAAGCATTGGCCGATGCTCCAATTGCAGTTTATAAAGGAGAAGGTGTTCAAAAAGGAGTGGGGCGTTTTGGTCCATTCATCAAATGGAACGGTCTTTTTGTAAACGTAAGTAAAAAATACAATTTTGATAATTTGTCTCAAGCTGATGTTGAAGAATTAATTGAAGATAAACTTCAAAAGAATATCGACAAAGTAATTCATAACTGGGAAGAAGAAGGAATTGTAGTTGAAAAAGCACGCTGGGGGCGATCGGTGATTTTGAAAGGAAAAATCAAAATTGAATTGAGTAAAGATGTTGATGCTTCAAAATTAACATTAGCTCAGGTTCAGGAAATGATTGAAGCAAAAGCTCCAGCTAAAAAGACTCCTGCAAAAAAGGCAGCAGCAAAGAAAGCTCCGGCAAAAAAGACAACAGCGAAAAAGAAATAATTTTAAGCACAATAAATGGAATTTGATTTTCTAGAACCAGTAAGCGACGTAGTTTTAAAATATGTCAATACACTGTCTTCACAAGAACTTGGGAGTAAAATAGTTTTTCATACTCAAGATCAGTTTCCTGATATTGATAAAATCCATATTGCAATTATTGGGGTTCTAGAAGACCGTCGTAATATCAATATGGTAAATGAAGTGAATCTTACAGCAGTTCGTAAGAAGCTTTATGGGATGTTTCCAGGAAATTGGGATGCGTCAATTGCAGACTTAGGTGATATTTTGGCAGGAGATTCAGTAGAGGATACATACTTTGCAGTAAAGAAAGTAACTTCTTCCTTAATTAAGAACAAAGTTATTCCTATAGTCCTGGGAGGTTCTCAAGATTTAACATACGCTTTATATCGCGCATACGATGATTTAGAGCAAATGGTAAATTTGGTTGCGGTAGATAATAGATTTGATTTTGGAAAAGAAAATGAAACAGTTTCAGCAAATTCATACCTTACACAAATTATAATCAACGAACCAAATAATCTTTTTAATTATTGTAATATAGGATATCAAACCTATTATAACTCTCAGGAAGAGATTGATTTAATAGAAAAATTGTTCTTTGATGCCTATCGTTTAGGAGAGATTTCGAATCAAATTACTTTGGCTGAACCGGTTTTTAGAGATGCTGATTTAGTGAGTATTGATTTGAATTCAGTAAAATCCTCAGCCTCAGGGAATATGGTTTCTTTTGAGCCAAATGGGTTTAACGGAAAAGAAATTTGCGCTCTTGCCCGATATGCAGGAATCAGTGATAAAGTATCGTCTTTTGGGATTTTTAATCACAACAGTACAGTCTCAGAATCACCAATTATGGCTCAAATTGTATGGTATTTTATTGAAGGGTATCACTATCGTTCTAAAGAATATCCTTTTGGAAGCCGAACCAATTATTTAAAATATATTGTTCCGCTTGAAGAAGAAGAATTGGTATTCTATAAAAGTGACAAAACCGAGAGATGGTGGATTGAAATTCCATACGAAACAAATGGCAGCAATAAATTGAAAAGAAATACGTTATTACCGTGTTCTTACGACGAATATTTGAGTGCTTGCAATCAAGAATTGCCAGAAAGATGGTGGAAAGCACAACGAAAAAATGCTTTGTAAAATAAAAATTAAATAAAAATCTTATTTTTTGTAAAACTATAGAAATTAAGTTAAAAATATTAGTAAGATAAGTTTTATAATGCATAAAAATTAACGTTTTACGTCGATTTTTTTAATCAGTTTGTCGATGAAATATTTTTTTTTTATTTTATTTAACATTATTTTTGAACGGTAAAATAAAATTCGCAAATAGCTATTGTTTTTTAGATAAATAATAAATACGTTTACGGACTTTTAATAATGAATAGATAATCCAAATTTATATGAAGAAGTTTATTGCATTTACAGCAATGTTAACACTAGTAATCGGCTGTGGTAAGTCAGGTGACAAAGGTGAATTAGTTGGTGTTACAGGAGGGAAATGGCACCCTGAAAAACCGTATGGAATGACTTTGGTTCCGGGTGGATCTTTTATTATGGGTAAATCTGATGCTGATTTAGCTAATGTGGAAGACGCTCCAACTAAATCAGTAACTGTTCGTTCTTTTTATATGGACGAAACTGAGATTACAAATAGTGAGTACCGTCAATTCGTGGAGTGGGTAAAAGACTCTACAATGAGAGTTCGTCTTGCTATTTTAGCTGATGAAACTGGTCAAAAAAGTACTGGTGACAAAGGTAAAAAAGGCGGAAGCATCGCTGATTATGCATTTAATGATTCTGAGCCAGATAAAATGACGGCTTATGATAAATACATGTATGATAACTACTATAGTGTAGGAACAAAAGATGATCCGTATGCTGGTAGAAAATTAAACAAAAAAGTTAAATTAATCAGAGATACTAAAGCTTATCCAGATGAGTATTATGCTGAAGTAATGGACTCAATGTATTTACCAATTGAAGAATCATACAATGGTTTAAGAACAATTGATGTAAATAAATTGAAATTCCGTTATTCTTGGATGGATATTCAAGCTGCTGCTAAAGCAAAAGTTGGAAAAAGAAAAGACTTCGTAAAAACGGAGCAAGTAAATGTGTATCCTGATACAACAGTTTGGATTAAAGATTTCGCTTATTCATATAATGAACCAATGCACAATGATTATTTCTGGCACAAAGCTTATGGGGATTATCCTGTAGTAGGTGTGACTTGGAAACAAGCTAAAGCTTTCTGTGCTTGGAGAACATTAAACAAAAACAGTTATATTAAATCTAAGAAAAAAGGACGTGACTTAGTTAACGCATTCAGACTTCCAACAGAGGCTGAGTGGGAATATGCTGCAAGAGGTGGTCTGGAGTCTGCTACATACCCTTGGGGGGGACCTTACACGAAGAGTGATAGAGGTTGTTTCCTTGCAAACTTCAAACCAAATAGAGGAGATTACGCTGCTGATGAAGCTTTATACACAGTTGAAGCTAAATCATACGAGCCAAACGGTTACGGATTATACAATATGGCAGGAAACGTTTCTGAGTGGACAGATTCTGCTTATAATCCAAATGCATACGAATACGTTTCTACAATGAACCCTAACGTAATTGATGGAAACAACCAAAGAAAAGTTGTTCGTGGAGGATCATGGAAAGATGTTGCTTACTTCTTACAGGTAAGTACTCGTGATCACGAATATGCTGATTCTGCTAGAAGTTATATTGGTTTCAGAACTGTACAAGATTACATGGGGACACAAGTAACTGGAAACGGAACTGGCAAAAAGAAATAAGTGAATTATTAAATCAATTATAATAACCAAATCGAATCTATTTTAAATTAAAACCTAAAAAAAAATTATTATGGCATTATTAAGTAAAAAAGCAATGAATTTCGCTTATGGTATGGGAGCGGCAGTAGTAATCGTTGGAGCTTTATTCAAAATTACTCACTTTGAAATTGGGCCATTAACAGGAACAGTTATGCTTTCAGTTGGTCTTCTTACTGAAGCATTAATCTTCGCGTTATCTGCTTTTGAACCGGTTGAAGATGAACTAGATTGGACTCTTGTTTACCCAGAATTAGCTAACGGACAGGCTAGAAAAAAAGAGGCTAAAGCTGAAAATCCAACTGAAGCACAAGGATTATTATCTCAAAAATTAGATTCATTATTAAAAGAAGCTAAAATTGACGGTGAATTAATGTCAAGCTTAGGAAACAGCATCAAAAACTTCGAATCAGCTGCTAAAGGAATTGCTCCAACTGTAGATTCTATTGCATCTACTAAAAAATACGGAGAAGAATTATCTCTTGCTGCTGCTCAAATGGAATCATTAAACAGTTTATATAAAGTACAATTAGAAAGCGCTTCTAGAAATGCTGAAGCTAATAAAGAAATCGCTGAAAATGCATCTAAATTAAAAGAGCAAATGCAATCTATGACTGCTAACATTGCTTCTTTAAACAATGTTTACGGTGGTATGCTTTCTGCAATGAGTAACAAAGGATAATTAGTTTTTAACTATTATAGTATATTTATTAATAAGAACTAATTAGAAAAAAATGGCAGGAGGAAAATTAACCCCTAGACAGAAGATGATCAACCTGATGTATCTGGTTTTCATCGCGATGTTGGCAATGAACGTATCAAAAGAAGTTATTTCTGCTTTTGGTTTGATGAATGAAAAATTTGAAGCGGCAAACACTGCTTCTGTTGCAACAAACGAAAGTTTATTAACGTCTTTAGATCAAAAAGCTGCTGAAGCAAAAGGAGAATTTGCTAAAGCTGCTGAAACAGCTCACAAAGTTCAAGCAGTATCTAAAGAATTCTATGACTATATCGCTGGTTTAAAAGCGCAGTCAATCAAAGGATTTGAAATTGATAAAGAAACTGGAAAATTACCTTACGAGGCAATGGACAGAGGTGATAATATCGACGACTGGTTTACGGGAGACGGTTACACTAAAAAAGGTAACGAAATTATCGCTAAAATTGAGAAATATAAATCAGATATTAAAGCTGCTCTAGGAACAGATAAAAAATATGCTGGTATTATTTCTGAGGTTGAGAAAAAATTTGATGTTTCTGACGTAAAAAACAAAGAAGGTATAAAAGAAAAATACTTAGCTTATCACTTTAAAGGTTTTCCTGCAATTGCATCAGCTGCTAAACTTTCAGCTTGGCAAAATGACGTTAAGAAAACTGAAGCAGACGTTTACAACAGCGCTTTAGGAAAAGCTGCGGTTGCTGCTGCATCTTACAGTAATTACCAAGCAATTGTTGTATTAGACAAAAATGCTTATTTCCAAGGAGAGAAAGTAACTGGTAAAGTAGTTTTAGGTCGTTATGACGAAAACACTAAACCAACATCTTTCCAAGGTCCTGGACAAATCGTAAACGGACAAGCGGTTATCTCTTTGACTGCAGGTGGAGTTGGAGAACAGGATATCAACGGACAATTTACGTTCTTAGAGGATGGAAAAAACATTCCACTTAAATTCTCTGGAAAATATGTTGTAGTACCAAGACCAAATTCAGCTACTATTTCTGCTGATAAAATGAATGTTGTATATAGAGGAGTTGTTAACCCAATCTCTGTATCATTCGCTGGTGTTGATGCAAACAAAATCGTTGCTAGTGCTCCTGGATTATCTTCAGCTGGTAAACCTGGAAAATATAACATGAGCCCTGGTTCAGGTACAGAAGCTACAATTTCTGTTACAGGAACATTACCAAACGGTGACAAAGTTACTGATAAGAAAACATTCAGAATTAAAGGTATTCCTGGACCAACAGGAACAATCAGAGGAGAAATGGGAGTTGTTAAAGGTCCTAAATCGAACTTAGAGATTGCTACTATTGGAGCTAAATTACTTGATTTCGACTTTGAAGTTGGTTTAGATGTTGTTGGATTCAACATGAAGATTGCTGGACAGCCTACAGTTGTTGTTACTGGTAATAAAATGAATGCACAATGTAAACAAGTACTTTCAAGAGCAGGTAAAGGAGATCAGGTTACTATTTCTGAAATTAAAACTAAACTTGTTGGAGCTGGTAGTTATTTATTACCAAGAACTGCTCCGGTAATTTATGAAATACAATAATAAAGTAGCTTAAAACTACGTTCAATATCATATAATAATACCACGATGAAAGTAAGAAATTTTTTATTAGCTGTTGTTTCTATCGCTGGAGGTTTTGCTTCTAATGCACAATCTAATTTGCTAAACGCGAAAACACCTGCTCAAATAGGACTTAAAACTCCTGCGCAACTTATCTCTGATAATGATAAGCCTCTAGCTTATGGTTATGTAGATGATAGAGATATTTTGATGGGAAAAACTACTTGGGAGATCATTGATTTAAATGAAAAAATCAACTTTCCAATGTACTTTCCTGTAGATACGGCTAATATTGGACCTGATAGACGTTCTCTTTATGACGTCTTGACGAAAGCTATCAAAAAAGGTAAAATAACAGAGGTTTATACTGATAGCTATTTCAATACTAAAAAATCTATGAAAGACATCGAAGGATCATTATCTCGTATTGATACAACAGATGCTGGTAGAGAGCTTATCAACCAATATCCAGATGATTACAAATCACGTGTAGTGAAGAAAAAAGTAGTTACTGGAACTGGTAAAAATAAGAAAGTAAACTATGTTGAAGAAACAGTTGGACCAACAAGAACAGTTCCTGCTGAGTACATCTTAAAACAAGATCTTACTTCTGCTGATGTATCTCAATATAAAATTAAAGGATACTGGTATTTTGACAAACGTCAAAGTGAATTGAAATATCGTTTACTTGGACTTTGCCCTGTAACTCCTGACGTTTATACTATGAATAGTGACGAAAAGGATTATATCGAGTTATTCTGGGTTTTCTTCCCAAATGCACGTGAAGCGCTGCATGAAGCTAAAGCTTTCAACGATAACAACTCTGCATTGCCAATTTCTTTTGACCAGATATTAAATTCAAGAAGATTTAATGCGGTAATCTATAAAGAAGAAAACTTGTACGGAGATCGTGAGATCAAAGATTACATGAAAGACAATGCTCAGAATCAGTTGTTAGAATCTGAAAGAGTAAAAGAGAAAATCCGTAATTTCGAGCAGGATATGTGGAATTACTAAGTATTTGAATTACAATATATAAAAAACTCTTACTACATTTGTAGTGGGAGTTTTTTTTGTTTATATCTCATTTTGAATATTTTATGTTCCATTTGTGATTGACAGCTCTAAAATGATTTTAATTATGTAAGAAAAATTGCAATATTTTTAAATGAATTACGTTTAACTTCTTAATAATATATATCATTATGAAAGTAAAATTATTTTTAGCAGTTTTTATTGCTTTAGTTGTAAACTTTAGTTCTATTGCACAGTCGAATTTATTGAATGCGAAAAAGCCTTCAGAGATTGGGCTCAAAACCCCTGCACAGCTTATTTCTGATAATGACAAACCTTTAGCATATGGTTATGTCGATGACAGAGACGTTTTGATGGGGAAAACAGTTTGGGAAATTATAGATTTAAATGAAAAAATAAATTTCCCATTATATTTTCCTGTAGATACAGTGAATATTGGTCCAGAACGACGTTCCCTTTATGATGTTTTAACAAAAGCCATCAGGCAGGGAAAAATTACAGAAGTTTATACGGACAGTTATTTCAATACGAAGAAATCTTTAAAAGACATTCAAGGATCTTTATCTCGTATTGATACAACAGATGCAGGAAGAGAACTTATCAATCAATATCCGGATGATTTTAAATCACGAGTTGTAAAGAAAAAAGTAGTTACCGGTACCGGAAAAAATAAAAAAGTAAATTATGTAGAGCAGACAGTTGGACCAACAAGAACAGTTCCTGCAGAATACATATTAAAACAAGATCTTACAGCTGCAGATGTGGAGCAGTATAAAATAAAAGGATACTGGTATTTTGACAAAAGACAGAGTGAATTAAAATATCGTTTGTTAGGAATTTGTCCTGTAACCCCAGACGTTTATACTATGAACAGTGATGAAAAGGATTATATTGAGCTATTCTGGGTTTTCTTTCCTGATGCCCGTGAAGTACTGCATGAAGCAAAAGCTTTTAATGATAAGAACTCGGCATTGCCTATTTCATTTGATCAGATTCTAAATTCGAGAAGATTTAATGCGATTATCTATAAAGAAGAGAATGTGTATGGAGACCGTGAAATCAAAGATTATATGAAGGATAATGCTCAAAACCAATTGTTGGAATCTGAAAGAGTAAAAGAGAAAATCCGCAATTTTGAAGAAGATATGTGGAATTACTAATCCACTTAATTTATAATAAGAAAAACTCTTACTAACTTTGCAGTAAGAGTTTTTTTATTTTATATACACTGCAAAATGCTTGATTATTTAATCGTTGGATCTGGATTGGCTGGAATTTCTTTTGCCGAAGTTGCCCTAAAAAACAATAAGTCTATTTTGGTTATTGATGACAAATCACAAAATTCTTCCAGAATCGCCGGAGGGTTGTATAATCCTGTAATTTTAAAACGCTTCAGTGAAGTATGGAATGCAAAAGACCATTTGGTTTTAATGAATGAATTTTATGATCAAGTGGAAAGTAAACTGCATGAAAAATTCAATTTTAAAATGCCAATTCTCAGAAAGTTCTTTTCGATTGAAGAACAGAATAATTGGTTTGCTGCTTCTGATAAAATTAATTTAGCTCCTTTCTTATCTACAAAACTGATTACTAAAAAATATCAGGGAATTGATTCACCTTACGATTATGGAGAAGTTTTGCATACAGGCTATGTTAAAACGGGACAATTATTAGAAAGTTACAGAGAGTATTTAAAAAACAATAAACTACTTCTAGAAGAATCTTTTCATAGCTCTTTTCTCGATTTT
This sequence comes from Flavobacterium sp. H4147, assembly GCF_029360735.1. Taxonomy (NCBI): domain Bacteria; kingdom Pseudomonadati; phylum Bacteroidota; class Flavobacteriia; order Flavobacteriales; family Flavobacteriaceae; genus Flavobacterium; species Flavobacterium sp. H4147. The sequence goes on along the minus strand of NZ_JARKNB010000001.1, from coordinate 166,814 downwards.
CCTGATTCAGGGATTCAATATAAAAATATTAAAGCACGCCATATTATATTTGCAGAAGGTTTTGGACTGCACAAGAATCCTTATTTTAATTATCTGCCTTTGGACGGAACAAAAGGAGAGTTGTTTTTAATAGAAGCACCTGATTTAAAACTGGATGTTATTGTTAATACCAGTGTTTTTATCCTGCCAATTGGCGGTAATTTGTTTAAAGTGGGTGCAACGTACAATTGGCATGACAAAACAGATCTTCCAACTGAAGAAGGTAAAAAAGAACTTTTAGATCGAATTAAAGAAATTATTACCTGCGATTTTGAGATTGTAAAGCATTTTGCAGGTGTTCGCCCCACAGTTGCTGACAGAAGACCGATTATTGGAACTCACGAAGCTTATCAATCAATTCATCTTCTTAACGGATTAGGGACGCGTGGAGTGATGCTTGGACCGGCTTTGGCCAAAATGTTATTTGATCATATCGAATACGGAATTCCAATCGATAAAGAAGCCGATATAAAACGATTCCATAAAAGATATTTAAAATCTCTTACTCCTGACCGGCTTTAGGATCGTATGAAACAAACATGTTGATGTATAAGTTTCTCGAAAGTCGTAATACAAAAGGAAATAAAAGAACAAGAGTTATTATAATAGCGATGAACGATTGACTAATACTTGCTCTAAAAAAGACGAAAGAGACAATAAAGGCAGCGATTCCAACAGCAACATTCAAAGCATAACTCACATACATTGCTCCATAAAAAAAGGAAGGCTCAATTTGATATTTTAGTCCACAGTGGCTGCAGTGATCATTCATTTTGAGAACGTTATTCAAATGAAGCGGATTTTTGTCTGAATACATGCTTTCTTTTTGGCATTTTGGACAACTTCCTGTTAAAATACTATTTAGTTTGGATCCTTTTTTTAACATTTGCAAAAAATTTAAACAAAGGTACATTTTTGAACCTTTACTGCTGGTAATTATAGTCACAAATTATGCTTAATATACACAATCTTTCTGTTTCTTTTGGTGGAACCTATTTATTTGAAGAAGTTACTTTTCGTTTAGGTGCTGGCGACCGTGTAGGTCTTGTTGGTAAAAACGGAGCTGGTAAATCAACCATGCTTAAAATGCTGGCTGGGGATTTTAAACCAGATTCAGGAGTTATTTCTCAAGAGAAAGATATTAGAATGGGATTCCTACGTCAAGATATTGACTTCGAACAAGGAAGAACTGTTTTAGAAGAAGCATATGAGGCTTTTACTGAAATTAAAGCTGTAGAGAAAAAACTAGAAGAAATCAATCATCAATTGGTTACTAGAACTGATTATGAAAGCGAAGAATACGGACAAATCATAGAAGATTTATCGGATTACACACATCGTTTTGAACTTCTTGGAGGTTATAATTATGTAGGTGATACAGAGAAAATTCTTTTAGGTCTTGGTTTCAAAAGAGAGGTTTTTAATAATCAAACCGAAACATTTTCTGGAGGTTGGAGAATGCGTATTGAGCTTGCAAAGCTTTTGCTGCAATCAAACGATGTATTACTCCTTGATGAGCCAACCAACCACTTAGATATCGAAAGTATTATTTGGCTGGAAAGTTTCCTTAGAAATTATCCTGGAGTAGTGGTAATTGTATCGCACGATAAAATGTTCTTAGATAATGTTACGAACAGAACAATCGAAATCTCTTTAGGAAAAGCATACGATTTCAATAAACCCTATTCTCAATATTTAGAATTACGTCATGAAATTCGTGAGAAACAATTAGCGACGCAAAAGAATCAACAGAAAAAGATTGAAGAAACCGAAAAACTAATCGAGAAATTCCGTGCAAAAGCTTCTAAAGCTTCGATGGCGCAATCGTTGATTAAAAAATTAGATAAAGTAGAAAGAATCGAAGTTGACGAAGACGATAATTCAGTTATGAATATCTCTTTTCCAGTTTCTAAAGAACCAGGAAAAGTAGTTATTGAAGCTGAACATGTAACAAAAGCGTACGGCGACAAAACGATTCTAAAAGATATTAGTTTATTGGTTGAAAGAGGAAGTAAAATTGCCTTTGTTGGGCAAAACGGACAAGGTAAATCTACTTTTATTAAAGCGCTGGTAAACGAATTTGAATACGAAGGAAATATAAAATTAGGACATAATGTACAATTGGGATATTTTGCTCAAAATCAAGCCGAATATTTAGACGGAGAAATTACGTTGCTTCAAACTATGGAAGATGCTGCAACCGATACAAACCGTATGAAAGTTCGCGATATGTTAGGTTCTTTTCTTTTCCGTGGAGATGATGTTGAGAAAAAAGTAAAAGTACTTTCAGGAGGTGAGCGTAACCGTTTGGCACTTTGTAAATTGTTACTACAGCCAATCAACGTATTGCTGATGGATGAGCCTACGAACCACTTGGATATTAAATCTAAAAACGTATTAAAAGCGGCACTTCAGAAATTTGGCGGTACTTTGTTGTTGGTTTCTCACGACAGGGATTTTCTTCAAGGAATGTCGAATATCGTTTATGAATTCAAAGATCAAAAAATCAAAGAATATCTAGGCGATATCAACTTCTTCTTAGAACAGCGCAATCTTGAAAATATGCGTGAAGTGGAGAAAAAAGATGTCGTAAAAAAAGATACTCCAAAAGAAAAAGAAGTCAGCAAAGTGTCTTACGAAGATCAGAAAAAAACAAAAGCGCTTCAGAATAGATTAAGTAAAATCGAAAGTCAGATTCAGCAATTAGAAAAAGATATTCAGCACGACGATAAAGCGCTTGAAACGAATTATGACAAACACATCGAAGACGCTTCATTCTTTACCGCTTACAACAAAAAGAAATCAGATTTAGATCAGTTATTAATTGACTGGGAAACTGTTCAAGAAGAGATTGATAGTTTTAATGCATAGTTATAAGTCGCGATTTTCAGTTTACAGTCTCAGTTTATAGTCACAGTGAAATATTAAAAAACCTTTTTCAAAGTTCTAAACTTTGAAAAGGTTTTTTAATTAAGATTATGCGTAAAGTGTAAACTGAGACTGAAAACTCAAACTAAATAATCCCAATAGACTTAGAATGCTCAATAGCCTCACTGCTGTCTTTAAAATAACACACTGCAACATCAAGTGTTTCTAAATTGTGGAGTATTTTTTTAACTTCTGTTTTTTGAGATTTTCCAGTCTGCCTAATATAAACAGCAATTACGGTAACTGGAAAAATTTTACAGATTCGTTCGTACAACATAGGATCATGCTGAGAATCATCTCCTAATAAAACATATTTCAAATTTGGGTAAAACTCAACCACATGTTTTATCTTTTCATATTTGTGATCGTGATTCCCTCTTCCGCTCATAAAAAAATCGGTGATTCCTCTTTTGATATCTTTCAGCAGAAAAACTGCTTTTGGAAGTTTATTAATGCGGGTAAATTTGGCAATAAACCGGTATAAATTCCATTCGCTGCTTGAAATATAAAAGAATGCATTTCCTTCTTCAGGATTATTTCTTCCAGCCTGGCTCAATGCTTGATAATGTGCCACAACATCTTTGAATACTCTTCGGTCGTTTACATTTTTAAAAAGCAAAATATATATTTTGAGAAATAAATTCTTAGTATGCGAAATCAAAAATGTATCATCAATATCGGATATAATGCCCAGTTTTCCTTTATGTGGCCGAATAAAACTACCCTTGCAGTGAACCGTTTTATCTTGATATTTCAGACTGACTTCATACGGCATCCAGCCAAAATGAGTTTCCTTTTCCAGCGGAATGCAAAAATTAAAAAAACCATCGTCTAAAGTTTTGGTATGAATCACTTCATTATTATAATGGAGATAAACATCAAAATTTTTAATGGTTTTTATTCGGAATAACTTTAGAATCGAGGTGGCGTTTTTTAGCTTTCTTTTTTCAAAATCGTAGTTGTGTTCTCTTCTTAAAACATGCCCCATCACAATTAATTCTTGCTCATTTGCATAACCTCGATATAATTGTAAAATTGGTTTCATTAATTACGTATATTTATGTAACTGTAATTTACTTAATATAATTGGTTTTAAAAATAAAATTTTGAAAAAGAATATACTCTTTGTCGTAAATCCCATCTCTGGAGATCTCGACAAATCCGATTTAATAGAAGCTGTTCAAGAATTTGCAACGACAAATCATTTTGATTTAGAAGTTTATGAAACAACTGGAAAAAATGATTTAAAAGAAATTCAAAAAATATACGATCAATATAATCCAGAACGAATCGTTGTTGCGGGCGGAGATGGAACAATCAAAATGGTCGCTGAAGCCATGGAAGAACACGATGTAATTATTGGAATTCTGCCGGCTGGATCAGCAAACGGACTTTCTGTTGATCTAAATCTCCCTGCTGGAATCGAGGAGAACCTAAAAATAGCCTTTCTGCATCATTATATCGAAATGGATATGATTTGCATCAACGGCAAAAAAAGCATTCATTTAAGCGATCTCGGATTAAATGCTAATCTGGTAAAAAACTACGAGCAAAGTGATGTTCGTGGCTTTTGGGGATATGCGCTGCAGGCTTTTACAACATTAACAGAATCAGATGCGCCGTTTGTAGCTACAATTTCTGCGAATAATAAAACAGTTCAGCATGTGGCCCGAATGATTGTAATTGCCAATTCGCAGAAATATGGAACAGGCGTAATTATTAATCCAAACGGAACTATGAATGATGGAAAGTTTGAATTGGTGATTCTGAAAAGTCTTGATTTGTTTTTAATTGGAAAAATTATCACCGGAAATATGCCAATTGATTCTGATGACATTGTGATCATTTCAACAGACAAAGCGACTATCGAAACGGATTACCCAGTTCATTTTCAAATTGATGGTGAATATTGCGGAGCGCAGACTTCTTTAGAAATTCATATTCTGCACAAACAAATGAAATTGGCAGTTCCTTGATTGTGATTGATTTTTTGTTGAAGGAATATTGCAAATCTTAAATCGTGTCGCTCCGCTGGAGCTTTTTATACCGCCGATATTATTTTCTATAAATATTTCGCTCTTCCAGAGCTAAAAAAGCTCCATTAGGAGCGAAATATTTATAGAAATTGTTATCACTAAAGTTCAAAAGCTCCATCGGAGCGACATGATATTTTTCTAAAAAAATAAACTTTGAAAGGGAATATTTTATTTAAAAGGATTGCGTTCCTGCCATTCCGTTTTAGGTTCCAGATAATTAAAAAATCTTGAAATATTGTGATTAATCAACGAGTTGCTGTGTGTTATCAAACCATACATTTTTACTGGTTTGGCGCCAACAGAACTTTTGATTTCAAGTGCAGTACGAGCAAAAACGATTTCCTTAAAGCCTTGTTTAATGGAGTAGGAGATCATATCGTACAACATGTTCAGATACAGCATTTTTTCGCGTTGTACACTTTCGTCGTATCCTAAGAAATAAGTGTCCATTACTTCGCCGTTTTTAATTAGAGTATTGAATCCGATAAGTTTTTCGTCTAAAAAATAACCATATAATAAAAAGTTATCTCCCATAATTTCTTTGAAAAAACTAAAATGATTTCTGGCTAGAAAGAAAGTATTGAAAGGAGCATTTTTGGCCACATGAAAATACAAATCATAAATTACATCCTCGTATTTTTTAATATCGGCAAGAGTCATTTTTTGTTTTACGATTCCTTCAGATTTTTTTCGGGCACGTTTGTATTGATCGCGGTATTTTTTAGATAAAGCATCGATATAATCCTGTTCGGTTTTCCAGTTTTCTCTGATTTCGAAAACCATATTCGGCTGTGTCGAAAACGTATAATTGTTTTTAAATTCAGCCTGAAGTGGTTCGATTTCTTTTGCAGTAAAATCCTTTATGCTTGTAATGTGGACTTTCTTTCCGCTTTCTTTCAAATCCTTTTTTAGCTGATTTATCGCTTTATGAAGTGTTTTTATCGCTTTAGATTGCTTAACATTTTCTTTAAAGATAAAAGCATTTTGTCCCGTAAGCATATTGTTGCCAACAAATAACACGTGCGAAGCAAAGTTTTTTAAAGCAAAATTACGGACAGATGTTTTTAAACACTTGTCACGTTCTCCAAACGATTCGAGTTTTTCGGCAAATAAAAATTGGGTCAGAACAATTCCAATTAGTTTTTTCTCTTCAAAAAGTCCAATAAAATGACAAGTCATGTTTACTGGGCAAGAATTTTCCAGTACTTCGAGATATTCCCGTGTCAAAAAAATATTATCAGCAGCAAGCGAATTCCATTCTAAAGGCAGTAAGGAAGTGCTTTTGTAAATCTGGAAAGAATAGGTTGTATTCAAATGAGTAGACTAATTTCGTCAAAATTAGAGAATATTTACAATAACTCAATTCCTTTAAGTTATTATTAAGAAAACCCGTTTGAACTTTGATTTCAAACGGGTTTTGTATTTTGAGCTAAGCAAATGCGCAAATGATACCGCCCATTAACGTAAGTGTTATTATCCAGAAACCAGCATGGATAAAAATGTATTTCCAAGATTTTCTTTCAAACAAACCATTGATTCCGATTACAGGGAAAGCAAAAAATAATCCAGATAAGAAACCATGCAGAGCGCCGTGTTTAAATGTTCTGTAAGCTGTTCCATAATCTGCCATGAAAGCAGAAAAAGATGGTTTTGCAGAAGCAATTAAAGGTGGGCCGCCAACCATTCCAACTGCGCCTGATTGATGAATGGTCAACGACATTAAAGTCATCGAAATCATCAAAGAAAAAATGTAAGTAAGTCCGAAAATTTTCAGCATACTTCCTTTTCTCAGTTCTTCTTGGGTCAGATTATTTTCTTTCATCCAAATCGTTCCAAAGACTTTTGGATTGTACCAGATGAAGCCTACGACAAGTGTTACGATCGCAGAAACTAGGAATGCGTAAAAGTTAATTTCCATAATATGAGGTTTTTGTAATTAGTTGTTTCAAAAATACTCAAAATAGTATTGCTAAAAACAAGAAAAATAATACCTTTTTATTTATTAACACTTTATCGACATAAGGCGCTTTGTATCTTGTAATAGATTTTCATAAAAACAATCTGGAAGGAAATATTCCCAATTTAATTGGTAATTTAAAAAAGCTGGAAGTTTTTAGTTTTTCTAGTAATCAATTCTCAGGATCAATTCTTGAAACGATTTGTAAGTTGAAGAATTTGAAAGATTTAGAGCTTTCTAAAAACAATTTGTCTGGAACAATTCCATCGGAAATGGGAAACCGTTTTTATGAGATTTAACCGAAGAAAAGAAATCAGAAAATCACATCTTGAATTGATTTTAACCACAAATTTAATTTAAGTTTGCAGGCCGGTTTCGATTTTTTTTATAACTTTAAAATTGGATTTATTTCCACCTTATTAATTACGAAAACAAAAAGTACAACCTTTAAAAAGATAAAATTATGACACTACAATATCAGGGCGAACAATACGGAAAATCAACAACATTTACCATTAGAATTATTGGTAACAACTTATCTAAAAGCAGTTCAAACTACCAAATTGATCTTTTAGTTGGCGATAAAAAACTTCCAACATTTACAAGTGAAATTCACCAAAGTCTTTCGAATTGTTTAAAAGAGATTTACTTATTCAGAAAACACAACGGAATTAAATTCGACGAATCATCAGAGAAAATTGTTTCTCTTTATGTTCCATACGATAGAGTTTTGTTTAACTATAATAAATACGCTTTATTCAGAGCTTAATTATTTGGAAAATAATTTAGAAAACCGTTCAGAGATGAGCGGTTTTTTTGTGTAAATGAGATTCAGGAAAATAGATCGCCAGTAAATTTAATGTTGTTTCATAAATTGGTTTCTGTCTCACTTTTGAAAGTAACCAAGCCAGAAAGCTCATGATGAAAATATCCTTAGGTCCGTTTTGTGCTGTAATGATAAAATTTTCTATTGTGGTTTGAAACTTTTCATTTTTTATGATTTCGGTTTTCATTACATATTGTTCTATAAGCGAAAGATATTGCACAACGCGCTCTTCGTTTACCGTTAACAGGTATTTTTTATAACGTCGTTTAAAGCTTTTGATTCGGGAAATTGCGAGTTCTGTGTTTTCCTGCTGTGTGTGAAGCATTATTTCCATCAGACATTTTTTGATAGTCCAGTCCATACCCATTTTTTTCTCGTACCAGCTGTCGGTATGGCTTAATTTTGCCATTTCTTTTACAGCACTTCGTCCCGCGTTTTGCTGAATATGAAAAACGATAAGCATTAAACGGACATCGTTACTATCATTAGGATCTGTTTTTTTGTTTAGGGTTAAAGCTTTTTCGGCAATTTCGATTGCTTTTTGCCAATTTCCCAGATAGTTTTCGTTGAAAGCCAGCAAAAGAAAATATCTCAAACAGAAACGATGGTAATATTTACCAGACTGTTTCTGAAGTTCGGTAAACATCGAATTAAGATAATTCAAAGACTCAGAAAACTGACCGTTGCGAAAATGAAAATTAGCAATAAAATACAATATGTAAATATGATAGTATAAATGCTTATTAGTCAAATCTGCTTTTTTGCTGATGAATTTGTAGCTTGTCATCACAAAAGGCTGAATAGGCAGGTAATTGTTGTTTATAGAAGCGTATTCGTTGGCAATAAATAAAATTTGGTACAAGGATTTAAAAGTCAATCCTTGTTTCAATGATATTCCGTGTGTTTCGATGGTGTTTTTTATTACCGCCTGAAAATCTACAATACGACCTTCATGATAAATCGCGGCAAGTTCGCGGCGTAAAACTGCGTAACCAAGATTAAGCTGCTCTTCGTATTCAAGCTTTTTTTTATTGGCTTTAAACTTTTGTATTACTTTTTCAATTGGCTGAGAAAGATTGAAATGAGCAAATTGTATTTGCATCAAATATATTTCATTAAGAAGACGGAAATGTTCAATGTTCGTTGCAATATTTTCCGCTTTTGCCAAACATTTAAAAGCCGTTTTTTCAAGTTTATGTTCAAAAAACAAACGGCTTACCACAATAAGGCGAAGAATTGTATTTTCTTCTGAAGTGTCATTCTCAAAACTTCGAGTCGCCATGAATTCCACCATGTTATCATAAAGCCTTTTTCGTAATGCATGATAAGCATCGCTGCTTTTTTGATTTTTTAAATCTGACTTTTTTAATTTTATATCGTCAGTTTTTAAAGAATTGAATAATTCAATATTTCCAACGTCTTTACGTTTGTTCTTTTTGGATAAATGTTGTATGAATGCCTTTTTTTCTGTTTCATTCATCATGTTGGATATTTCCTGAAGTGCATTCATAGTTTTATATTTATGAATGTAAAAATAAGAAAAACTATTTTTTATATCGTCAGTTTTATTCATAAATTGATTTTCATAACTCCGGTTTCATGCTGAAATTTGCTTCATAATTATAAAACATAAAATTATGGAACCGCTAAAATCAAATGAATCAAACAACAATTCGGAATTAAAAAATGCAAGATTAAATAATGGATCTAGTCCATTAAAACCTAGTGCTGCCTTTATAGGCGCTTCGTGGATGACGTTAATTATTGGGATGACCTCGTATTGTATCGGACTTTATAATTCGGATATGGCGTACAACGAAAAAGGATATTATTTTACAATTCTTCTTTTTGGTCTTTTCTCTGTAATATCAGTGCAAAAAAGTGTGCGTGACAGACTAGAAGGTATTCCGGTTACAGACTTGTATTACAGCATAAGCTGGTTTAGTACCATTGCCTCGATAGTATTGCTTATAATTGGTTTGTGGAACGCCAATTTACTCCTAAGTGAAAAAGGTTTCTTTGGGATGTCGTTTGTATTAGGACTGTTTTCTGCGCTTGCTGTGCAAAAAAACACCCGAGACCTTAAACAATTTGAATCATCGGCTATATAATATTTTAGCGGAGCCTCATTACGGTCACAAATTGTGCAGTTTTGAGGTTTTCTAATTTTAACTCTCTGTAGAAAATGGGGGATTTTCTTTAATTGAGAGTTATTTTAAAAGAAAAAAGCTTCAGATTTCTCTGAAGCTTTTTTTGTAGTCCGTGGGGGAATCGAACCCCCCTTACCAGGATGAAAACCTGGCGTCCTAACCGATAGACGAACGGACCTGTTTTGCTATTGCGGGTGCAAAAATGCAATTAATTTTGGAATAACCAAACACAAAAGCGAAAAAATTTTTTGAAGAATTTTAAGAAAACAACCTATTTAGGAATGTTTAATTATAAAATAATTAAGTTAAGTATGCTGTATTTGTTTGATAGATAATTAATTGTTTTGTGTATAGAAAATAAAATACAATGCTTTTTTCTTCTTTTATTAAAATGAAAAAATTTAAGAAAAATTGAGATTTATTTGATTTGAAGTAATATTCTTATATGTTTTAAAGAGCTTTTGTTTGTTCTTCAATATTTTTAAAATGAAAAAGAGGCTCAAAAGCCTCTTTTTGAATTATACATTTATAAAAGTTTATTCCTTTTTTAATAATTTTTCTAAAACCTTAATTTGTTCTTCTTTGGCTTTTAAAAGTTCCAGATTTAATCGTTTGATTTCTTCTAAAGCTTCAAGCCATTTTTCAATTGGATTTACATTGAAAGTTGGATAGTAATTGTATCCATTGGATTGATCATTAAAAGTATTGGATATAATATTTATGGCTTGTTCTTCATCAAAATTTTTAAAAGCTTCAACAGGAATTTTCAAAGAAGTAGAGATTTGTTTAAGCAGATTATCTTCGATTACATCTTTCTGTTCCAGAATAGAGATTTTTTTCTGATTCCAATCTTCACCCAAATCATAAGCAAGAGCTTCCTGTTTGATACCAAGCATTTCTCTGAAGCGTTTTACGTTTCTTCCCTGATGAATTTTCTGTTCCATAATAATTTCTGATTTTCTGAAGGCTCAAATATAAAGCTATCTCAATTAAAAAGTCTGATTTCAAAGATAAAAAATATCCCGTAAAATATTCTTTTTGTCAGATATTATATCCTAATTTGAAATCATTTATTCTTTTAGATGAATAGTAGAATTAAGAAAAAGTGTTTTGCGCCAAGTGCTGTAAATTGATATTTAAAGTTTGTACTTTTGCCTTTATGAATGATAATTTTATAAATGAATACTTTGGTATAGGAATACAAAATGGTAAAACGCCTGAAAATTTGGGAGTTTTGTGGCGTTCGGCTCAAAACATGGGTGCTACTTTTATATTTACCATTGGTAATCGATATGCGAAACAAGCGTGTGATACTCATGATGCTGTAAAAGCGATTCCTTATTTTCATTACGAGACTTTTGAAGCTTTCTATGAAAATTTGCCTAAAGGAGCACGATTAGTAGGTGTAGAACTGACCGACAAAGCCTCTGATTTAGAAACTTTTGAGCATCCAAGAAGATGCGTTTATTTATTGGGAGCAGAAGATCACGGTTTATCTAAAAATGCGATGAGTAAATGTCATAATTTAGTGAAATTTAAATCGGAAAAAAGCCTAAATGTGGCCGTGGCAGGAACTATTATTATGTACGATAGAAATTTGCCTAAACCACGTTCTTGAGGCAAAGCTTTTTAAAATAGTTTTTTTAAACTTTTCAAACTCGATCGCTGCGATATGTAGACAGCGATAGCGCAGATTTGTAATCTGTGCTCGCAAAGAGAATCAGAAACAAAAAAAGCTTCAGATTTCTCTGAAGCTTTTTCTCTTAGTAGCGGGAACAGGACTCGAACCTGTGACCTTCGGGTTATGAGCCCGACGAGCTGCCTACTGCTCTATCCCGCGATGTTTCGGGTGCAAAGATACACACTAAATACGTTTATCCAAAGAAATTCTTGAAATATTTTCTAGAAAAGGTGTTTTGGTGTAATTTGTTGATATTTAAATAATTATTTATTAATGCTTGAAGAGTTTATATTTTATAAGTCAATAATTCTGCGTAAGGATCGTTTTTTAAACCCAATAATTTGCCAAAAGCAGGCTCGGTTTTATAGCCGTTTTGTTTGAGTTTTATAATCTCTAAACGGAAATTCTCATCTCGCGATTGTAGAATTTCATGTTCTATAATCATGTGTCGGTAACCGTTTTGGTTTTTGGTTGGAATATTTTGACCGAAAATTTCAATTTCAAAATCTTCTAATTTAAAACTTGCAATTATAGAAACTTGTTCATTTACAATTGCTTCCGAAATTTTAAAATCAGTTTTAAATAGAAATAGGTCAGTGATGATTTCGATGAAATGAGTTTTGTTCTGCCAATAACAAATAATATCGAGATCGCTGTTTTCAATATCAATATTTATTGGAATAGTTCCCGCTAAAATAGGATCAAATTCAGACAGATTTTCTAAAATCTTATTTTGGGTAAGTGTTTTATAAGCCTTGATTTGTCTGGGATTTCCATTTTTTAAATAACCAATTGTATCGAAATGAATCATTTTAATTGTCATAATTTTTCTCTTCTTCGATTTCCTGTTTGAGTCTGTTATTGATGTTTACTTTAGCTTTAGTGAAAACGAAAATTGTTGTTTGGTATTCTCTGGCGTATTGATTTGTTATGCTTCCGCCAATGCGTGCAGATTCGAAAAACGGACTGGTTTCTTTAAATTCAGTACTATTTTCTTCAAATTCTTTTACACGAATTAGATTCGTATAATGCACATTCAAATTGAACCAATTCACGTAATCAGCATTGAAAGAAACGGCTTTAATGCTTTTTTTAGTGTAATAATTAATAGCTCCAGCTTGTCCGTAATTATCGCAAAGCACTAAAGTATTTTCAGATTTTGGAAATAAAGCATAAACAGAATCTGTTTTTCGAGCTAGTTCTTTCCAGCCCAGCATATCAGCAAAATCTTGAGAAAGGTTATGTTCTTTTCCATCTTCCCAACGATGTGTTCCAAGTTTGTTTTTTACAATGTATTCTGGACTTTTATTAGGAAAGGCAAGCTGGTACATCGGAATAAAAAACAATAACGGGAGTAAAATAAATACAGGTTTTAAATAGTGTTTCCATCCTGATTGTAAAACATCTTCAAGGTAAACAGCTCCAAATGCTATGTAAATTGGATACAAACCAATGGCGTAATAGGCTTTGGCTTTGAAATAAAGAAAAACAAGCAGCGTGAAAATGATCGATGTAAAAAAGAATTTGAATTTTTCGAAAGGTTTGTAAAATACTAAAGCATAAAAAGAGGAAAGAATTACGAATAAACCTCCAATAAAATATAGAATCTGCTCTTTTAAAAAATCGATACGGTCTACGTTTACCAGTTGTGTTTCTGCTAGTTCTTTCATGTGATGTACAATAGGAAAATTATTGTTGTACTGCCACAATAGATTGGGTAAAATCAAAAGAATTCCTAAAATCAACGCAAAATATAATTTTTTCTCAGCCAATATTTTACGTTGTTTTGAAAGTAAAAGCGCTGGAAAAAGTCCGATTAAGAGGAAAAGAATATTGTATTTGTTTAGGAATCCAAATGCAAAAACAACAGCTCCGATATAAAGCCATTTAGGTTTTTCTGAAGAAATATATTGAATTACCACATAATAAAAAGCTGTCCACGATAAAACATCTACAGAGTTTGGCTGATACAGCATGTTAATTCGTAACAATGCTGAAAAAACAATACATAATGCTCCTAAAATTAAAGCATACCAATTGCCTTTTAAAAGCTCGATAGTTTTCCAAACCATTAAAAGCGTTAAAGCGCCAAAAAGGGCGGGGAAGAACTTTACCCAGAAAACAGAATTTCCTAATAAAAAAATAACGTACGAAAACCAGGAAGTCACAGGCGGAACAGACAGATATCCCCAAGCTAAATGATGCGCTTGGTCGAGATGAAGGTATTCATCACGCTGTAAATCATATTCGGGACTGATTAAAGTATATTGTAAAACAAATTTTAAAATGATAAACCCAATTAATACAATCGTTTTTTTATTCATGAAAATTTAGTTTTTGGAGTGGTGGTTTGGTTTTAGTACAGCTAATATAGGATTTATTTTGATTGTGGGTTTAAAATAAAAAAGCTCCAGATTTCTCTGAAGCTTTTGATTTTATTCCTCGTTTGCGGTTTCAAATTCCATGTGGTCAACGATTTCTTCGTCGGCTTTTGCAGGTTTTGAAGCTTTAAGAGCGTTGAATCTTTCCAGCATTTCAGTTTCTTCTTCTTCACCGCTGAAATATGGAAAAACATCCATAATTGGTGATTCTGAAATTGCCGGAATCGAATATTCGCCCATCGTATTTTTCATTACGTGAATCGTATTGTCGAAGGCTTCTCGTACGTCATTTGCCTGAACCAGCATGTACATGTTTGATTTTCTTTCTTTTCCGCTTTCTTCGTCATAAGCAATCAAAGAAACTTTAGACTTAAACCAACGGTCTGCATTTTCAAAAGGATGAATTTCAGCAAAATTGGCAACTTTTATATTCGTGATTTTAAATTCTTCACTTACATAAGCCGCCATTTCTTCATTAATTCTTTTTTCAGCTTCTGTATACGATATAGCATCTACCAAATAGGGTTCTGTAACCACTTTTTGTCCGCCAGTTTCGTCTGTTTTTCTATATTTTACTTTGCATTCGTACCAAATTGCGCTCATCTTCTTTGTTTTTTTAAGGATGCCAAAGATAATTTTTGCTATCAAAATATCGTCAGAATTTTAGAAATAGATATTCACAATTTGATTTGGTTTTATGTAAAGTGTTGAATGGTTTGTGATTAAGATTTTTAGCAGAAATTAATTTATTAAAAGCCTCTATGCTTTATGTCTCCAAATAATACTCGTATTCAACATAAGTTGAAGTAAAAATTGGATAAGGATAAACTTAAAATTAAATATATATTAAAGTTTTAACCCTTACAAAAACTAATCAAAATTACATTAATGTATTTATTGTCAAATATTTAACAAAATTAATTTTCCAAGAGGGTTAATCTTGTTAAAAAAAATAAAAATTAACATTTAAAAATGGTCTAATATTGTCTACAAAATATATTTTGTTAAAGTTTATAATAATCTATCTAATATATGACCCTTATCCATCAAAACAAATTGCAATATGTTATTAATTATTTGATGAAACAAAAAAGCAATGTTTTTACATTGTTTTTTTTATGCTCAGTTAATACATTTTTATATTCACAAACAACAGCATCTTACACGCCCAAAATCAATAGTATTCCAACTTCGCCAGAAGCAGCGCTTCTCGGTAGGTTTGGTGATATTCCTATTGGATATTATACTGGAACAGCTAATATTTCGATTCCGATATATACTATTAAAGAGGGAGACTTGGAAATTCCGATAACACTAAATTATCATAATTCGGGTATAAAAGTATCAGATCAGGCAACTTGGGTAGGTTTAGGCTGGGATTTGTCTCCGGGTGGAAGTATACTGCAAGAAGTTAGAGGAAAAAGAGATGAATTAGACAATAATCTCAATTATGGGGGTAATCCAAGTGGATATAATTTGTTTAAAGATAGAATTAATAATTCATCTCCACAAGGCGTAAATAAAAACGTTGCAATGACAGGCTATTCATTTTATGAACCTTGTCTAAATATGAGTTGCGATAGCAAAATTGTTGGTAGCGAGGCAGGTGATGATGCAGGTGAAGTTATCGCAGCATTACTGGTAGGAAGCGGACAGCCAGATATTTATCATTATAATTTTGCAAATTATTCTGGTAAGTTTTACATAAATCCTGAAACACAGCAGGTAGTACAAATTGACAAAAAAACAGATATAAAATTTGAAAAAACAACCTCTGGAATTACTATTACAACTCTAGATGGCATAAAATATGTTTTTAATACTGTTGAAACAGCCTATGAACAAGGATATTATGCCAATAGTGATAAGGCCGGAAAAACTTTTAAATTATCAGAAATACAGTTAATAAATGGCAAGAAGATTATTTTTAGTTATATAGATGCACATTTTATTGATTATAACTACTCTGAATCTACACTTTTATATGATTTCTTCGGAGGGCCTTCGCCTGTATTAGGTCTTAATACTCAGCAAAGCGATATCAAAATTCTTTCTTCAATTACAACAGAAGATACTACAATTAATTTTAATTTAGAAAATAGAGATGATATTATTCCAAATGTTAATAATAACGGTAATTTAAAAAGACTAAAATCAATTTTAATTACTTCGGCTGTAACAGGTAGAAAGATAAAAGCATTTGAATTTGGATACAGTTATTTTCCTTATACCACACTAGCAACACCGAATGCTTTAAGCAACCCACTTGTTACATCTTATGAAGGAGCATTAGGTAAAAGATTAAAACTGGATAGTTTAAAGGAAATTGGATATACTGACGAAACAACTCAAGTAGAAGACAGAACTAAGCCTGCATACAAGTTTGATTATGATTTAACAAATACAATGCCTCTTAAAATTTCGATGGCAAAAGACTTTTGGGGGTATTATAATGCTCAGGCAAACCTGCAGTTATTACCTGATTTATCTTATTTTGATTATCCTAAACAATATCTTGCACAAACTAATAATAGTCCTTTTATTTATAATTATTCTGGTGCCAACAGATATACTGATAATTCAATGGCTGGAACATATTTACTCAATAAAATTACTTATCCAACCGGTGGTTATACACAGTTTGAGTATGAACCAAATTCATTTAACAATCAATTTATACCTGATATAGCAAAGAACAATCTCGCTTATAAAAACTACTATGTTTTAGACAATAATGATGTGAATAATACATTGATAAAAACTTTCACCTTATCAAAAAGCGTTGGAATTACTTTCAGTAACGTGATAAGTGCCACAAATATTAACAGAGCTCCTTGGACTTATTTAGAAATGTCAGGTTGTTACATTGAATTTACTAAAACAAAACCAGTTAACGGAACTCCAACTACCACTTTGATCAAAAGATGGGATTTAAGTACAGTTTTGAATGTGGATTTTACAAATAATAGTGGAAAACAATGGTATGAAACAATTCAAGTGCCTTACGATTCTTCTCCTTCAGTTACTTATAGTGTAAAAGTATTCATGCCTGATAATTTAAATTATGCGGAAAATTATTACCATTCTGCATCGGTTAATTCCAGATTTACTTATAATGATGATACTGGAATAGATACTTCTATTAGTAATCAATGTGGAATGCGAATAAAATCTGTGAAAAATTTTGATCGTCCAGGTAATTTAATTTCAAACAAACAGCTTAGTTATTATGGAGGTAAATTGTTAAATCGTTTTGATCCAATAGATGTATTAAGTGAAGCATGGTATTTCTCTTGTACGCCACCAGCGCCGGGATATTCATGCCCAAATTTTGTGGAGCATGGTCCACTTAGTAAATTATCTATATCATCAGATAATTTAATTTCTGAGGGAGGTAATTTAATTGGCTACGATAAAGTTGAAGAAACTGAGATGTCGACTAATACTCAAAATAATATTGGAAAGAGAGTTTTTAATTATTACAATTTTGATAATGTTGTTTCAAAGAACTATCCTGTTTTTCCAAATTTACGTAATGGCTTAATTTGGAACGAATATGTTTACGACAATCTTAATCAGCTTTTAACACAAAAAACATATAATTACACTAATCTCAACAGTGGACTTGTTTATTATTACGGAATTGCTATTAATACTCATTTTTTTGGTCCAGATCCACATGAAAGAGCCATATTAGGTGGAAGACATAAATATTCTTATAATGTTTATCCAATATCGTCAGAATGGAACTTGTTAGACAATACTGTTACAAAACAATATTATGGGACTAATTTTTTAACAAGTACTGAAAGTTATACTTATAATTCTGAAGGAAACATCAGAACTAAATCAACTACAAATAGTAATAACGATCAATTGTCAACTACTTTTTATTATGCTAATGATAATCCAGAACAATTAGCGATAAAAAATACAATGACTGCAGCAAAAATGATAGGAATTCCATTAGTAACTGAAAATCGTAAAAATACACAACTGTTATCGAGACAAATTATTGAATATGCAAAAGATGCTACTACATCTAATTTCATCTATCCAAAGTTTGTTTATGCAGGAAAAGGAATAAATGATGCTAACACCGCCAGTACAGAGAAAAAAGTTACCTATGATAAGTACGATTCAAAAGGAAATATTCAGCAATATACTTTAGAGGGCGGCACTAGTGTCACAATACTTTGGGGTTATAATAAAACTTTACCAATAGCTAAAATTGAAAATGCTACCTATTCTCAAGTAGCTGCTGCATTAGGCATAACAACTACAGTACTGGATACTTATGATGAAAGCAAGTTGTCTCTTATAAATCCTCTTCGTTCGAATGCTAATTTGGTTAATAGTCCTATTAATACATACACTTACAGACCATTAATTGGGGTTAGTACTATAACTGATCCAAAATCGGATATTATGACATATAACTACGATGCTCTGGGCAGGTTAATTACGATAAGAGATAAAGACAATAATATAGTATCAGAAAATAAATATCAGTATAAAAACTAATTTGAAAATGATGAAAAAATACAACTACTACTTAGTATTCTTATTGCTAATGTTTTTTGGTCAAATTCAAGCCGGAATTTATCCTAATTACTCACAAAGTATTGCCGTTACAAGTCTAAATAATACAGGTCAGACTGGTACCGGAGGTGGCGCAATTTCTATTATAGATGATGTTTTGACCATTAAAATAGATGCAAGTTGGGCAACTTCTCAAAATTTAAAAATCGGGAATATTGCTTCCTTGAGTATTTCATTACCTAATATGGATTTAGGTCAGCTTTCTTCAAGTCCTGGAAATCCGTTATCCAATTATGCAGCAAAAATTGAAAATAATACTTTAGTTTTTTATTTGACAAATGCACCTACTAACTTGACTGGGTGCTATTTAAATTTTTCCAAAAACCTTTCATGTACTTTAGCTCCAACTTGGTATTTAGATAATGATTTAGATGGTTTAGGTGATCCTTCATCACCTAGCTTTACCCAATGTATTAAGCCTGATGGGAATTACGTGACCAATAATAGCGATAATTGTCCTTTAATTCCGGGTACAAATGCTAACTGTACTTCTTTAGAAGCGAGTTTACAAAATCAAAACTCTATTAAGAATATTGTATATAAATCAGAGACAACATCGAGTATTGCAAACCCAACTATTTTACAGGCAAATCAAAATATAACCTATTTCGACGGACTTGGGAGGCCAATTCAAAAAGCAGCCTATCAAGCTTCTGGTTCTGGAAAAGACATCGTTATACCTATTGAATATGATTCTTATGGAAGACAGATTAGAGAATATCTTCCATATGCTTCTACGCAGACGAATTCAAATTATATTAACCCTTTAAATCTGATTCCTAATTTAATTTCACAGTATCAAACTAATTATGGCGTAGCAAATACAAATCCATTTAACGAAAAACAGTTAGAGTCTTCTCCATTAGATCGTGTTTTACAGCAAGCTGCACCAGGAAATGACTGGGCTATGGTAAATAACCATACAATAAAAATGGATTATCAAACCAATGTTACTAATGATGCAGTAAAAAACTATGCTGTTAATGCAGTTTGGAATTCAAATAATGGTTTATATGATATTGCATTGTCATACGGAAATGCAAATGGTCTCTATGATCAATATCAGCTTTTTAAGACCATAACATATGATGAAAATACAGCGGCTTCACCTTTAGAGGCTAATGGTTCAACAGTTGAATTTAAAAATAAAGAAGGACAGGTAGTCTTAAAACGTACTTATGATGCCGGAATAAAACATGATACGTATTATGTTTATGATCAGTATGGGAATTTAACATATGTACTCCCGCCTAAAGCGGTAGATATCGTTAATACATTAAACATACCAAGTGATGTTACATCTACTGCGGTAGTTTCTTCAGGATCGACACTGTCATTAACAGCAACAAATTCTATACGATTATTACCGGGCTTTAATGCTGTTTCCGGAAGTACTTTTAGTGCACAAATTGATAATAATTTACAAAACGCTTTAAATAACTTATGTTATCAATACAAGTATGATTCTCGTAACCGACTTGTAGAGAAAAAATTACCTGGAAAACAATGGGAGTTTATTGTTTATGATAAATTAGACAGACCAATAGCAACAGGGCCTTCTTTATCTCCATTTACAGATATTACTTCTTCCGGATGGACTGTAACCAAATACGATGCTTTAAATCGTCCAATCATCACAGCATGGATTACGGGAACTGTTACCAGTTTAGGTAGAAAAGTGCTTCAGGATAATCAAAATGATTATACAACAATTAGTGAAACTAAAATTGCAGATGCAACTAATACTACTATAAATGGAGTATCATTTAGGTATACTACTACTGCCTGGCCAATTGCGGATTATCATGTGCTTACTGTTAATTATTTTGATGATTATAATTATCCCAATGCACCAACAATACCAGCAGTTATTGAAACACAAAATGTATATTATATCACTAAAACTGCCACAACAGAAAAACCTGTTGGACTAGCGACAGGAAGCTGGACAAGAATTTTAGAGAACAGTACTACGTACAGAAACGAACTTGCTTATACGTTATATGACGCTAAAGCAAGGCCGATACGTTCTTATACACAAAATTTCTTAGGAGGCTATACCTATGCAGATAATAAATTGAATCCTTTTTCTGGGCAGCTGCAGTACAGCATTACAAGGCATAAAAGGTTAAGTTCAGATACAGAATTAATGACGAAAGATGCTTTTACCTATTCTAATCAGGATCGTTTATTGACACAGACACATCAAATAAATAATGGTACAGTAGAGCTTATTTCCAGTAATACTTATGATGAGTTAGGACAGTTGATTTCTAAAAAAGTTGGAAATACTACTGTAGCTCCAACTCAAAACATCAATTATGCATATAATATTCGTGGATGGCTTACAAACATTAATGATGTTGATGCATTAACTAAAGGTACAGATCCAAAAGATCAATTTGCTTTTAGAATAAATTACAATACTATATCGAGTGGTATAACAGGTGTAAGAGCTTTATATAACGGAAATATTGCTGAAACCTATTGGACTAGTGCTTCAGAAGTCACACCAGTAATTCGTGGTTATGGTTATAAATATGACAACCTGAATCGATTAAAAGAAGGTGTTTTTAAAAGAGGAACAGCTGCAGCCAATAATGCTTATAATGAAACACTAACCTATGATAAAAACGGTAATATTATGACTCTATTACGCAATGGAGGTAATGATCTCTCAGCAACTGCTATAGATAATTTAATTTACAGTTACGGAAGTACTAATGCTGGTAATCAGCTTACAAAAGTGGTAGACAGTAGTAATAAAAATGTAGGATTTGTTGATAATACTGCTTCAACTGATGATTATACCTATGATGCCAACGGAAACATGATTTCTGATAATAATAAAAATATTACCGCCATAACCTATAATCATTTAAACCTGCCTGCTAAAATTACTTTTGGTACAACAGGGAACATTGCATATCTTTACAATGCAGTGGGACAAAAAGTTCAGAAAATTGTAACTGTGACATCGCCAGCAACTGTTACAACTACAGATTATTTGGGAGGTTATCAATATGTAAATACAGTACTAAAATTCTTCCCGACAACAGAAGGATATGTAGAAGCAGTAACGGCAAGCTCTTTTAAATACATATATCAATACGAAGATCATTTAGGGAATATCCGTTTGAGTTATGACAAAAATCTTGTTATACAGGAAGAGAATAACTATTATCCTTTTGGATTAAAACAAGAAGGATATAATGTTCTTAAAAATTCTACGAATGATGGATTAAAATTCAAGTTCAACGAAAAAGAACTACAAGATGAGCTGGGGCTTAACATGTATGACTTTGGAGCTCGTATGTATATGCCAGATTTAGGTAGATTTGCGGTTGTAGACCCTATGGCTGATTTTGTAAACTATCAATCTCCGTACGTAGTAAGCGATGATAATCCAGTATACAATGTTGATGAATATGGTTTAGGGATTTTTAATTTACTTGGTAATATATTTAGGAGAATAGGTAATGGTATAAAGCAAATAATCTTTGGGAAAGATTGTAGTTGTGTTGTTAAAGAGCCTTCATTATATCAGTCTTTATTTATTGACGCTGATTTTCCAAGCAGTGGAAGCAGAGATAAACCAGTTTACGTAAAGAAAACTGAAAAAACAGGAGAAACAGGAGAAACTCCAGGTAAAATACCTGGGTTGACATCTACTGGGTTAGTTATAGGAGATAATCCTGAACCTGAAACTTCAGAATTTAATATTCCCACTCCTCCGGTTCCGAGTTTGACTAAAAGGATATATCCACCGAGCTTGAAAAAAGATAAAATTATTAATGTGGATATTGTTTTCGAATCTTTCTCACCTAAAATAGATTATGATGCTTCAAGAAAAACATTGAATGACTTATTAAAAACTTTAGTTGATTATCCGCAAGTCTTATTATTAATTCAAGGAAATGTAAGGAATCGAAATCATCCTAATTTGAAAAAAAATACCGTAATTGACATTGATGGGGTTGATGGCACAGTTGGAGATTTACAATTATTAAGAGCAAAAGCAATTAAGAAATTTCTTGTAAAAAATGGCATAGACCCACAAAGGCTGTCAGTAGGACAAGGTATAATAGGTGAAAATTCAAAGAGTGCAACTCTTAAAAGTAGATAATATATGAAAAGGAGATTAAAATATGGAATATTAATATTTGTCATAATTATTTGTAGTTCAACGATACCTAACTATGGATACAGTGAAAAAGCTTGTTGTCAAGAAGAAAATATTATTTTATGGTCTAATGATAGGAAGTTAAAATGGGAAGACTTTAAAGGTGTGCCTGATACAAGTCATTCGGTATTGGTTACTGTGGCTGGAACTACTTCTGTTATTAATTTTGAGTATAAAACAACAGAAAGTATTATTACAAGTTATAAAATTGAATCTATTTTTGTTAAAAATAAATCTTGGACATTAACAAGCGATACTCAAGTTTTAGCACACGAGCAATTGCATTTTGATATTACTGAGTTATATGCAAGGAGAATTAGGAAAGCGTTTGACAGCTTAAAATCTAGAAAAAATTATATTGAGGATAATTATGTGAAAGTTTACAATCGTAATATTATGCAGAAAAACGAATTAGATGATTTGTATGATAATCAAGTTTATGGTAATGACATAAATCAAAATTTATGGATAAAAAAAATTAGTAACGAGATTTTAAAACTGAAAAAATACGAATACTTACCAGATGATTAATCTTTGGTACTGTTTCAAAGTTAATGATATGCGATTTCGAAATTCTAATCTTTTGAAATCTTTTGAAATTGAACAAATTTTAGAAATAAATAATTTAAAGATGAGCATGCTCATCTTTTTTTGTTTTAATATTGCCTTAAATGAGCTAAAATGAGTAAAAATGCGATATAGTGTTCCAAAGTTAGGGATGGTAATGAATTGTGCAAATATAAGAGCAAAAGGTTATAAAAAATGGGAGAACAAAAATAATAAACACAGTACTATTGTAAAATGTGCTCTCACCGTTTTATAGAATATTATACAAATCGAGCTTACAAATTAGATATTAATGAAAGATTGTTCAATTAACCAAAGAGAGGATTGTGAAAGAAGCACAGGAAGAATACTGGAGATATAAGCCCAAACTCTTCCTGAGATATCTCTTTTTCAGAGCGTATTTCGGATCATTAATTAATGGTCATAGTATAGAACATGTAATTGAAGCTTTATCTCCTACAGGAGGGACTTGGGATGCAATAAAAAATATTTTAAGATCAGCAACTACACCTAAATTCTAAATAAATTATGAAAAAAAGCGTCCTAATATATTTTGTGATTTTTCTTTTCAGTTGTCAAAATCAGCAGACAATTGTTGACAAAACTAAGTTATCGAGTATGGATTACAGATTGTTTCAACAAACTATTGTCTGGACACTAGCAAAATCTGTGATGGCAGAAGACAAAGTTAAAATAGAAGAGGAAATAAATAATAAAAAGATACCGATAAATTTTCAAGAAAAAAAATTTGGAAGTACTTTATTAATGATTGCAATTTATAATAATAAATATGAATCTGTAAAGACATTATTAAAATTAGGTGCAGATCCAAATTTGCACGATACTTATACAGGAAAAACGGCAGTAATTGTCGCTGCTAAAAATGATGATTTAAAGTATTTAAGACTTTTGTTGAATTACAAAGGAGATCCTAATTCAATAGAGAACACATTCAATAAGAAGATAAAAAATGAATCTACTATAATAGATTCAGCTATAACTGCATCAATTTCCAGTAATATTGAGGACAATAGTTTTGAAAAAGTTAAATTATTGGTTGAAAAAGGCGCAGATATAAATTATTTTAAAAGAGGATATATTCAAAGTCCATTAGCAGAATCACTAATTCAGGAAAGAATGGATATCGCTGAGTATCTTTTAAGAAAAGGAGCGGATTATAAAAAGCCAATAATAATATCAGTAACTAATAATGAAAAAGAAGTTTCAGTTCTATATTTATTAAGAGCATCAATAATTGATTTAAAATCGCCACAATATCAGAAAAAAAAAAGAAATTGTTGATTTTCTAAAAACCAAAGGATTAGATTACGATAAAGAGCCTATAACAAGTGCAACAATAAAATATGTAAAGACTTTGTATCCAGAAAATTGGCAAGATTATATAAAATATTACTAAATTTATCATCCCTGTTGACGTCAGCGTCTCACTCGTGAATACAAAAAATTCTCTAGACATAAGAGAGAACAATTAATTCATTTGCAGAAGTACAAATAAAAAATGATAATGGGGCGCGTTTTAGTAATGCATATCAGAATTATCATTTCAATGTTGTATAACTTCGACAATAGTAGACTGGATAGATATTTTTACACATCAGTTTTACATGTTCATTTATTTATTATTCTAATGGTTAAAATTAAAACAAATAATAAGAAAATTGGATTATTAATTGCTTTTAATATTTGCTATACTTTATCAAATTTGTTTTTTAAAGTAGTATTTCAACAAAAAAAGCTTCAGAGAAATCTGAAGCTTTTTTTGTTGAGGTAATTTTTAAGATTCTTAAAAATTAGTATTTACTTTTTTAGAACGATCTGCAATAAATGAGATAAGCCATGTTACTTGTCCTTCTTTTACGAAATACACTTTTTTAGACTCCAATTCTGGAATACTTTCTAAACAAGTCAGCAAAATGTTGTTCGCAGAAATAAGATATTTTTGATCGTAAGTGCTTAAAACTCTTGCCGCTTCTGAATTGGTTTTGGCTAGGGTAGTAAATTTGGTGAAATTGTTTTTCAAAATCGCATCATAATCAATTACATCTTGCAGGGTTAAAGTAATATAATGTTCTTTAACGTTTTCATTGTAAAATAGTGTTGAAAATGCCCATACAGCACCACCAGATAAATAAATTTTATTCTTTTTGGTCAAAGGAGGATTTGCATCAAAAAGCTCTTTTGTTTTCTTACGCAGAATAGTATTGTAGTCAAATGACTTTTCTTGATAAGTCAACATATCATTTGCCTGACTTTGATTTAAAACGGTTTTCTGAACAGCATCAGTTAAAGTCATTGTTCCAAAATCCAATTCTAGTGGAACAAATTCTAGTTTGTTATCTTTAAGTTCATCAATGTAACCGCCTTTAGTAGTTTGAGCTCCAATATCAAGAAGAAAAGCACTAGCATAATCAACTGGAGGCATAGCACCTTTAACTAATGTTTTTGCTTCTTCATTAGCCTCAAGGATTTCAAGTTCTTTGTTGGTTAGAGTGGCGATTTTAGTTTTTAAAGTCTCAGCATTTCGTGCAGATTGAAAAACAGGAGCTGCAACGATAAAGATATTTTCTTCAAGAATTTTATAATCAGCTCTGATTTTTTTCAATTGGTCAGATACTACAACACTGGCTCTGTTGATGTCTTCCTGAGGAAGTGCTCCCGTAGCAGCAATATGATCGGCAAAAGGGATTCTTTCAGTTGAGAAAGAAAGAATTTTGTAATCGGCCTTTCTAATATTGTTTACGTCTATAACTGAAACTTTTATAGCTCGGCGACCAATTTCAATTCCAGCATAAATGCTTTTTTGAGAGAATAATGTGATACTAAAAAATAAATTTAAAAGAATGAAAAATAGAACGTGGGGTTTGTTTTTTTTAAGCATTGTATTTAATTAAATATGATTTGTTTTTGAATGCAGGTTTTAAAAAAATGTTGTGTGGTATTTATATGAAAATCGCAATTTTGTATTGAAAAAAATGGGTTTCAATAAAAAATTGCAAATTTATAAAAACATTCAAGAAAATAAACTCAGTTATTGAGAAAAGATATTATTTAATTATTAAGCTTTGTTCTAATGCTTGGTAATTTGTGATTTTTTCTTTTTATAAAGAATTGCCAAAAGATGATAATTCAAGGAAAACGTCAAATTTTAATTCGTATTTTTTTAAAGTATAAAGTAAGAAGTGTTTAAGAATATTACGTATTATGTCCAATAACTTTACTTCCCCTGCTCAATACGTTCCAAGTCTTCATTATGTTTTTTTCTGAATTGGAAATTTTGAAAATCATTGGTTGTTGGTGTTTCAAATTCAAAACTTTTTAGCTCGGCAATTTCGATTTTTAAATTCATGCCCTTAAAATCTAAAACGTGTCCTCCTTTTTTGGTGTCTGCTGAAAGAAAATGAAAATGGAAACCGCTCATTTGTATTCCATTCAAATATTCTGGTAGATGATAGCCAACCAATGTTCCTTTGGTATTTTGGATGTTGAAAAATTGCTGCCTATCTAAAATTGTGGAAAGCGCAGGAAAAGGTTCTTCCTTTACTGGTGGAAACGCCCTAGTTCTCATATTGCTAAAATCGCCTGTAATCTTTACAGCATACATTGCATTTTTATTTGTTAATCGGTTTTCAATAGTTTCCAATAAATCCTTTTGTTCTGTAGCATTGTTTACATAGAATGTCATATTTGCCTCGAAAAAAGTAACTGTTGATAAAGGAGTTTTGTACTCGTTTTCTACTACATTTACTTCGCCTGTGGCTTTTGTCTGGTAAACTTTTCCATTAAGCATAGTTAATTCGCCATCTAGCATATCTGGAGCTGCAATACCAAAATCTCCTTTCAGTTTTAATTCTTTGATAGGTAATGAGCCTTTGTAAAGTCCTCCGATAAAAGCGTCGATAATACCATAATGGTATAATATATTGTTTTTTGATTGTTCAGTTGATGTTATCTTGTCTTTTTCCTCGATTAGCACCCTATTGTGAAACATTTGAGGCATATAGATTTTTTTAGTAGCAGAATTGTAATAAATATCAGCAACACTTTCGCCTGTAAAGTATGTTTGGCTTGTTTGTTCTAATAAATCGTAAATCCATAATTTTCCAAAGTCTTTTACCGGAAATGTTACCCAATCTGAAATTAACAAATGGTTATCATCTATCCATTCTATACCGTCAAAAAATCCATTAGCAATATTAGGTAACTCTTTAAATATTCCATTTCCTGTTTTAATGTAAACCGAACCTTCTCCATAGTTTTTACCATTGGTGCAAACCACTAATTGTTTCGTTTTTTTGTTGTAGTTTATTCCGTTTGCAGCAGGTAAATTACCAATTATTTCAACTGATTTGTCTTTAGTGTTTATCTTGTAGATATTGCCTGAAATCGTTTCTGTAACACCAATAAAATCATTTTCTAACCTACAAATATCATTTAAAACTATTGCATCTGGTATAGTGAGTTCAAATACTGTTTTTCTTGTATTGATATCAAAGCCAACAATGCGCTCCATATCTGCAACGTACAATATGTTGTTTGCTATTGTTAACCCTTTAGGGGCATTTAAAACCCCTTTTTGTGGTAAAAACTTCAGTTTGATTAGTTTTCCGTCTTCCGATATTTCACTTATAAAACCATCTCCATCTTTGCTGAAAACATCTTGTCCTTGATTGGAAACAAAATAGCGTTTGCCATCTGATGTTACGCTTTCAGGCATTGCAAAACCGTTGATAATCTGTTGTGGGTAACCGTTAAATTTGATGCATACAAAGATTATCAAGACTATATTTCTTATTTTCATTTCTTTAAAATTTGATGACTATTTTTCCGAAAGCATTCCCTGATTTCAATTTTAAAAATGCTTCTTGTGTTTGTTCTATTGAGTAAATGCTATCTATGACAGGTTTAATGTTGTTTTTTTCAATAGCATTGACCAACTCTTCTAATTCCTGTGCATTCCCTACAGAATAGCCCTGCAAACGGATATAGTTTATAATTAAGGGGAAGACGTCAAAAGTAATTTTGCTGCCAGACATAAATCCTACTAAGCCTACAAAACCATGCTCTTTAACAGAAAGAATACTTTGCTCAATTGTTTTGTTTCCAGCTACATCAAGAGTAATGTCCACACCAGTATTGTTGTTTAAACGTTTTACTTCATTGCTCCATTCGAGAAAGTCGTTATAATTAATAACTTCATCAGCTCCTAATGCTTTTAGTTTATGCTCTTTTTCCTTGCTTCCTGTGGTAGCAATAACTTTCAATCCCGACATTTTTGCAATTTGTAAGGCAAACAAAGAAACACCGCCACTTCCTTGTATTAGGATCGTTTGTCCGGCTTTTATACTGGCTTGAGTTACTAGCATTGCCCAAGCGGTCAATCCTGCAATAGATAGGGAAGTGGCTTCTTCATCCGTAAGATTTTGAGGAGTGCGAACTAATGTGTTTTCGGGTTGTACAGTAAATTCTGCTAAAGTTCCAGAAGTCTGCATACCAGTTCTTAATGCATTATGATAGGAAGTGATTTTCCCTGCTTCCCAACGTATAATAAATGGAATAAGGACACGGTCGCCTTTCTTCCAGCGTGTAACATTCTTTCCTACGGTTTCTACAACACCCACACCTTCCGAAACAGGAATAAATGGTAGAGGAATGTTAAAGCCGAAACTGTTTTCAACTGTAAGTAAGTCCAAGTATTGCAATGAAACTGCTGTAGTTCTTACTAATACTTCATTTTCGTTTATTTCTGGCGTTGGAACTTCTACTGTTTTTAAATGTTCGATGCCATAACTGTTTAATTGTATTGCTTTCATAATGTAAATTTTATGAAGCAAAATTATAGTCTGATGTTTGCTTTAAATTATGCTAATCAAACAAGTTGTTATGAAATAGAAACGCTTGTTTTTCTAAATTGATTAGGAGTTTCGTTGGTTTGTTTTTTGAAGAAAATAATAAAATTGGATGAGTGTTCAAAGCCTAAACTATATGCTATTTCTGCTATATCCCAACTGCTGAATTTTAATAATGCTTTTGCTTCTTTAAGCAGTGTTTCTGCAATCCATTCAGAAGTGGTTTTGCCTGTACTTTCTTTTAATGCTCTGTTTAGAGTATTGGTATGTAAATTGAGTTGTGCAGCAAATTCATTAGCTGTTTTAAGTTTCAATGTTTGGCTTGGGGAATCAATAGGAAATTGTCTTTCTAATAATTCCAAAAACATCATGCTAATACGTTCTGCAGCATTGGTAGGTTGGTAAAAAGTTTCTGGTGATTGCATTTTCATAGCCTCGTGCATGATAATTTGCACATAACTTCTCAATAAATCATATTTATTGGTATATACGGAACAGATTTCCTGAGTCATATTTTCAAAAATGCCTTCCAAAAGTTTTAAATTTTCTTCATTGAGAAAGAATATATGATTGCCGCCTACTTTGAATAATGCTGACTGCGAAAGGTTTTCGTTTTTTAATGAGGAGTTTACAAAATCTTCAGTGAAAAGACAGAAAAAACCTGTTTGATTTTCAGAAGTTGGCTGCCATGAATAGGGAATAAGCGGATTAAGAAACGTAATCGCGGGTTTGTCAATATTTATTGATTTATCTGCATAACTCATAATTCCTGTACCTTTTGTAACAAGTGAAATTTTATAAAAATCTCTACGGTTAGGTGGTAAAGACGTATTATCGCAAGCAAATTCCTCTCTACGGTATACATTGAATTGTCCTGTTTTGGGATATTCTTGCCCGTGATTGGTGTAAAATTCTCTAATTGTTTCTTTTTGTTTCATCTTTTAAGTTATGAAAATCAAACAAAGAAGTTGGTGTAGTTTGAATCTCAATTAGATTAGAAGTAAATAATAAGGCTTTTGGCTTTTATGGAATTTTCGAGAATAAAGAATGTAAACAACAAATTCTTTCATAGATATAAAATTAATAAAAAAAAACACCACTTGTTAGAAGTGGTGTTTTTGGTAGTAGCGGGAACAGGACTCGAACCTGTGACCTTCGGGTTATGAGCCCGACGAGCTGCCTACTGCTCTATCCCGCGATGTTTCGGGTGCAAAGATACGCCCATTTTTGAGAATTCCAACGAAAATTTTAAAAAATCTTTTATTTTCTGTATTGAGTTGATATTCCTACCTTTGCAAATTAAATATTATGCAAATGTCACATAAAGCAGGTTTCGTAAATATCATCGGAAATCCAAATGTTGGAAAATCAACTCTAATGAATGCCTTCGTTGGAGAAAGATTATCAATCATTACCTCAAAAGCCCAAACAACACGTCATAGAATTCTCGGAATTGTGAACGGAGAAGATTTTCAATTGGTATTATCAGACACTCCCGGAATTATAAAACCAGCTTACGAAATGCAGGAGTCGATGATGAACTTCGTCAAATCGGCTTTTGAAGATGCTGACATTTTAATATATATGGTTGAAATAGGGGAGCAGAACTTAAAAGATGAAGATTTCTTCAAGAAAATCTATCATGCTAAAATCCCTGTTTTACTACTTTTAAACAAAATTGATAATTCAAATCAAGAACAATTAGAAGAACAAGTTGCTTTTTGGAAAGAAAAAGTGCCAAATGCTGAAATTTTCCCAATCTCAGCGCTTCAGAATTTTAATGTACCGGAAGTTTTTGGCAGAATTATCGAATTATTACCAGAATCACCTCCTTATTACCCAAAAGATCAGTTAACCGATAAACCGGAACGTTTCTTTGTGAATGAAACCATTCGTGAAAAAATCTTATTGAATTACAGTAAAGAAATTCCATATGCAGTTGAAATTGTAACAGAAGAGTTTCATGAAACAGATGCTATTATCAGAATTCGTTCTGTAATTATGGTGGAACGCGATACACAAAAAGGAATCATCATTGGACATAAAGGTGCCGCTTTGAAAAAAGTAGGAACAGATGCCCGAACTGACTTAGAGAAATTCTTCGGAAAACAAATTCATCTTGAACTTTATGTAAAAGTGAATAAAAACTGGAGAAGCAATGCGAATATGCTGAAGAGATTCGGATATAATCAATAGTGTTTATTTAATCGGTTAATCGTTGATTTGTTTAATCGTAAAAATGAAAGTTCTTTTGGAAAATGTCCTAGCCCAGATAGGAGCGATATCCTTTTTTTGGCTTCTTTAGCCAGGAAAAGATATAGCGGATAGCTGGATTAGCTCTTAAAAATTATACAAAAAAACAATAAAAACTTAGGTACTTAGAAACTTAACATCTTAGCAACTTTTTTATGTACCTTTGCAAAAAATTTAAACAAAGTATTTTGGATTACAATTGATTAGGTTTTTAAAGGAATTAAAAATCTAGGATCTGAAATCTAAAATCTAAAATTTACAAAAATGAGTAATAACATTGTTGCGATAGTAGGAAGACCTAATGTGGGGAAATCGACCCTGTTTAATAGGCTGATACAAAGAAGAGAAGCTATTGTAGATTCAGTATCTGGGGTTACCCGTGATAGAAACTATGGTAAAAGCGAGTGGAACGGAAAAGAGTTTTCTGTCATTGATACAGGTGGATATGTTCGAGGGTCTGATGACGTTTTCGAAGGTGAAATCCGCAAACAAGTTGAGCTTGCTATCGACGAAGCCGATGTTATTATTTTTGTGGTGGATGTTGAAGAAGGAATTACACCAATGGATGAAACGGTTGCAAAATTGCTGCGTAAAGTAACAAAACCAGTTTTATTGGCTGTAAATAAGGTTGATAATGCTATGCGCGAAAAAGACGCTGTTGAATTTTACAATCTTGGTTTAGGCGAATATTATACTTTCGCCAGTATTTCTGGAAGTGGAACAGGAGATTTATTAGATGCTTTAATTGAAGCTTTCCCAGAAAAACCAGAACCAGTTACAGCAGAAGTTGAATTGCCTCGTTTTGCAGTTGTAGGTCGTCCAAACGCTGGAAAATCTAGTTTCATCAACGCTTTGAT
The DNA here is from genome assembly GCF_029360735.1 of Flavobacterium sp. H4147. Lineage (NCBI taxonomy): Bacteria > Pseudomonadati > Bacteroidota > Flavobacteriia > Flavobacteriales > Flavobacteriaceae > Flavobacterium > Flavobacterium sp. H4147. The sequence goes on along the minus strand of NZ_JARKNB010000001.1, from coordinate 134,487 downwards.
TGGTAAAGATCGTTATATTGTTACCGATATTGCTGGAACAACTCGCGACGCTATTGATACAAAATTTGATCGTTTTGGTTTTGAATTTAATTTGGTTGATACTGCCGGAATTCGCCGTAAAGCAAAAGTTAAAGAAGATTTAGAATTTTATTCTGTAATGCGTTCTGTAAGAGCAATTGAGCATGCAGATATTTGTATATTGGTTATCGACGCAACACGTGGATTTGAAGGTCAGGATCAGAGTATTTTCTGGTTGGCTGAAAAAAACCGTAAAGGTGTTGTAATCTTAGTAAACAAATGGGATTTGCTAGAAAAAGATACCATGTCTACTCGTGATTACGAAGAGAAAATCAAGAAAGAATTAATGCCTTTTACAGATGTGCCCATTTTATTCGTTTCTGCTTTAACCAAGCAGCGTTTATTGAAAGCGCTTGAAGCTACAGTTCAGGTTTTCGAAAATAGAAAACAAAGAATTCCAACTTCTAAATTCAACGAATATATGTTGAAAGTAATTGAAGCTTATCCGCCGCCGGCTATGAAAGGAAAATATGTGAAAATCAAGTATTGTATGCAGTTACCAACTGCGACGCCGCAATTTGTGTTTTTTGCAAACTTACCACAATACGTAAAAGAACCATACAAACGTTATTTAGAAAATAAAATTCGTGATAATTGGGATTTTGCAGGAGTGCCAATCGATATTTACATTAGAGAAAAATAAGATTTTAAAAATCTTTATGATAAATAAAAGCAGTATTTCAGTCGAAATACTGCTTTTTTGGTTTAAAACTTTAATCTACGCTTCGTAGAAGAAAATTTGTTCCAATGGTGTGCCGCCATCAGAATCTCCATAATCACCATTGTGTTTTCTGGTAGACGAATACAATTTTAAAGTATACGTACAACGAGTCATATCGGCCGGCGGATTGTTGAGCTGTGAACTGTTATTAGTTCTTTCGTCAACTGCCGGAAGAGTATTTATTACCCCATCTGAAATATCTCTTTCTACCGAATGACTGTTATTATTTAAATGCAGGCTGCAACCTGATAAATACGGATGATAAACGGTATATCTCGCATGTATAGTGCCGCTTATTGGACTGCAAAGACTGGTTTCGTCCAATTCTTTAACAGATAATTGTCTGTATATTGGATTGTTATTCATGATAACAGAATTAAGTGTTTTTCCGTTTCCGCCAATAACGCCAAAAATGTTGGCTGCTTTGTTGATTACTTCTCTAATCTCAAATCGGATGGCAAATTTTTCTAATCCAATTTTATTGGCTGCTGGAATATTCTGCCCTGCTTTAATACCGCCAGGAACATTTGGTGCTGTTGTCAGTGCTGTTGTATTTAATGAAATCAGCGTATCTTCTTCAATAATATTATAAAGAGCTAAATCGGCAGGTGTCAATCCTACTGCAATTAAAGTTCTTTCAATAGCATGATTTACGTCAAACCAGCCTTCGGCATCAAAATCACTCTGATCGCTGTATACAAAAATGTCATTAAGAATAAACGAATATACTTTTCGGGTTAATTTTGAAACTATGCTTGGATAAAATAATCCTGGCGTAACGCCCACAATTTTGGTAAAATTAGATTCGGCTAAACTAGCTGTATTATTTGGCGCTGTAGTATCACTGATTCTAAAACGATATTCAATTGGATTCCCCGAAGCTGATTTTAACGCCGCCTGTCCCGTTAATCTAATAATCGAATAGATAACATGTTTGCCAGATCCAGCATAACCATCGGCATCAAAATCGTAACTGCTCGATCCATAAGATGAACTGAAAGCATTTCCAATTCCTGTCCATGCACTTGGGAAATTAGGATCGTCAGGATTTACGACATTTACATCAGAACATAAATTCACACATAAACAATACCCTACATTTTTGCGTGCATTGGCTTTGGTTTCGTCAATTAATTGTGTTCCCGCTAATTCTGCTTTAAAATAGACATCAGGTCCGCTTTGAAAAGAAAGAAAATTAGGATCAGTTTCTACATTAATCCATGGAGAAAGAAAAGTTTTTTTGAAGTCGGCAGAAGTATAATCAATTCTAAAATGTCCGTTAGAATCAGTTGTAGCAATTCCCAGATTGTCATCGGTTAAAAAATCCGCATCCATTGCTGTCACTTTTGCATTGGCAATTGGAGTATTGGTTCTGCAGTTCATTAAATGACCACAGATCGTCCAAGCGTCAAAAAAATGTCCGCGAATGTAACACCACCATTTATATGCAATGGCATATTCCCAACGATAATTTTGGTCTTTTGCCTGCTTTGCTAATTCTTCACGTATTGATATCGTAGCTATATGAAGCTGTACAATTTCATCTTTTTTTGGTTTTGGATGTTTAGGGGGAACAGAACCGCATACAAAATCAACATCAAAACTAGCATCAAGATATCTTTCATCAATTTCGATCGCAAAATTACCTTTTGCATCCGTTTTTGCTTTGTAAACGAGTAATTCTGCTCTTTGCTTTATTTCATCTTTTGAAACAAAACGAAAATCGTCTTTTTCATTGGTAGCTGCTTGAGCGGCAGTGTTCGTTCTTTTGTATGGATGATAAATTAAAATTTCAACTTCAGATATTTCTTCACGACAATCCTCACACACATATCCTTTTAAGGAACCTTTAAAAATATTTCTCATGATAATTTGGTTTTAAAAATGCCTACTCTAATCAGTTTTCGACTTTTCTGTCATACTCTTTTTTAGGATTTTCTGATTGCTCCTTTAATTTGTTGTCGCAAAGTTTTTGATTTTTTTAGAAGCAGGAGCAAGGTTAAAAACGGTTTTTATAAGGGGAAAATCACCCTTTTTTATTGGTGTAAATTTTTGAAATCCAATATTTTGCAATAAATTTAATTAGGAAGTGATCTTATATGCATTGTCTAATATGAATTTTAATGGCACGTTATTTGAATAAATGTAAAATCTACAATTAAACCTTTTGGTTTTTTTATAGTCTAACTAAACTCACCAACCTATTTTTATGACCAAATTAATTTCATTTTTATCGCTTTTTTTCCTTTTTGTTTTTGCTGCAAATGCACAAAACGATATCACTGTTAAAGGAACAGTTCTAGATGTAAACACACAACTGCCATTAGAACTTGCCACTGTTTATTTTACCACCGTAAAAGATTCTACTGTAATCGAATATGCCACAACCGACAAAAACGGTGCTTTTCGAATGAATATTAAAAAATTTGATAAACCTGTATTCTTAAAAGTAAATTACATGGGATATCAAACGTATTATGAAGAATACAAAGGACTTACAGAAAGTAAAGATTTTGGAAAAGTATACCTTATAGAAAATGTAAATGCGCTTAATGATGTTGTAATTAAGACGGAAGCAGCGCCAATTACCATCAAAAAAGATACTTTAGAGTTTAATGCGGCATCTTATAAAGTCCGCCCAGATTCTAATGTTGAAACTTTACTGAAACAACTGCCTGGATTTGATGTTGATAACGACGGGAAAATTACTGTAAACGGAAGGGAAGTCAATCAGGTTTTAGTAAATGGAAAAACGTTTTTTGACAAAGATGGCGCTATTGCCATTAAAAACCTTCCAGCCGATATTATCAAAAAAGTTCAAGTTTCGGACTTTAAAACCAAAAAAGAAGAACTTTCAAAACAAGAATCTACTTCTGATTTTTCAAGTATTAATATTACTATTGATGAAAAGAAAAACAAAGGGTATTTTGGAAAAGTAATGGGTGGCTATGGTACAGATGATCGTTATGAAGCCAATGTCAATTTGAACTTTTTCAATAATAAACAAAAAATAAGTCTGCTTGCTTCTTCAAACAACATTAATTCTACAGGATTTTCTATGGACGATGTGTTTGACAATATGAGTGGCGGACGAAATAGCAGTGGAAGAGGAGGGAACTCAAATTCTGGCTCAAGCGGAAAAGGAATCACACAGTCAAATCTAGTGGGAATTAATTACTCTGATGATTGGACAAAAGATTTGCTGGCAATGGGAAGCTATAATTTCTCCAATACAGTGAATAAAAATGACAGTAAAGCGAATCAGTTAAGTTTTCTGCCAACAGGAAATATTATCACTGAATCCGAATCAAAAACAAGAAACGAAAGTACAGGAAACAACGCCAACTTTGAGCTGGAATATAAAATTGACCCGAAAACTCGAATTGTGGTAGCACCCAAAGTGAGCCAATCGCGAACAAATAGTAATGCTATTTCTTCAAGCTCTTCTGAAGATGAAAACGGAAATCCTTTAAATGAAAGTACTGGAAGCTCTTATTCTGAAAGTAACAATACCAATTTTGCGAATACAATCAATTTCAATAAAGCTTTTGAAAGAAAATCGCGTAATCTGAGTGTTGTTTTCACGAATAATAATACCAACAGTGATTCTGATGCCTTGAATATTTCCGAAACTATCTTTTATCAGGATAACAAACCAAATGATGAAAGAAATCAGAAAACAAGAAAGAAAAGTACAAGTGATTCTTATTCGGCAGATATCGAATATACAGAGCCAATTACGGACTCATTACGAATTAGAATTGGATCAGATTTCGATTGGAAAAGTACCAGCAACGACGAACGTACTTTTAATTTTGATGCTGATACGCAAGCCTATACCGATTACAATCAGGCTCTAAGTAATTACACTAGTTCTACTCAAAACTCAGTTACACCAAAAGTTGGGGTTACTTTGCAGAAAAATAAATTTACAGTTAATTTAGACAGCCGTACTTCGATTGTGAATTTTGATAATCATTCGTTATACCTTAATAATGCTTCAGATTTAAATAAAAAATATGCATTACCTTTTGCGACTGCGTTACTTCGATATAAATTCAGCCGTTCTAAAAATTTATCATTTAAGTACGATTATTCGAATACATTGCCATCTGCAGCTCAGTTAATGCCAGTGGTTAATTTAAGTAATCCGTTGAATACCATTGTGGGAAATCCTGATTTGAATCCAATAGAAAAGAGCAGTGTTAATTTTAATTTTAGAAATTACGATTTCAGATCTCGTTCAGGTTACAGTGTAAATTTAAAAGGAGATTATTATGACAATGATATTGTGTCGACTTCGGTGTATGATGATAGTGGAAAAAGAACCACAACGTACTTAAATATTTCTGGAGTTTATAATATTTCGTTGGGAGCAAACTGGAATCAGTCAGTTAAAAGTGGTGCGCATACACTTCGTTATGGTCTAGGGATCAGCGGAAATTATACTTTTGATAAAGGATTTACAAATGCTGCTTTATACAATGCAAAATCAACTGGAATCACTCCAAAAATATACATGTCGTATGATTACGGAGAAATATTGACTATTGCACCATCATATAATTTATCATACAATCAGTCGAAATATGAAAATTATTCAAGAGATGCAACGTCTAACGTGGTGCACAGAATCAATTTACAAACGACAACGTACTGGCCAGAAAATTTAATTTTCGGTAATGATTTTGGTTATACCTACAATTCGAATATTTCTGATGGATTCAAAAAAGATTTCTATCTATGGAATACCAGTTTGTCTTATGGATTTTTAGATAAAAAACTGTACGCAAAAGTAAAAGTGTATGATATTTTAAATCAGAATTTAAGTGCCACAAGAACAATCTCAGCAACCTCAATCCGCGATGAAGAAAATACGGTTTTAAGACGATATGTAATGTTTTCTTTAGCTTATAAAATAGGAAACTTTACAGGTTCTGAAAAAGGAGGAAAGAGAAGATCTAGAGATTAGGTTTTTTTTCCAATAAAGGTTCAAAGGTACAGAGGCTCAAAGGAACAAAGCTTACAAAAAACCCGTTCAAATTTTCAATTTGAACGAGTTTTTTGTAAAATCTAAAATCTAAAATCTAAAATCTAAAATTAAAACTTACGATCAATGCGATGATATAAAGTAAATCGAATAATATCCCGATCATAGAAATCAACTCCGCTTAATCTTCTCTGAAAGTTTTTTATATATCCTAATTCCAATCCGATATTGGGAGTAACATGATATCGTAACGCAGCGTACAAACGGTTTTGATCAAAAGTATTTCTTTTGTTGTCTTTTCCAAAATTGAACATCACTTCATCAGAAATAGTTCCTTTTATGCTTCTGCTTTCTTTTTTCCAAAGATCAAATGTCGATTGTACTCTATAACGAAAGCGAAATGAAAATGAGAAATCATTCAGTAATTCTGTTTTGTCTGCTTTTTGAATATAACGCTCTTCAAGCTGAAATCGATTATGAAAAGTAATCTTGGCAATATCGTTGATTAAGGTAATATCTTGTTGTGCACGATATTCTGGAACAGAATAATCTGGATCAACGTTTGGGTTTTGTGTATTGACATTAAAAAAAGCAAAACCACTTCCTAAATCAATTAGTTTTGAAGCACGATATCGTCCTTGAGCTCTGATTACAAATAAATTTTGATGAATGGGATTTACAAAACTTCGATTGTCAATTTCAGAATGAATGGCCCATTTTTCAGACAGCGGAAAAATATTATAATAGCGAATCCAGGTCAGTGTCTGCTGATCTGTTTTCTTTATGTTTTGCGCCGATGCAAAACTGCTTATAATGCCTAAAATAAGTACTAACCTGAAAATCTTCATCTAGTCGATACATTCAAGCTGCGAATATAGACAACCAGAATTAATTAAAAGCAGGATTAAAATTTGTTTTAAATGCTATTTTGTGATTTCGGAATTCAAAAAAGCGAGATATATTTTTAGGTATATCTCGCTTTTGATTGAAAATTTACAGTTTAAATTTATTATTTATTAAACAAATCTTCTGCATTTACATTTTGGCGTTGTGTCTCTGTAGCCATTTGCCATTCCTGTTTTTTAAATCCAAAATTAGTACCAATTACATTTCCAGGAAAAGTGCTAAGACCATTATTGTAATCAGTAATAGAAGCACTTAAATAACGACGACTGGCGGCTATTTGTTCCTCTGATTCATTCCAGCTGTATTGTAAATTATTAAATTGACTGCTGGCTTTTAAATCAGGATAATTTTCTACTTGGATCATGATTTGTTTCATCATCTGGCTGACTTCACTGTCTGCAGTATACTCAGTTGTATCTGATTTTGATTGACGCAATTGTGTTATTTTTTCCAATACTTCTTTTTCGTAATTGGTGTATTGTTTTACAACGGTTACAAGGTTTGGAATAAGATCACTACGTTTGATAAATAAAGCATCTAAAGATGAGAACGCATTTTGAATTTGATTGCGTCGCATATTCAATGAATTATAAACCGAGATGATGGATACTATTATGGCTATGACTATTATAGCTATAATTAAAGAAATTAGTCCTGTCATAATTTGAATGTTTAATTAACTACTGTTTCCAAATATTGATATTCAGTTTAAGATCATCAATAATTGATAATTGTTTGTATAGGTCTTCGTAAAAAGAGGTCAATAATTCAGGTTTCAATTTGGTTGTAACACCAGTTTCAAATTTATTTTCACGATTATTGTTGGCAACAATTATTTTGTTATTGGTAAAAAACAAGAAAAGATTTCCTTTTGCTTTGACAGCTATGTCTTTAATATTCTGCATAGTGCTTGGTGTTAAAACATAACGTGCTTCTATTTGATCATCAGCATACACATCGAACATTTTTGTAAATTCAGGATCTTCCAGCATTATTTTGTTTGAAGGCTGGATAATATTCGCAGAAAAAGAATTGCTGGTGATAAATCCTGAGACTCCAGTTTTTGGAGAAACTACAATTTGCGTATTAAATGTTTTGTTGAATTTTGCCATAAAGAATTGCCCAGAAAAAATTTCTTCAGCTGATTGGTGTTCTAAACGTATACTAGGCATGTAAGTGATATGCAAATCGCAATACTGAAAAGGTACACCATTATGACTGCCAAGAATCTGGTCATTTCCTGTAATGTCATAATTTTTATCTTTAAGTATAGCTATTTCCTGTAGTTCTTTTTTTCCAATGTAACCATGCTCTACGTATTGAAAAGAAGGATTGATGAAGGAAATCATCTGTTTTAAGATACGCTCTTTAAACGAGGTATAATTTTCTCCAGAATCTCCCACTTGTTGGTATTTTTTCTTCATCAATGGCATGTAAACCAAGTAAATAAGAGCAAATAATATCCCAAAACCTATAATATAGTACATGAATATAGAATTCCCATATGTTTCAGTTGTAGTATTTGTTGCATTGGATACGGCCGTGTAATTGAACACCATAAATCCTACTATTATTAAAAGAGAAAAAATAGTAGCTATAATAGAAAAACTCAATCCTTTTTTTCGGCTTTTTTCCATTTTTTCCAATATTGAAGTCAGTTCCTGATTGGCATAATCTTTAAATTCTGCAATGGATTTCAAAGCAACAGGCTGTGCGCTTTCAATTTTTGAATCATTATAAAGATTCTCTTTTAGCGTATTAACATGATTGATGTTTACACCACTAAGTAAAACTTTAAAATCTGATTCGATACCCACCGGTACAGGTAAAATATATTGTTGATTGGCTAAAGAAAAAGTAAGGAAGTTTACAGGAAGCAATTTGATTTTCATTCTTCCTAATGGCAATATTACTTTATAATCAATGTATTGTGTTATCGAAGAAGCCTTTTTTCCATTATTTAAATTATTAAATAGCTGTTCTATTAATAAATGACGAGTGTTAAGTGCTTTAATTTTTTTGAATACTACAATTCCAAAACCAATAATGATAACAGGTCCAATCAATTTGTAATAAGTAGGAGTGGTTCCAGTAAAATTGGATAAAAGCATCCTGAACAAAGCAATTATAACCAAAACGCCAATTACAGCATAAAAAGCAAAAGCGTAAAAGGTTAGTTTTTTATCACGATTATGTTCTTGTAAAAGAATTTCTTGTATGTTATTATTGTTCATTTTATATTTTTTTATTGTTGATTATACAACTGCTATATTAAATATGGTTGTAACTTTTTATTTCTCGTTGTTTAAAAGCATTTGTATATTGAAAATAGGGGCCAGTAATAGGCCCCTTTGAAAAATATCTTTTTAAAAATTATATTATTTCAATGGATATGTATTCCACAAACTGCTAGGATTGTTTAACATTTCTAATATTGCAGCTGCAAAATTAGCTGGACTACCTCCATACATAAATAAGCGTCCTGTCATGAATGATGCTGCATATTCAGACCAATTTTGGTAGTTTTCTTTGGCCATTTTACTGGCGATTTCTAAATATTGCAGACAAGTTTGCTGATCTATATAACCAGCAGCATAGCAATAACGTGCAACAGAACCTATACGCTCAATATCCCAAGCGTCAATATCTGTAGGATTACCGTTTTCATCAATATTAAGTTTAACTTTTGGTGATAAAGCTTCTTGATATTCTTTGATTTCTTCTATTGTATCTTCATCAATTTCTGCTTGTTGGTTTCTATGTCCCTCTTCTTTTAACCATTCAAGAGTTTCAATTGCTCCTTCTTGATTTATTATTTCCCATGAATTTTCAAGCATATCTTTTAAATCGCTTTTGTAACCATAGATCTCAAAAGTATCTGTAGGATGCTGGCATAAAATTATAGAACCAAAAGCAAGTAATCCTTTCTTATCACTAGGTACTGGTTCAATCTCAAAGTCATCATCATCGTCATCATCGTCGTCTGCACCTCCAAAAAGATTTGACATATTACCCATTAATTGAGAGTAAATTGAATTTGCTCCCGCATTGGCATTATTTTCTGTGCTTGTTAGCAGATTGCTGAATTTAGGACTTAATCCAGGGTTACCATAATATTGCATATAGGTTCCCATGTCAGTCATTGCGGCAAATTGATATTCTGCACATACTTCTGTCCATTGATCAGAATTAATATTCAAAGCGTTTAATATGGCATCAAAGCTTAATGATTGATTTGCTAATGCTCCTGTTGCGGCAGCATAATCTGCAAGGTTTACACCGTGTATTGTATTACTCATAATACTGTTTGTTGTTAATTTCTAAATGACATATCAACTACAATTGAACCTGCAATTGCAATTGTTTTTAAAGGATCGTTCGTGTACTTTGGATCAATAGTTACACAATATTTATCAGTTCCTGGAAATAGTGCCTGTGCAGCTATTTCTTTTACACCATTTTTCCATTGTCGTTCTATAGTACCAATTTTTTCATCAGAAACTCCAGTAATGCTAAAGTCTGTTAAACCTGCTGAGGTTGATTTTATAGAAGCAATTACTTTTCCTTCAGGATTTTCAATTTCGAATGAATTATGCATTAGCTTCATCTTCTCCTTCATTACCCCAATTTTGTTGTTATTGGCATCATAGATTTCAATTTTTGACATAAAGAATGTCCATCCTCTTTTAATCGTTGCCGCTACATTTCCGCTATTATCTGCAATAGTATACGTATAAGGGAACGATTCTTTGCTTAAGGCAAGCGATAATAATTTTTGCCACCCAGGCACTTTTTGATCTATTACACCAATATTATTTCCGTTTTCGTCCAGTATATTATAGGTGTTTCCAAATTTTACGAATTTGGCTTTTTCTGCAATAACGTAAACGTCTCTTTTTAATAGGTCCGGAATTCTTGATTCTGTTTTTTCCATTTTTTAATTTTTTAGATAAGTTGCTTTGTTAGGTCAACAGGCTTATTTCCAATCTTTCTCTAGTTTTGTATCCCATTTTAACTGGAAAGGGCTTTTTGAGTCTTTGTTTAATTCTGTTACAAAACCTTGGCGCTGAACATATTTTGATGATTGATCTTTTGGATCTTCGTTACTCCAATACAAGTAACCGTATAAATAGCTTCTATTGTATTCATCCCATGATTTAAAGGTTTTTTGAATACGTTTTGTAACTTCAAGTGAATTGTTTAAAGCTGTACTTTCATCTGTAAAATCAGCTACGTAGAAACTTGTCAACAAGAAATTTGCTCTTCCTAAATCCCAACCCACAACAGCATTATATCCAAGATCTTTGTATGCATCATATAATAATTGGAAATGAATTTTGTGTTCAGGATCTGTCAGTTTTGAAAGCTGGCTATTGAATTCTTCTTTAGACATTTTATCAATACCTAGTTCTTTAACTTCACTGATAAAATCTTTACTGTCCATACCTTTTTCTGATGTTAGTTCGGCTACTTGTGCCATTCCTGATTTTAAATCAGATATTTTCCACCAATTTTGAAGCATTTCTTTTATACCTTCCTGTGTTGAAGCATCTTTTGGTTGTCCTCCAACTAAATTGTAATCTCCCTGATTTTGTAGAGTCATTATAGCATATGTACCATTTATAAACTGAATTGTTTCGGATGAGGTATTACCTTTTCCGCAACTAGATACTAAAAAGCTAATTGCTAATAAAAGTGTTGTACTTAAATAAAAGAAAGGTTTCATTTTTTTCATGTTTAATAAAATTTAGTTTTTTTAAATGTTTGACAAATAAATAGTTATTAAATGCCAAGATGGATTTATTGACTTTCTGTTTTATGAACAGAGGTATAATTAAGTCTGCAAAAGAACTTTATTACCGACATAAAATGTTACCGTAAAAGGTTTTAAAATAACAGAATAAGACAAAAATTATATGTGAAGACAACTGAACATAGTTTTTCTGAATTTTAAAAACAGGGCAAAAAAAAACCGGGACAAGTATTTAACTTGTCCCGGTTACTATTTTAATTATGATGAATCTTCTTTATAAAGAATATTTTAATGTAATTCCGTATGTTCTTTGATCGCCAAGAACACCAGCATATTGTCCTGCATTACCTCCTGCCGGTAATAGTTGCTCATAATAATCTTTATTCAGTAAGTTACGTCCCCAAAAGTGAACTGATAAACCTTGCGATGCACGGAAACCTAAACGCGCATTAAAAATGGCATATCCCTGAACTACTAAATATTTTGAAGCAGAAGGGCTTGATGAAAATTCAGAACGTGCATACGAATCAACAGCAAGGAATATTTTTCCTGCATTTCCAAAGAATCTTGCACGATCAGAAAGTTCTCCTCCTAAAGATCCTGCCCATCTTGAAGCTCCTGGTAAGTCAGTTCCCGAAACATCTTTAAAAGATACAGGAGCTCCAGTTTCTTCTAATGGAAGTGGTGCGTTTGTAAACTTAACATATTTTCCATCTGTATACGTTGCAGCACCATTTATCGTTAAATGGTCGCTTATGAAAAAACTTGCATCCAATTCAACACCTCTTACGCGAACTTTATCAGCATTAGCAAGATAACCACGGTTTACACCCAATTCGGCTGCTTGAACGTTAGTTTGGAAATCTTTAATATCAGTATTGAAGAAAGCCAAGTTAAAAATTGAATTTTTGAAGGGAGAAGTTTTTACTCCTACTTCATAATGGTATACTTTTTCAGGTTTGATAACAGCAAGATCTAATAATGGCTGACCAGCTGAATTTGTTGGAAGTCCTGCTACGTTTACTCCAACTGGTTTGTAACTTTTAGCGAAAGTTCCGTAAGCATTGATTTTATCTGTTGCTTTAAAATTTACAGTAATGTTTCCTGAAAAATCGGTGTTGTCTGTACTCGAATCAAAAGCCTGATCTGAATAAACCAATTTTTTCAAAGCCAATAATTGTGGATCATTTGTTTGTAATCCTCCGTATGTTGTACGCGCGTAGTGCGCATCTTTTTTGTCGAAATTATATCGTAAACCTGGTAAAACGTGTAAACGATCTGTAATTGCCCAGTCAAGCTGACCAAATACCGCAGCACTCGAAGCTCTAATTCTTGCATCAGTTTTGATTCCATAACCTTCAAAAAGTCCTGGAGTTTTCCATAATGAACTTGTAGTACTTTGAGAGAATCTCCATTGCGCATTTCCTGATTCTTCAGTTCCGTCTGTTTGTGAAGTTTGATCAATAAAGAATACACCTGCAACACCACTTAATCTAGAAGTTAACTGACCTGCATAACGAACTTCTTGAGTAATTTGAGTTTGTCTTGTTGGATTTTGAGATTTTGCCAATACTTGTAATCCTGTAAAATCTCTGTCGTTTGATGGATCCCAGTTCCAAAAACGCCAAGCTGTTGTTGAAGTAAGAGTTCCACCACCAATTTTAGTATCAATATTTAAAGAGAAACCTCCCATGTCTTGGTTAGAACGCCAAGGTGTGTCTTGATCAATTTTACGATCAAAAGCATTTTGACTTGGTAATTGGTAATTTAAATCAGCGATAATAGCATTGAACTGACGATAAGCTGCTCTTTGAGTTGGAGCTACTCCTGCAACAACTTGTGCATATCCATCCGGACGCTGTGTTGTAATGTCAGCAGCAAAGATAACATTCGTATTTACAGTTGGTGTCCAAAGTAACTGACCTCTGATTCCTTGATTGTTCAAAGTATTAGTTGGTCTTCCTGTTACCACATTATCAATTAGACCATCACGTTGAGTTCCTGAGAAAGATAATCTTCCGGCTACTTTTTTACCCAATGCACCAGTAAGAGAAGCTTTAGCTTGTAAGAAAGAATAATTTCCATAACTTACTTCAAAATCAGCGCCCGAAGTAAAACTTGGTTTACGTGTTGTAATGTTAAACGCTCCTGATGTAGTGTTTTTTCCAAACAGAGAACCTTGAGGACCACGCAAAACCTCAATTTGTTCTACGTCGATAAAGTCAAGAGTTGTAGCAGCTGGACGTGCATAATAAACTCCGTCTACATAAAAACCAACTCCAGGATCAATTCCGTCATTTGTCAATCCGAATGGAGAACCTAAACTACGGATGTTAATTCCAGTATTTCTAGGGTTTGAAGAATATAATTGTACAGAAGGTACTAATTCTTTAATACGATTTACGTTGAAAGCTCCAGTTTGTTCAGCTTGTTTTCCTGTAATAACAGATATCGCAATTGGCACATCCTGTACTTTTTCGATACGACGTCTTGAAGATACGACTACTTCAATAAGTTCATTTTCTTCTTTCAATGCAATTTGAATAGGATTTACTGGTATAGCCGAAACTTCAATTTCTGCGGTTACATAACCCACATATTGAACCAGTAAAGTTAAAGGAAGTCTTCCTTTTGTATCTATAATAAATTTTCCGCTGTTATCTGTAGTCGCACTAGAAGTAGTTCCTTTTATTACCACGTTAGCAGCCTCTAAAGGTATGTTTTCATTTGTTGTAACAACACCTTCTACGTTTTGAGCGAATGAAATAGAGAAGGTTAAAAAGAATAGAATTGTAAAAATATTTTGTATTGATGTTTTCATTTTTATATTAAGTATATATGATTAGTAGAATTTAATATTAAATTTTTTTTACCAACACATACACATCATAGATGAAGCATTCTTTACAGCTGTGAACTGCCTATTTTGTTTTTGCAAAAGATTTGTGACACCTGAGGGACTAAATTGTTCTTTCATGGGTTAAAATTTTGTAAATGGTTTGTTAAATATTTTTGGCAAATATATACATAAATTCTATCGATTTACTAGGAATTAAAAAATATTTTTTTATTTATTTACTAATGAAGCGATTGTGATGCCTTCCATTGCCTTTAAAGTTTTGTCGCGAATAAGCATTAAACCATGGCGTAGGTTGCATTCTGACTCGGTTTTGCAATCAGAACAAGGTTCGTAAAAGTTTAAAGAAGCGCATGGCAAAAGTGCAATTGCACCGTCAAATAATCGGTGAATTTCTGCCAAAGTGATGTCATTTTTTGATTTTATCAGATAATATCCACCAAATTTTCCCTGTTTACTGCTCACAAAACGTCCTCTTTTTAGATCCAATAAAATCTGTTCTAAAAACTTTTTAGGAATATTAGCTCCTTCAGCAATTTCCACTGTTCTGGAAATGTGATTTTCGTCTTGTTCTGCTAAATAAAGTAAGGCCTTAAGGGCGTATTTTGCTTTATGTGATAACATCTATTTTTTAATTATGAATTATGAATTGTAAATTATGAATTAAATTTTGAAACTAAAATATCTTCAAAGATAACTTGAAACTTTAAACAAAACTTAAAACATGAAACAAAATTTAATTTACCAGCTACCGCCAGAACCTCCTCCTGAGAATCCGCCGCCGCCAAATCCACCACCGAAGCCTCCGCCTCCGCCTGATGATCCACCGCCGAAACCTCCAAATCCGCCGCCTCCGCTTCTTCCAAGATTACTTAGAATAATAACGTCTAAAAGGCTTGGGCCTCCACCGCTGCTCCCCGAATTTCCTCCTCCTTTTTTGCCACGAGATAGTAAAATTAAGACAATTACAACGATCACAATAAACGGAAGTATTGGAAAATCTTTTGATTTGTTTTGCTTACGTTCACCTTTATATTTTCCTTTAAAAACATTAAATAAGGCGTCAGCACCTTTGTCAAGTCCGTTATAGTAACTACCTGCTTTAAATTCAGGAATAATAATATTTCTAACTATTTCTCCTCCAATTCCAGCGGTTAAACGATCCTCGAGTCCATAACCTGGTGAAATCCATATTTTTCTTTCAGTTTTAGCTAAAAGAATTAATACGCCATTATCTTCTTTGGCCTGTCCAATTCCCCATGCATGTGCCCATTTTGGAGTAAGAATACCAATATCTTCGCCTTTTAAGCTTTCGATAGTAATAACCACAATTTGAGTTGAGGTGGAATCTGAGTAACGAATTAATTTTTCTTCTAATTGCGTTTTTTCAGATGCACTTAAAACATTGGCATAGTCGTAAACAGAAGTTTGAAAATCAGGCTTTTTAGGAATGTCAAATTGAGCAAAAATACTGTTGCCAGTAAAAAATGCAATCAACAAAAGGGTAACTTGAAAAATTCTATTGAAATTTAGAATTTTATTTTTGGAATTTTTCATCATTTATCCTTTTGAGATTTCGTTAGATAATTCGTCAATATCGTCTTCTAATGAAGGAAAGTGTTTTTTTAACTGCTCGCCGGCATTGAGGATACCGTCTACAATACCTTGTTTAAAATTGCCAGATTTAAAATGATTGGTCATGACATCTTTGGTGCAATCCCAAAAATCATCAGATACCAAATCGTTAATTCCTTTATCGCCACAAATCACGAAGTTTTTATCTTCTACGGCAAAATAAAGCAATACTCCATTCTGCAATTTGGTTTCATCCATTCGTAATTCATGAAAAACTTCTAAAGCTCTTTCGTAATGAGCTTTAGAAGATGTTTTTTCTATATGTACTCTAATTTCACCGGAAGTGTTTTTTTCAGCCATACGAATAGCTTCAACAATTTCGTGCTCTTCTTCTTTGGTTAAAAAATCTTCTACTTTCGACATAAAAATGATTTTAGAGTTTAGATTGTTGATTTTAGATTTTGTCTAAAATATGCTTTTAGAATTTTACTTCAACAGGTTTATCTGCTCCCGTAGAAGCTTCAAAATATGGTTTTTCTTTAAGCCCATACATTCCAGCCAAAATATTTCTTGGGAAAGTATTAATATTATTATTATAAGGTTTCACAGCTTCATTAAAACGTACTCTAGCAGTTTGAATCTGGTTTTCAGTGCTAGCTAGTTCATCTTGTAATTTCATAAAACTTGCATCAGCTTTAAGATTTGGATATTGTTCAACACTTACTAATAATTTTGACAATGATGAAGTGACTCCTGATTGTGCAGAATTAAATGCGGCTAATTGTTCAGGTGTAACATTGGTAGGGTCAATTGTAATTCCAGTTGCCTTGGCACGTGCTTCTATTACGGCTGTTAAAGTACTTTGTTCATGTTGTGCATATCCTTTTACAGTACTAACTAAATTTGGGATAAGGTCATTTCTTCTTTGATAAGCAGTGTTAACATTTCCCCAACTTTCTTTTACGTCTTGGTCAAGTGTCACTGCAGTATTATAAATTCCACTTGCCCAGCTATACAATCCAATAACTATTACAGCAACAACTCCAAGAATTATTAATCCTTTCTTCATATTTGTTTCGATTTAAATTTATGTTTAATTACAATTCGTTTTTGATTTCGTTTAATTGTGTTTTGATGGTCTCTAATTTACGTATTATTTCGAATTTATCTAATGTTTTCTTCTGACCCTCTTTTAAGTGTGTTTTGGCTCCTTCGAGTGTAAAACCTCTTTCTTTAACCAGATGATAAATCAACTGAAGGTTTGTAATATCTTCGGGAGTAAACATTCTGTTGCCTTTGGCATTCTTTTTGGGTTTCAGGATGTCAAACTCGCTGTCCCAAAAACGTATCAACGATGCATTGACATTAAAAGCTTTGGCTACTTCGCCAATGCTGTAATATCTTTTATCTTTTGAAAGCTCAATGTGCATGTTTTTTTGTTCTAATTTATTTCAAAAATAATACTTTTTGTAGTATTAATCTAATGATTGATTTTCTTGGTTTGCCATATGTGAAATAGCAACATATTCGGCAGCTGAAATATTTCCGTAATAGAAGTTCAGCGGGTTTACGACATTTCCATCTTTATGAACTTCATAATGACAATGCGGGCCTTCCGATCTTCCGGTGCTTCCTACATAACCAATTACATCACCTCTTTTTACTTTTTGTCCTGGTCGGCAGTTGTATTTGCTTAAGTGGGCGTAGAGGCTTTCATATCCAAAACCATGCCTGATTACAACATGATTTCCGTATCCAGAAGCAGTATTGTCAGCTCGATCAACCACACCATCGCCGGTGGCATACACAGGAGTGCCTGTACTGGCTGTAAAATCCATTCCGTTATGCATTTTGCGCACTTTCGTGAAAGGGTCAATTCTATATCCAAAACCTGACGCGACACGTTTTAAATTTTCATTTCGGACTGGCTGAATGGCAGGAATTGCCAATAATAGACTTCCTTTTACACTGGCAAGTTTTAATATTTCATCTAATGATTTCGACTGGATCGCTAATTGTTTTGAAAGCTGATCTACTCGTTTCGTAGTGTTTAAAACCAATTGCGAGTTATTGTAACCTTCTAAAATTTTATATCGTTCTGGATTTCTAAAACCAGCTTTTCGGATAGAATCTGGGATTTCGGCTTTATTAAAATAAATTCGGTAAATATTATTGTCGCGGTCTTCTAAAGCATCGGCAACAGCATCTATTTCGTCTAGTTTTTTATTTAAAATGGAATATTGCAATTTTAAATTCTCAATTTCACGAGCCTGCAGACGATCTTTTGGGGTTTCAAAATAAGGAGTGTTAATTAAGAGTACAAAAATTAAAAATCCAAATAGGGCAGAGGCTAGTAAAAACAGCAATGCATAACCGATTTTTATTCTTTTTCTGGTTTTTATTTTCGTATAAGCCAGATTTTCTGAGTCGTAATAATATTTTACTTTCGCCATATTTTAAAATACCCTATTTTTGCAGCTTGTAAAATGAGTTAGTCGAGCAAATTTACTAAATGTTTCAGTTGTTCAGGGCTTTTTTACAAGAACAAAATTAATTAGATAATTGGACCAACAAGATAATTAGATAATGCGCAAAATAAAGAATTTATTGTTCTAAACTATAAGTTTTTTTAATTTCAATTTAAAAATAAATGCATCATCAAATAAACGAATTATCTAATTGTCTAATTTTCAAATTGACACATTTTAAACAGACACATTTTCTAATTTTAATATGAAATCACAAGACGTACGTAAACAATTTTTAGATTTTTTTGAGAGTAAAGGGCATACTATTGTTCCTTCTGCTCCTATTGTTCTTAAAGACGACCCAACCCTAATGTTCAATAACTCGGGAATGGCCCAGTTTAAAGAATTTTTCTTAGGAAACGGAACTCCAAAAAGTCCAAGAATAGCCGATACGCAAAAATGTCTTCGTGTTTCAGGAAAACATAATGACCTTGAAGATGTTGGTTTTGATACCTATCACCATACCATGTTTGAAATGCTTGGAAACTGGTCTTTTGGAGATTATTTCAAAAAAGAAGCAATTAACTGGGCATGGCAGCTTTTGACAGAAGTATATAAAATTCCAAAAGAAAATCTGTATGTTTCTGTTTTTGAAGGAAGTAAAGAAGATAATGTTCCTTTTGACCAAGAAGCTTGGGATATCTGGAAAACTTTAATCGACGAAGACCGAATTATTTTAGGAAATAAGAAAGATAATTTCTGGGAAATGGGAGATCAGGGACCATGCGGACCTTGTTCTGAAATTCACGTTGATTTACGTCCAGAAGCTGAAAAAGCTTTAGTTAGTGGAAAAAGTCTTGTAAATAATGATCATCCGCAGGTAATTGAAATCTGGAATAATGTATTCATGGAATTCAATCGTAAAGCCGATGGTTCTTTAGAAAAACTTCCTGCACAACACGTAGATACCGGAATGGGATTTGAGCGTTTGTGTATGGCTTTGCAAGGAAAAACATCTAATTACGATACAGATGTTTTTACACCGCTAATTGAAAAAGTAGAGCAGATTACAGGTTTAAAATATACATCTGATGCGGTTAAAAACATCAGCGAAGAGCAAAACAAAGTCAATATTGCCATTCGTGTAGTGGTAGATCACGTTCGTGCGGTTGCTTTTGCAATTGCTGACGGACAATTACCATCAAATACAGGAGCGGGTTATGTAATTCGTAGGATTTTACGTCGTGCAATTCGTTACGGATTTACATTCTTAAATACAAAAGAACCTTTTATCAATAAACTGGTAGAAGTGTTAGCAGATCAAATGGGACAATTTTTCCCAGAAATAAAATCACAGCAGCAATTAGTTACCAATGTAATTCGTGAAGAAGAAGCGTCTTTCTTAAGAACTTTGGAGCAAGGATTACAATTGTTAGAAAATGTTGTGGCAGAAACTACAGGAAAAGAAGTTTTAGGAGCAAAGGTTTTTGAATTGTACGATACTTTTGGTTTTCCAAAGGATTTGACAGCTTTGATTTTAAAAGAAAAAGGTTTCTCTTATAATGAAGCAGAATTCGAAGTTGAATTGCAAAAACAAAAAGCACGTTCTCGTGCGGCTTCTGAAGTTTCTACAGAAGATTGGAATGTTTTGATTCCTGGAAATGTAGAAACATTTGTAGGTTATGATAAAACAGAAAACGAAGTAAAAATCACTCGAATTAGAAAAGTTGATTCTAAAAAAGATGGTATTTTGTATCAGATTGTTTTAGATAATACACCGTTTTATCCAGAAGGAGGAGGACAAGTTGGAGATAAAGGAACACTTGTTTCTGCAAATGAAACAATCAAGATTATCGATACTAAAAAAGAAAATAACTTGATTTTACATTTTGCAAAACAGCTTCCAGAAAACATTGAAGCTGCTTTTACTGCAAAAGTAAATACTGATTTAAGAACATCAACTTCAAAAAATCACTCGGCTACGCATTTAATGCACTTGGCTTTGAGAAACATTTTAGGAACACACGTAGAACAAAAAGGATCATTGGTAAATCCTAATTATCTACGTTTTGACTTTTCGCATTTCAGTAAAGTTTCTGATGAAGAAATTAAACAAGTTGAAGCTTCTGTAAATGCTCAAATTGAAGCGCAGTTACAATTAGTCGAATACAGAAATATTCCAATTCAGGAAGCATTAGATAAGGGCGCAATGGCTTTATTTGGTGAAAAATATGGCGATACTGTTCGTATGATTGAATTTGGAGATAGTAAAGAATTATGTGGAGGTATTCACGTAAAGAACACTGCAGATATCTGGCATTTCAAAATTGTTTCTGAAGGTGCTGTTGCAGCTGGGATCCGTCGTATTGAAGCGATTACAGGAGATGCAGTGAAAAACTTCTATCAAAATCAAGAAAACACATTATCTGAGATAAAAGAAACACTTAAAAATCCACAGGATATTTTAAAATCTGTAGCTTCACTTCAAGACGATAATACGAAACTTAAAAAACAAGTTGAGCAATTGCTTAAAGAAAAAGTAAGTGCATTAAAAACCGAACTTGAAAAAGATTTTCAAGAAGTAAACGGAGTTAATTTCCTTGCAAAACAAGTAGATTTGAGCATGGCATCGACTAAAGAATTAGCTTCGGTATTAGGAAGTTCGAAAGCAGATTCATTTGTGTTTTTAGCTTCTATTGAAGATGGTTTACCAAATATTCATTGTTATATCGCAAAAGAATTAGTGGCTTCAAAAAGTCTGAATGCTAATGCGGTTATCAAAGAATTGGGGAAATATATTGAAGGAAATGGAGGAGGACAGCCTTTCTTCGCTTCTGGAAAAGGTAAAAATGCAAACGGAATTGCAGAAGCATTAGCTAAAGCAATTGAGTTTGTGAAATAGTTTTTAATCTCGCAAAGACGCAGAGCCGCAAAGTTTTATAAGCTTTGCGGTTTTTTTATTTTTAAATTTATTTTTTTATAGGTTTATACTTTAATTTTTATAAATGAACGAGAATGAAATTTCAGCTGTTGTGGTTGATGTTAGCTATAAAATACACGTAAAACTTGGACCAGGTTTATTGGAATCAGTTTATGAAGCTATTTTGTTTCACGAATTAACTAAAAGAGGTTTAAGTGTAGAAAGACAAAAAGTACTGCCTGTAATTTGGGATAAAATATATTTGGATATTGGTTTTCGTGCTGATTTAATAGTTGAGAATAAAGTCAATCAATAGAACAATTGACAGATATTCACGCAAAACAAGTTTTGACCTATCTCAAAATCACAAAAATGAAATTAGGGTTACTAATAAATTTTAATGTGCCAATAATAAAATTTGGTATCAAAAGAGTAGTAAGTAATCTTTAATAAAAAAATTAGATAAACAAAGAGTCGCAAAGCTTATAAAACTTTGCGACTCTGCGTCTTTGCGAGATTAATTCTGCGCAAAGAGAAAATGCTTTAGCTAATAGCTTAAATTACTTTCGCTCCCCAATCTGCTGGCGCCACATAGCATAATAAAGTCCTTTTTCTACAATTAAATCATCATGTTTACCTTGTTCGATGATTTTACCTTGTTCCAGAACAAATATTCTGTCAGCGTGCATTACGGTTGATAAGCGGTGTGCAATTAAAACCGTTATTCGGTTTTTGTCTGAAATGTTTCGAATGGTGTCGTTGATTTCTTCTTCAGTAATTGAATCCAAAGCGGAAGTCGCCTCATCAAAAATCAATAAATTCGGATTTCTTAAAATTGCTCTGGCAATAGACAGACGCTGCTTTTCACCACCAGAAACCTTAATTCCACCTTCACCAATAGTAGTATTTAAACCATCTTCGGCACGTCTTAAAAGTTTATCACAGCTGGCTCTTTTTAAAGCATCGTATAACTCTTCGTCGGTTGCATTTGGTTTTACGAACAATAAGTTTTCTCGAATGGTACCCGAGAACAATTGAGCATCTTGAGTTACAAAACCTAACTGTTTTCGTAAGTCTAGTAAATCAATTTCGGTAGAATCAATATCATTATATAATACCTGACCTTCAGCAGGCGTGTAAAGACCCACTAATAATTTTACCAAAGTAGTTTTTCCGGAACCAGAAGGCCCGACAAAAGCAACGGTCTGCCCTTGTTTGATTTCGAAATTGATATTTTCAACCGCTTTGAACTTAGCCGTTTTATGCTGAAAACTCACATTATCAAACAATAGAGATTGAATTGCTCCAACATGTTTTGGGTTTTTCGGACGGAATTCTTTCGGAGCACTTAATAATGTTTTGAAATTTTCCATCGAAACTTTGGTTTCATTCAAAGCAATAATGAAGTTTCCAAGTTCCTGAAGCGGACCAAAAATAAAAAAAGTAAAAAATACCATCGTCAATAAATCGCCCACAATAATTTTTCCTCCAAACAAGAAATAATATAAAGTGAAAACCACACAGGTTCTTAAAAAGTGAACTGTTGTTCCTTGTATAAAACTTAAACTTCTGATAAAACGGATTTTCTCCAATTCTAGCTGAAGAATTTTAAAAGTATTCAAATTCAAACGTTTCTCTTCTTGATACGTCAATCCAAGACTTTTTACCAATTCGATGTTTCGCAAACTTTCGGTTGTGGAACCTGCTAAAGCATTAGTCTGGTTGATAATTTTCTTTGAAACAATTTTGATTTTTTTACCCAAATAAGAACTTACCAAAGCAATAATGGGAGCAGTAATTAAAAAGATAAGTGAAATTCGGAAATCAATTCTTGCGACATAGAAAATCACAAAAATAAAACCAACAATTGTTTGGAAAATAAGTGAAATGGAAAGTGTAATTAACTTTTCCGAATCAGAACGAACCTTGGTTAGTTTGCTTAAAGTTTCACCGCTTCGCTGATCTTCAAATTCGGCATACGGAAGGTCAAGTGATTTTTTAATACCATCAGTATACATTTGCGCACCCGTTCTCTGAATGACAACATTGGTAAAGTAATCTTGAAAGTTTTTGGTAATTCTGGAAATCATCGCTGCACCAAGCGAAAGTCCAAGCCAGAAAGATAATGCTTTGATGAAACCAGTTGGATTTCCTTGGTATTTGTGTAAACCAACTCCGCAGTCCTGCATTAATTTACCGGTAATAATAGAATCTGATAAACTGAAACAAATGTTTATAGAAGCCATAATCAAAGCAAAAAACAACAATAATTTATGCTTGACTATATAAGAATATAATAATTTCATAGAATAATTAAAAAAATGGAAGATGCAAAAATAAGGAATTGTTTTAGTTTGTGAAGTTCATTTATGTTATTTAAAATCTAATTTTTTTGCTTACTATTTTCTTCTTTGATTTAAGAATAAAAAGCTGAAATTAGATCATAAAAAAATTAAGAAAAGGGCTAAGTATTCGTACGTGCTTCGTTGTTTGGAACGAATTTTTTCTGATGAAGAATAATCAAATTTTACTTTTTTGATTTTTAGATATTTATATGTTTCTTTTAAACTAATTTAATTAAAGAAGTACCACAATACGTTTTTTTAGTATTAAAATAAGTTTAAAAAAAATTAGGTTTTGGGGTCCGTTTTTATTTACATTTAGGTCAATTAACACAAACCTACCCCAAAAATGAAAAAAATTCTATGTCTTTTTGGAGCTTTGTCTCTGCTGCTAAGCTCTTGTTCCAGCCAAGATTCTCCTTCTTCTGATTCTGCAGAATCATCAGTTTTATTAAAAAAAGTAATTCTAACCAGTCAGGATGGTCAGAGTAAAGTGAATGTCGATTATAAATACGATGGTAATAAAATTGTAAGTATTACTGATGACTCAGGTGAGGTCGGGATGTATTATACGTATACAGGTGATTTAATTACGAAAATTGAATTTAAACTTCCTGATGGAACAATAGAACAGACCAATACTTTTAAATATAATTCTGAAGGAAAATTATCAGAGTTTTTAAGAGTTGAAAGTGACAATGGCGAATTAAGAGGGCATAAAGAAGTATTTACTCATAATGCTGACGGAACAATTTCGGTAAAATTATACAGCGGAGATGCAGATGTTCAGGATTACCTTTCTGGAACATCTACTATTAAATTTGTTGATGGTGAAGTAACCGATATTATCAATTCAGAATCGGCAAACCGTAAATATACTTACGATACTAAAAATAATCCCGCAAAACATATTTTAGGATTTGAAAAAATTGCATTTGTTGATGGTGAAGCAACTGGAATTGCTCACAATGAAATCAAAGAAACATCAGACGGAGCAGTAGTGGCAACCTATAGTTATACTTATAATTCAGATGGATATCCAGTTAAAAGTGTAGATTATATAGACGGATCTAACTACAGCACAGAATATTTCTACTAAGAAATCGAAATTAAGAAAGAAGCCCGATGAAATTTTCATTGGGCTTTTTTGTTTCTATAAAATAATCGAAATTTGTATTAAAACCATCATGTAATGCAATTCAGAACTCAAATCCCAATTTCAAAAAGTAACCATCCAATCGATTATAATTCGAAAGTACTTTCTATTGGTTCCTGTTTTGCAGAAAATATGGCTGAGAAATTCGATTATTTTAAATTTCAAAATGAAACCAATCCCTTCGGGATAATCTTTAATCCAGTTTCAATCGAAAAGCTGTTTCGAAGAGCTTGCGAACAAAATTTCTTCGGCGAAAAAGATGTGTTTTTTCATAACGAACGCTGGCATTCTTTCGAAGTTCATTCGGATTTAAGTAATTCAGACAGACAAGAATTGCTCGAAACACTTAACAAAGCAGTTACAGAAACGCATAAACAATTAAAAGAAGCTACGCACGTCATCATCACATTGGGAACTTCATGGATTTACAGAAGTACTGAAAGCGATGAAGTTGTCGCTAATTGTCATAAAGTACCGCAGAAACAATTTTCAAAAGAATTGCTTTCGACAGAAGTTATTCAGAAAAGTATTCAAAATACAATTGAATTAATTCGTGGATTGAATCCTAACATCAATTTTATATTTACCATTTCTCCAGTTCGCCACATTAAAGATGGATTTATAGAAAACCAACTAAGCAAATCACATTTGTTTACAGCACTTCACGACGTTTTAAAAACTCATAATTCACAACTCATAACTCATAATTATTTTCCTTCTTATGAAATCATGATGGACGAACTCCGCGATTATCGTTTTTACAACGAAGATATGCTTCATCCCAACCAAATTGCGATTAATTACATTTGGAAACTTTTCAGTGAAAATTACATTTCAGAAGACAGTTTTTTAGTTATGAAAGAAGTAGATGAAATCCAGAAAAGTCTTCGCCACCGCAGTTTTAATCCCGAGTCAGAACAGCACCAAAAATTCTTAGCCAAACTGCAGCAAAAGATAAATACTTTAGGAATAAAACAGCCCCATATAAAATTCTAAAAGGAAAAACTCCGTTCTTTAAACCTTTGTTTCTTACAACGAAAAGTAAGAAAATTAACTATTTCACCGTAAAATTTTAGAAGAATTGCTCATAATTATGTAAATTGTTAAAGGTTAAATTTTACATTTTTGTAAAATGTGTAACCCTGCTTTTTCCACAAGCAATTTAATCTAATTGATTTTACTGGCGTATGAATAAGAAACCCGTTTATTTTCTTAAAAAAACACTTCGCATTCTGCTTTGGTGCGGGATTTCTGTAATCGCCTTATTGTTGCTTATTATAATTTTGATTCAGGTTCCGTCCGTACAAAATTTCGTTAAAGATAAAGCCGTTACCTATCTCCATAAGAAAATAAAAACTAAGGTTTCACTCGATAAAATCCTCATTAAATTCCCTAAAGATGTAGTTCTGGAAGGTTTCTATTTTGAAGATCAAAAAAAAGATACTTTATTGGCAGGTAAACGTTTAGAAGTAGATGTCGACCTTTTTAAACTTGTTAGCAGCGAACTCGAAATCAACTCTGTTTCTCTTGAAAATGTAAAAGCTAATATTTCGAGAAACAAAGACGGCGTTTTCAATTTCGATTATATCATAAAAGCATTCGAATCTAAAGAACCAAAAGTTGAAGATCCGAATAGCAAACCGTTTAAAATATCGGTTGTAAAAGTCAATTTGGATCAGGTTAAATTCAATTTTAAAGACGATTACTCTAAAAACGATATTCGGGTAAACTTGACACATTTTGATACGAAATTTAGGGAATTCGACTTGGATAATATGAAGTTTAATATTCCGAGAATCAATCTCGATGGATTAAAACTAGTTTTAGATCAAGATGTTGTCGAAAAAATTGCTGAAGTTTCGGTTGAAACTGTCGATACCATTTCGAAAAGAAAAGATTTCAATTTAGAACTCGGAAAAATCAGCCTTTCTAAAATTGATATTCTTTATGATAACAAAGATTCCAAACTTAATTCGGGGATTCGTTTAGGAAATTTAAATTTAATAGTAAATGAGATTGATCTTAATAAACAGTTTTTGGATTTTGATACTTTTGAAGTTAAAAATCTTAAAGGAAATTTGCGTCTGGGTGCAAAAGATAAGCAGATTCAAGCACCAAATTTAGATTCAACAGCCATAAAACAAGCGGGTTGGAAAGTAAAGCTGAACGATGCTGATTTAGAAAATATTGCTTTCAAATTTGATGATATGCAGTCAAAACCCAAAACAAAAGGAATTGATTATATGCATTTGGATTTGAATAAATTCAACTTTAAAGCAGAGAAATTATATTACGGAAACGATACCATTTCGGGAAATATAAAAACACTGACCGTAAACGAAAAAAGCGGTTTACAGATTCAGGCATTAAAAACCGAATTCTTTTATGGACCTCAAAATGCGTCTTTGGATAATTTGTATTTAAAAACACCGCAGACATTAGTACAGGACAAAGTAAAAGCTCAATATAAATCGCTTGCATCACTTCAACAAGATTTAGGAAATCTAGCTGTCGATGCCAATTTAAAACAGTCTAAAATTGGTTTCAAAGACATTCTGTTATTCGTCCCAGATTTACAGAAAACAAATCCGTTTAAAAGCAATCCAAATGCGGTTGTATATATAGACAGCCGTGTAAACGGAAAAGTAAAAGATTTGAATATTTCAAAATTTGAAATGAGCGGTATTGGCGCAACAAAAGTTTCCCTTTCGGGGAAGATTGCTGGACTTCCTGATGCTCAAAAAGCTTATTATGATTTGAATATCAAGAAGATTTCGAGCACTTCAAAAGACATCAATATGTTTGTGCCGGCTGGAACAATTCCGAAGAATATTCAATTGCCTTCGCAGTTAAATCTGCAGGGAAAATTTAAAGGTTCAATTCAGAATTTTAAAACCAATCTGGCTTTAAACAGCAGTTTTGGAAATGCTAAGATCGATGCCTTATTCGATCAGCGCATTAAGAAAAGAGAAAAATACGATGCAGATGTGTTGCTGCAGGAATTTGATTTAGGCCGATTAATCAAAAATGATTCAATTGGAAAAATTACCCTTAAAGCAAAAGTTAAAGGAAATGGTTTAGATCCAAAAACTGCTAATGCCGTAATTGACGGTTTGGTTCAGAAAGCTGTTTTTAACCGATATGAATATAAAAATCTAGCATTAAAAGGAAATATCGAAAACGGATCTTTTGCCGTAAAATCGGGAATGAAAGATCCAAATTTGAATTTTGATTTAACGGCCAGCGGTGATACAAAAGACAAATATCCAACCATCAAATTAAAATTAAATCTGGATATTGCCGATTTAGAAAAACTCAACTTACACGCGGGGCCAATGAAACTGCGCGGTAATGTCGACGCCGATATTACTAACAGCAATCCTGATTTCTTAAACGGAAAAGTATTCTTGTCGAATGTTCAGATTTTGAAAGATGCTGAGCCAATCGTTTTAGATTCGGTTCGTGTAATTGCGTTTTCAGATAACACCAAAAATAATATTAAAATTTCGTCTCAGTTTTTAAAAGCAGAAGTCGACGGGAAATACAAATTAACAACGCTTGCCAATGCAGTAAAAAAATCACTATCGAAATATATTGATTTAAAAACTCCAAAAGTAAACGCAGAATCAGATGAGCAAAGATTAGCGTTTACCTTAACGGTTGATAATGACCCGATTCTTTTTAAACTGATCCCGAAATTAACTGGCTTAGAGCCGATTAAAATTACGGGAAAATATAATAATGTGACCGATTCATTAGAGGTTAGAGGAACTATTCCAAGAATCACGTATGGAGAAAACACTATTTCTGATGGAAAAATAAATATTGAAGCCAAAGAAAATGCTTTAGAATACTCGATTTCTATCGCTACAATAGAAAGCGGTTCGTTAAAAGTTCCGTTTACCACTTTAAGAGGTGATGTGCAGAATAATATTTTGACGTATGCTCTTGAAGTTCAGGACGCCAAACAAAAACAACAATATTATATAGCTGGAGAATTTAAAACAGAAGATTCTAAAAACATTGTAAAACTCGATGCCGAAAACTTTGTTTTAAATTACGATAAATGGAATGTTGATCCAGAAAATGCTATCGAATTTGGAGGAAAAAGACTGTATGTAAACAAATTCAATCTTAATAATAACGGAAACGAATTAAAAGTTCAGTCGCAGGGAACGCAGGACAACGCGCCTTTACAGGTCGATTTTGTAAACTTCAAAATTGAGACCATCATGAATATGGTGAAAAAAGACGAAGTTTTGATGCAGGGTTTAATTAACGGAAATGCAGTTGTCGAAAATGTAATGACAAACCCCACTTTTACATCAGACTTAAAAATTGATGATTTTGCTTTTAAAGGAGAAAAAGTCGGCGATTTAGAAGTAAAAGTAGACAACAAAACAGCCAATACTCTTGCAGCCAATGTGACGTTAAGTGACGAAGGAAATGACCTTAAATTAACGGGAGATTATCAGCTTAAAGCTGGAAATTTTGATTTTGATATCGATATCAATAAACTCAACATAAAAAGCATTCAGGGCTTTACAATGGGTAATATTACCGAAGGAACTGGATATCTATCTGGTAATTTTAAAGTAACCGGAAATACTGCAGCACCGCAGATTAATGGAGAATTAAATTTTAATGATACTGGTTTTAGAGTCACACAACTTAATTCATATTTTAAAACTAAAAACGAAAAAATCACTTTCAGCAATGAGACGATTACTTTTGATAAATTCTCTCTTTTTGATGAAAACGACAACGAATTATATGTAAACGGGAATATAAAATCTCCTGATTTTAGAAAATACAATTTTGATTTAGTAGTCGAAGCCAATGATTTCAGAGCCATAAATTCGAAAGCAAAAGACAATGATTTGTTCTATGGCGATTTGTTTCTGGATACCAAACTGAATGTTAAAGGAAATCTGGATAGTCCTGTTATTGATGGAACAGTTAAAATCAATAAAGAAACCAAATTTACAGTGGTGCTGCCGCAGTCAGATCCTTCGATTGCAGATCGTGAAGGAATTGTTGAATTTGTGAATGAAGACAATATGTACTTAAAGCAGACTGTTGAGCTGGAAAATCAGTTAAATCAGTCAGAGCTTAAAGGAATGGATGTAAATGTTGCCATTTCAATTGATAAAGAAGCAGAATTGACTTTATTAATCGATAAATCAAATGGGGATTATTTGAATTTGAAAGGTGAAGCAGAACTAGTAGGCGGAATCGATCAATCTGGAAAAACAACTCTGACAGGTAAATATGAATTTTCTGATGGTGCTTATCAAATGAACTTCAATGGAATAAAAAGAAAATTTGATATCCAAAAAGGAAGTTTCATAACCTGGAACGGTGAACCAACAATGGCTAATGTTAATATAACCGCAATTTATAAAGTCAACACGGCGCCGATCGATTTACTAGGCAATCAGTTGAAAAGCGAAAGTACAACGATACAAAACACATACAAACAAAAACTTCCGTTCAATACCTTATTGAAAATGAATGGAGAATTAATGAAGCCGGAAATCTCTTTTGGAATTGAACTGCCAGAAGGTAATTATAATGTTTCATCAGATGTAGTTGAACTGACACAAAGCAGATTAAAGCAATTAGAACAAGATCCGGCTGAATTAAACAAACAGGTTTTTGCCCTTTTATTACTTAACCGATTTGTGGGCGAAAATCCTTTCCAAAGTGAAAGCGGCGGGGTAAATGCCGAATCGTTTGCCAGACAGAGTGTGAGTAAGATCCTTTCGCAGCAATTAAACAATCTGGCTGGAGAACTTATTACAGGATTTGAAGTCAATTTCGATCTGGAATCTACTGAAGATTATACAACTGGAACCATGCAGAACAGAACCGATTTGAATGTTGAGGTTTCTAAAAAACTGCTGGACGATAGATTAAAAGTTACAGTAGGAAGCAGTTTTGGAGTAGAAGGACAGGAACGTGCCAATGAAGAAAGCACCAATATTGCCGGAGACGTTGCCCTTGATTATCAATTAACAAAAGACGGACGTTATATGGTTCGTGCTTATAGAAAAAATCAGTATCAGGTAGCTGTTGAAGGTCAGGTTATTGAAACCGGAGTTGCCTTTGTCATTACGATGAGTTACAATAAATTCAGAGAACTTTTCCATCGTACCGAACAGGAAAGGGAATTGATAAGAGAAGAAAAACTTCGTAAAGAGAAAGAAAAACAAAAAAAGAGAGAAGCAAAAGAAAAGGAAAAATTACAGGAAAATCAGCAAGAAAACCAAATTGAAGGAAATGAACAAAAAACATAATCATATAAGCCTATTTTTAAAGTGTATGACGCTGTTTTCCTTATTTTTTGTTTTAGGATGCAGCAATACAAAGTACCTGCCTGAAGGTGAATTGCTTTACACAGGAGGTTCTGTAACGGTGAAAGATTCTGTGTTGAAAAAAAAGGAACGAAAAGCACTTGAAACAGAATTGGAAGGATTACTGCGCCCGAAACCTAATAAAAAATTTCTCGGTCTTCGTCCTAAATTATGGATTTACAATCTTGCCGGAGAACCTAAAAAAGAAAAAGGAACACGTTACTGGCTTCGTAATAAAGTGGGCGAACCGCCGGTGCTTTTTAGTCAGGTTGATTTAGATTACAATGCATCTGTTTTACGAAATTATACAGAAAACAGAGGTTTCTTTAAAACCCGCGTTAGCGCTGATTCTACTGCTAAAAATAAAAGAGTAACAGCAGAATATACTGTTACACCAAAAAAACAATACAAAATAAAAAGTGTCATTTTTCCAGATGATTCGCTGGCGATGTCCAGAATTATTGGAAGATCAAGCCGAAGAAGTCTGCTGAAGGTTGGAAACCCGTACGATTTGGATGTAATTAAAGCCGAAAGAGAACGAATCGATGCCCGATTAAAAGAAAAAGGATATTACTATTTTAATCCCGATTATATTTTGGCAAAAGTAGACAGCAGTAAAGGCGATCACGAAGTAAATATTCGATTGGTAATAAAAGATGACACGCCTGTAAAAGCACTTACAGCTTATAAAATTGATAAAATCTTTGTGTATCCTAATTATTCGCTGACGAATGACAGCATGGTGTACAGAAAAAGAAATATTCAGCAGTACAAAGACTTTACGATTATAGATACTACAGAGACTTTTAAACCAAGAGTTTATGATCGTACAATTTACTTTAAAAAAGGAGATTTGTACAATAGAAAAGATCATAATCTAACCTTAAACCGATTTGTAAATTTGGGAACGTTCAGTTTTGTAAAGAACGAATTTAAACCGTCAGACAGTATTAAAAATGCTTTAGATTCGTATTACTACTTAACACTTCTGCCAAAGAAATTCATACGAGTTGAGGTTTTAGGAAAAACCAATTCAGCAAGTTATACCGGAACAGAAGTAAATGTAAACTGGAATAACCGTAATTTCTTTCGTGGAGCAGAATTATTTACTTTCTCCATTTTTGGCGGTGCCGATTTTCAGCTTGGAGGTGTAAATAAAGGGAAAAACATCTATAAACTCGGAGCCGAAACCAGTTTGACCTGGCCAAGATTTATAACGCCTTTTAACATTGAAGGAAACAGCGAATATGTACCTAGAACTAAAGTAACACTGCGATACGAATATCAAAAAAGAACCCAGTTGTATGCTTTGAATTCCTTTAATACCTCTTTTGGATATTTATGGAAAGAGAACATCCGTAAAGAACATCAATTAAATGTAGTAGACATTACGTATGTGAGTCCAAATCACGTTACGCCAGAATATATGGACGACATTGCTCAAGATCCGGCGTTGGGTAAAGTAATTGAAAAACAATTGATTTTTGGACCAACTTACAATTACACGTATACGAATACCATGCAGAAACGCCGAAAAAATACCATTTATTTTAACGGAGAATTGGATTTAGCAGGAAACATAACTGGATTAGTTACAGGTGCAAATTATAATAAAGATAATGTAAAAACCATATTTGATGTTCCGTTTAGCCAATATGTGAAAATCAGATCAGATTTTAGACATTATTTGAAATTGAGTAAAGAAAGTGAATTAGCCAGCCGATTAATTGTTGGTGCCGGATTTGCATATGGAAATTCGAATACCCTTCCAACTTCAAAACAATTTGTAGCAGGTGGAACCAATAGTATACGAGCTTTTAGAGCAAGAACTTTAGGTCCGGGTAGTTATGTGCTTCCAGATAACTTAACGAACAACTATACTCCAGACCAATCAGGTGATATAAAACTGGAATTCAGTACCGAATATCGTGCAAAACTTTTTAGTATCGTAAGAGGAGCGGTTTTCTTAGATGCTGGAAATATCTGGCTTTTAAATGCCGATCCTAATAAACCGGGAGCTGAATTTTCGAAAGATTTTATGAAAGAACTTGCTGTTGGAGCAGGAGTTGGTTTGCGTTTCGATTTGTCATTCCTGATTTTAAGAACCGATTTAGCCATGCCGCTTCGAAATCCAGCTTTACCAGACGGACAAAGATGGGTAATTGATGATATCAATTTCGGAAGCAGTTCCTGGCGAAAAGACAATCTAATTTTGAATATCGCTATTGGATATCCGTTTTAAAATTTTTTCAACCACAAATTCACGAATTAGCTTTAATTTGCTAGCGTTAAACTCGAATTATTCGAATTTTAATTTGTGGAATTAGACACATATTTAAACTCAAAGGAATTAGCGAAAATTCGTGAATTCGTGGCGAAAAAAAGAATAAAAAGAAGTAAATTGGTCATAAATATTTTATTCGAATGCAAAACTTGATCAAAAGAATTATAGGAATCGGTGTTATTGTTTTACTCATTGTTCTGGCTTTTAAATACTGTCAGTTCAAAAAAGATGACGATTCTGGAATTGACTATAATACCAATTTAATTCAGCAGCAGATTCTTAATGTTGGAAAGCTGGTCGTTACCGAAGGACATTTCTCGGAAGTAATCACCTATAAAAACCAGCAGAAGTATTTAATGAATATGATTTCTTTTGAGAAAAAAGCGCTGATTGTGGTAAATGCAAATGTTACAGTAGCATACGATCTGCATAAAATGAAATATGGCATTGACGAAAAAAATAAAACCATTACGATTTTAAATATTCCAAAAGAAGAAATTACAATAAATCCAGATATTCAGTTTTATGATGTAGAACAAAGTAAGCTGAATCCGTTTACAGGTGATGATTACAATAAAATAAACAAATCTGTAAAAGCAAATCTGGCTAAAAAAATCGAAAATTCTACACTAAAAACCAACGCCCAAAACAGACTAATAAGCGAATTGTCTAAGATTTTAATTATGACCAATTCAATGGGCTGGAAACTGCAATATAACGGAAAAACGATTGAATCAGAAACGGAGTTGAATCAGGATTTGAAGCTTTAGATTTTGTTAAAGGTTCAAAGTAACAAAGTAACAAAGGTTCAGAGTTTTTTATTTTAATTAATTGCCTCCTGCTTTACTTGAGGGATTTTTATAAAAAAAGAAAAGGCTTTAGGCAAAACTAATGTTTGGCTAAAGCCTTTGTAGTTAACTTTATTTTTCCTCCAGCTAAGCAGGAGGTAATTCAAAAAAAGATTTATTAAAATTTGCGACTTGGCGTCTTTGCGAGATTAAAAAAAATCAGCAGAATCAGCTTAAATCAACAAAATCTGCGTGAAATAAAAAACTTCGCGTCTTAGTGACTTTGTGGCAAATGAGAATTATTAAAAATCAAATCCAATCCACCCGAAATTAAATGGGCCGTTTCAGGTCGTCTTTTTTTCAATTGATCCAGATAAACCAATACTTCCTGTAAAAGCTGTTTGTCATCAGAATCTTTTAAAAGTTCTGCGATTTCAACCGCTAATAACCAATCATTTGAATGTTCTTTTTTCAGTTTTTCAAATACAGATTGTAAATTCGTTTTAGATTCTTTATTGGTTCTGATGTTTCGAACGGATGCGTATAAATTCTCTAAATCATCGCGTTCTGAAGTATGTTTTGCTTTAATAGTCTTTGTTGAAGGAACAATATTAATCAAGTCAAAACTATTGACATCGGCTGGACCAGAAAAAGCAGAAATCACTTTTTTACCAATCGCCATATCATAATTGCCCCATTCCGGTTGAAACAAAATCGTTTCGCCATGAGTGACCGTACAATTTCTAAAACTGATGAGAATAATTTCTCCGTGAAGATTTCGAGATCCAGTAATAATTTCACCTTCCACGATAATGTTGCCTTCAAATTCCAGTTTTATGGTTTCATTTTCTACAATACTGTAAGCCTGTAAATCCTTCGGACTCATATCTTCAATGGCGAGATTAAAACCTTTCAATTTCCCAATCGGACTTCCAAAACCATGAGGATGTGTTAAGGTTCCGTGACCAACCAGTTCTTTTTCACGATATGCCAAAGCCGTCTTTCCAGTTGTTTGAATATAAACCGGTTTTCCTTCTTCTTCAATCACATTTGTAAAAACTCCAGAAATCTGTAAACCAGTACTTAACTCAATCGTTCCTAAAGCATTTGACTGAATCAGTTTTTTAATTCCTGATAAACCTCCGGTTCTTAAAGCCATTTTATTGGCAAACTCTTCCAGAATCAAACTTAAATGAGAAAAAGTTGGTGTTACATATAGTTGAGGCTGTAACTGTGTAATGTCAAAATTTTGATTCGCAGCGGAAATATCATACGGGATTTTCTTTACATTATCGGTCATACAATGAGCGCTTTCGCCAATTGAAGAAAGCAATCCGGCGCCGTAAATTTTTGGATTTTCAACAGTTCCAATTAAACCATATTCAACAGTCCACCAATGCAGATTTCTAATTTGAGCCATTTCAGATAATTCGCCCATATCATTTTGTAAATCGGCAACTGCTTTTTCGGCTTCGTCTATTTTTTCCTGTGGCGTATCTTCAGCTTCTTTCAAAATAGAAAGCAAACGAATTGCTTCATACATCTGATAATCTTTATGAGATGAAATCGCTTTACAGCCAATTTCTCCAAAACGTCTTAAATATTCGGCATATTCAGGATTTGCAATAATAGGAGCGTGGCCGGCACCTTCGTGAATAATGTCTGGAGCAGGTGTATATTCGATATGTTCCAATTGTCGAATATCGGATGCAATTACCAAAACATTATAAGCCTGAAATTCCATAAAAGCATTTGGCGGAATAAATCCGTCAACGGCAACTGCAGCCCAGCCAATTTCGCTCAGAATTCGGTTCATGCCATACATACTCGGAATAGAATCGACTTCAATTCCGGTTTTGCGTAAACCTTCCAAATAAGAATGATGCGCTACTTTTGAAAGATAATCCACATTTTTACGCATTACATATCGCCAAACCGCTTGATTTATAGGGGTATAATCACTGTAATCTTGTGGTTTAATAAATTGCTGTAAATGTTTCGGCAATTTCTCTAATAACGGATTGGTTTCAATATTTGGATTCATTTCGAAAACGATGTAGATTAGAATGTAAAATTACGAATTTATGAGTCGATTTTTTATCATTCATCACAAAATTTTTATTCGAAATACTATTTTATTGCGTTTTTGTAGATTTTTAAACGTTGAAAAAGAAAGCGATTTTAGCAGTCATTATTTTCATAATTTACTTTCTCCATTGCATTTTCATAGCTTTCAATCTCTTTTTTAGTCATTGAAGTTTCTTTTAAATCAATTTTCAACTGCTTTTTAGCATCTGGACTAATCCATAAACCAGAGAAAGTGTTTCCGGTTATCTTTAAAATGAGAACGCCGCTGAAACCATGTTCTACCATTACAAATTCATTTTCAACTTTTTTATTCTGAGTGATATAAAGCTGAATCCATTTGTTTGATTTATAGCGGTACATTGAAGTGTACATTAAATCTGCCGTACAGGGATTTTCTTCGGTTTTAATATAAATCGTTACAGGTGTTTTTCCATCAAGAGTTCCTTTGTACAAATTAAAAACAGGAGCTTGCTGTGCATTTACATGATTTAAAAAAGAGAAACAGATGGCAAAAAGCAGGAATACTTTTTTCATTATACAATTATTAGTTAGTTACAAATAGGCTTTTATTTGCTTTTCAGCTAAGTCAAATTTATCTAATTAAAAATAGTATTCCAATCGTAATGTAAATATCTTTTAAGATTTGCCTGATGAATTTCTGAGTTCGTTTTCGGCATTTCTAAAATATTCAATTTTGTGGCTGAACATAAATGCCATATTGGTCGCTCGCATTTTGGCTTCTTCGGTAATTGGACCAGCAAATTGAGAATCGATAGTCGAATTAAAAATCGCAATCCAACGGTCAAAATGAGTTTTATCTACCGGTAATTGTTTGTGCGGAGGAAAAGGAGTTCCAGAATAAGCACGAACATCAAATAAAATTGTCTGCCAGAATCCGTACATTTTTTGAAGATGGGGTTCCCATCTGTCCTGTAATTTATCATTAAAAATGGGACCAATCAAATCGTCTTTACGAACATTTCCATAAAAGCTGTTCACCATTTGTTTTATATCGTCGAGAGTTGAAATATCTTTAAGAGTTTCCATGTTTTTGTGCAATAAAAATGAGCTGTAAAAATACAACATAAGTTTATGTGCATTCCATGATATTTGTCACTAAAACCGAATGTGTTTTTTGCATTTGCTGTAATAATTATTGAGGTATAGGTCTTCTAATTTATTGGTTTTTAGTGTGTTGGGAATAAGTAAAAAATTATGAGAACTTTTTTTATTGATTATTAAAATTAAATAATTGATTTTTAAATAGTTATGAAAATTTTAGATAAGTTTTTGTTAAGGTAATTTTTACAATTGATGTGTATTTGTTAAGCTTCAAAAAAAACGATTTCGCTGAAATTGATATAATATTGTGCTGTTTTAATAAAATAATCCTTAATAAATGAGAAAAAATTAATTAACAAAAAATCAAAAAAAATGCACAAAACTACACAAAAACCTAAAAACCAATTAAAAGCTGTGATATTCTCAATTATTGCAATGCTTTTATGTATTACTAAAGTTAATGCTCAAACTGTTACGCCTGTTTTGACAACGGGTGATAAAAGCAGTTTATTGCAGACTCAGGGAACAGTAAATTTCGGAGCCAATTCAGGGACAAATGCTTCTACTGTAACTGTTAATGCTGGAACAACGTATCAAACCATGGATGGTTTCGGCTACACCCTTACTGAGGGAAGCTGTGAAGTCATCAGCGGTATGGCTGCCACACAGCAGAACCAATTATTAAATGAACTATACAATCCAACAACAGGATTAAACGCCAGTGTAGTTCGTATTAGTATTGGAGCTTCAGATTTAAGTAGTTCTTCCTATAGTTATAATGAAACTTCCGGAGATACTAATATGAATAACTTTAGTTTGAATGGTCCGGATTTAACCTATCTAATTCCGATCATCAAAAAAATTCAGCAGATTAATCCTAATATCAAAATTCTCGCAACACCATGGTCTGCACCTAGATGGATGAAAACCAACGGATCTTGGGTTGGAGGAAGTCTGCAGACACAATACTATGCCGCTTATGCCAGGTATTTTGTAAAATACCTTCAAGCTATGCAGGCGCAGGGAATTCCTATTTGGGCAATTACACCTCAAAACGAACCTGAAAATCCTAATAATGAACCAAGTATGTTGATGAATTCTACAGAACAAAAGAATTTTATTAATCAACAGCTTGGTCCTCAAATGGCATCGGCTGGTTTTGGAAATGTGAAAATTATAGCTTTCGACCATAACTGTGATAATACGGCTTACCCAATTGATGTTCTTAATAATAGTTCTTATGTTGATGGAGCAGCATTTCACTTGTATTTAGGAAATATCTCTGCAATGTCTACAGTAAAAAATTCTACGAATAAAAACGTTTATTTTACAGAACAATATACAGGTTCTGGCGGAAACTTTGGCGGTGACTTTGGCTGGCACATGCAGAACGTAGTAATTGGAAGTACTAATAATTGGTCTAAGACCGTTTTAGAATGGAATGCTGCTAACAATTCAAGTTTAGGCCCACGTACTCCAGGCGGATGCAATACCTGTTTAGGTGCTATAACAGTAAATAACAGTACAAGTTATACTAAAAATGTGGCGTTTTATATTATTGGACAAATTTCAAAATTTGTAAAACCCGGAGCAGTACGAATTGGATCTTCAAGCACAAACGGAAGTATTCAATCGGTTGCTTTTAAA
The DNA here is from genome assembly GCF_029360735.1 of Flavobacterium sp. H4147. Taxonomy (NCBI): domain Bacteria; kingdom Pseudomonadati; phylum Bacteroidota; class Flavobacteriia; order Flavobacteriales; family Flavobacteriaceae; genus Flavobacterium; species Flavobacterium sp. H4147. The sequence continues at coordinate 95,496 of NZ_JARKNB010000001.1, read as the reverse complement.
AATCCTGATGGTTCAACAGCACTTGTGGTGTACAATTCAGGGTCATCAAATACTATAAAAGTAGTTTCAGGATCATCGGCATTTAATTACACAATTCCGGGCTCAGCAGCCGTTACTTTTACATGGGGAGCAGGTACACCGCCTCCAACAGGTTTTCCGGGATATTATAATATCATTTCAAGAAACAGTAATAAAGGACTTGATGTAGCAGATAATTCAACAGTAAGCGGCGGTAGAATCCAGCAGTATGATATTACAAATGGAGGAGGAAATAATCAGCGCTGGAAATTTGTTTCTGATGGAGCAGGAAATTATTACATTATAGTTAAATCGACAGGAATGTATCTTGCAGTTGAAAATAACGGAACAGCAAATGGACTGAAAGTACAGCAAAGAACTTTCGCTAATTCGAATGAATTTAAATGGACTGTTGCTAGTCTTGGCGGAGGATATTATAAAATTACCAACGTTAACACGGGTAAATCTCTTGATGTTGAAAATGTTTCTACAACAAATGGAGCTAATATTCAGGTTTGGGATTATACAGGAGGACTGAATCAGCAGTGGCAGTTTGTTCAAGTTGAATCTACAGCCAAAAAAGCGTTGGCAATAACCGATGAAAATGAAAGTACAGTTGATATGGTGGTTTTTATTGATGAAGTAAGCGATCATTTAAAAATTGATACCAACCATGAAGGAAATGCAGAAGTACAGATTTTCAATGTAGGCGGACAGTCTGTTTTAAAGAAAGACGTGAATTTTGTAAAAGGAAACATTTCTGAAATTGAAGTTTCAAGACTTCCAAAAGGCGTTTACATTGTGAGAGTAAATGACAATCAAGGTTCTTATTCTAAAAAAGTCATTAAGCAATAAATTACAAATCTAGAATTCAATTAGTAATTTTATATTTGATTTTTAAAAGGCTGTCATAAGTATTTGACAGCCTTTTATGTTTTTTATCCAATTAATTGTGTAAACAAATCCTGATTGTCATTTAGGTATTGAAATTCAAAACCATTTTGAGTCATATTCATTTTGATGGCCATAATATCGTTTTTGTTTTTCAGCTCTAATCCTACGACAACAGAACCTACTTCACGGTTGTTTTTCTTATGAAACTGGAAATATGTAATATCATCATCCGGACCTAAAATATTATTGACAAATTCTTTTAAAGCTCCCGGACGCTGCGGAAACTGAATCATAAAATAATGCATTAAACCTTCGTAAAGTAACGATCGTTCTTTAATTTCGGCAGTTCTTTCGATGTCATTATTACTTCCGCTCACAATGCAAACCACATTTTTTCCTTTGATTTTATCTTTATAAAAATCCAAAGCCGCGATCGTTAAAGCACCAGCAGGTTCTACTACCATTGCTTCTTCATTATACAATCTTAAAATCGTGGTGCAGACTTTTCCTTCGGGAACCAAAATCACATCTTCTAAATTATAACGGCAAATTTCAAAAGTTTTATCGCCGACTTGTTTTACAGCGGCACCATCTACAAATTTATCAATTGTTTGTAAAGGGGTATTTTTATTTTCTTCAATGGAAGTTTTCATCGAAGGAGCTCCTTTTGGTTCCACGCCAATAATTTTAGTATGTGGACTTAAATGTTTAAAAACTTCCGATAAGCCCGAAGCCAATCCGCCGCCGCCAATGGGAACAAAAACATAATCGATTGGTTCTTTAAAACTTTCTAAGATTTCTAATCCCACAGTTCCTTGTCCAGCGATTACTTTTTCGTCATCAAAAGGATGAATAAAAGTTTTATGATTTTTGATGGCATCAGCCGTTGCAGAAACATAAGCATCATCAAAAGTATCTCCCGTTAAAACAATTTCTACAAACGATTTTCCAAATAATTGAACTTGTTTTACTTTTTGTTTTGGAGTGGTTTTCGGCATGTAAATTTTACCGTGAATCTTTAGAAGATTGCAAGAATAAGCAACACCTTGTGCATGATTTCCAGCACTGGCACAAACGATTCCGTTTGCTTTTTCTTTTTCATTTAACGAAGAAATCTTATGGTACGCACCTCGAATTTTATACGAACGAACAATTTGTAAATCTTCTCTTTTTAATAAAATAGTCGATTCAAATTCGTCTGAAAGATTAAGGTTCTGTGTTAAAGGAGTCGCCGCAACTACATCTTCAAGCTGCTTTTTGGCGTTAAGTACTTCGTTGAATAAATCCATTTTGTTTGTTTTTCTGCCCCGAATTACACCAATTGAACTAATTTTTATTTTTAATTAAAAAGTAAAATGGTGAAAATTGGTACAATTCGGCGCTAATATTAAATTTCGTTTAAAATAAAAAACCTCCCGAGTTGGGAGGTTTATAAATTATATTTTACATACTGATATAACACCTCGCCATTACTGCTGAATTGCAATAATGCTAATAATAGCGATAATAATGTTAGTATAGTTTGTCATTTTAACTAATTGAATAGCAAAAATAGATAATTATTTTTTAACCGGCGGATATTGAGCTAAAATTTTGTTTACGAACTCAGCTACTTTCTCGTCTTTTTTGTCAACGTTTTTAGTTAAAGTTCCCTGACCTTCACCCTGCCAGATCATTTCTTTCTTTTTGGCATCGATTAAGTCAATATATAATGTGCCTTCAGTAGAAGTTGAAACCGAAGTCTGGTTACCGTACATCAACCACGGATTCCAACCCCAGCCCCAGCCATAACCCCAGCCAGCATTAAATTGATTTACATTTACCTGCTCTCTTGATTTGGTAAAAATGTTGACTAATAAATCAGGATTGTCACTTTTGGTTAAACCTTTAGCCTGCATTTCATTGTCGATGGCGTGAAGAATACGTCTTTTATCCAAATCAGAAACCTCGACCTTATCAATTCCGGGCTTAAAGAAAGCATACGTTTTATAGGGCGCAAAATCGACTGTTTTGTCATAGTCAGAATATACAGTTATACTGCTGCAAGAAGAAAGAATCAAAAGCAGCAAAATCGGAACTAATTTGAATGTTTTCATATTATTAAGAATTAAATGTTCTGTTTTAGTTTAAAGCAGACTTTCATCAACTAGGTTGGGTAAAGTTACTTTTAATAATGGCTCAACTTCCATTGCTCTTTTTATAGCAAAAACAGCACCTTCATTTCGAGCCCAGCTTCGTCTTGAAATTCCGTTGTTAACATCCCAGAAAAGCATTGATGCTAAACGTTTTGAAGCCTCTGTAGAACCATCAAGAACCATACCAAATCCGCCGTTTATAACCTCTCCCCAGCCAACGCCACCACCATTATGAATAGAAACCCAAGTTGCTCCTCTAAAGCTATCTCCAATCACATTGTGAATCGCCATATCGGCTGTAAAACGTGATCCATCATAAATGTTTGAAGTTTCTCTGTAAGGCGAGTCAGTTCCGGAAACGTCGTGATGATCGCGCCCTAAAACCACAGCGCCAATTTCACCTTTTGCAATGGCTTGATTAAAGGCTTCAGCAATCTTGATTCTTCCTTCTGCATCAGCATATAAAATACGAGCTTGTGAACCTACAACCAGTTTGTTTTCCTGCGCACCTTTAATCCATTTAATGTTATCCTGCATTTGCTGCTGAATTTCATTGGGAGCAGTTTCGGCCATTTTTTCTAAAACTTCACATGCAATGGCATCTGTTTTTAGTAAATCTTCCGGTTTTCCAGAAGTACAAACCCAACGGAAAGGACCAAATCCGTAATCGAAACACATTGGTCCCATAATATCCTGAACGTAACTTGGATATTTAAAATCGATATTGTTTTCTGCCATTACATCTGCACCAGCGCGGGAAGCTTCTAATAAAAAGGCATTTCCGTAATCAAAGAAATACGTTCCTTTTGCAGTATGTTTGTTGATAGCATCCGCATGACGGCGTAAACTTTCTTGAACTTTTTCTTTGAATAAATCAGGATTTTCAGCCATCATTTTGTTGGCGTCTTCAAACGAAATTCCAACCGGATAATAACCTCCAGCCCATGGATTGTGAAGCGAAGTCTGATCTGAACCTAAATCAATTTTGATATTTTCCTGATCGAAACGTTCCCAAACATCGACCACATTTCCTAAATAAGCAATCGAAACGGTTTCTTTTTTGGCTTTCGCCGAATTTACTCTGGCAACCAATTCATCCGTAGAAGTCACCACTTCATTAATCCATCCTTGTTCGTGACGGATTTTAGTAATCTTCGGATTTACTTCGGCGCAGACTGTAATACAACCTGCAATATTTCCGGCTTTTGGCTGCGCACCCGACATTCCGCCAAGACCAGAAGTAACAAATAAACTCCCTTCTGGATTTTGTTTTATTTTTCTAAAACCGTTTAAAACCGTAATCGTAGTCCCGTGAACAATTCCCTGCGGGCCGATATACATATAACTTCCCGCCGTCATTTGTCCGTATTGCGAAACCCCAAGAGCATTCATTTTTTCCCAATCGTCAGGTTTGGAATAATTCGGGATTACCATTCCGTTTGTTACGACCACTCTCGGCGCTTCTTTATGAGAAGGAAATAATCCCATTGGATGTCCAGAATACATCGTTAAAGTTTGCTCATCTGTCATTTCAGACAAATATTGCATGGTCAATAAATACTGTGCCCAGTTTTGGAAAACAGCTCCGTTTCCACCATATGTAATTAATTCATGCGGATGCTGTGCCACCGCATAATCCAAATTGTTCTGGATCATGTGCATAATCGCTTTTGCCTGCAATGATTTTCCTGGATATTCATCAATTGGTCTTGCGTACATTTTATAATCTGGGCGAAGACGATACATGTAAATACGCCCATAAGTTTCTAATTCTTCCGAAAATTCAGGAAGCAATTCAGCGTGGTGTTTTGGATCGAAATAACGCAAAGCATTTTTCAGCGCCAGCTTTTTTTCTTCTGCCGAAAGGATTTCTTTTCGTTTAGGAGCATGATTAATCGCTGGATCGTATGCCTGTTTTGGTGGCAATATAGAAGGTATTCCTTGTTGTATTTGTTCTTTGAAAGTCATTTTCTTTTTGAGGTGCTGAGTTGTTTTTTTTAAAGATACTAAGTTGCTAAGGTTCTAAGCTACTAAGGTATTCTTGTTAGATTAACAACAGATTAATTTTAGTGTTTAAATTATGTCGCCCCCGCTGGGGCTTAATGTGACGGGATGTTAATTAATGCTATAAATATGTCGCTCCTAACGGAGCTAATAAAACATATCCATTCCCAATATAAAGCCTTAGAAAGGCGAAATACTTATAGAAATAATTAATGACCAACCTAAAAGCTCCAGCGGAGCGAAATATTAATCGTTACAATTAGATTTTCAATTTGCGTTTGGGATTTAAAATTTAAAAATTGAAATTTATTTTTAATTATCTAATTTTCAAATCGCCACATTTTCTAATAAAAAAAAACTAGGGATAACGGATATCCGACCTATGATAGGATTTGTGGATTTTGATCCTGAATTTTCGTGAGTGGATATCCATTTTATAATTTTAGATTGTTGGTCTTAGATTGGAATTTGGAATTTTCAAATTTGGAATTTAATTTTCAAAATTATCAAATTGTCATATTTTCTAATTGCGTTTGCGAATTTCTCCTGTTCTTTTGTCAAAACCATATGGACAATGACGACAACCGCTTTTGCAGCAGTAACCACGTTTTAAATGATGTTTTTCAGTAAAGCATTTGTAACCTTCGGGTGTATAGTAAAAATCTTCGCCTTCGATTAATTTATTTTCATTACTTTGCTCTTTCATAAATCTGCTTCGGGTTCTTTTTCGAATAATTAAAATCAAAAATAAAAATATTTGATTATGATTTTATTCAAATCGAACAATTTTATAGCTACAAATTTATAAATTTTACAGCCAATGTTTCTGATTGTTGCTAAATATTTAATTCCGAACGGATATAGAGGAATGGCTGTATTTCCGTTTATTGTGATGAAATATGATTGTGATAAAAGAAATCAAACTTTTGTTAATCATGAAAAAATACATTTAAGACAGCAAATTGAATTACTCATTCTTCCGTTTTTTATTTGGTATATTTTGGAATTTATTATTCGTTTAATTCAGTACAAAAACAAAGATTTGGCTTATCGAAATATTAGTTTTGAAAGAGAAGCTTACGCAAAAGAAACCGATTTGAATTATCTTAAAAACCGATCTTTTTTTCAGTTTCTAAAGTATATCAAGCAATAAACTTTAAGATATTAAAAATGAATTATCCCTTTTGACTTTCGACTTTCCAACTAAAAAAATGAATCCAGTTTTCAATCAATCTTTAAATATTCAATTTCCGAATGCTATTTCGGTGACCATAAAGCGCGAAGATCTCATTCATCCTTTTGTGTCTGGAAATAAATTTAGAAAACTAAAATACAATCTGCTTCAGGCAAAAGCCGAAAACAAAGACACTTTATTGACTTTCGGTGGAGCATTTTCCAATCATATTGCCGCTGTAGCTTATGCGGGAAAAGAGCAAGGATTTAAAACTATAGGAATCATTCGCGGAGACGAACTTTTTGATAAAATAGAAGAAAATCCAACTCTGAAATTTGCGCATGAAAACGGAATGCAATTCGAGTTTATTTCGAGAGAAGAATATCGTTTAAAAAGTGAAAATTCATTTATAGAAAAACTAAAAAATAAGTTTGGCGATTTCTATCTGGTTCCCGAAGGCGGTACAAATGAATTGGCTGTAAAAGGCTGCGAAGAGATTTTGACAGGCGAAGATTCGGTTTTTGATTACGTTTGCTGTGCAGTTGGAACTGGCGGCACGATTTCGGGATTAATTAATAGTTCGCTGCAAAATCAGAAAATTTTGGGTTTTCCAGCGTTAAAAGGTGACTTTTTAAACGATGAAATTCGTATTTTTGCAAAAAAAGATAACTGGAATTTAATTTCTGACTATCATTTTGGAGGTTATGGCAAGATAAATTTAGAATTAATTGAATTTATTAATGCTTTTTTTGAAAAGAATAAATTGCCTTTAGATCCAATTTATACAGGAAAGATGGTTTTTGGCGTTATAGATTTAATACACAAAAATTATTTTCCTGCCCATTCAAAAATTTTACTCATTCACACAGGCGGATTGCAGGGAATTGACGGAATGAATATAAAGTTGAAGCAGAAGAAATTACCAATACTCAAAACCAATGATTAAAAAAATTGTATTACTTCTCGTAATATTAGCTTTAGCAAGCTGCTCGTCTAGTAAGCCTGCCATCGCGACGACTAAAAAAGCGGCAGCAGTTCAATCTCGAACAGCTTCAACAAAAAGAAGTACTCCTGCTAAGCCAATTGCCAAAAATTATCCTTCTACAAATAATACAACTGAAGTTATTCAATCTACTTCCAAAACCGTTGTTACCAGTGATTTAATTAATAATTATGTGTTGCAGTACAAAGATATTGCAATGGGAAACATGAAAACGTACGGAATTCCTGCGAGTATTATTTTAGCGCAAGGAATTTTAGAATCGGGTGCGGGTAGAGGAGATTTAGCGGTAGATGCTAATAATCATTTTGGAATAAAATGCCATAATGATTGGTTAGGAGAAAGTGTCCGCCATGATGATGATTCGGCTCAGGAATGTTTTAGAAAATATAGAGAGGCTTCGGAATCGTATAGAGATCACGCGTTGTTTTTAGTTGGTAAAAAGCGATACGCTACTTTATTTACTTACGAAAAAGACGATTACAAAGCTTGGGCAAAAGGATTGAGAGCAGCAGGTTATGCCACAGATCCGAAATATCCTGATAAGTTAATCAGTTATATCGAACGTTACAATCTGCATCAATACGATTGTCAGGTTACGGGAAAAAATTATGTGCCCATTAATGCTTCGGCTCCAACAAGAAGTTCATCTTCAGTGGCTAATTCCGATCTAAAGATTAATATGAGTTCAAATGATCCAAATTTATACGAAGTTCAAAAAGGTGATACTTTGTACTCTATTTCAAAGAAATTCAATTTATTAGTTGATGATTTAAAGCAGAAAAATAATCTGACTGATAATGCGATTTCGATAGGGCAGAGGCTGAAAGTGAAGTGATTTTTTTAGTTTCAGTTACAGTTTACAGCCAATCTAAAATCTAAAGTCTAAAATCAGAAATCTAAAATTATAATGTTATATAAAAGAAGTAGTCAGCTTTTTGCTGAAGCAGAAAAAGTAATTCCGGGAGGAGTAAATTCACCAGTAAGAGCATTTAAAGCCGTTGGCGGAACTCCGATTTTTGTAAAAAGTGCAAAAGGCGCTTATTTGTATGATGAAGACGGAAATAAATTAATCGATTATATTAACTCTTGGGGACCAATGGTTTTAGGTCATGCATATCAGCCGGTTGTTGATGCTGTGATTGAGAAAGCAAAATTAGGAACATCATTTGGAATGCCAACAGAATTGGAAACAGAAATCGCTGCTTTGGCCGTTTCTATGGTTCCAAATATTGATAAAATACGTTTTGTAAATTCAGGTACAGAAGCTTGTATGAGTGCAATTCGTTTAGCTCGCGGATTTACAAAAAGAGATAAAATTATAAAGTTCGCAGGTTGTTACCACGGGCATTCAGATTCATTTTTGATTCAGGCGGGAAGTGGAGCAGTTACTTTTGGTTCGCCAAATAGCCCTGGAGTTACAGAAGGAACTGCAAAAGATACTTTACTAGCAAAATACAATGATTTAGAGAATGTAAAAACGCTTGTTGAAGCTAATAAAGGAGAAATTGCTGCCATTATTATTGAAGCCGTTGCAGGAAATATGGGATGTATTCCGCCTCAAGAAGGTTTCTTGCAAGGATTACGAGATTTGTGTACGGCAAACGGAATTTTATTGATTTTTGATGAGGTAATGACAGGTTTTCGTTTAGCTCGCGGTGGCGTTCAGGAATTGTATGGAATTGATGCTGATATCGTGACTTTTGGAAAAGTTATTGGTGGTGGACTTCCAGTTGGAGCTTTTGCAGCGCGTGAAGAAATCATGAATTATTTAGCGCCTCTTGGACCAGTTTACCAAGCCGGGACATTATCTGGAAATCCGTTAGCAATGGCTGCTGGATTAGCAATGTTGAAAGCGCTTGATTCAGACAGAGAAATTTTTACTCGTTTGGAAGAAAAAACAGCTTATTTAGAAGCTGGAATCGATAGAGTTTTAAAAGCGAATAATGTTGTTTTTACCATCAATAGAGTTGGTTCTATGATTTCGGTTCACTTTGATGCAAATCCAGTAACCGATTTCCAAACGGCTGCAAAAGGAGATAACGAAACGTTTAAGAAATTCTTCCACGGATTATTGCAAGAAGGTGTTTACATCGCGCCATCTGCATACGAAACGTGGTTTATTACCGATGCATTGACGTACGAAGATTTAGATTTTACAATTAATGCAATTGATAAAGTATCAAAATCATTTTAATAAAAAAGGAGGCTTTAAGCCTCCTTTTATTTTTATGTTTATTTGTTTTGTTCTTAGTGCTTTTCTTACCTTTCATTTCTATATTAAATATTGCCTTAATCTGTTATTAATAAGATTTTTAAGAGCTATTTAATAGCTTTCAAAAGGATTTATTTGCATCTATAAATTGTAAAATTTACAAAAATGGAGCATAAATTTTGGGGAAAGATTAATGAAAATTGGATAGGTTTTCTAAGTGATGTAAAGTTTAAAATTCCTTACCTAAAAAAAGAAGAAATAGAGATATATTTAGGAAGAGATAGAAGTATTCCAGATGAGCAAGAAATGGACGATTATGAAAAAACTTTTCGCAGTTTTTTGGATAATATCAAAGATGCAATGGATGAAATAAAAAAAGAAACTTTTACTCGATATAAAAATATTTACGCAAAATATTATGAGGATTTTAATCGATCAGGAGAAGAACCTCTTAATATTGATAACGATGAGAAGCATTTTGAATATATACAAGATATTTTATATATAAGAATATTAAAAAGAAATACGCTGAAAATTCTTATACGATATGATTTGGATCCTGAACATGGTATTGAAATAAAAATGAAGAAAAATAAAATAATTGCAATTGGTGGTATTGCGGCTTAATCATATTAAGAAAAAGAACAATAAAAAAGGAGGCTAAAAGCCTCCCTTTTTTACAACCGAGATTATTTTTTGTCTTTTCTGTGTTCTTTCATTTTGTTTTTATGCTCTTTTTTCATTGCAGTCCATTTTGTGTATTGATCAGCAGTTAAAATCGATTTCATTTTGGCGTCATAAGCTTTGTGGTCTTCTTCCATTTGTTTTTTCATAGCTTTTTTTTCAGCGTCGGTTGGTGGAACACCAGAATCTTTTCTGCTTTTTTTAAGCATCGCCATTTTTGTGCTTCTGTCAGATAAAAGTTCACTTACTTGTTTTTGCTGATCTGCATTCAAGTTTAAATCTGTTGTCAGTTTCTGTAAATGCTCTTTATTACGTTCCTCAGGTGATTTATGATCTTTACCTTTATGATCGTGTTTACGTTCTTCTTTTAAAGCAGTCCATTTTTTATATTGATCAGCATTTAAAATAGATTTCATTTTAGCATCATTAGCTTCTTTCTCAGCATCCATCTGTTTTTTGAAAGCTACTTTTTCTTCAGGAGTTGGGATTGTTTTGCTGTCTTTGCGAGTTTGTTTGAATTTTTCAACTTTCGCACTTCTTTCTGCAATAAGCTGTTTTACTTGTTCCTGTTGTTTTTTATCTAAATTTAAATCAGCAGTTAATTTTTGTAAATGCTTTTCGTTACGTTGTTCTGGAGTTAGTTTTTCTCTTTGATCACGTGTCGGTTTCTGATTAACGGCTTGTGCAAAACTTATCATTCCCACGAATAATAAAGCTGCGATAAATACTTTTTTCATAATTGTTTTTTTTAAAGGTTTATGCCATTTAGACTTCAACAGATTTATTAAGTTTAATGAGATTGTCAGATTTATCTTTTATTTAACAGAAGTTATTAATGAAAACCTAAATTGGTTTCAAATAAAAAAGAGGCTTTAACGGCCTCTTTTTCTAAAGTATTTTAGTTTTTATCTTTTCGATATTCTCTTATTCTATCTTTAGCTTTTTCCTTGTTTTCTTCCTGAATAGATTTCCATTTTGTATACTGGTCAGCATTCAAAATAGATTTCATTTTAGCATCATTGGCTTCTTTTTCAGCTTTTAATTCATTTCTAAAAGCTTCTCTTTCTGATGCAGTTGGCTTAACGTCGCTATCTTTTTGTGCCTCTCGAGCTTCTCTTAATTTTTCAACTTTTGCACTTCTGTCTGCTAAAAGCTGTTTAACCTGAGCCTGCTGATTAGTATCAAGATTTAATTCTGTAGTTAATTTTTGTAATTGTTTTTCGTTTCGCTGTTCAGGAGTAAGTCTTTCTTTTTTGTCTTGTGCAAAACCTGCTATTCCAACGAATAACATAGCTGCGATTAATAGTTTTTTCATGATTTATTTCTTTAAAGGTTATGTGGCTTAGATATCTTTTTTATCAATAGGTTTAATCTGACTTTTGAAAATATTTTCTTATTTTTAGGGGATCAACAAATTATAATCTCAAGAATCAATCATTATGAGTTTAGCGAGTACTTCCACTAGAAATAAAATTGCTTTTTTCTCAACACAGCCTTACGATAAAACCTTCTTCAATACCTACAATGAAGATTTTGGTTTTCAATTGGACTTTTTTGAAACACAGTTAAATCAGCAGACTGCTGCTTTAATTGAAGAATGTGAGATTGTCTGTGTTTTTGTAAATGATATTGTAAACGAAGCTGTAATAAAACAATTGGCAGAGAAAAACGTAAAAATAATTGCCTTGCGCTGTGCCGGTTTTAATAATGTTGATTTAGAAGCGGCGAAAAAATATAACCTCAAAGTTTGCCGAGTTCCGGCTTATTCTCCACAAGCAGTTGCAGAACATGCAATGGCAATGATTTTGACTTTAAACAGAAAAACACATAAAGCATACAATAGAGTAAGAGAACAGAATTTCTCTTTAAACGGATTATTAGGTTTTGATTTGTATGGGAAAACAATCGGAATTATTGGAACGGGAAACATTGGAAAAGCTTTTGCGAAGATAGCATTAGGTTTCGGCTGTAAAGTTTTGGCTTATGATATTGTCGAAAATGATGAAATGATAAAAAATGGCGTTTCTTTTGTGAGCTTAGAGGAAATCTTTAAATCAAGCGATATTATTTCGCTTCATTGTCCGCTGAATGATCAGACAAAACATGTTATCAACAAAACCTCTATTTCGTTTATGAAAGAAAATGTGATGATAATCAATACAAGCCGAGGCGGGTTAATAGAAACGGCTTGTGTTATTGAAGGTTTAAAAGAAGGGAAAATTGGTTATCTCGGAATTGATGTTTACGAACAGGAGGAGAAATTGTTCTTTAGAGATTTATCGGCAGATATTATTCAAGATGATGCGATTCAGCGTTTAATGAGTTTTCCGAATGTTTTGGTAACCGCACATCAGGCGTTTTTTACCAACGAAGCTTTAACGCAGATTGCCTTGGTGACTTTCAATAATATTAAATCTCTTTTGGAGCAGAATGATATTGAAAACAAAGCTGCATTATTAGTTTAGCGTATAATTAAATGAAATCAGATTATGAAAAATAAAATTCTAATTCTAATAGGAATTTTGGCATTTTATTCCTGTCAAAATAAGAATGATTCAAAGAATATTGTAAAGACTATTGTTCAAGATACATTGTCCAAAACATTGGGTGGAACGGCAGATTTAAGCGATGTTCCAACTAAGGATGACAAAGAAGTTGAGTTAATCAGAAAGCAATTAAAAGTGTTGTTGAAAAATGATCTTAAAGCTATATCAAAAGAAGATCGTTATTTTTATTACGAAGCTTTCGATTTAAACAACGATCAGGATAATGAATATTTTGTAGGTTTCTCAAATTCCTATTTCTGTGGAAGCGGAGGTTGCTCAGGATATATTCTGAATACTGATGGTTCTTTAATCAATTCGTTTACCGTAACCGATTTTCCGATTTTAGTAACAACATCGATCACTGAAAAATTTTATGATTTATTGATCAAAAGTGATGGATTATATCATTTGATAAAAATGAAAAACGGAAAATATCCATCAAATCCTTCTGTTGAAGAAAAATGGAAAGGAGATGTTCCTAAAGAAAGTACAAAGGTGCTGGATATTTATGACAAGAAATTAGAGAAGTATTCGTTTTAAAAAGCAATAAAAAACCCGACAGATTTTTAAAATCTGTCGGGTTTGAAATATTATAAAATCAAATTGGAATTTGTATTTTTTAAGATTGGAATTTAACCAACAAGTTCCACAAATTTAAACTCACCGTCAACAACAACTTTAGTCACACCGTGCTTCGATAAGTTTTTCATAGATGCATCCCATTTCTTACCGCTTAAATTAGCCGTAATTTTTAACTGCTGAAGATCCATTTTGTCTTCATTTTTTTTCAACAAATCTACAATAAACTTCTCTTCATCAGAAAGTTCAATCTGAGCTGATTTTTTCTCAGGACGCATTTGTGGGAATAATAAAACTTCCTGTATAGAAGCATTATTTGTTAAATACATAATCAAACGATCCATTCCAATTCCCATTCCAGAAGTAGGAGGCATACCGTACTCAAGTGCTCTTAAGAAATCCTCGTCGATAATTCCGTTTGCTTCATCATCACCTTTTTCAGAAAGACGCATTTGGTCTTCAAAACGCTCTCTTTGGTCAATTGGGTCATTCAATTCAGAATACGCATTTGCGATTTCTTTTCCGCAAACCATTAATTCAAAACGTTCTGTCAAATCTGGATTATCGCGGTGCTCTTTACAAAGCGGAGACATTTCTTTTGGATAATCTGTAATGAAAGTTGGCTGAATATAATTTCCTTCACATTTCGCTCCAAAAATCTCATCAATCAATTTTCCTTTACCCATAGTTTCGTCAACCTCGATTCCCATTCCGCGTGCTGCTTCAAACAATTCTTGTTCGGTTTTACCAGAAATATCAAAACCAGTAAAATGTTTGATAGAATCGGTCATCGTAACACGAGCGTAAGGCGCTTTAAAGTTGATTTTGTGCTCGCCAAAAGTAACTTCACTAGTTCCGTTAACAGCAATTGCACAATGCTCTAATAAACCTTCTGCAAATTCCATCATCCAGTTGTAGTCTTTGTAAGCCACATATATTTCCATTGCAGTAAACTCAGGATTATGCGTTCTGTCCATTCCTTCGTTACGGAAGTTTCTAGAGAACTCATAAACACCTTCAAATCCACCCACAATTAACCTTTTCAAATACAATTCGTTTGCAATACGCATATAAAGCGGAATATCAAGCGAGTTGTGGTGCGTAATAAATGGACGCGCAGAAGCTCCACCAGGAATTGATTGTAAAACTGGAGTGTCAACTTCTAAATATCCTGCATCGTTAAAATAACCACGCATTGCCGTAAATAACTTAGTACGTTTAATAAAAGTTTCTTTAACCTGAGGATTTACCGTTAAATCTACATAACGCATTCTGTAACGCAATTCAGCATCGTTAAACGCATCGTGTACATTTCCTTCTTCGTCAACTTTTGGCAACGGAAGCGGACGTAATGTTTTACTCAAGAAAGTAAAACCAGTTACGCGAATACATTTTGCACCAACTTGTGTCGTAAACAATTCCCCTTCAATACCAATAAAATCACCTAAATCGGTTAATTTTTTGAAAACTTGGTTGTATAAAGTTTTATCGTCGCCTTCACATAAAACATCACGGTTTACGTACAATTGAATACGTCCTTCACTGTCTTGTAACTCAGCAAAACAAGCTTTACCTTGATCACGAACACTCATCAAACGTCCTGCAACGATAACCTTCTTACCTTCTTCAAATGACTCCTTTATCTGCTTAGATGTATGATTTACAGGAAAAAGATTAGCTGGATAAGGATTAATACCTAAGTTGCGTAAGTTTTGAAGTTTTTCTCTTCTGATGATTTCTTGTTCTGATAATGCCATTTTTGCTCTATTTTTTTAAGTGTGCAAAGATAAAGAAAAGAATGTAGATTTTAGAATGCAGATTTTAGATTTTTTGCAGCATCAAATTATTGGGTTTCAATGACCTTTAGTCCCGCTATCCACTTGTATCTTTTCCTTGCTAAAGAAGCAAGAAAAAGGATACCGCTTCTATCGGGGCTAGATTAGAAATTTTCGATTTCACAAACCATTTGTGTTTTAAAGCAACGAAGAAACTTAGTGCCTAAGTACCTTAGCCTCTTAGAACCTTAAAAATAAAAAAGTTCGTATCTTTGATAAAAAATTGTAAACAATGAAATTATATAAATTATTAAGTCTTTCTTTTCTATTCGCAACTTTAACAAGCTGTACTTTTACTGAAAATATTTATATTAATGATAACGGAACTGGGAAATTTTCTGTCGATATGGACGGTTCTGCTTTAATGGAAATGGCTGGTGATCAAATTGGTAACCAGATGGGCGCTAACGCTAAAAAAGATATCGACTCTACTTTTACTTTCAAACAATTATTTGCTGAGAAAAAAGACAGTATCGCTAAATTATCACCGGATGTTCAAAAAGAACTTAAAAAACTGGAAAACTTTGTCGTGACAACAAAAATGAGTTCAGAAAAGAAACAGTTTTTAATGACAATGGCAACAGATTTTAAAAATGTAAATGAACTTCAGGATATTTTACAAACGGCAAGCTCACTTCAAAAACTAGAAGGAGGAGCAAATGCAAACCCGCTGGGAAGTGGTTTTGGTGATAACAAAAGCAAATTAAGTTACACGTATGACGGAAAGAAATTTACCAGAAAAGCTGTAATTGATCAGCAAAAATTAGCAGCAAAGGCAAAAGATTCGGCTGCAGATATGTCAAAAATGATTTTTGCGTCATCCAATTATATTGTGAAATACCATTTTCCAAAAAAGATTAAGAAAGTTTCTAATCCAAATGCGTTGTTTAGCGACGATCGAAAATCAATTACAATTCAATACCCTTTTACGGATTATATGGAGAATCCGGACAAACTTAACTTTGACGTTGAGTTTGAAAAATAATCAAAATGAATAAAAAAATTCAACTTCAGGATCTGGGAAAAAGAGATTATAAATCAACTTGGGAATATCAAGAAGAGATTTTTAAAGATATTGTTGATTTAAAAATCAAGAACAGAAGAGAAGAATTAGATCTGCCAACACCTAATTATTTATTATTTGTTGAGCATCCGCATGTGTATACTTTAGGCAAAAGCGGCGATCTGGAAAACTTATTATTAAACGAAAAACAATTAGAAGCCAAAGGAGCGACTTTTTATAAAATCAATCGTGGCGGCGACATTACATATCACGGACCTGGACAAATTGTAGGCTATCCTATTTTAGATTTGGAAAATTTCTTTACGGATATTCACAAATACCTGCGTTTACTAGAAGAATCTATTATTCTAACATTGGCAGAATACGGATTAGAATCGGGGAGAAGTGAAGGAGAAACGGGTGTTTGGCTGGGTGTAGGAACTCCGTTTGCACGTAAAATTTGCGCGATGGGAGTTCGAGCTTCACGCTGGGTAACCATGCACGGATTCGCTTTAAATGTAAATGTCGATTTAGGCTATTTTGATAATATTATTCCGTGTGGTATTCGAGGAAAAGGAGTTACTTCTTTACAAGTCGAACTTGGTGTGGAAAAAGTAGATGAGGAAGAAGTAAAATCCAAAATTGTCAAACATTTTAAAGATTTGTTTGAAGCCGAATTTGTTTAAAAAACTTCAAAATATAAACCGTTTCAGATGCATATTTGAAACGGTTTTTTCTTTTTCTTTAAATAATTAAGATGCTTTTCTTAAGCAGCAGCAGAAATTTTAGAATATAATACAGCGTAAGTTTTAGACATAAAATCGCATTTTTAGAAAAATATATTCGAAAAATGTAAAAAAGAGTTCCCAAAAGTTAAGATTTTGAAGGGATGACAAATTACAGAGTATACTGGTTTTGTTGTTGTATTTATACTAAATTTGGTTGTGTTGTTATGAAATCCCAATTATTTTAATGAAAATGCTTATGAGAAAAATTTACTTACTCTGTTTCCTTTTTATACTTAGCGGTCTTTCTGCCCAAAAGAAAGATAAATTATATCCCATTACGATTTATGAAAAAGCATGGCAGGAAAAGAATAATGATGCCAGACTAAAACTTATAAAATCGATTTGGCTAGAAGACAGTACTTTTGAAGATCCATCGGCATCTATAAAAGGAATTGCGGCATTTAATAATGTGATAGCTGAATTTTACAAAAAAAATCCAGATGCGGTTTTAACATCAGGAGCCAAAGTTGTAAAAGACAATTATGTAACTTGGGAATGGAAAGTTCTGGATTCAAAAAGCAATGTTATCATGACTGGACGTGATTTTGCCAGATTAAACGGCAAAGGTCAGGTAAGTAAAATTATTGGTTTTTGGGACAAAGAAGTAACAATGTCTGAAGCGGATGCTTTAAAAAAACTCGAATCAGAAAATTTTAATGTAGTGGCTCAATATTTTGAATCTGTTTTTAAAACTAAAGATTTTATTAAAATGTCGGCATTAATCGAAGACGGAGCGATTTATAATCAGGCAGAAGGACTTCCATATGGCGGAACCTATACAGGATTTACAGAATGGACTAAAATGTTTACAAAGTCGGCTGAATTCTTTAGTTTGGAAGTAGAAAAAGAACCAACTTATTTTAGTGACGCTTCTAAAAATGAAGTCATTATTTATTTCACTATAAAATGTACTGCTAAAAAATCAGGTAAATCACTTTCAATGCCTATTTCAGAACACTTTGATTTGAAAAACGGAAAAATTACGGCAATACGACCGTTTTATTTTGATACGAAACAATTTGCAGAGTTTTTAAAAAGCAAAAAGTAATAGCTGCAATTCTATACTAATAAAAAAGACCTTCATGAAAAGGTCTTTTTTATTAGAACAAATCCAATTCTAATTGTTCGGGTAAGAGTCTAAAACTCATTCGGTGGTATTTTGTTGTACCAAATTCTTTAATTGCTTCCCGATGTTCTTTTGTTGGATATCCTTTGTTTTGTTTCCAGTTGTACATTGGAAATTCCTCGTGAATTTGATCCATATATTCGTCACGGTACGTTTTGGCTAAAATAGATGCGGCGGCAATGCTTAAATATTTTCCGTCACCTTTTATAATGCTTTGGTTTGGAATCGATTTTAAAAGAGCAATTTCGTCTGTAGAAAACTGTCTTCCAAAAGTATTTTTGAGTCCAAGTTTAGCATTTAAAGAACGATTTCCATCCACAATAATAAATTCAGGAATATGTTTTAATTTCAAAATACATTCCTGCATACCTTTCATCGAAGCATTTAAAATATTGATTTCATCAATCTCATCCGGAAATAAATGTGTTACAGCAAAACAAAGAGCTTGTTCTTCAATTACAGGTCTTAACAGCGCTCTTGTTTTTTCAGACAATTGTTTACTGTCATTTAAAATAGCATTCTCAAAATCTGCTGGGAGAATTATCGCAGCTGCCGTTACAGGACCTGCAAGACAGCCTCGTCCTGCTTCATCAGTTCCGGTTTCTAAAACAAATCCTGAGAAATTTTTTTCAAGCATTTTTGATTTTTTTAATACAGTTGAGGTGAAATTTTCCACAAAAATATTCGTTTTGATACTGTCTGCCAAGGCAATTGTATAAATTGAAGTGTTTTTTTATTTATTTGTTTTTATAATTTACCTTTGCTTAGCAAATTTTGTCAAAATAATTTTATATAAAGCCATCAAATGAGAATATTCATTTTTCTATATCTATTAGTAGTTCCAACTTTATTGTTTTCTCAGGGAAAGCCTGCTTCTAAAAATAATTTAGATATGAACACCCAATATTCAAGCATAACAGATACAGTAAAAAAGAAAAAATCAAAGATTGCTACTATAGATCAATATAAGATTATTTCATTAGAACACGACACGATTTATGCCGATACTTCGCTGACTCTTAAGAGTGCTTATAAACAAAATCATCTTCGAAAAGATCTTTTTGGGCTTTTGGAATTGCCAAACATTGGCCAGCCGATAAATACTTTACAATACAGTTTAACAAGTTTTTCGCCCTATCCAGAAATTGGTTTCAACGGAAAACATTTTAATTACATTCAGGCAGATGAAGTACGTTATTATTCGGCAGCAACACCTTTTACTGAACTGTTTTTTAATACGACTATCAATAAAGGGCAAAACGTAGATTCATTTATTACTTTAAATACTTCAAAAAATCTTAACTTTTCTATTGCGTATCGTGGTCTTCGTTCAGAGGGAGATTACATTAATCAGTTGGTAAGTTCAGGAAGTTTTAGGTTTACAACGAGTTATGCGACTACCGATAAAAGATATGCTATAAACGGACATTTTACATATCAGGATAATTTGAATGAAGAAAACGGAGGTATTACAACACCAGAAGATTTTGAAAGCGACAATCCAGATTTTAAAAACCGCCAGCGTCTGCAAGTATATTTAACAGATGCCGAATCACTTTTAAAAGGAAGACGTTTGTTTTTTGATCATGCTTTCAGAGTAAATCCAAAAGAAGGCAATAATAATTTATACATCAACCATCAGTTTAATTATGAAAGTAAAGCGTTTGAATATAAACAGCCAACTGTTCTTTCAATAGTGGATGGTGAAGAAGTACAACGTTTTGGAGAATCGTATGTAACGAGTAATATAAACGATCAAACTCATTTTGAACGACTGTATAATAAAGTAGGATTGGCTTATGAAAATTCTCTTTTAGGGAAATTTCACTTTTTTGTAGATGATTACCGCTCTAATTATGAGTATGGCAAAATCATTGTTTTTAAGGACGGAAGAACAATTCCAGACAATTTATTTCTTCAGATTAATAATTTTGGAGCGCAGTATGAATATCAAAAAAACAAATGGAACGGACGATTTTTGTATACTAGATCGATTACAAACCAGTCACTTTCTGATCTTGATGCTAAATTGCGTTACAACTTAAATGAGAAAATCCAGTTTGATTTCAGATATAGAAACATCAACAAACTGCCAAATAACAATTTCAATTTATACCAAAGCAGTTACGTACAATATAACTGGTCGAATAATTTTAAAAATGAGAAAATTAATTCGCTTGGAGCAGCTATTTACACGCCTTGGTTAAATGCAGAAGTGCAATACACGGTCTTAAACGATCATTTATATTTTAAAGATGTTTCAACTGCTGCACAAACAGCATTGCAAACTCAGATTATCAATCCGGCACAATATGGAAATGCCGTTAATTACCTTGAAATAAAAGCCAATAAAGAATTCAAATTCGGGAAATTCGGATTTGATAATACCTTGTTATATCAAAAAGTTGATCAGTCAGAATCAATCGTAAACGTACCTGATTTCGTGACTAGAAATACATTGTACTATTCAAATTACTTTTTCAAAAAAGCATTGTATGCACAAGGAGGAGTTGTATTGAATTATTTCACCAAATATTATGCTAATGGATACAATCCTGTAATTGGAGAATTCTATGTTCAAGATGCCAAAGAAATAGGTGATTTTGCAACAATTGATCTTTTTATAAATGCAAGAATTCGTCAGACTCGTTTTTATTTGAAAGGAGAACATATAAATGCTCTTTTTTCAAAAGGAAACTATTACTCGGCGCCTAATTATCCATACCGTGATTTTGTAATCAGATTTGGTTTGGTTTGGAATTTCTTCCAATAAAAGGTGTCTTTCATCAGAACCACTATAAACTTAAAATAAATGGACTTTTCAAATAATATTTTAGAAACAATCGGCAATACGCCATTGGTAAAACTCAACAAAATTGTTGCTGAAATTGATGCGTTAGTATTGGCAAAAGTCGAAACCTTTAATCCTGGAAATTCTGTAAAAGACAGAATGGCCGTAAAAATGATTGAAGATGCTGAAGCAGACGGCAGATTAAAACCAGGCGGAACTATTATTGAAGGAACTTCTGGAAATACCGGAATGGGATTGGCACTTGTTGCTATTGTAAAAGGATACAAACTGATTTGTGTAATCTCAGATAAACAGTCGAAAGAAAAAATGGATATTCTTCGTGCCGTTGGTGCGAAAGTGGTCGTTTGCCCTACGGATGTGGAGCCAACAGATCCGCGTTCGTATTATTCAGTTTCAAAACGTCTGGCTGAAGAAACACCAAATTCATGGTATGTAAATCAGTATGATAATATGTCAAATTCATTGGCACATTATGAGCAGACTGGACCTGAAATCTGGAAACAGACAGAAGGAAAAATTACACATTTTGTAGTTGGAGTTGGAACAGGAGGAACTATCTCTGGAGTTGGAAGATATTTAAAAGAGAAAAATCCAAACATCAAAATTTGGGGAATCGATACGTACGGTTCTGTTTTTAAAAAGTACCATGAAACAGGAATTTTTGACGAAAATGAAATTTACTCTTATATAACGGAAGGAATTGGGGAAGACATTCTGCCTAAAAACGTAGATTTCTCTTTAATTGACGGATTTACAAAAGTAACAGATAAAGATGCAGCAGTATATACGAGAAAGATTGCTTTAGAAGAAGGAATTTTTGTTGGGAACTCAGCAGGAGCTTGTATAAAAGGTTTGTTACAGTTAAAAGAACATTTTAAACCAGATGATGTAGTTGTGGTTTTGTTTCACGATTCAGGAAGCCGATATGTTGGAAAAATGTTTAATGACGATTGGATGCGTGAGCGTGGTTTCTTAGAAGAAAATGTAACCAAAGCCGAAGACGTAATCAAAGATCATATTGATAAAGAATTGATCGTGGTTCGTACAGAAGAATTGGTTTCGCATGCTATCGAACGTATGCGTAAATACAAAATTTCTCAAATTCCGGTTGTAGATATAAATGGTTTTGTAGGTTCTGTAGATGAAACAGATTTATTTAGAAGTTATGTAGCTGATAAAAACGTAGCCGAAAAACCAATTAAAGAAGTAATGGGCAAACCATTTCCAATTGTAAAAATGGGAACTCCAATTGAGGAAGTTTCGAAACTTTTCTCAAAAGAAAATGATGCCGTTTTAGTTGATTTAGGAAACGGTAGTCATCATATTATTACGAAATACGATATCATTGGCTCAATAAAATAAATGATATTTGAAATAGGCTAATCCATAAATCCAATTGTTTTAATTGGGTTTATGGATTTTTTTATGAATAGTAACTACATGTAGAAAATATTTAGTCGTTAAAACTTCTTTTATTTTGTAAGAATAGTATTAAATTATTTATTTTTGGATTTTAATTATATGCCTTAAAATCTAAAAATGAAAGAAGACTTTCTTCACTATATCTGGAAATTCAAAAAGTTCGATATACTTGACTTAAAAACGGCACAAAACGAACCAATCCTTATTATCAAAACTGGTGAATATCTTGAACTATCAGGTCCTGATTTTTTTAATGCGCAATTGAAAATAGGGAACCAAAAATGGGCTGGCAATATCGAAATACATTTAAAATCTTCCGATTGGTATTTGCACAATCATGAAAAAGATCCTGCTTATGAAAACGTAATTCTTCATGTTGTCTGGGAAAATGATACTCCGATTTACAGAAAAGACAATACTGAAATTCCAGTTTTGGTTTTAAAAGAATATGTCTCCAAAGAAATAATAGAAAATTATAATGCTTTAGTTTCTCCAAAAACATGGATTTCCTGCGAAAAACAAATTAAAGAAATAAATGGTTTTGTTTTCAAAAATTGGCAGGAACGATTATTTTTTGAAAGATTAGAACGAAAATCGGAGTTTGTTTATCAACTTTTAGAAGAAATGAATCAGGATTGGGAAGCTGTTTTATTTTGCCTTCTAGCTAAAAATTTCGGTTTAAATACAAATGGAAACTCCTTTTTGCAAATTGCTAAATCATTGCCTTTTTCGGTTGTTAGAAAAGAAAGTTTTGAAGTAGAAAGTCTTGAATCACTATTTTTAGGAACAGCAGGTTTATTAGATGCTGAAAAAGAAGATCTGTATTTTAAAGATTTAAAGTTTAAGTATTTTTTTCTTCTTCATAAATATCAGCTGGAGAAAAAACATATTGATCCGATTTTGTTTTTTAAACTACGTCCAGATAATTTTCCAACTATTAGACTTTCCCAGCTTGCGGCTTTATATCATAAACATCAAAATTTGTTTTCTAAAATAATCAGTATAAAGACAGTCCAGAATGTTTATGAACTTTTCAATGTATCAGCAAGTTTGTATTGGCACAATCATTATCAGTTCGATAAAGAAAGTGCAAAAAAAGGAAAGTCTTTGTCAAAGTCATTTTTAGATTTAGTAATAATCAATACTGTAATTCCAATTCAGTTTGCGTATTCAAATGTAATGGGAGAATCAATTGCAGAAGATTTAATCGATTTGATGCATGAAACAACATCAGAGAAAAATGCCATTACAGATAAGTTTGATTCATTCGGAATAAAGTCAAAAAACGCATTTGAAAGCCAATCATTGCTTGAACTTAAAAATGAATACTGCAATGATAAAGCGTGTTTAAAATGCGCTATAGGACTTGAATTATTAAAAAATAATCAGATAACTGGAGATTAAAAAATGAGATAATTAGATTATTCTTATTTTTGTAAAAAATCTAAATCTAAAATTAGAAATGTCAGCTATTTTAAAACTTAAATTCTTTTTTGAAAAATACGGTTTTCACGTGTCTTCAAGGCTTGCAGACAAGCTTGGAATGCGTGTAACGAGTGTGAGATTATTTTTTATCTATATATCGTTTGTAACCGCTGGTTTAGGTTTTGGAGTTTATCTAACTCTTGCCTTTTGGATTAGATTGAAAGATTTAATTCGCGCCAAAAGAACTTCAGTATTCGATTTATAAAAAAAGCTCCAATGTAAATTTGGAGCTTTTTCTTTTCAAAATAGTATTTTATTCTTCAGTAGTTGTATCATTAAGTCTTGATCTTTTTTTACTGTATCCAAAGTAAACTATAATACCAACAGCAAGCCATCCAAGCGATAATAATTGAGCATCAATACTCAAGTTTATAATAAGGTAAGTGTTGATTGCGATTCCTAAAACAGCAATAACTGGTAACGCAGGAACTTTAAATGTTCTGTTTAAACCTGGTTGTTTTACTCTTAAAATCCAAACGGCAATACAAACCATTGTAAAGGCAAACAAAGTACCAAAACTAGTCATGTCGGCTAATTTGTTGATTGGTGTAAACGCAGCAACAGTTGCGATGATAGCACCTAAGATCATTAAGTTCGTTTTTGGAGTTCCAGAAATAGGATTTACCTTAGAGAAAACAGATGGAATTAAACCGTCTTTAGACATTCCAAGGAAAATTCTAGATTGTCCCATAATCATTACCATTAATACCGAAACTAGACCTATAGTTGCAGCAACAGTGATAATAAAACCAGCCCAGCCTTGTCCAGCAATATCAAATGCATAAGCAACAGGAGCTTTAATAGCTTCAGGGTATTTTCCTAGTGGGTTAAAATCTTTATAGTTCATCATTCCTGTTAATACTAAAGAAACAAGAATATATAAAGTAGTACAAATTAATAAAGAAGCGATGATCGCAAATGGAACATCTTTTTTAGGATTAATAGCTTCTCCAGCTTGTGTAGAAACGGCATCAAAACCAACGTAAGCGAAGAAAATTGCTGCTGCTCCAGAAACAATTCCTCCAATTCCGTATGCATTGTGAGTAGTTTCTTTTTCAATAATTTGAGTGGCATCTGGGATAAATGGGCTCCAGTTTGCTGTATTAATAAAGAAAAGACCAGCTATAATTACAAAGATTACTGCAGATACTTTTAGGATAACGATTGCATTATTTGCTTTTGCAGCACTTTTTGTTCCTTTAATAAGTAATGAAATTACTAAAATAACGATCAAAAAAGCCGGAAGGTTCATAGAAAACCCTTCTCCTGTATAACTAGCAGGATCTGTAGTAAGCCATTCTGGAAGTTTTATATGAAATAGTTTAAGCAATTTATTAAAATATCCTGACCAGGAAACGGCGACTGTCATGGATCCCATTGCATATTCGAGAATAAGCCCCCATCCAATTATCCAAGCAAAAATTTCTCCAATTGTACCATAGGCATACGCATAAGCAGATCCTTCTACAGGTAAAATTGAAGCAAATTCAGAATAACAAAGAGCGGCAAAAACGCAGGCAATACCTGCAATAATAAACGAAATTGCTAAAGCTGGACCTGCATGGTAATATGCTCCCGTACCGGTAAGTACAAAAATTCCTCCACCGATAATGGCACCAACACCAATGGCAGTAAGACTCCATTTTCCAAGGACTCTTTTTAAATCACTTTTTTTCATATCGGCCTCAAAGGCTGATATTGGTTTAACTCTCCAAATTGACATACTATTTTATTGGTTTATTTGTTATTAAGTGCCAAATGTATTGTTTTTTGTAAAAAATAAAAACAATTATCATGTTTTAAGTTATAAAATATTTAAATTTTTCTAGATAAAATTATTGGGTTTGCTTTAATAGCTGAGATTCATTAAATTAATAGAGAGGGAATTACAAGATATTTAACTTTTATGGAATTACATTTTTTATTAATTTTCTTATTAAATATGTAAATTCTTACTTATTTTGCACCTTTTTAAATTTTAAAATTTTTGTTAATAATGAATTTTAAGGCGCTTAATCGGTATTTTAAGTTTACAAATAGACAGCAAACAGGTATTTTTTTGCTTTTTATCATTATAATTGTTTTACAACTAATTTATTTTTTTGCAGCCTTCAGTCATCCCGAAGTTGTTTCTGCTGAAGAAAAACAGTGGCTCTCGCTTCAAAAAGAAATTGACGATCAGAAACAAATTAAATTAGAGCAAAAACATACCATCTATAAATTTAATCCCAATTATATTTCAGATTATAAAGGATATAAGTTAGGAATGTCAGTTCAGGAAATTGATCGTCTGCTTGCCTTTCGTAAAGAAAATAAATATGTAAACTCGGCCGAAGAGTTTCAAAAAGTGACACAAGTCTCAGATTCATTATTAAAAGTCCTAACTCCTCTTTTTAAATTTCCAGACTGGAAACAAAATACCAGAGAATTTAAAACAGAAAAGAAGGAATACGAAAAGAAGCCTTCTTATAATAAAGAGAAAATCGTATTAACTGATATTAATCAAGCCAGTCAGGAAGATCTAATAAAAATATATGGTATTGGTGAAGCACTTTCCTCAAGAATATTGAAACAAAAGGAAATTTTGGGAGGTTTTGTTTCGATGGAACAGCTCGAAGATGTCTGGGGTCTTTCGCCCGAAGTTATTGCAGAATTGAATAAACATTTTAAAATTGTTATGCCTGCAAGTTTTAAAAAAATTCCCATAAATGATGCCTCTTTAAAAGAATTAGCACAGTTTCCTTATTTCAAATATGCACTGGCAAAACAAATTGTGACATATCGAAGTATGAACGGAAATTTTAATAATATTGAGGATTTGTCAAAAATTAAAGGTTTTCCTGTTGAAAAAGCAAAAATAATTAGTTTATATTTGGACTTCTAAAAAATCACTAAACAATGAATTTTGAATTTAACCAAACACAGTCTATGATTGCCCAATCTATAAAGGACTTTGCAGAAAAAAACATAAGACCTTATATAATGGAGTGGGATGAAGCTCAAATTTTTCCTGTTGACCTTTTTAAAAAACTAGGCGAAATGGGATTTATGGGAGTTTTAGTGCCTGAAGAATATGGCGGATCAGGATTGGGGTATCATGAATACATTACGATTATCGAAGAGATTTCAAAAGTCGATCCTTCAATTGGATTGTCGGTTGCTGCCCATAATTCACTTTGTACCAATCACATTCTGACTTTTGGAAATGAAGAGCAAAAAAAGAAATACCTGCCCAAATTAGCAACAGCAGAGCATATTGGAGCATGGGGATTAACTGAACATAATACAGGTTCTGATGCAGGAGGAATGAATACAACAGCAGTTAAAGATGGCGATTCATGGATTATAAACGGAGCTAAAAACTTTATTACACATGCTATTTCTGGAGATGTAGCGGTTGTCGTTGCTAGAACAGGAGAAAAAGGAGATTCTAAAGGAATGACTGCTTTTGTATTAGAAAAAGGTATGGCCGGTTTTTCGTCTGGAAAAAAAGAAAATAAACTGGGGATGAGAGCGAGCGAAACGGCAGAACTGGTTTTTGACAGCTGTCGTGTTCCTGATGCGAATAGACTAGGTGAAGTGGGACAAGGATTTGTACAAGCTATGAAAATTCTTGATGGAGGCCGAATTTCTATTGGAGCATTATCACTAGGAATTGCAAAAGGGGCTTATGAAGCGGCATTAAAGTACTCAAAAGAAAGGCATCAGTTTGGACAGCCTATTAGTAATTTCCAGGGAATTTCTTTTAAACTGGCGGATATGGCAACTGAAATTGAAGCTTCAGAATTGTTATTGCATAAAGCAGCTTATTTGAAAGAAATGCATAAGCCAGTAACTACAGCAGGTGCAATGGCAAAGATGTACGCTTCTGAAGCTTGTGTGAAAATTGCAAATGATGCGGTTCAAATTCATGGTGGTTACGGATATACCAAAGATTTTCCAGTTGAGAAATTCTATAGAGATTCTAAATTATGTACCATTGGCGAAGGAACAACCGAAATACAAAAATTAGTTATTTCCAGAAATTTATTGAAATAGTTCAGAGTTAGCTAATAAGGTATTCCCTGAAAAAATCTAGTTTCTTTTTCTATTCTTTATTTCATTAGAAAAATAATTTGCAATTTGTGACTCATAATTGATAATTAATATATACATTTGCAGCCTTAACGAAAGGAGGTGTCTATATTATGTTAATTATACCAATTAAAGACGGAGAAAATATCGATAGAGCATTAAAGCGCTATAAAAGAAAATTTGATAAAACAGGAACTGTT
Organism: Flavobacterium sp. H4147; assembly: GCF_029360735.1. Lineage (NCBI taxonomy): Bacteria > Pseudomonadati > Bacteroidota > Flavobacteriia > Flavobacteriales > Flavobacteriaceae > Flavobacterium > Flavobacterium sp. H4147. Next base: position 67,502 of record NZ_JARKNB010000001.1, on the reverse strand, counting down.
CGTCAATTAAGAGCACGTACTGCTTTTATTAAGCCTTCTGTTATAAAAAGAGCTCAAATTCAAAAAGCTGCTTACATCCAAACGTTGAAAGACAGTTTAGAAAGTTAATATAAGCTTTTCAAAAATAATTACCGTTAGTGGTCAAAATGTTATAATTTTGATGCTAACGGTTTTTTTTGTTTTTAAAACTTCCTAAAAAGAAGTTTTTATTACTTCTTAAATTAAAAGAACTTCCTTATGCAATCTAATAAAGACGCATTTCGTGATTATCTTCAGCTGGAGAAAAAATATTCTCCGCATACTGTTACTGCCTACTTAAATGATATAACTGTTTTTGAAGATTTTAATAAGCTGAATTTTGAACAGGAGGAAATCGATAAGGTTAATTACAGTCAGATCAGGAGTTGGATTGTTTCTTTGGTAGATCAGGGAATTTCAAATGTTTCAGTGAATAGGAAAATGGCTTCGCTTAAAGCTTTTTTTAAATTTTTGCTAAAGACTAAGCAAATTGAAGTTAATCCTATGTTGAAGCATAAAGCATTAAAAACACCTAAAAATGTTCAGATCCCATTTTCTGAAAAAGAAATAAATGATTTGATGTTTGGAGTTGATGCTGTATCTGGTTTTGAAGAAATACGAGATAAACTTATAGTAGATCTTTTCTATACAACAGGAATGAGAAGGGCGGAGTTGATACATTTAATGTTGAAAAATGTTGATTTGTCTTCAAATGTCATTAAGGTTTTAGGGAAAAGAAACAAAGAGCGAATAATTCCACTTCTGCCTATTGTTGAAGAACAGATCAGGCATTATTTGAATGAGCGGGACTTGATTGAGGACATTGTGGATTCGGATTATTTTTTTATTTCGGCAAAAGGGTTAAAATTGAGTGAATCGTTTGTGTATCGATTAATAAATTCATACTTTAGTAGGGTCTCTGAGAAGGTAAAAAAGAGTCCGCATGTGCTTCGGCATACTTTTGCGACTCATTTATTGAATAACGGGGCAGATTTAAATTCAGTTAAAGAATTATTAGGTCATTCCAGTCTGGCTTCTACTCAAGTTTATACTCATAATAGTTTAGCAGAACTTAAAAAAGTGTACTCGGATGCCCATCCTCGGAATAAATAATGATTCTTGAAATGTTTAACTTTTTAAAATTTGTATTATGAAGGTAGATGTTCATGCAGTTAACTTTACTGTCGACAGAAAATTGGTGGATTTTATTCAAGAAAGAATGGATAAGCTCGAGAAGTATTACGATCGAGTTGTTTCGGCTGATGTTTTTTTAAAAGTTGAAAGAACAAGTGATAAGGAGAATAAGGCAGTGGAGATTAAGATTAATGTTCCGGGAGATGAATTTCTGGTTAAAAAACAGTGTAAATCATTTGAGGAAGCAGTTGAGCTTTCGGCGGAATCTTTAGAACGTTTGCTGGTAAAAAGGAAAGAAAAAATAAGAGCACACATTTAATTGAAATTTTTTTTGAAAAATGTTTTGATTAAAAGATAAAATAGCTACATTTGCAGTCCGTTAGAAATAGCGGACTTTTTTAATGTATTCGCCGATGTAGCTCAGCTGGCTAGAGCAGCTGATTTGTAATCAGCAGGTCGTGGGTTCGAGTCCCTCTATCGGCTCAAAATATTTCAGATGCGATTTGAAATAGGTTCTTTAAAATATTGGAATTTTAAAAATTAGGGGAGATACTCAAGCGGCCAACGAGGGCAGACTGTAAATCTGCTGTGAGAACTTCGCAGGTTCGAATCCTGCTCTCCCCACTAAAAAAGAAGTTGAGATTAAGGGTTGTAGGTTTTTGAAAGAAAAATCTGAAATCTAAATTCAGAAATCTTAAATCAGAACTCTCTGCCGGTGTAGCTCAGGGGTAGAGTGCTTCCTTGGTAAGGAAGAGGTCTCGGGTTCAAATCCCGACATTGGCTCAAGTAAGTAGGAAATTGAAAATTAATATATAACTAAGATTAAAAATTAAGTAAAATGGCAAAGGAGAATTTTAATCGTTCCAAACCGCACTTAAACATAGGTACAATTGGACACGTAGATCACGGAAAAACTACATTAACTGCTGCAATTACAAAAGTATTGTCAGATGCTGGTTACTGTCAAGCAAAATCGTTTGATCAAATCGATAACGCTCCAGAGGAGAAAGAAAGAGGTATTACTATTAATACATCACACGTAGAGTACGAAACTGCTAACCGTCACTACGCTCACGTTGACTGTCCAGGTCACGCGGATTACGTAAAGAACATGGTTACTGGTGCTGCTCAAATGGACGGAGCTATCTTAGTAGTTGCTGCTACAGATGGTCCAATGCCACAAACTCGTGAGCATATCCTTTTAGGACGTCAGGTTGGTATTCCAAGAATCGTTGTTTTCATGAACAAAGTGGATATGGTTGATGATGCTGAGTTATTAGAGCTTGTTGAAATGGAAATTAGAGATTTATTATCTTTCTACGAATATGATGGAGATAATGGTCCTGTAGTTCAAGGTTCTGCTTTAGGAGGATTAAACAATGATCCAAACTGGGTACCTAAAATTATTGAATTAATGGAAGCTGTTGACAACTGGATCGAAGAGCCAGTACGTGACGTTGCTAAACCATTCTTGATGCCAGTTGAGGACGTATTTACAATTACAGGTCGTGGAACTGTTGCTACAGGTCGTATCGAAACTGGAGTTGCTAACACTGGAGATCCTGTTGAAATCATTGGTATGGGAGCTGAAAAATTAACTTCTACTATTACAGGAGTTGAGATGTTCCGTAAAATCCTTGACAGAGGTGAAGCTGGAGATAACGTAGGTTTATTGTTAAGAGGTATTGATAAAGCTGATATCAAAAGAGGTATGGTTATTATTAAGCCAGGTTCAGTAAAACCACACGCTAAATTCAAAGCTGAGGTTTATATCTTGAAAAAAGAAGAAGGTGGACGTCACACTCCATTCCACAATAACTACCGTCCTCAGTTCTACGTACGTACAACTGACGTAACAGGAGTTATTTCTTTACCAGCAGGTGTAGAGATGGTAATGCCAGGTGATAACTTAACTATTGAAGTTGCTTTATTAAGCCCAATCGCTATGAACGTAGGTTTACGTTTTGCTATCCGTGAAGGTGGTAGAACAGTTGGTGCTGGACAGGTTACTGAAATCGTAGAGTAATTCTATTAAAATAAATAAAAAGCCAGTGATTATTTTTTAATCACTGGCTTTAATTACGGGCGTAGTTCAAGGGTAGAATAGCGGTCTCCAAAACCGTTGATGGGGGTTCGAATCCCTCCGCCCGTGCAATAAAAAATATATCAAATGACAAAAGTTACTAATTATTTATCAGAGGCTTTCGAAGAGTTGAAGTCAAATGTTACTTGGCCTTCTTGGGCAGAAGTACAGAAATTAACAATTGTTGTTGCTGTATTTTCGGTTTTATTTGCTTTAGCAACTTGGGGAGTTGACGAATTTTTTGCAAAAGCTTTGGCTGGATTTTTTAACTGGTTAAAAGGGTAAATTTTTTTGTGATGGCAGATAATAATGTGAAAAAATGGTATGTGGTAAGAGCTGTAAGCGGCCAAGAAAACAAGGTAAAAACTTACATTGAAACGGAGATTGCCAGATTAGGTATGGAAGATTATGTTTCCCAAGTTTTAGTTCCTACTGAGAAAGTAGTTACTGTAAAAGAAGGGAAAAAACTATCTAAGGATAAAGTTTATTTTCCTGGATATGTTATGATCGAAGCAAACCTAGTTGGTGAGATACCTCATATTATTAAGTCTATTACAAGTGTAATTGGTTTCTTGGGGGAAGTTAAAGGTGGGGAGCCTGTTCCTTTGAGACTTTCGGAGGTTAATCGTATGTTAGGTAAAGTAGATGAGCTTACTGTTAATACAGATACTCGTTCTATACCATTCAGCCTTGGAGAGACTGTTAAGGTTATTGATGGACCTTTCAATGGATTTAATGGATCTGTTGAGAAAATCAATGAAGAAAAGCGTAAACTTGAAGTAATGGTTAAGATTTTCGGAAGAAAAACTCCATTAGAATTGAGTTTTATGCAAGTTGAAAAAGTATAATTTTTTGTTACACTATAATAAACCATTGTAATCGCTTCCAATTGATTACAGTGTTAAATTTTTTAAAAATGGCTAAAGAAATTAGTAAGGTAGTTAAACTACAAGTTAAGGGAGGTGCTGCGAACCCGTCGCCACCGGTTGGACCTGCTTTAGGAGCTGCTGGGGTTAATATCATGGAGTTTTGTAAGCAATTTAATGCTAGAACTCAAGATAAACCTGGCAAAATTTGTCCAGTGCAAATCACTGTGTACAAAGACAAATCATTTGATTTTGTTGTTAAGACTCCTCCAGCAGCAGTTCAGTTAATGGAAGCTGCAAAGCTAAAATCTGGTTCTGGTGAGCCTAATCGTAAAAAAGTAGCTAGCGTTACTTGGGAACAAATTAGAACTATTGCTGAAGACAAAATGCCAGACTTAAACGCTTTCACAATTGAGAAAGCTATGAGTATGGTTGCTGGAACAGCTAGATCTATGGGTATAACTGTATCAGGAGATGCTCCTTTTTAATTAAGAAAAAGAAATGGCAAAATTAACAAAAAAGCAAAAAGAGGCTGCTTCAAAAATTGAAAAGAACAAATTATACTCTTTAAAAGATGCTGCTGCATTAATTAAGGTGGTTGCTTCTGCAAAATTTGATGAGTCTGTTGATATCGCAGTTCGTTTGGGTGTTGATCCAAGAAAAGCGAATCAAATGGTTAGAGGTGTAGTTACTTTACCTCACGGAACAGGAAAAGACGTTAAAGTATTAGCATTGGTTACTCCAGATAAAGAAGCTGAAGCAAGAGAGGCTGGAGCAGATCACGTTGGTCTTGACGATTACTTACAAAAAATTAAAGACGGTTGGACAGATGTTGATGTGATCATTACTATGCCTGCTGTTATGGGTAAATTAGGTCCATTAGGTCGTATTTTAGGACCTAGAGGTTTAATGCCAAACCCTAAAACAGGTACAGTAACAATGGATGTTGCTAAAGCTGTTCAAGAAGTTAAAGCTGGTAAAATTGACTTTAAAGTTGATAAAACTGGTATCGTTCACGCTGGTATTGGTAAAGTTTCTTTCGGAGCTGAGCAAATCGTTGAGAACGCACACGAAATTATTCAAACATTAATAAAACTTAAACCAACTGCTGCTAAAGGTACATACATCAAAGGTATTCACCTTACAAGCACAATGAGTCCTGCTATTGCATTAGACCCAAAAGCAGTATAATTGGTAGTTAAAAATTTTTAGTATGACTAGAGAAGAAAAATCAATCGCGATTGAAAATTTAACTGCGCAGTTAGCTGGTACAAATATCATTTACATTTCTGATATTTCTGGTTTAAACGCAGAGACAACTTCAAGCTTACGTAGAGCTTGTTTCAAAGCAGGTATCAAATTAGAAGTTGTTAAAAATACTTTGCTTGCAAAAGCAATGGAAGCTTCTTCTAATGATTATGGTGATTTACCTACAGTTTTATCTGGTAATAGTGCTATATTCATTTCTGATGTTGCTAATGCACCTGGAAAAATTATCAAAGATTTCCGTAAGAAATCTGATAAACCAGTTTTAAAAGGAGCTTACATCAATTCTGAAGTTTACATTGGAGATAACCAATTAGATGCGTTAGCTACAATTAAATCTAAAGAAGAACTTATTGGAGAAATCATTGGATTATTACAATCTCCAGCTCAAAGAATTATTTCTGCTTTACAAAACAAATTCGCAGGTAGCGAAGAAGAAACTGAAGCATAATAATCAACGCAAGGAAGCTTGTTGCTTCCATGCTGCTTAATTAGCGCACAATAATTAAATTATATTTTTACAAATCATTTTAAACGATAGAAGAAAATGGCAGATTTGAAACAATTCGCAGAACAATTAGTTAACTTAACAGTTAAAGAAGTTAACGAATTAGCAACAATATTAAAAGACGAGTACGGAATCGAGCCTGCTGCTGCTGCTGTAGTAGTTGCTGCTGGTGGAGGAGACGGTGCTGCTGAAGAAGCACAAACTGAATTTACAGTTGTATTAAAAGATGCAGGAGCTTCTAAATTAGCTGTTGTAAAATTAGTTAAAGAATTAACTGGTTTAGGTCTTAAAGAAGCTAAAGACGTAGTTGACGGTGCTCCAAGTAACGTTAAAGAAGGAGTTTCTAAAGAAGAAGCTGAAGGTCTTAAAAAATCATTAGAAGAAGCTGGAGCTGTAGTTGAGCTTAAATAATTCAACTCGGTTTTAAGAACTAGGTTTAGGTCCTGAGTTAACACTCAAAGGCCTAAACCATTTTTCGTATAATAAAATACATTAAATTTTATTATCAAATAGTTTAAAATACGAAAAAGTTTTTGATCAATACGAAGACAAAAAATGAATCCGATTTTATTGGTTTATTTTTAAAGATGTATTGGTTTTAAAAAGAAAGTATAAACTAAGCAGTGTGTTTTTACACAAAACAAATTACTTTTTTTTAATCAAAATTTTGTCCATTGATGATAACAAATCAGACTGAAAGATTGAATTTTGCCTCTACAAAAAATATTCCTGACTATCCAGACTTCTTGGATGTTCAGGTTAAATCTTTTAAAGATTTCTTCCAATTAGAAACGAAATCTGACGAAAGAGGCAACGAAGGGTTATACAACACCTTCATGGAAAACTTTCCAATTACAGATACGAGAAATAACTTCGTATTGGAGTTCCTAGATTATTTTGTTGACCCACCACGTTATACAATTCAAGAATGTATAGAGAGAGGTCTTACTTATAGTGTGCCATTAAAAGCTAGGTTAAAACTATATTGTACAGATCCAGAACACGAAGATTTTGAAACAATTGTACAAGATGTTTATCTTGGAACAATCCCTTATATGACTCCAAGCGGTACCTTTGTAATCAATGGTGCTGAGCGTGTAGTAGTATCTCAATTACACCGTTCTCCAGGAGTTTTCTTTGGACAGTCATTCCACGCAAATGGAACTAAACTATATTCTGCAAGAGTTATTCCTTTTAAAGGATCTTGGATAGAATTCTCTACTGATATCAACAGCGTAATGTACGCCTATATCGATAGAAAGAAAAAATTACCTGTAACAACTTTATTCCGTGCTATTGGATTCGAAAGAGATAAAGATATCTTGGAGATTTTCGACTTAGCGGAAGAAATTAAAGTATCTAAAACAGGAATTAAAAAATATATTGGAAGAAGACTTGCTGCACGTGTTTTGAACACATGGCACGAGGATTTCGTAGATGAGGATACTGGAGAGGTAGTTTCTATCGAACGTAACGAAATCATCCTTGATCGTGATACGATTATCGATAAAGATAATGTTGAAGAGATCATTGATTCTAACGTTAAATCTATTTTGTTACACAAAGAGGATAATAACCAAGCAGATTATGCTATTATCCACAATACATTACAAAAAGATCCAACCAACTCTGAAAAAGAAGCTGTAGAGCACATTTACCGTCAGTTGCGTAACGCTGAACCGCCTGATGAGGAAACTGCTCGTGGTATTATTGATAAATTATTCTTCTCTGACCAACGTTATAACTTAGGTGAAGTAGGTCGTTACAGAATGAATAAAAAATTAGATTTAGATATCCCTATGGATAAGCAAGTGCTTACTAAAGAAGATATCATAACAATCGTAAAATATTTGATCGAATTAATTAACTCTAAAGCAGAGATTGATGATATTGATCACTTATCAAACCGTCGTGTAAGAACAGTTGGTGAACAATTGTCTCAACAATTCGGTGTTGGTTTAGCACGTATGGCTAGAACTATTCGTGAGAGAATGAACGTTAGAGATAACGAGGTGTTTACACCAATTGATTTGATTAATGCTAAAACATTATCATCAGTTATCAACTCTTTCTTTGGTACTAACCAGTTGTCTCAATTTATGGATCAAACGAATCCATTAGCTGAGATTACACACAAAAGAAGACTTTCTGCACTTGGGCCAGGTGGACTTTCTAGAGAAAGAGCTGGTTTCGAGGTTCGTGACGTTCACTATACCCACTATGGTCGTTTATGTCCGATTGAAACTCCTGAGGGACCAAATATTGGTTTGATTTCATCTCTTGGGGTTTATGCTAAAGTAAACGGAATGGGATTTATCGAAACTCCATACCGTAAAGTAACAGATGGTGTTGTTGATTTAGAAAGTGCACCAATTTACTTAAGTGCTGAAGAAGAAGAAGGAAAAATGATTGCTCAGGCAAACATTGAAATGGATGATAATGGTAAAATTACTGCAGGTAATGTTATTGCTCGTGAAGAGGGTGACTTTCCAGTTGTTGAACCAAGTTCAGTACATTATACAGACGTTGCTCCTAACCAGATCGCTTCGATTTCTGCATCTTTGATTCCTTTCTTGGAGCATGATGATGCGAACCGTGCGTTGATGGGATCGAACATGATGCGTCAGGCAGTTCCTTTGATCCGTCCTGAAGCACCAATTGTAGGTACAGGTTTAGAGCGTCAGGTAGCTTCAGATTCTAGAGTATTGATCAATGCTGAAGGGCATGGAACTGTAGAATATGTTGATGCTAACATCATTACTATTAAATACGATCGTACAGAAGACGAGAGAATGGTAAGTTTTGATGCTGATGAAAAAACGTATAACTTAATTAAATTTAGAAAAACCAATCAAGGTACAAGTATCAACTTGAAGCCTATCGTAAGAAAAGGTGATAGAGTTGTTCCTGGACAAGTATTATCAGAAGGATATGCTACTCAAAATGGAGAATTAGCTTTAGGTAGAAACTTAAAAGTTGCGTTCATGCCATGGAAAGGGTATAACTTCGAGGATGCGATTGTAATTTCTGAAAAAGTAGTTCGCGATGATATCTTTACATCTATCCACGTTGATGATTATTCATTAGAGGTTAGAGATACTAAGTTAGGAAATGAAGAGTTAACAAACGATATTCCTAACGTTTCTGAAGAAGCTACTAAAGATTTAGATGAAAACGGTATGATCAGAATTGGAGCAGAGGTTAAGCCTGGCGACATTTTGATCGGAAAAATTACACCAAAAGGAGAATCAGATCCAACTCCAGAGGAGAAATTGCTTCGCGCGATCTTCGGGGATAAAGCTGGTGACGTAAAAGATGCTTCATTAAAAGCTTCTCCATCTTTACATGGTGTAGTTCTTGACAAAAAATTATTTGCAAGAGCCGTAAAAGATAAACGTAAACGTACTCAAGATAAAGATGCTTTAGGCGCTTTAGAAATGGAGTTTGAAACTAAATTTGTTGAATTAAAAGACAGATTGGTTGAAAAATTATTCTTGATCGTTAACGGAAAAACATCTCAAGGTGTAATGAACGATTTGGGTGAAGAAGTTTTACCAAAAGGTAAAAAATATACTCAGAAAATGCTTTACGCAGTAGAAGATTTTGCTCACCTAAGCAAAGGTCAATGGGTTGCCGATGACGCTACTAATAAAATGGTTAATGATTTGATTCATAACTATAAAATTAAGCTGAACGACTTACAAGGATCTTTAAGAAGAGAGAAATTCACTATTACAGTTGGAGATGAATTACCATCTGGAATCTTGAAATTAGCTAAGATTTATATTGCTAAGAAACGTAAATTGAAAGTAGGGGATAAAATGGCGGGTCGTCACGGTAACAAAGGTATTGTTGCGAGAATCGTTCGTCATGAAGATATGCCTTTCCTTGAAGATGGAACACCAGTTGATATCGTGTTGAACCCACTTGGGGTACCATCACGTATGAACATCGGTCAGATTTATGAGACTGTATTAGGTTGGGCTGGTATGAACTTGGGTAGAAAATTTGCTACTCCAATTTTTGACGGTGCTTCTCTAGACGAGATCAATGCTTTGACTGATGAGGCTGGAGTACCACGTTTCGGACATACTTATCTATATGATGGTGGTACTGGAGAGCGTTTTGCACAAAAAGCGACTGTGGGTGTAATTTACATGCTTAAATTAGGACACATGGTTGATGATAAGATGCACGCACGTTCTATCGGACCATACTCATTGATTACGCAACAGCCACTTGGAGGTAAAGCTCAATTTGGAGGTCAGCGTTTTGGAGAGATGGAGGTTTGGGCACTTGAGGCTTATGGAGCTTCTAGTACACTACGTGAGATCTTAACTGTTAAGTCTGACGACGTTATTGGTAGAGCTAAAACTTACGAAGCTATCGTTAAGGGTGAAACTATGCCAGAACCAGGTTTACCAGAGTCATTCAATGTATTAATGCACGAATTGAAAGGTCTAGGATTAGATCTTCGTTTGGAAGAATAATAAAAGTTTTTAGTCGCAGTTTCAGTATTCAGTGTAACGCTGAAAACTGAGACTGCTGGCTATTACAAATAATATTAAAGTTTTTAAGATTTATACCCGTAACCCGTTCCGATTTTTTATAATAATGCAGGGCATTTTATAACTAGCACTTCAAATAATAGTTTGAGGTTTAGAGAAGTAAACCGAGGTAGGCGCGATGATTTAACTCTTTCTGAAAGTAATTTTTGAAAGATGGAGATTAGGAAATCTAAAATCAATTTTTAACAGCAGTAAATCAATAGTAAAAACTATGATCAATAATAGAAACAATAAAGATAAAAATCCAGTAAAAAGATTTAACAAAATCTCTATTGGATTGGCTTCACCAGAATCTATCTTGAAAGAATCAAGAGGAGAGGTTTTAAAGCCGGAAACAATCAACTATAGAACTCACAAGCCAGAGCGTGACGGACTTTTCTGCGAAAGAATCTTCGGACCAGTAAAAGATTTTGAATGTGCTTGCGGTAAGTATAAAAGAATTCGTTACAAAGGTATCATCTGTGACCGTTGTGGTGTTGAAGTTACAGAGAAAAAAGTACGTCGTGATAGAGTAGGACACATCAACCTTGTTGTGCCAATTGCTCACATCTGGTACTTCAGATCTCTTCCAAACAAAATTGGTTATATCCTTGGTCTTCCATCTAAGAAATTAGATATGATTATTTACTACGAAAGATACGTAGTAATTCAGCCAGGTATCGCTAAAAATGCAGATGGAGAATCATTACAAAGATTAGATTTCTTGACTGAAGAAGAGTACTTAAATATTTTAGATACTCTTCCGCAAGAAAACCAATATTTAGACGATTTAGATCCAAATAAATTTGTTGCCAAAATGGGAGCAGAGTGTATTATGGATTTATTAGCTCGTATTGACTTAGATGCTTTATCTTATGAATTAAGACACAGTGCTAACAACGAGACTTCTAAACAAAGAAAAACCGAGGCTTTAAAAAGATTACAAGTTGTTGAGTCTTTCCGTGAGTCTAACGAAAACCGCGAAAACCGTCCAGAGTGGATGATTATGAAAGTGGTTCCAGTTATACCACCAGAATTACGTCCGCTTGTGCCACTTGATGGAGGTCGTTTTGCAACTTCAGATTTGAACGATTTATATCGTCGTGTAATCATCCGTAACAACCGTTTGAAAAGATTAATGGAGATTAAAGCTCCAGAAGTTATCTTAAGAAACGAGAAACGTATGTTACAAGAATCTGTAGATTCATTATTCGATAACACACGTAAAGCTTCTGCTGTTAAGACAGAATCAAACAGACCATTAAAATCATTATCTGATTCATTAAAAGGTAAACAAGGACGTTTCCGTCAAAACCTTTTAGGAAAACGTGTGGATTATTCTGCTCGTTCGGTAATTGTCGTTGGTCCAGAGTTAAAATTATATGAGTGCGGATTGCCAAAAGACATGGCTTCTGAGTTATACAAACCATTCGTTATTCGTAAGTTGATCGAAAGAGGTATTGTAAAAACAGTAAAATCTGCTAAGAAAATCATTGATAAGAAAGAGCCTGTAGTTTGGGATATCCTTGAAAACGTAATTAAAGGACATCCAGTATTACTTAACCGTGCTCCTACTTTGCACAGACTTGGTATTCAAGCATTCCAGCCAAAATTAATTGAAGGAAAAGCGATCCAGTTACACCCATTAGTATGTACGGCATTCAACGCCGATTTCGATGGTGACCAGATGGCGGTTCACTTACCATTAGGACCAGAGGCTATTTTAGAGGCACAATTATTAATGTTAGCTTCTCACAATATCTTGAACCCTGCAAATGGTGCTCCAATTACTGTACCTTCTCAGGACATGGTCTTGGGTCTATACTATATGACTAAAGAGCGTATTTCTACAGAAGATCACAAAATTATTGGTCAGGATTTGACTTTCTATTCTGCTGAAGAAGTAAACATTGCATTAAACGAAGGAAGATTAGAATTGAATGCTCGTGTGAAAATTAGAGCAAAAGATTTTAATGAGAACGGAGAATTAGTGTACAAAATCATCCAGACAACTGCAGGGCGTGTATTATTTAACGAAGTAGTACCTGAAGCAGCTGGATATATCAACGACGTATTGACTAAGAAAAACCTTAGAGATATTATCGGACACATTTTAAGTGTGACTGATGTACCTACAACGGCAGCTTTCTTGGATAATATGAAGGATATGGGGTATAAATTCGCATTTAGAGGAGGTTTATCATTCTCTTTAGGTGATATTAGAATTCCAGAACAAAAAACGAAGTTAATTGCAGATGCTAGAGAGCAAGTTGAAGGTATCTCAACTAACTATAACATGGGTCTTATCACAAATAACGAGCGTTACAACCAAGTTATTGACGTGTGGACTTCAGCAAATGCTCAGTTAACAGAGTTAGCAATGAAAAATATTAGAGAAGACCAACAAGGTTTCAACTCTGTATATATGATGCTTGACTCTGGGGCGAGGGGTTCTAAGGAGCAGATTCGTCAGTTAACTGGTATGCGTGGTTTGATGGCTAAGCCTAAAAAATCTACTGCCGGTGGTGGTGAGATTATTGAAAACCCGATTCTTTCTAACTTTAAGGAAGGTCTTTCGATCCTTGAGTACTTCATTTCTACTCACGGTGCTCGTAAAGGTCTTGCGGATACGGCTCTTAAAACGGCCGATGCTGGTTACTTAACAAGAAGGCTTCATGACGTTTCTCAAGATGTTATTGTTAACATCGAAGATTGTGGAACTCTAAGAGGTGTTGAAGTAGCTGCCTTGAAGAAAAACGAGGAAATTGTTGAATCTTTGGGTGAGAGAATTTTAGGACGTGTTGCATTGCAAGATGTTATTAACCCTCTTACTAACGAGATCATGGTTAGATCTGGAGAGCAAATTACGGAATCAATTGTTAAGACTATCGAGGCTTCTCCAATTGAGAAAGTTGAAGTTAGATCTCCATTAACTTGTGAAGCTTTAAAAGGTATTTGTGCTAAATGTTACGGTAGAAACTTAGCTACTGGTAAGATGACACAAAGAGGTGAAGCTGTCGGAGTTATTGCAGCTCAGTCTATTGGAGAGCCAGGTACACAGTTAACACTTCGTACTTTCCACGTTGGAGGGGTTGCTGGAGGTATCTCTGAAGAATCTAGCATTGTGACAAGATTTAACGGACGTCTTGAAATTGAAGATTTAAAAACAGTTAAAGGTGAAGACAGTGAAGGTAATGAAGTTGATATTGTAGTTTCACGTTCAACAGAATTGAAATTAATTGACGAAAAAACCGGAATTGTTTTAAATACGCATAACATCCCTTACGGATCTAGTATTTTTGTAAATGATGGTGATGTAGTTACTAAAGGAACCGTAATCTGTAAATGGGATCCTTATAACGGTGTAATTGTTTCTGAGTTTACTGGTAAGATTGCTTACGAAGATTTAGAGCAAGGACAATCGTTCATGGTTGAGATCGATGAGCAGACTGGTTTCCAAGAAAAAGTAATTTCTGAAGCTAGAAACAAAAAATTAATTCCAACTTTATTGGTTTACGGTAAAGAAGGTGAATTGATTCGTTCATACAACTTACCAGTAGGTGCACACTTAATGGTTGAGAATGGTGAGAAAATTAAAGCAGGTAAAGTATTAGTGAAAATCCCTCGTCGTTCTTCTAAAGCAGGCGATATCACGGGAGGTTTACCAAGAATTACTGAGCTTCTTGAGGCTCGTAACCCTTCTAACCCAGCAGTTGTATCTGAAATTGATGGTGTTGTATCTTTTGGAAAAATTAAGAGAGGTAACCGTGAGATCGTTATCGAATCTAAATTTGGTGAGATTAAAAAGTATCTAGTGAAACTTTCTAGCCAAATCTTAGTACAAGAAAATGACTTCGTAAGAGCGGGAGTTCCATTGTCTGATGGTGCAATTACACCAGATGATATCTTAAGAATTCAAGGACCAGCTGCTGTACAACAGTACTTGGTAAATGAAATTCAAGAGGTTTACCGTTTACAAGGGGTAAAAATTAATGACAAGCACTTCGAGGTTGTAATCCGTCAGATGATGCGTAAAGTAAAAGTGGAAGATCCAGGAGATACTCTATTCTTAGAAGATCAATTAATTCACACTAAAGACTTTATCCTTCAAAATGATAAATTATATGGTATGAAAGTGGTGGAAGATGCAGGAGATTCTTCTGTATTGAAACCAGGTCAGATCATTACACCTCGTGAATTACGTGACGAGAATTCATTATTGAAACGTACAGATAAAAATCTTGTTGTAGCAAGAGATGTAATTACTGCAACTGCAACGCCAGTTTTACAAGGTATTACAAGAGCTTCGTTACAAACTAAATCATTCATCTCTGCTGCTTCGTTCCAAGAAACGACAAAAGTACTTAATGAGGCTGCTGTAGCTGGTAAAATAGATGATTTAGAAGGATTAAAAGAAAATGTAATTGTTGGACACAGAATTCCTGCGGGAACTGGTATGAGAGAATACGATAATACTATCGTAGGATCTAAAGACGATTACAACGAAATGATGGCTAATAAAGAAGAATACATTTATTAATTAGGAAACTATGAGTAATCCGAAACAACAACAAGAGCAAATTAACATTGAGTTAGACGAAACTGTCGCAGAAGGAATTTATTCTAATCTGGCGATTATTAATCACTCATCATCAGAGTTTGTTTTAGATTTTGTGAGCATTATGCCCGGTATTCCTAAAGCCAAGGTAAAATCAAGAATTGTGTTGACACCACAACATGCTAAAAGATTATTAAGAGCAATAGGTGAAAATATTCACAGATTTGAAGCAGCCCACGGCGAAATCAAAGAAACGGAACAAGCACCAATACCGCTTAATTTTGGTCCAGCAGGACAAGCATAAACTTTAAAGCCCCAGTAATGGGGCTTTTTTATTTTTAGGATTAAAAGAAAATTGCAGTTTGTCTGATTTAAATTACGTTTGTCGACTAAATTTCTTTTCATTGTGAAATTGTTTTAATTTTCCAGTTGCCTAAAGATTAATTTTTGAAATATAATGACTTAGTAAGGTTGATTTAATTCAAATTAAAAAAAAGCGCTAATATTTTTATTAGCGCTTTTTTTATTTCCTTCCCAACCTTTTTATCAAAAAAGCACTCTATCTATATAAGTAAATGATCCTTTTAATGGATTTTAACTTTAAAATGATGTGATATGAAAAAGAAATTCACCTTAGAAATAACAAGTCCTTGCTCTGAAAATTTTGATAAAATGATTCCTAATTCAAATGGCTCATTTTGTAATTCTTGCATGAAGAATGTAATTGATTTAAGTCAAAAGACGAATTCTGAAGTAGCGAAATTTATCTCAGAAAACAAAGGCAAAAATATCTGTGCCAGATTAAAAACAGTCCAGCTTGAGGAAGAATTTCAATATAATGAAACTTCTAAAATCAACACTTTAAAATATGCTGCCGTTGCTGCATCTATTTTACTGGTATCCAATGTTAGTGGTCAGGAAAAAGAACCAATTAAAACCGAAATAAATAATCCAAAACCTATTGATTATAGGGTAGGAAGAGTTGCTTTCAGTCAAACAGAAAATCAAGAGATTTCAATAATAATCAAAGGAAAATTATTAAATGCTAAAACTAATAGACCATTTGACCTAAATAATTTTCCAAATTTGATGTTGACCATTAATGATTCAGAAAGTACAATAAAAATGAGTTCCTCAGGTGATTTTTTAATTCCAGTGAAAGTTTTAAAAGACAGTAAAACTCTTTCTATTACGATTACAGCAAATGATTATTACCTTTCTAAAACTATTCCTTTTGATGTAAAATCAGTTAAGAAAAACATATTGTCGCAAAATATTGTTATTGCTGAAGAAGAACTTTCAAAAGTTGTTATTATGGGAGGATTAGGAGTCAACTATATACCTGAATAATAGAACAAAAAAATAACTTTATAAAAAAAGGCTGCCTAAAATTTAGACAGCCTTTCGTGATTTTATTAAAGTTTAATCAAACTCTGATGTAAAGAATAATTTTACGGTTGGATATTTACTTTGCGTCATTTGAATGGTAAAATCAGAATCCGCTAAGAATACTAACTGACCATATTTATCGTGAGCCAAGAATTTCTGTTTGATACGTTTAAATTCTTTGAATTCTTCATTTTTTGCATCATCTGGTTTTACCCAGCAAGCTTTATGAACAGGGAAATTTTCATAAGTACATTTAGCTCCATATTCGTGCTCTAAACGGTATTGAATTACCTCGTATTGAAGTGCTCCAACGGTTCCGATAACTTTACGGTTATTCATTTCAAGCGTAAATAACTGTGCAACACCTTCATCCATTAACTGATCAACCCCTTTTTCCAATTGCTTAGCTTTCATAGGATCGGCGTTGTTGATGTATCTAAAGTGCTCTGGAGAGAAACTAGGAATCCCTTTAAAGCTCATGATTTCACCTTCTGTTAAAGTATCACCAATTTTAAAGTTTCCGGTATCATGCAAACCTACAATGTCACCAGGATAAGAAACATCTACAATTTCTTTTTTTTCAGCGAAAAAGGCATTCGGACTTGAGAATTTTAAATTTTTCTTCTGACGAACATGGTAATAAGGCTTATTTCTTTCAAAAGTTCCAGATACAATTTTGATAAATGCCAAACGGTCACGGTGTTTTGGATCCATGTTGGCGTGGATTTTAAACACAAAACCAGACATTTTTTCTTCTGTTGGCTCAACTGTACGAGTCTCAGAATCTTTTGCTCTTGGAGATGGAGCAATTGTAATGAAACAATCTAATAATTCACGAACTCCAAAATTATTCAAAGCCGAACCAAAGAATACAGGCTGGATTTTTCCATCTAAATAATCCTGACGTTCAAATTTTGGGTAAACTTCATCAATTAATTCTAATTCTTCACGAAGTTTATTAGCTGCTTTTTCGCCCACAATTTTATCTAGTTCTGGATTATTCTGAACATCAGAAAAAGCAATTGTTTCTTCAATATTTTTACGGCTGTCTCCGCTGAAAAGGTTAATGTTTTCTTCCCATAAGTTGTAAATTCCTTGGAAATCATAACCCATTCCGATTGGAAAACTCAGAGGAGTAACTTTTAAACCTAATTTTTGCTCTACTTCATCCATTAGATCGAAAGCATCTTTACCTTCACGATCTAATTTGTTGATGAAAACAATCATCGGAATGTTACGCATTCTACAAACGGCAACCAGTTTTTCAGTTTGTTCCTCAACCCCTTTTGCAACGTCGATTACAACAATTACGCTATCAACAGCAGTTAAAGTTCTAAAAGTATCTTCGGCAAAATCCTTGTGACCAGGAGTATCTAAGATGTTGATTTTTTTATCTTTATAATTAAAAGCAAGCACAGAAGTCGAAACCGAGATACCTCTTTGGCGTTCGATTTCCATAAAGTCACTCGTTGCTCCTTTTTTAATTTTGTTATTTTTTACAGCTCCTGCTTCTTGAATTGCACCTCCAAATAAAAGTAATTTCTCTGTTAATGTCGTTTTACCGGCATCGGGATGCGATATAATTCCAAATGTTCTTCTGCGTTGTATTTCTTTTAAAAAGCTCATATTTCGTATAAATAGGTTGCAAAAGTACTATTAAATACGGCTTTATAAAAATATTCAGTTCTTAAATTTGGAAGTCTTTCTTTTAACTGGATTTTCGAACAAAAAAATAAGGCTGTTTTGCAACAGCCTTACATAGTCATTTTTAAATTACTGATTAATTGACCAAATTGAATATCCTTTTGGAGGACATTGTATTTTTACCCATTTGTCTGCTTGTGTAGTCGGGTACCAAGTTGAGTTTCCTGTAAAATCTTTAATTTGAGTATTGGCCCAGTTGGTCTGAATCCATCTTTCCTGCCAAACATCTGAATTGTTAATATAAACTACCAATCCTGGATTTCCGTTATAACCGTTTCTTCTCGCCACATATTCATCATTATCAGAATATAAAATAGAAGTTGTTCCAGTTGCTTTATTGTTATGAATCCAGATTAAGTTGTTTAGTTTATTTTTGTCTAGCCATTCTTCATAATCTCTATAGAAAATGGTCGGATAACCTTCGTGAGTTAATATATAGGAATACGCTAACAATTTGTTCCAAATTTCATCTGTATCGTGATTGGTTACAAATGTCACGGCTTTGTATGGGTTACGCTTCCACATCATGTCATCATTTAACAAAGCCAAATTGTTTCCGTCAAAAGCGTCATTCATTTTATAGTAACATGCAAAATCAAAAACAGAACTGTTGGCATTGTTTGCCCAGTCATTTAATACATTTACATTGGAATCCCATAATTCTCCAACCGAAAATCCGCCAACATTAGCATTCCATGCATTTACAACCCATGCACCAAAACCTTTTACGTAGTCAAATCTCCAGCCATCAAATTTCATGGTATTTTTATAATATTTTCCAACACCATCAGCTCTAAGCCAAAGCCAGTTTTGAACATTTGGTGCAGCATGGCATAAATCAGGAAAACCTCCGAAAGAACCTTCGTCATTGTTTCCGTAACTGTTTTTGTAAAAATCATTATAGTTACGAGGAAACTTACCCGAAGCAACTCCTGTAAAATTAGTCCATGTATTGGTTCCCGTAAATGGATTTGCTTCAGATTGTCCGCCGCTGTTATGGTTAATTACGATATCTGCATAAACTTTGATGTTTTCGTTATGAGCAGCAGTGATCAAATTTACCAATTCGGTTTTCGATCCAAATCTTGTTTCAATACTTCCATTTTGGTTGTAATCTCCAAAATCAAAATAATCTGTTGGTTCGTATCCCATAGAAAATGCACCATTCTGTGCTTTTGAAGCTGGCGGAAGCCAAATCGAACCAATTCCGGCATTTCCCCAAGCGGTTACTTTACTGCTTACGGTATTCCACCAGTTTCCACCAGCAGGAACATCCCAATAAAATGCCTGCATCATAACACCGCCGCCAGGGTTGTCTACATATTTTCCGGTTAGAGAAGAGGAAGTACCTGTACTAAATGGTTTTCCATCGTGATGCGTAACATTAATAATTTTAAACTGCTGGCTTTCTGCTTTAGCATCAATGTCATTTGTCTCATTTTGAGAACATGAGTACAAAAATGCCAATGTGACGGCCATCAAGAAGAATCTTGAAATAGGTTTTTTCATAATAGATGTGGTTAAGGTTAAATTAATAAAGTTTCGTAATTATTAATTTTTACGGCTTAAAATATACGTATTTATATTTTTAAGCATAATAAATTATTAATTACGCATCAAAAGTAGTTTTTTTTTGAAGCGAATTCATTTTGTAAGAAAATAGTTTGAAGCGAAAACGTTGTAGTGTTAAAAACTTTTCTAAAACGTTATAGTTGAAGCTCTTTTTTCGATGACTTAAATAATATAGAACATACTTTTGTAAACAAGTGTGTTATTGGATTTTATTTTAATCCATATAATTTTTTGTTAATACTATAGCCGATAGTTGTATTATGTAATTGAATTGTTATTTTTGTTCGTTATTAGTTATAAGAACTAAGGTTTATTGATAGACTTTTAAAATTCTAAAAGTTTAAGATTGAATTAAATACCAAGCGATTTTACATTAAAATAAAATTTGAATAAATGTTATTAAAAAAATTACAGCCAAAAACAATTGATTACAAGTTTGTAATGATGTTTTGTTTTTCACTTTTTTTCACGTCAATTGTGTCAGCACAAGAAATAATTCCTGATGTTGTGGCTGAAAAACCAGCAGAAACTCATTCAGGTGGAAAGCTTAAAATTGATGGTATTATTGCGACAGTAGGAGATTATATCGTTTTGGATTCTGATATTGACAAAGGCTTTTTAGAAATCACAAGTCAAGGAGGAAGCATAAAAGACATTACAAGATGTCAAATGCTTGGTAAACTTTTAGAAGATAAATTATACGCCCACCAAGCTATTCAAGATAGTATTATTGTTAGTGATGCCGAAGTAAGAAGCATGATGGAAGAGCGTCTGAATTACATGATTCAGCAGGTTGGAGATATTAATAAAGTAGTTGCTTATTATAAAAAAAGTTCAGTAGAAGAGTTTAAAACATATTTTGCAGATATTTTAAAAGAGCAAAAACTTGCTTCAGAAATGAGAGATAAAATCGTAAAAGATGTAGAAATCACTCCTGAAGAAGTTCGTAATTTCTTTAAAAAAATACCAAAAGACGAATTGCCAACTTTTGGTGCCGAAATGGAAGTAGCGCAGATTGTAGCCGAACCAAAAGTTTCTAAAGAAGATAAGCAAAAAGTAATCGACCGATTAAATGCAATTCGAAAAGATGTTTTGGAAGGGTCAAGTTTTGCTACTAAAGCCGTTTTATATTCACAAGATCCAGGATCAGCTCCAAACGGAGGATATTATAAAATGACTCGTAAAACACCTTTCGTAAAAGAGTTTAAAGATGTTGCGTTTAGTTTGCAAGAAGGTGAAATTTCGCAGCCATTTGAAACATCTTTCGGGTTCCATATTATTATGGTAGACAAAATTAAAGGACAAGAAGTAGAATTACGTCACATATTAATTGCTCCTGTAGTTTCTGAAAGTGCTTTAAAGGATGCAAAAGAAAGATTAGCCAATGTTAGAGCTAAAATTATAAACAAAGAAATTTCGTTTGCAGATGCAGCAAGAGCAGAATCTGATGAAAAAGAAACTAGAGCAAACGGAGGAACTTTAGTAAATCCAAATACTCAAGATACTCGTTTTGAATTGACAAAAATGGATCCTACTTTATATGGTCAGGTGTCAAATTTAAAAGATGATGAAATTTCTCAGCCACTTTTAAATACAGATGACAGAGGAAAGAAAACATATAAACTAATCACTGTTACCAATAGAATTGACGAACATACAGCTGATTATGCTAAAGATTACACTAAAATTAAAGAATTAGCATTAAAAGAAAAACAAATCAATGCAATTGCAAAATGGTTTGATGCTAAAATTAAAGACACCTACATTAAGATTATTGGTGAATACAGAGACTGTAGTTTTGCTAATAACTGGTTAAAAAAATAATTTTTATTAAATAAATAAAAAGAGTTAGTTTTATGAATTCATAAAGTTAACTCTTTTTAATTTTAAATACACTCATAAATGTCTGACGTAACAGCAATTCACAATTTAGTTCAGAAACGAAGCGAATTAAAAAACGAAATAGCAAAAATCATTGTAGGGCAGGATGCCGTTATAGACCAAATTTTACTATGTATATTTTCAGGCGGACACGCACTTTTAATTGGTGTTCCCGGTTTGGCAAAAACCTTAATGATAAATACTTTGTCTCAGGCTTTAGGTTTAGACTTTAAAAGAATTCAATTTACTCCGGATTTAATGCCTTCGGATATTTTGGGAAGTGAAATTTTAGATGAAAACAGACATTTTAAATTCATAAAAGGACCAATCTTTTCAAATATTATTCTTGCTGACGAGATCAACAGAACGCCGCCTAAAACGCAAGCGGCATTATTAGAAGCCATGCAGGAACGTTCGGTGACTATTGCTGGGCAGAATTATAAATTAGATTTACCCTATTTTGTATTAGCTACTCAAAACCCAATTGAGCAGGAAGGAACTTACCCGCTTCCAGAAGCGCAATTAGATCGTTTTATGTTTGCAATTAAATTGGAATATCCCACTTTTGAAGAAGAAGTAAGAGTAGTAAAACAAACTACATCAGATAATAAAGTAGATATCAAACCATTGTTTACGGCTCAGGAAATTATAGATTTCCAACATCTGATCCGCAGGATTCCAGTGGCAGATAATGTTATTGAGTACGCGGTAACTTTGGTGAGCAAAACACGTCCTGACAATGCTTTGACAAATGATTTTGTGAAAAACTATTTAGATTGGGGCGCGGGACCAAGAGCTTCACAGAATTTGATTCTGGCTGCAAAAGCACATGCCGCTTTCAATGGTAAGTTTTCACCAGATATTGAAGATGTTCAAGCAGTAGCAACAGGAATTCTTCGTCATAGAATTATCAAAAATTACAAAGCCGATGCAGAAGGAATTACTGAAGAAGCAATCATTAAAAAGCTGATGTAATTTTTAAATACCATACTTCATAAAAATCCTGATAATGCGTTATCAGGATTTTTTGTTTTTAAGCAAAAAATAACTCAAATTCTGGGGAATTCTAAATTCGACAAGTGTCAGAAAAAAGACTTCAAAGTATCAACTATAACGTTATAAATTCTAATTTAGAAAGGTTCTTTTCTAAAATAGAGGTAAAAATCTCACTTCCTTTATAACATCAAATTTCGACTTTGTTAAAGAAAAGATTTTTAAATGTTAATAATTCATTATTTTAATATAAAATTGATTTTTTGACAAAAACAAGCAGTGAAAATCGTTTTTTAGCAATAATAATTTTTGAAATGGCTTGTTCTATTAAATTTTTTTTAATTATCGTGTTTAATGCTTAAATTTGCCTCAAAAAAATAAA
This sequence comes from Flavobacterium sp. H4147, assembly GCF_029360735.1. Lineage (NCBI taxonomy): Bacteria > Pseudomonadati > Bacteroidota > Flavobacteriia > Flavobacteriales > Flavobacteriaceae > Flavobacterium > Flavobacterium sp. H4147. The sequence continues at coordinate 44,601 of NZ_JARKNB010000001.1, read as the reverse complement.
TCCGCTTTTATTATGAATATTTATCAGGATTATCTTCAAGAAATTGAAGAAAGAAAAAATCAAGGGTTACACCCAAAACCAATTGATGGAGCTGAGTTATTAAGCGAAATCATTTCTCAAATTAAAGATGTTGATAACGCATACCGCGAAGACTCTCTTAAGTTTTTTATTTACAATACATTACCAGGTACTACAAGTGCCGCAGGTGAAAAAGCAAAGTTTTTAAAAGAAATCATTTTAGGTCAATCTGTTGTAGAAGAGATTTCACCTGCTTTTGCTTTTGAATTATTATCGCACATGAAGGGTGGACCTTCAATTGAAGTGTTGTTGGATTTAGCTCTAGGAAATGATGCTTCTATTGCTAAAGAAGCGGCCGAAGTTCTTAAAACACAAGTATTTCTTTATGATGCAGATACTGACCGTTTAAAAGAAGCGTTCAAAAATGGTAATCCGTTCGCTAAAGAAATTATTGAAAGTTATGCAAAAGCTGAATTCTTCACTAAACTTCCTGAAGTGCCTGAAGAAATTAAAGTTGTTACCTATATTGCTGGTGAAGGAGATATCTCTACAGATTTACTTTCTCCAGGAAACCAAGCCCACTCTCGTTCAGATCGTGAACTTCACGGTAAATGTATGATTACACCTCAAGCACAAGAGGAAATTCAAGCATTGCAGGCAAAACATCCAGATGCAAGCGTGATGTTAATTGCTGAAAAAGGTACAATGGGAGTTGGATCTTCTAGAATGTCGGGTGTAAACAACGTGGCACTTTGGACAGGAAAACAAGCAAGCCCATACGTTCCATTCGTAAATATTGCTCCAATTGTTGGAGGTACAAATGGTATTTCTCCAATTTTCCTTACTACAGTTGATGTTACTGGAGGTATAGGGATTGACCTTAAAAACTGGGTTAAAAAATTAGATGCAGATGGAAAACCTGTATTGAACGAAAACAACGAGCCAATTCTTGAGCAAGCTTATTCTGTGGCTACAGGAACTGTTTTGACAATCAATACTCAAACTAAAAAATTATACAGTGGTGATCAAGAATTAATTGATATTTCTAGATCATTTACTCCTCAAAAGAAAGAATTCATTAGAGCTGGAGGATCTTACGCAATTGTATTTGGTAAAAAACTGCAGACTTTTGCTGCTAAAGTATTAGATATCGAAGCTCCTGCTGTATTTGCTCCATCAAAAGAAATTTCTAACGAAGGACAAGGTTTAACCGCAGTTGAAAAAATCTTCAACAAAAATGCTGTTGGAATTGCTCCAGGAAAAGTGTTGCACGCTGGATCTGACGTTCGAGTTGAAGTAAATATTGTAGGTTCGCAAGATACTACTGGTCTTATGACAGCTCAAGAATTGGAGTCTATGGCTGCTACAGTGATTTCTCCAATTGTTGATGGTGCTTACCAATCGGGTTGTCATACTGCTTCGGTTTGGGATAAAAAAGCTCAGGCTAACATTCCTAAATTGATGAAATTCATGAACAACTTCGGTTTGATTACAGCTCGTGACCCAAAAGGTGTTTATCACTCAATGACTGATGTTATCCACAAAGTACTTAATGATATTACTATTGACGAATGGGCAATCATTATTGGTGGTGACTCTCATACTAGAATGTCTAAAGGTGTTGCTTTTGGTGCTGACTCAGGAACGGTTGCTCTTGCATTAGCTACTGGTGAGGCTTCTATGCCAATTCCGGAATCTGTAAAAGTAACTTTCAAAGGAGATATGAAAGAATATATGGATTTCCGTGATGTGGTTCATGCTACTCAAGCTCAAATGCTTAAGAAATTCAACGGTGAGAACGTATTCCAAGGTAGAATCATCGAGGTTCATATCGGAACTCTTACTGCTGACCAAGCGTTTACATTTACAGACTGGACTGCAGAAATGAAAGCAAAAGCTTCTATCTGTATTTCTGAAGACGATACTTTGATCGAATCATTGGAAATTGCTAAAGGCAGAATCCAAATCATGATCGACAAAGGAATGGATAACGACAGACAAGTTCTTCAAGGTTTAATCAACAAAGCAGATAAGAGAATTACTGAAATTAAATCTGGCGAAAAACCAGCTTTAACTCCAGATGCAAATGCGAAATATTATGCTGAAGTTGTAGTTGATTTAGATGAAATCGCTGAGCCGATGATCGCTGACCCAGATGTAAATAACAAAGATGTTTCTAAACGTTATACTCACGATACTATCAGACCATTATCTTTCTATGGCGGAGATAAAAAAGTAGATCTTGGATTTATTGGTTCGTGTATGGTTCACAAAGGAGATATGAAAATCCTTGCTCAGATGTTGAAAAATGTTGAAGCACAACAAGGAAAAGTTGAATTTAAAGCTCCTCTAGTTGTGGCTCCTCCAACTTACAACATTGTTGATGAGTTGAAAGCTGAAGGTGACTGGGAAGTTTTACAAAAATACTCTGGTTTCGAATTTGACGACAATGCCCCTAAAGGTGCAGCTCGTACTGAATACGAAAATATGTTGTATTTAGAGCGTCCAGGATGTAACCTTTGTATGGGTAACCAAGAAAAAGCAGCTAAAGGAGATACAGTAATGGCAACATCTACTCGTTTATTCCAAGGAAGAGTTGTAGAGGATAAAGAAGGTAAAAAAGGAGAATCATTACTTTCATCTACTCCAGTTGTGGTTCTTTCTACAATTTTAGGTAGAACTCCAACTATGGCAGAATATACTGCTGCGGTAGACGGAATCAATTTGACTAAGTTTGCACCTTCTAACAAACAGTTAGTAATGTAATCAGAAGATTATTTAAGAATATTTTAAAAGCCCGAGTCGTAAAACTCGGGCTTTTTTAGTAATAATTGTTCTATTTTTTGTAACTTGTGATGTTCAAAAAACAATAATAAAAACAAAAAAATCTATGGCTTTTGATATTGAAATGATTAAAAAAGTGTATGAGAACATGCCTGCGCGAGTTGATAAAGCGCGTGAGATTGTTGGTCGTCCGCTTACTTTAACAGAGAAAATTTTATACAATCACCTTTGGGAAGGAAATCCAACCAAGGCGTTTGGAAGAGGAGTTGACTATGTTGATTTTGCACCAGATCGTGTGGCATGTCAGGATGCAACTGCGCAAATGGCATTATTACAGTTTATGCACGCTGGGAAATCAAAAGTAGCAGTTCCAACAACGGTTCACTGTGATCACTTAATTCAGGCAAAAGTGGATGCCGTAACCGATTTGGCTAGAGCAAAAACACAAAGTAATGAAGTTTTCGACTTCTTGTCTTCTGTTTCTAATAAATACGGAATTGGTTTCTGGAAACCAGGTGCCGGAATTATTCACCAAGTGGTACTTGAAAATTATGCATTTCCTGGCGGAATGATGATTGGTACCGATTCTCATACTGTAAATGCAGGTGGTTTAGGAATGGTTGCAGTTGGTGTTGGTGGAGCAGATGCTGTAGATGTTATGTCAGGAATGGCTTGGGAGCTTAAATTTCCGAAACTTATTGGAGTTAAATTAACTGGGAAATTATCAGGATGGACTGCTCCAAAAGATGTTATTCTTAAAGTTGCCGGTATTTTGACTGTAAAAGGGGGTACTGGAGCAATAGTTGAATATTTTGGAGAAGGTGCAAAAGCAATGTCTTGTACAGGTAAAGGAACTATATGCAACATGGGAGCTGAAATTGGAGCAACTACTTCAACTTTTGGATACGATGATTCTATGAGCCGTTACTTGCGTTCTACAAATAGGGCAGATGTAGCAGATGCAGCAGATAAAATAGCTCCTTATTTAACTGGAGATCCAGAGGTGTATGAAAATCCAGAACAATATTTTGATCAAGTAATCGAAATCAATTTATCTACATTAGAACCACATTTAAACGGTCCTTTTACTCCAGATTTGGCTACTCCAATTTCTAAAATGAAAGAAGAAGCAATCAAAAATAACTGGCCATTACAAGTTCAAGTAGGTTTAATAGGTTCTTGTACAAACTCATCTTACGAAGATATTTCTCGTGCGGCCTCTTTAGCAAAACAAGTAGCAGCAAAGAATTTAAAAACGAAAGCGAAGTTTACTATAACTCCAGGTTCAGAAGTTGTACGATCTACAATTGAAAGAGACGGATTTATCGACACTTTCAATAAAATCAATGCTACAGTATTTGCAAATGCCTGCGGACCATGTATTGGTATGTGGGATAGAGAAGGTGCCGAAAAAGAAGAAAGAAATACAATTGTGCACTCTTTCAATCGTAACTTCTCAAAACGTGCAGATGGTAACCCAAATACCTTAGCTTTCGTGGGTTCTCCAGAATTGGTAACAGCTTTGGCAATTGCAGGTGATTTAGGATTTAATCCATTAACCGATAAATTAATTAATGAAGATGGAGAAGAAGTAATGCTTGATGAACCAATGGGAGATGAGCTTCCTGCGAAAGGTTTTTATGCTGAAGATCCGGGATTCCAAGCTCCAGCTGAAGATGGTTCTGGAGTTACAGTGGTAGTAAATCCAACATCCGAACGTTTACAATTATTAGCTCCATTTGAAGCTTGGGATGGTAAAAACATTACAGGTGCTAAATTATTAATTAAAGCATTTGGAAAATGTACTACAGACCACATTTCTATGGCTGGGCCTTGGTTACGCTTCCGTGGACATTTAGATAATATTTCTAATAATATGTTGATTGGTGCTGTAAACGCCTATAATCAAAAAACAAATTCAGTTAAAAATCAATTAACTGGACAATATGATGCGGTTCCTGCTGTTGCCCGCGCATACAAAGCAGCTGGAGTTCCATCTATTGTGGTTGGAGATCATAATTACGGTGAAGGTTCTTCTCGTGAGCACGCGGCTATGGAACCACGTTTCTTAGGTGTTAAAGCAGTATTAGTGAAATCTTTCGCTCGTATTCACGAAACAAACCTTAAAAAACAAGGTCTTTTAGGATTGACTTTTGCAAACGAAGCCGATTACGATAAAATTCAAGAAGATGATACTATCAACTTTTTAGATTTAACCGAATTTGCACCAGGAAAACCACTAACATTAGAATTCGTTCACACAAATGGTACAAAAGATATTATTTTGGCCAATCATACGTATAACGAAGGGCAAATAGGATGGTTTGTTGCGGGTTCTGCATTAAATTTAATTGCAGCTGGAAAAGCCTAATCTTTTAGATTCAATTATAAAAATAAAACGCTCTGTGTTAAACAGGGCGTTTTTTTATGACTAATTTAATTTGTTTTTGAATACTGTTTTTAATAGTAGTTTTTTATAATGCTTACTGTTTCAAAATTTAGCTCAATATCTGTGCTGATGTTGTTGTTGATTGAAAGTAAAATAATTATTTAAAAAGATCACTTTTTTCAAGTTTTAGAGTTTCAGCAGTTTGATCTCCCCATTGCGCTATGATGTCAAGTACGGGAATGAGTGTTCTTCCAAAATCCGTTAATTCATAATCCACTTTCAATGGAGGTTTAGTTACATGTACAGTTCGTGTGATTAAACCATCTTCTTCAAGTTCTTTTAATTGAAGGCTTAATGTTCGTTCTGTAATAACTTTACATTCTTTTTTTAATTCGCTATATCGCTTTTTTTTAATTAAATGAATAAGGATAACTGCTTTCCATTTGCCACCTATGTACTTCATTGTTAGGCTTGTGCTGCATGGATATCGTTTGTTGTCTATACTATACATCTGCTACTATCAATTTTAACCGTTATTGCAAATATAATATACTATATTTATTTTAGCAACGGTAAAAAGTATAGTATAAAATAAAAAAAATAATATGAGTTTTTTAGACCTTGCAAAAAGTAGATATTCAGCAAAAAAATATGATATTACGAGAAAGATATCTTTAGATAACATTCAAGATTTAAAGGAAATAATTCGATTAAGTCCTTCCTCTATTAATAGTCAGCCATGGAAGTTTATCTTTGTTACTAATGAAAAGGTAAAAAGGGAATTAGCTGCCGAATCGTACATGAATGAACAATCAATTAATGATGTTGGTCTGCTGGTAGTATTCTGTGTTATGGAAGATATTGAGTATTTTGAAAAACGCAATCTTTCAATTTTGCCTGAGGCATGGAGAACTCTTTTTTATGAGCCATTGATAAAGTCAAATGGAGATGCTGCAACAAAATCTTGGATGGAACATCAGGTTTATATTTCTTTAGGTTATTTTTTGAGTGCTTGTGCAAGTATGGGGCTTGATGCTACGCCAATGGAAGGAATTAATCTTGAAGGATATAAGCAGATATTGCCTAAAGATGGATTTAGACCTTTGTTTTCGGTTACAGTAGGATATGCAGATTTAAACGATTGGGCACATCCATCTGTTTTACCAAAATCTCGTTTTGAAGTACATGAAGTTGTTCAGTCAATCTAAGCAGTGTAAGAAAAAAATATAATATTTTCTTAAAAAACTGCATGTCAAAAAGTTGACTCGAATTGTTGTTCGTCCCTTGTAAATTTGAGGTAAATTAATTGTTAAAAATTATGGTTTTTGTTGATTTAAGCGTTAAATTCGCAATTGACGTAATATATTTGTAATTTTTGAGTTGAATTATGTAATAAGACTTAAAACAATAGTATTAATTTAAAAGAGAAATATGGTTTTTAGATTTGTAGTAGTTTTGATTTTTTTCAGTGTTGGAGCTTTTGCGCAGGATAATTTTATAAAGCACAAAATTTCGCAAGGAGATAATCTTTCTGTTATTGCTAAAAAATACGGAGTAAGAGTAAAAGACATAACCGATGCAAATCCAAACGCTCCTAAAATTCTAAAACTAAACTCAGTACTTTTAATTCCGAGTAAAAATAAAAGTGTTGCACAAGGAAAAACTAAATCTGAGATTAAAGAACCAAAATCTGAAGCTATAGTTAATAACTCAGGTTCGCATGAAGTCCTAGCAAAAGAAACACTTTGGGGAATCTCAAAAAAATATAATGTTTCTGTTGATGATTTAAAGAAAGCAAATCCCTCTCTTGAAACAGAAGGTTTGAAAATAGGGCAGCAGATTATTATTCCTTCAAATGCCGTAGCATCGGTAATAAATTCTACTACAGCTAGAGAGACTTCAAAGTCTGATATTATGCCATCAAATGAAGTTGAAATTGCTGTTGAGGTTCAGTCGAAAGAAACAAAATATGCCATTGCAAAAAGATACGGAATAACAGTTGCAGAATTAGAAAAGCAAAATCCATCTGCTAAAAAGAAATTACGAGTTGGTTCTATCTTGAAAATAAAGACTACCAAAGAAAAAGCAGATGCTATAGAAGTTCTAAATTCAGTTAAAGAATCTAGCGAAATTGAACCTATTAAAGAAGAAAACATACAAATTGCTGACAACACTAATGTGAAGACAGATTCAACCCTTTTTCGTGTAGGAAATCATTCAGAATTAATAGAGCAATTAATTTCAAACGCAACCGAAAATATCGGAACACGTTATAGATCTGGAGGAATAACAAAAGCAGGTTTTGATTGTTCTGGTTTAATGTATTGTACGTTTGGCAATTTCGATATAAAATTACCAAGAAGTTCTATAGAGCAATCCCGAATTGGTATTAAAGTGGCTTCAGCAGAAGCGCAAAAAGGAGATTTGATTTTCTTTAAAACCAATGGCAGACGTTATATTAACCACGTAGGTATGGTGGTTGAGAATGCTGACGGCGAAATTAAATTTGTACATTCTTCAACCCACGGAGGTGTGATTATTTCTTCTACAAGAGAACCCTATTACCAAAGATCTTTTTCACAAGTAAACCGCATTTTAGAATAAAAATCAAGGGATAAAAAACTTTCTTAAATTATCTGTAGGAAGCGGTTTGCTTAAAAAACCAGAAACGTTTTTATTTTTCTTTACCTGATGAATTTCATCCGGATCCAAAGTCGATGAAACAATATAAATCTGGATTTCATTTTTAATCCCGTCATTTAATTTTTGGAATTCTTCTAAAAATTCGAAACCATTCATTACTGGCATTTGAATGTCAAGTAAAACGATTAATTTTTCGGTTTCTTTTTTACTATTTAAAATCCATTGCAAACCTTCCTGACCATTGTTTACAATCACGACCTGATTAACATGCAGTACTTTTTTCAGCAATTGTTGTGTAACAAGCTGATCAATTAAATTGTCGTCGATTATAAGAAATACGGGATTAAATTCCATAAGAAGCAGGAATAGCTACAATAAATTTACTTCCAATGTTACTTTCAGAAAATACTGAAATGTTTCCTTTGATATTTTCTACAGCCTCTTTCACAATATAAAGGCCTAAGCCTGAACCTTTGTTTTTATTGGTGCCGTAATACATTTCAAAAATGTGTTCTTTGCACTCATCATTGATTCCAATTCCATTATCAGTGACTTCAATTTTATTAAAACCATCCAGAATATAAGATTTAATAGAAATGAACATTTCTTTCTTATTATTATCAGCATATTTAATAGCATTTGAAAGTAGATTGCTGATAATGATTTTCAAACGCAATGAATCACTTTCGATTTCATCGACTAATAATTCTTGGGTGAAAGTTATTTTATTAGCATTTTCAATGTGCATTAATTGTGAAATGACCTCATTAAACAGTTCGCGAAGACTTACGGGTTCCGTTACAATTTGTTTTCTCTTGTTTTTAGAATAATCAATAATGTCACTTATAAACTGATCCTGCTTTGTGAGGCTTTTATGCATTAATTGAAGATAATTTTTAATCTGATCAATATCATCTTCCAGTTGTGTGATTTCAATTAAGCCCTTTAGAGAAGTTATGGGAGACCGTAAATCGTGCGATGCGCTATAAACAAAACGATCTAATTCGTGATTGACTAAAATTAAGTTTTCATTTTTGACCTCAATTTCTTTTTTAGAAATAGTCAATCGTTTTACCATAATCGAATAATACGAACAAACACTTAAAACGATAATCAGAATAAATATAATATTGGTTATAGTTAAAAGCGTTTTTATTTTTCTGGTTCCTTCTCCTAAAGTATTAGAGAAATTACGTTCATTAATAGTAAGCCTATCACTTATAGTGCTTATTTGGTGAAGAAACTTTTTCTGGTCATCTGCTGTTAAAGAGTTAAACTGAATTTTGGCATTAATTTGTGTTCCAATTATAAAAAGTTCATCAATCAAATTATCTCCTTGTTCCCACTCATGAATTGCTTTTGCGAGAAATGGGACTTTTTTAAAATTCACAAATAACCAGACAATGTCATTCAAATCATCACTATGATTACGTCCTGTTAAGAAACCTTGTCTGGCAATTTCATTATCGCCGACTTTTAGAAGAGTTTTTCTCGCAATACCGTCGCCCATAGGGACTTTTAATTCTTCATTGTATAATTTCCATTGATTAGGATCTTTATTATACAAATAGGTGATAAGATGACGGGAAGCATCTTTCTGTCCTTTTGAGTAATGAGATTCGCCATTTATATAAGCTCTATTGGCTGAAAGAATTTTAATCGTGAAAAAATTAATAAAAATTAAGAGTGCACACGAAATAAATACGATCAATATAAGAATAAAAACATTTGGCAAGCGCAAGTTTTTTAAAGATTGAACCTTATACATAAACTTAAATATTAGTAGGTTAATATTAATTTCTGCCTTATATAAAGTTGTTTCTATCTATAACTGATCAATAATCTTGAGGTGGATTATTGTTCAATGAAATTAGTGAACAATTGTTAAAGTAATTACTGGGTTTTTAAGATTAATTTGCTTCTTTATCAAATTTAGTAAAAAAATGACACCAAATAACGTGAAATAAAAAATTTTATAACCGAATTTAATTGGTTGATTTTTAGTATTTTATTTTTTTTTGTTGCCTTTGCTTTAGAGTTTTCGCTAAGAAAAACTTTTAGATAAGTATTTTTTTTGTTTAATATTTGTCTGGGCAATTAATAAATAAAACTGCAAAATATTCTTGCAGTTTTATTTAAATAATTATAGAACGTTTTCCGTGTACTTTATCACTTAATGATGTTTCCCAAGATACTCCTGATGCTGGAACAGCTCTTTCGCGTCCCCAAATTCTAATTGACTCAATTTTTTCTGGTGCAGTTTGACTTAAGGGAACAATATTTTTAAAACATTTTTGAAAAAGATTATCATCAACAATATTATCTCCATGAATTACTGCTTGAATAGCAATATCTCTCACTGCTCCTTCAATATCAGAACCTGCAAAGCCATTTGAAATTTCAACTAAATCATTTAAAGTATTAGATGAAGGTTCGTTTAATAAATTGCGTTTTATGTAAAGATTAATAATATCTTTTCTTTCAGTTTCACCAGTAAGATCGACAAAGAATAATTCATCAAATCGACCTCTTCTCAAAAGCTCAGGAGGTAATTTACTAACGTCATTTGCGGTTGAAACCACAAAAACTTTTGCCATACTTTCCTGAAGCCAAAACAAAAATTGTCCCACCATTCTTGTTGAGGTTCCCCCATCATTAGATCCATTTGCACCTGAAAGCCCTTTTTCAATTTCATCAATCCACAGTACACACGGTGCAGCATTATCTGCAGATGCTAAAGCTTCTTTAAGTCTGTTTTCAGATTGTCCAAGATATTGTCCCTGAATAGCAGCTAGATCTAAACGATATAAAGGTAAATTCCAGTTTGCTGCAATGAATTTTGCAGATAGAGATTTTCCGCATCCAGGAACCCCAACTAATAAAACACCTCTAGGAGGTCTCATTTTTCTAGCTTTTAAGTCAGCTGTTAAAAGTTGTTTTTGATTATCAAGCCAATGCTGTAAACCGTTTAATCCTGCAACTGAAAGAGTAGAAGGATCTATTTTTACTTTTTCCAATCCCGAGATGTCACTAAATAATTTATCTTTTGCATTGCTAAGTTCTTTTATATCTTCTTTGGTTAAAGAACCTTTAGCCATTTGAGTTGCCAAAACATTTTCAGCTTCAATTTTGGTCATATTTGCTAAAATAGCGGCAGCCATTTTATAATCTGTTTCTTCCCATTCTAAAGGAATTGAACCTTTATATGGTGTGACACATTCTTTTACAACTTCTAACATTTCATCTTCATTGGGAGCGTCTAATGTAATTGTCATTCCTAAACGCTGCAATTGAGGCCAGATCGTTTTTGTAGTAATTAAACATATGCTTCCTCCACGCTCTATAGCTTGAATAACACAGTCATATAAATGTCTAGAAACAAGATTGTCATCTTCAATATCACTTACTTCTGTAAAAACAAAAGTCAAATTTTGTCTTTGTGATATATTTTGAACAGCATAGTCCAAACCACCAGCAACGGAACGATCATCATTAACGCTTTTTTTTGACTTTATGTCAATAGTTCCATGAGATAAATTATGAAAATAAATAGGAATATTAATTTCTTCTGCCAACTGTTGAATAACTTCTAAAACTCTTGCTCGTTCTATGCTTCGAATTGAAATAAATGGTATTCTTGCTCTGAACATTCTTAAGAGCGATGTTTTGAATTCTATTTTATTTGCCATTTAGAATATTATTTTTCTGCTCGTTGGAGCAATTATATTAGTGTCCTTAGTTAATGTTTTTGAATTTGTTTTTTCTTCAAAATCAGATGTGAGTTGAAAAGAATTTAATAAAAGTTCTATTTTTTCACTTCTTCTAGCACCTTTCGCATTATTAGTTTTTAGTGAAGTTCTAACTTCAGTAATAAAGCTTTCCAAATCTTCTCTTAATGTCTTTTGCAAATCTTTGGGAAGACCTTTTATTGAAATAAAGTTTTTTAAAATCTGGAGATTTTGTTTCCCATTTCTTAAAGCAATTTCGAAATCGTCTTCTGTCTTTAATTTTTGTAAATCAAAAAATCTTTGAAATTTATTCAACCAAATTTGTTTTCTTTTTTTATAGATTTCTTCCACTTTAGTATAGAAACGATTTGCAGTTCCAGCGTCTATAACAAATGCTCCTAGATTAAGTTCGTCAAGTACTAAATCATCTCCATCACCAAATTTATTGAGTAGATTTATCCATTCAGAATAAGTTTCAGGTCCTTTCATTGTTGATTTTTAATTCTCGGATTAATAAATTGAGTTGGTGGAACAATATCCCAATCCGGAAATTTTGCGTTTTGTAATTCAGCTTCGGTTCTTCCTTGAAAAAGATTGGGTTTTATTTTTGTCTCTTTTTTTGTTTCATTGGCAGTATTCTGAGATTCTTCAGAATCACTGACTAAAATTATTTTTGTCATAATAGATTGATTTTTATTGTTAAAGTATACTTCTTGCAGCTTCTTTAGATACACTCGAAAAATCTTCTGGAGTAATAGATGAAATAAGATGTCTTACTTGTTCAGCTTTATTATCTTCAAAAAGATGCTCTATTCTATAGTCTACGGTTTCAGCAATACAGCCTCTTAAGACTTCTTTGCCTTTTTGTCTTCGTTCGGATACATTTTCAATAGTTTTATTTTTAGCTTTTTTGTGTGTATTAATCGAATTCCAAATAATGACAGCACCAGCTGCTAAACCTAAAATACCAACGAATGTTTGAAACGTAAAGAGCCATACTCCTAAAAGACAGACTAATATGCCTATAATTACTAATGCGTATGGAAAAGAAAGTTTTCCTAATTCTGCTTCTAAGATTTTATCATAGAAAATTTCTTGTTCTTTTAGCAGTTCATTTTCTTCACTTCCATCTTTGAGAGAAGCCTTAAAATTATCGATTGACAATTCAACAAATTGTGGAATTTTATTTCGACATTGAGCCACAAAAGTATCGTATGCTTCTAATATCCAAGGCTGACTTATTGAAACAGCAAGTGCCTGTGTTACTTTTGTTGCTCCAGATAATTCAGGATTAAAAGAAGCATTGGTTAGTAATTGTAAAAAATCAACTTGCTCATTAAAAATATGTTTTTCAGCATCCATTAAAGCCTGTGCAGCATTTTTATCTCCATCCATTTGAATGATTAGCTGATTAAATCTAACCTGTTCCTGTAGAGGAAGTTCTTCGTCATCAAAATTGGTAACCAATAAAGATAAAATTTCATCTAATTGCACTTTAGTGCTTTTTGAAAAATCAGAAGAGGAAGAGATAATACCGTTAAAATGAGTACTTATAATGTCATGTGTTTTTGCTTCTTTTAAAGAGTTTTCTAATGAATTCCAATTAATGGCAAACTTCTCAAGTAAAGGATATTTACCATCAGATAAAGGTCCCGTTGCCTCGAAAAAATTAACCCACTGTGATTTTTGTTCATTTATAAATGTATCTCCTTGTGTAAGTTGATCTAGCCAGTTTTTAACATTTATCATCATTAATTGACGTGCTGCAGGGGGGAAAACACCTGTTGTAACTGCTTCCAAAATAATAATAAACTCCCGATCAAGATTGTGAGGATTTTGATGCATAAAATAACGTTCCAGCCATTTTAAACTGGAATCATTGCGTATTAATCGACGCATGACCATCATAAAAAATAAAGTTGTTTTATAATCATCTCTTTTCAAAGCTTCATTCAAAGCTATTTCTGTTGTATTTTTATCATTTCGTATCCATGCGGTTAAAGATACCAATGCAGGGGCTAGCCAATAACCTGGCGCTTTGATCATTACTTCTTCGGTAGTAAAGCGTAGTGTGTCTTCGCCTATTACTCCCGTATCTACTCCTTGGAGAATGCCTGTCGCCATTCTTCGTACTTCAGCATAATAACCAAATTTGATTTGTAAATCCTGTTTTAGATTTCCTTGTCTAGTTTCGGCAAGCTGCAAAGCTTTGTGTTTTAAATCAGCTTCGACAAAATCAGAAAAAGAATCGGCTAGTTTTACCAATTCACTTTCTAATTGATCTTGTTTGAAATTCAATGTACCTAATTCAGAATGAACACCTTTCATATCTGAACTAATAGACCTTAATGCACTATTTATTATGGAAAGGTCGGCATATGAGATTACTTGTTGTGACATAGTATTTAAGTTTATTGTTGTTATAATTTTGACGCAGTTCCGTCTTCTCGTATTAGAATAATTTTATCATTGTAGATTTCAACCATTGCATAGGCATTATGTTTAGCGACTGAACGTGCTTTTTCAAATTGTGGCTCCATGGTTTCTGCTCCGGTATAATGCTTAATAATTTGGCTTCCACTTAAGTCTAACGTATGTACTTCATAAGGATGTCCCAAAAAGCATTTTGATAAAATGCCTAATGGTAAACTGGCAATCTCAGCGATGCCAAATTCTTCATGAATAGCTTTTTGAAGTTCATCCATTCCTTTTGTATCTGTTAAAGTTTTAGCATCTAGTCCAGCAATTAAGTCTAAATATTTTTTAGATCGCCTTTTTAATAAATCCCTATCGCTAACAAATCCTTGAGTTTGAATTTTTGTATCTGAAGCGAGATTTATAGTAGTATCATCTTGTATAATTATTCTAGCCATACTTTTAAATTTATTATCCTTGTTTCTTAATTTCAAATGTAGATACCTTCAAAAGTTATATTTTATGGAAAACCGTAATTTGAATTTTTACTTAATATGTTATCAAAAAGGATTTATAGAATAAGTAGAATTTGGAATTTCAAGATTAGAATTTCGGAAAAAAGTATATCTTTAACCAACCCTAAAACCAAAAAAATGCAAGAAAACGAACAAGAACATTTTAAAAGAGAACTCGGACTCTTAGATGGAACCATGCTTGTGGTAGGTTCTATGATTGGATCTGGAATATTTATTGTAAGCGCCGATATTGCCCGACAAGTTGGATCTGCCGGCTGGCTGACATTAATCTGGCTCATTTCAGGATTAATCACCATTATTGCGGCAGTAAGTTATGGAGAACTAAGTGCGATGTTTCCTAAAGCAGGAGGACAGTATGTGTATCTTAAAGAAGCCTACAATAAATTAATAGCCTTTTTATATGGCTGGAGTTTTTTTGCAGTAATCCAAACCGGAACAATTGCAGCGGTTGGAGTAGCTTTCTCAAAATTTGCCGCTTATCTTTATGAACCTTTAAGCGACGAAAATATTTTATACGAATTAGGTTCTTTTAAACTCAATGCAGCACAGTTGGTCTCTATTCTTACTATTGTAATTCTAACTTTTATAAACAGCCGCGGAGTAAAAAACGGAAAAATTCTTCAAACCGTTTTAACAATTATTAAAATCTTATCATTGCTTGGATTAATCGTGTTTGGATTAACGCTTGCCGCAAAAGCTTCTGTTTGGGACGCAAATTGGGCAGATGCTTGGAGTACACGTTCATTTAATAAAGAAACAGGTTCTTGGCTTCCTATTAGCGGAACTGCTTTAATTAGCGGTATTTCGGCTGCGATGGTTGGATCATTATTTTCAAGTGATGCTTGGAACGGAGTTACATTTATTGCAGGAGAAATTAAAAATCCAAAACGAAATGTAGGTTTTAGTTTGTTCTTAGGAACGTTTATAGTAACGATTATTTACGTTTTAACAAACATTATGTACTTAGCTGTAATTCCTTTTGATGAAATAGCCACAGCAAAATTTGATCGTGTAGCAGTTGTCGCTTCAGATTATATCTTCGGAAATATTGGAGCTTTAATCATTGCAATTATGATTATGATTTCGACTTTTGCCTGCAACAACGGATTAATTATGGCAGGTGCAAGAGTGTATTATACAATGGCGAAAGACGGTTTGTTTTTTAAACAAGCAGCAACTTTAAATAATTCCAGCGTTCCATCTTGGGCACTTTGGGCACAGTGTATTTGGGCTTCGGCTTTGTGTTTGACAGGAAAATATGGTGATTTATTAGATTTTGTAATCATCATTGTATTGATTTTTTACATTCTAACGATTTACGGAATTTTCATCTTACGAAGAAAAATGCCAGATGTAGAAAGACCTTACAAAGCTTTTGGATATCCAATTCTGCCAATGTTATACATTATCATTGCTGCTGCGATTTGTGTTTCTCTATTAATTACAAAATTCTCAACCTGTGGATGGGGAGTGTTAATTATGGTTACAGGAATTCCAGTTTATTATTTAACGAAACCAAAAGAAGTATAAAATATTGATTTCAAGTTTGAAACTTTATCCATAAAATGAAAAGCGCTTTGATTAACAAGGCGCTTTTTTATTGCATTTAAAAGATTAATAGTCAGATAAATCGTTGGTAATTCTCTCTTCAGTTGGTCTTAAGAAAAGAAGATAAATTATGATTAGGATTCCAAATAAAACAAAGTCAGGTTTAAGGAATAAGATTAAAAATGCAGCGCCTTCTAAAATAGCCCAGCGCATAATGGATGCTGTTTGATAAACAGGTAATTTATCTTCGAGCTTCAATTTCGGATCAATTTGTTTTAATTGTGTTTTGAATAATACACTGCTTAATACAAAAGCCAAAACCGGAATTGCAACATAAACGGCCGAAGATGAATCTATAGGTGGAATACTAAGTTTTTGGATTGAAAAATCACCTACAATCAGATAAATAATTACGGTTCCGGCGCAAACTCCAAAATGTATAAGCTGCAATGCCTTAATTTTTTCAGTCATGATTAATAAGATTTGCGGTTGATTATATGCAAGTTAGGGCTAATTATTTTAAAAAGAGAAGATTTCACGAAGAGATTAAATATCCGGATATAGGTAATACAAAAAAAGGCACTACAGTAAAGTAGTGCCTTTGATGTAAAGAATCACAACGAATCTGTAATTATAAAACAGCTTCGACAGGTGATTTTATAGTTGAATTAATAATAGACAATGTAAGCGGATCTGTTTCTCCAGAAAAGAAAGCTTCCAGAATTTCCTGAAATATTGGATTTGCATTTTCTACCAAAGAAAACAAAGTCATGCACGAACGTAATTTACGAGCATCTAAATCCCCAAAAATTCCATCAGCTGATTTCATCTTAAACGTTAACAGCAATTCAGAAATTTCAATTAGGTGTTTTCCTAAAATGGGATGTTCCAAGTAATCAGAAGCTTCTTTTAAATCATTAATAGCATAAAGATTGGCAGTATCGCTTTTGCCCAAACCTTTTATTTGCGGAAAAATAAACCACATCCAATGTGTTTCTTTTTTCCCTTTTCCAATTTCGGAAAGAGCGGTAAGATAAAGTTTGTTTTGCGCATCTAAGAAACGCGCTAAATCATTGTTCGAATAAGCCATTACGGTATTGTATTTAAAAAAAGGTTGCAAAAATAGTAAAAAAGATAGGCTTTCCCTAATAAAAGGTTCATACAGTGCATGTTTTAACTTTTTAAAGAAGGAATATCCTATGGTGTTTTAAGTGTGAATACCTCACTTTTTGAAGATATAATTATATAAAAATCAAATATTTCGATTAGTTCTTCTAAACGTAAGATTGATTCTTGGTAAAACTTTACGAGCCGTTTTCGGTACTTGATGCTGCCAATAACTGTTGGTTGTTCCCGCCATCAATAAAAAAGATCCATGATGCAGCGGAATCTCAACAGTAGGAATGTCTTTCCTGAATTTATGACGGAGTTTAAACATTCTGGTTTCTCCAAAAGTAACCGAGGCAATAATAGGATTTGGCCCTGTATTGTGTTCTTTGTCACTGTGCCAGCCTACACCATCATTTCCATTTCGGTATAAATTAAGCAAAACGGTATTAAAGTCAAGTTGTGTTTCTTTTTCGACACGACTTCTTATTTTTAATAACTCATATGTCCAATCTGGCCCTTTTGGGTCGGCGCCAGCATTATCTTTGTCTTCATACCAAGCAATCATTCTCGGAACCGTATAGGTTTTGTCATAAATTTCCATTTCATATTCTCTCCATTTGGTTTTGCGAAGTATTCTTTCGTAAAAAAGATCAGATTCTTCCTTTGTAAAGAAGTTGTCGATTAAAATCAATTCAGAATCTGGGATGTCAAATATTTTTTTTCCTCCCAAACCAGCGGTAAATAATTCGGTGTCGTTAAATAATGTCATTTTCCATTTATTTTTTGTCAATTTCAATCCATACAGGAGCATGATCGCTTGTTTTTTCCCAGCCTCGTACATGACGGTCAACTCCGCCCGAACGTAATATTGCAGCCATTTGCGGACTCAATAAAAAATGATCAATTCGCAGACCTGCATTTCGTTCATACGCATTTCTGAAATAATCCCAAAACGTATAAATTGTTTCATTAGGATACAAAGTACGAATAGCATCTGTCCATCCTTGCGAAACTATAGTTGAAAAAGCCTTTCTTACTTCAGGTCTGAAAAGCGCATCCTTAACCCATTTCTCTGGTTTGTAAACATCCAATTCGGTTGGCATCACGTTGTAATCACCAATTAGAATTACTGGAACTTTTAGGTTTAGTAAAGTTTCAGCGCGATCAGCCAAGCGATCAAACCATTTTAGTTTGTATTCAAATTTTGGTCCTGGAGCGGGATTTCCGTTTGGAAGATAAATACAAGCAATTACAATTCCGTTAATCAAAGCTTCAATATAACGACTTTGAATATCTTCTTCATCACCCGGAAGCGTGCGTGTTATTTCTTCAATCTCCATATTTCGCGCAAGAATAGCAACACCATTCCACTGTTTCTGTCCATGCCAAATTGCGTTGTAACCTGCATCGTTAATCGCTTTAAGCGGAAAATTATCTTGAGGTGCTTTTAGTTCTTGTAAGCACACAATATCTGGAGCAGCTTCTTCGAGCCAGCGTAATAAAACATTTAATCTTCCATTGACTCCGTTTACGTTATAAGTAGCTATTTTCATAGTAGATTTAATTAGTTCTAATATTAAATTTACAGATTTTCAGTGTTTTATCTTGCAAAATGTTTGCTGAAAAATACTTTTCCCGGATGTTTTTCGGCGTAAGCAAAAATTAACTGTTCGATATATTGATTGCTTTTATAAGGGGTGACATAACTTCTTACTTCTTCAGAATCGTTAATGGCAACATCTCGTGAAATATATCCCATTCCATAAAAATGACCGTTTTCAATCCAGATACAGCTTCGTTCATCTGAAGATCTTCCTTTATCTATAATGGCAAAACTGGGTCTGTTGTTCAATAAATAATCAATCGCATTATCGACTTGTTCATTATGAAGTATTGGATCCGGCCATTCTTTTATTTCATGATTGTAGAAAAATTCGCCTTCTTCTGATCTTGAATATTTACAAAAACGATGATCGATTTGAAATTGTTCCGCCAGACTTCGTAATAAATGAATACCTGTATGCTGGTTGTTGAATTCGTGAATACAAGTCTGAAATTTGCTCATTTTCCCGATTGCCAGATATTTATAACCATTTCGGGCTTCGTATTGATAAATTCCATATTTCGCTTCAAAACGTTTTAACGCCCTATTGTAAGTCGGCCAGAGTTTTTTGATTTCGGTACATTCTAAAAGAAGCGCCATGAGTTCTGTTGCGCAGACTTCAAAAGAAATTCCATGAATGTCTCGTAAAAAATGCTGTCTCTGCTGATTAATATTGTTTCCTGTAAAATGTGAGGTAACGCGTTTCTTTAAATTAACTGCCTTCCCAACATAAATCACTTTTTTGGCCTGATTATAAAAATAATACACTCCCGGCTTGTCAGGTAAATTATTAAAATCTTCTTGTGGTAAATTTGGAGGCAAACGCTGATCCTGTGCTGTTTTTTTGATCATTTTATCAATTTCTCCAGCGTCGTCCCATTCTAGCAGAAGAGAAAATAATAGAGCAGTAGCATCGGCATCTCCGCCGGCACGGTGTCTGTTTTCTAATGATATATTTAAGGAATTGCAAAGATTTCCTAAACTGTACGAACCTAATCCGGGTTTGATTTTTCGGGCAGCGCGAACCGTACACAGCTTTCTTGCTGCCCATTTAAATCCTGCCTGCTCCAATTGATGATGCACAAATGAATAATCGAAGTTGACATTATGCGCTACAAAAATACGATCAGTAAGCATTTCCAGTACTTTTTCGGAAATATCATCAAAGATTGGCGCATTGGCAACCATTTCATTATTAATTCCCGTTAACCCAAAAATAGAAGGAGGGATGTCCTGCTCTGGATTTACAAGTGTTTCGTAACGATCCAGCACATTTGTACCGTCATGAATAATAATGGCAATTTCTGTAATACGGCTTCCACTGGCATTACCGCCTGTGGTTTCAATATCGACTATGGCATATTCTTGCTTCTTCATTTGTATATAACGTAAAATGTTCTATTTCTGTTGTTTATGTTTTAATCTCGCAAATATGCAAAAGCGCAATTTTTTTTCTTTTTTTAAGTCTTTAAAATGAGACTGTTCGACTCTGCGACTTTGCGAGTAATTTCATCGCTTAAGAATTGAACTTCATTCGATGTCTTGGCATATTAATTTCATGTGCTGATGGATACGGTTTTCTATTTGTCATGCTGACATCTTCTTTAATCTGACTTTGTGTGCGATATTGATCTTTAGCATCCATATATCGCGGATCTGGAATAAAAGGCATTTTCGCCATTTTGAGAATCGTAATCGTCGGAAAATGATAATCGACCTCTACATTTCCTAATAAAAGATAACAGCCTCCGCCTTGAAAAGGATACTCCGTTAGGCAATCTGGAAAATGTGCTGTATCAAAATAAGTGCCTTCATGATCGATCCAGGTTCCAAAATACATCGCGCCTTTTTTAGTCGGAACGTGTTTTCTAGAAATGAGATACGCCAGCATTCTAACTTGTTTTTTATGGAATTTTACCAAATCTTTCGCCATAATATCACCTCTATGTTTAGTTTGTAAAAGATCAAAAACCGTACACGAAACAGGGAAACTTAATAATTCGATTTCATCAAAAGCATCTTCAAAAACAGAACGTTCCAAAACAGGCAGTTTGAATTCTTTTACTGGTTCTTGCAAAAGCATTAAATCGCGGTTTTCGGGTTTAAAATTGTTTAAAAGCAAACTTGCACTAATCAAAAGCTGATTTTTTGTTTTTCCTGTAAAACGAAAAGCACCAATGAAAATCAATATTTTCACACCCTCAATTCCAATTGGAATGCGATTGATGAAATTTTCTAAAGAAAGATAATCGCCGTTTTTTTCTCTTTCCGATACAATTAAATTCGCAATTTTAGATTCTAAACTCTGCAAATGCATAAAGCCTAAATAAATATCGGTTCCGTATAAAGTGGTTTGGTATTCGCTTTTATTCACACACGGATTATGAACCGTTCCACCCGACATTTTGGCTTCGTGCACATAAACCTCGGTTCTATAAAATCCGCCTTGATTATTGATTACCGCAGTCATAAATTCGACAGGATAATTCACTTTCAAATACAAACTCTGATAACTCTCAACGGCATAAGAAGCAGAGTGCGCTTTGCAGAAAGAATATCCTGCAAATGATTCAATCTGACGGTAAATTTCCTGACTCAAGGCTTCTGGATGACCTTTTTGAGCACAGCTTGCAAAGAAATTATCTTTCACTTTTTGTAAAGCTTCCAACGATCTTCCTTTTCCTGACATCGCACGACGCAGAATATCGCCGTCAGGTGCGGGAAGCCCGCCGTAATGCTGAGCGATTTTAATCACATCTTCTTGATATACCATAATGCCATATGTTTCGCCAAGATGTTCCTTAAAAACCTCATGAAAATATTCAAACTGATTTGGATTGTTATGACGGAAAATATACTCTTTCATCATTCCAGATTGTGCAACGCCAGGACGAATAATAGATGAAGCCGCAACCAAAATTTTATAATTATCACAATTCAATCGGCGTAATAATCCGCGCATGGCTGGGCTTTCGATATAAAAACAGCCAATTGTGTTTCCTTTTGCCAGATAAGAATTGCATACAGGTTCGTCTTTAGAAATAGAAGTGTTTCGAATATCGACTTTTATGCCTCGGTTTTTTTCAATCAGTTTTACGCTGTCGTCAATGTGGCCAATACCGCGTTGACTTAGAATGTCAAATTTGTCAAAACCAATTTCTTCGGCAATATGCATGTCGAAAAGCACGATTGGAAATCCTTTTGGAGGCATTTCCAGCGGGGTGTAATTGGTAATTGGTTCTTCAGAAATAATAATGCCACAGGCATGCATACTACGCTGATTTGGATATTTCTGCATCATAAAACCATATTCCTGAACTAATTTTACAATTTTATTTGTCGGATGAAGCTCTTCTGGATTCTTCGCTAAAACATCTAATTCTTCTTTCGGAAGACCAAAAACTTTTCCGACTTCTCTAAATATAGATCGGTATTTAAATTCAACATTAGTTCCACAGAAAGCAACATGATCTTTGCCGTATTTTCTGAAAATGTATTCTAAAATTATATTGCGTTCCTGCCAGCTCCAGTCAATGTCAAAATCAGGAGGTGTTTTACGGTTAAGGTTAAGAAAACGCTCAAAATACAAATCAAGTTCTATCGGGCAGATATCGGTAATTCCGAGGCAATACGCGATAATACTGTTGGCACCGCTTCCGCGACCAATATGCATAAAACCTTTACTATTGCTGTATTGAACAATATCCCAAGTGATTAAAAAATAAGCGCTAAATTCTAGTTCGTCAATAACTTTTAATTCTTTTTCAACTCGTTTTCTGGCAGTTGTATTTTCGTTTCCATAACGTTTTTCAAATCCTTCCCAAGCCAATTCTGTCAGTTTTTCTAAATCTTTTTGACGGTTTTCGGTATAGAATTTTTTATTCTTTTTCGCTACAAAATCATATTGAAAATTGCAATCATCAATAATGCGTTGCGTGTTCGAAATGATTTCAGGATATTTTTCATAAAAAGGCAAAAGAGCTTCTAATGGTTTTATAAAATCAGAAGTTTTGCAATAATCCGCTTCGGTAAGCTTTGACAGAATGATATTCGTATCAATTGCTCGAAGCACTTTATGCAGATTATATTCTTTCTTACTGCTAAAAGTCACTGGCTGTAAAACCACCATTTTGGCAATTTTATTTTTATGTTTTGATGTTAGAAGACTCGTAACTTCTTCTGGGCGAACTCCAATAAATTCATTCTCATAAAGCGTTTCAGGAGCATTCTCTAAAGTATAAATTACAAAAGCCGATTTAAATTCAGGAGCTCGCAAAGGCAGAGTTTCTCCGCTGAAATTATGTTTCGTTAAAAAACGATTCATTTCGGCTAAACCTTTGGCATTTTTGGCCAAACCAATATATCGGAATTGATGATCGCAGCGAAATTCCATTCCAACCAAAGGTTTAATTCCGTTTTTCTCGCAATCTCTTATAAAATCATAAATTCCTGTTACTGTATTAATATCTGTCAATGCCATTGCTTTTAAGCCACAAGAAGCAGCTAGACCAACAAGATCTTTCAGCGGAATTGTGCCGTAACGCAGTGAATGATAAGAATGACAGTTTAGATACATATTAAGGTTTAGGATTTTCGTTTTTTCGTTTTAAAATTTCGTCTTTAGTATTAGGTTTGAAATGAGCTCCAGCACAACGCATTACAGCATCAAAACCGTAACGGCTTTTCATTTTATCCATAGCGGCATAAAGCGCAAGCATTTCTTGAGTATCTTCAAAAAGATCAATTTGGTACGTTCCGCGAACTAATCCGCTAAAGCGAACACCAATCAAACGAAGGCGCATGCGACGCTGATAAACTTTCTCAAAAAGTTCCATTACATTTTTAGTCAAAATATGATCGGCAGAAGTATAGGCAACTCGACATTGTTTGGTTTCAGTATCAAAATTGGCATAACGAATTTTAACCGTAACTGTTGAAGTCAGCCATTGTTCTGACCGCAATTGAAAAGCTAGTTTTTCGACCATTCCCAAAAGCACTCTTTTCAATTTTGCAATATCAATCGTGTCTTGAGAAAAAGTATGTTCTGTCGAAATGGATTTTCTTTCACTATAAGGTTCTACAGGCGTATGATCGATTCCGTTGGCTTTTTTCCAAATATCAAGACCGTTTTTTCCAATCATTTGCTGTAAAACTTCGGCTGGCATTTCGGCTAAAGTTTGAATTTTACGAACGCCAATTCGGGACAAAAGCTGAAATGTTACGGTTCCGACCATTGGAATTTTCTGGATCGAAAGCGGATTTAAAAAAGTCTGTACTTTATGCTCTGGAATTTCCAGATTTCCTACTGGTTTGCCCTCGCCTGTAGCAATTTTAGAAACGGTTTTGTTAATAGATAATGAAAAACTAATTGGCAGACCAGTTTCTTTAATTACCTTTTGCGCCAATTCATTTGTCCATTTATAACTTCCGTGAAATTTATCCATTCCGGTAATATCCAAATAAAATTCATCGACACTTGCTTTTTCTAAAACGGGCGCTTTTTCTTGAAGAATTTCGGTAACATCATGAGACATTTTTGAATATAATTCCATGTCTCCTTTGATGATTTTCGCTTGTGGGCAAAGCTTCATCGCCATTGCAATAGGCATTGCAGAACGCACTCCAAATTTACGGGCTTCATACGAACAAGAAGCTACAACACCACGTTCCCCTCCGCCTACGATGAGTGCTTTTCCGTTAAGCTCAGAATTTATGAGTCGTTCACAGGATACAAAAAAGGTATCCAAATCCATATGTACAATTGCCCGTGCCATTTTCCTTTTGTTTTTGTATGAAACAAAATTAGCACAGGCAATAACATTTTTTAATATATTTGCTGTTCCAAATTATAACAAAATTAATTATGTCCTTATTTTCAGACAACATCAGAGCATTAAGGGTTAAGCATAAAATATCACAAGAGAGATTAGCTGAAAACCTTAGTATTACCAGAGGAAGATACGTTAAATATGAAGACGGAACTTCGGAAGCACCGTATGATATTTTAAAGAAGATTGCGTTATATTTTCATATGAGTATTGACTTAATATTATCGGTCGATATTCGAAAAATTGATGTGCAAAATTTGATAAAACTGGAAGGAAACCGACTTATTTTACCCATTCAGGTGGATAGTTTTGGAGAAAATTATATTGAAATTGTATCTCAAAAAGCAAAAGCAGGTTATTTAAACGGATATGCTGATCCAGAATATATTGAAAGTTTACAGCAGATTACACTTCCGTTTTTAGGACCAGGAAAACACCGCGGATTTCCCGTTGAAGGTGATTCAATGCCTCCACACGAAGACGGTTCAATTATTATTGGCCGTTATGTAGAAAAGCTGGGAGAGGTTATGGATGGCAAAACTTATATTCTGATTACTAAGAATGAAGGAATGGTCTATAAGCGTCTTAACAAAAACAAAAAGAACGCTTTAGTTTTAGAATCCGATAATAGTTTTTACCCGAATTATGAAGTGAAAGCTTCTGATATTTTGGAGATTTGGGAATACGAATGCAACATCGGTCGTTCAGATAAAAAACAAGAAATTACAGAAACTGGAGCCATGAAAGATTTGCTTTTAGAATTGAAAAGAGAAGTCCGAGAAATTAAGAATAACACTTCGAATACTTAAAAGTTGCCACAGATTTTAATGATTTAAAAAGATTTTTTTTCCGCCACGAATTCACGAATTTTTGTTTAAAATAATTCGTGAATTCGTGGCGGAAAAATTTAAGCCATTAAAATCTATACCTTCAATGCAAACCAAAAAGTGCTTCCCAATCCTAAATTACTTTCTACGCCAACGCTTCCGTTTTGGGCTTCAATAAATTCCTTACTGATTGCTAAACCCAATCCAGTTCCCGATTTCTGACTGCCTGGAATCTGGAAATATTTATCGAAAACTTTATCTTTGTATCTTGGTTCAATTCCTTTTCCTGTATCAATAACTTGAAAAACCATCTGGTTATTTTCTTCTTTTAATTTAATGAGAATTGTGCTTTTTTCAGACGAATATCGAATGGCGTTCGATAAATAATTAATCAAAACCCAGCCTGTTTTTTCAGCATCGGCTTTTACATTTTTAAGATTTTCATCGGCATCAACAATTAACTGAATTTGTTTTTGATCTGCCTGAACTTTTACAGCTTCTACGGCGTATTTCACAATTTCATGCGGATTGCTTTTTCCAATAGTCAATTGAATATTGCCAGTTTCCAATTGTGATAAATTGAGCAATTCGCCTGTAATCTTCAACAAACGCTGACTGTCGTCTTTAATGCTTTCTACCAATTGTTTCTGGTCGTCATTCATATCGCCTGTTTTGGCATTTTCAAGCAATTGAAGACTCAATTTTATAGAGGCAATTGGCGTTTTTAATTCGTGTGAAACAGTGGCAATAAAATTGGTTTTGGCAAAATCCAGTTCTTTAAAAAGCGTAATATTTCGAAGGATAATTACGTCACCAATATTAATCTCTTTTTCTTCTCCCGTTGGTGTTATGGTGATATTATGAATTTCTTTTTCGAAATAACTTTCCTTTCCATGCGCAAAAATTTTGAGAGGCTGTTTTTTCGGAGTTTCGTTTTCTTTCAGAATTAAAGAACGAATTAAATCATTAGAAACCGCCAATTCAGATGCAGTTTTTCCAATAATGTCTTCCGATTTTAAACCGATAATTTTTAAAGCTTCATCATTTACAAACAAAACAATTCCTTCATGATCTAAACCAATAATTGGATCATTCATATTATTGATGAGTGTTTCCAATCGTTTTTTCTCAAAAAGAAGTTTATAAACGTTGCTGTCGTGATATTCTTCCAGCTTTTTCGCCATGGTATTAAACGATTTGGCAAGATCTCCAAATTCGCTGTGGCTGGTAAAATGAACACGTTCTGAATAGTTTTTATTGGCAATTTCCTTAATACTCAGAGTTAATTCCTTAATCGGATTCGCAATATTGTTGGGCAGATTAACCAATAAATTAAAAGCAATTAAAAAGCATAAACTACCCACAATCGCAATAGACAAGTTAGCCGTTTCTGCTGATTGTTTGGCAATATCGCTTTTCTGTTTTATGGCATCGAGATTCAGTTTCATAATCGCAAAAATGTCCTGACGGATTTGCGTTTTTACAACTTCGTTAGAATTGTTTTTAGACAGAAGAGCAAAACTTTTTTTCAGTTTTTCAGTTGCTTGCTTTTCACCTGGCTCCGTAATATTGCGGGTTTGCTTCTCAAGATTTTCTTCAAAATTCTGAATCGTTTCTTTCGAATCCGATTTCATTCCGTCCAAAGCAAGAATCATGTTTCGCGAATATTCCAGCGTATTGTAATTGGATTTTAGAATATTCTCAGTGTCCTGCTTAATCAAGAAAACAGAGTAAGCACTCACTAAAGAAAGAATGATGATCATTAAAAATAACAATCCAACACCCAGATTCAATTTGGTTTTAATTCTCATTTTATAAAAACATTTAATTTTTTTTGAACCATATAAGTGATATAAGGAAATTTAAGTACTTTTTTAACCGCAAAGACGTTAAGATTTCGTAATGCACGCAAAGATTAGATTAAAAAACTTTGCGACCTTGCGACTTTGCGAGCAAAAAACTCTAGCGACCTTTGCGTAAAACCTTGCGTCTTTGCGGTTAAACTTCAACGTCCCTAATTTAAATGAACTTATATCACTTATATAGTTTAAAAACTTTTAAGACAGTATAACAAGATCGACATTTGACAACGACAATTTGTTTAGCAGACGCCTAAAAATTGTTGTAGACAAAATTACTTTAAATAAATTCAAATGCGGTTTCCCAATACAGACAGTTGTAATTTGTTTTTCTTCTACAGTTGTCAAAATTGCATTGGCAATATTCGAATTTTCCGCTTTAATAACTTCGGCTCCCAATTGCACTGCGAGTTTAAAATTATTAATTAAATGCCTTTGTTTGTCAAGGGCAATTCTGGTACTGCTTTCCTGCGGAGTTTCGACATATAAAACATACCAGCTTCCGTTGTAATAGCTTGCCAAGCGGGCCGCTTTTCTAATTACTATTTTAGCCGTTTTATCGTTACTGCTAATGCAAGCCAATAATTTTTCATGGCGCAAAGCATGCAGATTCGGAACTTCGCTTTCCACTTTTCGAACTACCTGACTTGCCACTTCTTTCAAAGCCAATTCACGCAACTGCAGAATTTGTTCCGATTTAAAAAAGTTAGTCAATGCAGTCTGAATCTTATCTGCCGTATAAATTTTTCCTTCCTTCAAACGGGCAATCAAATCTTCCGAAGTCAAATCGATATTCACCACTTCATCAGCCAGACGCAAAACATTATCTGGAATTCTTTCTTGAACGTCAATTCCTGTTATGCGTTTTACATCTTCATTCAGACTCTCAATATGCTGAATATTGACTGCAGAAATTACATTGATTCCTGCTTCTAGAATCTCCAGAACATCCTGCCAGCGTTTTTCGTTTTTGCTTCCTTCCACATTTGTATGCGCCAATTCATCAACGATAACCACTTCTGGTCTAAGGTTGATGATTGCTTGAACATCGAGTTCTTCGAGTTCTTTTCCTTTATAAAAAATAGTCCGTCGCGGAATAATCGGCAAGCCAGATAATAACTCGTGCGTTTCTTTCCGCATATGCGTTTCGATGTAGCCGATTTTTACATCGATTCCGTTTTTTAATAACGAATGTGCTTCCTGAAGCATACGGAAAGTCTTGCCCACACCGGCGCTCATCCCAATATAGATTTTAAATTTCCCTTTTCGAGATTTCTGAATCAAATCCAGAAAGTGCTGTGCGTTATTTTCGTTTTCCATTTTTTTTGGTTTAACCATTAAGAGATTAAGGAAGTTAAGCTTTTCTTTGCCAACAGAACATTAAGCTTAATGTCCTGTATTGTAGATTTAAACGCTCAAACTTAATTTTCTTCATCTCTTAATGGTAAAATAATTTTAATGTTAGAAACTAATTGCCAAAGCCGTTGTTACAAAAGTATTTGTGTCTGTTGGCAGATTGTTTTTGGTGAAAATTTCATCTTTGCTAGACAGATTTCTCGCTTCAATTCTAAACATAACATTATCAGTAATTAAGTAATCAAAGTTAGCTGAAAATCCGTAAGTTTTAAATCCGTTAGGAGTTTCTGTTGCGATAATTACACCTTTTTCATCGCTGTAATATTCGCCTCGTGCTGCCAGCTGAATTTTATCTGTTGGTTTGTATTGCAGAATCAAAACAGGCGAAAACCAAGTATCATACTTATTACTGTTTTTTGCCGATTGCTGCGAACCAATATCAAAACCTGCGGTTAGATTCGTTTTCTCGGTTACTTTAAATTGTCCGTAGAAATTATTAAAATAACGCCATTTTTTGTCAATATCAGGTTGTTCATTTCCTGCGTATGTGCTCCAATTTAAAACGACTTTGTCCGTAGGTTTATACGTAACCTGCGTTCCAAAAGCTGGAGTTTGGTTTCCGTCGATTTTCTGAATTCTCTGCCAGCCGTTCAAATACATCGCAGCCAAATACCATTTTCCAGAATCAGAAGTATAGCCAATTTTTACACCCGCTTCATAGTAAGGCGAATTTTCAGCCAGGATACTTCGGGTTAAATTCGCACAGTCTTTCCCAATCGCACTTTCAAACCCAATATGCGAAGGCATAATTCCAGCATCAATCCATAAATCATGTTTTTGTGAAATCTTCACACCAACATTCGCTTCATAAACATTTTTCAATAAATCCTGCTCAGCCGACATATTATATTGAGTATAAGTTCCCGCCATCAAGGCAAAATTTCCTCGCACATTTCCCTTAGAATAATTCACTTTTGCCAAACCCAAATTCAGGTTTATCTCATTGCTTCGGTTATAATTATAAAAAAAGCTTGGGCGCGTATGATTTTTCGGTTTCCCGAAATCGTAACTATAATAAACGTCTACATATCCAGAGAACGTAAACGGACTTTTAGACTCTTCTTGTGCATGTAAATTGCTAAAACCAAATGCGATTAAAGCAGTAAGTAGTATTTTTTTCATTGTCAATTGTGGTATTCAACCCAAAAGGGTAATTAATTTATTTAGTAGATTTTTTAGGAGCTAATCCCGCTATCCGTTTCACACGAGCGATAGCGAACTGACGAAGTAATCTTTTGCTTTTTAAAGAAAAAAGCAAAAGGATTTCCACTACTATCGGGGCTAGGGCATTTGGGGTAAAAAGGCGTATCATTTCCTGCAAGGTTTTCAAAACCTTGTAGGTATTTAATTTTTTTAAGTTTAGTTTTTACCTTCAGTTTGTCATTTCGACGAAGGAGAAATCGCACTAGAACTTCCACATAGAGAATCGACAATACTTTGTCGAGCTACTTGCGGAGATCCCTCGTTCCTCGGGATGACAAAAATGACGAAATCACTTTGTCAAACCCGACAGGTTTTTAAAACCTGTCGGGTTTAAAATCGCATTATTTCAGTTGATCTAAAGCTATATTTAGTTCCAAAACATTCACAGTTTCAGGCCCAACAAGAGCTGTATTAATTTTAGATTCCACCAAAGCTTTAATTTTAGCTTCAGCTAAATTTCGTTCTTTAGCCACACGTTTTACTTGAACTAAAGCGCCTTGCGGAGAAATATTCGGATCTAAACCGCTTCCTGAAGCTGTCACCATATCAGCTGGAATTTCAGCTTTTTTCAAGTAAGGATGAACAACAAGGAAAGTATCGATTCTCTTTTGAACCAAAGCTAAATATTCAGCATTGCTCGGACCTTTATTGCTTCCGGCACTTCCTGCAGCATTGTAATCAACTGCCGAAGGTCTTCCCCAGAAATAATTCGACTTATCGAACTTTTGTCCGATTTTTTGATATCCAACAACCTTTCCGTTAACAGAAAGCGTTTCTCCTTTTCCTTGATTGGGAGCCATTTGTGCGATTCCGTAAATCGCAAGAGGATAAATAACTGCGAATAGAATTAAAGTAACCGCAGTAAGTTTTATGAGTGAAAATATAGATTTCATTTTTTTTGAGGTTCTAAGGTTCTGAGATGCTGAGGCTCTAAGTATTCTTTTAAGAACTTAGCAATTCAGAACCAATGTTTTTATTTTAATTTTTGATAGATTCTAGTTTTTCAATTCTAAGAGAAAACCTTAGTCCCTTAGAATCTTAGCAGCTCAGAACCTTAAATAAAGATTGCAACGATTAAATCAATTAACTTAATCCCGATGAAAGGAACAATCAAACCGCCTAAGCCATAAATCAAAAGATTACGTTTTAGAATCGCGCTAGCTCCAATCGGACGATATTCAACACCTCTCAACGCCAGCGGAATCAGAATTGGAATGATAATCGCATTGAAAATTACAGCCGATAAAATAGCACTTTCTGGGCTGTGCAAATGCATAATGTTCAAACCTTGCAATGCTGGAATCGCAGTAATAAAAAGGGCAGGAACAATCGCAAAATATTTGGCAACGTCATTCGCAATTGAGAAAGTAGTCAACGTTCCTCGAGTCATTAAAAGCTGTTTTCCAATTTCGACAATCTCGATTAGTTTTGTTGGATCGTTGTCCAAATCAACCATGTTTCCAGCTTCTTTTGCCGCTTGCGTTCCACTGTTCATGGCAACACCAACATTGGCTTGGGCAAGGGCAGGAGCATCATTTGTTCCGTCTCCCATCATCGCAACCAGACGGCCTTCAGCTTGTTCTTTTCGGATATAATTCATTTTATCTTCAGGCTTCGCTTCGGCGATAAAATCATCAACTCCAGCTTTTTCGGCAATAAACTTAGCCGTAAGTGGATTATCTCCCGTAACCATAACCGTTTTGATTCCCATTCTGCGTAAGCGTTCAAAACGTTCTTTCATTCCGGTTTTAATGATATCCTGCAATTCGATAACACCTTGAATTTCGTTATTTTTAATTACCACTAAAGGTGTTCCTCCGTTTGAAGAAATTGTGATTACCTGTTGCAAAGTATCTTCAGGAAAAACATTTCCAGCTTGCTCTGCAATTTTTTTAGCAGCATCTTGCGCACCTTTTCGAATATTGGTTCCATCTTTTAAAATCACACCCGAAGTTCTGGTTTCAGCAGTAAATTTGATAGTGTGTGAAATGTCAGAAGTCGTTTGTAAAAAGCTTGCTTTTGCCTCATTTTTTACATCTATCATTTCACTTAATTCTAAGATACTTTTCCCTTCTGGCGTATCATCGGCAAGCGAACTCAATACAGCAGATTTAACGAAATCTTCAAAAGAAATGCCTTTTGTTGGGTAAAAATTAGTTGCTTTTCTGTTCCCGATGGTGATTGTTCCTGTTTTATCCAAAAGCAAAACGTCAATATCTCCCGCAGTTTCAACCGCTTTCCCTGATTTTGTAATCACATTGGCGCGCAAAGCTCTGTCCATTCCCGCAATTCCAATCGCAGAAAGAAGTCCTCCGATTGTTGTTGGAATCAAACAAACGAATAAGGCAATAAAAGCAGCAATAGTAATAGGAGCGTTTGCGTAATCGGCAAAAGGTTTTAAAGTAACGCAGACAATCACGAAGATTAAGGTAAAAGCCGCTAACAAAATAGTCAAGGCAATTTCGTTTGGCGTTTTCTGACGGCTTGCACCTTCAACCAAAGCAATCATTTTATCCAAAAAGCTTTCGCCAGGTTCTGAAGTTACTTTTACTTTTATTTTATCAGACAACACTTTTGTTCCTCCTGTTACAGACGATTTGTCTCCGCCTGCTTCACGAATTACAGGAGCACTTTCCCCCGTAATCGCACTTTCATCGATTGTAGCAAGACCTTCGATAATTTCTCCGTCGGCAGCAATTAAATCGCCCGCTTCACAAATGAAAATATCGTCTTTTTTTAATTGAGAAGAACTAATGTTTCTGATTTCTCCATTTGGCAGAATCTGTCTTGCAGGAGTTTCTTCACGGGTTTTTCTCAAACTGTCGGCTTGTGCTTTTCCTCTGGCTTCGGCAATAGCTTCGGCGAAATTGGCAAACAAAAGCGTTACAAATAAAATTAGGAAAACAATTAAATTGTAAATAAAACTGCCTTGATCGGTTGCGCCCATTAAGATCGAAACGCAAACGGCAAACATAATGGTAGTTCCAATTTCTACGGTAAACATTACCGGATTTTTAATCAT
The DNA here is from genome assembly GCF_029360735.1 of Flavobacterium sp. H4147. NCBI lineage: Bacteria > Pseudomonadati > Bacteroidota > Flavobacteriia > Flavobacteriales > Flavobacteriaceae > Flavobacterium > Flavobacterium sp. H4147. The sequence goes on along the minus strand of NZ_JARKNB010000001.1, from coordinate 11,672 downwards.
CATTTTTGGATTCAGCTTCACAAAAGACTGCAATAAAGCTTCTTTTACTTGTTTACTTTCAAACAATGATGTGGATTTATTAGTTGTCATTTTCTTGTAAAAAGTTAAATGTTATTTGTTAAATGTTGTGCGATGCAAAAACACATAGCTTGTAGAACATAGCCAATGGTTTCAACCGTTGGGACACAATGTATATTTTCAATCTCTGTCTCCAAGGTTGAAACATTGGGCTATGTTTTTAAATTCTTTGTGGATATTCAAATCGAACATTATTTCAGTGTGAAATATTCAGCAAGTGGACCTAATGCCAGCGCGGGAAAGAAAGATAAAGCAGCAACAATAGCGATTACAGCAAAAATCATGATTCCGAAAATCGTTGTATCCGTTTTTAAAGTTCCTGCGCTTTCAGGAATGTATTTTTTGTTGGCTAATAAACCAGCAATTGCTAAAGGTCCGATGATTGGAATGAAACGGCTTAACAGCAACACAATTCCTGTAGTGATATTCCAAAATGGATTATTATCGCCCAAACCTTCAAAACCAGAACCATTATTAGCAGCACTCGAAGTATATTCATATAACATTTCAGAGAATCCGTGATTTCCAGGATTGTTTAGCCAGCCCGTTGCATTTCCGCTGAACCAATAACCCATTGCAATATCATGGGCAGCAAAATAAGAAGCTAAAGCGGTTCCTGCTAAAACTAATAATGGGTGAAGAATAGCAATGAAAGCGGCAATTTTGACTTCTCGGGCTTCAATTTTCTTTCCGAAAAACTCGGGAGTTCGACCAACCATTAATCCAGAAATGAAAACAGCCAGAATAATGAAAATGTAAAAGTTAAGATAACCAACACCGCATCCGCCATAAAATACATTGACCATCATAGCCAATAACTGCATCGCTCCCGAAACCGGCATGGAACTATCGTGCATACTGTTTACAGAACCTGTAGAAATTACCGTTGTAGCAATACTCCAGAAACCAGAAATAGCGGGGCCAAAACGGACTTCTTTTCCTTCCATTGCTCCGTTTAACTGAGAAATTCCCATTTTTTCGATAGCAGGATTTCCACTGATTTCGCTTGACATTGTCGGAATTACCAAGAGTAAAAATCCAACCGTCATTACACCAAAAATGATGTAAGCGAATTTTTGTTTTTTAAGAAAAAAACCAAGTGCAAAAATCATCGCAAACGGAACAATCATCTGCGCCCAAAGCTCAACAGCATTTGTAAAATAAGTCGGGTTTTCTAAAGGATGAGCCGAGTTCGCTCCGAAAAATCCTCCACCGTTTGTACCAATATGTTTAATGGCGATAAAAGCAGCAGCTGGCCCCCGAGAAACTTCAACGTGATCACCTTGTAAAGTAGTGATAGCATCCTTTCCTTCAAAAGTCATTGGAGTGCCGCTGAAAACTAAAGCAATAGCTACGATTGCTGAAAGTGGTAATAAAATACGAGTACAGCTTTTTACAAAATAGTTGTAGAAATTTCCCAGTTTATCAGTTGTTCTTTCGCGCATAGCGGTAAAAACCATTGCAGCAGCAGCGATTCCGACACCAGCCGAAACAAATTGTAAAAACATTAATACCATTTGTGACAAGTAAGAAACCCCACTTTCACCTGAGTAATGCTGTAAGTCGCAATTGACTAAAAATGAAATGGTTGTATTAAAAGCCAAATCAGGCGACATTGATGGATTGTTATCTGGATTTAATGGTAAAGAACCCTGAAAAAGCAGCACAAAAAAACAGAGAAAGAACCAAAGCATATTGATGCTTAAAAGTGCTTTTAAATGCTGTTTCCAGTTCATTTCTTCAGTTGGATTGATACCGCTGATTTTAAAAATAATTTTTTCAAGCGGATTGAAAATTGGGTCAAGAAGCGTTTTGTCTCCTAAAAATACTTTAGCAATATATTTTCCGAAAGGAATCGCTAAAACAATGGTTAGGAGAAAAATACCTATAACACCTAATAATTCTGTATTCATAATATTGTGAGTTGTTGATTGTAAAAAATGAAATGTGAAGTTGTGAAAAGTGAGATGAGATTTAAGAAATGAAAGGCATCTAACATTTCACTTTTGACATTTCACACTTATTAGAATTTTTCAGGTTTAATTAATACATAAACCAAATACACGAAAACGGCAATTGAAACAATAAAGAGTGCAGTCATGATTTAGATTTTTTCAAAGAATTCAACAGATTTAAAACAAATCGCAAACAGCAAAACGGCCAATGCGAGTAAAAGAATTGTGATCATAGTTATTTTAGAATTTAGATTTCAGATTTTAGATTGTTGCAGAAACGATTAAACAATTAAACAGTTAACCGATTAAACTTTTTAGACTCCCGAAGTATTAACCTGTTTGATATATTCTGCTTTAAGCGTTTGAGGGAAAAGATGTGAAATATTGCAGTGGCGCATTTCCATAAAAGAAGAAACCGAAAAAACATACACGTTTGAAATAGCATTTTTAGTCTCGATACTGCCAGTAATAAATAGACGTTCAGCAAGTGCTAAACATTTTTTAGCCCGAACGATATTGCCGCAGATAATATTTTTTTTAGTAATCTCGGCAAAGCGTTCCGCTTGTTTGTAAATAGAATTAACTTGATTTTTCATGAGAAGGAATTTTGATGTTCTTTCTCCTTATGCCAAAAGATATTCCGAAAATGTGAAGTAGAGTGTAAAGTATTGTAAAATAAGAAGTTGTTTTTTTGTGCCAAAAATCAGGCATAAAAAAAGCCTATCAAAATGATAAGCTTTTATTAAAACGATAAGGTTTATTTTTATCCGTTTCCTGCAAGGTTTTCAAAACCTTGTAGGTATTCTAGGTTAATCTAATACTTTAAAATTTAAACCTACAAGGTTTTAAAAACCTTGCAGGATCGTAAATGATTTTAAAAGTGAAGTATTGGAATTTGGAATTTAAATTTTGGAATTTTCTATCCCATATTCCTCAATCTTTCTATACAAAGTCGCTATCCCAATTTCTAGTAATCTAGCCGTTTCAGCTTTATTTCCTTTAGTATAATTCAAAACCTTTTGAATATGCAATTTCTCAATACTCTGCATAGAAAAAGCCGACATTGGTTTGTTGGTTTTCTCCGTTGGATGCTGAATTTCATAAGGCAGAACATCAGAAGTCAAAGTATCGCCGTTACTCAAAATAACCGATCTTTCGATAACATTTTTGAGTTCACGGATGTTTCCCGGCCAAGAATAATTTTCTAATTTCTCTAGAAAATCAGCTGCCGTATGTAAAGCCTTTTTATTCGTTTTTTCAGAAAATTGCTTCACATAATAATTAGCGAGTAATGGAATATCTTTAGCTCTTTCACGAAGTGAAGGAAGTTTTATTTCGAAAATATTCAAACGGAAATACAAATCAGAACGGAAACGATGGGCTTCACTTTCTTCTTTTAAATCTCGGTTTGTTGCGGCAATCAATCTAAAATTAGATTTTTTAGAAGTCGTGTCTCCAACAGGAATATATTCGCTGGTTTCTAAAACGCGTAATAATTTTGCCTGAAGATCACTTGGCATTTCACCAATTTCATCCAAGAATAAAGTCCCGCCATTTGCTTCTTCAATAAAGCCTTTTTTATCTTTCAAAGCTCCGGTAAAAGCACCTTGTTTATGGCCGAAAAGTTCACTTTCTAAAATTTCCTTACTGAAAGTGCTGCAATTTAAAGCCACAAAAGATTTTCCTGCGCGATTGCTGTTTTCATGAATTGCCTGTGCAAAAACCTCCTTTCCGGTTCCTGTTTCTCCAGTCAATAAAACAGTCGAATCAGTTTTGGCTACTTTTTGGGCCAAATCGATAACCTGTTCAATCCCTTTTGATTTTCCGATTATGGTATTGAAGGAATATTTATCGCCAATACGTTTTTCAAGTTGTTTTACTTTTTTCTGCAAATGCACTTTTTCGACCGCTTTATAAAGAAGCGGAATAATCTTGTCGTTATCATCGCCTTTTACAATATAATCGAAAGCGCCATTTTTCATCGCCTGAACGCCGTCGGGAATATTTCCGAATGCCGTAAGTAAGATAACTTCCGTCAGCGGAAAACTGCTTTTTATGTTTTGCACAAAATCAACGCCGTTTCCGTCTGGAAGTTTTACATCACACAAAACAACATCAATATCAGTTTGCTCCAGTTTTTTAAAACCAGATTTTAAATCTTTCGCCTCAAAAACTTCAAATCCTTCCGATTTTATTATGCGAACCAGCAGACTTCTCAGTTTTTCTTCGTCGTCTATAATTAAAACTTTGTGTGTCATTTGCAGAGATGCTAAATCAAATTTTGGTATTTGATGTACAAATTTAGGGCTAAAAATGGTTCGCTTTTTTGATTGAGGAGAATTATTTAGAAAAGAATCTGTGGGTAGAAAAATAAACACATAGAAACATAGATTTTTCTTTGTTTAAAAGAAAGCTGAAAGAAACTCGTTTCTAACACATAGAAACTATGTGTATTAATGCAAGTGAAACGCCTTTAACAGCAAAAAAAATCTATGTTTCTATGTGTTTAAAAAAGTAGGAGCAACGAAAAATCTTTAATCAATCTCTTTCTCGTTGTTCTTTATAAAAGTGTCAATATTTATTAAATAAGGATCAATTACAATGCGTTGAGGTTTGTTTTTGATTTTAATTTTGCCTTGAATTGTATTGTTTTGGATTGGAAAAGTATAACAAGATAGCTTTCCGTTTTTATCATAAATTCCAATGTCAATTGTAACGTCGTTAGCAATTTGTTTTCGAATTCCGGTTGCATTTTCCAGATATTTTTTAGAATCGGCTTTAAAAGAAACTTCATAAAAACCATTCTTTTTTACACTTTCAACTTCAGAAATTTTAGAAGAATAAGTAATAATCTTTTTAAACATTTCATCTAGTTTAGGATGAAGTTTAGAATCGGTGACTAAGTAAATCTCTTTCAATAAATCTTTAGAATCTGGAATTGGATTAGGATATTTATAATGACTCAAGAAATTATACAAAGCCAGATTTACTTTTTCTTCTCCAATTAGCATTCGCAATTGATGCATAATGAGCATTCCTTTATCATAAGGCAAATGTGGCGTTTCATAATTCGTTTTATATAATGAAGTTTCTGGTTCGTAACTTCGGCTGCTTAAATACAAATCCAGATGAATCTTTAAAGTTTCCAATGCTTTTTCCAAACCATGTTCCTTTTCGTACAACATCAATTCGGTATATTGCGCAAGAGTTTCAGTCAAAATCCAGCTTCCTTCTTTTTGTTCTGGACTAATTTGTGAATTTCCCCACCATTCGTGCGACAATTCGTGAGCAGTCAATTGATTGATGACATCTTCTTTATCTTGATTATTCAAGTTGCTGTAAAACCCAAAATTCTCTTTCATAAAAACCGTCGACGGATAGGAAGTTGCAGCAAATCCATCCGCGAAAGCAGAAACTTCGGCGTAGCGAATGGTTTTGTACGGATATTTTCCAAAGTTGTTTTGGCAATAATCTAAAGTGTTTTTTAGATCTTGAATTAGTTTGGCAACATTTCTAGAATGCCTTTTGTCATAATAAACTTCGATTGAAATTCCTTTATAATTTGTTTTTTGAATTTCATATTCGGCAGAAGAAAAAGCAAATCGAAACGGAATCTTTCCATTCGATTTATAATGAAAATAATTGCGGTTGCCTTTTTTCCAGTTTCCTATTAAATCTCCAATGCCAATTGCCGTTTGATTTTTTGAAGTCGAAACGACAACATCATAATCAATAAAATCATTTATTGTTTTCGATTTTTCTTCTAATTTTTTAAGTGGCGTCTGCGGTTTTAAATGTCTTTTTGCACGCTCTTTTTCACTGCTGATTTCATTCGATTCCTGATAGCCAAAAGTTGGAAAATAACGACTTATTCGCATAAACGAACCATTTTCAATAATCGAATTAAAAGCAGTATGACCTTTAAATGGCGACCAAGTTGAGGTAAAAGCAAAACTCATTTTCATTTTTTGCTGAGGTTGCAAAGGCTTTTTCAATCGGTACCAATAATGCTGAAATTGAGAAACATTATCGAGATTTTTGGCGTTTTCAATTTCAACAGAAGTCAGTTTCGAATTTCGATCTATATATAGGAGTAAACTATCAATTGGTTTTTCCGAATTATTGATCAATTCATAACTGCCTTTCACTTCATAACGATTTTCTTCAGGAAACAAATCGACTTTACTTTTTACCGCAATAATCGTGGGCTGAGCAAGATTCGCATATTTTTTAAACTGCTTTTCGTATTGCTCGCTCCAATTGTTCTGATCATCTTTCGTCAAATACGGATATTCGATATTCGTTTTATAAAAAAGATAACTTCCAAAACCAATGAAAAGAATACTTCCGAAAGCAAAAAATGTTTTCTGAATAGCATTAAATGAATTTCTACGAACGGTTTTTAGAATAGTAGTATTTCGTTTCCATAAAATTCCGGTCAAAGTTAGCAGCATCAAAGCCAGACCAAAATTGTACAACATCGAAATATGAAACGGAAAAGTATAATTTCCAAAACCATTCAGATCAAAATATTCTCTTTTTAAAGAATCTCCAAATCGAAGTAGAGGATGTGAAATTCCCAATTGTTCTCCGATTCCCGTACAAAACAAAAGCGAAATAAATGCGGAAATTGCCAATCCTAAATATTTGTTTTTAATGAAAGTCTGAATGGCAATTACCAAAATTGAAATCAGAAACAATGGAAATCCGATATAATAAAACATCGAAAAGTAAAGTATAGCGTCAATTGAAGCGTTTGCGTGTATGATTTGAAAACCAATTCCAATCAAAATACTGATTCCAATTAAGAGAAGCGGAATCATAAAAAGCGCTGTCAATTTTGAAATCAAAACTATAAATTGAGAATAAGGCGCTGTATTTTCGAGCATTTCAAATCTGGAATTTTCGCTTCGATTCAATAATTCACTACTATAAAAAAGAGTAATCAGAATTAAAATAAAGGGCAGACGATCCATAATGGTGGAAATCATCAAAGCCGTATTGGTAATATTTTCTGCCAATCTGATTCCGCCGTCAATTTCATCCGAAATCTCAATCGTTAATATTCCCGAAAATAAAATCGCAATCAGTAAAAAAGGAATCCCTTTTAAAACCAAATAAATATCCATCTTCAAATTGCTTTTAAAAACGGCCCAATTATGTTTTGAGGTTTTAAATAGCTGTTCTGGAATTGTGGTAGAAAATAGTTGTGTCTCTTTTGTACCGATTTTAACCGATTTTACCTTTTTAGTTTTTGTTTTTCGGAATGAAAACAATTTATAGGAAACAAAAATCAGAAGGAAAGAAACGCAAATCCAGATAATTCGATTGAATAAAAAGTTGCCTGAAAGTGAAAGTAGTTGAGTGTTTTTTTCAATGGATGTCCAATATCTCGTTTGTTCTAAAAATGCAGCCAAACCAAACGGATCTATTTTTGCGGCCAAAGACATCGCTTTCGCGGAAGACGGAGAAGCATTTGCAAATAAAGGCGAATTAGAAAAAATTGAACCTGCTATATATAATAGGTAGATGAATAAGCCGCCAACATAAATAAAAAGTTTGCTTCGCGTAAGCCAAGCCAACGTTGCAAGAATCGAAAGACATAAAAGAATATTAGGAATGACAATTACGAAATAAGGCCAGAGGTAATTTAAAACTTCAAAAGGACCAATTTCGCTTTTCGGAATCCATGACATTTGATGCCCGATAATCATTCCGATGATGAACATTCCAAAAGAAGAAATCGCAATTACAAAAGCAGTGATAAACTTGCTTCCCAAAAAATGAAATTTAGAAATAGGAGTAGAGAAGAGGATCGCATCAAATTTAGTTTCGTATTCTTTTAAAAAATGTTGTGCGACTTGAAGCGTGATAGAGAAAATCGTCATCAACGATAGCAAACCAATCGCATAAGTCAGGGTAAATGGACTATTTTTATAAGCGCCCGAAAACGAAAAGTTCGCAAAAGCACTCACAAGAAAGCCAAGAATCAGATATATAATATAGGTAGCATAAAAAGCCCAGTTTCTGGTATTGTTATGCCATTCAAATTGAATTAATTTCGAAAACATAACGTTATTTTTTAAGTTGATTTTGAGATAATATATTAAAGTAAACATCGCTCAAATCAGGAGAACTCAATTCAAAACCAGAATCAGGCTGTTGTTCAGAGAAAACATGAATATTGATTTTTCCAGAATTCAAATGCGACGAAATTATATTAAAATGATCCTGATGCTCTTTCAGTTCATCTTTATGAATGGCTTTCGTCCAGATTTTACCTTTTAAAGAATCAACCGCTTCATTTGGATTTCCTTCCAAAAGCAACTTTCCGTTAGAAATAATCGCCATTTTGGTGCACAGATCGCGGACATCTTCTACAATATGCGTGGACAAAACCACAATAATGCTTTCGCCAATTTCGCTTAAAAGATTATTGAAACGATTTCTTTCTTCAGGATCAAGTCCCGCAGTCGGTTCGTCGACAATAATAATTTTCGGATTTCCCAACAAAGCTTGTGCAATTCCAAAACGCTGACGCATTCCTCCCGAAAAAGAATGCACCGCTTTGTCTTTGTGCTGTAGTAAATTCGTTTGTTGCAACAAATACAGAATTTGGTCGTGACGTTCTTTTTTATTGACAATTCCTTTCAAAATTGCCAAATGATCTAATAAACGATAAGCAGAAATCTTTGGATAAACGCCAAATTCCTGCGGAAGATATCCCAGATTTTCTCTAATAAACATTGGATTTTCGAGAATGTTGATTCCGTTAAACTCGATAATTCCCGAAGTTGGTTCCTGTAAAGCAGCAATGGTTCGCATTAAAGTTGATTTTCCAGCGCCATTCGGTCCTAATAAACCAAACATTCCGTTTGTAATGTCAAGCGATAAATGATCAATCGCTTTTGTGCCGTTCTCATACGTTTTGCTGAGATTTTTGATTGATAAACTGTTCATTTTTTGATTGATTTTTGATGATTATATAAATGATGATTTGAAATTTTTAGGCAATAGAATTCCTGTCGGCCTCAAAAAGCCGATTTTAAGATTCAGAAAATTTGATTTAAAAGAAAGCTACTCGCTTACATATTCTAAAATATCGCCGGGCTGGCAATCCAGAATTTTGCAAATAGCTTCGAGAGTATCAAACCGAATACCTTTTGCTTTTCCCGTTTTTAGAATCGATAAATTAGCAGGTGTTATATCTAATTTCTCTGCCAATTCCTTACTCTGCATCTTGCGTTTGGCAAGCATGACATCAACATTTACAATTATTGGCATAGCTATATAAATAAGTCTTGTTCGTTCTGAAGGTTTAAACCTTGTTTAAAAATGGCAGCTAAAAAATAAGCAAAAGCGCCAAGCATTCCGTGCAATATGATAAAAAGTGCCACTTCATTATCTAAAGGAACGAAGAAGAACGCAAACAGTATCACGATACTCGGAATGAATAAATTTGATAAATAAAAACGTTTTAAGTGCACAACTCCATTTTGAGTAAACAGTTTCGGCTGAAAGAAAACTTTAAAAACATTGCTGCTCAATAAAAAGAAAAGTCCATAAAGACTCAGCGGAGCCAGAAAATCAAAAAGAATATACGGCAGGTTGTAATCGCCCAACATTACGGGATGTGTAGTAAACGGATAACAAACCTGAAAATATTTGCCATTATCTTTAAAAGTCAAAAACAGACCTGTTGTTAATGTAAAAACCGAATAAGCAGCCAGAAAAAAGTAGATGGCTGATAAAATTCGGGTGAAATAAAATAATATTCTCGAAACAATGTGAGTGGTCTTCATACACAGAAAATTAAATTTGATATTGCAAATGTATAAATAATTATTGTAAAACAATAATTATTTATTAAAAAATAGATATTTAGAACGTAGAGAATATTATAATTCTATTAACATTAGAAAACCAAAGGCATTCGCATAAATGGCTTAATTTTGCATTTTAGCCTTAATTTATATGAAAAACCCAATTTCAGTCTCAATATTAGAGCTTGCAATTATCACCCAAGATAGTAATGCAACAGAAACATTTCAAAAAACAAATGACATAGCCCAATTAGCAGATAAACTCGGATACAAGAGAATCTGGCTGGCAGAACATCACAATATGGCACACGTTGCCAGTACAGCAACGGTGGTTTTGATTGGTTATGTGGCAAGCCAAACCGAAAATATCCGTGTAGGTTCTGGCGGAATCATGCTTCCGAATCATTCGCCTTTAGTAGTGGCAGAACAATTTGGAACTTTAGAAACCCTTTATCCTAACCGAATCGATTTAGGTTTAGGAAGAGCACCGGGAACAGATCAGCCAACTGCCGAAGCAATTCGAAAAGACTTCTTTGAGCAAGCACAACGATTTCCACAAAACGTAAGCAAGCTTCAAGAATACTTTTCATCTGAAAATGCAACAGGAAAAGTTCGTGCATTTCCAGCTGAAGGTCTAAATGTGCCAATCTGGATTTTAGGATCAAGCATGGACAGTGCGGCTCTGGCAGCGGCTTATGGTTTACCTTATGCTTTTGCGGGGCACTTTGCGCCAAAGCTGATGATTCAGGCATTTGAATTTTATAGAGAAAATTTCCAGCCATCAGAATATCTAGACAAACCAAAAACAATGGCGTGTGTAAATATCATTGCTGCCGATACAAACGAAGAAGCAGAATTGCTTTCAACAAGTTTGTATCAAATGTTTCTAAACTTAATTAGAAACGACCGCAAAGGATTACAGCCGCCAGTTCCATCATTAGATGATATTATGAACGAAGCAGAACGTTTCCATGTAAATCAAATGACAGCAGGAACCTTTACAGGAAACAAAGAACAATTAGTAACCGATTTAAAGAGGTTTATAGACTATGCAAGAATCGACGAACTTATGGTAACAAGTCCAATCTTCGATCACAAAGCAAAACTAAAAAGCATAGAAATCACAAAAGAAGTAATAGATGCTTTAAATCAATAATACATGTTATATATAGTATAGTTTTACTCTTTAATATATATAAGAGTAATTCTCATTTCAAACCCGACAGGTAAAAACCTATCGGGTTTATTATTTGTACATATATAGTAAGCTGAGCGCAGCGAAGCGATACAGTTTTGGAATTTGGGATTTCTAAAATTGGAATTTTAATAAATATAAGGAGCTATTTCCCGCTATCCGCTTCAATCTTTTTATGGTCCCGTTAAAAGGAACGGGACCATAAAAAGGATTTCCGCTCCTATCGGGGCTAGGGCACCGGTTTTCAGAATAGGCTGTAGGGAGAAACTTTGCGCCTTTGCGCCTCTGCGAGAGCAAAAGGGACAGAAGGGAGGCTTCCGGATCTTAAATTCTTTCCAGAGAGCGGGCATAAAATCTGAAAATTCCGCAAAACTGCCAATCTAAAGCCAAGTCAAAATAAGAAAAACACAGAGTAATTCAGAAAAACCCCACATGAAATTAAAAATAATCAAAATGTAAAAGCACTTCTGCCAGCGGGTTAAGAAAAATATCAAAAAAAACATGGAAAAAATGTAAAAAAAAGTCTTGTAAATGTAAATAAAGGTTCTACTTTTGCACCCGCATCAGCGAAACGCTCTTAGAAATACCGTCAGGCAGCTGAATTGAAATGAAAAGAAATTT